>NZ_JAOWKX010000010.1 GCF_025751585.1 Fluctibacter corallii
TTTGGGAGGGCAGATTTAAGTCTCAAGCGTTATTGAATGAGCGGGCTGTACTGGCTTGCATGGCCTATGTAGATTTAAATCCCATTCGAGCTGGAATAGCAAGTACCCTTGAAAACTCCGATTATACAAGTATAAAACGACGTTTATGTTCACGAGAAACTAAGCGATTACCTTTTAAAGGCTATATGGATACGGTTTTTGAGGAGGAGGGAGTGTCAATTTCTCTAAAAGAATATGAAAAATTGCTGCTTCTTTCCTGCTCTGCAATTAAAAGCTTCGGAATAAATAAAACGTTACAGCTCGAGTTTATTAAACAAGTTTTCGATGCATCAGAATTATGCATCGATCATGGCAAAGTAACCTATGGTCTGCAACCTAATCAATTATCTAATTTAAACCCCTACCAAGATAAAGCTGGTTGAAATACCATCAATTTAACGAAAAATTCATCATCAGTATGGTATTAGAGCTTTCCGCCGTTATTAAAATGGTATGAGAGAGCGTTACCTGTGGGGTTAACTGCATCAATAACCTTGGCCAATCAGTACAGTTTATTGATGTAAAACATTATCGGTGATTTGATTATCAAGTATTTGTTCTCTTAGTCTTGATGAATTGAATCTGCATCAATAAAAGTAGCGATATGAAAATATATGACACCCACACTGCACCCACTCCCAGACGAGTTCGAATCTTTCTAGCTGAAAAAAATATCTCCGTTGAATATGTCCAAGTAGACATCCAAAAAGGTGAGAACAGAACTGCTGAGATGCGAGAGAAAAATCCATTGGGCAAAGTGCCTGTTCTTGAACTTGATGATGGTATTTGTATCGCTGAGTCTGACGCGATTTGTCGTTATTTTGAGGCGATTCAACCTGAGCCTTATTTGATGGGGGAGTCTCCCAAGGAGCAAGGGCTTGTTGCCATGTGGCAACGCCAAGTGGAAATGGGTTTATTTAATCAAATTGGATTGTGTTTTCAGCACACCACTGGCTATTTTAAAGATCGCATGACTCCTTTTCCTGACTTTGGTGAAGATTGTCGAACTAATGCAAAGAAGTATCTTTCTCTACTTGAAAAACGTCTTGATGGCAGAACTTATATTATGGGGGAAAACGTCACAATCGTTGATATCACAGCACTTTGCGCCATTGATTTTGGCCGTGTGGTGGATGTCCGATTAAATGAAGGTATGCCCAATTTGCAGCGTTGGCATGCCACTATGTCGTCCCGCCCGAGTGCAAAGGCATAGCCATGATTGAGTTGTATACTGCCGCGACACCCAATGGATGGAAGGCTTCGGTTGCTTTAGAGGAAATGCAATTAGAATATGTAGTTAAACCAGTGAATTTAATGGAAGGTGAGCAAAAAACTGATATGTTTTTATCACTTAATCCAAACGGTCGTATTCCAGTTATTGTTGATAAAAACAACGGTGATTTTGTTGTTTTTGAGTCTGGAGCAATCATGTTATATCTCGCAGAAATGTCTGGAAAATTTTTGCCAACATGCACGAAAAAACGCAGTAAAGTAATGCAATGGTTAATGTTTCAAATGGCGGGAGTGGGTCCAATGATGGGGCAAGCTAACGTGTTTTATCGATATTTCCCGGAGAAAATCCAACCTGCGATCGATCGCTATCAAAATGAAGTCTCTCGTTTACTCAAGGTGTTAGACACCCACCTTAACGATCACGAATATTTAGTTGATGATTACTCTATTGCCGATATGGCCAATTGGTGCTGGGTGCGTACATATGGATGGTCAGGGGTGTCTATTGATGATATGCCTAATTTAAACCGTTGGCGTCATAGTATTGAATCTAGACCATTGGCTCGAAAAGGAGTTGAGGTGCCAGGGAAAATTGATAAAGACAAGCTATTAAAGGGCGCAAAACACGTTGTCACTCGGTGATTGCGCCATATGTTTAACGAATGCCTAATCACGCCAGCGCTTTGTAAGATCGCCATATTCATCAATCCGGCGATCTCTAAAGTAAGGCCAAATACGCTTTATCTGCTCGGTTCGAGCTAAGTCTAGCTCGACCATGAGGGTGGTTTCCTCATCAACGCCTGCTTGAGCAAGAATCTCGCCCTGAGGGCCAGTTATAAAACTTTGTCCCCAAAATTGAATTCCAGGGTCATCTGCCATTGGTGACGCTTCAAAGCCAGTCCGGTTAGCAACAATGACTGGTACGGAGTTGGCAACAGCGTGAGAGCGTTGAATAGTCTGCCAAGCATCAAATTGGCGCTTCTGCTCTTCTTCTGAGTCGTTTTTATCCCAGCCAATTGCCGTCGGGTAAAACAACATGTCGGCACCAGCCATGGCCATCATTCTCGCTGCTTCAGGATACCATTGATCCCAACAAACCAATACTCCAAGACGGCCTACGCTAGTATCGATAGGCGTAAAACCAAGATCGCCCGGTGTAAAGTAGAACTTTTCGTAAAACCCAGGATCATCAGGAATATGCATCTTTCGGTATTTGCCAACCATTCCTTTATCACAATCAAAGACTACGGCAGTGTTGTGATATAAGCCAGAACCTCGTTTTTCGAACAACGATGTAATTAATACGATGTTATGCTTTTCAGCAATTGCGGCGAAATATTCTGTCGCAGGACCTGGGATCGGTTCAGCTAAATCAAAGAAGTCGGTATTTTCTTGCTGGCAAAAATACAATGTGCTGTGAAGCTCTTGCAACATGACGAGTTTGCAGCCATTTGCCGCTAATTCACCGACTTTGTCGGCACTTTTTTGCCAGTTCTTTTCTTTATTGTTGTCATTGATCGCTTGTTGAACCAAGCCTACTTTTAATTTAGTTGTTGTCATATACTGACACCCCTTTTGAAATATCGTCTAGCACCTCGGCCTTCAAAGTGCCTTTCGGAATTTGCATGCTAATGCAATGCACACTACCGAACTGTTGTACTAACGGTAGACCATCGATTGCGACCACTGAAAAATCGGGATATGCTGCTTTTATAACTGACAATGCCTCTTCATCTTCTGGTTGTTGATAAATAGGTACTAACACATGTTGATTAGTAATCAAGTAATTTGCATATGAAGCAGGGAGGCGTTCTTCGTCCTGATTCATTATGTAAGGCAATGGCAATTCAAAAATATCATGATTGGGCAATGCGTCGCGGACTTCTTCTACGAGTGCATTTAGGCCTTGGAAGTGGCTGTCTGACGAGCGATTAAAACAGCTCTGAATGACCACTCCATTTGAAGGCGTGAAACGCACCAGAGTATCAATGTGGCCGTCGGTGTCGTCACCTTCTAAGTGCCCGTTCTCTAAGATAATAATATTCTTAGCGCCCAAAGCTTGTTTAAACAATGCATTGTAAGCATCTAATGACATTTCGCCATTACGCTCAGGGTTTGTTAGACAAAAGCGAGTAGACAACAATGTTCCGGAGTCGTCAATTTCTAACGCTCCCCCCTCGACGACCTCTGCAAAGGTCTTCAAGTCGTGTTGGCACAGAGAGCTCAAAATACTGCGGTTAATACCATTATCTTTGGATGCGTCAAACTTATTGCCCCAGCCATTGAAGGTAAACTCAATAGGTAGCATCTCACCGCTCTGAGATTGACAAGTGAGAAAGCCGTAATCACGCAACCATGTGTCATTGTAATCAGCGGGTACAATGAGTACGTTTCGATGGGTACCTAACGTATCTTTTACCTCTTCAACCCGTGACGGCCTTGTTAATAAAATGACCCCCGCACCAGCGTTATTGATGGCATCAATGAGCTGCAAATAGGTGTTTCTTACTTGTATTAGCCATGGAGCCCAATCTGTATTTTCATCTGGCCAGGCGAGCAAAACGGCTTCTTGTGGAAACCATTCAGCAGGTAAACGATGTAAACTCGACATAGTATTAAATTATTAACCAATATGTGTTGAATTATAGTTGGTTACCATTGCCACTGTATACCTACAAATAGGCTTCGTGGTTCACCCACAAAATAGCGCTCATTACCAAAAGCAAAATCAGCGCGCTCTGCGTAGTCTTTATCTAGTAAATTTAATACTGACAAATGTAGGTTCAACTCTGGCGCGATACGCAAGGTACTTCTCAAGTTGAATACATTGTGCCCCGCATACTCCGCGGTATTTTCAGGATTGAGATAGTAGTTTCCCATGTGTAGCCATTCAAGTTCAAAGGTGTGTCCATGTTTCCATTTTTTCCCTAAAGCGACACTAGCAATGTGCTCTGGCGCGGTATCTATTTCATTTCCATTAATAACGGTACGGCTTAGCATTAAGCTATTATCGTAGCGATGCTTAGCCAAAGTGCCGTTCACTCGCCAATAAGTGCCACTGTCTCTCATTTGTGAAGCGTGAAGTTCTAAACCATGGTGGCGGGTTTCACCATTACTGATGTTTTGGCGTTGGGTGTCTTGAAAAATAAAGTGAGATTTTTCCATTACAAAACTGGTGAGTTCGAAGTCAATATCAGCTAGCTTACCTCGGACACCCACCTCAAATGCATTAATGCGTTCACTGTTTAGCTCTGCACTTTGCTGTCCGGCTTGAAGTCTGAATAGTTCGGTCGCTTGGGGGGCTCGGTAGCCTTGATTGATTCGCGTAAAAGCGATTACCGATTCGCTAACCACATAGCGCCCCCCAATCTGCCAAGACCAATTGTTGAAACTTCGAGTTTGGTCGTCAGGGCGATAAAATCGACAACTTGTTACACTTGGCTCACAAGCACTTAGCGTGTCGGTTTTATTTTCATAATCAAAATACATGTATTCATAGCGAATACCGCCACTGATGGTTAATGCCTCGCTTAAACTATATTCGACTAGCGAAAAAGGAGAATACTGTTGAACGGTAACGTCGTAGTCGTAATGGACACCCACAGGGATTGAAGGTGAGAAAGGCTCATCCTGAAACTCTAAAAGCGCGCCTTGAGTGACATCAATATCAAGCCCAAGCGTTGTTTTTAGTGCATTACTATTTAGTGTAATTGTCGATTTCACCCCCCCGCCAAGCTGGCTATTTTCTTCTGTAGCTTTCCACGGCAAATAATGTTGAAGAAACTGCATGTCAGTCCAGCGAACATAAGGGGAAATGGTAAATTGCATTGTCTCATTCAATGAATGAGTAATGATACCGTAAAGTCTTGCGCTTTGGGTGTCTCGGTAAGCCTCAGGATTTGGGTTTTGTGTTTGTAACCCGTCATCTTTATATGCAAGAGGACCTTGAATAAATCCTGCCGTCTCTTGATTTAAGTTAGTCGCCGATAGCACCCATTTAAAGTGGGTGTCTTCGTTTGTGTTTTCGTGTATCAGACTTATTTTTTGTTGTTCGTATCCGCTGCTGTCTTGAAAGCCACTGTCCTCTGAAAAGTGGGTGTCCAATTGGGTGGCAGAATTATCGTTTAGGTGTTTGAGTGATAACGCTGCTTTTACGAACTCATCGGGACCTAACGTGATATTTGCAATATTTGAAGAGGATGAGGTTAAAGGAGAAGGAGATAAAATATTGATAACTCCATGAACAGCATTTGAACCGTACTCTACACCACTGGCTCCACGTATCACCTCTATTCGCCTTGCTGCTTCACTATGGCTATCAAAAAGCTGATTCGCATTGCAGAATGCTGGTCCGCGTAAGCTTATTCCATCCTGTGCTACATAGAATGCGCCACAACTACCTGCGCCGGTTAAGACTGGAGATCGAATTGCTGTGAGATGCTCTTGGCCATTGCCTCGACTTATCCAAGCGCCTGGCGTATTGAACATTATTTGATTTATGTGTTCATGATTAAACAGTGACAATAGCTGTTCATCAATAAGACTTATATTGTGGTTTACATCATGCAGTGGTTTATCTGAGCGTGAAGCGGTAATCGTGATGGTTTCAAGCATATTATCGTTTGCAAAAGAAGGATGACTAAGCGATGTAGTGAGAATGGAGACCACAATAGGAAGTGAGGTGGCGAGTTTTATCACGGGCGTTCCTTGGCGAAAAGTAGGTGATGTATAAAATTATTCGAACCGTAGAGTATGTCGCTTACTTTAAAATAAGTAGATCAAAATGCTTCGCATAAGCTGACGAACCGATCTTTTGAGACGATGAGTCTAATAAGCGAGCATAGTCTAAAACAAATTATTCCGAATTTTCATTCATTCTGGTATTTTACGGTAAAAATTTTATGTAAATTCAAAATTACGCCTGAAATACCGCTGTTGTCGTCAGTATGGTTCATGGTTGTTAAACACGGAAGTAAGGTGCCAATGTGTAGAACGTATCTGTTAGTGTTATTCGCGCTTTGGGGGGGGATTGTCAGCCCCGTGTCGCATGCGACTGATTCGTTCTGTGACAATAAAACTAATGTTGCAAAGGAGCAGATTGCTTTCGTTCCAGATTGGGCACAAAAGGCCAATTGGTATTACTTGGTGCCAGACCGTTTTTATCGAAGAAAAGCATTGGGTGTGATGAATCCTTTGGATAAAGGGCAGGTGGCTATTGACCGAGAGACCTTATATCGAAACTATGGTGGCACGCTAAAAGGGCTTGAGTTAAAGCTGTCGTATCTGAAGTATTTAGGCTTTAACGCTATCTATCTTGACGGTGTGTTTATTCAAACATCGGATTCTCCCGAACAGTTTCATGTCGATCCTTATTTGGGTGAAAACGTTGAGCAAGATTTATTATTGTTGAAAGATTTTCCGCAAGAAAAGTCGGGTACTGTATTGAGTGCCGACGTGGCATTGCGCTCGCTTATCAAAACAGCACACAAATTAGGGCTTAAGATTGCGTTAAATGCGATGGAGTTCGAAGCGCGAAATGGATTGGATTTCAAAGCACTTAAGCAATGGACGCAATCTGATACACATCCTAATGGTGCTAACGCGTGGCAGGTTGATATTGTAGATTGTGGAGATATTAAGCTTTGGCATTCGACATTCAGTAATTTAATTGGCAGCTTGTATTTATTTGATGCAAATGGAGTGACTCATTCACACCCTGCTTCCGGGGCCGATGTATTAACTACTAAATTGTTATTGGACTTTGCTTTTGATACGACTGTAGTCCCGTCGGAAATTAAATCTCATACTCTAACGTCCCGTCGCAGATGGAGTAAGGAAATCGCTGCAACGCAGCACCTAGGAAGCTTTGATTTTGCTTATCCTCGACTCTTTGATTCGGCAGTTGACTCTTTCGAAGACACAAATATCTTAGCTTCTGATGGCGTTCTTGAACGAGCTAAATTGTATCTCACACTCTTATTTACTTATCAGGGAGTACCCGTCACACTCTTTGGTGATGAGTTGGCTTTGTCACAAAATAAAAGTGATGAAGCTTCGATACCTTCGATGGTATGGCCTGAAAGCAAGCAGCGAGGAAATCAGTTTGATACAACTATTCAACTTCGTGAGCATGTGAGGCAGTTGCTCAGCGCCCGTAATCGCTACTTTGCCTTATCAAAGGGGAATATCATACCGCTGATTGCGGATGATGAAGCTCGCATTTATGCCTACATGCGCCAACATGCAGGGCAACGGGTTTGGGTGATCGCAAATCGAGGCAAGTCTGAGCAACGTATAGTCTTAAAAAAATCTGATACAGACACGGTGATTCCGCTCATTGATGCAGGCAATGTTAAATCTTCCCGAAACAGCATTACAGTTGATGTCGCACCTGAACAGGCTGTTGTGTTGGCTAATCAATTTGTACGAAAGGCACAGGAGTAGTTTATGCTGCGCGATTTAGTCTATGTTCAATTGTTTCAGCTTTTCTAAATCGCTGTCGTTTACCTTATATCCGTTATCTATGTGCTCAACCAGCTGCTGATCTAACAATTCTTTCAAGCCAGCGTTCCAATTGTCAGAGGACATGCCCGTGTTACTAAGTTGACTAACCTGAATTGAACGGTTCGGATGTTTGTTGGCATTGTGAATACGTCGCATCACATCCCACACGCCACGAGCATTATTACTTAATGAACGAATCATAAATTTACGCCCAAATAAAATACAGTTTAGTCGCTTTGATAGAACTATCTAGTGGTTGCCTTTCCTCTTTGCGGGAAGCAAAGGCCAAAAGGTTAGGGGGTCATAAATTGGACACCCACAACGCGTTAAAAAAGAGAGGCTAAATTTGCTTGTCTTCCGCAATGATAAATATGGGTGTCTAAACTATTCCAAGTTGGTTCACATTTAGTTTTTTACTGTCTTGGAGGTTTGCATCACTTCAAATGCCGCCCACCGTTTAAGTGTAATGTTTGACCAGTCATATAGTGGGTGTCCAATAAGTAATTAACGGCTTTAACGGCTTCATTGGCCCCGGGGCAAAAACCAAGTAGCGACTTTTTGAGCGCTTTTTCTTTATATTCTTCACTGTCATCTTCGTTGAACATCAGTAGCGCCGGCGCAATGTTGTTCACACTGATTTCAGGAGCAAATTGTTGTGCGAATGACAGCGTCATGTTTTCAAGGGCTGCTTTGCTGGCGGCATAGGCTATGTGTTTTTTGCTTCCTGTTTGCGCGACATAGTCGGTGAAGTGAATTATGTCGCACTTGCCTTTGTGAGCAATAAGTTGTGGGGCAAGTGCTAGATTAATATGGTATGGCACTTTCACGTGAATATTCATCATTCTATCTATTAACGAAGGTGACAGTTCTGATGACTCAGGTTCCCATGCTGAGGCATTATGGATTACCGCTCGTAATGCATCGTAGTCACTTTGAATACGGCGACAGAGCTTTTCACATCCATCGGGTTCGTCAAAATCAGCGTGGATGAGCGTTACGCCCAAATTGTCTAACACATCGAGTCCAGGCTTTTCTGAACGGTAAGTAACGATGACTTCATGACCTTGTTTATGAAGGTCGATGGCCACAGCAAGCCCTAGTCTTTGGGCCGCACCAGTAATGAGAATTGGAGAAATAAATGCCATGTTGAGTCTCGTGTTTATATAAACCTATATTCGTGATTTATACCCATTATCGATGAAATTATCTACACAGGGTAAGGGGAACATGATAGCGTGGAATTTCCAAAATAGAACTGCATCATTCAAGAGTGAAACGCTAGCGCGTTGAGGGAGATATCATGGCGCAATGGTTAGAAGCGAAAGTGATTGAGAGAATTGATTGGAATGAGCATCTATTCAGTCTCAAAGTAGACTGCCCTAATTTCCCCAAGTTTATTGCAGGTCAATTTACTAAGTTAGGTCTTTTACAAGAGGATGGTAAAGTACTCTCTCGGGCCTATTCGCTGGTTAACAGCCCAGATGACAGAACATTGGAAATATTGGCAGTTCCGGTAGAAAATGGTCTGCTGTCACCCAAATTGCATATACTTGAAGCGAACGACAGTATTCTGATTATGTCGCCCGCCACGGGCTACTTAACGTTAGATGAAGTTCCCAAAAGCAAAACGTTGTGGATGATGGCAACAGGAACAGGAGTCGGACCATTTATTTCAATATTACGTTCTGGTCAGGTTTGGCAAGAGTATGAAAATATTGTGTTGGTTTATGCGGTTAGGCAAGAAAATGATTTAGCGTATTTAGACGATATTCGTGATTGGAAGTCTGCGCACAAAGGTCGATTTAGTTTTGTTCCTATTATAAGCCGAGAAAAAACAGACTTTGCCCTTCATGGCCGAATTCCAGCTTTGCTTGAACAGAAGAAAATTACAGGTGCTGCTGGTCTTGCTCTCGATCAAGAAACCTCTCAGGTGATGCTTTGCGGTAATCCTCAGATGATTAAAGACGCCATGGATGTGCTAAAAGAACTGGGCCTGACTCGACATTTGCGGCGCTCTCCGGGGAATATAACCCTCGAACAATATTGGTAACGGATTATGAGATATTTCTTTCTTTTTTTAATAACATTGGCATCTGTGGCAGGCTGTACAAATACAAACAATACATCGCTTACACCCGTGAATATAGTCAATCAACCGAGTGCATTTGAATTAGGCAGTGGCTACTTTAAACATGAACTTTTTGAGAAGTCGAGGGTGATACAACCACAAGATGTCCTGGCATTGACTGAAGAGCAACAAGCACACTTTTTATCGTATTTTCATTCATTGGGGCAATCTCAGGTACCTGAACATAAACGTATTGCAAATTATTTAGATTCTTTGTTGGACGGCTTTAATTATCATCAAAGTACATATATATCTGCGGATGCACTGACTTTAGGACAAGGGAATTGTATGTCGCTTGCTCTTCTGACTAAATCTTTGGCTGAGATGGTAAGTATTGATATGGAATTCGAAAAGGTAAACTCTCTCCCAGTATATGATCGGAAGCAAAGGATCACAGAGGTATCCTCGCATGTTAGAACACGGTTGTTTCAGCAGCCCAATGATACAACTAAGAAAGTGGTTATTCGGCGTCCTTCTGTAATCATTGATTATTTTCCGAGACAAGGGAATGTTCGGGGAGATAAAGTGTCCTCGGAAGAGGTATTTGCAATGTTTTATCAAAATATTGCTGCAGAAGCGCTAGAGAAAGGAGATATGGAAAAGGCATTTTGGAGTTTATGGGCTGCTTTCAAGCTAGCCCCTGAAAATGTTGAAACATTTAACGCCTTAGCTGTTTTCTATCGAATCAATGATCTGACAGAGTACGCAGAAAATACATACAAATATGCTTTGAATGATTTAGGTGGTTCAGCCAGCACAGTTTCTAATTACGCATTCCTTCTCTCGTTGCAAAAGCGTTACGTGGAAAGAGATAACTTGCTTGAAAGCGCCGAGTTTATTGATGATGATAACCCTTACCAATGGTTAGATTTAGCGGAAAAACAATTAATATCTGGTAAATTTAGGCTGGCTGAAAGGTATTACCAAAAGGCTGTGGAGAACGGTCCTTATCTACATGAAACATACTTAGGTTTAGCTAAAAGTTATGTTAAGCAAGAGAGGTATGCGGCAGCGAGAAAAGCGCTAAAAAAAGCGATGTCATTGAGCTATTTGCCTAAAGAGCGCAGGGTATACGAAGGTAAGCTAAAGGCATTGACGCAAATGCAAAGTACGCACTAATTTAATGCTTTTTGTTTTAGCGTGCCCAGGTGCTCAACAGCGTCTACCAATGGAATAAACCCTATTTCTGTTGAAAGGTTCACGTAACCCGTGCCTTGTTCAACGAGTATATCTCCGAATGTGGAACATCGGTTTGGTTCAGGAGCGAATGCGATAGCCATGTTACTCGCATTGACCCAAAAACTCGGGCCTCCAGTGGCAGCAAACGCAATATCGAGTTCAGAATGCTTTACACGTGTTGCCAAGGTGTATGAAGATAAGTTGGACTGTGCAAGAGAGATGAATTCGCGCTCGTGTTTAGCTTGAGACAATTGGTGTAAAAGTAAATCAGACGCATGAAAAATGTCTATCATTGTTCTAACCTCGACCGCGGATCAAAACTACACGCTTCAACTTTAGTGATCAATTATGATAGTTTCAACTTATTCCTAATATGAAGTCTGTTGTTTTGAATACTCAAAAAAAGCTCACATTAAAAGAAGTCGCTCGGCAACTTGGCGTCTCTACCGCAACAATTTCCAATGCGTTCAATCGCCCTGATCAATTGTCTGAAGCATTAAGAGCGCGCATTCTAAGTGAGGCTGCTGCGCTTGGATATCATGGTCCAAGCCATGCAGCAAGGTCATTAAGACGCGGCGAATCAGATGTAATTGGTGTCGTGCTTGCAGACTCTTTGAGTTATAACTTCTCTGATCCTATGGCGAACCAGTTACTTAAAGGTATCGCAGACGTGCTGGTGGAAAACAAAAAACAGATGCTTCTGTTATCAAGTAGGGGGGAGGCAGCCTCGCAGCGTGCCGCTGAATCTCTTCCCGACGGGTTTATTTTCTATGGTGCACCAGATACATCCTGTTTTGAGCGGATTGTCAGGCTTGGAAAGCCCGTGGTGGCAGTTGACTTTGAGCAGGAAGCTGTTCGTTCTGTAAACATAGATAACTATCAAGCCGCATATACTTCCGCAGAGAGTGTGCTTAAGTCTACGGACGGTAATATATGTATTTTGGGGATGCGCATTATTGAGTCTGACCGAGTATGTCGCTTAACGTCGCAAGATATTTTATGTTCCTCGCAGGAAATTTCACGGCAAAGGCTTAAGGGTTATCTTGACGCAGCTGCAAACCAGAATCGTAATGTTTCGCCCGATCGCATATGGCATATCCCTGTGAATACGCCTGAAAAAGCAGAGCAAGCGGCGAGAGAGGCCCTAACAATGACACCTCGCCCCAGAGTATTGTTATGTATGAGTGATGTGATTGCGCTTGCCGCTTTACGGGTTGCTACTCAACTAGATATTCGCGTGCCTGAGTCTCTCAGTGTGCTCGGATTTGACGATATTCCGGCGGCTAGCCAAATGCAGCCTGCTTTGACGACAGTATGTCAGCAAAGTGCAGAAAAGGGCAGAGTTGCGGCTCGGATGTTATTTGATGAGTCAACAGATTCGGTAGTACTACCAACGCGCTTTATTCAACGAGCAAGCGCACAAGTTTAATTCAAAGTCGCAGTTTACCAGTCTCATCTTCTTTACATGTGCACAAGATTTGAACGTGTTTTTAATCAGGTGTGAGTGGGTGTCCAAATACAAGTGTGAATTTAGGCGATACTAGAGACACCCTGATTGGGTGTCTCAATGTCAGCCACAATATCAGCTATAAAAAGTGGGTGTCTTGGGCACAATCCACCTAATTTGATAAGGCGCTAACGTAATCGTTGTTTCGTGGCTTAACGGCTCTTCAGACACTAAGTCGAATAAATGGGGAGCTTTTAGCTGAGCTAGGTATTTTGCATCAACCTGTTGTGTATGCTCGGTAAAGTTAAATAGCGCGAGCAACTGAGTGGGTGTCTCATCAGTATTATTATCATTTTGTGATTTAACGCTGACGCTATCCGAAGCTGAAGATTGTCTGAGAAACACAAAAACATGTTGGTTTTCCGTTCCTATGATTGTGGTATTGCCTGCGCCAAACACAGGATAAGTTTTACGTAATTGGATTAAGTGCTGGAGGCGTGCAGAGATCTGTTGCTGCACGGTTCCTTGTTTTTGAGATGCGGCGATATCCTGATCTGTCAAAGGAATTCGGTGTACCCATCTATCATCATGTTGTTTATCTGGTTGCGTGCGATACTCGTAGTCGTTGAGTAAACCGACTTCATCGCCTGAATAAATTAATGGGATGCCACCAATGCTGAGTATGATGGCGTGAGTTAGCATGATTCTATCTATGGCGGTTTTTATTCTCTCAATACTATTGTCGGCCAACGCATCTTCAAGGCCAACCAAAGATGCAAGCGAACCGCACACACGGCAATCGCCAGTGTTTGGGTTTTCGCCAAACGCGACGCCATTTGCAAAGCTACCCTCAAATTGACCGGTGTAGTATGCGTTGAGAAATTGTCTATGGTCGTGTGGATTGATTCCTAATTGCCAAGCCACATTGTCATCAAAGGTCCAGCCAATATCGTCGTGACACCTAACATAATTAACCCAAACGCAATCGGGTGAAATAGAGAAGCTTTTTTGCATCGACGCGGTTAATAAACGGGTCTTTCGAGTTGCCAAACTGTTCCAAATCAGTGCCATAAGTAAAGGGTTATAAGACAACTGACACTCTTCTTTATCAATGTATTTTACGACTTCATCTGGATGCACAATGGCTTCGGATTTGAACACCACTGCAGGGGCCGCAATTTTTAAACACAGATTGAAGGCTTGAATTATGGTGTGTGCCTTTGGTTGGTTTTCGCAATCCGTCCCCATCTCTTTCCAAATAAACGCCAGCGCATCTAATCGCAATCCTTCGCAGCCCAAATTGGCGAGGAATAGCATTTCGTCTGTAATCGCAGTAAATACTTCAGGGTTGGTGTAATTTAAGTCCCACTGAAAATTATTGAAGGTGGTCCAAATCCATTTTCGAGATGTGGAGTCAAAGGTGAAGTTTCCCCTTCTGACCTGAGGAAATATCTCCCGTAAATGGGGCTCATACTGATTCGGGATAGACTTATCATCAAACATGTAATAGTAATGCTGAAAATTTTTATCGCCACCTTTAGCCGCCATTGCCCAAGCGTGTTCGTCAGAGGTATGGTTGAAAACAAAGTCTAAAATCAGGCTAATGCCTGCATTTCGAAGTTCAGTGGCGAGCGACTGTAAATCAGAAACCGTTCCCAGTTTTGGGTCTACTTGGCGATAGTCAGATACCGCATAACCGCCATCACTGTCTCCCTCTGGCGAGCGGTATAAGGGCATCAGGTGTAAATAGGTCACGCCAAGCGATTGCAGATAAGGAATACGTGCTTTTAGGCGCTGCAAGTCGCCCGCGAATAAATCAACATAACAAGCCATTCCTAACATACTGTGGTGTGCATACCAATGCGGGTTAGAGAGCCTCGACGCGTCTAAGGCTTTTAAACTTTCTGTGCGCTCCGACAGGTTTTTGGCCAGTGTGTTCAGTAATGCTCGTAAGTGATAGTAGCAATCGTAGTGATAACCATAAACGTGTGTGAAATGTGAAAATAGAGCTTCAAAATGTTCACTTAAACGCGCTAAAAATACGCGTTTATCAGAGGGTGTGAGCATAGACATATCGATCTCTTTAAGTAGCCTGTCTAAGCCACGTTGGCTGTCATATTTCGTGCTCACATTATCACCCTCGCTTACTCGTTTAAGTCTTATTTGTGAATGCCTAAGTTAAAAATAATAGAGCATCCTTAGTAAAAAATAACAATATGTTTACATGTGTTAAATATTTTGCTAGCGTTATCTTAAACGATTAAGTTGTGATTTCAAACTATTCTTAATTAGGGTCTAGATACTGTTTAAAGCGTAGCCCCTTTATTGAGTTTTGAGATAACACCGTCGTTTGATTAGACAGGCTTTCAAGGGTATCCGATAGTAAGTGGGGGTATAAGAAGTCTGGAAAAAACACACTACGCCTTCTGGAGACGAACATGCACGTAAAAAAAACAGCCCTTGCCATCGCGGTTGCCCTTTGCGGAAGCGGTTATGCACCTGAGTATCTAAGTCCATTGGCCCAAAATGCCGATGGAAGCATTCAACAAGAAGATGCCACAAAAAATGAAGCGCCTTATTGGGAAAAAATTGTTGTCACGGCGAGTCCATCTGGCGCTACGATGCAAGAAGCATCAGTGTCTGTAAGTTCGTTTGATGAAGAGGGGATTATGAAATTGGCTCCTCGCTCTACCGCTGAAGTATTCAGGGCGTTACCAGGCATTCGTGCTGAGTCTTCCGGAGGGGGCGGCAATGCCAATATCACTATTCGGGGTATTCCGTTAGCAACCGGAGGCTCTAAATTTATGCAAATACATGAGGATGGGCTTCCCGTACTTGAATATGGCGATATCAACTTTGGTAATACTGACAACTTCCTCAGATACGATTGGTCGGTGAAATTGATTGAATCTCTGCGTGGCGGCTCAGCGTCAACGTTTGCAAGTAATTCACCAGGCGGGGTGATTAACTTAATTAGCCAAACGGGTGAGATAGAAGGCGGTGCAGTGGGTGTCTCTTATGGTTTGGATTATGACGAGTTTCGGTTGGATTTTGCCTATGGCGGTGAAATCAATCGGGATCTCTACTTCCATATCGGTGGGTTTGCGCGCGGTGGAGAAGGGCCTCGAGATACAGGTTTCAATGGTGATCAGGGAGGGCAAGTTAAGTTCAACATTACCAAAGTGCTAGACGCCGGGCACTTGCGTTTCCATGTTAAACACTTGGATGACAAAGTAACCACTTATTTACCCGCACCTGTGCGAGTTAAAGGCAATGGGGAATATGGCCCAGTGGCTAACTTTGACGCAAGCAGTGAAACGTTGCACTCGGCGTTTACCACAAACATTAGCGGTTTTGATGCTTATGGTAATCCGCAAAATCGTGATCTCACGGATGGTATTGAGTCTAATGTCACCTCGTTTGGATTTGAGGCTGATTTGGAAGTGGCACGAGATGTCTTTTTAGTGAACCGGTTCCGTGTGTCTGACATCAGTGGTGGGTTTATCTCTCCATTTACCGATACCTTTGGCGATTATGGACCACAATCAGCAGACAATATGGCGGCGGCAATCTGCGAGTCAGCGCTTGATGGCAATGGTAATCCATTTAATTGTGCAACGACGTCGGTTACCTTAGCCAACGGCACTAATGCGGGAGACACTTATTCGGGTTTAGCGTTCTTAAACCTTCTGTTTGATACGAAATTCAATGACTTGGGGAACATGATCAACGATTTGAATCTACGCAAGGAGTTTGACAATGGCGTATCGGTGACGCTGGGTTACTACTATTCCAAGCAAGATATCGCGACCAGTTGGCAGAGCTGGCAAACCTTTATTCAAACAGTAGATGGCACTGACTCTCAGTATTTACATATAGAAGATGCCAATGGCGAAGCACTCGTAAACAACGGTTTGTGGGTGCCCAGTTTTCTTTCGTGGAATTGGGATTTGAACTACACCACCACCGCGCCTTATATCAATATAGGCTTTGAAGTGGGTGACAACTGGTTATTTGATGTGAGCGCGCGTCGAGATACGGTGGATGCTAACGGCGAATTGCTTAGTCGATGTTGCGGCGGTACAACAGACGTTGACTTAAACGGCGATGGCGTGATTTCAGGTAACTCGGAAGATGCTTCTGCATCAAATGGGTTTGGGTTTGGTGGAGGTGTCATCAATTTGAATCAAGCCGGAGCGAGTACACAAATTGTAAATTATGAGGCGAGTAATACGGCTTTTTCTGTGGGTGGCTCGTATTTGTATAGCGATAGTTTGACCCTTTTTGGACGGTATAGTGAAGGTGGCAGAGCGATCGCCGACCGACTACTGCAAATCGCAGGTACGCTCAACAGTGATGGTAGCCTTACATCGACCACAACAGGGTTTGATGAAACTGAGCAACTTGAGGTGGGTGTCAAATACGCATCAAAGGATTATCAAATCAATGCCACGCTGTTCGATACAGTGACACAAGACACCCAAGCTGAGGTGACCAGCGGCTTAACCTTTATTCGTGAGTACGAAGCAACGGGGCTAGAGTTAGAGGGAAATTATAGCTTCGGAGCTGGCTTTTCGATTTCCGGTAACCTCACGTGGACAGATGCAGAAATCAGCGACGATAAATTTAATCCTGCGCTTGTAGGCAAAACGCCAAGGCGTCAGGCAGATGTGATTTATACCCTGATTCCACAATATGAAAATGATGATTGGTTAGTTGGCGCATCTATTCAAGGCTCAACAGATTTCTACGTCCAAGACAGTAATGCGCTCAAGCAAGATGGCTACAGTATTGTCAATCTTTTTGCTACTTGGTTTGTTAGTGATGCATTTTCTGTTTCGGTTAATGTGAACAATGCCACAGACGAGTTTGTGATTACTGAGTCTGAAGAGGGAAGCGCACAGATTGGCGATATTATTCGTGCTAGGCCATTGAATGGACGCACATCGTCGATTGCAATGAAATATACCTTTTAAGTGTTGAGGGTGCAGGTCAGTGTTGTCGCTCAACATGGTGTTGGGTGATACGTAGTAAAGAGTTGAAGTTATGACACACATGCAGCAGAGCCGGAATATTGTTGTGATTCGATGGCTCACTTATTTGATGTTTATGATGTTTGCGATGACGTCTGATTCTGTGGGCGAAATCATCAAAGAAGTGAAGCGGGAATTTGACGTTACCAATACTCAGGCAAGTTTGATGCATTCTTTTCCAATGCTTGGAATCGCCCTTTCTGGTCTGTTTTTGGGCTTTTTGGCCGACAAGTGGGGACGAAAGAAAACCATTATTTTTGGTTTGTTTGTGTTCGCAAGTGCATGCTATGGGTTTATTTTCGACCACGTTTTCGTCACGTTGCTTTCATTGATGACCCTTTCTGGCATGGCAGTTGGAATATTTAAAACAGGCGCCCTTGCGTTGATTGGTGATATTTCGACCTCTACCAAACACCATACATCTACCATGAATGGAGCAGAAGCATTTTTTGGTGTGGGCGCGATTATTGGTCCTCTCATTGTCGCTTACTTAATAACTCAGGGTGTTGATTGGCAATGGCTTTACGTGTTGGCTGGTGGATTATGTACGCTACTGATTGTAATTGCATTGCTGATTGACTATCCCACGCATCAGGTAGATGCAAAGGTAACGAAGCGCATCTCGAGCACTTCTAGCTTTGCACTATTAAAAAATCCATATGCGATGGGCTTTTCGGTTGGTGCGTTTTTGTATGTTGCCGCTGAAAGTGCGATTTATGTCTGGATGCCTAGTTATCTGCTATGTGATGCATCTAGTGTTAATGCCGTATATCACTGCTACACAGAGGGTGTTTCACGAACCCTTGCTATTTATTCCGTCACCGCCTTTTTTATTTTGCGTGCATTAGGCCGATTTGTAGGTATTTGGATGATGCACCGTTTCAATTGGGCACTCGTGTTGATGTTATTCAGTATTGCCATTGTGCTTTGCTTTGTGGGCGGGCTGCTGGGGGGAAAGCAGGTAGCACTCTACTTGTTTCCCTTATCGGGCATTTTTATGTCGGTGATCTATCCAACGTTTAACTCTAAAGGAATCAGTTGTTTTCCAAAGCATGAGCATGGAACGGTTGCTGGCGTTATTTTATTTTTTACCGCAGCAGGTGCAGCGGCTGGCCCTCTCATTATGGGTATCGTAAGTGACTTTTTTGGTGGCGATGCCAAATACGGTTTTATTGTCGCTGCATTCTTTGCAACGATATTGAGTCTTGGACTGGTTTATAATTTCATAGTAAATCCGACTGCTCGTAGGCTCGCTGTTATTGAGGCGCAGGAATATGGCGGACAGGAGAAAATATGATGCAATATTTTGGGGCAATTGAGGCGGGTGGGACAAAGTTTAATTGTGCCATATTTAATGACGCGCGCGAAATACTGGCCGCTTGCCGAATACCGACCACACACCCACAGACAACGTTGCATCAGGCAGCGGCGTTCTTTCAAACTTACAAGCATGACTACCCGCTTGCAGCACTTGGTATTGCGAGCTTTGGCCCCTTGGATCTCGACCCAAAATCTTCGGAGTATGGGTATATTACGCGCACGCCAAAGCCTGATTGGAGCCATACACCGTTGTTAGATTTTTTTAAGCAACAGTGTGGGTGTCCAATACGTATTGATACTGATGTGAATGGGGCGGCGTTGGCTGAATATCAATGGGGCGCTGCGCAACACACTGATGTAGCAGTCTATTTGACGATTGGGACAGGTGTGGGCGGCGGCATCATTATTAATGGTAAGCCGCTACATGGTTTGGTGCACCCTGAAATTGGTCACATGCTGGTTGATGCGCCACCAGACGTGGAGGGCGTGTGTCCGTTTCATGGAAATTGTGTTGAAGGCTTAGCGTCAGGATTCGCGTTAAACCATATTTGGCAGCAACCTGCTGAAACTCTGCCGATAGAGCATAAAGCGTGGCAAATTGAAGTGGGTGTCTTATCTCAACTTTGCCATAACTTGATGATGACGTTGAGCCCGCAAAAGATACTGATGGGAGGCGGCGTCATGGCAAAAACAGGTTTATTAGAACGTGTTCAGGCTGCAACAGACTCGTCTTTGGCGAAGTATATTTCGCTCCCTTCTCATCAACATATATCAGATATTATTTGCTCGCCTTACTTTGAGCAAGACGCAGGCTTATACGGCGGGTTTGCACTGGCGCAGTCAGCATTGGTAAATCTCTAGAGGGAGGCCATCCGGGTCACTAAAAAACGTAAATGCCTTTTGTGTTAATTCATCAACGCGAACAGGCTCCACCGTTATTCCTTGTTGCTCTAAGTGAGATTTAGCGTGTTCAACATCCTTAACTGCAAATGCCAAATGTCTCAAGCCTTGAGCTTCAGGATAACTTGGGCGAGGCGGTGCGTCAGGAAAGGAAAAAAGCTCGATTTGGCTACCATCGGGTAATTGTAAGTCGAGCTTATAGGACTGCCTAGTTTCTCTGTAGGTTTCAGCTATTACACGCAATCCTAAAACTTCAGTATAAAAATGCTTACTTCGCGGATAGTTAGAGCAAATAATTGCCACGTGATGAATGCGTTCAAACACGGGTTCGTCCTTCAATTTATGGTGTACCGTTTGTCCAATCTGCATTTTAGATGACGGTAATACGGATATTCAACACTAGGAGTTGGTAGGGCAGAACAATTTACACAGTGGTAGAAAGAGAAACCAACCCTCAACATTGCGCTACTCATACGAGTAAGACCCTGAATCATTGAAATTTTCTGGCGCTTTTCGTTTAACTGTCTACGCTTATTTTAATAACGAAAACATTCATGGGACACATTCAATGAAAAAAACTTATCTTCTGCCTATTGCAGTGTGTTCGCTGCTTAGCGCACCCAGTGCTTTAGCCGAGATTCGATTCAACGGTTTTGGCTCGTTCTATCTGGGTATAACAACCGATGATGATGAAACGCTGTATGGATACGATGATGATATTTCGTCAAAGCCGAATTCACTTTTTGGCCTTCAAGCTACTGCCGATCTTATGGATGGATTGACCGCGACTGCGCAAATTGTTGCCAGAGGCGCGGATGATTATGATGCAGAGTTTGAATGGGCTTACCTTACGTATGCCGTAAACGATCAACTCAGCGTGTCTGCGGGGCGTTTGCGTATACCATTTTTCAAATACTCTGAATACCTTGATGTGGGTTATGCATTTCCGTGGGCGCGCACACCCCGTGATGTATACGGTATCAACTTTAACAATATGGAAGGATTCAGAGCCAACTACAATACCAACTTTGGTTATTGGGATGTTGAGCTTCAAGCTATTTATGGCGTGATTGACGAAGATATAGAATTTAATGGATTTATTTTACCCACAGAAGCAGAAGATTTAATGGGGGCCAGTATTAATGTCACGAGAGATTGGTTTTCTTTCCGGTTAGGATACTCTACGGCAGACATGACTCTCGCGACGTCCATTGATGCATTTGAACCCTTTTTTGCGTCTTTCAATCGTTTAGACATATTTAATGATATTCAAACTAAAGATGATCATGGGTACTTCGGAAATATCGGTTTCTTTATTGATTACGAAGACTGGGTGGTCAATACAGAGTATGTTAATTATGGTATTCGAGGAAGTTTTGGAGAAGACACCAGTGCCTACTACGCTATGGTGGGGCGTCGTTTTGGCGAGATGATGATTAGTTATACTTACTCTGAGAATGAAAGGAATAATGACTACGACGTCGCTGATAGTATTCCGGCTGCGATACCGAACCCTAATCCACCTTCTGTGCCCGTGTGTGGTGCTACTGCCGCATCATTTTTCAGAAATTGTGTGTTTATACAAGAAAGTGAAAACAGCACCCATAACGTGACCTTCCGTTGGAATTTCCATCCTGCGGCAAGTTTCACCATTGATTACACCAATCAAGAGTACGATAAGCTTGAAGGCATGCCTTCTGACGTTAGCAATAAGTTAGTGACGATGGGGATAGATTTGGTCTTCTAGTTTTATAAAATAATCTTTAATACAAGAAAGGAGCGTTTATCGCTCCTTTTTAATGGGATCTTGCAAACACTTACAGAGTAAATGTATGTAGTTGACTGGCTCCTTCGCCGTTGGTTGCTTTTACCGTGATACGTTTCCCCTTAAGCGCGCGGTACTGTGCTTTACTGAGAATCGCCTGGTATGGCGTGTGGTAATCAGTGACCAATGGTGCGGCATCTATATTATCGCCAGCAAACAATTCAAGACGCAAAATGCTCGGTGTATCGGTTACTTTAGATGGCACTGTGAAAGGCAGTATCACCCTTGATGCTGTCTCTTCAACCTTCCCCATCTTTACAGATAAGTCAGTAATGATAGGGGCTTTGTCTGTGGCTTTGAGTAACGAATAAGACAACGGCGGCAGACTAACAAGCAAGACTGACTCTGTATGATTCACGTCCCCTTCGCCTGATAGTTGCTCATATCCTGCTGCATAAGCAGTAAGTTGCGCGGTTTGCTGTGCTGTTGTCGGATTAAATACAGCAAGCACCTCTTTTTGCTCATCTTCGTCAATTCGAGAAAACGCAAATACGTCAGAGTTGTTGGTAACGTTACGATTTACCATTACACCGCGCCTTAGAGCAGGTTGAGATGCACGTATGTGAGCAAAGTAAGCAAGCGAGGTATAAAGCGGATGTGTGGTGTCAAAGTTATTATCAGCGGTGGTGGCTGAAGTGCCGAGTAAATTGTTGTCGTTGTAACTGGCAACGTGAGAGGGGAACATGTCTTCACGAGCATCTACGTCATGAGCATCACCCGTAAACCCTTGTTCATCTCCATAGTACACAACGGGAATGCCGCGGGAGAAGTACATAAAGCCATGAGATACAACACTACGTTTGAGCTTTTCGTCTTCAGAGGCATCAGGTGTTGCGCGGTTGATAAATAATCCTGGCCGCCCCATGTCGTGATTTCCCAAAAAGTTCATTAATAGATCTGCGTTGCTATCAGCGTCACTGTAAAAATCGTCGTTGTTAATCAGCTTAGCGATGACATCAGTAGAGCTACCGCGATAAAATACCTCTGCTGCGGCATGTTGAAAGCCAAAGTCCAGCACGGAGGGAAGCGTACCTTCGGTTGTAAAGCTACTCAATACTTCTGCATTCCCGTCATACACTTCACCAAAAATATGAAAATTAGGAATGCCTTGCGCCTGAGCATGCTCGACAATTTTGGGCGCAAAGTCTTTCCAAAAGCTCATATCTACATGTTTAACGGTATCAATTCTGAACCCGTCGGGTTTGAATTCGGTGATCAGGTTCTGATAAATCTCGACCATGCCCGAAACAACGTTGGGATCCCGCGTATTTAAGTCATCAAGGCCAGCAAAATCACCATTAATGGCGCTTTCACCTTGCCAGAAGCTGTCGCCTTGGTTGTTGTAATATTTCGGATCGTTAAGCCAAGCAGGATGTTTTACCTCTTTGAGGTGATCAGGAATAAATGGCGTGTAAGTATCGCCATTTGCTACGTCTTGCATCGATTTATATGGGCAAGTGTGCTCACCTTTAAACGTACCGTCGCTGTTGTGGCATTCTTGATAGCGAATAATGTCGGCAGTGTGGTTGGTGATGATATCAAAAAAGATTTTAATGTCTTTTTTGTGTGCAGCATGAATAAGAGATTTTAAGTCGTCGTTGGTACCAAAGTGAGGGTCGATTTCAGTGAAGTCGACAATCCAATAGCCGTGGTGTCCAAAGCCGCCTTCTTGCACTGCTTGATTACGTAAGATTGGGGTCATCCAAATCGCGGTGATACCCATTCCTTTGAGGTAATCTAGTTTTTCTTCTAAGCCCTGCATGTCTCCACCATGAAAAGCCCATTTGGATGTCACATCAAGCCCGCCTTGGGATATAGCATGGGTTTTTGAACCGAGATCGTTGTCAGGATTGCCATTATTAAACCTGTCAGGCATAACAAAATAAAAATTTTCATCTCTGAGATCGCGGTGCAGATAGGTAAGGGTGTCTTTCTCTGATTCTGAACTGTGCGACGTATCTGGCGACGAGCATCCGCCTAGCATCAGAGCAGCTGCGAGCGATGCGCTTAATGCTGTGAGAGACGTTAGTCGTGAAACAAATCGGACACCCACTTTTTGGTTGGGTATCCGTATCAGGTTTTTTATTGTCATTGTGTGGGTGTCCATGTTCATTTTTGAGGTTGTCGGTTATTCGAGTTGGCTATGGGTGTCTACATGTTTAGGGCAGTGCTTCGCCTCTGGCGGTTTCAAACAATCTATACCAGTGCTCTCGTGTTAAATTAACGGATGTAGCAGCAACGCATGCTTTAATTCTAGCCAGATTTGTTGTGCCTAATACAGGCTGAATCTTCGATGGGTGTCTTAACAAAAAGGCTAATACAATGGCCTCCGGAGAGGTTTGATATTCTGCCGCCAGCTGGGCAACGTATTTTGCTGTTTGTTGAACAGATTCAGATTCATCTGCAACGTGCTTGCCTGTGAATAGACCCTGAGCGAGACTTCCCCATGATTGAACTTGCACGTTGTGCATTTGACAGTATTCAAGCGTGCCTGAGCTGAAATTAAGATCTTTACCTGCGGGGTTGCCCACCATTACGCCGTCTTCAAGCCATTGCCGTTGATGTAGGCTGATTTCAATTTGGTTAGCGACAATAGGGGCATCAATCGCTCGCTGCAAATATTGAATTTGTGCACTATTCATATTAGATACACCGAGATGCTTAGCTTTGCCTGCACTGTGCAGTGCCTCGAATGCTTCTGCGATTTCGTCGGGCTGCATTAATGGATCAGGGCGATGTAATAGCAATATATCCAAATAGTCAGTATGTAAGCGCTTTAGACTTTGCTCGACGCTGTAAATGATCCAATCTTTAGATAAATCATAGCGTTTCGGTCCTTTATCATCATCAAAGCGAATTCCGCATTTTGACTGCAAAAAAAGGCTCTCACGCAGACTGGGTCTGGCTGCCAATATGTTACCAAACACTTGTTCCGCCTTGCCCAATGTATAAATGTCAGCATGATCAAACAGATTTATGCCGTTGTCTAAGGCGCAGTCAATAACTGCGTGGCCTTGCTTGATATGCTCATCAGTGATGGCAGACCTATCCCAGTTGCCGCCGAGGCCCATACAACCATATGCGAGCGTGCTCACATTTGGCAAATACGAAGACAAAGGTAGTGTGTGCATAAATGGCCCAAAAATAGAGAAGTATGGCTCTATTTTAGTGGCTCATCTAGAGGAATAAAGTGAATACGTATGCGTAGCGCCTGGCAAGGTGTCAGGCGCTAGTGGGTGGCCTTAATAGTAGTGTAAATCTGTCACCTTTCCCCAAAAAACCCGATAGGAGAAAAAGGTGTAGGCGGCAATACACGGGATCACCACGATGGCGCCCCACAAAATAAACATAAGGGATTCAGGTGCGCTTGCTGCTTCCCAAATAGTGACTTGCCCTAAAACGATATAGGGGTAAAAACTTAATGCCAAACCACTAAAACAACATATAAAGACAACAATTGTGATTAAGAAGGGCAACCAGCTGCCCCTGTCATTCTCTAATGGTAAACGTGCAACTACTCTATCGTGTAAGAATACCAGCGAAAAGCTTAGAAAGGGGATCATCAGATATAAATACATCCAAGGTGGATTAAACCAACGCTCGAAAACGTACTCGTTTATAAACGGATTAACAGTACAAACGGCAATGATGCCAACAAAGCAAATTCGTCCTGCCCATTTGGCCCATTGGATGGCATTGGCTTGAAGCTCTCCTTCCGTTTTCATGATTAGCCAAGCTGCACCAATCATCACATAGGCCATTGTTACGCCCAACGCACTGAGGATGGCGAACCCGTATGCCATCCAACTGTCGTCAAATCCCATTACGTACATACCGAGCATATAGCCTTGGCTGGTGGATGCGATAATTGAGCCGAGCTTAAACAATCTGTCCCAAAGGAGTCGACTGCCTTCGGCAGCTTTGGCCCGAAAATCGAAGGCAACACCGCGCAAAATCAAACCAATTAGCATGATCGTAGCAGGCAAGTAGAGTGCTTTAAGTATAATATTGTGGGCGGTGGGAAAAGCGATAAGCACTAAGCCCACAGCCAAAACGAGCCAGGTTTCGTTGGCGTCCCAAAATGGGCCGATAGACGCTATCATTTTATTTCTGTGGTTCAGATTGTCCATGGGTAACAAAATGCCGACACCCAAATCGTAACCATCTAAAATGGCGTACACTAGTACCGCTAACGCTGTAAGCGCAGCAAAAATCAAAGGCAGATATTCTGGATTTATCATGCTTTTGCCTCTTGTGGTTCGAGCGCTTGTTCGCCGGGTGCATAACCCGGTAGCTCAGTTTTGTCGTATTCTTCGATTTCAACTGCGCGTTGCGCCATTAAAAATACGGTACGAATATACGCAATCAATAATAATCCATACACAGTGCAATAAATGGCGAGGGTAAGCCCGACATTGGCTGGTGCAATATCGGTGACTGCATCGGCCGTTTTCAGTATGCCAGATACTAAGTACGGCTGACGACCAATCTCTGTGACGTACCAACCTGCTAGAGTGGCAATCCACCCAACGAATGTCATGCCGACCAACCCTTTTAATAGCCATGAGGGATAGTCTTTGTTCCTGACCTGTAAGTAGGTGGCTGTCCATCCAGTTAATAACATCAGCATGCCAAGCCCAACCATAATACGAAACCCAAAAAACACAGGCGCTACGGGAGGATGCTCCCCTTCAAATTCATTTAGCCCGCGAATTTCACCATTTGGATCGTGTGTAAGAATGAGGCTAGCCATCTTGGGAATGGCAATTTCGAGATGATTGGTGCGATTGTCTTCATCGGGAATAGCAAATAGTAATAATGGCGCGCCTTTTTCCGTTTCCCAAACGCCCTCCATTGCTGCCACTTTTTGCGGTTGATGCTCAAAGGTGTTGAGACCGTGAAGATCTCCTACAAAAACCTGTAATGGCGCAGCGACAGCGCACACATACATGGCAGTTCGAAGCGCCAATGTCGGGGCTTTCTTATCATCGCCTTTCAGAAGACGATATGCAGAAATGCCAGCAATCAAAAAACAACAGGTGAGCAAAGAGGCCAACAGCATATGGCTAAATCGATAAGGAAAAGATGGATTAAAAATAATCGCCAGCCAATCCTTGGCATGGGCGACACCATCAATCATTTCATGGCCCTGAGGCGTTTGCATCCATGAGTTTAGCGCGAGGATCCAAAAGGCAGATAACGAGGTGCCAATTGCCACGATGAGTGTAGATAATGTGTGTAACCATGAGGGGACGCGCCGAATGCCAAACAGCATGATGCCCAAAAAGGTGGCTTCCAGAAAGAAGGCGGTAAGTACTTCATACCCCAATAATGGCCCCGCGATATTGCCGACTTTTTCCATAAAGCCTGGCCAGTTTGTTCCGAACTGAAACGACATGGTAATGCCACTGACCACGCCTAAGGCAAAGGTGAGTGCAAAAATCTTTACCCAAAAGCGGTAAATGCGCATCCAAACTGGGTGACCCGTAAAGTCGTAGCGCAGTTTAAAGTAGAATAGAAACCAACATAGGGCGATAGTAATGGTAGGGAACAGGATATGGAAACTGATATTGGCGGCAAATTGAATCCGCGAGAGCATCAGTACGTCGGCCATGGTTACACCTCTTGAGCTAAAAGTTAATTCCGTTTACTCGGTAAGAGCTTGTCTTTCATATCTAACACTTTGCCCACGCCTGCACCCAGTTTCATCAGTGTTTCAAGTTTTTCTGGGCTGAGATGCTGAAGTTCTTGTGACCAATGTGTCACGTTCTCTAAAAGATCATGCACTTCATTTAAGCGAGATTGCGCGTAAGCTTCCTGCTCATTGGCAGGTGACTCGAGTAATATAGTTCTTAACAGTGAAAGGGTAGGATCAATTTCACGTTTTCTGCGCTCTTCGAGCACCCGTTGTGCCATATCCCATACGCTACCCAATGCCATGAAATAGTCTTTTCGGTCACCAGGTTTGTGGTGCTGCTGTACCAAACGCCATGACTGTAACTCTTTCAATCCCATGCTGACATTGCCGCGCGAAATGCTGAGGGTCTCTGCGATGTCGTTGGCTGATAACGGTTCATCGCTGATCACGAGCAGTGCATACATTTGCCCGACAGTACGGTTGAAGCCCCAGCGGCTACCCATTTCACCAAAGTGCATTACGAATGATTGAAGAAGCGGTGTAAAAGTCATTTTTCTGAAGTTTCAGTAATTTCTGAAAACTATAAAGCTTTGTTTGATTTTGATCAATGAAAATTATAAATTTTTGTGGGTGTGGGATCTCATATTCGATGAAATAAAATCTTATATTGGGAAATGGCCGTCTCATAGTGGCGAAATAAAAGTGATGTGGCGCTATAGGTGTTGTATTTTTGGTGTGAGGGATGAAAAGCGCATCTTCAAATGCGGTAACTTGTGGGGCAGTAATAGATAAAAGAGCAGACGGTCGTATTGCAAAAACGAACAGCCGCTTTCTGTGTGAAGCAGACATTGAGCATCACTTTAATCAGGGGCCGCTTTTTACGTATAGCGGACCTTACTCGTAATGAAGTAAGAACAGTAAAATTAGGGAGAGTGGCGGCAGGTCGACATTTGAATTTACACCATTTACTTTCGTTCACTACTTAAGTCTGTTCACTTGCCTGATACCATCCCTGGTGAGCTAAAAAGCAAGTCTTCAAGATTCAAAACTGAGTTATAACTGTTACACCAGGCGAACTTTTTCTTTCCAATGAAGTAAGGGCTGAGATTGATTCCTCAAGAGAAATACAGCGGCCCAAAAGTTTTTCAGGGGCGAGTTTGCCAGAAAGAATCATGTTGAGCATCGCATCATACCGATATGCTTGCATGCCGTGACTGCCGAGAATCATTAGTTCATGTGCGACAACCCTATCCATTGGAATCGGCGGAGTAGATTGTTCTGCTAATAGTAGGCCGACTTGGATATGACGACCGAGGCGACGCAGCGACTTGACCGAGTTAACAGCGGTTATTGGATGACCTAATGCGTCCAATGAAACGTGTACTCCTCCTTTTGTGATTTCGTGAATAGCCTCAACCACATCGTCGACTTGGTTCGCGTTGATTGTTGCGACAGCGCCAAAACTGGTTGCCAGCTTCAGAGCTTCATCCGAAAGGTCGACTGCTATGACGTTCGCCCCGAGAGCAGTTGCTATCATAATTGCAGAGAGACCTACACCACCGCAGCCGTGGACACTAACCCACTGCCCAGCGGACACATTTCCTTGGTCAACCACTGCACGGAATGATGTAGCGAAGCGGCAACCCAAGCTGGCTGCCGTTGTAAAGGCCATCTCTTCAGGTAGAGAAATCAAATTTACATCCGCGTGATCGATAGCAACAAACTCAGCGAATGAGCCCCAATGGGTAAATCCTGGTTGAGTCTGACTTGCACAAACCTGATGGTTGCCCGAGTCGCAGTCGCTGCAGTTGCCGCAGGCACTGATAAAGGGAGAAGTGACTCTGTCTCCGACCTTGAAACCACGAACATTCTTGCCAACAGCCTCAACAATGCCAGCAAATTCATGGCCTGGAACATGCGGAAGTACGATGTCTAGGTCATGCCCCATCCAAGCATGCCAATCACTACGACAAACGCCAGTAGCTTCAACCTTAATGACAACTCCATCGGAGTTAGGCGTGGGATCACTAACCTGCATGATCTTTGGCGATTCAGCAAAATTTTCAATTACTACGGCCTTCATTGATTTCCTCCTCAGTACCTTTACCTCAATCACGTCAGTTTACCTGTTTGGTGTGAAATTACTTTTCCATTTCCTGTCATTTCCCACAAATATGTGCAATTATCTTTCGTAAATAGATTCAACTTAAAATGATTCTTCAGATGGGTCGACTAGATAGAAAAGATATTGGTATTTTGAAGAAACTGCAGTCAGATGGACGATTGTCCAACTCGAAAATTGCAGCGGATCTTTCAATCAGCGAGGCGGCTAGCTGGAGACGAATCAAAAGTTTGGAACAAGATGGTTATATAAAGGGGTATCAAGCCAATCTCGATCGTCGCAAGCTGGGATTTAGTGTTATAGCCTTTGTTCAACTAACTTATGTGGAACATGATACTGAGACTACCGAGCACTTTGAGAGGGTAATACGAGACTCGGAACAGGTGTTGTTCTGTCACAATACAACAGGCGATGCCGACTTTTTATTGCAAGTTGTTGCGAAAGACCTTGATGAATATAGCAGTTTTGTTGAACAGGTTTTAAGAAAGCTAAAAGGTGTATCGGCTATAAAGTCCAGTTTGTCTTTGCGGGAAGTAACCTCAGCTACGCGACTGCCATTGAGATAAAGTAAAGCGACACTCTTTGTATGTCAGAGCAGGTTAAATTACGTATCCATGTATGTCCGCTCCTTGTCTTTTGATGCCCGTCAAAGCGCTTGAGGGGAACTTCCGCTAACGCCCAATTCCTGACCTTAGCATTTGATTACTTTAAGAGGCAGCTTCACATACAGAGCTGCTGATTAGAACTCATAAAAAAGACAGTGCTAAGTTGTCAACGGTGACTATCCGCTAAACTTTTCACTTGCACTTCAACCTATAAGTGATTTGGTGCTACAGATCTTGTGATTATTGGTGTAAGGATGAAAGGCACATCTATAAAGAAGGAACGTTTTCTGGGCGTGTACGGATTGTTAGTCAGTTATTTTTCGGGAGGATTACCAGCCCAAACTTACACTTGCTTATCATCGGTATTCAGTTACAGTTCATTTTTTCAAATTAGTATTCACTCAATACTACTTTTTAATCAACAATACAGGAAGATGGAGCTTCGAATGAAATCAAAACTTCTATTGCTTAGCGCGTTATTATCACTTGGATTTCAAGCGCATGCCGACGAAAGTCAACGTTGGCACCTTGGTTTACAATACAGTTTTCAGGATATTTCTGTCGCTCCTGATAGAAAACCAGAAGCGGTTGGGGTTGTAGGTGGGTATCGTATATCTGAGTACTTCACGCTGGAAGCGAGATACAATGTTGGCAGTTCAGGATATTCTTCAACCTATTTGGATGGTAATGAAGGGGAAAAGTACAAGGAAGAGATTGATACACAAGCAATGCTACTAATAAAGGCCTCTTATCCGATTTTTGATTCGGTAAGTGTTTATGCCTTGGTGGGAGTGAGCGACACTCGGTACGAATTTACCGTTAGAAGCTACCGTTCAGATATAGAAGGCAATACAACAGAGGTTGTTTACCCTTACGTAGTTAGCCACAAAGAAAAAGACTTTACGTACGGTTTAGGCGTGACTTATCGCTTTAGCGATAGCGTGACGGCATTTTTAGATCACCAAATTTTGCCAGAACTTGAAATCGGTGATAGCCCACAACAAGACTGGAGTGCGACAAATATTGGTGTTACCTACTCGTTTTAGAGACTAACCCTTTTTAATTCGCCGATTTTATCTAAGCTATATGCAACAGCTGACGCTCTGCGATTATGTGTAGCGTCAGCGTCTATTGTTAATGTATAAATCTACTGAGCCTCATTGAGTTTTTGTATAAACACCGCGCCTGAGTCTTGGCCATTAGTTCCATGATTGGGTGCAGTGATTGCAGCGACGTCATCAGATAACGCGACACTCCATCCGAATCTATCGTTAGGATTGCTCGTGTTAGCTACAACCTTAGAGGCAAAGCGCCAGCTGTCTCCCCTTTTTTCGTACACGTACAGTGCACCTGTGTCAGGGCCATTTGCGTCATGGTTCATTGCGCTGATAATTGCGGTGTCTTTTTTCAACGCAACATCACGACCAAAACGATCATCCGCCTGCCCATCTGGTGATATCAGTTTTGTGTGTTGTGTCCATATAGTGCCACTACGCTCAAAAATATAGGCCGAGCCAGCGTCTATACCTATTCCCTCAATATCGTCTCGCCTTGCTGAAATGAGCGCCGTATCGCCAGAAACGGCTACTCTTACACCGAAAATATCGGTGTTACCCCCATCTGAAGCCATTAATTTAGCTTCTTGTTTCCACGTGTTTTTGTCGTGAACATAAACGTAAACTGCGCCTGCTTTTTCTGCCTTGTCATCATGCAGATCTGCGCCCACAAGAATTGTGTTGTCATCAATGGCAACGCTGATGCCGAATAAATCACCTTGAGCACCGTCGCTGGCGGTGATTTTTGTTTGGTAATGCCAAGCGCCGTTTTCACGTTTGTATATGTAAGCGGCACCTGAATCGTTGCCACTCGCGTCGTTACGCGGTGCGCCGATGACAAGAAAATTATCGGTTAGCGCAATACTTTGACCAAATGCATCACCAGGTTTGGCATCGGGAGCCGTGAATATATGTTGCTGCTTCCACAGGCCTTTTTCTCGTTCAAACGCGACGACAGCGCCAGAGTCTTGACCTTTGTCGTCCCTTCTCATTACACCTAGCATGGCGATATTATTGTGCAGCGCTACCTTGCCTCCCACTGTATCTTCGGTAAATACGGGGTCGGCTATGAGTTTAGCTTGCTGCTGCCAACCGTTTTTATCAAGCACGTAAACATACGCCGCTCCCGCATTTCTTATCCCGTTAATGTCTGCTTGATGTGCACCGATTAACACGGTATTGCCATCTATGGCTGCGCTGTATCCAAAAGAATCGCCGGCTTTGCCATCCTTGGCCAGAATCATATCTTGTGTCGCAAAACTGTTTGTTGCGATGAGCGTGAGACATGCAAATAAGTGAGATATGAATTTATGCACTGATTTTGTCCTTCCTGTTTTTATGTCCATTATTGATAGGGTGACAATGATGAAACTGTTCATCCTTGCTTCCATGGAGAATTGCCAGAAAATCATGGTGTAAGGTATTTTTCATTTATCACACTAATAAGCTAATCCTATGCGTTGTGACAGGTAGAATTTAAGATGAATGTATCGAGAAAATGATTTTTCTTGAACCAAATTGTTTATTCGGTGCGTGTAAATGCTAGTGCGTTGCCGATGAGAAAAGTTAGCCTATTTGGATATAAGCGGCCATCAGATTAGTTTTATGACCGCTCATGCGAATGTAAAAATTGATTGGAAAGCGACTGGGTCGTGCAGATTTTAATTACCCTATTTACGTTAACGGTGAGCTTATCAGCACACGCTATGAACAGCGATTTAAGCTATGGCTGTGGGAAAAATCCTGACGAATAAAATCGACGACAACCGATATGGCTTCATTCGTGTAAAGTATTTTTCTGTGGCCTAACCCTTTAGAGATATGTATTTTAACAAGAGCATCGTCTTTATAGGCGAGGGCGTGTTTAACTGGTATTTCTCTGTCGTCTTCGTCGTGAAGCACGAGCACTTGGGTTGCGTCAGACAACTTATTCGTTGCAATTTGCGCATATGGAATGCCTACCTCCTCGGCCACAAATGCCATAAATAGAGATTTAGCCTTTCCCTGTAGCCCAATAAAATCGACAAAAGACTTAACGACGTCATGAAAATTAGATGGGCCCGCTATTGTAACTACTTTTTTCGTTTTTAAGCCCTGAGTGATGGCGTAGGTTGCACTTCCGCCGCCCATTGAATGACCGATGATAGTGTGAAAAGCACCAATTTTTTCTTCCAATGCAAATAGTGTACTAACGAAAAATCCTGGGTGGCTTTTATCGCCGCTACTGTCGCCATGTGCAGGGGCATCAACCGCATATACTTTGAACCCGGCATTAACCAACGGTGAAAGCATCGCGCAGACTTGCGTGGCTCGGCCTTCCCAACCATGAATGAACAAAATCGGTTCACCTTCACCCCACTCGTAGTACACCGTGCCATCGTCAAGGGTATGCTTGATGGCGTCTTTTTTTATGGCTTCTTCCTGTGCTCGCGGTGCGTGGCGTCTTGGCGTAAAAAAAAGCGTTGTTGCACTGTTTACTGCTTGCTTGGGAGCAACGTAGCTAAGTATGAAGAACTTAAGTCTGAGTAATGCGATTACGAGATGTTTCATGGTAGCCTCACTTGACAGATTAATGCGTTAACAAATGTTTCTTAATGCACGAAGTGACAACATAGTATTTTGGAGCTCATCGCGATTGAACTCGTTTTCTAGTTGCGATTGAGCCGACTCCCAACATTGATAAGCTTCACGTAACGTGTTTTGCCCTTGGGGAGTTAATGCTACCGGCCGCTTCCTTGCTTCTTTTGCATGTCCTCGTTGTATTAAGCCTTGTTTTTCAAGCAGTGACAAGTTTCTTGAAACGCTGGTGCGCTCCATAAACAATAATTCTGCGATTTGAGATATAGATTCTGGCGCGACTTTGGCAATCGTCACTAATAACGTAAATTGCGTGATGGTTAGTCCGACAGGACGTAAGGCGTTGTCGTAATGACGAGTGATAGAGCGCGCCGTACTCAGGGTTCTAACGGCTACGCAGCGGCTAGCAACGTCATTGATAATATCTGTAAATTCTTTCATATCGTGAATATACACCATAATTTCTATTTATCAATATAGCACTTTAATTTGAATTAAAACTTGACATAGTGCATATACACTATTTAGATATATAGTGCATATACACTTTAAGGAGAGCGAGTGTGGATCAGATTCATGCTATGTATTTTGAAACCAAGGCGACACGTGGGTTTCTCACTCTGTTACGCTACCGATGGGCAGTGCTTGCTATGACGTTCGTAATGATTGGGATGATGGCTCGATATATTCCAACACTTCAGCGAGACACCAGTTCTGATGCATTCATGCAGCCAGACTCCCCTGCATTGATTTATAAAGAAAAAATGGAGTCTGTATTTGGGCTCACTGATCCCCTTGTGATCGCCATTGTGAGCCAAGACCCCAAAGGTGTATTTTTCCCTGAAGCCTTGTCTTTAGTGGAAACCTTAACAAAACAAGTTGAACGAATCCCCTATATCGACCCAGATCGTGTCACCAGTTTGGCAACAGAAAACAATATTACGGGGACGGAAGAAGGCATCGTCACCGACCCATTTTTTGATAAAAACGCTGAACGATTTACTGCGCCTGTTGGAACGCAAGCTCGCGCTAATGAGATTCGTAATGCCATCAATCAATTTCCTCTTTTACAAGGTTCGCTGGTGTCACGAGATGGCAAGGCAACCATTATTGCCGCTGAATTACTCGATGAGGACAGTGGAACCGCAGCATACGAAGCCTTTTTAGCGATTGTCGAGAATGCAGACTTACCGGAAAACATAGCGCTGCATGTTGCGGGTGAAGGAGCCGTGTCGGGTTACCTGTCGGTATACATTGATAGAGATGCACGAAAACTGAATCCCATGGCGGGGTTAATTATCACCTTCGTATTGCTGTTGGCGTTTTTTAGTCTGCGCGCTGCCGTATTACCTAACCTGATTGTTTTTGCAACGGTATCGGGCTCGTTCGGCATGATGGCCGCCAGTGAGACCAGTTTTTACGTGATCACTAACGGATTGGTGGTGAACTTAATTGGAATTGCCGTTGCAGATAGCATTCACATTATTAGCGAGTATTACCGACTGTTACGCGCAAACCCTGATTTAGATAAGAAGCGATTGGTTGCGATGAGTATGTCGGCGATGTGGCGTCCCATTACCTTAACCTCCATTACTACGGTTGCGGGGTTTTTGGCGTTGGCCTTTTCTAGCGTTATGCCACCCGTTTACTATTTTGGCTTGTTCGGTGCATTGGGTGTTTTTCTTGCGTGGGTATATTCAATGACATTGCTGCCGTGTGCCATGCTCGTATGGCCAACAAAGCGTCTTCCGTATCCATTTAAGCACAAAGAAAGCAGCAAACCATCTAGCAATTTAGCCGAGAAGCTCATGACTGCTTTGGGTAGAACAGTCCTTAACAGGCCGAAAACCGTTGTGGCGATTTCTGCATTGTTGACCACGGTCGTCATTGTGGGTTCTAGTTTGGTCGTTGTGGATGAAGCAAGGATTGAGAGCTTTAAATCGACAGAAGCGATTTTTCAGGCCGACAAAGCCATTAATCAAACAATGGATGGCGTATACAACCTAGATGTCATGATAGACAGCCATGTGTCAGAAGGGTTGTTTAATCCGCAAACGCTCCGAGATATCGAAGCATTGCAACATTTCATGGAAACCTTGCCAGGAGTTAATGGCACTACGTCGGTTGTGGACTACGTTAAGCAGTTGCATAAAGCGGTGCAGGGTGGACAGCCAGAATATTACCGTATTCCGGATAATGAAGCGCTTATCGGCCAGCTCTTTTTTCTGTATGGCGCTTCTGCTGATCCCACCGATTTTGAGGAAGAAGTGGATTATGACTATCAACGGGCGTTGATTCGCGCTCAAGTTGATAATGACAGATATATCAATAACAAAATAGTGGTTCCTGCACTAGAAGAGTGGATTAGAAATAATCTAAACCGTGATGATCTCACCGCCACCGTAACTGGGCGTGTTACGGTTAATTACTACTGGATACAAGGCATCGACCAAGCCACATTGGCATCGATTACGATTTCATTTATTGCCGTTGCTACAGTGGCGATGTGTGTTTTTCGGTCATTAACCTTGGGTGCGATTGCGGCCGTTCCCGTTGGCTTGGCGGTATTATTTGTATACGGGATTATGGGATTTCTAGGGATTCCGCTTGGGGTAGGAACCAGTATGTTCGCTGCAATTGCAATTGGCTTATCCATCGATTTTGCGATTCATACGTTAGACAAAATACGGGAAATAACACATCAATTTGGTTTTGATAATACAGCTTTACTTACGCTCTTTCCCTCAACTGGCCGTGCTTTATTGTTCAATTTTATGGCTGTCGCGGGTGGATTTGGTGTATTGGCAACGTCAGACGTGCCTCCGCTAATCAAATTTGGCTCGCTGGTGGCGATTGCCGTAACGGTAGCCTTTGTCGCATCAATGACCCTGTTACCCGCGTTAATCATGTTAATTAAACCCAACGCATTAAAACCCACCTTTGAAACGGAGCAAGCGTATGCACTTTCAAATTAATACTCCCATTGCAATTTTTCTGGCATTGGCATGTTGCACAGTGCCGCCAACAACCAGCGCCACGTCAGGGTTAGAGGTGATGCAGCAGGTTAATGCGCGTGATGACGGCAACATGATTCAACGCCGATTTGTACTGGAACTGACAAACAAAGACGGCAAAACCAAAACCGAGAAAACGCGCTCTTATCGTCGTTATTTTGGTGATGAGAAACGTACGGTGATTTTTTATGAGGAACCCACACGGGTGAGAGGCACGGGTTTTCTTACCTTCGACTATCCCGATCCGTCGGTTGATGATGACCAATGGCTGTATTTGCCAGCATTGAGAAAAGTTAGGCGTATCTCTGCGTCTGATCGGGGGGACTACTTTTTGGGTACTGACTTTACTTACGAAGACATTAAAAAAGAACAAAAAGTCGAAATTGATGACTACACGTTTACCGACAAGGGGATGGAGTATCTAGACGGAAGGACTCTACATGTTGTTGAAGGTGTTCCGGTTAATGAGCAAATTGAAGATGAATTGGGGTATTCGCGTGCGATTTGGTACGTAGACCCAACCATTTGGATGTCGCGTAAAACCGAGCTATACGATGTAAATGGCAATCATGCTAAAACCATCACAATAGAAGTTGTAGAAGTGATTGATGGTATTATCACTGCAACCCGCATTTTAGCGACGAATCACAAAACAGGGCACTCAACACGATTAACATTTTCTGACGTTGACTATCAGTCAGACGTGCCTGAAAGCTTGTTCACTCAAGCACGATTAAGGCGTGGGTTGTGATACGTATAGTCGCGATAATGATTGTGCTCATGTGGTGGAGTCAATCTCAGGCACATGCACAAGGTCTGGATTTTCGGGGAACTTTGTCACTTGAAATGGCGCTAGAAACCGAACACCGAGAAATACAAAAAGCTGATTTCGTGTTTAGGCCAGAATTACAGGGCGAGTTTGGCTCAATAGGTAATTTTACCCTAATAGGTATGGCAAGGTTTGACCCTGCTGATGCCCTCGAACCAGGGCAGCCTGATGCGTCAAATGATGTCAGATCGTCAATGAATCAGCGTTTCTTATTGGGTGAAGATATCGATGCAGAGCTTAGAGAAGCCTACGTAGATTTTTATTGGGATGATGCATTTGTTCGCATAGGCAAACAGCAGGTAGTATGGGGGCAAGCGGACGGTTTACGCGTACTTGATGCGGTGAATCCGTTGCACTTTCGTGAGTTCATACTTGGCGATTTCGAGCAGCGGCGAATTCCTACTTGGATGGTAAATATTGAAAAGCCAATCGCGGATGCTGTACTTCAATTTTTGTGGATCCCTGATAAAACTTATAATGACACACCACGCAGTGGAACTTATTCCTTTAAACAAACGACTGTCGAGTCTAATACGTCACCTGACATTACGAGTGTCTTAATCAACAAGCCAAATCGATTTATTAAAGATGATGACTTTGGTGTTAGAGTCAACGGATTTTACCAAGGTTGGGATTGGTCACTGAATTATTTATATGTGTACGATGATATGCCAGTGACAAGGCAGCGACGAGGGACAGATCGCCAATATGATGTTACGCAAAACTATGAGCGGACCCACTTGCTGGGCGGCTCTGCATCGAATGCATTTGGTAAAGTAACATTACGGTTAGAAACCGGATGGCTTTCAGATCGTTTTGTTACAGTGGAAAATGAAAGAGACTGGATTGATGTAACGCGTGTTTCAGAAATTAGCTATGTAGTGGGGCTAGATTACCAAGTTAGTGGTGACCTTCTTTTGAGTACGCAGTTGTTTCAGTCTGTACTACTAGATACACCGAAAGACGTTAATCGAGATGGTACAGAAACCAACCTAACGCTGCTGGCAAGGCATGATTTCCTTAACGATAGCGCGGAATTAGAAGCATTACTGATGATGAATGCAAACGACGGTGATGGTGTACTCCAACTCTCATTTGAGTATGCGTATTCCGATCATGTGTTGATTGGTGTAGGAGCGGATGTGTTTTTTGGTAAGCAGGAGGGACGGTTCGGACAATTTGATAAAGCCGACAGAGTGACCTTAATGTTTTCATATGGCTTTTAGAGGGTTTTGTTGAATCTTATTGTGAACAAGGTAGTCTTGGTGTTTTACGTTTACTAATAAGAAAAAGATGAAAAAAATAATAATTAGCACAGTTGTTGGATTGATAGCTTCTACTAATGTGTGGGCAAATATCAGTGAGAAGCAACTTTTTGAGTACCTTTTACCTCAATATATCGCGTGGGCGCATCAAATTGAAGACAAAGGCTTACAATCGGGCACACCGTTGGATGAAAGTGGCATAGAACTAGCGAAAGACATTGGTATTAAAGCGCCGGAGAACGTCAGGGTTATTTATGTTGATAGCGTGCCATACCCCTACGAAAATCCGGCTCTAAAAGAAATGGGTCTGTCGTTGGGCTTTATTGGAGAAGGCATTGTTAACAATGCGCAAGTATTCGGCTATTCAATATATGTAAGAAAAGGATACGAGCTTGACCGCCCACGATTGGCTCATGAATTAGTTCATGTCTTGCAAATAGAACGATCGAATTTGAATGATGTGGTTATGCAACATATCAGCGATCTTGCGCAGTATGGTTATCAAAATGCACCACTTGAAGTGGAAGCCTTCGAAGCAAATAAAAAGTATGCTGAGCGTTAGCGCTTGGGCAATAATCAATCACTATAACTCAACATTTTTAGACAGTATATCGTAGCAATGAGTGCGCGACATCAATACGTTATATGGAGATAAGTTCATGATATTAAAAAACATAAAAAACATAAGTGTGCTAGTTTGTGTCTTTTTGCTGGCTAGCTGCGTAAATACGTTCCCCTACAAGTATAAATTCGATAAACAAGCCCTGAATACTAATGAAAAGGCGCTTGTAATCCTACCATTCAATACGGCGAGAGATGTGTTAGGCGTTCCAGACAATGTTCAGCAGCACATTATTGGCTCAATAAAAAGTGATCTTGAAGCTGATGGATGGTCAGTGGTTATTGGTGAAGATATCTCTGAGAGTTGGAAAGCAAAATATACCGCTCTAAAAGAGGGGGAGGGCTTATATGACTCACAAACTGGTAACTATAAGCACCAAAAGATCTTTCTCCTTGAAAGAGAGTTTGCGAAGCAGGCTCTAGAAGATAGTGGTGCAAACTTTGTATTGATCCCCAGAGTTTTTATAACCAGAGCAAAAGTGCAATCAGATACTGCGGGATGGCATGGAACAAGCGAGCAATCGTCAGATTTCTGGAATAACTTTCTAAACAATAGTGTCATTGTGAAAGGGCAAGTGCCTGCATCGTCTTTACTCGTTCGAATTCACGATAAAAATAAACTCATATACGAACATGTTGGGGGTATTGAGTTAGTGGGAAAAATAAATAAATGGAATAATGAGGTGGAATTGAATGAAGAGAATTTCTCAGATATTGCAAAGGTAGATAATGCGATTGATATATCATTGAAACCGATATTGGTAGGTAAGTAAGTGGTGTTGGAGAGATAATTAAGAAATTAAAACCCTTCAAATAACTATATTTCCGGTGTTGCTAGGAGGATGTATTTTTGTCCTAGCGTTGATAAAAGGTTGCTTTCTTTTATGGGAGCAACCTAAATCGAAAGATTATTGCAATCTATTAAGACGATAATATGCCAAAGTCCTCGCCATTCTATCTAATTTTGCTTGTTATATTTGCGGCGATATCGGTTTATCTATGGCACGCTCTATCTCTAAAAGATGCGGAAGTCGCTTACCTAAAAGCACAGTTAAACGCGTTGCATCGAGATACAGATAATCCCAATTCAATAAAGCCAGTCAATAATCATCGTAGTGAATCGGTAGATTTAGCGAGTAGTGATTATTCATCCGTAATGGAATTTGCCAAGGGAAATGAGGGCGAACATACAGAATTAACTATTGATGCACCTGAATCGAAAGAAGGCATCTTTCCCGATACTTCAGAACAAATAAATGCGAGTGCGGTTGATACTTTCGAGCGACTCATGAATTCAGAAAAGTTTGTCGCGGACAATATCATACCTCAGGCTGTGAGGCCTCTTGTAACCGAAGCCAGTTATACGCTCGCCCTTGATCAAGCACGATCTGAACGTTTACAAGCGTTATTAATGGAAAAGGCCTTAGCCGATTTTAACGTGTCGCAAGCATATGGTACGTCAGTCTCTGATGAGGCAGACTTTAATGAAGCCGAGTTCGCTGTACTCAATGAGCAAATGAATTTTCAGTATGAAGAAAACCAAAGAGACTTAGAATGGAAGCTAGCATCGCTTCTTAGCGATGAAGAGCTGTCACAACTACGTAAGATTGAAGCGCAAAAAATTGCAGCGCATTCCGCCATAAACAGTGTGATGTTGTCAGAACAAATTGCGGCTTCAGTACCCGATCTGACCGAATATCAAAAGCAAGAAATCAAACAAATTGTTGCCGATCACGCTTCTGTAAATGATGCGCTTATCCCCATCGGGGCATCAAGCAACCCATACGGTCCTGTGCCTGACATCATTACGCAACAACAAAATGAAATCTCTCGACTGATTGATTTAGTTCTGACTGAACAACAGAGACAGATGTTGAAATTTGGATCACAACCCGACGATCAGCCTTGAAGGCGTTTTTCCGATTTCCCTAACGTAAAACAGTGTACTACGCTTTAAAAGTCCGACTTGGAACCGAAATACGAAGCAAAAAAAGGTGCACGCCGTAAGAATGCGTTATATTGGTGTTTATTCAGCAATCACATGTATTTATCTGTTCTTCATTGGCAGCTCTTTATCAGTCGCCTTTGCACAAACCTCCACCCCCTCTGAGCCATTAACGAAAATACTGGCATTAGTAAAAACGGATCCAGACAAGGCGGTTGAAAGAGCCAGAGTCATATATCAGCAAAAATCGAGAGCCGACGAAGACAGTATTCTGTTAATGAACATTATGGCTGAAGGTTTGATGCGTCTCGGCGAACTTGACGAAGCGATGGAGTATGCAGACAAGTCTATTCGATTGCAGGATATCATTGAAAATACGACGTATCAGTTAGATACCTACCGCATCATAGCCGAAATTCAAAGCCAGCAAGGGGCATTTGAGCGAGTGATCGAAACAAGCCTGAAAGGGCTTGAATTGGCTGAGAGTACTGCCAACTTTGATTATTTACGCGACTTTTTTCATGAAATGGGCATTGCTTATTTTCGCCTTGGTAACTTAGAAAACTCAGAAAAATACTTTGTTCGCGGCTATGAAGTCGCGCTGGAACACAACCTACCTTCGCACCGTGCTAGTTCTTTAGTTGCGCTAGCAATTATTAATCGAGAAAAACAGCAACCTGATGAAGCTTTGGCCCTATATGCAGAGGCTTTAGCACTGTATGAAGAGTTGGGAAATGAAAGCGGTGTTGCGTCTGTGTATAACAATATCGGTGTGATATACGAAGACAAACAAGACTATCAACGCATGCTGACAAACTTACAAAATGCGTTGGCAATTTACGAGCGTATTAACGCGAGAGACAACATTACTATTGGCTTATTGAATGTAGGCAATGCATATCGGCTGTTGGAAAACTACGAGAAAGCCAGAGACTTCTTAGAGCGTGCTGAAGCGCGTGCCATTGAAAATAATTCAAAAATTATTCTACGTAATATATACGAAGAATTAACCAATCTTTTTATTGACTTAGACAATTATCAAACAGCCTATACTTTTCACTTGAAGCAAGATGAAATTGATAACCAAATTCAAAATAGTGAGGCTAAGAAAGTCGCGCAAGAAATCGGAGAAAAATACGAGTCTGAGATTAAAGAACGGCGTATAGAGCTGCTTGAACAAGAAAAGCAGAAAGATCGCTACGTTATCGTATTAGTGAGTGCACTGAGTTTATTCACACTGATTACCATGATGTTAATGATCAGTCGCTTTAGGCAAAAACAGCGATTTTTAAATGAAATTACCGAGAAGAACCAGAAACTTGAGGTTTTATCAACAACTGACCCACTGACCGAGCTGCCTAATCGCAGAGTGGTATATGAGGCGATTAATTCAGAGATTGCGCGGTGTAATCGTTATGCTCAACCTTTTTCAATTATTATTTTTGATATTGATCATTTTAAGCAAGTAAACGATAAGTACGGACATAACGGCGGCGACCTCATACTGAAACGCATTGCAAGCTTGATTACACAAAATATTCGTGAAAACGATTTATTCGGGCGCTGGGGCGGTGAAGAGTTTTTACTTGTGTTAGCCAGTACAAATCAAGAAAACTCGCTAATAGTGGCTGAAAAACTGCGTGCGTTAATTGAAGCCATGGCTGTGGAGTATGAGGGGTATATTATCAAAGTTACCAGTACTTTAGGGGTATGTGAATATCAGTTGGGTACAAACATAGAAGAGATGATTAAACGTGCTGATATGTGTTTATACGAAGGCAAAGAGGCTGGGAGAAACCGCGTGGTAGCTGCGCCTACATCGCAGAGAAATCAACAAAACGAAAATATCTCTTGACCTAAGGTTAACTTGAGGTTTTACGGTTGCGCTCCGACAATCATTAAATACTGACGGAGTAAAGTGTAATGCATATCGCGATTATCTATTTCACAAAAGGTGGCGTGACCCGCCAATTAGCAAGTGCTATCGCACAAGGTGCAATAAACCATTCAAATATCACCATTAACACATATGAAATTACCGGAGATGACATCGTAAAAGGACGGTTTCGGCACGCGTCTTTATTCTCTGAGCTAGACAGTGCTGATGCTATTATCTTTGGTTCTCCCACCTATATGGGTTCAGTTGCTGCGCAGTTCAAAGCATTTGCAGATGCCAGTAGCGAAGCTTGGTGCGAACAACGCTGGGCGGGAAAGCTGGCAGCGGGTTTTACCTGTGGTAGCGCGGTTAATGGAGAACAAACTTCAACACTTGGCTATTTGATGACGCTCGCGAGTCAGCACGGCATGTTATGGGTAGGGTTTGATTTTGGATTAGATAATTTCGAAGGTGGCGTGAACCGTTTTGGATGCAGCTTGGGGGTAGTGGCGCATGCACCAGAAGGCCAAGCCCATAGTGCGGACTTAGCCACGGCTAACTATTTAGGGAAAAGGGTATCATCTCAACTTTCACGCATTAACCGAGTGACTAGGCCAATACTGACTGAGTGCGAGCCAATACCACGTTAAACTCGGTACACACAATTGGCATCTCTAACGTCGGGGTAAATCCTGTTTCTGCAAGCTCACGCTGATAATACGCCCAGTGTACTTGCTTCCAGTACGCCAGGCTTTTGTCTCCTTCACCTTCCAGTGCAGCGTATTCGGCCGTGATCTGATTAAATGGCACAATGGCTACACGCGTTGTTTGAATGATGCATTGTGCTTCACCCTGCCAGTTAGTCACTACATGTAAATCGCCTGCTTTTGCTATGGGTTCATTATGGGCTTCATGCCACCATAGCGAGGGCGATGTGGCACGCTTTACACCTTCAACGACGAGTCTGGCACAGTCGTCGGCATCTGCTTGATTATCGCAAAAGTGCCAATACGGAATGGAAAACGGTGCTTGTTGGCTAGCGTTAAAATAGGCCTGACATAGTTGATTAATGGTTGGGTGCATAATGGCATGAGTTTGTTGTTGGTAAACGTCATCATGCCAAATTACTACCCGTGAGTGGAAGTGTGTATCGACAAATTAGCCTATTTTGTTACAAATGATAATGCCTTAAAATGGCATGCCATTGTTGATTGGAACGGCCATCCATGCACCAGTTGTCGAGTTACTTGTGTTTCTGTCATATTTTCCATAAGCGACTATGAAAGATTTACCATTTGCATCTTTGGCTTCTGTACTTTTAATTACGCCATAACCCCGTAGCGTTGACGCAACTGTTGTTCCTGAACCTTGTACCCATATCCAAACCGTTTGGTTTGCAGGAATCACAAATGGAGTATTAATTGCACCACCATTATCAGTGCTGTAACTCCCATTGAATAAAGAACCGTCTTTGTTACGTAATTCCACCTCAACTTCTGCATCAGTAGCAGACACATTGCTAATTGATAGCGTATATGAAGCGTGTGCATTGGCCTGCCAAAATGGGATGATTGCTTCTCCCGCTAAGGCATTGGAGGTCAATAATAATAACGCAGCGCCTAAAAATTTTTTCATTTTTCATATCCTTATTTTCTAATGGGTTTATTGATTTAAATCCCTCTATCACTTTTATGTACTAAATCGTATGAGTAAAGGCGTTCACAAATACTCTGTTATTTCTGTTAATACGTATTGTCAAGGTATGACAAGCGTATTCAGTGAACCTATCCTATGTACTCGTGTAATAAAGTGTAATAACAATCTGAGTGGTGTTCGTTAAAATATAGATAGTCAAGGAAACGAAGGCGGTAAGAGTACGTTAGCGGTATTCACGTTCGGACTATCGGAGAGACGCTCATCTCCACAGGGAACTTTATAGAGGCGCACATTGAAGATGTACAGGATACGGTATGCGCCTCTTTTCTTTCTTCAAAATTGCTCACATTTCTTAGCTTATCTTGGTTATGCACTTATTTTTATTACAGTGAGGTTACGCCCATTTGATTGTGTATAACTCGGCGATGTTAATGGGACGGGTTTCTTGATGACCTTTTGTTGTCACTTGAGTGTCAGACGTGCTGGTAATATTCACACCGTTTGAGGGGCTGCCATTGGTTGGATTAAGTATGTTGATAGGTGCGAAGTTAAGGGTATGTTTGTGTTCTTTAAATATATCTGGCTCTACAGTACCAACATAGTCGCCTTGTATATTCGGTGATCCAGCCATCTCCCTTTCGTCAGCGTTTTTATCAATATTGGAAGCATTATTCCATGCTCGGCTAAAATAGCCGCGTAGATCAGGCAAAAGAGAAAAGTCGCCCTGTTTTCCAAAGCGATAATTAATGACAGAATTTAATCGTGTTTGATGTTCATTGAGAGCAACTGGTGTTTCGCACAAAGACAGTTCTTCTGCTGGTGGATTTGCCGTGGCGATATACTGTTTTCGCTCACCAATAATGCCTGATACCATACAGGGTAGGGTTTCAATTGCAACGTTGCCTATATTAGCGATCACGTAGTTAATGCAGATTACCGCTGAAGGTGTGCTACAGCTAAGTTCAAAAGTGAGTGATGACGCATTGTCTGCGATATCTATTTCAAGGTTGACGGTTATTTGGTTATTCGCGCTGAGTGATAGTGTTTTTTGAGACGTTGTTACTCCATCTTCTAGTTTGAGCGAAATAGTACAGTCAGTCTCAGCAGATAGTTGAATTTGACTTGTTACATGTTGGCCCAGCAATACAGACTTCCAGCGAGGAAACTCATGTAACTGCTGACGAAAGTGCATGGTAATACTTGCGTCACTGCTTTTCACGATTCTGCATTGTTCATGCTTGAGGCTGATTTGCCCTCCTGTTCCTTTATCGATATATATCCAGCCATCAGGATGATTGTATTCAACCGGGGTATTGGAAGTTTTATTGCTGAAATAAGTAAAGTTATGATTATAAACGAGATTTTTTTGCTTAAGCGCGTAGTATAACTGCAAAATCTGTGAGTTTTCGTATAACATTTCCATTGTCTTTCTCCAAAGGTGTGCGTGCCCTTACATAAGTTAATTGGGGCACACACAAAGAACGGATGATTACCCAAGATGTAATTGGTTATTTTCATCAAGGTAGGCGGATTGGCTGGTAATGCCTTTGTAAGGAATCTCCAAAGCGCGACCTGCATTCATGATCGTTTGCACATCAAGAATTTCTCCGGATTTAAATGAACCTGCCACTAGGAAGTACTTGGGTTTGGGTGTCCAAGTTAAATTGATGTTGGGTTGGGTTTGTACTAAAAAGGTTCCCGCTCCCGACATACCAATACCAACCCCTGCTGCGGCAGACGGTGATGCCGAAGAGTGAGGGACAGAATCGTTGCAATTAGTGTATATGCTGCCACTTTTTCCTTCAGTGACTTGGCTAAAGTCGAATGCGTCATTTTCTTTGTCGTAACCGAGCGTTACGGTATTTGGACCATTCAGATCAACGGCTTTAGTTTGCGAGCTTTTGCACACCACGCCTGTGCGAAGCTCTTGGCCTGGCCTTGACCAAATTGCGCTGTAATTGATCGCCCAACCGAATTCCGCTTGCGTGCCTTGATAGGCGTATTTGCTGAACCAAGCTAACGTAAACACGTTACTGCCTACATCAAGTTCTGGCTTTTCTTGAAAGACAGCAAATCGGGTTGCATTCAATGATTCATTTCTTACTGATAACGTATATATAGTCATGACTCTTTCCTTTGATCTACAGTTTGATTGTCAATACAGGTTGTATTAACACTGACAAGACTAGGAAGGCGTAGTGATAAAAACGATTACCAAGCGTTACCTAATGGTTGTAATGATCGGTAATAACAATTTTGTGTCTGACTTCATATGCTGAGTTTAGTTGTTAAAACGCTATGTTATTTGCAAAAAAGATATAGCAAAATTTCAATCCTGATATGAGGGAATAGTCATGAAAGCTAGACATTTTATATTCAGTTTTTGCTTTTCAACGCTGTCTTTACACGCTACTGCTGAAGATGCACGATGTAACGTTACTCAGCAGTCATTTAACCATATTCAAGCTAGACATTGCGGCCCAAATGCGCCTGGTAGCCGATTCATTGCTCAATATTGTCAGTCGCTGCAAAGTGCCAACCAATTTTGTGCGTTAGTGCAAAATTCTTCAATCCGTAACCGAGTCGTTCAACCTGATAACCGTATACGCTACGATGCCAACTTGGCTCAGGTTGTAGGTATGGCTGGTGAAAAGTGTGGAAGGCTTATTATTGAACCAGATGGAACGGTGGTTACGCAGTTTCCAGAGTTTAACAATGCGCCAGGCAATTGTCAGTAGAGTGTATTTATGAGAAAAATCGTTTTTAGTTCATGTTCAGGAGACGTTGCCTCGTCAGATGTGGTCGTGATTCATGATGAAATGTGGGAGCGATATTATTCATGTATTGAAGGTTATAGAGATATACCTATATTTCAACGGCTATGGAAGCACCAATTTGGCAAGGAAGCCGAGCCACAGAGCGTAAAAGCTAACTTTGAGCAGTTAGCCGATGAATTTGATACGATTTTGCAGTTAGATGGCACGCCTGTAGAGCTAAGGCAATTTATTATTGACTGTAAAGCGAGTGTTGATAGAGCGATCAAAAATAATGCAACGTGCGATATTATCGCGGAGTAAACAGCGCTCGCACTAAGCACTCATTGGCATTGATGACTCCATATTGCTTCCTTTCAAAATGGTAAAGTGCTTACCGCCAAAGCGTACTTTACCTCTTTTTCTTTCAATCAACATTTGCGCTGCCATTTTGTCTTCAATACATTCTACGAATTGCTTTCGAGCGCGATGAATTTGAATATTCACATGTTGCTCGCTCATTCCCAAATCTTTAGATAATTGCTTCATTGACACCCACCCTTGAACGTCTTCCTCGAAAGCCTCTTGCATATCTTGAAGCCTGTAGCGTGCCAGTAGTACGGTAAGATAATGGTGGGATCTTACGTCTAAATCTAGCGTCGTATGTTGATTTTTCACTTTCAATTCAGCCAGCTCTTCGTCAAGGCTGAGACTAAAAATGTATTCCAAAGAAGCGGTCTCCTGCGAGTGAAGATCTAACGTGTGCTCAGAATCTACTGAGGCCTTAAACATGCGCCAAGTGCTATCACCAATGGTGATTATCTCACCATCATTCAATGGTTGAAGCACTCTTAGATGAATATTTTCTGCACACCAGCGATACTGTTCTGAATCAAAATAGATGATTGTCTCTGGAGACGAAGCATTAGGTAAAAAATGGTAATTGCGTAAGCGGATAGCGTCATGTCCAGCGGGATCGTCTGGAATCAATAAGTCGAAGGGTTTATCGTCAGATATCACTTCGAAAGGCTCAGGATTTAACTCAGAAAAAACAATAATGTCTCCTGCTGTTATGGAGACAGCTTCACGAGGAGGGATCCGTTGCTGATTAATCCAGACACCGTTTCGACTCAGATCCCTCAAGACCCATTCGTTGCCTGACCATTCGACAACTGCGTGAATACGAGTTATCTCTGGGTAATTAAGGAGGGTATCGACCGAGAACGCCAGTCTACCAAAACGATGAAACGCCTTTAGAAAAATAGTGTCGCCAGAAGGCGAGTGTTTTAACCTAGCCATTACGTTCTTTCCAATATCATCTATGTTAAGTATAGAAGCTGATAAAAATTATTCTCTAATCTCACATGGCGAGATTGTTTGGTGAGAAAGGGCCATCGCATATGGAACGTGATGAGTCGAACAAAATGTGTGGATATACTATGAATTTAGATGAACATTATTCTCAACTTCATCACCTTGGGGAAGGGGGAACATGTCACGTTTTTCGCGGGCAGGATCTTCAGCTTGGCCGCCTTGTAGCAATAAAAGTAATTGATTTAGCGGTACAGCCTGCACATAGGGCGGTGTTTGAAGCGCAGTGTCTAGCGCAGTTTAATCATCCTAATATTGTTCAGATTTATCGTATTCACGAGGGGGATAATCAACTTATTTTAGAAATGGAGTACGTGAACGGGGCAACCTTAGCAAATTGGTTACAGCGAGGACCGATTAGTGTGAGAGATAAGCTGAATGTACTCATTGATATTGCTAACGGGCTTTCCGCTGCTCACTCTAAAGGCGTGTTGCATTTAGATCTTAAAATGCAAAATGTGCTAGTGAGTGAAGAAGGCGTGGCTAAAATTGCAGATTTTGGTATTGCTGAACTAATAGGTAGACAGGCGGGAGATTACGTTAGCCAAGGAAGCTTACTGGTGATGTCACCAGAGCTGTTTGCGGGGGCCGCAGTAAACCAAAAAAGCGATCTTTTTTCTTTGGGTATAATTGCTTATCAGCTTTTTTCTGGCGTACACCCATACCAAGCACAAGCAAAAAATGCCTCATCTCAGGCTATCGCACAGGAGATAAAGTCGCGTCCGTGTCAGATTGATGCAACACAACTAAAAGGCATTCCTGATTCGCTGGGGTGTTTGATTAATCAGTTATTAGAAAAGCAGCCAGATAAAAGGCCAGAGTCAAGCTTAAAGGTGCGGCAGCAGTTACAGCAAATTTTATCAGCCTTCCAGAACGAGACGACTAATCCAACGCTTGATCTGACCAATATCAACGTCGATGACAGCGTCAGATTGGGCAAATGGGTTAAGGTTGGTGCCTGCATGTGTTTGCTGGCAATACTTACCGGAATGTCTGTTTGGTTATATAACAAAGCCTCCATATTCCCACCGGTTTCAATTGCAATAATGCCACCAGAATATACCCAAACATCTACCGCCGTAGAGGCTCAACGGCAGTCGCTCTCTCTTGCGGTGAGTGATGCTATTCAAACTTACTTGATTGACCATGAGAGGTACAGTGTAATCGCGCCAACAGAAGTTAGGCGTGTTCAAGGCCTTTTGGGAGAGGGCGCTTCCATCAAGGCGATCGCGAACGCGCTTAACAGTCGTCATGTGGTAAGTATACTTTTAGATTGTAATGTTCATGCGTGCGACATGCGCTTTCATCTCATTGACGGTGACTCTGCCACCATACTAGACGGTATCAACAGTGCTACTGACACTGAAAGCTTTATTAGTGCGTTCAATGCAACCGCCGAAGCAATCAGTTTGCTTACAGAGGGGAAGGCAGCATTGCCGTTAACCGAAAGCGCGGATGAAACATTTTTTGAAAGCTATATATCGCTTACAACAGAGACTGAAAGCGCGTCCCGTCCAGCTAGCACCTTACTAAATGAAGTACAGAGACTTATTGAAACACGTCCCAGCTTCATACCACTCTATTCACTCTATAGAAAAATTGCGATTCGCAGCTTTAAGAATTCAGGTGACGCCAGTGTATTGGCTGATTTGGAAAATGCGCTGCGATACGCTCCGTCTCAATACCATAACAGTGAAGCCTATTTATTGGATGAGTTGGCGTTATTTGGAGTAAGAAAAGAGCGAGGGAATGAGCGTGTGTTACTCGGTAAAATTATGGACTCATCACTTCAGGAGTATCAGCGTCAGACGCTATTGGCTATTTACTTTCGCTATCTAGGTGACTTTACACGTTCACTGACGCATGCAGAAAAAGCATATCAACTGCACGCATCTCTACTCATGGCCCGTAATCTAGCTATTGGTTACATGAGACAAGGACGATTTGAAAAGGCTCTTGTGTATTTGCAACGTGTTGTGTCAACTGCACCGAATGATTGGGTTGCTCGGCAATCGTTAGCAGATATTGCACTGTTAATGGGAGAGCTCAACGTTGCAAAAATGAGCTACTCGACGCTGATAGAAAATCAAAAAGATACGATAACAACACACTCGAATTATGCTGTTACTTTGCTGCTTAGTGGTGAGTTTGAGCTGGCATTGCATCATGTTGAACTGGCGTTACAGACGTCCCCAGACAACCATACTCTATGGTTAAATCGAGCTGATATATTTGCCCATTTAGGAAAACAACATGACGCGCTAGCTCAATATAGGTTGCTTGAATCAGCGATGTCAGGGCATAAGGGGGCGGCAAATGAGCAGCTGCTGCTTGCTCAAGGACTTGCACATTTGGGAAAGGGGCATGAAGCATTGGCACGAGTAAATAGCGTGCTCAACACCAATCCTGATTTGCCTGAAGCCTATTTTGTAAAAGCGCTGGTTCAAACGCTTTTGAATGAGCCTTACTCTGCCTTGGCTTCGATCGAGCAAAGCACTCAAAAAGGATGGAGCCCGGCATTTTATCGACTAAAGTGGTTTAAGCCACTGTGCTCAGAAGCCGACTTTCGTCGTATACTGGGTCCTGAGCACAAAGACTATTTGTGTCAATGACTCGGTTCCATTTCCTGAATAATGACGGCAGGATCTTGCGAGAAATAGCGAATTAGGCTGGTATTATCGCCTTTCTTTTTCGCGACCAGACGGAAATTGATTTCGTAGTCTTTTTGCTTATTCAAGGTACCTTCTACGGCCTCTCTCGGTGACGCTTTGAGCTTGTCTATCAGTGCATCCGATAAGGCTTGATGAGGCGCAATATTCGTGATGGTTAATATTAGCGAGCGACCACTGTTCGCCACTAAACTGGTTAACTGATAATTAAAATTGTCTTTGGCATCGGTGAAAATGGTGCCGTTTTCAGCAAACTCGAACTCGCTATCTGACCAAATTTCATAATACAAGTTTACGGTTTTACCCGCTGATAAGGCGCGATAATCAATGTAAGTGGTGCCAGAATAACTTCCTGACGCGCTAGAAATGTCCCAATTACTGTTCTCTTTGGGAATGACCTGAAAATTGTAACTTTGCATAATATGTCCTTTATGTGAGCGGTGGGTTGCCTTTTAAGCGTAGTGCTAAGTTTGAAAAACGTTGACTAATTGGCGTAAATTTCCTGTAACCTGACGAAGCTTTTTACTGGCCTTTTTCGTTTCATGTGCACTCTCTACATTCGAGTGAGACATTTCAGTTATGGTAACGACATTCTGATTTATTTGATCCGTCACAACAGACTGCTGTTCCGCTGCAGTCGCGATTTGACTACTCATATCTGAAATTTTGTCGACAGATTGCGTGATGGATTGTAGCGCTTCTTCCGCAGTATTCATTTGTTCGACTGCTTCACGCGCCTCATCGGTGCTTTGGTTAATGACTTCTACCGCTTCGTGGGCGCTGGTTTGTAAGCTACTAATAATAGTATTAATTTCTTCCGTTGACTCTTGTGTGCGCGCTGCAAGGTTTCTTACTTCGTCGGCTACTACTGAGAATCCACGGCCGTGATCCCCTGCTCGGGCTGCTTCTATAGCGGCATTTAAAGCGAGTAAATTTGTTTGTTCTGCCACACTTCTTATGACCTCAAGTACCGTGTTGATGTCGTTACTGCGTTCACGTACCTGTCCAACTACTTCCGAAGAGGTATTTACTTGCGTTGCTAAGTTGTCGATGGTGTTTCCAGTATTTGATACCGAGTTTTTAGTTTCCACGGCTTGATCATTCACTGTTTTAGCCGTGAGCGCAGTGTGATTAATATCTTGCGCAACGGTGTTTACGGTAGCAGACATTTCTTCCACAGCGGTGGCAACTTGAACCGTGTTTTGCTGAGCCAACTCTATGTTAGTGAGCGTATTTTCAACAGTTGCGTTAAGATGTTCAGAAGTGTCCACTAGCTCTGTAGCACAGTGCTCGATATTGTTAATGGTTTCTTTAAGCTTGCGCTGCATTGTGGCTAACGATCGCAGTATGTCAGAAAGTTCGTCATGACCTGAGTTATTAATGCGGTTATTTAATTCACCGTTGGCAATGGCCGTGGTGACTTTGCTTACTTCTGATATACCAATACGTAGACGTCGGATGATGAATACGGCAATGCCGATGGCTAAAACACTGCTTATCACCAAGCTTATAACGAGAATTAGCCTGGCGGTTTTGTAGTTATCGGTGCTAATTTGCTGGTCGAGTTCTAAGCCTTTTTCATTCACATCCACTATCTTGGCGATAAGTTCGCTGGCTTTGTCGTTGAGTTCGCGGCCCTGATTAGAAGATAGACTAAACGCGTCTTGGTTTTGCAGACTCAGGGCGAAGTCTATCACTTGTTGATTAACTCCAAGGTATTTCTCCCATACTTCTGCAAATTCGTCAAGGTAACGCTGACCGTTCTCGTCTACCAATTCTCGTAACTGAGCGCGTCGAGATTGCATGTCGTTACGAATGGACGCTATATTTTCAATATATTCGTTCATGTCTTGCTGACTCTTTGCGAGAATAATATTCTTTTCCGCCCGCTGAACCGCAATGACACCTTGGTTTAATCGTGCACCTAATTTTATTTTCATGGCTGAACCGTCAACAATCGTATCAATGCGTGAGTTCATGCCTGAGAGTTTGTTAATGGCAATAATGGATGAAATGACGAGCAAACCAACGATGATGGAAAACCCAATTATTAGCATTTGACGAATCGTAAGCTTTAACATACTGATTGTTTTTCGCATAAAAAACCACAAGACTAATAAGTGTAGACGACTTACTCAGTATTGTGGTCTTATACGAATTAGCAGGGTTAAATGCAGACAATCCGTTGCTCTGTTGGGATTGATTGTTAATTTGTTGGCATGAGAAAGACCTCTCGAATGGAATTGCGTGGGTTTGCCTCGGTTGCATATAACACGGCTTCTGCAACATCATTTGGGTCGAGTTTGTCGGGTTTCGGCTCATCAAAAAAGTCCGTATTTACCATGCCTGGGCATATCGTGGTGCAGCGTCCACCCCACTCGGCCATTTCTTCAGCTAGGTTTTTTCCATAACCGTAGGCAAACCATTTTGATGCCCCATAAACAGATCCTTTCAACGTTGCTCTGCCTGCCGCTGAACTGGTGATAATAAAGTGGCCTTGGGTTTTTCTCAGATGAGGTAACGCAAGATTGGCTGTCCAGAGTAAACCTTTCACGTTAATGTCGATGAGCCTGTCCCATTCTTTCGGATCGCCGTTTTCTGTTCCTGATGCATTGACGCCCATTCCCGCGTTTGCAAAAGCAACATCAAGCTTACCCCAATGCTCAACGCCCGCTTTAATCACCTCTTTTTGCTGGGAGTAGTCGGTGGCGTCTGCTTCTACTGCAAATGCGCGAGATTCACCGATGGTACTGACCAAATCGTCTAATAGCGACTTACGTCTGGCTGTGAGAATCAATTTATAATTTTTCGCTGCGGCGCGCAGAGCGGTGGCTTTTCCGATGCCGCTGGTGGCACCCGTAATTAACATGACTTTTTCTGACATCGAATACTCCTGAAGATAAAAAGATTGATTCAAGAGTGTAGTCGTAAATTGAATGGGAGTAGATGTAAGAAGACTGAGAAGCGTTGGCCCAACACGTCAAAATACGCGTTAGGCCGTGTTTCTTATTGACGTTTTCGCGCGAATATAAGTAATCCCAATGCTAGCGAGACAAGGGTAGAAGGTTCAGGAACGCCTACAGCTGAGCGTGCTGTAGCGTCATCATAGCGATAGCTAATATTGAGTTGACCGTGCCAATTACCAAAAATTCGTCCAGAGCAATCGTTGTTACATCGGGTAATTTCGCTGCTAGCAAAAATGACCGGCAAGAGCGTGAGTTGTGCGTTATCAATAAACCAAGCGATATCTTCGTCATCAAAGATGAAATCAACGTTATGACTTAAGCGCGTATTATCGTCACACGAGCTGGTGCGCACATTGAGTTTCTCACAGCTTGCTCGCTTGCTTTGCTTTACTGGATCAGACATGGTTAATAACCAAGAAGACTGACTTATTTGAACAAAGCTATTTAAATCAAATGTGGCGCTTGCTGAAGGGTCGTATTTATTGCCACCGGGAAAGGTGATTCTACGGGTGGTGTCTCTCGCGTATAGGTCTAGTTCGTAAGCTATGTCTGACGTAAAAGACAGTTTTACGTCTTGTAGTGTACCAAGTGATGCATCGAATGTATCAAAGACGATTCTCGGTACACGGCTGGTTGATGTTTTGCCGTTGCTTTCATCGTCGGTCGTATCGAATTCAACAGACCAATCAACCGTTTGTTCCAGCGTGATTAAAGCGGCGTGCGCCTTTAATGATATAGATGCACACAACAGCAATGCCAGTGCAAAGTAAGTTTTTACGTTTTTCATATACAACACAATAAAAAATCGAATTATGAATGTGCTGCTGCTTACTCAAAATATAACCCAGCAACACGGCGTAGCTTCAAATTTAAGCAAATGTTAAGCCATAATGTTAATTGACTTGATTGGCAAAGGATACAGGGAACGAATTGATGTTTATGACTACTTGTATGCAAGTGTCTGTTAAAAATAATGACACTCAAAAGGGATGGGTATGAATGAAGTTCATTGGTGAGATCATGTGGTTTATTTTAAGGTCGTCGTATTATCTGTTTTTGATAAGGATGACTGTGAATAAGCGACAATTTCTGCAACTGAGTTCAACCGCATTACTAGCAGGTGCGGCGCATCCTTTACTTGGTCAACCTCAAGGTGTGAATGCGTCAAACATTGGCCTGCAACTTTATACACTGCGCGCGTGGATGTCGGTGAGTGTAGAAGCGACGTTAATGCTGGTGGCAGGGGCAGGCTTTAAAGAAGTCGAGTTTGCAGGATATTTTCAGCAATCGCCCAAAACACTGCACACAATACTCACGCGCGAGGGGTTAACTGCACCCTCGGCACACATTCCGATAGAAGACTTTCAGAGCCGCCTTTCTCAGCTAATTGATGTTGCGCTTGAATTACAACACCGTTACCTGATTATTCCCTATTTGACTGCGCAACAGCGGGGTTCGACAATAGATACCTATTACCGATTGTCTGAACAAATGAATCAATGGGGAGAGCAATGTCAGGCGCATGGTATTACGTTAGCCTACCATAACCATGATTTTGAATTTTATCCGCTAGACAATCAAATCCCCTTTGATGTACTTCTAAAAAATACTGAAGCTGAGCTTATTGATTTCGAGCTAGATGTGTATTGGGTGCATAAAGCGAAACAAGACCCCTTAACTTATATTCGTTCGAACCCTGGGCGTTTTCCACTTTTTCATATTAAAGACATGGGACATGATGGAGAAATCGTGCCTGTCGGCGAAGGCGTGATTGATTTCAAACGCATTTTTGAACAACGTAAGCTTGCTGGTACGCAACATCTCATTGTTGAGCTGGATAATGCAAGTCATAAAATGCAAGGCATTCAAACGGGGTTATCACACATAAAACAACTGCTTCGGGTTTAGCGTTTATCAACTACACTTTTTATCTCCAGACTTAAAAAGTGTGAGCGATGTGTTTTATACCGCAGCGAAATTTTTATGGTCAATGTTGCTGCTTGGCAGTTTGATGGCCATTATGTTTTCTTTACCGTTATGGGGGATTTCGACAGACCGCGAAGTCTCTTCAGACATATTTCCCCCCTCTGAAAACGAATATGCGCTGGTTTTCTTTGGATTTAGCGGGTGCAGCGATGTGTGCCCCGTTACCTTGTCTATTTGGTCGCAGCTTGCACAGGCTGAATCTGACACCGTACAAATGCCACACATGTTTTACGTCGATATAGACAAAACGTCGTCTCAAAAGAGCGCGCAGCGGTATGCGCAGACATTTCATAATGATATTCGCGCGTTTAAACCGACTGAACAGCAACTTTATATATTACGCGATGAATTTGGCCTAAATATCAGGCAACGTAACGAGGCCATTCTTCATCAAGGGCGAACCTATTTGCTTCAGTGGCGCAATGACGCCTGGTTTATTACCAAAGTATTCGGCCCCGACGCGCTGTCTATTCAAACCCTCAAACATGCACTATCCAATTAGGAGTCATTATGCTCAACAAGTTACTTGTTTGTTACGATAAACGGCTTTCGACTCATGTGAAGGCAGCGTTTGAGCGAGACTTTATTGATGCAGATAAAACCGTACTTGCCGTTATCTTCGCTTATTTTGTGATTTTGACGGCGATGACACCGTGGCTATATGGGTACTTTTTGCTTGGCCTGATTGGCGGTGGTATTACGTTTTTAATTGCGCTGGCGGCTTATAAAACCATGAAAGGCCAGCCGATCACGCGCGTTATCATGGCTACGGCATTAACGGTGATGATGGCCATTAGTATTCAGCAAGTCAATGGGCTAGGAGAGGGGCATTTTCTATTTTTCCTGAATTTCACTATTTTGATACGCTATCGAGATATTGTCCCCCTTCTAACATTGATTGTGACAACGGTTGCGCATCATCTAACGCTGACGTATTGCCAGAGTATCGGTGCGTCTGCAATGGGGGTTGACCTGATTATTTTTTCTTGGGGCGATCAAACTGGAATCGGATTGTTTGCACCGCTTTTATATCATGTGGTGATTGCGTTAATTGGCGCTGCCGTTGCTACCTATTACATTTACAACGGCAACATTCAGTTTGTAGAATCTAATCGTGTGATTTCTTTGATTGAAATGGGGGCAAAGGGAGACCTCTCCGCGAAAATAGAATCTAATGATCCTTCTCCTTTAATCGCGACAGTGAATCGCTTTTTTTCTCGCTTACATGCAAGTCTTTCGGCAACGGCTTCGGCGTCAAAATCCTTATCTGAGCAAGCGCTCACTGCGACCAAAATGGCCGAAAAAAGCCAAGGTCAAGTTGATCGGCAAACAGACGAGATCAACCATTTGGCTGATTCCGTCATCAAGGTTGATGAGGCAACGGATGACATTTCGTCTAGTGCCTCTGATACGGTTGAACAGTTAACCAAGGCGGTATCGGTGAGCGAAAAAGGACGTAACGTATCAAAGGCCTTTCAAAATACGATTAATCAGCTGTCGGAGCGCATGCAGCAAACCACGGAGGTGTTGACAGAGTTAGAAAAAGATAGTCAACAAATTAACGAGATAGTTGCTACCATTCGCGGCATATCAGAACAAACTAATCTACTGGCGCTCAACGCGGCGATTGAGGCCGCGCGTGCAGGAGAGCAAGGACGCGGATTTGCTGTAGTCGCAGAGGAAGTTAGAAATTTATCGCAACGCACTCATGCATCAACGGAAGAGATTTCAACCATGATAAGCACGTTCCAAAGTACATCTAATAATGCGGTGGAAACGATGGAAAGCTGTCAGGAATTAAGCACGAGAAGTGTGTCAGAATCAAAAGAGGCCTCTGAGAATTATGTGCTGATTGCTGATGCTATTAAGCATATCAATGCACGTGTTATGCACATTGCAGATGCGGCTGAAAAACAAACAGGGGTGACCTCTGAAATTCGTGAACATGCAGAAAACATTCGCTTAGCCACAGAGGCATTTTCGAATGACGCCAAGCGTAATCTAAAAGAGGCATCGGTGTTAACGCATATGTCGAAAGAGATGGCAGAACAAATCCATCAATTTAAATTGGTATGAGTGAGCGTAAATACTACTTTGGTACAGTTATGTAGCGCTATCGATACTTGTACAATAAGATTTCATGTAAGGAAGCATGTTATGCGTTGGTAGTGGTTACTCGCGCACTGTCTAATAGATCAAGGAAAAGATTATGAAAGTACTACATTTAATTAATGACAATCAGGCGTTGAATATTCACGGTGGTTCGCTCGATGACCGCACTTCGCCGACCGCTACTGTGGTTTGGTCTGGAGACGGTGGAATGCCAAGTACTGAATTAGCTGAAATGTTTAATATCAATTCATCTGGGCGCAGACAAGGTGTTTCATTTGTTAACTTTCACCCTAGTATGTAAATGGAAATAACTACCTTAACATTGGTTGGTGTCACACACAGAACTGTAAATATTTAAAAGGAATTAGGCTATGTTAGTTGAAACATCAATGGCGAAATTAAACGACCATGAATTGTGCACTGTTTCAGGCGGGGTGGGTTGGAATGCCGTCTCCGCTGGAGCGACCATGGTGGCGATTGGGGTTGCTGTTGCGGCAACGCCTGTGGGTTGGGTCGGAGCAGCTGGGGCAACACTCGTCACCTTTGCTGGTGGCTATTCTATAGGTAGTGGTGTCAGAAGAGACGTCGAAAGTTACATCAATAAGCGCTTTGGTGGATAACGGAAATATTATGCAACTCAAACCAGTAAAACATCCTCATTATATTCATGCATTCGGACTCCTTGGAGCCGCGATAGGGGCGGGTATCGATTGGTACTTCAATATCTTTCCGACGATGGTGGGTATTTTATGTCTATCTGGCATGTTGGTGACATACGTGATTAGTCAGTATTTCGTAGGCGATTAAATTGCTATTTTAGGAGCAGTGATACCGCTGCTCTTGTCGCCTCAAGGTAGTATATTAACGGCCGAGTCTCTGTGATACGGTCAGCCTCCAACCTTTTACTTGCTCATTTGTTTTTTCATATCAGTGTGTTTTATTCGTATTTCACATGTTTTTGTGAATATTGTGACTTTTGGCACATTTGTGCCGTGTCGTGTTTCCGTAAAGTATGCATCAACGAAACGGAACACAAAAAGGAAACAACACATGAAAACATTCACGTCACTTACTTTCGCCGCAGCTATGACATTGGCGGCAACAGCCTCAGCGTCACACGTTGATTTACGAGTCAAGGTTTCTAACATTGAGCATAGTGAAGGTAGCATTAAGATTGCTGTATATGATTCTGCTGAGAGCATGAAGGCTTACAAAGCTGCGCATATAGCAACAGTAGAGGCACAAAATGGTGAAATTGAAGCTACGTTTGAGCAGGTAGCATCAGGCAATTACGGTGTTATGGTTTATCAAGATCTAGATGGCAACGATAAATTGGGCCGCAATTTTATGGGTATCCCTAACGAACCTTATGGTTTTAGCAACAATCCGCGACTTATGGGGCCTCCGCGCTTTGCAGACTTGGCCGTTGCGGTATCTGAAGATGCTCCAGTCATTAACGTAAAGCTTAACTAATGTAGTTCGCTTTACGCTTTACTAAGAAGGAGAAAATGATGGAACGTCGCCAGTTTTTAAAAAATGCGTTGAATGCAACCACGCTGGTAGGAGGAAGTGCAGTGATGGCAAAGGCCGGCGCTTTCCCTTTGGGCGCAGCGAGCGCTAACATGTCAGTAGGTTCGCTTGCTATCGATACACTCGCGCAAAATCAGCAATACTATAAGCGCTTTAATGAAGCGTTAAAGGTAAAGCCCCATTTAAAAGCGTGGGAGGGTGTAACCGCTGACATCTCCCCGACTCAGGTGTCGTGGCAGGGAACGTTACCATCGCAAATGCATAACCATCATTTTTACAGGAATGGCCCAGGTCTACGAGTAAGGAATAAAACCCGTTATGCCCATTGGTTCGATGGCGATGGCCTTGTTAATCAGTTTGCGCTGCACAAAAACGGGGTAACGCACAAGGCAAAGTTTGTTGAAACCGAAAAATATCGTCGAGAAGAGAATGCAGGAAAGTTTCTGTATTCAAGTTCAGGGACGCGAATCGCCCATGCTGAACTAGCCAAAAGTCCACAAAGTATTAGTCAGGCGAATACGTCACTTTTGCCAGTCAATGGCGAATTGTGGGCATTGTGGGAAGCGGCTGCACCTTATCGAGTTGATGCTGAAACTCTGGAGACCAAAGGCGAGCAAGCATTCTCAGATGCACTCAAAGGGGTACCTTTTTCGGCGCACCCGCACATAGATAGGCAAGGCAATATTTGGAATTTTGGAAAGGTTTCATTGTCTGGCCAATATGCTTTTGTGATTTACCACTTATCGGCAGCTGGACAGATGAAACAGTTCAAATTGGTAAACACCCCGCGTGATAGCTACGTACATGACTTTGCGATGACCGAGCGTTACCTGATATTCTATTTGTCGCCGCTTATCAAAGGTAAGCGCAACGAAGTCTACACCGAGTCTTATTCATGGTACGGACAAAAAGAAGGGCGAGTGTTTGTTGTTGATAAAAACACCTTGGAAGCCGTGGCAGATATTCCAACAGAACCTGGCTTTGTCTATCACTTCGGAAATAGTTGGGAGCAAGGCAACGCATTGGTCGTGAACTTATGTTGGTATGACGATGCATATGTGTTTAAAACGGCAATGGCTGATCTCGTTGGTGAGCAAGCACCTAACGTGAAATCTCGCGCTTCGCAGCTTGTAATTAATATGACAAGCAAAACGGCACAGTTGGTGAAGTCACCCCATGGTATGGAGTTTCCGATGTTTGATGCTCAGTTTGTTGGGCAGAAAACTCAAATCCAAACTGGCATTATTCGAGGCAGCAACCCGGCAAACCCTCGCTACAACACGGTTGCAAGTTACAATACCCAAACTGACAACATGGATGCGTATGAATACGGAGAGAATGTCTATGTTGAAGAGCCTATTTTTGTGAAGAAGCAAGGCAGCAACAAAGAAGGCGAAGGGTACTTGATTCACACGTATTTAGATTTTATCAAAGACCAGACGGGGGTGTCGGTATTCGATGCGCAGCACGTAGCTGATGGCCCGCTTGCCACTGCAACATTACCTTACTATTTGCCACTTGGCTTTCATGGAACCTATGTGTAACACTCGTTATTACAATAATACGTGTTTTACAGGGCAATGTTGTTAAGCGAGCATCTTACAACTCATACCACGTTAACTGAACTTATGCAGCCGATGCGCTTCAATCAAATGGCATCGGCTGAGCAGTTACGTTTTCGCCGATTTTTGCCATCGGGCACGGCACGCCACTTCGTTCAGTGTTACTGGTGTATTTCGCCTGAGCGTCCTCAAAATATTACCGAAAAGTTGTATCCCGATGGGGGCACCAGTGTGTCATTTATTATCAACGACGGGAAATTACGCATCGTTCTTGCTCATTACAGTAAAACCCAAATTGTACGCTTTGATAACTTAGCTCAGGTGTTTAGCATTCGCTTTTTACCACACTTTGCATTTCCTTTATTGGGGTTGCACGCTGAAGAGGTAAACAATGGCGAAGTAGACATTACCGAGCATCTGACTAGTACCCCGTCGCCCACATTGATAAAGCTCATGCATGCACTCACAACGGCTTCAGAGTCTCATTGGATTACGCTCGCTAACCAATGGATTGATGCATGCAGCCTTCACTGCACCTTTCCTAAATATGTGATTTCTGATGCGGTACTTAGGCGAGTGTCGATACAAGATGATGTAGCATCGTTAACTGAAAAGTTGGGTATGAGTAAGCGCACATTAGAGCGTACTTTTCGTAAGCAATTGAATATTACACCTGCATCGTACCTTACTTTTTTACGCATGATGAAGGCGCGGTGGTTGCTGTCTTACCATGCATTGCCTACCGCAGAGGTTGCGTTGGAATGCGGTTTTTACGATCAAGCGCATTTTACTCATGTGTTTTCTCGCTTTGTCAGTGAAACCCCGCGACGGTATCACAAACGAAAAGTGTCGCATATTTACAATATTCTAAAGTGAAACACCGCTACGCTGTTTTCAAACATTAAAAGGAAATCCTATGAAAACAGCTATCTCTCAAGAAACACTATTCAACACATCTCAAAACTTCGTATCTAATATGCTGGGTTTAGGAGAATTTTCGTCGAAACATGTACCTGAATCGCTTTTGCACCTTGTGAGGCTTCGCGTATCGCAAATTAATGGTTGCTGTCTGTGTTTGCATATGCACGCCACCGAAGCACGACAGGCCGGAGAAGCACAAGCGCGTTTAGATGTATTGGGTGCTTGGAAAGAAGCGGAGTGTTTTAGCACGCAAGAACGCGCTGCACTACAATGGGCGGAGGCCCTGACAACATTGTCGTTGCATGCACCTGAACAGCCAGCGTACGATGCGCTTAGCGAGGTGTTCTCTCAAGAGCAAGTGATTGGGTTAACCGCAGCCATTGTGGAGATTAATGGTTGGAATCGTATTTCTGCTGGGTTTGGATTTAAACCAGACATCGCACTGCAACAAAATGAGGAAGCCAATCATGCGTAAGTTAATTGATCAGATTGCGCAACCTGTTGCAAGCCTGCTTTTTTTAGCGGGAAGTGTGATGTTTCTGCCTGCATTTGCGTCTATGGCCGTGATGGGCGTATGGTGTTTTATTGGAGGCTCTGGCATTTTGTTCTTACATTCTGTATCGGCCAGCGCGTAACGCGATACAATGACTTACATAAGAAGAGAAGGTGCGACAATTTGTCGCATTTTCTCGTTCTAACTTTCTCATTACTATTCACCCAAATTTTCGACAGGATGTATTTGGATGTCTAAGTATCGACGTGCTTTCTCTTTTTTATCTTGTGTCCCTTTCAGTATGTTAGCCAATGAGTCTATAGAAACCATTTATGTTGTGGGGCAAAGCCACCGTGACAGCGCGCACATTCACTTAAATCAGGCGCTAGATAAGCAAGGTGTTGGTTTTTCTGCTGCGGGCGGCCTTGCGCCCTTGCCAATCATAAATGGATTAATGGGTGACCGTATTGGTGTGGTGGTTGACGGTGCCACTGTTGCTTCGGCATGTGGCAATCACATGAATCCGCCTTTGTCTTATGTGTCTGCCAATCAAGTTACCTCTATTAACGTATCTCCGATGGTGTCACCAGTAAGTGAGGGAGGAGACAACATTGCTGGCGTAATTCAATTAGAGACCTTATCACCACGTTTTTCTGATTCACAACATTTGGCGCATTTGCAAACCGAATTGGGGGCAGAGTATCAAAGTAATGGGGATGCGCACGCTATTAATGCCGGTGTGCAAGCTGCCAATAAAGCGTGGTTTGTTGGCTATGCTGGAAGCTACGCGCGTAGTAATAGTTACGATGATGGTGATGGAAATCGCGTGTTAGATACCTTGTATGAGGGGCAAAATCACACAGTGAATGTGGCTTATCAAGATGCAAAACAACAACTTAGTGTGAAACTTCATCACCAAATGATTCCGTATCAAGGTTTTGCTAATCAGTATATGGATATGACCGACAATCGGAGCACCAAGCTGGGCGTGCAGTATCAGCGATTTTTTCAGCAATTTGAGTTAGATGGACGTGTAAGTTGGCAAGCAACCGATCATGAAATGGGCTTTTTCACAGAAGAAAAGCAAGGACGAATGGTGATGCTAACTGAAGGCGATGATATGACCGCCACGCTCGATTGGACATTTCCTCTAACGGATAATGAACAGATAAAAGTCGGGCAATTGTATGTTCGTCAGCAGCTTGATGATTGGTGGCCCGCTGTGACAAATTCAATGATGATGGGGCCAAATGACTACATCAATGTAAATAATGGTCAGCGTTCGCGTAAAGGCATCTATGCCGAGTACAGTCAAGCCCCGCAAGTTGGGTGGTATAGCTTGTTGGGTGTCCGGTATGAGAAGGTTAAAACGGATACTTCAAACGTACAACCCTACAATTCTATGCCAATGGATATGATGCCTAACGCCGATGCGCAAGCGGCTATCGCCTTTAATTTGGCAGACAAACGCCAAACGGATGATCTTGTTGATGTTACTGCTCATCTGCATTATCAATTCGATAGCACGGCTGTACTGACGTTTGGAGTTGCCCAGAAAAATCGCGCTCCTAATTTATACGAACGATACAGTTGGGGACGCGGGCCGATGGCAACATCCATGATTGGGTGGTACGGTGACGGCAATGGTTATGTAGGACGAATCCAATTAAAACCCGAGCAGGCCCGCACATTGAGCGTTGAATATCAGGTTGCTGAAAGCGCATGGCAATTCGGTACTCAAGTCTGGCATACCCATGTGGATGATTACATTGATGCGCAGGTTATTGGTTCGTTTAATCGTACCTCAACGCCTGAGAATGCGCGTAATATACTGCAATTTACCAACGTCGATGCCCAGCTGTATGGCGCAAAATTAACGGCGAGCTATACCATTCCAATGAAAGGTGAGAAAACCCTAACGTTGCGCAATAATTTGCAATGGCAGCACGGGCGACGTGCTCATTCAAACCTTAGTGATAGCCAAAAGGAATCACGCGATTTATATCAAATCATACCCATTCAAAATACCGTTTCCGTTACCTATGCGGGCGACGATATGAATGCCACACTGGAGTGGGAGTGGGTAGATGCAAAGCGTAATGTCGATACACGTAGACGAGAAAATCAGACTCGTGCTTACCATTTACTTAACCTGCAATTGCAATCTCAATGGAAGGGCGTAACCTATGGCCTTGCTATTGATAACCTGCTGGATCATGATTATCAGTTACCGCTTGGCGGAGTAAACATTGCTCAGTTTGCTAACGATCCAGAAGGTGGCTATGAGCAAGTGAAAGGCGCAGGGCGATCATTGAAATTTCAGGTTAACTGGCGCTTTGAGTAAGCTCATCATTTAATCTCATTATTCACTGAGATAGCGACAAGGAGAGTATCGCTACTATGCTATTTTTGCTGCTAACTTTTGTTTTTAAATCAAAGCGTCTCCCAGTGTGGGTGTCTTCTGGTGTGTTAGCTCTTGAAATTAGTACCTTGAATGTTGTGATTGCGATTCATGGTGCTGCTACTAATCCGTTTAGCAGCATATTGCTTGTTCCGCTGGTATTGGGCTTAATGCTGCTACCATTTCGCGCAGGCGTAGGGCTGTTACTATTGAGTATTCTGGCCCAGCTCACGCAGTTGGTGTTTTTAGACACCCATATTCATGGTCACGGCGACATGATGCTCACGCATGCACGAGATATGATTGTTGGCTTTGTTATCACATGTTTTTTGATCGCCAGCGTTGTGTTTTATCTGCGCCTACGACTAATGCAACAGCAAGATGCGATTCAAAACTTACGTGAGCGACAGCTGCGTGATGAGCAATTACTCGCCATTGGCACGGCCGCGGCACAGCTCACTCATGATACGGCATCGCCGATTCAAACTATGCGTTTATTAATAGAAGAAGCCCGTGAAGATAACTCTGCCGATGTAGTAGATATTCTAGATGAACAACTCACGCGTGTTGAAGTGATGTTAAGTGAATGGCGGGGTGTGGCTGATGATGTGCGCGAGTTTAGGCAAACCTGCTATCAGGGGCGTGCGTTATTCAAGAGCCTGAGAAATAGCATCGCACTGGCTAGGCCTGAAGTACCCGTTAGTTGGCATCTCGACGAGCAAGCTCCAGATACGGTCGTGATGGCAGATCGGACGCTCCTGCCTGCATTAACCAATATTTTAGTAAACGCTTGTGAGGCCAGCATTCGTTGTGAGAGAGAGGGAATCCAGGTTGATTTTCTGCTTACTGCTTCACAATGGCAACTGACTATTCGCAATGCCATATGCAATGATGATGCGTCACGTTTGAATGAATTGGGACGAAAGCTAGTTGCCAGCAAAGACGGCATGGGGCTTGGTGCCATCGTGAGCAATGCCAGTATTGAAAAGTTTGGCGGCAGCGTAGTCTGGCAAAGCGAAAACAATCTGGCGATGACAAAAATTCTTTTACCGGTAACAGAGAAATATGCAGAAAATCATACTTATTGACGATGATGTGAGGTTAACAGACGTGCTGTCTCGTCGATTTGCCCAAACAGGCGATTATCATGCATCAGCCTTTAAAACTGCTGAAGAGGCAATGGCGCGTGCAGACCAAGTACAGCATAATGTATTTGGTATTTTTCTGGATATGATGCTGGAGGATTCGCTGGGTATCGATGCTATTCCAGCCTTAATCGCGCATTTTAATCCAACGCATTTAGTGGTGATGACCGGCTATGCCAGTATTGCGACTACGGTTTCTGCTATGAAGCGGGGCGCAACCGATTATGTGGCAAAACCTGTGCGATTTGCGACGTTATTACGTTGTTTATCAGACAAACCTGAGATAGACGAAGTGCAGATAAAACCGATGACACCGGCTCAGGCTGAATGGGAACATATACAAAAGGTTTTGATGGAAAATCACGGCAATGTGAGCAGAACGGCTGAGCAACTGGGGATGCACCGACGCACGCTACAGCGAAAGCTGCAAAAACATGCGCCGGTGAGTCATGCTATAAACTAAACGTCTTAGACATCGTGAACACAACTCTTGTATCAGCAATGTCAATATCCATATTGGTATCTTCTGCTGCAACTTCAAAATCTAATCCGTTGTAACTCGTCTGATAAGCGATGCGTACATGGTTGTATGCGTCTCTGCCGTTCCAATTCCAACGATCAGTATTGTTTGATGTAGAGCGATCGGCACTTACACGTATGTTATGCCCTTCAGCCACGCTAAAGGTGTGCGCCAACATAAAAATGTGATGGTTTGCATCAAGGCCGAAATAGTCCCAGCTGTACCACATGTTGAATTCAGTGGTGCCCAGATTACTGGCGTAATTGAATTTTGCGTAGGCTTCTGGGTAGTTGAGTTCATCTGAATAACTTGCACCATGATAAGTGTAATACGCAATGCCTGCATCTAACCCGATTTCTGGCGTAAGTTGCCAGTAGTTACCTGCATACACGTCCCACTCCACATCGGTTTCGTCGCCAAAATCAACATTCGATGCCCACGTGCCCGCGTACCATCCAGACTCTGCTGAGTAGTCAATACTCCCTTGTATTGCGGGGTTATTATCTGTTTGGCTAACACCGTTGAACATATAGTCTGATGTTGCCGTCACGGTTGTTGACCAGTTTGCCATCGCCGCGCTAGAAGAGAGTGCGCATAAAAGCGCGATGGCAGAAAGTTTGGTCGTTGTCATAGTATTGTTTCCCTTGTGTGTTTAGTTAATCGTTTCAATTTTATGAAAGTCGACAATGTTTTCTTTGGGTGAGCCTTCAATTTCACGTACTCGCTTGTATTTGGTAGCGAGAATGTAGCCCGTACAGGCGAAGAAAATCGCGATAACTAACGCGCCAACCCATTGAATTTGCAAGAAGTCGAGTTTGAATAGCAGCGTGAGTGAAAATAGCGCTGCGATATTGCCCGCGATATATAACGGCTTACCAAAGCGGGCGACAGTCAGGTTAAGGTTGTCGGTATATAGGCGAATGAGTGAGTCTAGTGAGTTAATAACAAAGGTGACACCCACGATAACCATTGCAATGTTATACAAGCCTGACGAATCTAAGCCATTCGCGTGGTAGTAGTACAAAATACTAAACCAGATAGCGATCGGAATGGACGGAAATACCAGCATGGCAGCAAACACTTGATACGTCTTTAACCCACCCACAAAACGAGAGGTGAACTGGCCAATCATAATACTCCATGCGAACCACCAGAAAAGGTAGAACTCGTGGTAATCGTTAATGGGTAATACGAAATGATGAATATTGGCAAAATAGTCACCAATGAGGCCAATGGTAGACGCAAACTCGCTAGGTGAGCCGTTATCACCCATAAATGCGCCAAACCACATTAATGCGATTAACCCGAAAAATAAGTAGGTAGACGATAAGCTCAAAAAGCGCACATATTTGAGGCTTGTACTTGAATATACTGCTGCTGAAATCACTGCCAGAACTACAAGGTAGAAGGTAGGAATAATACTTTCGCCGTCGCCTAACTGGGGTAAATACCAAGGCAGGTTGGCAAGGAGTAAGTAAGCCGTAAACGCACAGGTGCCAATGATCACGACATTGTTGATCACCTTTACCAGCGGAATTTCGAAGAACTTAACTCGCGGCTCGATGATGCAGAAATAAAAACAGGTAAGAAAATAAAATCCCCAAATCAAAAAGCCCCAAAATCCGAACTCAATTGCCAGTGGATTGGTAAAGGCATATTCTGGGCTTGCTGTATGGTCTGCGTATCCTGCAAACTCCGTGAGTGGGAACATAATCAAGCCGACATCCAGTCCTGATGTGAACAGAATGGCTATGAAGGTTAGGGTTCGTACGGGCGTGACGCCAACACATTGTGCGTTACCCCATTTAATCAACACAAATGCGATACTCGCAAAGGTAAAAATCAGTCCAGCGCTGAGCCAAAGTGTCATTGTGCGGCTCCTTGTTGTAATTGTTGCATGTTACTGCCTCTTTATTGGTCGTGACCGCAATGGGTGCATAAGCACACGCTTCAGACCTTAGCTATCACCAGAAATCGTATACTCAAAAACGTATTGAATACTGGTGATAGGTAAACCCTGTGCGGCGGTGAATTAACTAACTAAAATCGATTAGTGGTTTACGCCCTCTCTGGTGAGCTATGTCGTTGCTTGCTCTGCCAGTCTGGCTCCATTCCTACTTCTGCATTAGAAGGTGGCAACGGTGCATTACCCAGAATTAAATCTGCCGCTTTTTCTGCGACCATAATGGTGGGTGAATTCAAGTTGCCATTAGGAATGGTGGGAAAAATAGATGAGTCAACAACACGTAGTTGTTTAATGCCGTGCACGCGTGTAGATGAGTCTACGACGGCCATGTCGTCCTCCCCCATTTTGCATGAACAAGAGGGGTGGTAGGCACTTTCTACGTTTGCGCGCACAAATGCATCGATGTCTTCATCTGTCTGAACCTGTTCACCCGGCTGTATTTCGGTGTCGCGATAAGGATCAAAAGCAGGTTGACCAATAATTTCTCGGGTCAATTTCACGCAATCTCTGAACCCTTCTCGGTCTTCTTCATGAGACAGGTAATTAAACAAAATTTCGGGGTGCGCAATGGGGTTGCTATCTACCACATGAACATGCCCGCGGCTTTTGGGTTTGTTATGTCCGATATGAACCTGAAATCCATGTCCGTCGAACGCGCTTCTGCCATCATAGCGCATCGCGGCAGGCAAGAAGTGATACTGTAAATCTGGCCATTCCACGCCTTTTTTTGAGCGGATAAAGCCACACGATTCAAAATGATTGGTAGCGCCTAGACCATCCTTCTTAAAGAACCAACGCGCCCCAATTTTAAATTTGCTCCACAAATCTAACTTACCATTGAGGGTAATGGGTTGCTTGCAACGGAATTGAAAATAAAACTCTAAGTGGTCCTGAAGGTTTTTACCCACACCAGGTAATGCGTGAATTACTTCAATACCTGCATTTTTTAGTACCGCTTCATCACCAATGCCTGATAATTGCAGCAGGTGAGGAGACCCAATTGAGCCTGCAGATAATATGACTTCGTTTGCATGATAGTCTTTTAGCTGGCCTTTAACGCGAAGGCGCACACCGTAGGCAGTTTTGTCTTTCAGCAATACTTTTTGTACGGTTGCATGCGTAACTACGGTCAGGTTTGAGCGTGACATCGCAGGGCGAAGATACGCATTGGCGGTTGACCAGCGAACGCCGTCTTTGACGGTCATATGCATGGGGCCAAAGCCTTCCTGTAGCTTGCCATTGTAATCTTCGGTTTCAAAATAGCCCGCTTGGACGCCTGCGTCGATAAAGGCGCGATACAGCGGGTTCTGCATATTATTGCCGTTGTTTACAGCAAGGGGGCCTTGATCACCGCGATATTCATCTGCGCCAAATGCCCAACTCTCTGCCTTTTTGAAATAAGGAAGACAGTGAGCATAGTCCCAATTATTCGCGCCGTGCGCCTGCCATTCGTCAAAGTCTCTGGCGTGACCACGCACATACACCATCCCGTTAATAGACGATGAGCCACCCAACACTTTACCGCGCGGACAATGCATTCTTCTGTTATTCAAGTGAGGCTCGGGCACGGTTTCAAATTGCCATGCATACTTCTCGGTATTCATGGGAATTGAGAGAGCGGTGGGCATCTGAATGAAAATGCTGCGATCACTGCCGCCCGTTTCCACCAGTAATACCCGATGCTTACCCGACTCGGTTAAGCGGTTGGCTAGCACGCAACCCGCTGAACCCGCGCCTACAATGATAAAGTCATACGAATCTGCCATTGCTGCGCTCCTTAAAATGGACTTTCCAGCGGCTGCATACCCACATATACCGCTTTGAGTTGCGTGTAATGCTTCAGTGTTTCAACGCCGTTCTCACGGCCAATACCTGACTGCTTATAGCCTCCGACAGGCATTTCCGCAGGCGATAAACCATAGCTGTTAATCCAACAAATACCCGCTTCCATCGCGTGAATAACACGATGAGCGCGTTGAATATTCTGCGTAAAAACGCCTGCTGCAAGACCAAGGTGGGTATTATTAGCGCGTTGAATCACGTCGCTTTCTTCCGAAAAGCGCAATACCGACATTACTGGACCAAAAATTTCTTCTTTAACGATGGTCATGTCATCATCGCAATCAACGAAAACGGTTGGCTCTACAAAAAAGCCGTTGGGCGCGTTTTGTGGCTGTGCAGCCTGACCGCCGCACGCAAGCTTTGCGCCTTCCGCTTTACCCTTTTGAATATAATTCAGCACTAATTGGTGATGCTTTTTAGAGATAAGCGCGCCCACATTGGTATCGGGGTGCATCGGATCGCCTAACACAACGTTCTCTTTAGTACGCGCAACGACACGTTTAATAAACTCGTCGTATACAGCATCGTGCACATAAACACGTGTGCCGTTGGTACAGATCTCGCCTTGTGTGTAAAAGTTGCCAAGCAATGCTGCCGACACGGCGTTATCCAAATCGGCATCGTCGAAGATGATAAGCGGAGATTTGCCACCCAGTTCCATGGTGACATCTTTTAACGAGCTCGCCGCGCCTATCATGACTTTTTTGCCGGTGCCTACCTCTCCGGTGAATGACACTTTTGCAATATCTGAGTGAGTCGTTAACCATTCGCCAATGCGGCCGTCACCTTGCACAACATTGAATACGCCGCTTGGCACACCAGCTTCTATAAAGATTTCAGCCAATTTAACTGCACCTAATGGGGTTTCTTCTGACGGCTTAAAAATCATTGCGTTGCCGCACGCAAGCGCGGGGGCAGACTTCCAGCAAGCGATTTGTAATGGATAGTTCCAAGCGCCAATACCTGCGCAGATGCCTAACGGTTCGCGTCTTGTATAGTAAAAGTCGCCACCTAAGTCTTGCTGATTCCCTTCGATAGCGGGGGCCAGTCCTGCAAAAAACTCTATGCTATCGGCACCCGTTACTACATCAACCACCGAGGCTTCTTGCCATGGCTTTCCAGTATCTCGCACTTCTATTTCTGCTAATTCATCGTTACGCTCACGAAGAAGTGCAACGGCTTTTAGTAATATTCGGCTGCGCTCCATTCCGGTCATGCTGCGCCACGTTTCAAAACCTGCTTTTGCGCTTGCGATCGCTTTTTCTTTGATTTGCTCGCAAGCGACTTCGACTTTGTAAGCAACGTCGCCAGTGGCAGGGTTGATGACGTCGAAAGTCTCGCCTGTTGAGTTAGGCATGTTTGCGCCGTCGATGAAATTTTGAATTTGTTGCATTTATTGCTCCGAAACTAAGCTAAATTGCGACACACGCTGGTTGTGTTCAGTCGACCAGGTTTGTGCTGAAATCAGTGATCTCGCATACGCTTTGCAATGTTGTTCAGCAATTTCGAAATCACTTTGTGCATGATGACTCAACGCGCTACGCAGCCAGAATCCGTCAATCATGGCTGCCATACGCAGTGCTGCATGATGTGCATCAGCGTTACCCAGTATCTGTTTAAAAGAGTAGCGTAGATTACTGATTAAGCGTTGATTATTGATTCTTTGTAAACGCGCAAATCGATCATTGTGCAATGAATGTTCCCAGAAGCTGATCCAAGCTTTGGTTGCCGCGACAGATTGATGAAATCCTGAAAAATTAGATTCGATGATGGCATCTAACCTTTCTTCTGCTGAGATGCATTTACCGCGAGTTTTGTCTAACAGTGTGGTACGCAATTGTTCAAGTAAATAAAGAACGGTGTGCTCAATTAAGGGCTGTTTGCCACCAAAGTAGTGATTAATGATGCCCGTCGATACACCAGCAATCTGACTGATCTTCATAATCGTTGTGTCATGCAGTCCATGTCTTTCAATCGATGTGAGCGTGGCTTCTACAAGTTGTAATTTCCGGATGGGTTGCATTCCGACTTTGGGCATATTTTTTCTTAATTGACCGTTCAATTAAAAACAGTTTAATCATTTGAGTACTAATTATCAAGTAGGTAGGAAGGGCACGGTGTGTTTGCGGAATATCCTTTTTACAAGGGTATTCTCGACTTTATGTATTTAAGTTAGTCAATTTTAAGCTCAATATACTGTTTGAAAGCAAATGATTAGAGCGCGAATTAATAGGGGCGTTGACAGACCAAGTGACACATTGATTATTCGAATGTTGGCGGAAAAACCTGTTTCTCTGGCACACCGAAAGCAGCAGCCTTAAGCTGGTAAGAGGTCTGAATTCTAGGTGTCAAAAAATTTAACGCACACCTTTTTTTCATATAATTATTGTAATTAAATCAATGGTATAGGGTTTGGCTTAAATTTTGCTTTATCGGCGCTCTTAAACAAGAGGCGTCTTTTGCTTGTCAACCAGAGAAAGGATGAGGCGTTTCAATGTAAAAACATAAAACGTTCAGGTTGTATATGCGTACGCTCATTCAAACATTTACTTTTGTTGCTTCTTTCTTTTTTATTACCTCTACTTCTGCCAGTCTTATTGTTGATTATGATCTGATTAATGATGATATGCCGATATTTGAAAACTCGCTTTCTTTCATGGAATCAGGTTTGACTATGGATGTATCCGGTTGGACGACAGGTTTCAATGGCGATGGCGAACAGCTAGAACCATGGCAGAAAGTGCCTGATCCTTTCGGCATTTTTTACGCAGATTTAGGTTTGGGTTTAGTCTCCAATTTTGATGATGGTCCATTCTTAGATGGAGGAGCATCAGCGGATTATCCCTACGATCCGGATGAAGGTTTCCTACTGGTATTTAGCCAAAAAGTAGAATTGTTATCACTGTGGTTTGAAGATGCATCGTCATCCGACGACATTAACGTATCGAATGTCAGTTTCAGTGGTGCGGGCGTACTTGATCTTTTAGATACATCGGCAGACAACAAAATTCCAGATAATGACCGTATTGATGTTACGCAGTTAGCGGGTAACTTTGTTGGTTCTGCGTTTATGGTGTGGTTAGACGGTGATAATGACGACGTAGCGCTTGCGGGTGTACGCGTTGCGGTAGTGCCCGAACCGAGTGGCCTTATGATCATGTTCTCAGGGTTACTTTTGTTGGCAGGCGCGGCAAGAAAGCGTTAATCATAGCCGCGGTTTAAGCTGCTGTTTTTTGAGAAGGAGCCGCGTGCTCCTTTTTTCATTTTAGGCACCACACGTTTGGTTGACGTCGCTTTTGATGTCTATCGTCGAAAAGGCGCTGGGGTAACGCGATTATGTTGATGGGATTGCTGAGCATAGCCAGAAATGCTCGTTGAGCGGGCGGTTTGTTGGGTGTTTTTATTAACCGTTTGAATTTACTCGTCTTTTCTTTTTAATATAAATTTCATTTGCATTTAGTATAAAAAATAAACTAATCTCTTGTGTAAATACCTAGCCTTTGTGTGGGTATTAATAAACATCTCTTCATCATTAGTATGAATACAAATTAATTGTCACTTCAGCAGATAAGAAGTCGCTGTCGCACACTTTGCATCAACAGGGAGGTTGTGTGGTTCGGTTTCTTTCGTTTTCTCGCATTTGTGTTTTAGCACTGTCAACGCTATTGATTGTATCTTGCTCGCAGCCTGAACGTGATGTGTACTACACATGGGAAGGGTTTGGGCCTGATAAGTGGGCATCGGCATGGTTTATACAGCGGTTTGTGTCGCCCAACGCGGATATTGTGGTGATGCCAGCGGGCACTGGTACAGCGCAAATGGGGGATAGCCAGAACACCTTCGATTTTCCAGAAGCCACCTACAAACGCACCGAACAAACCACGACCTTTGCTCACTTGTTGCAAGCCACGCAAACCCAAGACGACAATGCTAAACGACTCGTGGATATTGTTTACGATATTGAAGTGAATTTCTGGGGTACGCCGTCCGATCCCATGGCTGACATTGTCGAGTCTGGTTTTCGCCAATTACAACGAAATAAAGACGCAGAACCTGTGCCCATGGCGTGCTATTTCGCCTTCTTTGATAATGTGTATAACTACATTTCGAATAACCTTATGCCTCAATCGCCCTCTGAGCTATTGCCAAGTTATCGGTGCTACCTAGAAGAAAAAATCGGAACGGCTATTGCCGATGCGAAATTTGTCCCTGAATTATCGGTAAGTGATGTTGCGCAAGCGATTGCCAAGGGCGAGCGAGTCACGTTTATTGATGTTCGTGAGCCAGAAGAATTTGCTGAAAACCATATACCGGGTGCATTGAATGTACAGTTGCGCCGCATCAATGAGCTCAATGCAAGTGATTACGCAGATGACGCTTTGGTGGTTGCTTACTGCGTAAAAGATTTCCGGGGCTTTGAAATGGCAAAAGCGCTTCGCATGAAAGGATTTAACAATGCGGTGATTTTAAATCCCTATGGCATCAAAGGCTGGGTGCATGAAGGTATGCCTGTAGCCAGCAAAGATGGATTAAGCGACGAGCAAGGTATTGCGCTCATCAAGCGTTGTCCTCAAGGGCATTGCGAGATGTCTCTAGGAGGAGCGAAATGACCACAAATACAAAACACTCACTTGTTTGGCGTGTTATTGGGGGCTTTGTTGTCGTTGTCCCTATGCTGGTGTGGTTGCAAAGTATCGGCGATCTCAACGTGTATTTTGGCTTTGCTGTGCCTACAGGGCAATTGCAGTACATATTAGCGAAGCTATTTGGCTTGTACGCGGTGACAGCAATATGGCTACAGGTACTCTGGGTACTGACAGGAAGTAACAGGTCAAGTCGTTGGTTTATGCGTCCGTCGGCACAGCATCATAAATGGCTGGGTATGTTTGCTGCCGCTTTGTGTGTGCTTCATGGGGTGTGTTTTGCCTGGGCTGTGTCAGTGAGAACTGACCATTTGGCACTTCATCTTTTCGTACCAAATTTTGCTAAAGGGTATTATCAGTTTGCTTTGGCCCTTGGCGTTATTGCTTTTTGGTCTATTGGAGCCGTTATTTATTCAGGCATCAAGCGACGCACATCGAAACAGGCTATTTGGCGATGGCTACACAAAGTCGCTCTGGTGGTATTTTCTCTTGGTTTCGTTCACGGCTTTATGATCGGCACCGAATCTCGTCAAGGTGTGATGTACTACTTCTACCTCAGCTTGGCATTATCCTTGGGGCTGGCTGTACTGGTTAAGCTGTCCGAACTCCTTCACGGTCAGTTTAGCAAACATAAAGTGGTTTCTCCTGTTCGTGGCATACCCGTTAGGGAGGCTCAGAAATGATCCAATGGCTTCGAACTGTACTTATCTCCATCGTGTTGATTCCGATAGCATCTGTTGCTGATCAATGTCCGCCCGAGAATCTACTCGTCTCAGCGTTAGTAGAGGGTGAATGGTCATTGTATTTGTCTGATGATAAATGCCAGTGGCAGTCTTTTCCCACAAAATCGGAACCTCGCGTGCCAGCATTAACACTGTCGGCAGAGAAAATCGCTTATGTCGCTGCGAGCGGTGATATAAGAGAGATTGATGTTGTGAAAGGAACTGACAGCCGTTTAGTGGCGGCCAATCAATATGACACATATACCCATCTGGCGTACGACCCGCAAGGTGAAAACCTTTACTATGTTTTGCTAAAACAAGGCAGTAGCGCTGATTCGGATATTTATCGTTGGCATCGACCTCGTAGCAACGTTGAACCAGTTATTACTCAGCGTTCAGCGCAGTTTGAACCCTTCCTAACCCCAGATGCGTTGCTGTTCTACGGAAATGTGACCTGCACAGTGGAGTGTGGTGGCGTGCTGCAAGAAGTGTGGGAACATGACCTGACAACGGGCAAAGCAAGGCAGCTAACCTTACTCAATGCGGTTTCTCGTCAACCTTTTGTCGATCAAGACTCTTCCACGTTAGTGTTTAGCTCGAATAAAGATTTCTACTTTCATATTTGGAAACAGGCGTTGGGGGATACAGCCAACGCGCCCGTTCAACTCACATCGGGCAATGTAGTGGATGTCAGTCCCGTATTGGCTGACGATGTCGTGTACTTTATCCGTAAACAGCAAGGGCAGTCGCAATTAATGCGCATGCCGCTTAAAGATGATCAACATGGTGAAAAGGCAAAGTTGGAAGTGATCCGCATGGTAGACGGGGCGAGTGATTTGAAGGAGTTACGTTTTGGTGGAGCTTAACAAGTGGTGTCGAGGTATTATTGCACTGTTGGTGTGTGTGGCAAGTGGAATGTCTGTTTCTGTAGCGGAAGAAACACTGGTTTCTGACCTTACATTAAGCAGTGTATTGCTCGATACGTCAACGTTAAATTCGGTAAAAAGTACGGCAAAAGCATCGGGTGCAACGTTAACAATGACGGTCAAAGCGCCGCTATCGACTCTGCGTGTCACGTTTTACTCTGGTGATAACGACGATATCAAAACGGTAACAATGAAGAATGTGCAACCTGGTATTCAATCTCTGAATTGGAATGGCCGAGATAATGCTGGAGACGTCGTGCCAGATGAGGCCTACACAGCAGTGATCACTGCCATAAGCGAAGACGGCGTAGAGCAGGTCATTGATTCTCGTAATCACAGCGGGGGGGAATTACTTGAGCAGGTAAATACCCGCATTCTAAATAATTCGACAGTGGCATATACCTTAGCGCAACCCGCAAGAGTGATGGTGCGTATGGGGCTGCAAGGCGGCCCATTGATGAACACCATTTTGTCTTGGGAACCGAGAATGGCGGGTGAAAATCGCCAAGCGTGGAATGGATATGACAAATCTAACGTGATGCATTTAGCGACGCACCAAGATTTACGTGTTTTAGTTATGGCGTACACATTGCCAGAGTACACGGTGATCACCCATGGCAACCCTGACCTGAGTTATACCGCTTATCGCTCGAAAAAAGGATGGCCAGCCGAAAAGATTCGGCCTGAAAGTATGATTAGTCAACGAAATGGCAAGCGTATCTCGCCTTATTATTTTCTTCCCCGCAGCGCGGCTTATGAGCCAGAAATCTTGTTTTCGATTAAGTCTGACGTGAATAAAAACAACAACGGCGATGTCATTGCTGATTCACCGTTGTTGGTGTCTGTCAATTTAAATGACGAAGACAAGTGGTTGATGCAGCAGAGTCAGTATGAGATTTCCTTTTTCGTTGATGGAAAGTTTGTAGCGGAAGAAGAAACGGGCTACACGCCGCTTACGTGGCAATGGGACCCCAGACACTTAACGCCCGGACGACACCTGTTTACTGTGAATATATCCGGTTTATGGGGACATGTAGGCGTTTACAACATGTTCGTGACGGTTCCAAACAACCAAGAGAGTACAAGTGAGTCAGCGACGAAAGTCGTGGCTGGTAACGGACCTAAACAAGAACGTTAAAAGCGCTGTAAATTGCAATAAAGCAAACCGACGAATAGGAGATATACCATCATGAGAATGCACCCTATCTCGCGTTTATTCATCATGATTACCTTGATTTTTCAAGGTGTAACGGCGAATGCTGCCTTGGTGAATTTAGATTTGAATGACTTTTTTGCTGACCCTGCAGTGTCAGTATCGCCTGATGGCAGTTCGGCCACCATAAATGAGGACCCGAGCTTTTCGTTTGTGCTGTTAAGTAACGATCCGGGATTGGGCGATCCGAATATTCTTAATGCTCAGCCTGATGTAGGCGTGGCATTCGATTTTAACTTCGTCGAGGCCGCCAATGGCAATGACCAGTTTCGCGCGTTTTTAACCGACGACGCAGGTAACGGGCTAGGCGGAGCGTTTAACCTCACACTAAACAACAGCCTGTCAGGCAGTGCGCTATTTAACTTGTCTGGCTTTGTGGGGCAAACCCTTGGGCTAACGTTTCAATTGTCTTCGCTGCCAGGGGATATCGATTTTTCGTCATTCGTTGAGATCAGTAACCTTAGGCTTCAAACCGTTGTGACAAGCGTCAGTGAACCCCATGTGGCGCTGTTGTTGATTCCCTTTTTCGCTGCGATAGGAATGTCGCGTAATCGTAAATCACATTGAGCATGTCAATGTAAAGTGCCTACCATCGGCTAGCTGTATCGGTGAGGGCTCATTAGGAGAAGATAATGAGATACCTGAAGCGCTTCAGCGTTGAATTTTGTCTTATCGTGTTATTTGCATGCCTGCTGTCAGGGCATGCCCATTCGGCAGTGGATGAAACCCGTTTAACCTTACTTACGCCCGATCAATTTACGCTTGAGTATGGTGATGCAGAATATAACCGCCGCACGGGCAAAACGTCTTATGATATTGCGGTCACAAATAGCACCACCTTGCCGCTGCAAGGGCCTGTTTACATGGTGGTGAGTGGATTTGGTAACGACGCTACACTGGATAATGCTGATGATATGACGACATCAGGCCAACCCGTCATTCGAATTGATGAAACCAGTTGGCAAGCTGGTGAGGTATTGCAGTTTACCTTGATATGGACACTCGCAAGCCGCCAACGCCTCAATTTTGTGGTGAACCCTTATGTGGTGCCCGATATTCCCCTGCCTGAAATTACCTCGTTTAGCGCTTCGAGTAATAATATCGTATTGGGACAATCGGTCGAACTTAGTTGGACCACAAGCAATGCCGAGTCAGTGTCTATTGCGCCTGCGATTGGTGTGGTAGATAACAACGGCTCTTATACGGTGACACCGCCGGGGACAACGGTATATACGCTTACCGCAACCAACGGCACTGGCAGTGCAAATGCATCGCAAACAATCGTGGTCTCGCCGTTATTGAAACTCTCTATTAGAGCGACGCCTGAATCGGGTTTTGCGCCGATTTCTATTCGCTTTAGTCCATTAACCGACACATTTACTGCGATTGAACGTTATCGGTGGGATTTTAATGGCGACGGAAATTTTGATCGCACCGATACTGTTGGGCGGGATCAAACGTATTACTATGCCTCACCAGGACAATACACCGTGCTTCTTGAAGCCCTAGCCAGTGATGGCACACTGCAAACCGCCACCTATGACTTAGATGTCACCAACCAGCCGCCAGTAGTCAATGCATCGGTAAATGTCACAAACGGTGAAGTACCGTTAGCAGTTTCGTTTTTTGCTTCGGCAACAGACTCGAACGGCATTGCCTTGTACGAATGGGATTTTGATAACGACGGCAGCATCGATTATTCCTCGACGTCTTCTGGCAATACCGGTCATGTATTTAATGACGCTGGCAATTATCAAGCTCGGGTGATCGTAACCGACAACGAAGGTGCGCAAACCGAAACCGCACTTCCTAATATTGAAATTCGTGCATTGCCTGCTGGCAGCCCATCGGTCACTATGTCACTTAGCCGTATTTCAGGCACTGCGCCATTGAGTGTTAACTTTAATGGTATTGTAGATGCAGATCCCAGTGTGTCGGTTGTGAGCTGGAATTGGGACTTTGACGGTGACGGCACCACAGACTCGCAAGATGCGTCTCCTAGTCACGTCTATACCTCTGCGGGTGTATTTTTCCCTGCGCTGGAAGTAGTGATGTCAGATGGGCAGACCGCAATCGATATTCGTAAAGTGACGGTGAATGCCACCGAGCCTCGATTATATGAAGTGAACGATCATACCTTGAGTACAGATATCGGCGACGTCAGCCAAATTAACACGCGTTTATACAGCGATACCGACATTCAACTGCAAATAGAAGACGTAAATAATCAGGTTGTTAGTGTGCTTATACCCTGGCAATTACGAACATCAGGCAATTATGTCGATGCGTGGGATGGAACAGATGCGAGTGGCAATCCCATGCCTGAAGGCCAGTACTACGCGGTCTTGCTATACAAAGAAAACGATGTAGAGCTGCGGGTGGATTTGCGGGATTCAACGGGTGGGCGTCAATACAACCCGTCTCGAACCCGAATTCCGAGCCGCTTTTCGCCTTTTGATAATGATCCGCTCGATATAACGTTTACGTTGCAGCGGCCATCAGAAGTTACTGCCTTCATGGGACTATTCAGAACGAATACCCGACTGGTCACTTTCTTACAAAGGCAACCGCTAGGCGCAGGGAGTTATACGATTTACTGGAATGGTGAAGCGCCAAACGGTGAAATCGTCGAGCCTATTCCCGGTAACCCTTTCCTATTTGGTATTTGGGGTTGGGAATTGGCTGACAACGTAATTTACGTGAAGAATGCACCGCAATTATCTGGGTTAACGGTGTTGCCCGGTATTCTAGATCCAACGTCTAATAATGCGATTAAAGATGGTAACAGTAAGATTCGCTTTACCTTAAGTAAAGACGCCAGCATTGAAGTGACGGTGGCGAGTGTTGATTCAGGCAGTGAAGTTGCCCATCGTTATTACGCAAACCAAGCTGCTGGCACCGTGGAAGTTCTCTGGGATGGTAAAGGGGACGATGACGACTACTTAGCACCTGGAAGTTATCGTATTGCAGTCAATGCCGTTGATAGCAATGGTGTTCGTTCAATGTCGTTGTTTGGCATGCAGCGTATTTATTATTAAGGAACGCAGGATGAAATATTTATTCCAAACCGTCAGTCTTTTTCTTCTGTTGGTGTGGGTTGTGCCTGTATCCCACGCTGCGTCTATTACGCCAAATACTTGGTTAGCTATCGATTCTCAAGTCAAGCAATTGACAGTAGAAGGTATGCAGCGCCGTTACGTGCTACTGACAGACAGTGCATCCATGGGTGAGCAAGCTATTGATGATGCCAATACACAGGCATTAATTAGTCAGGTTTACCTTGAACATGGCATTACTGCTGCCGAGCACGTGCTGTATTACAAGAAAAATAAATTGGCGATAGAGCAAGTACTGGCTGCAGATGATGCATTACGTGAAGCCAGAGCTCATACAGAGTCTCAATTTAATCAATTGCTAGAGCAGTTTTCTCACATTGAAGCAACCTCAGCCACAGGAGTGAACTGAAAATGCAGCAACGAAAACACTTTTTTATTTCGGGATTATATGCGTTAGCGCTCACTTTGTTGCTGTCGCTATCATCGGGTTTACTCTCGCATTCGGCATTTGCATACCACTATCCTTGGGATCAGGGGCACGACACCACCAATCCAAACGATCCTGATGATCCTGGCCCCTGTGAAGGGCCAGATTGTGAGAACGATCCGTGTAACAACAGCAGCACAGGTTCTCCGGTATATATTGCGACCGGTCAATTAGTGTGGACTGAGCAAGATATTTTACTTAACGGCACACCGGCGCTGAGTGTTTCTCGTACATACAATTCACGGGATCCACGTGTGGGTGCGATGGGGTCGGCTTGGAGTATGAGTTGCGACCAAGCATTGGTGCCTGTTACTCGGTTTGAGCAACAGGTTGTAAATGATGCCGTCGTAATAGTGCGTAAAGAAGAATATGTACGCAGATTGCCTAACGGTAAGCGATATGCTTACAGCCTTGACGATAATGACGAGTACACTGCACCGGGTTTGTTCGATAAGGTCATACCTCAGGCAGATGGAACCGCCAAGCTGCTCATGCGGGATGGTCGATACTACGTGTTTGCCGCTAGTGGGCAGGTGATCAGTGAAGCCGACCGAAATGGCAATCTCATAAGTTACAGTTATGATACCGATGGTCGACTTGTGTCGAAGTCAGACGAACATGGCCGTGCGCTTCAATATAATTATAATCTTAACGGCTTTATCTCTGATATTACCGACCACAGCGGTCGAGCCTGGCAGTACGCCTATGATGCCAGCGGTAACTTACTGTCTGTGACTGATCCTGCTGGAGGGGTTCGTTATTATGAGTACTCGACATATCAGGATGTTGGCGATGCACAGGTTTATTCTCATTTAACAAAAGTCACCGATGAAGCTGGTGTGGTAGAAACGCAAGTGACCTACAACGGCAGCAAGGTGTATCGGTATAAGGAGTATGAAAATCAATATACCTACACCTATGATGAGACGAACCGTCGTACGTCTAAAGTCGATAGTGTCGGCAGTCGCTGGACCTACACATATAACGAAACCGGACAATATACTAGGGTAGAGGAACCGTTAAATCGCGTGACCACGTTTGAGCGCAACGAAGACAGCTTGCCCATTCGTTTGACTACGCCAGGCGGACTAGTCACCACCTACAGTTATGATGGGTATAGCAATCTGGTTCAGCGTACAGATAGCCGTGGCACAATCACCACAGAATTTGATGGTGCATTGCCTTGGCCCCAAAAAGTAACATCCAGAACCGGACGCACCGTCAATTACAGTTACGATGAGCGTGGAAATATGCTCAGCATGACGGACGAAGGAGGCAAGGTTAGTCAAATGAAATGGACCGCGCAAGGGTACATTGAAGAGCATATCAATGCGTTGGGTCAATCTACACAAGTGGTATACAACAATGTTGGATTGCCTGTATCTAGCACGGATCCGATAGGGCGCACTACGTTATATGAATATGATGCGCGCTATAATTTAATTAGCCTTACCAATCCAGCGGGCGAGAAAATGCAGTATCAGTATGATGCCCTTGATCGAGTTACGCAGATTACATCCGCTGATGGGAGTGTCACAGCATATCAGCATGACGCCGCCGGAAAACCGTTATCAGTGACCAATGCGGCAGGCGAGAGTGTGACCTATTTGTATGATACGTTTGGTCGAGTGAGAGAACGTACATTCTATGATGGTGGCAAAACGCTATTTACTTATTATGCCGATAACGAGTTACGTACGCGAACTGATGCCAATGGCGTGACAGCGACGTATTACTATGATGCTGCTAAGCGTCTGACAGAAAAACGCTACAGTGACGGCAATAATTTGTCTTTTGGGTACAACGTCAGAGATGACCTCACATCTGCAAGCAATGCGAACGGAAGCGTGTCTCGTGAGTTTGATGAATACGGCCGCTTAACCAGAGAGACTGTGAACGGCGTGGCGGTAGACTATGAATACAATGCCGAAGATGAAATAACTTCTCTCAACGCCCTCACCATCAAGCAAACTTACACACAGTCTTCGCGCGGATTAACCGATGCGATTGCGCTTCAGGGTGTGCCTTCAGGTATTACTAACAATTATGCGTTTGATGATATGGGCCGAATGACAGAGTTGCAGCGTGGTGGCGCAATCGCTGACAGTCAAATGGCGTACAGCGCTGCTAATCAGTTGGTGTCGCTAACACACACAGGTGTGCTTGACCCTTATCAATATGTGTTTGATGCAGCAGACAGAATAAGTCAATGGCAGGGCGTAGATGCAGGTAACAAAACCTACGCTTACGATGCGAAAGGACAAGTGACACAAGTGCAGTCCTCTAGTAGCGCTGAAAATTTTGCTTATGATGCACTTGGCAATCGCACGGGCAATGGGGCGTTATACGATGCCGGTAATCGCTTACTCGAATACGGTGACTATCAGTTTAGCTATGATGGCGAGGGTAATCGTATCGAGAAAAAAGCGTTAACCTCCGGAGAGCGAGAAGTATATGAATACAACGGCTTGAACCAACTGGTGAAATATCAAAAATTTGCTGATAACGCCGCAACATCGCCTTCTGTTGATTATCGCTACGTGTACGGCCCACTTGGACGGCGCTGGGCAAAAATCAACAATTTGAATCCCTCTAATCAAACTGCGTTTTATTGGGCTGGCTCGATGATGGTAGGGGAAAACATTGATGGCACAGAGCGGCGCTACGTTGGAGATGCAATCGCCCCCAGCATGATTGTTGAAAATGGCAATGTGTATCACTATTTACGCGACCATTTGGGTACACCGCAAGCGTTGATCGACCAGAATAATCAAATTGTTTGGCAGGCTCAATATTCGTCTTTTGGTGAAGTGGCTGAGTCGGCATCGGGTGTCGTAAACAACCTACGCTTTAGTGGCCAATATCACGACCGAGAAAGTGGATTGTATTTCAATAACGCAAGAGACTACGATCCCTCTCTTGGGCGATATATTCAAAGCGATCAGCTGGGTTTATTCGATGGACCTAACACCTATACTTACGCCCACAATAATCCGCTTACCTACACTGACCCAACTGGCGAGTTTGGCCTTATTGGTGCAGGCATAGGCGCAGGTATCGATTTACTGTCACAGCTGGCGTCTAATGGTGGTAATTGGAACTGCGTAAGTTGGGGGCAAGTGGCGATATCGGCTGGGCTTGGTGCGATTGGTGGTGGCCTCACCAACGGATTAGCCAAAGGTGCATTCAGACTCAAAACCGTGGGCTCAAACACATGGAGTGCCACTAAACATTGGGGACGCGCTCGCAATATTAAGGCGATGCAAGTCACCAATGGACAGCACCGTCATCATTGGTTGTTGCAGCGGAATCAAGGTTGGGGTAAGAATGTCTCTAACCGAATTAAAAATCAGCCGTGGAATTTGAACTCAGTGTCACCTTCTTTTAATAACTGGATGTCCAGAGGAAATACTAACCTTCGCTCACTGCTGGGTGCACCGCCTTGGGCGAGAGGCGTTGCGGGCGGTTCTGCCCTCGCGGGTGGCGGTGCGGCAGCCAATGCCGCAGGCGGAGGGAGTGATTGTGGGTGTCCATGACGCTGAATCGGCATTGATGATTTTGCGCAATGAAAAAGCGCTGTTCCCACTCAGTACCTTTGCATTCGGGGTGGCGCAAAGTAGTCAGCGTGAGCTTGAGCAAAATATCGGTGCTTGGGTGCTGTTTCGTGATGGACGGGTTCAGGAGATTCATGAGATTCACAAACGTGGATTGTATGGAAATACCCTGTTAGAAAAAGCCAAAAGTGCTCTGTTTGGCGCTTATAATATAGAGACGCGATTACAGGATGTTCATATCGCGTTTCCTGAATTGGCGGCGCTGGTGGCCGATTTTCTGTTATTAGATGCAAAAAATGAAGACGCTACCTTTGAGCTAGATAACCCTGAACTGATTGCGGAAAAAATCAGATCTGCTGCTAACGCTGATGAACTATTTCAGCTTATTTCCATGCCCGCTCCACAAGATTGCTTGGACGTTTTCTAATTCGATGGCGCGATTCTAATGATGAATCGTGCCGTCACGCCTACTCTCTCTATTTTGATCCATATTGAAGGAATTTGACGTACGCATACGAGATTATTATGGTGTTCATTTTTTGCGTATAAGCGATTGAAGATTCACTTTTTTATTGAAATTTGTGCAATATTTGATTAACTACGGTTGTTTTGCGCAGGATTGCTACCATTAACTCCCCTTATTCAAAATGATAAAAACACAATCAGGAGGTGTATTTGATGTCATTACCCGATTTTTACCCACCGAAATATGTAGACAATCTGTCTGATTGTCATCCGTGCTCTATAGAACGTGCTATGCGTTTAATTGGCGGAAAATGGAAAGGCTCTATTCTATGGCATTTGCGCGAAGGACCCGTGCGTTTTAATGAGCTAACCCGAATGTTGCGAGGCGTGAGCAAAAAGGTGGTGGATCAGCGATTAAAAGAGCTGGAAAAAACTGGAATGGTCAAACGTACCGTTATCTGCGAACGCCCTATGAAGGTGTCTTATGAGCTCACCGATTTTGGTATGTCAGCGCTTGGCGTGCTAGAGCAACTGCGAAGTTGGTCAGAAGACATGGTGCAAGATATATAACCAGCCTTAATTGATTTTCTGTCTCTTTGGTGATTTAACCCACCAGAGAGACTTGAGTGACCTTTTTAAGTCTTTGATTGTGATTTATATAAACTAGTATAAATTCAACAACTTGTTAAAAATTTATCAACATTTTTGTTTACTTTCCCTTCTTCTGAGAAAAAAATTCCACATATTTCGTAAAAGTTAGAATTAAAGTGCCGTTTGTTTAAAAAATAAGCAAAGAATTCTATTGTTGTGCTGCTATACTTCGCGACCGAATTTTAAGATGTCTTAATCGTTTTCATTGGAAGTATGCTGTCATGAATATAACCCTTAGGACTTTAGCTGCCTTTTTACTGTTCGCTGCTCACTCTGTTGCAGCAACAAATGCACCTAACTGGAGTCAACATTGGAGCGAGTTAGAGCTGGATGCGACTGCTGATTTCAGCACGCTCTCGGTTGGCGATGTTGACGGCGACGGAGATACAGACTATGTTGCAGGCAATAGCGCGCTTTACTGGTATGAAAACGACGGTTCAGGCAGTTTCACCAGACATCTTATTAATAGTTCAGGCGGTACATCCTTACAATCCATCATTGTGGATGTAGATGGTGTAAACGGGAATGACATTCTTGTTTCAGATTATAGTCAAGATGCTGTTTACTGGATGCAGAATGATGGTAGTCAGAACTTTACTCGCATCGCATTGCCCACCGATGTCTCCTCTCCGCGTTTAGCGGCGGGTATGATTGCAACCGATTTAGACGGCGATACAGATATTGATGTAGCCGTTGTACGTCAAAATGGCAACGACGCAGTGTATTGGTATGAGAACGACGGAGCCGGTGGCTTTGTTCAGCGTACTGCATTTGCGTTTGGCGAGGGGCAAAGTGCGTTTGGGTTGGCCGTTGGCAGAGTCGACGCTGACGTTTATCCCGATCTTATCGTTGGCCAGTACACAGAAGATACAAGTGGCACGATTTACCCTAACGTGTTTTGGTTCAAGAATAACGGTGATGGCACATTTGATACTACCGTGCAGGCAATCAATTCGGGGGCAACAGATTCAGTTGTTTATTGGTTAGATGCTGATGACATAAATGGTGACGGTTTTGCAGATATTGCCGTCGCATCTCGAAATTCTGAAAATGTCATTTTGTATCAAAATGACGGTGCAGGAAACTTCACACCTAATACGGTTGCAAACATTGGTGCGGGTGGGGCGAGTACGCACATTATTGATTATGACGCCGATGGTGATAAAGATCTTCTCGTTACAACGACATCGAGAGTTATTCTGTATGAAAATAATGGCTCTTCAATATTCACTGAACTGGAGCTAAGCAACACAGGTAATAACTTCCGCTTCGTTTATGCTGCAAATTTCGATGGTGTGGGCAGCCAAGAACTCATTGTTGTAGATTCTGCAGATAACCGCGTAGTGCAATTCAAGCAAGAGACATCGGTATCCGTGGCCGAGAATACTGCGACGGTAGGCACGTTTGCTGCTAATGATCTGGATTCCGACACGCTAACCTATTCAATTACAGGTGGTGCGGATGCGGCACGATTTACCATTGCTTCAGGCACAGGATTGCTCAGCTTTGTTAGCGCGCCTGACTTTGAAAATCCGAATGACGCAAACACAGATAATATATACCACGTTGTTGTTTCGGTGGCCGATGGCACTCACACCGTGCCGCTTTCAATAAATGTATCTGTGACTGATTTGGCGAATACACCTGTTATTTCGGGTACGCCAACTACGTCAATTGGTGAAGGGAGTAATTATAGCTTTACGCCTACGGTGTTGGACGATGAAGGCACATTGACGTTTACTATTACTAATCAACCTGCTTGGGCGTCGTTTAATACGTCTACTGGCCAGTTGTCTGGCACGCCAACGAGTGCAAATATCGGCAGTTACAGCAATATCGGTATTAGCGTATCTGATGGCACGCAGACAGTGTCTCTCCCTGCGTTTAGTATTTCCGTTTTTGATGTTGCTAGCCCACCTGTTATTGCAGGAAGCCCAGACACCCAAGTGAATCAAAACAGCGAATACTATTTCAAGCCAACTGCTTACGATACAGATGGTGACAATCTCACATTCTCTATTTCAAACAAACCTGAATGGGCAACGTTCAGTGCTAGCGGCGCACTGTCAGGTGTGCCCGCTCAGCAAGACGTAGGTACTCACCAGAATATTGTTATCAGAGTCAGTGATGGTACGTATACGCAATCATTACCAGCCTTCAATATTGAGGTGATTGATGTCGATGACGCGCCTTATTCAACAGATCCAGTGATCGCTGATGCCCAAAGTGAAGATAACGTTGATCCTGTCACTTTTACAGCGGGTGACATGTTAGCAAACATCGTCGATCTTGACGGTGATGAATTTGAGATTGTGACAGCAGTGTATGAAGGAACGTACGGAAAGCTCTTTTTAAACAATCAGAATCAATGGGTATACCAGTACCATCATCATATTCCAGAAGAGGATTTATTTGAGTCGGGTAGTGGTGACCAAACACCGACAGATGAAGAAGCAATTGATGAAGACAATGACAGTTCTATTGACGATCTATTGCCTGATGGTGCGCAGGACAATGGCTCAGGTGAGCAACAGGCTCCACTAGACCTAGTTGAGTCTTTAAATGACGGTGAAGTCGCCACTGAAGTTCTGGAAATCAAGGTAAAATCGTTAAATCCTGAGACCACCGAGTTGGCTACTCAGCTGATTCAGTTCGAAGTAGTAGGTAAAAATGATGCGCCTTCTTTAAGTTCACCCGAGTTGAATGAATCGGTGGGGGCAAGTGAAATTACTTATAAACTTAACCAGCGTGAAGTTGTTCCGCTTGGATTAGTTGATGTAGATAGTAATGCGCAACTCACTTATACCTTTACGTCGGGAGATGGCGACGTGTTTATGGTGTCAGACGAGCGTGCTCTGATGTTTAAACAAGCGGTGTCGATGGCAGACATCAGAGATGGGCAAGCGAAGACGCAATATACCTTTACCCTTACGGTTTCAGATGGCCAAGCACAACTTGAACGCAATTTTGTGGTGTCGTTACTCAATGCGGGAGATATCGACAACGACGGTGCGTTAGATGACACAGAAAGAAATGCAGGAACCGATCCTTTCGACAACCGAAGCTATCCAGACAAAGACAACGATGGTGTCTCTGATGAGCTTGAGCTGGAACAAAATACCGATCCTGCTAATGGGCAATCTTATTTAGATAGCGACTCAGATGGTGTACCTGACTACATTGAGCAGTTAGAGGGCACGGATACATTTGCTGAGTTGAGTTACCTAGACACCGATAATGACGGCGCTGCGGATTACTTGGAATTGCGAGCAGGGACTTCTGTCACCAATGCTGCCAGCTTTGTCGATTCGGATGGAGATGGCGTAGCTGATTCGCTAGAACGCATTCAGCTTACCGACCCGAATGACCGCTTAAGCTTTAAAGATACGGATGGCGATGGGGTTCCAGACCGTCAGGAAATACTATTAGGCACAAGCCCTGAAGATGAAGAAGATGCAATTGATTCAGATGGCGATGGCGTATCAGATTATCAAGAATTGCAAGTAGGCTCTGATCCAAACGATGCGTCAAGTGTGTTCATTGATTCTGATAACGATGGCATGCTGGATAAAGACGAAAAGCGTAACGGTACTGACCCACTTGATCCACTTAGCTTTGTAGACAGCGATGGTGACGGGGTGTCAGATGCACTGGAAATCGCGCAAGGTACAAACCCGAACGACATTAGCAGTTACAAAGACGCTGACGAAGACAGAGTTCCTAACTATCGTGAAGAATGGTTCGATGAAACCGATGCGTTTTCTGCTTCAAGTTACAAAGATACTGACGGCGATGGCGTTGCTGACTTTGTTGAACAACTGGAACAAACAGACGCAAATGATGCGAATTCCTTCAAGGATTCAGACGGCGACACAGTACCTGACTATGTTGAGATTCTAAGAGGTACGGATCCTAACGATGCCAGCGACAGAGATTCTGATCGCGATGGCGTGACGGATATCCAAGAACAACAAGATGGTACTGACCCGTTAGATATCAACAGCTTCTTAGATTCAGATGGCGATCACGTTCCTGATGCAGTGGAAGTGTTCCAACGAACTAATCCGTTTGATGCAACAGACTTCATTGATACCGATGGTGATGGCATGTCTGACGCCGAAGAGTTGCGTAGCAATACAAATCCTGACGACAACAATAGTTTCGTCGACTCAGACGGTGACCGTGTATCAGATCGTGAAGAGTTACTTGTTGGCACGAACCCGCAAGACAAATTCAGCTTTATCGACAGTGATGGCGACGGTATGCCCGACAGCTATGAATTACGTTTCGATTTAGATGCGTCTATTTCATCTGGCGACGATGACAGTGATGAAGATGGATTGTCAGATTACGAGGAATACCTCAAAGGGACTGATCCTACGCTGGATTCTGTTGCGCCTGATTTATTCATAGATTCGATCGTTGAGGTGCAGGCAACGCGCTTTATCACTCCTGTGAATGAATTTGACTTACTAGACTATTACGCGGTTGATGCGGTAGACGGCGACGTTGAATTAACCTTTTCGAAGCTGTCATTTGCTTCAGGTCAGCATGATGTAACTGTATTTGCGATTGATAATGAACAGAACGAAACATCTAAGGTTGTGACGTTTAATGTATCACCAGCGATAGATATCGTTGCAACAAACGCAATGGTTGCTGAAGCGCAGCAAGCAAGCTTCATGATTAAGCCTTTAGGAACGCTCCCTCACAGTGACATGTCGGTGCCGTTAGAAGTCGATGTGATATACGAAGATGGTTCAATAGACACCCTAACAGAGCTTAGCGTTTCGTTAACGCAATCCAATCCGCAGGCCGTATGGCAGGTAGCAGATGCCATTGAGGAGATTGAAAACAGTCAACCCGTTAGCGCTGTGATTATGCGTAGTCCGCTAAGCGCAGTTACATCTCGTCAAGCAGTAACGGTCGAGGTGACAAAGAGCAATCTAGCACCAACAGCTCATATCAAACTGTATCAAAATGAGAAAGAAACAACTGTTGCGACGCTCTTTGATGGGCTGGTTACAGTGAAAGTGAGTGTTGAAGATCTCAATATTGAAGACACCCACAACATAGAGTGGATTACACCGTTTGACGTGACACTAGACAATGCTACAACCGAATTCAACGTTGACCCAACGATAGTGGGTGAAGGGCGTTTTCCTATCAGCGTAAAGGTTACTGATTCAGGTGAGCAACCGCTATCTGTAGAGATTAACCAAGTCCTTGTGGTCAGCGATGAATTTGCTGCGCTAACCGACAAAGACAGCGATCAGGATGGACTGACAGACCTTGAAGAAGGGTACAAGGATACAGATGGCGATGGGATCTTCGATTTAATGGATAATGCGTTTACGCCAAGATCGCTGATTACCATTTACGATGGTACTGGCACCCATATACAGCAGACGATAAGCACGATGTCAGACATGCTTTTGAGCGCGGGTAACTTGTCGTTGCTCAGTGTGAATAGCCCCAGTCTTAACGTGGCTGTTGAAGAGCAGTCCCTTGATGTGCTGAATGTAATCTTTAAATCTGAGCCGTCGCACCCGCAGTTGCACCCGCAGAACGTGAGTGATGAAGCATCGGTTAATCGCGTGTTGATTCAAATGAAAGAAGCACAATTGCAGACGGTGACAGCGAAAGACGAATTTATTTACTTTCTAACGGCGAGCACCAGCGGCGCTACGGCAAAAAGTGTTACTGGGAAAATCGCGAATACATCAATCAAGTCTGTGACTTTGAGTGATTTAACCGATAAGCAGCGTTGGTCAGCGTTTGTTTCCTCAGAGGATAATTTTGTGCTATTCGCTGAGTCGAATGACGGCGTGTGTCCGCCTATTGATAGCACTGTCTATCAAAGCGTTTACGAAGAAGGCTTTGATTGTGTCAACTTCACCCTGAAAGAGGGCGGAAAGTATGACATTGATGGCAGACAAAACCAAAGTACAGAGATAGCGGTGTATTTTGGTACTCAGTTAAACGAACCCGTGGTAATTGAGCCACAACAACCTGAAACACCAACAACAGACGGCTCTTCTCAAAAAAGTGGTGGCAGTCTAGCGTGGATGTTAATGGTGTTATTGGCAATGGCGACAATGAGAGGTGGGATGATCAAGTCTAGTTCTATTAAGGGCAAGCGTATTGCTCTGTATCTATCGAGTGTACTGGCGGTGTTTTCGCTTGGCTTCACAACTCATGTGTCTGCCATAAGTGTGATACCGCAGGTGACATCAAAAACGTCCGACGCATCAGTAACACGTGCGAAATTCAAATCATCTGTGACAACTGGCGAAACGTTTCCCGTTGCCTTTGTGTTACGTAGCCCTCAGCAGTATAAAGATTTATCAATTACACTAGAGGCGCGCGCTAACCATACGGGTGAGGTGCATGTAATTGACACCTTAGACGCCAGCGCCGTGTCTTATGTGACTAACTTGCGCAGTTATGATGCGTCTATACCTAGCGATGCGACGAGCGGACGATACACACTATATGCCCGCTTCGATCAAAATATAGAAGATGATCAAGGCGAAATTGTTGAAATGCTTGCGCCTGTCAAGGTGGGTGAAATCGACGTGGTGCAGGCCAATTTGCCTAACATAAAGCTGTTGTCAGTTGTTGCAGAGAATAGAAGTTTTACGCTGAATCAACGCCCTGTAGACGCTGCTGAATTCAACTACGAAGAGCCTGAGATTTTCGCTAATGTGACCTTGGCATCAGAGTTTCTTGCAACGAGCGATACCGTAAATATCGCGGCAACATTGGTGGTACCTGATGTAGGCGAGTTCCCGCTTAACATGACGTCTACCATTCTAGAGCGTCAAGCTGAAGAGGGTGAAACCAGTGTCAATCCTGAAGGAACAATATACGAATATGTGAAGTCTGACCGATTCGCAATGGTGCCAGAGTGCGATGAAATAGAAGGCGAGCAAATTTGTGAGACGATCGGTGAAAATGCGGAAGCAGATGTGCAACTGGATTTACGTGTTACAGAAGCTGCGTATGATGCTTTATTGGCACTCGGAAAAGACACAAAAGCAACGTTACGTATCACAGCAGACCCAGAATTTAACATTGCGGAATGGGACAACCTTAAGCAAGACAATGTGATGGAAGTGCCTGTTATCTATCTTGTTTCTTCAGAGGACGAGCAAGAGGGTGACACAAAGTCAAACAAGGCATTACAAAGTCGTAGTAAGCCGTCGTTTGATGCTTACGCCTCACGCAACTCTGACTACAGAGAGATGTTCGTCAAAGCTTACAAAAAATCGAGTGGTTCGAAAGGCAAAGCACGCATCGAGTTTAAAGTTGAAGGTAAGGCTGGCGGCGAATATGGCAATGCGAATATTCCCAAGTATCTCAAGGTGACCGCGTATGGATGGGCGAAAGCGTGGGTAAAAGGAAAAGGCTGGACCTTCGTGAAAGTCAGATCTGATATTAAAGGTCAGGATGGCAAGCGAAGCTACTTTGATTTTTATGTTGATGTACTGAATAAGCGAATCTGGGACAAACGCTACACGATGCCTGATGATTACAAAGGCTGGAACGAATTGTTCAGTTCGTACGATGACGATGAAGGTGAAGAGGAATATCGTAAATACAAAGATGTCGGTAAAACCAAAAAATTCCGCAAATGGGGTGTGAAAATCAAAGGCTTCTTTGGTGTTCGTGGCGTGTTAGGCCTGTACGCAAGATCCTATGCCAACGTTTATGACAATGTTACCGTGAAAGGGCGTGCAGGTCCCTATGCAAAGTTACAAGCAGTGGTTGACGCAAGCGGAAAATTTGGACCAGTCAAAGTTGGTACATCAGGTAGTTTAGATTTAATTCATTTGCGTCCAACGTTGTCGCTTTCAGGGATTATTATTCCAGGCGACATGGCATCGGCAACGGCATCCCTTGACATGGTTACCCGATATTTGGATGGCCGAGTTAAAATTTACGGCAAGATAAAATGGGTAGGGAAAAAGTCTTGGACGGTGTTTAAATGGAGTGGTTATCGCACCTCTAAGAATTTGTGGGTGAAACGTAAATGGCATGGTTGGGTGACCAAAGCGACTGTGCCGAATACGAAAAAACTCAAAGCCACGTATCGCATGCATACTCGCAACAAATCGCGACGTGACGGCCGCTATGCCTTGCTTGTTAAAGGTAAAATAGATAGCGACGGCGATATGTACATCTATGCCAAATGCCCAATTAGGTCTGGTTTGTCAGCTGAAGATGTGTTGGCGGGTGTGAGTAAGTCAAAACGTGAAAAAGCGATTAAAAACCTATTCAAAAAATATGGCATATTTGAAGCTATTAAACACATGTTTAAGCCTTCTATAAATAACAGTTGGATCAAAACTGTCGGGTTAAAAGGCGAAGACTACACGTGGTCTAAAAAGGTTAAAGGCAGCAAAATCAACAAACACTATGTTTTACCTCACAAAGAATGCGGCAGCCCTTATGTTGGCGTAAACTTTGATGGCGGAAGTTCGAAGAAGAACCTGACTTTAGAGGTTAAATAAACATGTGTATTCAGTGTCGTTGGCTTTACTTGTCAGCGGCACTGAATAACATGGCACAAATGGGGTGATGAATGCGTAATTATGTCTTAAGTGGGTTGGTTGTATGTGCGCTACTATTGGCTGGGTATTTCCTGTTTTTGCCATCATCGCATCTTGATACGCAACACGTTGATTCACACTCCTCACCCATAAGCTCGTCTACAGATACCGCCGATATTGGGGCTACACTCAAGTACCGCTTTGACGAGGGAGTCCGGCTGTCCTATGACCTACATTACCAAGTATCAGGGGTGATAGATTTAGCTGCATTAACCTCTTCAAACGATGATGTGAATCAACAGGCCTATACTTACGATGCCAAAGCACGGATTGATTTTGCCTTCCAGTCAGATAGCCAGCAAGGTTGGAAAGTGCTTGGATTCGTCAGTGAGCCAGATGTAATGCAAAACGGGCAGCAGTTATTGAGTACCAGTCATAAGCCCGCGCCATTTGCGTTCGACATGTCTGAAAATGGTGTACTGACCAACCTAACCGTAAACGATGAGCTGACAGGCGACTTAGCCTCTGTCGTGCTTGAGCATTTTCAGGTGTTATATCCGACAGCCTCGAAAGCACAATGGAAGACCCGCGAGCGAGATTCGGTGGGCCGTTATCATGCTAACTACCAGCTTCAAGGCTCCTTACTTACAAAACAAAAAAGTCAGTACATTGATTACAGTGACGAGATGACAGCAATGTCGTGGGAAGGCGCCAATATTAATGTAAAAGTGAATCACTTTACGTCGTCTTATACATTAAGCGCAGAGCATGGTTGGCTGGATGCAATGTCAACAGAAGGGCAAGTTGAAACCTACATTGATGGCGTTTTGAGTGATTCCGCGCTTATTCGTTTAACCGCAAAAGCCACCACTACACCTGATGAGTTGGTGTTTGTGCAGCCGACTCAACAAAGAGCAGTAGATGCACGCTCTGCTATGGCGAAATACTATCAAACTGACCCAGAGTTGAATGCTATGGCAGAGGGCTTGGATAGTAGCGGTGCGATAGAAAAATACACCACTTTGTTTGACAACCCAGAAACAGAGTCGCTAGCAATGAAGTTTATAATCAATTATCTCCGTTTGCACCCTGATGCTGCCTTTGTATTTGTTGACTTGCTAGATCAGCAGGGGTTTGTATCTCATGACGTTTCATTGCGACTTTGGTATGCCTTGTCTGAAGCGGGGCACCGAGAAGCGCAACAGGCATTGGCAAATGTTATTACCCGTGACAACTACCGCTCGGCGACGAAAAATCGTGCGTTGTCTGTTATACATGATTTTGAATACCCTACGGATGAATTGGTTGATGCGACGTGGCAAGCAACGCAGCAACTTGATGCTGATAGTCAACGAGAGCGCTCTCTCGGGACAATGGCCATTCTAGCAACAGGCTCTTTGGGCGATCCTGTTAAACGCAATCCTGCACAAGTTGATAAGGTCGCATCACTTCTGCGAAATGATTTGTACAACACCGATAACACCGAGCGTCAGCAAAACATTATTGCAGCAATGGGAAACGCGGCCAACCCTAGCTTTGTTAAAGACGCGACTGCATTTTTAGAAAGCGATGACAACGATGTGAGAGAAGAAAGTTTACTTACCTTGTTAAAGTTACCTACTCAGGCCGCTCAGCAAGCGTTTTATGATGGATTTAACAACGAGTTGTCTGAACAAGTAAAATACAACGCCTTAAGAGCATTATCTTCACGAGACTCGGATGATATGGCCACTTGGGCAGCGTCTAAGGTAGTGTCTGAAAAAAACAGCTATCACCGCGTATTATACATTGAATATCTTGGGCGGACGCTTGAACAGTCCTCGCAAAATGAAGACACGTTGAGGGCATTGCTGGAACGTGATGACCTTACAACTGACGAAAAAAGTGCAATATATCGCTATATTTCACCCGATTGAGAAAGTGGGTTTGTAGGATATTCGTCACTAGTAGCGCGTGTATGACGAACCACACTATTCAGCACGGTAATGCGTGTGCAAGCTAAATATATTCCAAAAGACGAAACGGCAGTTTGCATCTTTAATGGATTCTCGTACACTCCGCATTTTTATTATCACGACACCCATATTACCAAGGAATTAAAATGAGCTTACCCCCATGTCCACAATGCAACTCTGAATACACCTATGAAGATCAAAGTATGTATGTTTGCCCTGAGTGCGGGCACGAATGGTCTGACAACGATGTATCAGACGACGCTGAAACGATTCGAGACTCAGTTGGAAATGTATTGCAAGATGGTGACTCGGTTACAGTTATCAAAGACTTAAAGGTAAAAGGATCGTCGTTGGTAGTGAAGGTGGGCACGAAAGTGAAAAATATTCGTCTGGTAGACGGAGACCACGACATTGATTGTAAAATCGATGGCATTGGGGCGATGAAATTAAAGTCTGAATTCGTGAAAAAAGCGTAATTCCGCGATTAGAACCATTGGTAACTGCGACCACGAGGTCGTTGTTACCTAGCCCACTCTGATAAGCCATGGCTAAGCCTTGACTAAGCCGTGACTAATCCCTGTTTATGCTAAAAGCATTACTTGCCGGAATGCCCGCAGGTGAATGACCTCAAAATGCATAAAGAATCACATCATTTCATTCATTTTAAGGCATAATACAGTGTAACTGTTTACTATGACTTTGAGGTAACCATGCAATCGATTACGCTGCAAACACCTGATGACTGGCATTTACATTTTCGCGACGGAGACATGTTAAAAGAAACCGTCCCCGCTACCGCAAGATGCTTTAAACGCGCGATAGTCATGCCCAATCTGGTGCCGCCAGTCACTGATGCCGACATGGCAAACGCGTACGCGCAGCGTATTCTAGATGCAAGGCCACAAGGCAGTGATTTCACACCGCTTATGACCTTGTACCTCACAAACCAAACCACGCCTGACACTATTGTAAAAGCAAAGCAAGCAGGTGTCGTCGCCTCTAAATTATATCCTGCGGGAGCAACAACCAATTCTGATGCCGCGGTAAAGGGCATAGAAGCGTTATATCCCGTATTTGAAGAAATGCAAAAGCAGGGCATGTTGCTGCTTATCCACGGTGAAGTCACCGAGTCTCATGTTGATATCTTCGACAGAGAAAAAGCCTTTATCGACGCACATCTACGCAAAATAGTCGATGCATTTCCTGCGCTTAAAGTGGTGTTTGAACACATCACCACGTCAGATGCAGCCGATTTTGTATTGGATGCGTCAGAGAATGTTGCGGCAACCATCACGCCGCAGCACTTGTTATTAAACCGAAATGATCTGTTAGTGGGCGGTGTGAGGCCTCATAACTATTGTTTACCTGTACTCAAACGCAATACGCATCAGCAGGCATTACGCCGTGTGGTGGCGTCGGGCTCGTCGAAGTTTTTCTTAGGCACAGACTCAGCTCCGCATGAAAAACACCGCAAAGAATCGGCATGTGGGTGTGCAGGCTGCTACAGTGCATGGAGCGCAATCGAGCTGTATGCTCAAGTGTTTGAAGATTTAGATGCATTAGATAAATTTGAAGGCTTTGCGAGTCACCATGGTCCGGATTTCTATGGCTTACCGAGAAACGAAGGAACAATTACGTTAGTGCGTGAAAGCTGGTCCATTCCCGACAGTATTGTGCTGCCCAATGGCAATCCTATCGTGCCTTTCTTTGCCGGGCAAACTATCAACTGGAAACTGCAAACCTCATAATAATTAATAAAGGAATACTCATGTCTCAATTAGTTGATCTTAATCTAAGTGAAAAAGTGGCGGTCATCACGCTACAAAATGGCAAAGTGAATGCAATTTCTCACGCATTGCTTGATGAGCTTAATGCTGCGTTGGATAAAGTTGAAGAAGCCGGTGTGGTGCTTGTTATCAAAGGCCAAGCTGGGATGTTCTCTGCGGGCTATGACTTGGCAACAATGAAAGAAAGCCCAGAAGCAGCAAAAAAATTAGTTCAGCGCGGTTCTTCTCTTACCCTTCGTTTGCTGGCATTCCCTACGCCAGTAATTGCAGCGTGCACAGGGCATGCAGTCGCAAAAGGTGCGTTTATCTTGTTAGCTAGCGATTACCGCTTAGGTGTTGATGGCGATTTTAAAATTGGTTTGAATGAAGTGGCGATTGGCATGACGATGCATCATGCAGGGATAGAGCTTGCGAAAGGGCGACTCGCACCTGTTTATTTTAATCGCAGTGTGTTGTGTGCTGAAATGTACTCACCAGAGCATGCCGTTGATGCTGGATTTTTAGATCGCATCGTGCCGGCAGAGGCAATGGATGTAGCGATCGAGCAAATTGTAAACTTTATGAGCCAACTGAACATGAAGGCCCATCACCAAACCAAGCTAAAAGCACGTAAACCGCTGTTAGAAAGCTTAGCCAATGCCATTGAATTGGATGCCTAGTTTTAAATAAATCGCATCCCACAACGATTCGGATAACTATGAAACAATCATTTTCGACACTTTCTTTACGCCCAGAATTACTAAAAGCGATTGATGATTTGGGGTTTGAGGGAATGACTGACATTCAAGCGCAGAGTTTACCCATTCTGCTTGAAGGAAAAGATGTACTTGGTCAGGCGAAAACGGGCAGCGGAAAAACAGTAACTTTTGCATTAGGGGTGTTACAACAGCTTGAGCCTAAAGACTTGCATGTACAAAGCTTAGTGATGTGCCCAACACGCGAATTGGCTGAACAGGTTGCGGAAGAAATTCGTTCACTGGCAAAGCAACTTGAGAACGTCAAAGTGCTCACCTTGTGTGGCGGAGCACCAATGGGACCGCAAATTTCTTCGTTGTCTCACGGTGCGCATGTCATTGTGGGCACGCCGGGGCGCATTATGGAGCATGTGCTTAAGCGTCGTTTGATGTTAAATAAGGTGAATACCTTCGTGCTGGATGAAGCAGACCGCATGTTAGACATGGGGTTTGAAGAAGAAATGGACATAGTTATTCGACACATTTCGAATGCGCGTCAAACATTGTTGTTCTCAGCCACGTTAAATGATCAAGTGAAGCAGGTGTCTCATCACATCCAGCGAAACCCCCAATTTGTGCATGTTACCTCAACCCACGATGAACAAAAAATTGAGCAGTTATTTTTTGAAGTTGACGAGAGTCACAAGGTGAAAGCTGCGGCCGCGTTAATTAGTGAGTGTCAGCCTAATGCCACCATTATTTTCTGCAATAAGAAAGTCACGGCGCAGGAAGTCGCCGATGAACTGAGCATGATGGGCGTGCCTGCTCTGGCACTTCACGGTGATTTAGAGCAAAGAGCTCGCACGGAAGTGTTGGTGCGATTTGAAAACCAGAGTTGTCGCGTACTGGTGGCAACCGATGTTGCTGCCAGAGGAATTGATGTTAAAGGGGTTGATCTGGTTATTAACTATCACGTAAGTGAAGATCCAGATGCACATATTCATCGGATTGGTCGTACAGGACGAGCTGATGCATCGGGCAGGGCCTATTCTTTAGTTTCTCCTTCAGAGATTTCACGCGTTCATGCTATAGAAGAGGTTGCGGGCTTCAAGGCTAAATGGAAGGGCATTCAATCTATGCGTTTTCATGCTAACCGAATTACAGAGTCTGAATTCTCCACCTTGGCCATTGATGGCGGCAAAAAAGCCAAGCTCAGACCGGGTGATATTCTTGGTGCTTTGACCAAAGAAGCAGATGTACCAGGGGAGGACATCGGAAAAATCAAAGTTACCGCCACTCATGCTTACGTAGCAATTAAATCTCGAAGTGTTAAACGCAGCATGCGGCAATTTAGAGAAGGTAAAATTAAAGGCAAGAAATTTAAAGCGCGTAAGTTGAGTTAATCACTTACGCTTTCGCCTTATGTGCGCGTGGTGACTACTCAGTTGTCGCGCGTTTCTTAAATTTCAACACAAATCTATCGGTGTTACCTCGCACGGCTTTGTCAAACACTGACATGGCATAATTATCGTTAGGATTTCGTAAATGATTGGCCTCGTCGATCCGTTCAAAGCCCGCCTGTTGCATCTGACTAATCACAATATCTGCGTGAATTCTATGTACTGTATTCCCTGAATCAGGTGTTGCTCCCTCTGCTGCTTGGTGATCAATAATCACCACATGCCCATCGTCTTTAAGTAGCGTAGATATGTGCTTCATTGCCTTGACGGGATCAACGGGGTGTTCTCGCACTTGCGTGGTAACACCATTTCGCTGATAAGATACAAAATACATGTCATGGTAATTCAGTGAGCTAAATACCACGTCTACCGAATTTTCTGGAAGCGAAATATGTGCAATCTCCGCGTCGTCGATTCGAACAACGTTTGATAGCCGATTTCCTTGTGTACGCTGCTGCATCTCGTCTTTTACGAAAGACCAAATTACCTGATCATTGTGGGCAAAGACTTTCCCGCTGTTCCCCACAATTCGCGAAAGCAGCTCTGTGTACCAGCCTCCGCCAGCATACAAATCTAAGACGGTGTCACCTTCTTGAACGTCAGCGAAGGTTAATGTTTTAAGTGGCTGTCGGGCGTCATCTCGCTCTCGGTCGACGTTGGGGCGTTCAGAATGATTTATTGCCGCTTCTACTGAGCCGTTTGCAGGCATATGAATGCCCAAAATTGATGCAAATAAAACAAACCAACTTAACCGACGTGCAGCGAAAGTGAACATGGATATGAACATGGTACTTTTCCCGACTTGAATGATTTAGGTGAATGGATGTTCTATGAAATTAGCTGGAAATTTGCGCTTCAACAAGACAATATGAAGCGCCTTATCGACACTTCAACGTAAAAGGAAATGTGAACAATGAACGCGACTATAATCGCATTGATAGGCTATATCGGCTGGACGCTTGTGTTATTGGTATGGTTAGCAACGTTTCGAACTCTCAGCGTGTTTAATCAATCTCACCCGAGTCTCAGGTTTGCGCCTGATGGCAGCGATGTATCGTCGTTTGGTTATCGGCTTACGCGCGCGTTTATGAATTGCATTGAGAGCTTCGCTTTTATCGGTGGGCTGTTACTTCTTGCCATTGCTACCGATTCTATGGCGATAACTAATGGCTTAGCATTCGTGCTATTGGGCGCGCGCATTGGGCAAAGCATTTGTCATCTGATATCGTCGTCGGCACTATTCATTCAAATACGTTTCGTGTTTTTCCTGATACAATCGATCATTTGTATGTATTGGACGTATACATTATTAATGCGTTTCATCTAGCCATAGGCTGTATGCCTGCGGCTCTTCCGTAGTATGACTTTTGGACTTTTATGTTTTCATTCTTTGAGAAACTGACGAACCCGTTTCCTGCGCAACACCCCGCTCAGCCGCCCAAATCCCTACTGGCGTTTTGCCTGCATTATTCTAAAGGCATGTGGCCTGCGATTATTTCGGTTTCTATGTTGGGGGCTTGTATTGCCATTTTGGAAGTGTCGTTGTTTGGATATCTGGGCCAGTTAGTCGATTGGTTTAGCGAACGAGATCCTGCCACGTTCTTACAAGAAGAAAAGCATAGCTTGATGTGGATGGGCGCAGTCGTTTTGGTTATTTTACCGGGCTTGGTACTAACCCAATCGATGCTGACACACCAAACGCTGCTGGGTAATTATCCCATGCGCATTCGATGGCAAGCGCACCGCTATTTATTGGGGCAAAGTTTAGGCTTTTTTCAGAATGAATTTGCGGGGCGTGTCGCTACAAAAGTGATGCAGACTGCGCTGTCTGTTCGCGAATCGGTGATGAAGTTGCTCGATATTCTGGTATACGTGAGCGTGTACTTTCTTAGTATTGTTGTACTCGTGTTTGCCGCAGACTGGCGACTTAGCTTGCCATTATTGAGTTGGTTAGTCATTTATCTTGTTATTCTTCGAGTGCTTATCCCCAAACTCAAGCGTGTATCACAGCGTCAGGCTGATGCCCGTTCTATGATGACAGGGCGCATTGTTGATAGTTATACCAATATTATGACTGTGAAGTTGTTTTCACACTCTTCGCGTGAGTCTGAGTACGCAAAAGAGAGCATGGATAATTTCCTAAAAACAGTCTATCCACAAATGCGTTTGGCAACGGTGTTGTACGGCTGCGTGTGGTTCAATAATGCGGTTTTAGTCTTCAGTGTAGCGGCAACTGCAATTTACTTATGGCTTCAACAGGTTGTGTCTCCTGGCGAAATCGCAGTCGCGGTGAGTTTATGTTTACGTTTAACGGGCATGGCACAATGGATAATGTGGGAAGTGTCGTCCCTATTTGAAAACATTGGTGCGGTACAAGATGGTATTAACACATTATCTAACCCAGTCGAAGTAGAAGATAAACGTGATGCTAAATCATTAGATGTGAATGGCGGGGCGATTGAGTTTAACCACGTTAACTTTTCGTACCCTGGTCCGAGTGGTGTTGAAATATCCGTATTTAATGATTTGTCTATCAATATTAAACCGGGTGAAAAAGTCGGCTTGGTTGGCCGTTCCGGCGCGGGTAAATCTACGCTCGTTAATCTGTTATTGCGCTTTTATGACGTTCAAAGTGGTGAAATTCGTATCGACGGGCAACCTATTAATCGCGTTACGCAAGAAAGTTTGCGCGCCAATATCAGCATGGTGACGCAGGATACGTCGCTATTACATCGCTCTGTGCGAGATAACATACTGTACGGCAAGCTCGGCGCAACAGAAGCACAAATGGAACATGCGGCACGTCAGGCTGAAGCGCATGAATTTATTCAGCAGCTGTCTGATTTAGAAGGGCGAACTGGCTACGATGCGCACGTGGGAGAACGGGGCGTGAAGTTATCTGGCGGGCAACGCCAGCGTATTGCTATTGCTAGAGTCATGCTGAAAGATGCGCCAATCCTAATTCTAGACGAGGCAACATCCGCGTTAGACTCCGAAGTTGAAATGGCGATACAACATTGCCTCAATAAGGTGATGGAAAACAAAACGGTGTTGGCGATTGCCCATCGGCTTTCAACCATTGCACAAATGGATCGATTATTAGTGCTGGACAAAGGCCGTATCGTCGAACAGGGTACACACGCGGAGTTATTGGCGTTAAATGGCATTTATGCCAAGTTATGGGCGCATCAAACCGGGGGCTTTATTGGCGTTGAATAGACGTGACAGCGCTGCAATTATCACATTTTAAAAATGTGTGTAAATGCAGCGCGTGGTTAAAAATAGTTTAATTGTATAAGTCAGATAACAGTGGGCCGCATTAGGTTTTCGGAGTGAGGCCTTTTGCCCGCTCTTCCATTGCATCGTCTAACGAAAAGCCTTTTTGCTTCCAATTTTGTGCTTGTTCTGCGGTAAAGTTTTCCTCAGACCATGCAAGGGCGCTTTCAAGATCGAATCCTTGATTACGCCAAATCGCTGCTTCTATGGCGTTAAAGCGAGATTTTGACCATGTGAGAATATCGTCAGGTTCGACGAACCCTTGCTGTCTCCAGCTGACAATGTCAGTCGCTGTTAGGCCGTTGTCTTGATACTCCTGAGCTTGGCTCTCGCTAACATTAATGGATTTCCAACGACTTTCTTCTTCTGCGGTCATGTCGTCCCAACCGTGGCTAGACGCACACGCAGCCAGTACTCCGGCACCGATGATGATTGCGATATTTTTCATTTCCTTTACCTCTTTTCGCTAACGTATTGTTACGCAATAAGTAATAGATGAAAGATCGCGAAAATGCGAATTTGTAATGGGGTAAAACGTTATACGAGTATTGTATCTCGACAAACATTGAGTATAATACGCGTCCCTCCTTGTGTTAATCAGCTTTTATCCCTAAAACGAAGCGTTTCACAAGGTTGGTGCAACTGAATTTTGCGCGAATGCGCAAAGGGATATGCAGGGGTGTAGTTCCAATTGGTAGAACAGCGGTCTCCAAAACCGATGGTTGGGGGTTCGAGTCCCTCCACCCCTGCCAAACAGATTGAATGTCGATGTGAATAACACCTCGACTAAATAAAGCGGAAGTAAAGTGAGCATGAGCGAAAATACTGAAACGCAATCCAATGGCCTTGATATGTTTAAGTGGGTTATTGTTATTGCCCTTTTAGCCGGTGTAGTAGCAGGAAATTACCTATTCGAAGAGCAATCTGTACTGATTCGTGCCGTTGTTGCTGTATTAGGTGTTGTTGTTGCTGGTTTTGTTGCGGCAAGCACAGAAAAGGGTGCTACCTTTATTAATTTCGCGAAGGAATCTCGTACTGAAGTTCGCAAGGTTGTGTGGCCAACAAGACAAGAAGCAACCCAAACAACATTGATCGTTTTAGCTGCTACAGTAGTTGTATCGTTACTTTTATGGGGACTAGACGGCATTATCGTGCGTTTGGTTTCATTTATTACCGGATTGGGGATTTAATTAATGGCTGGCAAAAAGTGGTACGTTGTACAAGCGTTCTCAGGTTATGAAGCGCGCGTACAAAAAACACTGAAAGAACATATCAAGATGCATGATATGGAAGACTACTTTGGTGAAATTCTTGTTCCTACCGAAGAAGTTGTCGAGATGCGTGCTGGTCAAAAACGCAAAAGTGAACGTAAGTTTTTTCCAGGTTATGTTCTCGTAGAAATGGAAATGAACGAAGACTCTTGGCACTTAGTTAAGAGCGTACCTCGCGTACTAGGCTTTATCGGTGGAACATCTGACCGTCCTATGCCAATCAGCAAGCGTGAAGCAGACGCAATCTTAAATCGCTTAGAAGAGTCGGTAGACAAGCCAAAACCAAAAACATTGTTCGAGCCAGGCGAAGTGGTTCGTGTTACCGATGGTCCTTTTGCAGACTTCAACGGCGTAGTCGAAGAAGTCGACTACGAAAAGAGCCGCCTGAAAGTTTCAGTATTGATTTTTGGTCGTTCTACGCCAGTCGAATTAGAGTTCGGGCAAGTAGAGAAAGGCTAATCGGCTTTTCTGCTTAAACATTTTGATAAAAGGGTGACGGACGTCACCCTTTTTTATTTGTGCGAAGGAGTTGCAAGCTTTAAGACACACTAAGAGTAGTAAACGCATGAGAGTAGTAAGTGCATGCATTGGGTTTCTTTTTTCGGCGCTGGCTCTCATCACACCGGCGCATGGTATTGGCGCTGCGAATAAAGACCTATCAAAACCCAGCATTGTTGTGGCTGATACTGATTGGGCACCGTTCTTCTTTGCTGGTAGAGTTTGGACACAAGACGGCTTAGCAAAAGAAGTGCTAAAAAGGTGTATTCCTGAAGCAGGTTTTCAACCACAATTTATGTTCATTCCAGTCGGGCGCCTTAAGCAGAATGTAACGGAAGGTATGGTTGATATTAATGTTTATGGTCATAATCCAGAGCGTGATGCATTTGTGACCTACGGCAAAGAAAGTGTCTTTGAATCTACCTATCGTGCATTTATTAGAAATGACGCGACATTTGATGTTGAGCATTCGGTTGACTTCAAGCCATTGAAAGTGGGTCACTTGAATGGCTTAAATTACTGGCCTGAATATAGAACGGTGATAAAAAGTAAAACCGACATGGGTGAAGTGCATACGGTCAAAAGAGATGAAGAACTTGTTCATGCTCTAGTAAACGGCGATGTGGACGTAGTAGTGGCATCGAGTACCACATTTCATTGGCATGCACAGCAATTAGGTCTCGGGCATAAGGTGAAAGCAACAACGTATGGTTCTGACTCAAGGGCGTATTTCATGACGCTCTCAAAATCATCTGAAATAGTGAAGGACCACGCGGCATTTTTGCACTCAACAGATCAATGTATTCGCAACATGAAAGAATCTGGTGAGTACAACGAGATAGAATCGCGTTATTACTCTCACTATTATGCAATCACGCAAGCACCGTTTTAACTATCAAGCGAAGTATGTGGCGTCTCACCTAATGTATTAACATCTTGATTGAACGCCACATACTGACGATGAATGCAATTAAGTCTGACGTAGATTACCAGTCGGGCGCAAAGTCAGGATCTATCATTCGCTGGTTGGTGTCCAGTTCATTGATGGCATCCATATCTTCTTTTTCTAGCCTGATATTTCGCGCCGAAAAGTTTTCCGCTAAATGCGCCTTACTCGTGGATGCTGGTATTGGGATTAGCCCCTGCTGTAACTGCCATGCGATCGCAATGGTGGCGGGCGATACATTATATTTCTTCGCTATTTTCGACATTAGGCTATTTTTTACCACCTCACCGTTGCCCAGCGGCATATAGCTGACGATTTGAATACCTTGTTTATTGCAGTAATCCACCGTGTGGCGGTTTTGAAACAGAGGATGCACTTCTACCTGATTCACCAAGATATTCTCTTTGCCGATGACCTCTGCCGCTTCTTCAATGAGTTGTGGTGTAAAGTTAGACACACCGATAGAGCGTGTTTTACTTTTATGCATACATGATACAAGTTCAGGCAAGTATTCAGACATAGGAACTTGATGATCGGGAGAGGGCCAATGAATGAGTAAAAGGTCTACATAGTCGGTTTGTAGCTTCTCAAGGGATTGATCAACACTGTCTATAAATTTATCTTTAGTAAAATTATCAAACCATACCTTGGTCGTGAGAAAAATATCCTCTCTGTCTACGTTACTTTGCGAGAGCACATCACCAATATCTGCTTCATTGTCGTAAATTTGCGCTGTATCTATATGACGAAAGCCTACCTCTAGAGCATGTTCTGTCGCTTGTTTGACCTCAGTCCCTTTCAAACGGAAAGTACCAAAGCCTGGTGAGGGAATTGTAATGATAGCCATTTTAATCCTTACTGAGTTACGAAAGAACTTTCTATCATGAAAAGATAATGCCAACTTATAAGGTGTTGATATATCTGAAAATAACATCATTACATCTTGCATGAATTAGAAAATACTTCACTGATTCTGAAATTTTTACCTGTGATTTGTGCTCGAATCAGTGCATGTCAGTCAGGAATTGAAATCGTATGTATACCTGTAATGGAGTAGTGTGTGTATGCAGCCCAGTAAAATGGATGTGCAAACCGTCGGTTGTTACGCATGTTACTTCTTGCGCGTGCGAGCGCTTCACTAACAGAACCTGTTTCGCTTAACGCATCATAAAAGTAGGCCATGAAGGTTAAAGATGCGCGGTCAGAAACGGGCCATAGTGTTGCGACAACATTTTCAGCGCCGGAAGACAAAAAACTCCTCGCCATACTCATTAATCCTTCACCGTGTGCATTGATACCTAACGCGGTTTGACAACCGTTGATCATGACGAGCTGATTGGAAAAAGGATATTGGCTTAACTCAGAAAATGTCACAAAGCCTGGATCTTTGATGCCAAACTCATCTTCTGTTGCGAGGGTGAATCCTACGTTAAGAGGAGATTCTTCATTGAAATAACTATGAGTGGCAATGTGTAGAATTGTCGCATTGCGACTTTGCTGTGTAAGTAAATGTTTGCGATTGGCGCGATGACCTGAAAACGACACAGTGCTTTCCTCCCCAAATAGCGTTTTTAAATGTGTCGCTTCTAATTTGGACCACGGCAATGAAGGAAGAGAACTCAACCAGTTTTCTTTACCGCTACTATGGCTAATAAAAGGGTCGGTAAACACAGCGACATTAAAAGATTCAGCCGAGGAAGTTCGAGGCTTATGTAAGGTTTTACTGGATAATGATGGAAGCATTGTCACCGATGCCAATTCTCCTAATGATGCATTGAATGCCTCAAGATACAGTGCCGAAAACGGTACATTATGAAGAAACTGGTGAGGTGCGATATAAATTTGATCAAAACGGGTAATGTCTATTTGCTTGAATAGCGCCTTGCCCAATTCAGAGAGTCGGTCGGCCACGCTCCAGCTTCTCGATGCGATGGCCTCTAAAGCGAGATCATTGAGTTTACTTAACTCGTCAACACTGCCTATGTGCTTATACTCTATAGTTTGAGATGACACGAAAAAAGCACCAATCGTATTTTGGTTAACAAGGTAGTGCACCCCCATCTCGCTGGGACTCAGTATCGACAGTATCTCTTTAGCATTGAGTGGGGTAATACCAACAGTATCTGTTGGTAACGCGTGAGGTGTGAGGCTTCGGTAATGTTCAACCTCACGCTGCGATAGACTTTTCGGGCCAGAGTGATGCTTAAGTTTCAGCAAATCGGTTTCGATGTTGAGTGCCAGAGATAAAGAATCATACTGGGTATCTTGATGACTTATAATTTGCGTAGACAAAGCACTTATTTTGTCGAGCGTCGTTTGGGTATTCTCGTTAACCTCTCGACGTTCATGAAATACCGCGCGTTTTAGGTTGATACCGCGAATCAGTTCGCTGGTTTCTAATGCTTTCTGAATAGATTGTGGGGAATTCTGGGCAATGAAATAACTAATAACCGTAGCAAAGAATCCATCGACGGTGCCGCTCCAAGCAGGGCCTAACTCAAAGGGCTCTATCTCTGAAAGTGTTTGAATAATAGACGCTGTGGTTTCGTTAATAGTGTGTTCCACTTGTGAGACATTTTTACTCTCTATGAGTTTGTGCGTTAGGTGCATTTGCATTTTGATTGCTAGCGTTGGATCTGCGCTGGTTTTGGCGATATCAATAGCCTGTGAGAGCGTAGTAAGTGCTGAACTTGCGTTACTTTTCATCCATTGGTATTCTCCTTTTGCCTGAAGTGCATTGGCTAAAACGTCATTATCAGTAATGGCGCCCATCACATGAAATAAGCGTGTTGCAATCGCATCCCGTGCGGTTAGCTCGGAGCCTTCGTTTTTCAATAAATAAAACTGAAGAGTTAATGCTCGCGCCAAATCATCTGCCGACGAAGTCGTTGTAGAGAAAAAATCTAAGCAGCGCGTAGCTGCGATAGCGGCTTGTTGTTGGTTACGTAATGCAAGGTATGCTTCACCCAGAAAGCAGTCAATTCGGGCATTCCAAACCGGTGTTTGGTTATAAGTCAGTTCCTGCGCGCGTTTTAAATAAATGATGGCTTTACTGTAAAGGCCCAGCGCCAAGTAAGTGCGCCCTAAGTTTCGATAAATAACAGACTCCCGTTGTTCATCGTCATTGTCGCCAAGTAATGATAGCGCAATAAGGTAGTTTCGTTGTGCGCTGTCTAATGCGCCCAAGCTTTTGAAAACCCAGCCAATGTTACTGTGTAAAATCGCCTTGCGAGTTTGACTGACGCCTGTTAAACCAGAAGCTAGTGCTTCAAACTCCATATCCAGCGCTTTCTTCAACAGTTCGGGACGACGCACCGTATTTTCATTAGATAACTTAATATATAAATATCCAGCGTTGTCATAGAGTGTTGCCAGTATATCCGGTGACAACGCAGACTTTAGGTTCTCTTTTGATAGGGAGACAATGGCGGTGTCAAGAAGCGCCTTAGCCTCCATGGTTTTATTTAAAATTAATTTCGCTTCTGCAAGCATTGACGTCGCTTGTACACGTAAGTTTAAAACCATCCGTGTCAGTGGTTGTGCTTCTAACTGTGTGATTAAGTTGCTGAGTTTCTGTTCTGCTTCTGTTGCACGATCCTGACGTAAATAAATATGACTCTCAATAACCGTTAAGTGTTGGCCTGTCGTTGTATGGATGGGATAAATTGGACGAGACTTTTCTATAAAATTTAACGCTTGTTGATATTCGAATATATCAAAGTAAGCAGCAGCGACATTCTGGGCAATGAAGTCTCGTAAAGCGCCTTCCTGCATGTGTACTTTTTCAAATAGACCCGCCAATATTGCAGCCGCGGTGACACGCGCAGTTTTGCGTTTTGTTTGCCATAAGCGGTTGGTTTCTTCGAGTAAATCTGACGTATCTTTTGAGGACAATGGAATCAGCTCAATAGGAGCGGGGAGCACATTTGAGTTTTGTATCTGTTTCTTGTAAAGGCACCAAGGGTGGCGTGAAGATGAGGAGCCATGATTGAGTGCAAATTCATGGTTTGCGGTCTTAGAAGGAAAATCGAATACAGTACCTGTAGGTGAGCGTAATACGATATCTCCTTCTGATTGAGACACCAACACGCCCCCGACAGGTTGTAAAATAATTTCACTTTCCAGCGGCCAGTTCTTGAAGGTTTCCGGGCATACCATTCCCCAACTACTCGCCGTGAAAAGCCAAAGAGAAAGGAGGTATCTCAACTGCTTCTCACTTTTTCCACATTACATGTTATTGACACACTGCCATTTTGAATACGCGACAGGAAGTTTGGTTTTACTCACCTCAGAAGCATGCAGCTCGGTTGATTGGCCATTCGCTTTTGTCTTTATGTCATCTTGATACGCGGCATTAAACAAAGAAATAACATCTTTTTTCGACATATCTTTTTTGATTTCGACATTTTCGATATTGTTTGACCAAAACCAATAATGCACCATAAAGCTTTTGTCTTTTTCTCTCTCCACGTACGTGGCTTCAAGCAGATGATCTCTCCCATTTTTATGATCTTCAATGCTATATATCACCGCCGACGGCAAATCCTTTGACGCAATACCAGCACAGTCCATAAATTCAGCATTGCCGTCGCTATCCACTTTGAAGGTCGATACACCTTTATGGTTGGCAACAGCATAAAAAAGGTGCTCTTCAGTAGGGTAATAAGCGGCATTACCTTCATCGCCACGTATATCCTTGTCGTGGAACTGCCATTTTCCGTTAAAGTCAGTGTAATCACTCATAGTATTCATCGTAGGTTCCTTAATCTTTTCCGACTAAATCCAGTAATGCTGTGATGGATTTAGTGGGTGTCTGCAATTGTTCAGGGTAATGTTGGCCTTTCCATTTGCCTCTTTTGAGCAATTTTGCAAACGTATCGCCAACAATGAAGCTGGCTAGCGGACCAAGATGTTTCCGTTTGCCGAGCGCTTTCACCTCTCTTAGCACGTAATACCACAACGGAGGAGAATCAATAATGTCGCGTTTGTTTGGAATGTGATTAAAGTTAGTTAGCCCTTTATCGAATATCTTGTCTTTAGGTATAGCTTTGAGTAGCGGGCGGATATCATTAGGTAATGTGGCTTTTATTTCTTTTATCATTGTCCATGCATCAGGTAAGTTTAATGCTCGCCCTCTTAGCAGGTTAACAATGGCAAGTTGTCCATTCGGCCACGCTTTATCTGGTACTTCAATGATTGTACTTGGTTTGATTGTTCTTGCCTGCTGTGCATGTGGTGAGAAGAACATAGACCAATCTACGGTTAGCCATTCAGGAAGATGATGGTATCCACCTAGGTTGTTCTTCCCTGTGAATAAAAAGAGATCACTGAGTGTCACTCTGTCAGATTGACTGTTAAGAAAGTAGGCATCTTTGACCATGGCATGACCAAATCGAAATGCGGCACCATTGAAGGCTAAAGGAAGTCCACTCTCTGTATCCTTATTCCAATAGCAGTGCAACTGGCTTGCGGGTTTGTCAAAATAAAAGGCCCAGATTTGAGGGTGAAGAATTGTTTTTAAGAAGTCCTCAACAATAATGTGTTTATAGCTTTCAATCACGTAAGCTCTGGCTTGTTGATAGGTGGCTTCTCCATTATGAGTAAATGGAAATAAAATTGATGCCACCTTATTGTGAAAGCGCATGAACAAAGTATGAAATTGGGCGAGCAACAAATGTGCATCGTTGCGTGGATCAGGAATGATGGCCGTTTTATCTGCTCTTCTAGGTAAATCGTAAAGGCGACGATGATCGATTCGACCTTGTGAGTCAAGTATGGGAGATAGCCTCAAATGCCCGGTTGTCGTATTTACGGGCGCGCTTATATCGTTAAAACCAGTACCATACATCGACATCAAGTCGAGCTGCGGTGTCGCGTGGTTGACGGCATTTTCAACCCCGTGGTTAGCATCTACGGGTGTATTCGAGGTGGAGAGTTTAGACATATCGTGATCAATAAACTGTCCCAAATACGTATAACCTGCTTTTATAAATCGCCCCTCACCGCTGGTGTCTGCTTCATGCATGGCAATGCCTAGATCAACTAAGGTACCTATAGAGGGGGCTTGATGAGTGTGCTGAAGATTTTGCTGTAGGTGAAGTGGTAGTCCGTTACGCATAATTTGTCCCAGCTACTCGATTTTAAATTGCGACTCAGCAATGATTTCTTTTTGCTTATCAAAGAGTCGAATTTGATATTCACTGCCGTGTAATTTGTCAGTGGGTAGCATTATAGCAATTTCGCCATGCTCGTCTGTTACATTTATCGTAGTCGAATAAACGGATTCTGTCGTAGAAGCGGTTGTTACATCTATGGTGTATTGTGCTTTAGATAGTGGGCGAGTTTGCCAAAATACGAGTAAAGATTCTGCCCCTGGGCGCTTCTTAAATACAGCCATGGGCTGGGAGGAAGAGCGTACGGTCTCCAGAAATACCACACTTGATGTCGCGGTAAACGTATCATTTTGAGAGTGGTAAACCTTAAAAACATAAGAACCCGATAGAGAAAATACGAGTATGGATGCAGCCAAAGCTTGCCAGCTATATTGGCTAATTCGTGACTTTATAGAGGCAACTTTGCTAGTGACTGGCTGCCTTAATTTCTGAACTTCAGGCATGTATTTGTGAAGAAGCGCTTCAATTTCCATCTCGTGAAGGAGTGCTGGGTCGCTGATTAAGCGAGTTTCAAATTCAATTTCTTCCTCCGGCGTCAGCATTCCCTTGTGATAGCGGTGGAGCAAATCGTTTAAATCGTTATTGAATTCACTTGTTGGTGTATTCGTCACGGTAGGCTCCTATAGTGTTTACTTCGAACGTGTGTAAGTCAGAATCTTTTATCCTGCTGTATGGTAAGTGCGAAGAGGAATAAAATTCTCCCACTTCACTGTGTGTCACCTGTTCAGGAGTCTGTTTTACGGAGCTCGCTATTAGCGAATGGGTGAGTGTGCTCACGATTGCGAGGGAGAGTAAGTGAGACAACGTGGTATGAGAGACGTCTAAATTTAGCCGTGAACTCAAGGTCAATTTTAGCCTTTCCTTTGCCCTGTATAACACACGATCAAAGTGCTCAGGCGTAAGAGATAGTTGGCTGCAAAGGGTTTGCTTAGGTGTATTGTGTAAGTAATAGGATGTGATGAGCTCACGGTCTCTTTCAGTGGGAAGTGTTTGAATGACTTCTACCACGATCTCTACTAGCTGTTGTTGGCCAATTCGCTCCGTCGGAGAGACGGTATTATCCGCAAATTTCACATCAATATCTTCCGAGGCGTCAGTTTTGCTTACTCCTGCTTTGCGATAATAGGCGATGGTCAGATTAATCCCGACTTGACGAATAAACGATGCTAATCCGGATGGAGAGGTGATTTCACCTTTCCTCGCTTTTGTAATAACCGTGATGAAAGTATCTTGCGCGATGTCATTCGCAAGTGTCGAATCTTGAGTGTGTCGATTTAGAACATACAGTAACCCTCTCCAGTAATAACTGACGAGACTTTGTTCTGCGGATTTGTCACCACTTTCGATACGTTGAATGACCTTTTCGGGAGAAAAATCCTTCAAACTTTCTTGTGTGCCCTGCGAATGATTAATGGTGACCACCCTACTTTTATTTTCCTTATTGTTTTCAGCTAGACTAGGTGATTTTATGCGGCCTTGCAACTTGCTGATTAGACTCTGGAGGTCTTTCAATTTTCTCCATTTAACACCAAACCACACAGATGTGAGGCAGGTCTTTCTTTATACTTGCTATATGATTCTGTTCTATCGAAGTGTGTGACTAGCGATAGTCATACCTATTGATTTATTCAATTACTGCGTGCGCACAGAGGCACAATAGTGTAGAATTTAGCGTTTATTTTTTCTGCCGCCAAAAAGTTCAAAAAATATGCGTTTTTGTGTTGCAGAGAGTGGATTATTCTACTATAATTCGCGACCCTTTTATTAGATGGGAAGCCGTTTGAGCATACATCACTCAGTGTTTGCGAGGCGTTTAACCCAAATTTGAGAGATTTATCATGGCTAAGAAAGTTACCGGCTTAATTAAGCTACAGGTTGCGGCAGGTGCTGCAAATCCTAGTCCTCCGGTTGGTCCTGCACTAGGTCAACACGGTGTTAACATCATGGAATTCTGTAAAGCGTTCAACGCAAAAACAGAAAGCCTAGAGAAAGGTGCTCCAGTACCAGTAGAGATTACTGTATACGAAGACCGTTCTTTTACGTTCGAAACAAAAACGCCTCCTGCGTCTTTCCTTCTTAAGAAAGCTGCTGGCATCAAGAGTGGTTCTGGTCGTCCTAACACTGAAAAAGTGGGTAAAGTGACGCGTGCGCAGTTGGAAGAAATTGCGAAAACTAAAGAACCTGATCTAACTGCTGCTGACCTAGATGCTGCTGTACGCACTATCGCTGGTTCTGCTCGCAGCATGGGCTTGGTAGTAGAGGACTAAGAGATGGCTAAACTTTCTAAAAAAATGCGTTCAATTCGTGAAAAAGTTGACGCGACAAAAGAATACGATATCAACGAAGCGGTTGCTTTGTTGAAAGAGTTTGCTACTGCTAAGTTCGCTGAAAGCGTAGACGTAGCGGTAAATCTTGGTATCGATGCACGTAAATCTGACCAAAACGTTCGTGGTGCAACTGTACTACCTAACGGTACGGGTAAAGATGTTCGCGTTGCAGTGTTCACTCAAGGTGCAAACGCTGATGCTGCTAAAGAAGCAGGTGCTGACGTTGTTGGTATGGAAGATCTTGCTGAGCAAGTGAAAAAAGGCGAAATGAACTTTGACGTAGTCGTTGCTTCTCCTGATGCAATGCGCGTTGTAGGTCAACTTGGTCAAATCCTTGGTCCACGTGGTCTTATGCCAAACCCTAAGACTGGCACAGTAACACCAGATGTTGCTACAGCAGTTAAAAATGCGAAAGCGGGTCAGGTTCGTTACCGTAACGATAAGAACGGTATCGTTCACGCTAGCATCGGTAAGATTGCTTTTGAGTCTAACCAGATTCAAGAAAACCTTGTTGCACTACTTGAAGCACTTAAGAAAGCTAAGCCTTCTTCTGCTAAAGGTACATACATCAAGAAAATTAGCCTAAGCACTACTATGGGTGCTGGCGTATCTGTTGACCAAGGCTCTTTGGGCATTCAGTAATAGAATTTCATGCTCTGACTTGTTAGGGCATATAGCTTAGGAGCAACGCTCCTCTCTCAAGTTGGTTTTGGGTTGGAGTCTTGTTTATCAAGACTCCCGTCCTAGACCGCAGGTGTAATCGGATAAATGAAGCTAGAGAGCATTTATCAATACGTTTACTTAATTTATTGCCTGCGCAGACGGTGGTTTCGACTCAGACTCTCTGGGGATAACGAACACCGTAGAGCGGTAAAGCTTAATCTGTTTACGAAAGTAGTAGATACGCTTTATCAATCTTAAAACGCTACACAAAAAGTAATTTAGGTTACTGGCTGTGTAGTTAATTAAAGAGGTGAACTCAGTGGCACTAGGTTTAGCAGCAAAAAAAGAGATCGTAGCTGAAGTAAATGAAGTTGCGTCTCGCGCTCTATCCGTTGCCGTCGCTGAATACCGTGGGATGGAAGTTGCAGAACTTACTGATCTGCGTGTAAAAGCTCGTGAGCAAGGCGTATACCTAAAGGTTGTACGTAACACTCTTGCAAAGCGTGGCTTAGCAGATACTAAGTTTGCTGACATCGACAGTGCTTTAACTGGTCCGTTAATTTACGGCTTCTCTATTGATGCACCAGGCGGTGCCGCGCGTCTTTTCAAAGACTACGCGAAAGGGAATGACAAGTTAAAGGTAACTGCACTTTCAATTGGTAGTGGTCTACTTGGTCCTGAGAAATTGGACGCTGTTGCATCACTTCCGACCCGCGACGAAGCACTTGCAAAACTTCTTGCAACCTTCAAAGCACCGGTGGGCAAATTCGTTCAAACAATCAACGAAGTACCTACCAAATTTGTGCGTGTATTGGCGGCGATCAAAGACGAAAAATAATTTTCGTTTTTGGAATTTTGAATTTTTAACATATAACCCAGGAGTTTAGAGAAAATGGCTCTAACTAAAGAAGATATCTTGAACGCGATTGCTGAAATGCCAGTTATGGAATTGGTTGAGCTAATCGAAGCAGCTGAAGAAAAGTTCGGCGTTGAAGCAACTGCAGCTGTAGCTGTAGCTGCACCTGCTGCTGGCGGCGAAGCTGCTGCAGAAGAAAAGACTGAATTCGACGTAGTACTAGCTGGCGTTGGCGGTAACAAAGTTGCTGTTATCAAAGCAGTACGTGGCGCGACTGGTCTTGGTCTTAAAGAAGCTAAAGAGCTTGTTGAGTCTGCACCTAAAGCGATCAAAGAAGCAGTTTCTAAAGACGAAGCTGAAGAACTTAAGAAGCAGCTTGAAGAAGCTGGCGCTGAAGTTGAAGTTAAGTAATTTGTCTGACGACATTTTACTCGCCTAATTAGGCATAGGCTGGTGATTATTTGGTCACCAGCCTTTTTGCGCTGTAGGTCTTGGCATTTACACCCTTTTTCGCCAAGCCTGTATAAAACGCGCTAACGCATTTAAAATTGACACAAAACCAACAAGTTAGATGAAAATTTAATCAAAGTTGGTGTATGCTTGTCAGAATGCGCCTTAATAAAGGGTGCTGGAAGTTTGTAAGATGGGGCGCCCTGTCTTACAAGTTGGGTCAAAAATCAGCAGGCTGAGGAACCCATGGTTTACTCTTATAGCGAAAAGAAACGTATCCGTAAGGATTTTGGCAAACGCCCGCAGGTATTGGAAATACCGTACCTTCTTTCAATTCAGCTTGATTCATTCAAAAAGTTTATTGACGTCGACGTAGACGGTCAATATGGATTGGAAGCGGCTTTCCGTTCTGTATTCCCCATCAAGAGTTACTCTGGTAGCTCTGAGCTCCAATATGTGAGCTATCGACTAGGTGAGCCGGTATTCGACGTAAAAGAATGCCAAATTCGTGGTGTCACTTATTCTGCTCCGTTGAGAGTGAAGTTGCGTCTAGTGCTATTCGATAAAGAAGCAGCACCAGGCACAGTAAAAGACATTAAAGAACAAGAAGTGTACATGGGTGAAATCCCACTCATGACCGAAAACGGCACATTCGTTATCAATGGTACCGAACGTGTTATCGTTTCTCAGCTGCATCGTTCTCCGGGTGTGTTCTTTGATCATGACAAAGGTAAAACGCACTCGTCAGGTAAGGTTTTGTATAACGCACGTGTTATTCCTTACCGTGGTTCATGGCTTGATTTCGAATTTGACCCGAAAGATAACTTATTCGTACGTATAGACCGTCGTCGTAAACTTCCTGCGACTATTATCTTGCGTGCACTTGAGTTGAGCACAGAAGAAATTCTTGCGTTGTTCTTTGAAAATGACAACGTACGTATCACCAAAGATCGCTTGATGATGGACATCGTTCCAGATCGTTTGCGTGGTGAAACTGCGCAATTCGATATTCTTGATGGCGAAGGCAATGTGCTTGTTGAAACAGGCCGTCGTATTTCAGCTCGTCACACCCGTGCGCTTGAGAAAGCCGGTGTTACAGAGCTAGAAGTGCCAGCAGAATTCTTAATTGGTAAAGTATTCGCGAAGACATATGTCAATGAAGATACGGGTGAAGTTGTTGTTAATGCTAACGACGAGTTAACTCTTGAAAATCTTCTTGCGCTTCGTGAAGCGGGCATCAATAACTTTGAAACCCTTTACATCAATGAGCTTGACCACGGTGCTTATATTTCAGACACCGTGCGTATTGACAGCTCAACGAACCGTTTGGAAGCATTGGTAGAAATCTACCGTATGATGCGCCCGGGTGAGCCGCCAACTAAAGACGCTGCTGAAACACTATTCGACAACTTGTTCTTCTCTGACGAGCGATATGATCTTTCATCTGTCGGTCGAATGAAGTTTAACCGTCGTCTTGGTCGCGAAGAACTGATTGGTTCTGGTACGCTAGATAAAGAAGATATCATCGCAGTTATGAAGCAGCTAATCGCTATTCGTGACGGTAAAGACGAAGTAGATGATATCGACCACTTAGGTAACCGACGCATTCGTAGCGTGGGCGAAATGGCTGAAAACCAGTTCCGAGTTGGTTTAGTGCGTGTTGAGCGTGCAGTAAAAGAGCGTCTGTCACTAGGTGATCTTGATAATGTAATGCCTCAAGACCTAATCAACGCTAAGCCTATTTCTGCTGCGGTTAAAGAATTCTTTGGTTCAAGTCAGCTTTCTCAGTTCATGGACCAAAACAACCCGTTGTCAGAAGTGACTCACAAACGCCGTATCTCTGCGTTAGGCCCAGGTGGTTTAACACGTGAACGTGCAGGCTTCGAAGTGCGAGACGTACACCCCACTCACTACGGTCGAGTGTGTCCTATCGAAACCCCTGAAGGTCCGAACATCGGTCTAATCAACTCATTGGCAAGTTTCGCACGTACTAACGACTTCGGCTTCTTAGAGACACCGTATCGTAGAATCGTAGATGGCGTGGTAACGGATGATATTGATTACCTATCTGCTATCGAAGAAGGCCAGTATGCTATCGCTCAGGCTAACGTAGCGCTTGACGAAAACGGCCGTCTAGTAGATGACTTGATTCCATGTCGTCACCGTGGTGAAACCACATTGATGCCGATCGAAGAAATCAAATTCATGGACGTTTCACCGCAGCAGATCGTTTCTATCGCTGCAAGCATTATCCCGTTCCTAGAACACGATGATGCTAACCGTGCATTGATGGGTGCGAACATGCAACGTCAGGCCGTTCCTACATTGCGTGCTGATAAGCCACTTGTTGGTACAGGCATGGAGAAAACCGTTGCGGTTGACTCTGGTGTAACGGTTGTAGCGAAACGTGGTGGTGTTATCGATTTTGTTGACGCTAGCCGTATCGTTGTAAAAGTTAACGAAGAAGAAATGGTTGCGGGTGAAGCAGGTATCGATATCTATAACCTGACTAAGTATACGCGTTCTAACCAGAATACCTGTATCAACCAGCGTCCTACTTGTGGTGTAGGTGATCCAATCGTTGCTGGCGATGTATTGGCTGATGGCCCGTCTACCGATTTAGGTGAGTTGGCACTTGGTCAAAACATGCGTATCGCATTCATGCCTTGGAATGGTTATAACTTCGAAGACTCGATTTTGATTTCTGAGCGCGTGGCACAAGAAGATCGCTTCACAACAATTCACATCCAAGAATTAAGCTGTGTAGCGCGTGATACGAAGTTAGGTCCTGAAGAAATCAGTTCTGATATCCCTAACGTAGGTGAGTCAGCACTGTCTAAGCTTGATGAATCTGGTGTTGTTTACATCGGTGCGGAAGTGAAGGGCGGCGACATCCTAGTAGGTAAAGTAACGCCTAAAGGTGAAACGCAACTGACGCCTGAAGAAAAGCTACTACGTGCTATCTTCGGTGAAAAAGCATCAGACGTAAAAGATACTTCTTTACGTGTACCTAACTCTGTTCATGGTACGGTTATCGATGTTCAAGTATTTACGCGTGATGGCGTAGAGAAAGACAAGCGTGCGCTTGAAATTGAAGACATGCAACTTCGCCAAGTGAAGAAAGACCTTTCTGACGAGTTTAATATCTTGGCAGACGGTATTTTTGCTCGTGCTAACTCTACGTTGGTGAAAGCAGGTATCGACGCAGGCAAGCTTGAAGCAATGCCGCGTGAGAAATGGTTCGACATTCCACTTCAAGACGAAGCTGCGCAAACTGATCTTGACCAAATTGCTGAGCAGTTTGGTGAAATCAAAGCGGATTTCGATAACAAATTTGAAGTTAAACGTCGCAAGATTACTCAGGGTGACGATCTTAATCCTGGCGTACTTAAAATTGTTAAAGTGTATCTTGCTGTTAAACGTCATATCCAGCCTGGTGATAAAATGGCCGGTCGTCACGGTAACAAAGGTGTTATCTCAACGATTCAGCCAGTAGAAGATATGCCTTACGATGAAAACGGCACACCGGTAGACATCGTATTGAACCCGCTGGGTGTACCATCGCGTATGAACATTGGTCAGATCTTGGAAACTCACCTAGGTATGGCTGCCCACGGTATTGGTGCGAAAATTGATCGCATGATCAAAGAGCAGCAAGAATTGGCTAAGTTGCGTGAATTCCTGAAAGAAGTGTACACCTTAGGTGAATCACATCAGGAAGTAGACATCGACAGCTTTACTGATGACGAAGTTCGTCGTCTGGCAGAAAACCTGCGTAAAGGTTTACCTGTTGCTACACCAGTATTCGACGGAGCAACAGAAGCTGAAATTAAGTCGCTTCTTAAGCTAGCTGATATTCCAGAAAGCGGACAGATCACCTTGTTCGATGGTCGTACAGGTCGTGCGTTTGAGCGCCCAGTAACGGTTGGTTACATGTATATGCTCAAACTGAACCACTTGGTTGATGACAAGATGCACGCTCGTTCAACAGGATCGTACAGCTTGGTAACACAGCAGCCGTTGGGCGGTAAAGCACAGTTCGGTGGTCAGCGTTTCGGAGAGATGGAAGTATGGGCACTAGAAGCATATGGTGCTGCATATACTCTACAAGAAATGTTGACGGTGAAGTCCGATGACGTGAATGGTCGTACGAAGATGTATAAGAACATCGTTGATGGCGACCACCGCATGGAGCCTGGTATGCCTGAATCTTTCAACGTATTGTTGAAAGAAATTCGCTCACTAGGTATCAACATCGAACTGGAAGAGCAATAAGCGCTCGACTGAGCTTTAGATTGGAGAGCCTGAGCATGTAAGGTGCTCGGGCTTTTGAAATTGACTCCGCTGGGAGAGAAATGTGAAAGACTTATTAAAGTTTCTTAAGCAACAGAACAAGACGGAAGAGTTCGATAATATTCGAATCGGACTTGCGTCACCGGATATGATCCGCTCTTGGTCTTATGGTGAAGTGAAAAAGCCAGAGACCATTAACTACCGTACGTTCAAGCCAGAGCGTGATGGCTTGTTCTGTGCGCGTATCTTCGGTCCTGTAAAAGACTATGAATGTTTGTGCGGTAAGTACAAGCGTTTGAAGCACCGTGGTGTAATTTGTGAAAAGTGTGGCGTAGAAGTGACACTGACTAAAGTGCGTCGTGAGCGCATGGGTCACATTGAACTAGCATCACCCGTTGCTCACATTTGGTTCTTGAAATCACTTCCGTCTCGTATCGGCTTGATGCTTGATATGACATTACGTGATATCGAACGTGTACTTTATTTTGAATCATACGTGGTAACAGAGCCAGGTATGACAACGCTTGAGCGTAGCCAGCTTTTAACTGAAGAAGAATATTTAGATTCGCTTGAAGAGCATGGTGATGAATTTGAAGCGAAGATGGGTGCAGAAGCCGTATTCGAACTTCTTAAAGCCCTTGATGTTGACTCTGACGTTGCAGCAATGCGCGAAGAACTTCCAAGCATCAATTCAGAAACGAAGCGTAAAAAGATTACGAAGCGTCTTAAGCTTCTTGAATCGTTCCAGCAATCAGGCAACAAGCCTGAGTGGATGATCATGACAGTACTTCCAGTATTGCCGCCTGATTTGCGTCCACTTGTACCACTAGATGGTGGTCGTTTTGCTACATCTGATTTGAACGATTTATACCGTCGTGTAATCAACCGTAACAACCGTTTGAAGCGTCTATTAGATCTTGCTGCACCTGATATTATCGTACGTAACGAAAAACGTATGCTACAGGAAGCGGTAGATGCGCTTCTTGATAACGGTCGTCGCGGACGTGCGATCACGGGCTCTAACAAACGCCCTCTTAAATCGCTAGCAGACATGATCAAAGGTAAGCAGGGGCGTTTCCGTCAAAACCTTCTAGGTAAGCGTGTTGACTACTCGGGTCGTTCCGTAATTACCGTTGGTCCTACTCTTCGTCTTCACCAGTGTGGTCTTCCTAAGAAGATGGCATTGGAGTTGTTCAAGCCTTTCATTTACGGCAAGTTAGAAGGCCGTGGTTTAGCAACAACGATTAAAGCTGCGAAGAAATTAGTAGAACGTGAAGCGCCAGAGGTATGGGATGTACTTGATGAAGTCATCCGTGAACACCCTGTATTACTTAACCGTGCACCTACACTTCACCGTTTGGGGATTCAGGCGTTTGAACCTACCCTAATCGAAGGTAAAGCAATCCAGTTACACCCACTTGTGTGTGCTGCGTATAACGCTGACTTCGACGGTGACCAAATGGCGGTACACGTACCATTAACTATCGAAGCTCAGTTAGAGTCTCGTGCGTTAATGATGTCTACCAATAACATTCTATCGCCTGCGAACGGTGAGCCGATCATCGTACCTTCACAGGACGTTGTATTGGGTCTTTACTACCTAACGCGTGACCGTATTAACGGTAAAGGCGAAGGCATGGTATTCACCAGCCCGCACGAAGCTGAAAAAGCATACCGCACAGAAACAGCGGAATTGCACGCACGTGTTAAAGTAAGAATCACTGAATTCGATATCGATGCAGACGGAAACAAAACAGAAAAAGTTACCCTAACAGATACTACTGTTGGTCGTGCTATTTTGTCGTTGATCTTGCCAAAAGGCTTACCGTTTGAATTGATTAACCAACCGATGGGTAAAAAGCAGATTTCACGTCTTCTTAACGCCTGTTACCGTCGCTTGGGTCTAAAAGACACGGTTATTGCTGCTGACCAAATCATGTATACCGGTTTCCATTACGCGATGATCGCGGGTGCGTCTGTTGGTATCGATGACATGGTTATCCCAGATGCGAAGAAAGACATCATCGAAGGGGCAGAAGCAGAAGTTCACGAAATTCAGGAACAATTCCAGTCAGGTCTTGTTACTGCGGGTGAGCGTTACAACAAAGTTATCGATATCTGGTCGAACGCCAACGAAAAAGTTGCAAAGGCCATGATGGACAACTTGAAGTCTGAGACAGTTGTTAACCGCGACGGCGAAAACGAAGAGCAGCAATCATTTAACTCAGTTTACATGATGGCCGACTCCGGTGCTCGTGGTAGTGCCGCACAGATTCGTCAGTTAGCGGGTATGCGTGGTCTGATGGCTAAGCCAGATGGCTCAATCATCGAAACACCTATTACCGCAAACTTCCGTGAAGGTCTTAACGTACTTCAGTACTTTATTTCAACCCACGGTGCGCGTAAAGGTTTGGCCGATACAGCATTGAAAACAGCGAACTCGGGTTACCTAACTCGTCGTTTGGTTGACGTTGCACAAGACTTGGTTATTAACAACGAAGATTGTGGCACGTTCGAAGGCGTTAAAATGACGCCATTGATCGAAGGTGGCGACGTTGTTGAACCATTACGTGAACGCGTTCTAGGTCGTACCGTGTCTGAAGACGTACTTAAGCCTGGTACTGAAGAAGTACTTATTGAGCGTAACGTCCTTCTAGACGAGAAACTAGTAGACCTACTTGAAGCCAACTCCGTAGATCAGGTAAATGTACGCTCTGTTATTACGTGTGATAACGACTTCGGTGTATGTGGTAAGTGTTACGGTCGTGACCTAGCACGTGGTCACATGGTTGGTATCGGTGAAGCAGTAGGTGTTATTGCGGCACAGTCAATCGGTGAGCCAGGTACACAGCTTACGATGCGTACGTTCCACATCGGTGGTGCGGCATCAAGAGCATCAGCTGAAAATAGCGTACAAATTAAAACAGCCGGTACACTTAAGTTACACAATGCGAAATTTGTTCGCAACGTAGACGAAAAAGTCGTTATCGTTTCACGTTCAACAGAAATTACGATCATTGATGAACAGGGTCGTGAGAAAGAGCGTTATAAAGTACCTTACGGTGCAATGCTCTCTGTTGACGAAGGTAGTGCAGTTCAGGCTGGCGACATCGTAGCTAACTGGGATCCGCATTCACACCCAATTATTACTGAGCGTCCTGCTAAGATCAGCTTTGCAGATATCGACGACAGTAACACTGAAGTTCAACAAGATGAACTGACAGGTCTTACGCGTATCGTTGTAAAAGACTTGGCTAAGGTAAATGCAAAAGAGCCTAAGTTAATTCTTGAAAGTGATGAAGTGGGTCTGCAGGAAATTCGTCTTCCAAGCTTTACTACTATTGAAGCGAAAGAAGGCAGCACGGCAAATGCCGGTGACGTATTAGCACGTATTCCTCAGGAAAGCTCGAAGACTCGTGATATCACGGGTGGTCTACCGCGCGTTGCTGATTTGTTCGAAGCGCGTAAGCCTAAAGAGCCAGCAATTCTTGCAGAAGTGTCAGGTACCATTGGTTTCGGTAAAGAAACTAAGGGTAAGAAGCGCCTTGTGATCACGCCGAAAGAAGGTGATCAATACGAAGAGATGATTCCTAAGTGGCGTCAGCTTAACGTATTCGAGGGTGAGACAGTAGAGCGTGGCGAAGTTATTGCTGACGGTCCAGAGTCTCCACATGACATCCTTCGATTGCGTGGCATCTCTGCGGTATCTAACTACATCGTGAACGAGGTTCAGGAAGTTTACCGCTTACAGGGTGTAAAAATTAACGATAAGCACATTGAAGTGGTTATTCGTCAGATGCTTCGTAAGTGTCTTATCACAAGTCCTGGTGATAGCCAGTTCCTTGAAGGTGAGCAAGTTGAAGTATCGGCTGTTAAGATTGCAAACCGTGAATTAGAGAAGCAAGGCAAAATGCCTGCGAAATATGAGACACAGTTGCTAGGTATTACTAAAGCCTCGTTGTCAACTGAGTCATTTATTTCTGCTGCATCGTTCCAGGAAACTACACGAGTTCTTACAGAAGCTGCGGTTCAGGGTAAAGAAGACGAATTACGTGGTCTGAAAGAAAACGTAATCGTTGGACGACTGATTCCAGCTGGAACAGGTTTCGCTTATCACAAACGTCGTGCAGAAGCGCGCATGGCTGATCAATTTGAAGATCCGTCAGTATCTGCTGCTGAAGCAGAGCAAGCGCTAACTGAAGCGCTTAACGCTGAAGTTGCTGAAAGCTCGATGGGCGGTGTAGAAGATACACCTGGAAACGAGTAATAAGACGGAGAGACCACTTTATACCGCGGCTGGTTCGCCAGCCGTAAAAGTATCCTGCCACTAATTTTAGGATAGCGGCAGGATCCACTTGACAGGTTAAAGTTTGGTCATTAGAATTCCGCGACCCGAAATTTGGTAATCAAGTTTAGGGTGGCGGTTTTTTTGTTTTGGAACGCCTAAAATTCCAAGCCCCATAAGACAAATGAGGTTGACCTTTAGCAGGGTCTTTTCGCCCCTCACGTGTTCATATATGGGTTATTTCAGTAGTTTTTTAACCAGGAGCTAGTTAATGGCAACAGTTAACCAGTTAGTGCGTAAGCCACGCAGAAAGCCTGCTGCTAAAAGCAATGTAGCAGCACTGCAAGCTTGCCCACAAAAACGTGGTGTATGTACTCGTGTATATACAACCACTCCTAAGAAGCCGAACTCAGCACTTCGTAAAGTGTGCCGTGTTCGTTTAACCAACGGTTTTGAAGTTTCTTCATACATCGGTGGTGAAGGCCACAACCTACAAGAGCACAGCGTTGTTCTTATCCGTGGTGGTCGTGTTAAAGATTTACCAGGTGTTCGTTATCACACAGTTCGCGGTACGCTTGACTGTGCTGGTGTTAGCGATCGTCGTCAAGCCCGTTCTAAGTACGGCGCGAAAAGGCCTAAGTCTTAACGGTTCTCCGTTAGTAAGGCCAAACTAAAGTTTTTAATTAGAGTTTTGGGGAATATCCTGAAGCCCACGGAGAATTTAAGATGCCAAGAAGAAGAGTCGTAGGTCAACGTAAAATCCTACCTGATCCTAAGTTCGGATCACAACTACTTGCTAAATTTATGAACGTCGTCATGCTAGACGGCAAGAAGTCAACTGCTGAAAAAATCGTTTACGGCGCGCTTGATATTGTTGCTGAAAAAACTGGCAAGGCTCACCTAGATGTATTTGAAGATGCATTGGAAAACATCCGCCCAACAGTAGAGGTTAAATCTCGTCGTGTTGGTGGTTCTACGTACCAAGTACCTGTAGAAGTTCGTCCAGTTCGTCGTAACGCACTAGGTATGCGTTGGTTGGTTGAAGCAGCGCGTAAACGTGGCGAAAAATCAATGGCTCAGCGTCTTGCAGCAGAAATGCTAGATGCGTCTGAGAACAAAGGCTCTGCGGTTAAGAAGCGTGAAGACGTGCACCGTATGGCTGAAGCGAACAAAGCATTCGCTCACTACCGTTGGTAGTCAACACCAAGCTGAGAGGACGAAATGGCTCGAAAGACCCCAATTGAGCGCTACCGCAATATCGGTATTGTTGCTCACGTTGATGCGGGTAAAACGACCACCACTGAGCGTGTTCTATTCTACACCGGTCTTTCTCATAAGATCGGTGAAGTTCATGATGGCGCAGCCACCATGGACTGGATGGAGCAGGAGCAGGAACGTGGTATCACAATTACTTCTGCTGCAACTACTTGCTTTTGGGCAGGTATGCAACAGCAGTTTGATCAGCATCGCATCAATATTATCGACACGCCAGGGCACGTAGATTTCACTATCGAAGTAGAGCGTTCTTTGCGCGTATTGGATGGTGCTGTTGTTGTATTTTGTGGTTCCTCCGGTGTTGAACCTCAATCTGAAACTGTATGGCGTCAAGCTGACAAATACCACGTTCCACGTATGGTGTTTGTTAATAAGATGGACCGAGCAGGTGCAGATTTTGAACGCGTAGTAAATCAAATACGTAAACGTTTAGGTGCCAATTGTGTACCTATTCAATTGAACATTGGTGCAGAAGAGAACTTCAAAGGCGTTATCGACCTATTCAAAATGAAAGCCATAAACTGGAATCAAGAAGACCAGGGTATGACCTTCACGTACGAAGAAATTCCGGCAGATCTTAAAGATCGCGCTGAAGCACTTCGTACAGAAATGGTTGAAGCTGCCGCAGAGGCTTCTGAAGAGCTAATGGACAAATATCTCGAAGGCGAAGAGCTTTCAGAACAAGAGATAAAAGACGGTCTGCGTAAGCGCACGCTGAACAATGAAATTGTATTGGCTGCTTGCGGGTCGGCATTTAAAAATAAAGGTGTACAGGCGGTATTGGATTCAGTGATTGAATTCTTGCCTTCACCTGTGGATATTCCAGCCATTAAAGGTGTTAACGAAGATGAGTCTGAAGGCGAACGTCATGCTGACGATAAAGAGCCTTTCTCAGCGCTAGCGTTTAAAATCGCTACTGATCCATTTGTTGGAACGTTGACATTCTTCCGTTGCTACTCAGGTGTCGTGAACACGGGTGACACAGTGTATAACCCGGTTAAAGGCAAACGTGAGCGTTTTGGTCGAATTGTACAGATGCATGCGAAAGACCGTGAAGAACTAAAAGAAGTTCGAGCGGGCGATATTGCGGCTGCAATCGGTCTAAAAGACGTGACGACGGGTGACACATTATGTGACCCTAGCCACATCATCACACTAGAGCGCATGGAATTCCCAGATCCTGTTATTTCTATCGCGGTAGAGCCGCGTTCGAAAGCAGATCAGGAAAAAATGGGTATCGCATTAGGCAAACTTGCCGCAGAAGATCCATCATTCCAAGTTCGTACAGATGAAGAGTCAGGACAAACGATAATTTCTGGTATGGGTGAACTACACTTAGACATTATCGTTGACCGCATGAAACGTGAATTCAGCGTTGAGTGTAACGTAGGTAAACCTCAGGTTGCTTACCGTGAGACAATTCGTAAATCAGTCGAAGTGGAAGGGAAATTCGTTCGTCAATCGGGCGGTAGAGGCCAGTACGGTCACGTATGGCTTCGTATTGAACCACTTGAAGAAGGCGCGGGTTACGAGTTTGTTAACGACATTGTGGGCGGCGTGATTCCAAAAGAATACATTCCGGCTGTAGATAAAGGTATTCAAGAGCAAATGCGCAATGGTGTCCTAGCTGGATATCCTGTGCTTGATGTTAAGGCTACTTTATTCGATGGTTCATTCCACGATGTTGACTCCTCTGAAATGGCGTTTAAAATCGCTGGGTCGATGGGCTTTAAGAAGGGGGCTTCAGAAGCGAATCCTGTCTTACTAGAGCCGACCATGAAAGTGGAAGTCACTACACCAGAAGACTGGATGGGTGACGTTGTCGGCGACTTGAATCGTCGTCGCGGTATGATTGAAGGCATGGAAGACGGGGTAGCAGGAATTAAAATTATTCGTGCAAAAGTGCCACTGTCAGAAATGTTTGGATATGCCACAGACTTGCGTTCACAAACGCAAGGCCGTGCATCTTACTCAATGGAATTTTTCAATTATTCGGAAGCGCCAAATAACGTTGCGCAAGCGATTATTGAATCTAGACTTTAATCTTATTGAAGGTTCGGTCCGGTCCTTGTCGGGTCGGACTTTTAACTTAGGAAAATAGAGAAATGGCAAAAGAAAAGTTTGAACGTACGAAACCGCACGTTAACGTTGGTACAATCGGCCACGTTGACCACGGTAAAACTACTCTAACAGCAGCGATCACTACTGTACTAGCTAAGACTTACGGTGGTTCAGCTCAAGCATTCGATCAAATCGATAACGCACCAGAAGAGCGTGAGCGTGGTATCACAATCGCGACTTCTCACGTAGAGTACGACACGCCTACACGTCACTATGCACACGTAGACTGCCCAGGACACGCTGACTATGTTAAAAACATGATCACGGGTGCTGCACAGATGGACGGCGCAATCCTAGTAGTAGCTGCAACTGATGGCCCTATGCCTCAGACACGTG
>NZ_JAOWKX010000011.1 GCF_025751585.1 Fluctibacter corallii
AAATCGAAAATATGAATTTTTGTTGTTGACACTCTTTTAACGAGTGCCCACACAGATTGTCTTGTTATCAAATTGTTAAAGAACTTGCTCTTTAGAGCAGCTACTTTCGTAGCAGCTTGAGACGTTGTTAACTCTCTCAAGCGAGGCGCGCATTTTACAGCGCTTGGTTTCGATGTCAACTGTTTTTTTAATTTATTTTCAAAATTAACGTTTGTTGCATCGTGCGTCAGACTTAGCTTTCAGCTTGCTGACTCACTCATTAAAACATCGTTCTACTGAGTGATTCGAAAGTGTCGCTTGACTCTCCCGAAGCGGATGCGCATTTTACCGCGCTTCGTTTTGATGTCAACACTTTTTTTTCAATGAATTTCGGTGTTGGCCTCAATCTTGCTTACATCTTAAACACCGTCGCTTTGTCGGCGTCTCCGTAAGAAGAGGCGCGCATTTTAGAGATTATTGAGGAAGAGTCAACACTAATTTTTAAATTTATTGAATTTAATTAGAAAAGTCTAAAACACACACCAAACCTGGTTGTTAATTGGCCTTTTGCGTTATTTAGGTGTAAGTTATGTTAGTTAAATGTTACTTCGTTAAACTCTTTATAGAATTCGTTGTCTCATAATTGGTCGCTAAATATATATATAATAAAATTGGGTAGAAGATGAAAACGATACTTTCTATAGCTTTACTAAGTATTAGTAGCTTTTCCGTCAGTGCTTATCAAACACAAACATCACAGACTCAATCTATAAATAATAACTTAACTTCTGATTTTGTAGAAAGGCAAGTCAGTAAAAGCATGTCTATTGGTCGAGCGGTGAAAAGTATAATTAGTCATTACCCTCATGAAACAGAAACGGTCGTTAGCACAGCTCTTGATCTCTATCCCGACAGGTATAAGGAAATTATACACGCTGCCATATCCGCTCAGCCGGCCATGACCGAGACAGTAGTGACCGTAGCTATCAATAAAGGTATTACTAGTTGCAGTAGTGTAGTAGAAACTGCTATCGCGGCAGAACCTAGCTATGTTGATTTCGTAGTTAACGCTGCAGCCAATACCACGCCTAATGAACTTGATGAAATAGTAAGAGTCGCCGTTATTACAGAACCTGACTCGGCTGACTATATAGTACAAACGTTGGCGCAGTCGCATCCGAATAGAATTGCCGAAATACTTAAAAGCGCCGTAAACGCAGTACCGTTTGTAGGTGAATATATGGTAGATGCGCTTTTAGCAGTTTTCCCAGGGAAAGCGGAAAAGGTAGTCACAACCGCAGTAAGAGAAGTCAACTCTGAAAATGAATACATGCGAAAGATCTTAAAATCGGCAAGTGATGCAGGTGTAAAGAAAGACGATCTGATGATTTATGCTAAAAATGCTGGTGCGGATGAAGAACAAATCGAAATTATTCTTTCTAGTGTTAATGAAAGCAATTGATAATTACTCTCTTATCTTACAGAGAAGGTTTTGATTGCCTTTAAATAGTATCATTGTAAAAGTGAAATGCATTACCTACGGTAAACACATACTTGCAAATCTAATTGTTTCTTAAGTACTTAGTTTCGCTAGCTGTACTAGATTGCTTTATTCGAATGCTCTCTATTCTGCCTTTATCTATAATAATTCAGACATATTAAAAACTGATTTTGCCACGATGCCACTTTTTAAAGACATAAAAAAACCCGGATTAACCGGGTTTTTTTATTGGAACAGGTAATTATTCCGCTGCTGCTTCAGTTTCTTCAACTTCTTCAACAACAGGGCGGTCAACCAATTCAACGTACGCCATAGGCGCATTATCACCAGTACGGAAACCACATTTAAGAATGCGAATATATCCACCTGGGCGAGACTCATAACGTGGGCCTAGCTCGTTGAACAATTTACCTACTACCTCTTTATCACCCGTACGTGCCATAGCTAGACGACGGTTAGCTACGCTATCTTGCTTAGCTAGTGTGATTAGAGGCTCAATTACGCGACGCAGCTCTTTAGCCTTTGGCAAAGTCGTTTTGATGATTTCGTGCTTCACCAAAGAGCCAGCCATGTTTTTGAACATCGCCTGACGATGACTGCTGTTGCGATTTAACTGACGACCACTCTTACGATGGCGCATAGCTCTATCCTTCTTTACAAATCAGTGTTAATGCAATCTGATTAATCTTTCTCAGCGATGCTTTCAGGCGGCCAATTTTCTAGGCGCATACCTAAAGACAATCCGCGAGAAGCCAGCACGTCTTTAATCTCAGTAAGAGACTTTTTACCAAGGTTAGGCGTTTTAAGTAGCTCAACCTCAGTGCGCTGTACCAGATCACCAATGTACTGGATAGCTTCAGCTTTCAAACAGTTTGCAGAGCGAACAGTAAGCTCAAGATCATCAACCGGGCGAAGTAAAATCGGATCAAATTCCGGCTTCTCTTCTTTTTGCTCCGGTACAGACATGTCACGAAGTTCCACGAATGCGTCTAACTGTTCAGCTAAAATAGTAGCTGCACGACGAATCGCCTCTTCGGGATCTAACGTTCCGTTAGTTTCCATGTCAATGATAAGTTTGTCTAAATCTGTGCGTTGTTCAACACGTGCAGATTCAACATTGTAAGCAATACGCTCAACTGGGCTGTATGAAGCATCCACTAACAAACGACCGATTGGTCGATCATCTTCTTCAGAGGAACGACGAGCTGAAGCAGGTACGTAACCACGACCCATTTCTACTTTAATGCGCATGCTTACTTCAGCATCACCAGTCAAAGTACAAATGACATGTTCGGGGTTTACGATTTCAACATCACCGTCATGCTGGATATCACCAGCAGTCACAGGGCCCGCACCCGACTTAACTAAAGTTAACGTCGCTTCAGTCTTACCTTCAAGACGTACTGCTAACCCTTTAAGGTTCAGCAGGATCTCGATAACGTCTTCTTGAACACCTTCTTTGGTGCTGTATTCATGCAAAACGCCGTCAATTTCAACTTCAGTCACTGCACATCCAGGCATAGATGACAGAAGAATACGACGAAGTGCATTGCCTAGTGTGTGTCCAAAGCCACGCTCTAGAGGTTCTAGAGTTACTTTTGCACGGGTAGGCGATACGTTATCAATTTCGACTAACCTTGGTTTTAGGAATTCAGTTACAGAACCCGACATTGTTTCCTCTCTTGATTAGGCTTTACTTAGAGTAAAGTTCGACGATCAACTGTTCGTTAATTTCAGCAGACAAGTCTGAACGCTCAGGAATACGCTTGAAAACGCCTTCCATCTTCTTGCTGTCTACTTCAATCCAAGTTGGTTTCTCACGCTGGTCCGCCAACTCTAAAGCAGCAACGATACGCGCTTGCTTTTTCGCTTTTTCACGAACGGATACAACGTCTTCAGCAGAAACGTTAAAAGAAGGTATGTTAACAACTTTACCGTTTACCATGATAGCTTTATGACTTACTAGCTGACGTGCTTCAGCACGCGTGCTTGCAAAACCCATACGGTATACAACATTGTCAAGACGCTGTTCTAAAAGTTGTAGCAGGTTTTCACCTGTATTGCCTTTTAAACGCGCAGCTTCTTTATAGTAATTACGGAACTGCTTTTCCAATACGCCATACATACGACGTACTTTTTGCTTTTCACGTAACTGAACACCGTAGTCAGATAGACGGCCACGACGGGCACCATGCTGACCAGGCGCAGTATCAATTTTACATTTCGAGTCAATTGCTCGAACGCCACTTTTAAGGAACAGGTCAGTTCCTTCGCGGCGGCTAAGTTTGAGTTTAGGACCCAAATATCTTGCCATGATCTTTCTCCAACAGTCCGTCGATTAAACGCGACGTTTTTTCGGTGGACGACAACCGTTGTGAGGAATAGGCGTCACATCGGTAATATTTGTGATTTTGTAACCTGTAGCATTCAGGGCACGGATAGCAGACTCACGGCCTGGACCTGGACCTTTAACGAATACTTCAAGGTTCTTCAAACCGTATTCCTGAGCTGCTACACCAGCGCGCTCAGCAGCAACCTGTGCAGCGAACGGAGTAGATTTACGTGAACCACGGAAACCTGAACCACCAGACGTTGCCCAAGCCAAGGCATTACCTTGACGGTCTGTAATTGTCACAATAGTGTTGTTGAAAGAGGCATGAATATGAGCCATACCATCAGCAACTTGACGTTTTGCGCGCTTACGCGCACGAGTAGGTGCTTTTGCCATACTTTAATCCCCCGCTTACTTCTTAATAGGTTTACGAGGACCTTTACGTGTACGCGCATTAGTTTTAGTGCGCTGACCACGTAGAGGCAAGCTACGACGGTGGCGAATACCACGGAAGCAACCTAGGTCCATCAAACGTTTGATGCTCATTGAAACTTCACGACGTAGATCACCTTCAACAGTGAATTTAGCTACTTCGTCACGAAGTTTATCGATTGTTGTTTCATCAAGATCTTTGATCTTGGTTGACTCTGCAACACCAGCATTGGCACAAATGCTTTTAGCACGAGTTGGGCCAATACCGTAGATCGCTTGAATAGCGATTACAGTATGCTTGTGTTCAGGGATGTTAATGCCAGCGATACGGGCCATTAACAGCACTCCTCTAGTTAAATTGTCATCGGCCTAAAAAGCCCGTTAGGATACTTACCCGACGAACAAATTGCAAATTTAAGGTTGGGATACCTTGTAAGTAAAGGGACATCCCAACACCGCGTAGATTAGCCTTGCCTTTGCTTATGCTTAGGGTCAGAGCTGCAGATCACACGCACAACGCCGTTGCGCTTAATGACTTTACAGCTGCGGCAAATCTTCTTAACGGATGCACGAACTTTCATTTCACCACTCCGTAACTGCTAACTTATCGGCCGTAGCCTTTAAGATTCGCTTTTTTAAGAACAGACTCATATTGATGTGACATCAAATGTGTCTGCACCTGCGCCATGAAATCCATGATTACCACTACAATAATTAGTAGTGATGTACCGCCGAAATAGAATTGTACATTCCAGGCGATAAGCATGAACTCAGGCACCAAACAAATAAAGGTAATATAAAGCGCACCAGCCAAAGTAAGGCGAGTCATTACTTTATCGATATACTTGGATGTTTGCTCGCCCGGACGAATACCAGGAACGAACGCACCAGATTTTTTCAAATTATCTGCTGTCTCACGCGGGTTGAATACCAACGCCGTGTAGAAGAAGCAGAAGAAAATAATCGCAGCTGCATACAACATCACATACAGAGGTTGTCCAGGAGACAACATCAGTGCCACATCTTGTAACCAAGACGCAGACTCATTCTGACCAAACCAACTAGCAATAGTTCCAGGGAACAAAATAATACTAGAAGCAAAGATTGGTGGAATGACACCCGCCATATTTACCTTTAACGGTAAATGTGTACTTTGCGCAGCAAACACCTTGCGGCCTTGCTGACGTTTAGCATAGTTTACAACGATGCGACGCTGTCCACGCTCAACGAATACTACAAAGTACGTGATGGCTATCATAATCACGCCAATCAGCAACAAGAATAATAGATTCAAGTCACCTTGTCTGGCTTGTTCCGCCGTTTGACCAATCGCTGTTGGTAAACCTGCAACAATACCAGTAAAGATCAGAATAGAGATACCGTTGCCGATACCTCTCTCTGTAATTTGCTCACCTAACCACATTAAAAACATGGTACCAGTGACAAGGCTTACTACCGCTGTAAAGTAAAAACCAAAACCAGGATTAATCACCAATCCTTGAATAAGATTTGGTAAGTTCGTCGCGATACCAATTGCTTGGAACGTTGCCAACACTAGCGTGAAATAACGCGTGTACTGACTAATCTTGCGACGTCCTGCTTCACCTTCTTTTTTCAACTCCATCATCGGCGGATGCACTACTGTGAGCAACTGCATGATAATTGAAGCCGAAATATAAGGCATGATTCCAAGAGCCAGAACTGAGGCACGTTCAAGTGCACCACCAGAGAACATGTTAAACATTTCTACGATAGTACCTTTTTGTTGCTCAAATAATTGAGCCAACACCGCGCCATCAATACCAGGAATAGGCACATATGAGCCAAGTCTAAATACAATGATCGCACCCAGTACGAACAACAATCTTGATTTAAGCTCGCTCAAGCCACCTTTTGCGCTTGAATCCAATCCTGGTTTAGCCATCTAGCTTATTCCTCTACTTTACCGCCAGCTGCTTCAATCGCTGCACGGGCGCCTTTAGTTACCTTTAAACCGCTTACTGTAATAGCGCGTGAAATCTCACCGCTCTTAACAACTTTAACGTGAAGCATGTCTTTCTTAACAAGACCAGCCGCTTTCAAAGTGTCTAGAGAAACGATTTCACCTTCTACCTTAGCAATTTCATTCAACGTAACTTGGTCAGAAACCAAAGATTTACGTGAAGTGAAACCAAACTTAGGTAGACGACGCTGGATTGGCATTTGACCGCCTTCGAAACCTGGCTTAACAGAACCGCCTGAACGACTCTTTTGACCTTTATGGCCACGACCACCAGTTTTTCCAAGACCAGAACCAATACCACGGCCCACACGCTTTTCAGAATGTTTAGCTCCTGGTGCAGGAGCAATAGTGTTCAAACGCATTTCTTACTCCTCCACGATCTCAACCATGTAATATACACGGTTGATCATGCCACGAACGGCTGGAGTATCTTCCAGCTCACGAACATGACCGATGCGACGTAAACCTAAGCCAGTCAAAGTAGCTTTGTGCTTAGGTAGACGACCAATAGAGCTTTTAGTTTGCTTTACTTTAATCATCTTAGCCATGTTCAATTACCCCAAAATTTCTTCTACAGGCAATCCACGCTTAGCAGCAACTTGCTCAGGTGACTTCATATCAGTCAGAGCGTTGATAGTTGCGCGAACAACGTTGATTGGATTAGTAGAACCGTAACATTTTGAAAGTACGTTCTGTACACCAGCCACTTCTAGTACTGCACGCATCGCACCACCGGCGATGATACCCGTACCTTCTGATGCAGGCTGCATATAAACTTTAGAGCCTGAGTGACGACCCTTAATTGGGTGCTGTAGAGTGTTACCGTTTAGGTCAACAGTCACAAGGTTGCGACGTGCTTTTTCCATAGCTTTCTGGATAGCAGCAGGAACTTCACGTGCCTTACCATATCCGAAACCTACACGACCATTACCGTCACCAACTACCGTTAAGGCAGTGAAGCTAAAGATACGACCACCTTTAACTACTTTAGATACACGGTTTACGGCAATTAGCTTCTCTAACAGTTCACCGTTTTGAACTTCAACTTTAGCCATAATTAACTCCTAGAACTGAAGACCAGCTTCGCGAGCTGCATCAGCCAATGCTTTAACTCGACCGTGGTACTTAAAGCCGCTACGATCAAACGCAACAGATTTAATGCCTTTCTCGATAGCTCGTTCTGCAATCGCTTTACCAACTGCTGCAGCTGCTTCAGCATTACCTGAATATTTCAGGTCTTTGCGAATGTCTGCTTCAACAGTAGAAGCTGCCGCCAACACTTCAGAACCGCTTGCAGCGATTAGCTGAGCGTAAATGTGGCGTGGTGTACGGTTTACAACCAAGCGATTAACGGCCAGTTCACTAATTTTTTTGCGTGCGCGGGTAGCGCGACGCAAGCGAGCTGCTTTCTTATCCATCGTATCACCCACCTACTTTTTCTTAGCTTCTTTACGACGCACAACTTCATCAGCGTAACGAACACCTTTACCTTTATAAGGCTCTGGTGGACGGTATCCACGGATGTTAGCTGCTACTTGACCTACCAACTGCTTGTCAGCGCCTTTGACGACAACTTCAGTTTGGCTAGGAGTTTCTACGGTAATGCCCTGAGGCATTTCGTATACTACAGGGTGTGAGAAGCCTAGAGTTAGATTAAGCTTGGCACCTTGTGCTTGAGCACGGTAACCAACACCAATCAACTGAAGCTTTTTCTCAAAACCTTCTGATACACCGATAACCATTGCGTTAAGCAAAGCGCGAGCTGTACCAGCTTGAGCCCAACCATCAGCAAAACCTTCACGAGGTGCTACTTTAAGTTGATTCTCTTCCTGTACAACTTCAACCGCGTCGTTAAACGTACGGTTCAATGTACCTTTACTACCTTTTACTGTGATATCTTGACCAGCGATAGTGATTTCTACGCCAGACTTGATTTCAACAGGAGCTTTAGCTACACGTGACATTGATATTCCTCCGTTACGCTACATAACCGATGATCTCACCGCCCATGCCTGCTTTACGCGCAGCACGGTCAGTCATCACACCTTTTGAGGTTGACACGATAGCAACGCCCAAACCACCCATAACCTTTGGAAGCTCATCTTTTTTCTTATAGATGCGCAGACCAGGACGGCTTACACGTTCAATGCTCTCGATTACTCGTTTGCCTTCGAAGTACTTAAGAGTAACTTCCATTACAGGCTTAACGTCACCAGTGACAGAGAAGTCTTCGATGTAACCTTCTTCTTTCAAAACTTTTGCGATTGCAACGCGTAGTTTTGAAGAAGGCATAGCTACAGCAACCTTCTGTGCCATTTGGCCGTTACGGATGCGGGTAAACATATCCGCGATAGGATCTTGCATGCTCATATTCGCTACTCCTTACCAGCTGGCTTTTTTCAAGCCAGGGACTTCACCGCGCATAGCTGCTTCGCGCAACTTGATACGGCTAAGGCCAAATTTGCGTAGGTAACCGTGAGGACGGCCAGTTATACGGCAGCGGTTTTGCTGACGTGAACGAGCTGAATCACGAGGAAGTTGTTGTAGCTTAAGAACAGCATCCCAACGCTCTTCTTCAGAAGCGTTAACATCGCTGATAATCGCCTTAAGCGCCGCACGCTTTTCTGCGTACTTTGCTACTAGCTTCGCGCGTTTTACTTCGCGCGCTTTCATTGATTCTTTTGCCATAACCCTACACCTTATTTTCTGAATGGGAAGTTAAACGCATCAAGCAATGCTTTTGCTTCCGCATCTGTACCTGCGCTAGTAGTGATAGTGATATCCATACCGCGCACCTTATCAACTTTATCAAAGTCGATTTCAGGGAAGATGATTTGCTCACGAACACCCATGCTATAGTTTCCACGGCCATCGAACGACTTAGGGTTCAAGCCACGGAAGTCACGGATACGAGGAATTGCAATTGAAACTAGACGCTCAAAGAATTCCCACATACGTTCGCCACGTAGGGTTACTTTACAGCCAATCGGATAACCTTCACGGATTTTGAAACCCGCAACAGATTTACGAGCAACGGTAACAACTGGTTTTTGACCTGCGATAGCAGCCATGTCAGCTGTTGCATTCTCAAGAACCTTTTTGTCCGCTACTGCTTCACCTAAACCCATGTTTAGAGTGATTTTTTCAATCCGAGGGACTTGCATGACGCTTTTGTAACCGAACTGCTTAGCAAGTTCCGCCACTACTGTTTCTTTATAGAAATCATGCAGTTTCGCCATCGTACTCTCCAATTAATTAAACTAGCTCACCGTTAGACTTGAAGAAACGAACTTTCTTCTCGTCTTCGAAACGGAAACCTACGCGATCCGCTTTACCCGTTTGAGGGTTAACGATCGCTACATTAGAAACGTGAATTGAAGCTTCTTTCTCAACGATACCACCAGGGATATTCAATTGAGGGTTAGGCTTCTGGTGTTTTTTCACCAAATTCACACCTTCAACGATCAGACGGTCTTCAGAAGTAAGAACTTTAAGGACTTTGCCTTGCTTGCCCTTATCCTTGCCGGCCAATACGACTACTTCATCATCACGACGAATTTTTCTAGCCATTATCGTGACTCCTTATAGTACCTCAGGGGCCAGTGAGATGATCTTCATGAAGCTATCGCCACGAAGCTCACGGGTTACCGGTCCAAAGATACGCGTACCAATTGGTTGCTTGTTTGCATTTAGCAAAACAGCTGCGTTGTTGTCGAAACGGATTGTTGAACCGTCAGGACGACGAACGCCTTTTTTAGTACGCACCACCACTGCATTCAGTACGTCACCTTTTTTAACTTTACCGCGAGGAATTGCTTCCTTGACGGTAACTTTGATGATGTCACCGATATGTGCATAACGGCGATGCGAGCCACCTAGAACCTTAATACACTGAACCCTGCGAGCGCCGCTGTTGTCGGCAACATCCAGGTTAGTTTGCATTTGGATCATTGTTAGTGCTCCGCTGTTGTTAAGACTCTCTCGAGTCGTTTCCGCTGTTAAAACCAACAAAAATTGCTGGTTTAATGTACATACCCCCACAAAAAGGGCGCGAAATGATAACAGAAAATAACGCTGGGTGATAGTTGAATTTGAAAAAAAATTAAACAGTTAAAAGAAGGGTATTGGCAACTAATTTTGTCGCCTACCAAAACGATATAAGTGTCTATTTTTTAAACTATTATAACGCACTTCTGCTCATTCGCAGATACCATCAATTTGGCTTAATGATGCAATATTCAAGTGTTCCTTCGGAAAATATTTTCCGCCAACGACTGTTTTTGGACATAAAAAAGGAGCGACATTGCGCTCCTTACTGCACTCTTAATTTTTAGCTTCTAGTGAAATGCATTCATTAGGCAAAAACAACGTCACCCTTGTGGTTTTGATTGATTACGCCATCTAGTTTCTCTTCAATAACATGGCGTTTAACTTTCAAAGTTGGTGTTAGTAAATTGTTTTCTATTGTCCACGGTTCTTCAAGTACAACAATACGATCAAGCACTTGATGGCTTTCAAGCTTACCATTCACCTTCTCTAGCGTTTTACGCAGCGACACTTCAATCTCGTCTTTAGGCAACGTTTTAGCTTCATCAGATAACACAACTAATGCAATCGGTTGCTTGAGACTACTCCCCGTTACACATACCTGTTCAATATTAGAATTTTCCATCAGCAATGACTCAATGGGCACTGGCGTGACATACTTACCCTTCGCGGTTTTAAAGATGTCTTTTAATCGACCCGTTATTCTCACATAACCTTCATTGTCGATTTCACCTTTATCTCCTGTACGCAGGAAGCCATCTTCTGTAAACACTTCTGCAGTTTTTTCAGGCTCTAGATAATATTCCCGCATGTTACAAGGCCCTTTCACCTGCAACTCGCCATCTTCCGAAATGCGCAAGGTAACCCCTTCGTAGGGGCGACCAATACTGCCGACCTTATCTAAACGGAAGGGAACACAACTCGTACCGTAAGCACTATTTTCTGTCATTCCCCACCCTTCGGAGATTTGCACTCCAATTCGGGCAAACCAACGAATTGTAGACGGTGAAATCGGCGCTGATCCGCTGGCACAAAGTCGCGCGCTATTCAAGCCCAGCTGTTCGCGTATCTTTTTCGCAACGATTTTATTGATAATAGGAATAGACAAAAGAATGTTTAGCTTTTTCTGAGGCATCTTTGCCAACACGCCCATTTGGAATCGTGTCCATAGTCTGGGAACAGACACAAATAACGTAGGGTCACACCATTTAATGTCGCGCTGGAACGTATCTAACGACTCTAAGAAATGAATCTCAGATGCCGAATAAAAACTGGCTGATTCTATCAATACTCGTTCGGTGATATGCGCCAGCGGCAAGTAACTTAAAATTCGGTCGTTCTCGTCAACATTCAATTCTTTCAATGAATTTGACGCAGCCCAACTGATAGAGCGATAAGGGTGCACCACGCCTTTAGGATTGCCCGTACTACCCGAGGTGTAAATGATGGTCATAACATCATCTAAATCTGGAATAGGGTTACCTTCCAGCGGCTCATGCTCCAGCATTTCTGCCCAACTGATGTTGGCCATATCTTTTACATAAGAAAAACCAATGGTGGGTACTTCATCGGGAATGGCTGCGAATTGTGCATCGGCATCATCCAATTTTCCCATGAATATCGCTTTGCAGCCCGCGTGCTTCAAGACATATTGTATTGTGTCTTTCCCCGCTGTTGGGAAAATAGGAACTGAGACGCAGCCAGCCAACATAATGGCCATATCTGCAATAAACCACTCTGCACAGTTTTTAGAAAGAATAGAAATGTGGCTACCTTTCTCTAAACCGAGCTTGTGAAGACCAGCAGCGACACGCCTTACTTGGTCGTCAAAGCCTTTCCATGTATACGTTTTAATATCGCCATCAACAGGCTGTTTCAAAAAGATTTTATCTGGGCGTTTCTCAACTTGTTGATAAAACGACTCTAACGGGGTAATCAAAGACATGTATGCGCTACCTGCTATTAAAACTATCCAGAACAGGTAGCGTAAAACTATTGTAAACAAAATGCTAACAGTAGTTTTTAATCACGTATATAAATTCTATTTATAATGGTAATTATTCAACCAAACGGCATTGTTAGCACCTACCACACCTCAAAACGCACGCTTAAATGCTTTTTCAATAAAGGCGACTTCTTCCGCTGATAGATATGTATCGAGCAAGTCGCTCAATGTCTCTACAAGAGTATGGATATCTGAAAACGAAAGATGGTTTGTGATGCCTAACCGCAAACCTGTTCTGTTCTTAGATACCGAAGGATAGCACACCGCAGAGGCATAAAACCCCTTTTCCATAAGTGCTTTAGCAATTTTATTTGTGACGTCTTGCTTTCCAAGGCCAATATAGCGAATTGGAGTTGCGTTATTTGCGATGAGTGGCACGTTCCATTTTTCACACAAGCGATTAAACAACGTGACACGTTCAGACAAATCAGCCTGCAATCGTGTAACCGTTCCATCTAGGTGAAGTTTTGCAGAAGCCACGGCGGCCCCGAGCACAGGCGGTGATACCGGGCTTCCCCAGTAGAAAGGCCCACCCAATAACCTAACACGATCACGACTCGCTTTATCTGGGAACACAACGCAGCCCCCGCCCGCGCCAAATGCCTTAGTAAACGAATGGGCAACATACATTCTCTCATGTTGCCCGCATTCCAACGCATATCCTCTTCCATGTTTACCATACCAACTTAAACCGTGGGCATCGTCTACGTATAGTTTCAGATTTGGATAACTATCAAGTAAGGCCAATAATTCCGGAATTGGCGCATAATCGCCGTACATGGAATACAACCCATCGATGAGATACCACACTGTTTGCCCTTTGCGCGTCGTAAGAATATCCGTCAACGCAGACAAATCGTTGTGACGAATTGTTTGGTTCGTAATGCCACGGTGAACTAAGTAGTCACTGGTTAATTTCAAGCAGTGGTGAGATTGAATATCTAACACGAGATGATCAGCATCATCGACTAGAATCGGTAAGGTCGCAATATGTCCAATCGCCGTACTAAGGTTCACTGTAACTGGTGCGTGAAAGATTCGTTCTAGCAGTATCTCTAACTCTTCGTATAGGGGGCACTGCGCGAATGCCCGACATGAAGAGTATTGCGTACCATATTGACTCGCTGCCAGGCTTGCACCTTGCGCCAAACGCGGGTCTAGCTCTAACCCCAGATATGAACATGACGATAAATTAATCATCGCTTTGCCGTTCACATCAAATTTGCCGTCGTGAAAGGGGGTACTATCTGGCGTTACAAAAAATAATCCTTCATTGATAGCCGCTCGCCCGCTTTGCTCCATTAATGCCAATTGCTGTTGAAAATTCGTTCTCATGATTCATCCTTGCCATTTGGTTAAAAAGGAATCAGAGATTAACATGAGAGAGCAAAATATTAACCCAGCAACTGGTCATTCAAGTGAGTGGAAAATTTTACAATCAAATAAAAAAACGCCAGCAATATCAGCTGGCGTGATTACACTGTATTGGCAAGATAGAGGTTAGCCTCGTTGCCTTACAATTTCGTATAAGCATATGCCTGTTGCCACAGACACGTTTAAGCTAGACACTGATCCTGCCATCGGCAACTTCACTAGCTCGTCACAATTTTCGCGCGTGAGTCTGCGCATGCCTTTCCCTTCCGCTCCCATTACCAGTGCTGTTGGGCCAGTCAGTTTTGTATCATAAAGGGTCTGCTCTGCTTCGCCAGCCGTACCCACTATCCATACACCCGCTTTTTGTAAGTCTTTCAATGTGCGCGACAAATTGGTGACTTGAATCAACGGTACAGTTTCTGCCGCACCACAGGCGACTTTTCGTGCCGTGGCGGTCAATTTTGCAGATTTGTCTTTTGGCACAACAATCGCGTCAACGCCTGCTGCATCAGCGGTACGTAAACACGCTCCTAAATTGTGAGGGTCTGTAACACCATCAAGCACCAACAAAAACGCTTGCTTAGCATTGGCGACAATGTCATCAAGGTCGGTTTCTGTAAATTGCTTACCGGGTTTCGCTCGCGCAACCACGCCTTGGTGCTGTTCACCGTCAACCTTGTCATCTAACACTCGACGCTGGCAAAACTGGATTGAGATACCAAAGCGTCTTGCCTGATTAATAATATGCGTTAACCGCTCGTCGTCTCGCCCCTTAAGAACGAACATTTCAATGATTCTTTCTGGCTCACGGCTTATCACAGCGTCCATTGCATGGATGCCATATAGCCATTCTTGTTGTGCCATGGTTACTTCTTCCTACTTTTTGACGGTTTCTTTGCTTGCGAACGCTTGCCTTTTGGGGCGCTACGCTCATTGCGCTTTTGTGAGGCTTTTTTACTGACTTTTTTGACAGGGATAGCTTTTCCGCCTTTGCCCCGCGCTTGTTTAACATCGAGAATAAAGTCGATTTTGCGCTCATCAAGATTGACTGCAGCAACCTTTACTCGCACTTCATCTCCCAGTCGGTATTGCATACCTGAGCTTTCCCCCATCAAACACTGGCGTACCTCATCATAATGGTAATAGTCATTCTCTAAAGACGAGATATGCACAAGACCATCAATATGAAACTCCGTTAGTCTGACGAAAAAACCAAAGCTGGTAACAGAGGCAATCACGCCTTCAAACTTATCGCCAACGTGATCGAGCATGAATTCACACTTCAACCAGTCTGCGACATCGCGCGTTGCATCATCAGCTCGGCGTTCTGTCATTGAGCATTGTTCGCCCAGAGATTCCACCTCTTCCACTGCGTATGATTTGCCGCCAGTTTTCGATTTTCTCTCAGCCAGTTTATCTAACACAGCCTTAATCGCTCGGTGTACGACCAAGTCAGGATAACGCCGTATCGGAGACGTAAAGTGTGCGTATGCGTCGAGCGCCAGCCCAAAGTGTCCGATATTGTCGCAATCGTAAACGGCCTGTTTCATCGAACGCAGTAGCATTGTCTGAATTAATTCCTGATCAGGGCGATTGCGGATTTTCTCTACCACATCTGTGAAATCTTGCGGCTTCGCCTCTTTGCCAATTTTATGCTCTATGCCCACTTCTTTCAGATACGACATAAAGCTGACTAAACGCTCTTCATTGGGTTCATCGTGAATTCGATACAACCCCTCGGCCTTGTGCTTTTCTAAAAATTTCGCGGCTGAGACATTAGCCAAAATCATGCACTCTTCAATAAGCTTGTGAGCATCATTTCTGACTACAGGCACGATATGATCGATTTTACGCTGCGCATTAAAAATGAATTTATTTTCTTGGGTTTCAAATTCAATCGCACCGCGTTTTAAACGACTGCGCTTTAACGCACGATACATATCGTGCAAATTGCGCAAATGAGGTACATGCTCTGCGTAGCGCTTATGTAATTCAGGATCGCCTTGCAGAATATCCCATACTTTCGTGTAAGTTAGCCGTGCTTTTGAATTCATGACTGCTTCATAAAACTGAAAGTCTTGCAGTAACCCTTTAGGCGAAACCGTCATTTCACACACCATACATAGCCTGTCGACGTGTGGATTTAATGAACATAAACCGTTCGACAACACTTCAGGCAACATAGGAACAACTTGTTCAGGAAAATACACTGAATTGCCACGGTTAATGGCTTCCTGATCAAGCGCGGTGCCGGGGCGAACGTAGTAACTAACGTCCGCTATAGCAACCCAAAGTTGCCAACCGCCATCATCAAGAGGCTCACAAAACACAGCATCATCAAAATCCCGCGCATCTTCGCCGTCAATGGTCACAAGAGGCAATTGGCGCAAGTCTACGCGATTGGTTTTGGCTTGTTCAGGCACCTCTTCTGTCAGTCCGTCTATTTGACGACTGACGCTGTTTGGCCAAACATGTGGAATATCAAAGGTGCGAAGCGCCATTTCAATTTCCATACCGGGGGCCATGTGCTCACCCAATACTTCTTTGATTTTCCCTACCGCATTCACGCGTTTGCGGGGACGCTGTGTTAACTCTACCACAACAATATGTCCCTGACGCGCGCCATTAACGTGCTCAGGTGGGATAATAATTTCCTGACAGATTCGGCTATCGTCAGGTATCACTACGCCAAAACCACTTTCAAAATAGTAACGCCCTACTATTGGCTCTTCTCTTGGCTCAATCACTCGAACAATTCGTGCTTCGCGACGGCCTCGATTATCTTGGCCACTTTCTTTTGCCAAAACGATATCGTCGTGAATCAAAGTCGCCATTTGCGGTTGACTAATGAAGAGATCTTTTTCACCGTCTTCGCGCTTTAAAAAACCGAAACCGTCACGATGCCCAATGACGCGCCCCTTGATCAGCTCCATTTTATCCGCGAGACCATATTTTTTCTGGCGATTGAATATTACCTGACCTTCCCGCTCCATCGCCCGAAGACGGCGCTGAATACCCACTCGATTTTCTTCGCTGTGTGCGTTAACACGCTCACAAATTTCCAAAAATGATAGCGGTTTTTTGGCTTGAGTTAGGGTATCAAGCAGATGCTCCCTACTTGCCACAGGGTTTTCGTACTTTTCTTTTTCGCGTGCGTAATACGGATCGTCGCTCATTAAATACCAGCGCTATATGTGTGGGGAAGTGTTAGACTTCCGATTATATTAAAGTATGGCTGCATTCACAGTCCTATGTAGATTAAATAAATTCGTAAGCATCACCGAAAAGGTGCTCTAGTATCAGCCCTTTTTGATGAAACTCTTCTCGGGCCACGCCTGCCATTTCAAAGCGCCCAGCCAAATAAACATAATAGGGTTCCAAGCTGACAAAATCTTCTAATACCGCTTTATGTACCCACCCGGTTTTGCCCGACCATGCTTCTGGTGGCTCTTCCAGTACAGGCACAAAGCGGAAATGTTTGTTAGATTCTGCAAGCGCATTTAATTCATCATATTTGTACATGTCTTGCAATGTACGAGTGCCCCAATACAAAAATAGAGGCTCACTCACATCGCCAGCTAGCATTTCTTTAAGTAAAGAATAGGTATAAGAGAAGCCCGTGCCGCCAGCCATAAGAATTGTTGGACGAGGCAGATTTTCTCTTAAGTATGCTTTGCCATGACCGCCATCAACGTCAACTCGCCCATCAGCGAGCATTTTATCAAGCACCTCAGTGGCATAGCTGTTTGCTGGCCCCGCGCCAATGTGCAGTTCTAACGTATCCACGTTGTCACTGGGTGCAGTGGCAAGAGAAAAAGGACGCTTGTCTTCCTCGCCCATTACTACGCGAATATATTGACCGGCTTTAAAAGGTAGAGGTGAAGCAGGCAACAACGTCACTTTATGAACCACATCAGTAAGAGGTTCAATGCGTGTTACCTGACATTCTGTTTGTGCGTATGCTTGCATATTTTTATCACTTTATATTTTTAATCTAGTCCAAGCGAAGGCCATAGTTCGTCGACGCGTTTTTTAACATCTTCGTCCATTTCAATAGGAACACCCCATTCTCGATCTGTCTCGCCGGGCATCTTATTTGTCGCATCCAGCCCCATTTTCGAGCCGAGCCCTGAAATAGGTGACGCAAAATCCAGATAATCAATCGGTGTATTTTCGATCATAGTCGTATCTCGCGCAGGATCCATTCGGGTTGTAATCGCCCATATGACATCGTGCCAATCGCGCGCGTTCACGTCATCGTCACATACAATAACAAACTTGGTGTACATAAACTGTCTTAGAAAAGACCAGACACCCATCATTACACGCTTTGCATGACCGGGATATTGCTTTTTCATGGTGACAATCGCCAATCGATACGAACAACCTTCTGGCGGTAAATAAAAATCGACAATTTCAGGAAACTGCTTTTGCAATATCGGTACAAACACTTCGTTTAATGCTACGCCAAGTATGGCTGGCTCATCGGGTGGCCTGCCTGTATAAGTAGAATGATAGATTGGTTTTTTACGATGGGTAATATGGGTAACTGTAAACACCGGAAAATCATCGACTTCATTATAATAGCCAGTATGATCTCCGTAAGGCCCTTCAGGTGCAGTTTCGTTGGGGGCAATATACCCTTCAAGCACAATTTCTGCACTTGCTGGAACCTGCAAATCATTTGAAACCGATTTAACCACTTCGGTTTTCTCACCACGCAATAAACCCGCAAACGCGTATTCAGACAATGTATCTGGTACAGGCGTAACCGCGCCTAAAATGGTAGCGGGATCGGCCCCCAGCGCAACGGACACTGGATAATTCTCGCCCGGATGTGTCTGACAAAACTCTCTGAAATCGAGCGCGCCTCCGCGATGAGACAACCAACGCATAATCACCTTGTTCTTACCCAATACTTGCTGTCGGTAAATCCCAAGATTCTGGCGCTTTTTAAAGGGCCCCTTGGTGACCGTTAAGCCCCATGTAATCAAAGGTGCAGCATCCCCTGGCCAGCAGCGCTGAATCGGCAATGCCGTTAAATCGACGTCATCACCGCTTAATACGACTTCCTGACATGGCGCTTTTTTGACTTCTTTTGCAGGCATATTCAGCACTTGTTTAAACACAGGCAGCTTTTCCCATAGATCTTTCAATCCTTTAGGTGGCTCTGGCTCTTTAAGGTACGCCAGTAATTTGCCTACGTCTCGAAGCGCGTCTACAGAGGGTTGCCCCATTCCCATGGCAACACGTTCAGGGGTGCCAAACAGATTTGCCAACACGGGTACATCATACCCTTTCGGGTTTTCGAAAAGGATGGCTGGACCGCCTGCTCGTAAGGTGCGGTCAGCGATTTCCGTCATCTCTAAATCTGGATCTATCTCTGCTGTTACGCGCTTTAACAGGCCTTTATTTTCAAGTTGTCGGATAAAATCTCGTAAGTCTTTGTATTTCATATTGAATGGGAGTACGCTTGATTGTGTCAATTATAAACATCTGTGAGCGTAAGTACGAGTCATACTGAATATCGCACACAGATTAAGGATGAAAAGTGCGGTTTTATAGAATAAAAGCGACGTTTTTGATCATTTTTGGGGTCTTCTTTCCCATGACGGTACAGGCTTGTTCTGAGCCGGCGCACCGACATTTTGATTTCTGGCTCGGCAATTGGCACGTCTACACCCCTTCTGGCGATCTAGCCGGAGAAAACCTTATCTCTAAAACATTAAAAGATTGTGTCATTGAAGAATACTACACAACGGCGTCGGGCTTTGCTGGCAAAAGTATAAACATGTACAACAAGCACAGCCAACAATGGCAACAAATGTGGGTGGATAACACAGGCACGATGCTTACTCTCATTGGCGGATTGAACGAACACGGCGACATGGTCCTATCTGCCGCAGGCAAGTCTTCGCAAGGGGAGCCTCTCACCCACCGAATCACTTGGACACCCAAGAAAGACGGCACAGTAAGACAACACTGGCAAATGCAGCTAAGTCATCACAATGATTGGCAAACTGTATTTGACGGTATCTATAAAAAACGCGATTAGCGTTTACATTGAAACATGGAGAACATCGATGGCTTTTAATGAACAAATGACAGAAGAGCTTAACCTGTTACTTAAGTTTCCGACAAAAAGCTTAATGCAGGGGCTAAAGATTCATCAAGATGCAGACCCAACTATGATCTCAGCGGCAAAGCGGTTGTTTGATAAAGGTATCATTACCCAGCAAGATGGCGGATACCTTACTGATCTTGGACATGATTTAATTGAACATGCACAAGTTATTGAGTCAGCATTGACTCACACCTAAACCCTATATTCTGACTGCGTAGTTAGGGTTGATGTGCAGAGATTGAATTTGTGGCCGATACTAACAACATAGGCAGTATATAATAGTATGTAACCATGATGACGCGTATCACTACAGGTATTTTTATTCTGAGCTTTTTGCTCAGTGCGCAAAGCCGTGCACAAGAGGTTAAAGCGGTGCAACTTTACAGTCAGGATGAACTTATCCAGATGATTAATAAGAATGAACATCTGGATCGCGTCGTGATGGACCGTTGTCAGCTTGTGCAAGATATCGAGGCACGCGCCGAAACCCTTAAAGTTCCTGCCTATCAGTTTTTGTGGGGCGACATGCTGGCATGGGGCGTGTGCATTGATGCAGAACCCGCTCGCGGAATCGAATTTATGAAAGATGCGGCTAACCAAGGACTACCCGCGGCGCTAGAGCAACTTGGACGGTATTACGCGCAGGGCAAGCTAGTTCAAATGGATAAATCTCGCGCGGTGGTTTACCTTCGAGAAGCGTCTTCGTTGGGCAACCTAAAGGCGCAAGTGCAGTTGGCTGAATTGTTTTTAGGTGGACATGGCAGCCCATACGATTATGTTGATGCCTATCACTGGTTATACAATGCCGTCACCAACGATGAAAAGACACACAAGAAGATTGCCCAATGTTTGGCGGGGTTGGAAAAATTAATGCATCCTAAAGCAGTGCGTCAAGCGAAGCGTCCGCTCGATAGTTAATAAGCAAGCTCTCTTTTGAACTCGCTTTTTCACCTATCCCATGTCGCTATTCATGCGCAGGCTGCACAAAGGTTTCAAATTGATTAGGCAAATAGCTCACTAAGTCTCCCGACAAAGCTACATACTTTGTCATCGCCTGTGGCAGAGACTGGAAAATAACCGGTAATTTCTCGATTAAGCCGTCATTGCCCACCCGCTGAGCCTGCTGTTTCGCCAACGGCACATTCGCAAAGGTAGAAAACATTTTCAGGCAGTGGGTTAAATCGCGCTTCATTTCAGGCAAATCGTCTGGCTGCTTCTTCGCTTTACACTGCCAAGCATGCTGCCATACACCTTCTAATTGCGCATGCGCTGACAATAATCCGGCTAAAAATTGGCATGCGGGTGCGTGAAGATCTTCGGCGTAGTCGCAATGGGGTGGCAATACAATGGTTTCGTCACGCATATGTTGAAGCTGAAATTGCAATAACGACATAAGCACATGGCTTAACGTGTCGGCTTGTTCCGTTGATGCGAGTTGCCCTCGTGCTTTTAATGCCCACACTAACCACTGTTCGGGCATGGGAATTTCAGGCGCTGACGACACGCCAAAAATGAGTCCACGAACAAAATATGCATCCTCAATGATACCCTTTAATTCGCCTTCACATAGGCGTTCTAATTCGTTTAGCGCTTCTGCTTCGTTCAAAGCCCTGTCTCTCTATTTGTTCTCTGAAAGCAATGTCATCTCAGACTACACTCATAGTATGTGTGGGAATCGTCTGATGAAAGCGAATTATAACGATTTGTTTATTTTTATGTAAAAAAGACTTGATTCAGGATAAGCACATAGTGTTACTATATAACAAAAGTTATAATATAACATTCTATTCAGAGGCATCCATGAAAACACCTGCATTGTCATTAATCGGTTTAGCCGTGATGACCAATATGGCGCTGGCACAAGACAAAATTACGCATAAGGACGAGTCAGAACTTGAGAAGCTAGTTATTACCGCATCTCCTTTATCTCGCTCAGTTTTAGAGTCAGCGACACCAGTGACAATTATTGCGGGTGAAGAACTTAAGAATAAGATTTCTCCAACACTAGGCGAAACCCTAAAAGATTCACCCGGCGTACACAGTTCTTACTTTGGGCCGGTATCAAGCAGCCCCATCATTCGAGGTTTAGATGGCCCTCGCGTAAAAGTGGTTCAAAACGGGCTTGATGTATCGGATGCGTCTCGCGTTGGCCCAGATCATATCGTCTCTACAGAGACATCCACTGCAACGCAAATCGAGATACTCCGTGGCCCTGCAACATTGCTTTACGGAAGCGGTGCAATAGGCGGCGTTGTGAACGTGGTAGACAATAGACTGCCTTACGAGCGCCGCGAAGAAACCGACGTTGAAGTTCTTTACTTGCACGATACTGTGTCAGACGAGAACACGGTGTCTTTAAACGCCGATGGCGGAACAGGCAACTTTGTTTGGCACGTTGATGGCTTTAAACGTAAAACCAATAATTATTCGCTACCTGATGGCATCCGTCACGATGATATTCACGAAGAAGATGAACATGATGGTGACGCGCATCTTGACGAATTAGATAGTTCATTTATTGATGCAAATGGCTTTACTGTCGGTATGGGTTACGTAACCGACGACACCCGCTTCGCATTTTCTTATGGCAAACTAAAAAGCGATTATGGCATTCCCGGCCACAGTCACGGTGGTCACGGTGAAGAAGCTCATGAAGGCGAAGACCACGACGAAGATCATGACGAAGCACATGGCGACGAAGCACATGGCGACGAAGCACATGGCGAGGAAGCACATGGCGAGGAAATCAGTGTATTTGGTCGACTCGACCAAGACAGATATCAAGCGAAAATCGACTGGTTAAATCTTGATGGCTTTTTCACTGAAGTTCACTTGCACGGTGCCTATACAGACTATACACATGCTGAAATTGAAGGAAATGAAGTCGGCACGGAGTTTTTCAACGAAACCTTTGAATCGCGTCTTTGGGCTAAACACGAACCCATAATGGGTTGGCATGGCGTCGTGGGTGTGACAATGACCCAAAGCGACTTTTCAGCACAAGGTGAAGAAGCGTTCACGCCCCCAAGCGACACTGACGTGTTAGCCTTATTCGTTCTTGAAGAAAAACGCACGGGTAATTTCTTATGGCAACTCGGTGCCAGAATTGAAGACGAAACCATTAAACCTGAAGACATTGAACACGCTCACGAAACGGAAGAAGAACATGACGCTCATGAGTTGAACATTGATGAGCAGTCTTTCACTGCATTTAGCTTGTCTGCGGGCGTGGTGTATTCTTTGGCAGACAATCAAACAGTTGCATTCAATTACGCACGTTCAGAGCGTGGATTATCGGCAGCTGAACTGTTCGCGAATGGACCTCACATCGGCACCAACACTTACGAAGTCGGTGCTTTTTATGACATTGAGATGCACGATGGTGACGCAGAAATTATTACAGGCGCAATATCGGTAAAAGAAGAGATTTCTAATAATCTCGATATAACCTATCGCGCACAAACGCGCCACACCGACTTCTCAGTCAGTGTGTTTTACAACGATGTAGACAATTACGTTTTCCAACAAGACACTGGCTTATTTGCAGAAGACGCCCATGCTCACGATGAGGATCATGCCGACGAAGAGATGCATGAAGAAGAAGGCGAAGCGTTACCAATTTATCTCTTCAGACAACAAGATGCCAAGCTCTATGGTCTAGAAATGGAATTCGATTGGCATATCAGTGACAGTCTTCGCTTAGACACGTTTGCAGATTACACGCGCGCTGAACTAGACAACGGAGAAGACGTGCCGCGTATGCCGCCACTACGTATTTCCAGCGCACTCCATTACGAATTGTCAGACTGGCATTTTGAATTAGGTGCAACCTATTACGCGAAACAAGACAAGGTTGCGCCAGGTGAGAACGAGACAGACAGCTACACACTAGTGAACTTTGCAGTCAACTATTACACCTCATTCAATGACACTGACATGACCTTCTTCCTTAAAGGAAACAATGTCACAGATCAGGAGGCACGTGTGCACTCATCATTCTTAAAAGACGAAGCACCGCTTCCAGGCAGAGGATTTGTAATGGGCACACGTATCACTTTCTAGTTTTTGCTGAGGCAACGGCTCATACCAGATTAGCTTGGTTGTTTGGTATGAGTCGCTTTTTCTTCCCCTTTCACTCTCTTTCGCTTTTGAGCCACTGCTGATAGGCTGCTACCCTCCCTTCAAACCATTAAAAATACAATCAGGCAAACAACATGAAAAAATGGGGTTCGGGATTATTCGTCACCGCGGCATTTATTGGGCCAGGTACAGTTACCACCGCAAGCGTGGCCGGCGCACAATTCGGATATGCTTTGTTGTGGGCATTAATGCTATCGGTTATCGCGACTGTGGTGCTTCAGGAAATGGCCTCGCGCTTGGGCATGGTAACCCGTCAAGGCTTAGCTGAAACTCTGCGAGACATTCTGCCTTCTGGACTTCTTCGTATTCTTATTTTATTACTCATTGTAGGTGCCGTTGGACTTGGCAACGCAGCTTATCAATCGGGAAATATTACGGGTGCAGCGCTAGGCATTAGCCAATCTATTGGCGGCAGCATGACCTTGTGGAGTCTCATAATTCCGTTGATTGCGTCACTGATATTATTGTCGGGTAAATATCCTTTAATTGAAAAAGCATTGATTGGATTGGTCGGCATAATGAGTGGCGTATTCCTAGTCACCATGTATGTGACACGGCCGGATTGGGGTGCGATGATAGCGGGCCTTACGTCTCCCTCTATTCCTGACGGTGCAGTGCTTGTCACGTTTGCATTAATTGGAACCACGATTGTACCGTATAATTTATTCTTACACGCCAGTGTCGTTGCAAAGCAGCAAACAGAGGTCTGTAATCCAACTCATTTGCGTCATAATCGTATCGACTCCGCCATATCCATCGGTGCTGGAGGGTTGATTACATTTGCCGTGATGTCGTGTGCGGCCAGTGTATTTTTTGCGTCAGGATTACCGATAGATGCAGGCAACATAGGCCATCAACTCACACCTCTTTTAGGCGACTGGGCGGGCCACTTTTTTTCCCTTGGGCTATTCAGTGCGGGGCTAACCAGTGCCATCACCGCGCCATTAGCTGGCGCCTATGCCGTATGCGGTGCATTAGGTTGGTCAACACACTTGAATTCTCGTCGCTTTCAAATGACTTGGTTAGTGATTATGTGGGCGGGCGCACTCGTTGCCACGATGGGATTTAAGCCATTAGCAGCCATCGTCTTTGCACAGGCAGCCAATGGGTTATTGTTACCCATCATTGCCATATTTTTGATTTGGGCAATGAATAAAGCTACCTCACTTGGCGAGTATAAAAACGGCATACTCTCGAATAGTGTCGGTAGCTTTGTCGTGTTGTTTGTTGTCGGTTTAGGCGTGTATCGCCTATTCACGGCCTTTTGATAGTCGCCTGACAGCTTCTTCTAGATCGGTGCGCGGACAGGCGAAGTTTAATCTTACGCACTGTTTGTCGCCAAAATCAGCACCTGGCGAAGGGCCTACGCCCAACTCTTCGAAATACTGCATCGGGTTATCTACTCCCAAGCCCGATGCATCAACCCAAGCCAGAAACGTTGCCTCGGAGGGGATCACCGACAAGCCCGGTAGTTGATTGATTTGCTCACATAAGTAATCACGATTTGCACGCAAATAATCAATTTGTGCTGCATGCCAATCGTCACATTCTGTTAATGCCGCTTCTGTAGCCACCAGCCCAAGAATAGTCACCCAAGGTAAGTGCCCTAACGCGGCTTGCGAGAATCGCCGTCTAAGGGTTTTATCAGGAATGATCGCAAATGCCGTACCTAAACCAGCAATATTGAACGTTTTGCTGGCTGCCATTAAAGTAACAGACCGATTCGAAAGTTCAGGAACGCGGCCAGCAGGAATATGTTTGGCGTTCTCATCTAGAATCAAGTCACAGTGTATTTCATCAGAACACAACACCACATTATGGGTGACGCAAATATCACGTACGCGCTCAATTTCCGATTCAGTTAACACCGAGCCCACAGGATTCATCGGGTTACACAAGATCATTAATTTGGTGTTAGGGTGTTTGGCTTCTTCTTCGAGTCGGTCAAAATCCAATGTATAGCGGCCATCCTGCATAACGGTAGGAATGTTGATTCCTTCCAGCCCGTTGATGCGCGGAGACGCCAGTAAAGGGGGATAATTAGGCGTTTGAACTAAGACTCTGTCGCCAGCTTCACACACCGCCTTAGAAGCCACATTGAACCCAGGTACGACACCCGGTATCCACACAATCCAGTCGCTCTCTATGTGCCAATCGTGCTTATCGGCTAACCAACGCTGCACAGCTCGATTCGCTGGCTCATACTGTGTCGGCAAATGGTATCCGAATACCCCATGCTCAACACGTTGATGTACTGCATGCTTAATCGGTTCTGCACATTCAAACTCACTGTCGGCCACCCACATAGGCAGAATGTCTTTGCCACGGTATTTTTCCCACTTGTAAGAATAAGTCTCTTTTCTATCGACGGGCTTTGCAAAGTTCATTCAGGCTCCTTTTCACTGAGTATTAGACGAATTGAACACTCATCATACGGCAATCTATCCGTAGGTTGTAGTTTCCTTTCCACCAGCTATTTAGGTTGATTTGGATCAAATCGTCTCACGACGACATTCAGGATAATAGACTCAACCAATGAGGAGAATCATTATGAAACAGAACGTCGGTATTCTTGATACAGCTATTCGCTCAATCATCGCTTGTGTGCTTTTAACGCTTGCCGTTCAGGATATGTACTCTACAGCAACCAATGTGGCTTTGGTGATAGTAGGATTGGCGCTTTGGGTTTCTTGTTCAACGGGTGTGTGTTACATCTACAAAATGCTGGGCATTGATACCTACCCCGATTTTTCTGATGACTCTTACGCCGGCACACACAAATAAAGGTTAAAAAAGGGTTGCTTGGCGATTGCTTAGTGAATCAAAAGAAAGATCAATAAAAGGAAGGATGGCATCAGCAACGGGCTTTAACTGTTTGTCGATGTAATGGTCATAATCAGGAGAATGGGTGACATACTCGATAGGTTGAGGCCCGGCTGTTGTAATAATATAGGCAATCGCACCACGACGCTGATAGCGCAGCGGCTTTGCCTGCGCTGCGTTTATCTCGTCTGCCAACCTTGCCGCTCTCACATGAGGCGGCACATTTTTTTCGTAACTTTCAAGCGGCCGCCTCAAGCGCTTTTTGTATACCAACTTTTCATCAAATCTGCCTTGTCGCGTGCCATTAACGACATCGGTGATATAGTCAGTGACGTCTTCTCCCTTAAAGACCATTTGGTACAGAGTGCGCTGAAACTCTTGCGCTAACTGCGTCCAATCAGACCTGACCGCTTCTAGTCCTTTAAACACCATTTCTTCGGTGTGATTGTCTGACAATTTAAGTCCTGCGTAGCGTTTTTTACTGCCCGTATCATGACCACGAATCGTTGGCATCAGAAAGTGACGAAAGTAGGTTTCAAATTCGATTTCAAGCGCACTGGTGAGACCATATTTTTCAGATAATTCCGTCTGCCACTTTTGATTAATATGTTGTTGCAGCATCACACCAATGTTTTTTGCGTCTTCTGACGTATGTTCGCCTTTTAACCACACAAACGTTGAGTCTGTGTCGCCATAAATCACGTCAAACCCTTGTGCTTCAATCCACTTTGCGGTGGTTTGCATAATCTCATGGCCACGCATTGTAATAGAGCTCGCAAGACGCGTATCGTAAAACGGACACCCACCCGACCCTAGCACGCCATAAAATGAGTTCATGAGAATTTTGATGGCCTGTGAGCGTGCCGCATCGTTTTGTCGCTTAGCTTCATCACGCTGTGACCACAATGTAGTGATAATGTCAGGCAAGAAGTGCTTTTTGCGGTGAAATACTGCACCTTTAAAACCAGGAATACTGTCAGTGGGTGTTTTCAATCCTTCATGTAGGCCCAATGGATCAATTTTGAAGGTTCGAATAATGGATGGGTAAAGGCTTTTAAAGTCTAGCACCAACACATGTTCGTACAATCCGGGCTTGGAGCTCATGACATATCCGCCGGGGCTTGCCAAGCCTCCATCAAGGGGACGATTGGGAGATATGTAGCCTGCCCGGTGAAGCTTTGGCAAATATACATTGATAAATGCCGCCACTGATCCGCCTTGCCTATCTAGCTCTAATCCTGTTAACTGACTACGAAGAACAAGAAAGCTGAGTATGTTCGTTTTCTCGAAAATATCCCAAACCAATTCACAATCAACCAAATTGTATTTGGCTAATTTGAGTTTGTTGTGCTGAAAATCATGTTTTATGGCAGCAAGACGATTATCGACATCATCACTGTCTTTACCTTTACCCAATAAACTCTGAGCGACAAACTCTAAAGAGAAACTGTCAAAATGGTAGGTAGCCGTTTTGAGTGCATCAATGCCATCAATCACCATACGGCCCGCAATAGTAACAAATCCAGAAGCGGGTTCATGCCTACGAGGGCGCCAGCTCATTTTTTCGCCCTCACGTCCCAAATAAAGCGGTACTCTCAAACGCTCTGCGGCTTCATAGAGCACCTTAAAATCAAAATTAATGACATTCCAGCCAATAATAATATCAGGATCAATATCTTGAATAAGCAATGCAAATTCACGAAGAAGTTCAGTTTCATCCGCTACCCATTGAAGCCAGTCGGGCTGAATGTCGGTGTCAGCATTCGACGATATCGGATGCTCAGGCCCAATCATCAACACTTTTTTTAAAGAAGAGCTGCTCACGCCAACTGAATACAGTTCGCCATGCTCGCTACATTCGATATCTAACGAAATGAGATTGAACGACGGCATGTATTGGCAAGGCGCAATTTTATGGATGTGATAGCTAGGATACCGTGGGTGATGAGAGCCGGCATGAGAAACCGTTACACGTGCACTGCCGTATACAAACCGCTCCATTAGAAATCGGTCAGACAATCGAATATCATCTTCGTATGTCTCTATCCCAGCTTCATGCAAACATTGTCGCGCACGGTTCGCCAACATCACTTTGTCGAAATAAAATCCGCACACGGACGTTTGCTCAAAGGTGTTTAAATCAAGCGCTTTGCACTCGTGTGCTATACGCGCCTGATTTAACCGTTTGCTGGCCGATTGCTGCTGCTCAGCAATTAAAAAGAAAACACTTTTTTGCGGCGTAGAAATCAGCTTTACTGGGCCATTGTCGGTCACCAAGGTGTAAGTCAGATAAGAATGTGAGCCCGACTCATCTAAGCCTCGGCTCAACAAAAACCCTTCTATCTGCTCATACTGTGAAGCCATGAATATGAAGGTTACTTTTCAACCGACGAAATAATAGTTTGAGACTGTGACACAAGCGTATTGGTGTCATCGGAAAATGTCAGTATAAACAAATCGCCGAACTCGGTTTCTGCGATTGGCTGCGCAACACCGCCCAAAGCCTTAACTAGCTGAGGCGTCGTATTACTGTGACCCACCACTACGGCACTTTGTTGTTGGGTGAGTAATGTTTGTGCGAAAGCCTCTAGATTACGCGGGTCATACACATTCACATCCAAGGCTACCGCTTTTGCATAAGGCGCAATGGTTTGTTGGGTGCGGTTATAGTCTGTGCTGTACAGCGTTTCTATTTGGTGATCTTTTAAAAACGCAACTAAGTTTTGAGCGCGCATTTGCCCAACCTGTGTCAGCGAAGGATTGGGAACATCATGCTGTTTATCATAGTGGCGAGTGAGATAAAGTGTGTATTCAGCCGCACTGACATTTACCGACAGCATAGACACCAGGGCAATGAGACATCCTATCATTCGAACCATATTAATATCCTATAACATCAAATAAACAGCCTCGTAATATACTGTATATTTGACCATAGGTCACTCATCACGTGTATTTACGTCAATTAGAAAAACTCTAGCTCCTGAAAATCGTCTTCGTCATCTTCTTCATCATGCTCCGATTCAATCGCCTCTTGTAATATGGCATTAAAGTCGTGGAGTAATTCACTGAGAGATTTGAGTGATTCGTCGTCATTACGTTGTTTGATTTCCTTTTCAATCATATTGGCAAAGAAGCTTTCTTGTTCTTCGGTTAAATCTAATTCGTGAAAGCTCAAAGAAATTTTAGTGGTGATGTTTTCCACCGCTTGCCGTTTACTCTCTGCCAACTCGATAATCGCACCCTGCAAGCGTTGTAGAATATCATTCATGGTATGTTGTGCTTTTACCAAAGTGTTATGCTCCTTTAAGGCAATAACACGTGACTCGACGGCGGGCACAAGCTTGGCGCCCATGTCTAAAATTGCATCATAGGTGGTGCCGTCTTTGTCATTAATTTGCTTCACAAACAACGACGTATGCTGATCATTAAACATGAGGCGTTTACCAAACCGATAAATACGCCCTTCGTTCACCAATAAATCAAACACTCGTAGCGTGCGGTCATCGCATACTTCGTCATTCCAATCAAAGGTATGTACTTCGTCTTGTACACGAAACTGAATGGCTGCGAAAATGTTTAACAACTCAAGGTTTTTCAATACTTTTCTGGCGATACGCTCATAGCTGCTCGCGCGGTTGAGGTCGGCAATGATCTCAAGCCCAGTGCCGTAAAATGCAGCCTGACTCAATGTATTTGCTAATACCGATTGCGTAGCTTTACGCTCTTTTTTCTGTTTTTTTGCCTGTTCGATTAACCCAACAATACGAAGCATGCTTTCGTGAAACACAATGACATTGAAGGGTTTTTTAAAATAATCATAAATGCCAGCTGCAAAGGCAGATTTAATCACAGTTTCATCTTCAATTTTACTCACCACCACCACCGCTGGCGGGTCAAGGGCGTCGTCGGTCGCAATGGTTTTACAAATTTCTAATCCATCTTGATTATCAAAACTGATTTCAGTAATCACTATTTCATAATCTTTTTGAGAGACAGCGGATAACACATTCGACGCATCGGGTAAAACGTCAACATCAAAGTCTTCCCCAAGAATCATCTCAAGAAGTTCTCTTTCCGTTTCGTTTTCTTCAACGATTAGAAGTCGTGGTTTACTCATACTTACCCTCATTCTCGCAGCGCATTTGTAGACTCGTTATGAAACCGTGTCTTCGATTCAACACCCATACAAGGATAAAGATAGGTGCTTGCAGCCAAACTTGCTTATAAAAAATAAGGTTTTAGGCAATTTTTTACTTTTTCATGTTTTTGCAATATTGCTTGTTTCTAACTATTTTTAAAATCGAATCGTCAATTCCCTATGCAGTTCAAGTGGGTAAATCAGTAAACCTAACGAGGGCTGTATGTCAAAGAAAACAGTTGTCGCCCCAAAAGAGCTGACCGTAGCCAATGCCAAACAAAGTAAAGAAGACTGGCTCGCTCAATTGAGTGAACACCAGCATTTGCGCCTTGACCTAAGCGAAATGGAAGAGATTGACACCTGCGGTGCACAATTGTTGTGGTTCTTTCATCAATGCATCATTGCCCCCAAAACCGTCTCATTTTTTGGTTTAACTGAGCATGCAAAACGCGCTTTGGCTATCATTGGCATGCAAGATCTTCCGTTGGAGAAATAAGCATGGATTTGCTGAATGTCTTTTTGGAAGAAGCGCGAGAACACCTCAATGCGCTTGAAGAGTCCCTGTTGGTGTTGGAGCAAAGCCCGTCAGATGCGAGCGAAATCAATACTGCATTTCGTGCAATGCATACCATCAAAGGCTCTGCTGGCATGGTGGGACTTGACCATGTTTCCTATTTTACCCACCATGTCGAAACGTTATTCGATCAAGTACGTAAGGGAATTATTCGTCTTGATCACGCCAGTATCAGTTTATTGCTAGATGCAAAAGATCATGTGGAATCGCTGATATTCAAAGAGTCATCGAATGAAATGATGGCAATCAGTGAACAGCTCATTCACCGCCTGCAAGACATCGCCCCCACCGAACATGCCGTTACACCAGAGGCGGAAATACCTCCATCACAACTTGACGAAGGAGAAGGTTATTGGCGGATAACCATCGCGCCAGACGAAAACGCATTTGTCGACGGATTTGACTGCATGCCAGTACTCAGAGAGCTGCAATCACTTGGCGACAGTGCACTCACCGTCGGTTGGCGTGAACAACCCCAGCAAGAAAGCTTCGATCCATTGAAATGTAACTTGGTTTTTTTGTTGTTGCTAAGCGCAGATGTCAGCAAAGACAGCATCCATGATGCCTTTATGTTTGTTCAGGACGACTGGCAAATCGACATTGATCGGTTGAGCTTTAATGAGTCAGACAAGTTAGGCGATATTCTTCAAGATATCGGCGCAATAGATAAAGCCAAAATAGAAGCAATACAAAACAGCAAGCCGAAATTGGGTGAATTATTGTCAGAATCGGGCCTAGTGTCTGAAAAGACGGTCGATCAGGCGCTTCAGCAACAAGCATTTATCCGCAAAGAAAAAGAAAAAACCACGCCGAGCCAGCCTACTATCAAAGTCCCGTCGAATAAACTAGATCGACTGATGGATTTAGTCAGTGAGCTGGTTATTGTGCACTCCGCGATTAGTCAAGTTTCTTTGGTTAACGACATTGAAGCGCTAGACACTGCCAGCGAGGAGTTGGGTCGGTTAACCGCCGAGCTTCGCGACACAACATTTTCAGTCAGAATGCTACCGATTGGCTCCACATTTGGCCGCTTTCGACGTTTGGTTAGAGACTTGTCTCGTGAACTTGGCAAACAAGTACAACTGGAAACCTATGGTGCCGATACCGAACTAGACAAAGTCGTGTTAGAACGCTTAGGCGATCCTCTCGTGCATATTCTACGCAATAGCCTTGACCACGGCATAGAGATGGCAGACGTTCGTCAAGCCGCAGGCAAATCTTCTCAAGGCACCATTAAACTAGAAGCCACCTATGAAAGTGGTAGCGTAAAAATTACGGTATCTGACGATGGCGGCGGTTTGCATGCCGATAAAATATTGGCCAAAGCCATCGAACGTGGCGTGGTCTCAGCTGAAGACAACTTATCGGTACATGAGATTCAAAATTTGATTTTTGAGCCTGGATTCTCAACCGCCGCGAAAGTATCAGATGTCTCTGGTCGCGGCGTCGGTATGGATGTCGTGAAAACCTCCATCGAAGCATTACAAGGCCAGGTAACGATTGATAGCGTGCAAGGAAAAGGCACTGCCATCGCGATTACCCTGCCCATGACGCTGGCGATTATTGAAGGTTTGTTAGTACGTATAGGCATCGAGTATTACGTCATTCCACTGAATACGGTGCAAGAGTGTATTGAAGAGCAAACCACCGAATCGATGTTGCATCAAAGTACCCGTGTGATTAATTGCCGCGGCGATTACATCACCTGTATCAATCTCAGACAACTATTCCACGTTAAGCAAGACATGCCTAAATTGCAGCAAACCATCATCTGTCGTGCACAGGAGCAACAATTTGGTCTGTCGGTGGATGAAATTGTCGGCCAGCGGCAAACCGTAATTAAAAACCTCAGTCCATTATATCGACACACAACCGGATTACTCGGGGCAACAATACTCGGAGACGGCAATGTTGCCCTCATACTCGACATCAACGACCTATACGACAGTTGTCAGCTGTCTGATTCATACGAAAATATGCCCGCGGAGACGCCACCATGCTGAAAAAGATTAACCTGAACACTCTGGTGCTGGCCGGTTTTATCGTACTTATCGCGATAATGGCGGGCAGTGCTTTTATGGCAATTAACAACGCCTCAAAGTTAAACGACCAATCTGACGCTGTCATTGCCGGCCCTGTGGAGCGGGTTAAGCTCGCCAGCAGAATGCGACAAGATATGCTAACGGTGTCTTCAGAAGTCAGAAAGCTGGTGCTATCTCGTGATATCAATGAAATGCAGCGTATTTACCAGACAATACTATCTGAAGAAGGGCAATTCACAGAACGTCTTTCGGCGCTGAAACAGATTGTATTGCCAGAAAATAAAAGTCGCGTCGCGGAAATCGAATCGATTGCCAATCGATATACGGGCGTGGTGGCAGAAGTGTCTCGCCTAAGTCAATTAAACTCGAATGCCATCGCCCGAAAGATCAGCGAAGAAGAGGCCTTTAGCGCTCACACAGATATTAAAGATCGTATCAAGCGGCGACGAGAATCACTAGAGAGTGAAATTAACGCCATGACAAACACGAGCCGCATTAAACAACAGATAGATACGTTGTTTGTGTTTAGCCGAATTGATCGAGGCATCGCAGAACTACTCAGGCTAGAGAAAAACCTGATAATGGCAAGAAGCCAAGAAAACATGAAGGCAGACGACAGCGCCATGAACCGCGTCGAGGAAGATGTTAACGCAGCTATAATACAATTGAAAACCATTCTCCCTACAGACGAAGCCTTTATCAGTGACGTACAACGACGATTCACAGACTATAGAAACATACAAAAGCGAGTGGCTGAAAAGTCTATGGAAAATGGTAACGCTCGCGCGTTTGACTTGGTGGTAAATGAGGGTGAAGGCTTACTTACACAATTGGAAACCTTACTAAAACAATTGATGGAAAGTAACGAAGTTTCATTGCAAAAGTCTACCGAAGAAAGCACCGCAAATTACCTCAATGTTCGCCGCAACCTAATCATGACGGCCATCGGTTCAATCATTATTGCCATTGCCGTTGCCGTTTTAGCCACGCTGCGCATAAAGCAAGTCTCTCAAGCCTTGTCTCGTATTGGCGAGGGCGATTTGAACCAACATTTTGATAGTGGCTATGCAGAATCAGATTTATATGCCGTTCTTAAACGCATGAATGACAAATTAAAAACGGTAGTCAGTGATGTACAGATGGCATCGTCCAACGTGACTGTTGGCAGTGGAGAGCTGTCCTCAACAGGCCAGCAGATTGCACAAGGCGCCACAGAGCAAGCCGCGTCACTGGAAGAAATTGCATCGGCAATGGAAGAAATGTCTTCGAATATTACTCACACCGCGGATAACGCCAGACAAACAGAGCAAATCGCGCAGCAATCGGCACAAGACGCAGAAGAATCTGGCAAAGCGGTGGTTAGGTCTGTACAAGCAATGCAAAACATCGCTGAGAAAATCAATATTATTGAGGAAATCGCACGACAAACCAACTTACTCGCCCTGAATGCGGCTATAGAGGCGGCACGTGCTGGAGAACACGGAAAAGGCTTTACCGTGGTGGCCGCTGAAGTGAGAAAACTTGCTGAACGTAGTCAATCTGCCGCAGGTGAAATTGTAGAGTTATCCCGAGATACGCTAGAAGTCTCTGAAAAAGCCGGCAACATGCTAGAGTCGTTGGTTCCTAATATCCAACGTACATCGCAGTTAGTGCAAGAAATTAGCGCCGCAACGGTTGAGCAAGATAAAGGCGCAGCGGAAATTAATAAAGCCTTGCAGGAGCTTGATCAAGTCGTTCAGCAAGCTGCAGCATCAGCAGAACAAATGGCGTCAACATCAGAAGAATTAAGTGCCCAAGCCGAGCAAATGAATGAGAGCATGTCGTTCTTCCAACTTGACGCTATGCATACCACCAGCCAGTCACGCCGCCCTTCACCTCCGAGTAAACCCAACTTTAAAGCGAAACCCCATGTCGGCCTTAAAAAGCCAGCATCAAGTGAAAATAAAACCATTGATTTAGATCTTGATGATAATGACGATGACTTTGTGAAGTACTAAGAGGGCAGAACGATGGAAGAAGCGAGCATTAAAAAGTTACAAGTTCTGTCATTCTTTCTCGATCAAGATTGTTTCGGGGCGGAGATAAGTGCAATTCAAGAAGTGATCGAATATCGCCCCATTACACGCGTGCCGCGCTCACCTGACTTTATGCTGGGCGTCATTAACCTTCGCGGACAAGTGATACCCGTCGTAGATTTACGCCTGTATTTTTCACTCAACGTCTCTGAGCCTACGGTGAATACCTGCATTATTATTATTGACGTCAAACTATCGGGTGAATCTTTTGCTTTAGGGTTACTGGCTGATAGCGTAAAAGAAGTCGTCGAATTAGACACCTCAGACATTAAACCGCCCCCAAAACTTGGCAATGTCATTGATAACAAATTTATTCTTGGCATGGTGGAGTATAACAAGCTGCTGATTATCTTATTGAGTCTGGCTCGCATATTCTCAGATGATGAACTCCAGCATATTGCGGATGGCAGTGAGCCTTCAGAAACCGTAATAGAGGAAAGTGATGGAACGTGATAGGCTCACACCCCGCGATCATGCGCGTGTAGCCAGCTTCATCCACGACAGCGTAGGCATTCAACTTCCTGAACAAAAACGTAACCTCGTTGAGTCGCGCTTGCGTAAGCGCCAAAACGCGCTATCCATTCCCTCTTTGGGTGACTACATTGACTATGCATTGAGCACCAAAGAAGAACATATCCACCTAATTGATAATTTGACCACAAACAAAACGGAGTTTTTTCGTGAGGCAAGCCACTATCCCGTGCTCGAAACTCACGTAACGAATTGGCGACGTTCCCAATCGGAGAAACAGCACTTTCACATTTGGAGCGCTGGCTGTTCAAGCGGAGAAGAACCTTACACCTTGGCGATGGTACTTAAGCCATTATTGGGGCAACATTTTTCTATTACCGCCACCGACATTTCACTGGAAATGTTAGAGATTGCCAGCAAAGGGTTGTATTTACGCAATCAAATTCAGCCCATTCCAGAAGGCGTAAGAAAACGTTTTCTACTCAAACACCGAGACAAAACCAAACCCATTATTAAAATCTCTCAAGATATTCGCCAGCACATTCGTTTCGGGCAGTTTAATTTGTTGAATGACAACTATGCTGCGATGCCGAAGTTCAATGTGATCTTTTGTCGCAATGTGATGATTTATTTTAGCGACGACATTCGCCAGCGCATTATTCGACAGTTTTTGAATAAACTGACAGATGATGGGCTTCTGTTTATCGGCCATTCTGAGTCGATTCGGGGTATCGAAGGCATTGAGCAACTGGTTCCCACTGTGTATAGGAAAATCTCATCATGAGCCAACCAGCCATCAAAGTGATGTTAGTAGACGACTCTGCACTGGTTAGGCAATGCTTTACTGAAATATTTAAGTTGGCAGATGACATTGCGCTCATTGATGTTGCCCCCGACCCTTACATCGCCGCACAAAAGATGCGCAAGCGGGCCCCCGATGTGCTGCTTCTTGATGTAGAAATGCCCCGCATGGACGGGCTCACATTTTTACGTAAACTTATGGAGCAACACCCCCTTCCCGTGGTTATTTGCTCAACGCTTGTAGGCGACGGAAGTGATTCTCGTATTCGTGCGTTAGAAGCAGGCGCAGTCGATATCATCGTCAAACCCACCGTGGCTTTAAAGGAATTTGTATCTGCTGAACATGAGCATATTTTTGATATCATTCGCGCGGCTGCGCAAGCCAATGTCAGGCAACTAAGTAAAAAGAAAGCCACCAAACAGAAACTGTCGGCAGACGCCGTTGTCTCTCGTGGGCAGACGCACAAAGCTATGGCAGAAACCACTGAAAAGATTATTCTTATTGGTGCATCTACAGGTGGCACAGAAGCCGTTCGCTCCGTATTGGAATCAATGCCACTGGATTGCCCCGGTATCGCTGTGGTTCAACATATGCCAGAAGGGTTTACTCGTTCCTTTGCTAATCGACTCAATCAGATATGCCGCATTACTGTAAAAGAAGCCTCTGACAATGAAAGTATTATTAAAGGCCACGCGTATATCGCGCCTGGAAATCAGCACATGTTAATTAAACGCAGTGGGGCCCGATACTTTATCAGCCTAAAAGAAGGCCCTCCCGTTTCTCGCCACCGCCCCTCTGTTGATGTACTGATGCGCTCGGCGGCAAATGTCGCAGGCAGCAATTGTGCTGCGGTTATTCTCACTGGCATGGGGGATGATGGCGCAAAAGGCCTATTAGAATTACGTGAAGCAGGAGGCAAAACCTATTCTCAAAATGAAGCCACCTGTGTGGTGTACGGCATGCCAAGGGCCGCGCATGAATTAGGCGCATCGCTGTCTGAGTTACCGTTAGAGAAAGTAGCATCGACGCTCTTAAATGCCACTGGCTATAGCATTCGAAGCAGAAAATGAATCAAAAAAATCCGAAAAAACTGGTACTCAACATCGGCGAACTCGTGTTTGGGCGCGGTAACCGCATTGTTCACACCTTGCTGGGTTCGTGCATTGCCGTCACCTTATGGCACCCCGACAGAAAACTCGCAGGCATCTGCCATTTTGCGCTCCCAGATAACAAAACCACACCAGACAGACATATCGATTGTCGCTACGCTGAAGACTGCTTTAAAGCGTTCGAAATAGAAGCTAAAAAGCGCCACGCAGATTTATCTAAATTCACTGCAAATATATATGGCGGCGGCAACATGCTGGGAAAGCCGCCTGCGAACTTGCATTTTTCTAAGCATGATTTACCCATGGAAGTCGCACCTGTAGGCGAAAAGAATGCGCTGATTGCGTTAACCCTTTGCCACAAACATGGCGTTCAGGTAGACACTGTCGATGTAGGTGAATTTGGTTACAGAAAACTGACGTTCGACACCCGAAATGGTCAAAGCAATGTCACCTTTGTTGCTAGCGACAAAGCCTAATGTTTCCCTGAAGTCCTCCGTTCAGGGTAGTAGTTATTAAGCATAAAGAGATTTAACAGCAAAGAAAAAAGGCAGATATCACTCTGCCCTTTTTGCTTTTCGATGTTTGTTTTTGTTAGCGTTAAACGGTGTTTTCTCCATCGCTTGGCGCATCTACGTCTAACGCTTGTTCAGCGGATGCCGGTAAATCCACCTCGATGCTATCTACACGCTGCAAACCGCGAGGCAATTTGTTACCGCGACGCCCACGTTCACCTTGATAATGTTCTAAATCGGCAGCCGATAGCGTCATGCTACGCTTTCCTGCTACGATCTTCACATGCGCACCATCAGGCACCACGGCCAGCACTTTTACAAACTCTTCTCGGCTTTGTGCTTTAGCTGAAGGTATATTGATGATCTTGTTGCCCTTACCTTTACCTAAACACGGTAAGTCACGCAGTGGGAACATCAACATACGCCCCTCATTAGAAATCGCTAAGCACCAGTCGGTATCTAAATGTTTAACCGACATCGGAGCTAATGCTTTACCACCGGATGGAATGGTTAAAAATGCTTTACCCGCTTTATTTTTGCTAACCATGTCAGCAAACTTGCCGACAAAGCCGTACCCTGAATCTGAGGCCATCAAGAAACGCTGTTCGTCATTGCCCGTCAATACATGCTCAAAGGTTTCGCCACCAACAATATTAAATCGTCCGGTGAGTGGCTCGCCCTGACTTCGCGCCGACGGCAAACTGTGAGCATCACATGAGAACGTTCTACCTGAACTGTCTAAAAAGACAACCGGTTGATTACTCCGGCCTTTGCTACTGGCCCGATAACTGTCTCCTGCTTTGTAGCTCAATCCTTCAACGTCAACATCATGCCCTTTGGCACAGCGCGCCCACCCTTTTTCTGACAACACAATGGTGACCGACTCAGACGGCACCAGCTCTTTTTCAGACAGGGCTTTAGCCTCGTTTCGCTCAACGATAGGCGAACGTCTGTCGTCTCCGTACTTTTCAGCGTCGGCAAGAATTTCTTTTTTAATCAACGTTTTTAAGCGGCGATCTGAACCCAGCAATTGTTGAAGCTCATCACGCTCACGCGCCAGCTCGTCTTGCTCACTGCGAATTTTGATTTCTTCCAATTTCGCTAGATGACGAAGCTTTAATTCAAGAATCGCCTCGGCTTGCTTATCCGACAACCCAAAACGCGCCATAAGTTCTTTTTTAGGCTCATCTTCATGACGAATAATATGAATCACTTCATCGATATTCAAAAAGGCAATCATTAAACCTTCAAGAATATGCAACCTTGCCAGCACTTTATCTAAACGGTGCTGTAAACGACGTACAACCGTATCTTTTCTGAATGTCAGCCACTCAGTGAGAATCACCCTTAGGTCTTTTACTTGTGGGCGGCCATCTAAGCCAATCATGTTCAGATTAACACGGTAGCTTTTTTCTAAATCGGTAGTAGCAAACAGGTGTTGCATCAGCTGCTCAATATCCACGCGGTTTGAGCGAGGGCTAATCACGATGCGGGTCGGATTCTCATGATCAGACTCATCCCGTAAGTCGCTTACCATGGGCAGCTTTTTACTTTGCATTTGCGCCGCAATTTGCTCTAGCACTTTGGCCCCTGACGCCTGATGCGGAAGCGCGGTCACGACAATCTCGCCGCTCTCTTCCTGAAATACCGCTCGCATTTTGATTGAGCCACGCCCAGTTTCGTACAATTTTTGAATATCAGCACGCGGCGTAATAATTTCAGCTTCGGTAGGGTAATCAGGCCCTTGTACAAAACCTAACAAGTCAGCAAGCTCAGCTTTACTGTTATCAAGCAAGTGGGCGCAAGCATTGGCCAGTTCTCGCACGTTGTGAGGCGGAATGTCCGTTGCCATACCGACAGCAATGCCGGTTACGCCATTAAGGAGAATGTGCGGCAATCGTGATGGCAATACTTTCGGTTCTTGCAACGTACCATCAAAGTTGGGCGTCCAATCTACGGTTCCTTGGCCTAACTCATTCAGCAATACCTCACTGAAGCGAGATAATCGTGCTTCGGTGTATCGCATTGCCGCGAACGATTTAGGATCATCTGGGGCGCCCCAGTTACCCTGACCGTCTACGAGTGGATAGCGATAAGAAAACGGCTGTGCCATCAGCACCATCGCTTCATAGCAGGCAGAATCACCGTGTGGATGAAATTTACCCAGTACATCACCCACCGTTCTGGCAGATTTTTTATACTTTGCGGTGGCGCTTAGCCCTAAGTCTGACATCGCATAGATAATACGGCGTTGAACGGGTTTTAAGCCATCACCGATATGGGGAAGCGCCCTGTCCATAATGACGTACATCGAATAATTTAGGTAGGCGTCTTCAGTGAAGCGACGCAGTGGTAACTGCTCTATACCATCACTGTTAATACTGATTTCATCACTCATATAGATAAGAAGTCATTGTTATTGTTTTTACTAAAGTGCCAAGGGCGCATCGACATGTTCTGTATATAGAACCATTACTGCTCATAGGTTACCCTATAAATGACATCAGCGAAATCATCAGATACCAGCAAGCTGCCGTCAGGTAACGGCAAAAAAGCGACAGGACGGCCGATAACGCTATCGTTTTTGCTATCTAAAAACCCGTCTATAAAGGGCTGATATTGGGTAACTTTACCGTCTTGTATCGTGGCCATCATCACGCGGTAACCCGATTTAGTGGTGCGATTCCATGACCCATGCTCAGCCACCAGTAGTCTGCCCTGATATTCTTTTGGAAACATTGCTCCATCATAAAAATGAATGCCTAATGGCGCGACATGAGCCAGCAAATTATACGCAGGCAATGTATAGTCTGCGGCTTTCTTATTTACGCCAAACTCAGGATCTTGCACATAGCCACCGTGATAGTACGGATAGCCAAAATGCTCACCCAATTTACTGACTTCATTAAGTTCGCACGGAGGCAAGTTATCGCCCATCCAATCGCGACCATTGTCGCTAAACCACAGGCGTTGTGTATCAGGATGCCAATCAAACCCGACACTGTTACGCACGCCTTTGGCTGCAATTTCTTTTTTCCCTGTGTTTAAGTCAAAGCGCAAAATGGTGGCGTAATCAGGATTATTAAATTCTTTGTCATGGTTCGGGTCGCAAATATTACACGGTGCGCCAACTGGCACATACAACCAACCGTCTGGGCCAAAATCAATGTTCTTCCAGCCGTGATGCTTTTCTGTTGGTAAACCATCAATAACGACTTCCGATTTGGGCGCTGACGAGTAAGTTTGATCAATATTGGTGAACTTGTGAATTTTACTCACTTCAGAAACATACAAATCACCGTCTTTATAGGTTACGCCCGATGGCATATTTAATTTGTCTGCCAGTTGAATGACCTCGTCCGCTTTAAAATCGCCGTCTTTGTCTACCACAGCATGCAGCAAGCCTGCCCCGCGACTGCCCACATACACCACACCATTTTTACCGAGTGCCATTTGACGAGCATTTTTAACATTTTCAGCATAAACGGAAATAGAAAAGCCCTCAGGCACCGTAAGCGACTCAACAGATACTGCGAATGAAGGCGCTGCAACGGCAACAGATAAGGCCACTGTCAAAGACTTAATCATGGTATGATCCTGTTTTTAGTGTAGATTGTGGTTATCGTGACACGATTTTATTTCGTCATGACACTTTAACCCATCGTAATCAATTGCCATAGCTTATTAAGCAATGTTTTAATGCAATTTAACGATTATAAAATGTATTTACTATGTTGAACTGGTTTCTGTTTATTTTTACGTTGTTAGCAAGTTGCACGTCAGCCCTTGCTCAACCTTCAGTTCAACTTATCGATAGCGAAGAAGTGATCCGGCTTTCCAGTCATGTGACCATGTACAGAGAAGACGGGCGCGAACTATCGCTACAACAAATCGTAAAGCGTACAGATGAATTTAAGCGCGTAGTATCCGATTCAGCAAATTACGGTTTTCATGACAGCGGCGTGTGGTTGCACGCGACCTTCAGCAACGTGACCGACACCGACTATTGGGTAGTTGATTTAAGTTACTCTCAGCTTGATAAAGTGGATTTTTACTTAATGTCTGGTGACGATCTACTTGCTCAATCCAGTGAAGGAAAGTTACGCCCAAGCCAACAGTTCCGCTTCCCTACCCTTGAAGCGACGTTGCCCTTTGCCACTCAACTCGATCTATTTGTCAGGCTTGAGACGAATGCAAGCAACATCATCGCGCCGATGGAAATACAATCAAAGACAGTCCATACACGCACGTCATTCTACGATACGTTAATTTGGGGACTGTTTTACGGCGGCCTGATCATTCTCGCAATTTACAGCTTGATTCTTTATCCCAGCAAAAAAGAGAAGAGCATGCTTGCCTATGTGGTGTTTGTTCTTTCCGTTGTGATTTGGCAATTCAGCTGGGGTGGACATCTGCAAATGATGTTTCCTGTCTCTTTTACGGTATGGCTTGGTCAGCATATCGATTTGGTGTATGTATTAATTGCATTTACGTCAGGTATCTTCACCTATATTTTTCTAGATATTCGGGACACATCCCCTCGCCTTGCTCCGATTATTGAAACCTGTTTAGCCGCACTGGCGGTACTTGGTGCCTGTTCGATTTTCAATTTAATCCCGCCTCTTTGGCAAAATGGATTAGTATTTGTTGTCGCAATATTGGCAACATCAAGCTACTTATTAGCTGGATTTGAAAGTTATTTAAATCACTTTTATTCATCGCGCTACTTTATTCTTGCTTGGAGTTTGCTAGGTGCTGGAGCGTTAATTGGTATCATGAATTTGATTGGTGTGTTGCCCAGCAATTTTTTCACCACCTACTGCTTCCAATTCAGTGTGTTCTTGCAAGCGTGCTTGTTCTCTGTGGCATTGGTAGACAAAACTCACAGTGAGCTTGAAAGAGAGATCCAGCAGGCTACCGATGATCTTCGAAACAATATGGAGTTTATTGAAGAACAAAATGTTCGGCTAGATATTGCCCGCAAAGATGCAATAAAGGCGAGTCATATTAAATCGCAATTTTTGGCAAATATGAGCCATGAAATTCGCACACCGCTCAATGCGATTTTAGGCTTTAGTAAAGAGCTCACTCAGTTATCTCTAAGCGAAGAAAAGCAAGAACAAATACGTATTATTAATGCAGCCGCAGACAGCTTACTCGGTATCGTTAACGATGTACTCGACGTTTCAAAAATTGAAGCGGGTAAATTGCAAATTAACAATAACCCCTTCTCTCCCAATCAGCTTGTAGAAGAAATGGTGAGTGTGATGTCAAAGTCGGCACACCAGAAAAATCTTGAATTTGTTTTAGATTTAGATCCGCTGCCGAATAAACTAATTGGTGATGTGATGAGGATTAAGCAGATCCTCAACAACCTACTGAGCAATGCATTAAAGTTCACACCAACAGGATATATTAGCTTACGTGTTAGAGGTAAAAGTCTTGAACATGGCATGTACGAACTCACATTTAACGTAGAAGATACGGGCATCGGTATTAGCGATACCGACCGAAAAAAGCTATTCAGTGCTTTCTCGCAAGTAGATGATGCGCTGAGTCGTTCCTACCAAGGGACGGGATTGGGATTGGTGATATGTCAGCAACTCGTCAAACTAATGAGAGGCACCATAAACCTTAAAAGTACACCCGGTGAAGGCAGTTGCTTTATCATTTCGTTGCGCCTGAATCTGTTAAATGCAAACACAGCCTTAACCACGAGCGAAAACTGGCGACGCAAGCCTGTTTTACTGATTGACCCTAATCCATTTACTCGACGAGCCTCTTCTAGAATGCTAACTTTACTTGGCTGTCGCGTTACCAGTGCAGAACGGATGGACTTCCTAACCGTGTCTCAGCATGACGCCAATCAGCGCTTCGATACATTGTTTTTAACACTTCCTCATGCGTACGCAAGCAAGCGCCAAGATACGATGGAGTTGGCCGCACATTTTCCTGTAAACAATATTGTTTTACTCTTCTCTGGCGCAGAGCCCGTCTTTCGCTCTATGCATTTGGAGTCTAGGGTAAATGGGCGGATTCGCTTACCATTAACACCAGCCAAACTAGATAATTTGTCTGCCGCCCCGACAGAATCCGGGCACAGCCAACTGCAAGATAATTTGCAATCTTTACCAAGAGCGCGCGTATTGGCCGTAGATGATATGGAAATGAACCTTCGATTATTGAAAACATGGTTGAAGCCGTCTCCGCTTGAACTCACACTGGCCTATTCAGGCGAAGATGCCGTCTCCCTTTGTCAAAAAGAAGAGTTCGATCTCATATTGATGGACGTGCAAATGCCCAATATGGATGGTTTACAAGCAGCGCAAGCAATTCGCCATACAGAGTTAAATATTGGTACCCCCATCATTGCCGTTACCGCACACGCATTTAAAGAAGAACAAGAGCGTTTGTTGTCATCAGGTATGGATGATTATTTGCCTAAACCGTTAGATTTAAATGAATTAATCGTGTTGATTAAGCGTTGGTGTGGCTCGCTGATTAGTGAACCGATTTCTGTGCCTAGTTTAGATTGGGATCTCGCGGTTACCCGTGCCAATCACAACAAAGACGCAGCCAAAGATATGCTTATGGCATTTAACGAGCAATTGCCTGCTATTTTGCTACAAATTGAAAGTAGTTGGAAAACCCACGATCTGACTGCGACACAAAACCTTGTCCATAAGCTACATGGTGCCTGTTGCTACACGGGCGTACCTAAATTGCAATCGCTATGCGACGAAATTGAAAGCAAACTGAAGAAAAACACCACTCATAAACTGGCAGAGCGTATTTCTGTGTTGCTTAGCGAAGGAGAACTGGTGGTGTCGGCTATCGAGAAGCAACTTAATGATCTTGGTGATGTAAACGCACCTGATTTTGGCACTGCCTAAGCAAAGACACAAATTCATCTTTGCTGCGATCAAGTTCAGCACTAGAAATAAAAATATCGTAACCTAAGCGCTCTCGTAAGTTACGCATTCTATTAGCAAACATGGCTTTGATTCCAGTAATCACACGCCCATCAGCAAATTTAAAGGTGTCATTTTCAATCAACGATTCGCTGTAGAATTGGCCTGTCTTGCAATTATCATTTTGTAGCAATAAGGCGCGCTGCTCCATTAATAAATGCGATGCCAAACGAGGACTAATCGAATCTAAAAAGGGCGCATACTCATTAATTTTGATGCCTATCAAATCGAGCTCTCTCAAATCAATACCGTGAGACACCCTCGGCGTGTCAATGCGAATAATGTTCTTCCACGTCAACGACCACTTACCTACTCGGTGATAATACGCAATATCTTGCCTTGAAATCACCATGCTGTGCTCGGGTTCACGCAGCTTAAACCAGCCAATCAATATTGCAACGATAGACGCACTTAATAGAAATATGGCAGACAAGTTAATTGCAGTCGGTAAAATTGCAAATAACAGCAATGAGAAACCGCCGCCAGCACAGCCAATCGCTAAGCAGGTGATTCCGTTTTTCTTGGCTTCAGGCCGAATCATTAATGCATCATCACTACCAGACATAAAAATACACCACAAACATAATTAACGCCCACAGCAAGATTAGTCGCCATTGCTTACAACGCTGACACTGCGTATTCCACCAGCGAGCGAACAAAGTGCGATCTCGCGATTTGTCAGAACGCTTATCGGAGAATTGCATTTTTTACGCCGCTACCCATGAAATTGTTCATAACTTCATTGTACGACGTTGCAGCAAAACCTCAAGCTACTGCAAATGGGTGGCTGTCACCGCTCCAAGTGTGGTTGATTCAGAAGAAGCTGATGCTCCTCTGAGCTTGCCTTTTCTCGCTAAATGCCCAACGACTAATGGTGTAAACACCAGCGAGAGCAAGACAGAAAAGCCGACGCCACCCGCTAGCACAACAGCCAAAGGTGGCCAGAATGTTCCTTCACTGAACAGCAGCAACGGAATAAATCCGCCCACCGTCGTGAAGGTAGTCGACAAAATGTGTCTGCTGCAACTCATGGTTTCTGACACAATGGCGTCAGCGTTACCTTGCCGTGCATTTGGATTTGCCTTGATAGCGGCAATGACCACAATTGATCCGTTAATCGCCACGCCAATTAGCCCTGCTGAGCCTAACAGTGGATTAAACCCAATCGGTAATCCCGATAACCACAAACTAAACATGCCCATTCCCACAGACAATATCGCGACGGATGCAATCACCAATGCCAATCGTACACTTGAGAAAGTGATAATTAAGGTGGTTACCATCAACACCAACAATACGGGAGCATATGCAGCTAAAAGCCCTAACGCCTCTTGCTGTTCATCAGCGTCACCTGCCATCTGCAATCGGTAACCATCAGGCAAGGCAAACGCATCAGAGCGAAGCAATGTCTGAAGGCGATTGCTCACATCTACCGCTGTAACGCCGGGCATCAGAAACCCTTCCACGATATTGACACGCTCTCCGTCGAGGCGGGTAATACTGCTAACGCTGGGTTCTATGTAAAGGTCGCCAAGCGCGCCTACTGTCAGGGCGGGCGCATCTGAGTGTGGAATCGGCCTATTTGCATAAGCATGCAAAGGCATGGCAGACAACGAATTCATATCGCTACGCTGTGCTTCGGGCACACGAATACGCACGGGAATTTCTTCGGTTCCCTCTAATATACTGCCTCCAACGCGCCCATCTAATGCGCCTTGTAATTGCGCCGCAATATCTGCCAATGACAGCCCAGCCAATGCGCTTACATCACGATGTACGTCTAGGCGTATTTCTGGCTCACCAAATGATACCGTTGCCGTTGTATTAATCACGCCAGGTTGTGCCCCCATATGTCGGCGCACTTCCTCCCCCAAGCGATTCAACACCTCGATATCTGGACCAAATATTTTAACACCAATCGGCGCAGATATTGGTGGGCCTTGCCCAAACGCTCTTACCACTACTTTTAACTGCGGAAAGTGGTCGTCTAATTTGTGTTGAAGCGCTGGGATTAACGCTTTGGCACGCGCTACACTCTCTGTTGATATCACCGCTTGAGCAAAATGTGGGGTATTGTCTCGCGTCATCACCTGATTGTAATACACCGAGGGTGTCGAACCTCCCACCAACCATGTAACTTGCTCTACACCCGATTCGCTCTGAACAAACTGATTCACCGCCTCGACCTCTTTTCGGGTGGCATGAATAGACGTGCCTTCTGGCGTCCAAACATACACTTCAAACTGGTCGCGGTCTGCGCTTGGGAAGAAAACATTACCTAGCTGGCCAGCCAATACAAAGCCTCCGAGAGAAAACACCACTACCGCCGCAACGGGTAGCCAAGGCTTCTCGACAGCTGCAGTCAGCCTTGTTTTATACCACGTAGTCAAAGGAGAAAAGCGTATCCCTTCTTGCCACCAATGCCCCGTAAGCTGTTGTTCCTGCGATACAGCCTCTTGCCCTCTTGGTAAGTATCGTGCTGCAAGAGCAGCAATAATCGTTAATGAGATAAACAACGACCCAATTAACGCCATGACAACAGATATCGCAATAGAACCAATAAAGTCTCCGATATTTCCCGATAACAGAAAAATCGGCATGAATCCGAGAATGGTGGTTAAGGTTGAAGCCAATAGCGGCGAAAATAAATGTTTAAGGCTCTTTACCAATGCATCAATGCGAGTGCAGTTCGCATCTAGCAAGTGCTGTCGAATCTCATCGGTAATCACAATGGCGTTATCAATCAACAGCCCAATAGCGATGATAATACCGAATATCGACATTTGATGGATTTGTTCGTCAAAAAAGCCAAGCGAAAAGACTGCAAACGCCGCACACAAGGGCAAGGCTAAACCCACGATCCATGACGAGCGCCATCCCATAAATAGGAAAATTACTGCCATCACCACCAAACAACCCAGCAATAAATTCTGAGTGAGCTCAGTCAAACGCGCTTCGGTGTACACATTTTGCTCAAAAACAATACTGGCTTCTACTGTACCATTATGACGCTGATTAAACGTCGCTAATGCTGCTTTCGCACGCTCAGTCCAAACATCAACACGCACGGTGGTTTGCATCCGCGCAGCCACAAACACCACGCGCTCACCGTTCACAAAGGCAATATCTTGCGGTGGATTACGCCACTGACGTGATACGGATGCAATATCCCCTAACTTCAAAAAGCCACCCGTTCCGGTGTCAGCAATTGGGATTTGTCTAACAACTTGCACACTATCTAGCGCGGTGGCAATTTGTAGGCGCTTATTTTGTGTTTCATCACGCAGTACACCAGCAGGTAATTTAGGATCTGCGCCCGCAATTTTTTGACTCAGTTGCGCGAATGTAATACCTGAATAAGCAAGCTCGAAAGGATCCACTTCGACGGTGATTTCTTCATCTAAATGGCCGTAAGTGCGTACTAATTCTGTGCCACTGACATTTCGAAGCGTGTCTGCTAGCTCACTCGCCATACGCGACACGATGGTCATAGCCTGCTCATTGTCAGGTGCTCCATCCAAAGTCGCAGACGGTGAAAGAGCCACCAGCAAAGTAAACGCAGTTGCCCCCCGCTGATCTTCTAAAATGGGTTCACCTGCACCTTGAGGAAACTGCTGGTACGCGTCGGCAAGACGGTCGCGAATTTTTGAAAATATTTGCTCGTTAGTATCATTCGATACCCATGGCTGTAGCTCTACTGTCATGACTGAAATCCCCGCCCGAGACGTGGAGCGTATTTCATTGATTTCATGCAGCTGACGCAATTCATCTTCAATAACATCGCTGACTAAGGCTTCAACCCGTTCAGCGTTCGCGCCGGGATACGGCGTGATAACCAGTACATTGCGCAGGTCAATACGTGGGTCTTCAAGACGTGGCAGATTAGTTACGGCTGAATATCCGGCCACTAAAATTACAATAATAGATAGTGCTAGTAAGTGCCCACTTCTAAAAAATACCGAGTACCAAGGTAATCGCTTCTGTTCACTACTCATAATGCCCCTTTGCAGCCATTACGCCTGCATTTTGCATAACTGCGACGACCATTTGGTTCGGCACCAGACGGTGTACGCCAGACACCACCACCAATTCATTATCGGTAAATGTGCCTCTTACAAAGGCTTTGTTGTCTTCGCTGTACAGAAGCTCAACCGATTTGGCGATTACCTGCTGCTTTTGTGTATCGGCGACGGTGTACAGCGTCCAAAGCCCGCGCACACCACTATTGAGTGCAGATTTTGGCACCCAAAACCCCTTTTCCTGAATCACTTCTCGCATCGCCAATGCAATCAAATCACCAGGTAATAATGTGTCCTGCCCTTCGTCTAGCGTGAATATCACATCAACAGTTCGGGTCTGTAGATTACGATTCGGACTCGCAGATTTCAGCTTCGCAGCGTACTGTTTCTCTCCAACGTTGAGGTAATGAACTGTCTGTTTGTTTTTGTTCGAAAACGTTCGCGCATGACGCATCGGCATGGCGAATCGAGCTTCAAGCTCACCAAACTCTCGAAGCGTGATAATGGGTGCACTAGGCGATATTACGCTACCTGCGTCTTTATATTGGGCAACCACATAGCCATCAAAAGGCGCACGTATTTGAGACTTTTCAAGCTCCACTTGCAGGCGTTGTATGTTCGCGTTTATCTCTTCACGCGTAGCACGCACCGACTTGAGTTGCTGCCGCGATTCATCTAAGCGCTGTTTCGAATCTAAATTTCGCTGGCTTAAATCTTCTACACGTTTAAGGGTTGAAACTGCCAACGCTTCGTTAGCATCATTACGTTTTTGGGCGGCTTTTTGTGCATTAAGCTGCGCCTGCAAACGACTTGAATCAAGCTCGGCTAATACGTCGCCAGCTTTTACATAGTACCCTTCATCCACATTCATTGACGCTAGCTTTCCCGCAAATTCAAAGCCCAAATCTGCAGTTCGGCGCGCTTCTATATTGCCATACACGATACGTTGCTGTTGGTAGGCCTGTTGTTGCTCAAGCGGAACAACATTGACTTGATGTAATTTGGCTTGATTGAAGTCGTCGCCATTTGATGCATCACCGGCAAACACCAGCAACGCCACCAAACCAATAAATGGAACAAGCAAAGCCGCCGAAATTTTTATAAAATCGGTCTTTGCAGACGTGGATGAAAGGTTCATACGGATTTTTCGCTAAATACGTCTTGATATGTTGAGATGTAATGCAGTCTAGTCTATAAATACTAGACCGTCTAGTTTGGTAATTAAAATTTAACATTTAGGTAGCTGTTGCGCGTGACTTTAGAAACCACTCAAATCGATGTAAACCCTACGGGAAATAAAGCAGGACGCCCAAAAAGTATCGAAAAGCGGAAACGCATTTTAGACGCTGCCACCGATCTATTTCTAGCCAATGGTGTCAGTTCAACATCAATGGATATGGTCGCCACGACGGCGGGTGTATCAAAGCAAACGGTCTATTCACACTTTAATAGCAAAGATGACTTATTCGCGGCTGTTATCAGTCAGAAGTGCGGTGAATACCAATTGGATAAAACCGCGTTACTCGACCCAAATCGCGAGCCTAAAGCGGTGCTGCATGAGTTTGGTTCACGTTTTGTATCACTACTTCGAGACAAACAAGTCATTGCCATGCATCGCATCGTGATAGCAGAGGGGGCGAGCAATCCGAGAGTGGCAGAAATCTTTTATGAGTCAGGCCCAGTTTCTGAGATTAATTTGCTTACAGAGTATTTTTATCATAGTCCCCACTTTACGCTCTCAGAAGATATGGCGCGTCACGCTGCGGTATGCTTGTTAAACCTACTAAAGGGGCACTTTCATTTCACGGAAATGCTGAGCTTGCCGTGCGACCTATCGGAAATAGATGAGAGTGAACATGTTTCGCGCACGCTCGCGCAGTTTTTTGCCATTTTGGATCATCAAGCGCTTTAGCAGAGAACACAAATGTTAAGCCCAGCAATCGCCAATTTACAGTTTTTCAGCTTCGATGTGTCCAACACGAAATACACTCATGTCTTCTGCAAAACTGATACTGCCAGAATAATGCTGCCGAATGGCTTTAGTGGTTTCTAGTTCTATCCCGTTAGTGCGATTCATGCGATGAGAAATAACAATATGAGGTGTGCCGATATCTCGCGCTAGCCTGCCAATCTCAGTGGGTGTCATGTGTAAGGCTTTAGCCTCTTTTGACGCCTCTTCTGGTATAGCATTGTGCATCACCACAATGTCACTCCCTTTGGCTAATCTGGCAAAACCATCTGTTTTGTTTGTGGTATCTCCAGAAAAGCTAATAGAGCACGCGCCAATATCAACGCGCCACCCTAACGCTGCAACGGGCCCATGATCCACGCCAATCCCCCGTACTTTTATTGCATCATTGATAGCAAAGCTCACGGGATTTCGTGTATTCAGTCCAATGTCTTGGGTTGTAATTTTGTAGTCGCTGTCTGTGCCAGAAAGAATATACTCTTTCAGGTAAGGGTACGTGCTGCTTTCTCCTAATAATCGAGAGATATACACAGATGTGGCTGGCATCAATGCATTACCCGCTGGCCCCAAGATACGCATTGGCATCGTTCGGCCAGTAAAGTAACTTCCTTTAATATAGGCAGGTAAATCGTTAACGTGATCAACATGTAAATGACTGAGCAAAATAGCCTCGACATCATTCACATTCGCCTTTGCTTTTCCGAATGCTAAACTCGTTCCTGAGCCAGCATCAATGAGCACTTTGGCCCTGTTCTCGTGCCACAGCAAGTAACCTGTAGATGCACGTCCGTCATTCAGCTCTGGCCCACCTGAACCTAATACTTGCAATACCACGTTTCGCGCTTTGCATGCCCCATGAGCAGTAAAGCTAGCTAAAACCACCGACATTAATAATGTGTATTGAAGTAATCGTGTGTACATAGTGTTTTCCAGCACTTTCAACAAGTTAACCTATTCCTGAACTTATCCTAGTGCATTTTTCAGACAATCTCGACTCATTTATGTGATTCCGTTTTTATTCCCTGATTCAAGAGCGAAAAGGATGCGTTCTGTTAAGAAGGTGTGCTAAATTAAAGCCGATAGGGATCATTTTCGGGCAAACAATAAAGGTATGTACTTCGTGAGAGTGATAGGAATAGTTTCAGCGGTTGCACTGGTATCAGGGTGCAGCGGTGCTTTTTCTGCTAAACAGGAAGCACCCCCATCCATCATGCCCACGAATACTACACCGCTTTCCCTTGTTGATATGCATTATGCCGACCCTGTCGCCGACGCCAATTTGGCTGCAGGTAATCAGCGCTTTGCTTTTTTGATGACACAAAACGACGAGACGATTCCAGGGCTGCAACTGACAGTCAATGAGCAATTAGCCTTAAAAGATCGGTGCGGTGTAAAAGTCGTGACCGGAGATGCCAGCGTCATCAACCAGTATATTGCGCAATACAATCTACAAATGTTGAATGCCTGTCAAAAATTCGCTCCACTTTCGGTAGTCAATCAAGCCAATTAACTACGAATTTCGTTGCGTTATTCATCCCCTTTCGGCTTCGCTTTTGTTAAAATCCTTTTCCAACCTGCAATCAACATGCTGAATATTGATGAAATTCACTGGCAATCACATTCTTTCGGTTAATCAATTCGACCGTGAGGCAATTCAAACGGTATTCAACACCGCCGATCTTATGGTTCCTTATGCACGCCGCGACAAACGTACAACGGTGTTAGATGGCGCAATTTTAGGAAACCTCTTTTTTGAGCCAAGTACACGTACACGAGTTAGTTTTGGTACGGCATTCAATTTATTAGGCGGTGAAGTGAGAGAAACCACAGGCATGAGCAGCTCTGCGTTGGCAAAAGGCGAATCGCTTTATGACACAGCCCGCGTATTGAGTGGATATTCTGATGTTATTGCAATGCGTCATCCCGACGCTAACTCTGTTGCAGAATTTGCGCAAGGCAGCCGCATTCCCGTCATCAACGGTGGCGATGGCCCCAATGAACATCCAACCCAAGCGTTGTTAGATTTATATACCATCAGCAAAGAACGTCAATCTCACGGAGAGTCTGTTGATGGACTTCATATTGCCATGATCGGTGATCTGAAATATGGCCGAACCGTACACTCACTATCAAAGTTATTAAGTTTGTATAACAACGTGCGGTTTACGTTGATTGCACCGAACGAATTGGCCATGCCTGACTATATTCTCGATACCATAGACAATGCAGGACACCGCATCACCATCACTGACCAGCTAGATGGCAGTGTTGATGCTGATATTTGCTATCAAACCCGCATTCAGGAAGAGCGCTTTCCTAGTCAGGAAGAAGCCAATAAGTATCGTGGAAAATTTCGTCTGAATCAGGCGATTTATACCAAACACTTTCAATCAAAAACCGTCATCATGCACCCATTACCGCGCGACTCCAGAGCCGACGCAAATGAGCTTGATAACGACCTCAACCAACACCCTAATCTCGCCATTTTCAGACAAACTGACAATGGCGTACTTGTACGAATGGCACTGTTCGCTCTAACGCTCGGCGTCGCGGATAAAGTGCGTCAATATGAACGTGATGTCACGTGGTACAGCAATAAGAATCAAGCGTAAATTATGCAAAAATCTCAACAATTATTTGAACGTGCTCAACAGCACATCCCTGGTGGCGTTAACTCGCCAGTTCGTGCATTTAAAGCGGTAGGTGGAACGCCTCCATTTATCGAGCGAGCAGACGGCCCGTATATCTTCGATGCCGATGGCAAACAATACATTGATTATGTGCAGTCATGGGGCCCGATGGTACTTGGACACAATCACTCAGGCATTCGCCAAGCCGTCGTCGCTGCCGCAGAAAAAGGGCTTAGCTTTGGCGCACCAACCGAAGCCGAAGTGATCATGGCAGAAATGGTCAGCGATATGGTGCCATCCATGGAGATGGTTCGTATGGTGAATTCAGGCACTGAAGCCACCATGAGCGCCATCCGCTTGGCACGTGGTTATACGGGCAAAAACAAGTTATTAAAATTTGAAGGGTGCTATCACGGTCATGCCGATTCATTGCTAGTAAAAGCGGGATCAGGCGCATTAACGTTGGGCGTGCCAAGTTCTCCTGGTGTACCTGACGACATCGCAAAACATACCTTAACCCAAGAATACAATAACCTGGATTCAGTAAAAGACGCCTTTAACGAGCATGGTGATGACATTGCCTGTGTTATCGTTGAACCGGTAGCAGGAAATATGAACTGCATTCCGCCTGTAGAAGGATTTTTGGAGGGCTTACGTGCCCTTTGCGACCAATACGGTGCGGTGCTTATCTTTGATGAAGTGATGACAGGATTTCGCGTTGCACAAGGCGGCGCACAAGCACGTTATAACATTCAACCTGACTTAACCTGCTTAGGCAAGGTAATCGGCGGCGGCATGCCGGTGGGCGCATTTGGCGGTAAGCGCGAGATCATGTCTCATATTGCGCCAAGTGGCCCGGTGTATCAAGCAGGCACACTATCTGGAAATCCAGTTGCCATGGCCGCAGGACTGGCGGCACTCACTGCCATTCGAGACGCGAATATGTATGATACATTGTCGAGTAATACCGAGCGTTTGGCATTGGGCATAAAAGCCATTGCTGATAAATACGATATTCCACTTACCGTGAATTATGCTGGCAGTATGTTTGGGTTCTTTTTTACAGATGTAGAAAAAGTCGTGAACTATCAACAGGCGATTAATTGTGACACAGACCGGTTTAACCGCTTTTATCACGGCATGCTGGAACAAGGTGTTTATTTGGCACCTGCGTCATACGAAGCTGGATTTGTTTCGATTGCGCATACCGACGATGTCATTACAGAAACCTTGTCTATCGTCGATAAGGTGATGGCTACACTTGTATAGTTGACTTAAGTACCTGATTGTATTTCTCAATCGGGTACTTGTTAGCGCCGTCTTTTTCTGCCATGTTATAAGCAAGCATAGGTGGACGGAAATAACCTGAATTAACACGATGATATCTGAACTGTTTAGCCAGCCGCTGTTTGTTTTTCTTCTGGTGATTTTAACTGGCTACACAGTGCTCGTTATCGGCTTGATATGGTATATACGCAAGCTAAAAGCACCGTTAAAAAATGATGCCTTAAAGCCTTTCGTTACTCCTCCCGCACAACCAAATCCCATACAGACCGAACCGAGTAAAAATCGATTCATCGACAAAGCCGACGAAGCAACACGACTGAATCAGACCTTTCAGAAATTTGTTCCTAAACAATTTGTCGACCACTTTGCCAAGCATGGCAGCAGCACGCTCGAGTTGGGGCGTGCAGATGAAGATGATGTGGCCATACTGTTTTGCGACATTCGAGGGTTTACGTCATTGTCAGAGCGCATGACACCACAAGAATTAATGCGCTTTTTGAATTCTTATTTTTTGCGGATGAATGATCCCATCCACCAAAATGGCGGCTTTATTGATAAATTTATTGGCGATGCCATTATGGCGTTATTCGATCACCCTCAAGGCTCAAACGAAGATAAAGCCAGAGACGCAATAAAAGCCGCGATAGACTTACACGCAGCGCTAAAAATGTATAACCAGCACCGTCAAAACAGCAACTATCCGCCAATCAATGTGGGCATTGGCGTGCATTTTGGCCCAGTGATTATCGGTACAGTGGGATCTGACGATAGAATGGACACCACTGTCATTGGAGACAGTGTCAATATTGCCTATCGATTAGAGGGGCTTGCCCCCTTATTTAATGCAGATATTGTGGTCAGTGCCCAAGCATTAGACACCGCCAAGGCCAACGGCCACTTTTCCTATCGGCTGCTAGAGTGGGTAAAAGTAAAAGGCAGAGAAAATGCGGTTGAAATATACGAAATCCTTGATCATCTTCCCGCAAAGGAACGAGATCAAAAACTGCTTATTGCTGACGACATCAAACACGGCCTTGCATTACGAAAACGCTACGCCCTCCAAGACGCACTTGATGTCTTCACCGCTGCACATGAAAAAGCCCCTAATGACGCCTTGGTACTCCATCATATAGAACAATGCCGCATCATGCTCACCAAACCCACCCCAAAAACCAAAGACGGCGCCTTGAGGATGTAGTGCTAATTTTCACGGCAAAATAAGCAGAGCGAGCTAGCGAGCGACTTCTCATTTTCAGTGACAATTTGCGCAAGGTGAGGTGGCATTGTCCACTTCCCCTAATACGACAAAGTTCTAAACTAGAGTTTTCCAGTTTCTCTTGGTTTGAATTTTAAAACTTCGGCATTTCTAGGTAACGAAATATCAAATAAACGCTTTAATCAGCCTCTGCAACATTGGACGGTTGCATGGATTCTTTATTCTTCAACTTTCTATTTCGAACCATTCCAAGATAAATGAATACCATTCCAACAATAAAAACTGCAGTGTTCCGTATATTTAGGAAACTAAATTCTGCGCCAGATGGGTATGACAGTGTATGAACAAAAGCAGTCCCCAAAAAGATCAAAGCAAAGCATCCAATGTATCCCATAACACCGCCTCGATAATCACAAAGTGCCGTTAACCCAATATAAAGGGCCACAGCTATAAGCATAAAAGGGATCGCGAAACTTGCACTATCTCGCAAAAAAACATTTGATACCCCACATACGATTAATAAGATTGCAATCAGGTAATTTAATAATTTGTAATTCATACTAGACTCTCGTGAAACATAACGCTTAATACCTCTTTTCTTTATTCTCTTTTTAGTTTTCTATTCGAAAATAAAGATTGCTACAGTACATACCAATACAACTACAAGCATTGAACGCAGGTTCAAACAATATTTATGATATAGCTCAATCATCATTGCTGTCTTGAGTTCAAGTGAATAATGGCTTGTAGTTGCTACTTACTTCTGATTTATATAATCCAGTTGAGGTAAGCTTTTTTCAAGCCTATCTCATCCTTTATTTTACCTGCAATTAAGACACCACGAACACTCAGCATTAATATCAGTCCGAAGCAATTAAAAAGTAGATGTTGCATAAGAACTGTTAAGAAAGCTAGCAGCTAAATCAAGGGCAAAAATACCGCGCCTAACTTCCAAAAGTACGATTTGTTTGCCCTATGGAACAAAGTGAGCGAGTGAGCAGACTTTGATAGCTCCCTTACTCTGAACGTAAATTGAATCCCCACACCTCATGCTCACCACCTCTCACTGCTAGTGTGACGTATAGCTTACCAGATGTTCCGAACTTACTATTCTCTGAGAACTTGACCGGGTAAACGAGCCTGAACTGCTTCGTATCACCTTGATGTCCAAGAAATTCTGAATGACTGAAACCTCCCTGAATAATTGAATCGAAGTATTCAACCAACTCATCCATAGTTTTCAAGATGTCCTTTTTGTCTATTTGCGCCTTAGAAGAATCACTAAATAGATCGTATACAGCATTGTAATCGCGGTCGTTATATGCACTTACGAATCGTTCATAAAGCTCATCTCTTACATGTTTGTCTATATGTTCGGGTAGTGCATTCTTCGATTCAATTTGCGTTGTTGGTAAGGAATTTCTCTCTACCCCAAACCATATAGTTGCAACTAAATTTGCTACCAATAACACGATGATTGTTGCGTAAATACTTTTCATAAAATCCTTTAAATTAAAAATAAGCGCAAACTATTACTTAACGGGTAGTAACATAGCGGTGCCACCGCTATGTAGCTGTTTCGACGTGTTTTTTTGCTTTTTTATTAATTGCCACAATACCAGAACATCCCAAATATAACCACCAGAAATACTGCGTTCACAATGAGGTTCGATTTAGAATTACTAATTTTGGCCTCCTCTTGCATGAAGCCAGAATTGTCTGCGATTTTTTCAAAATCAAAGGCTACCACTGAGATGGTTTACTCGTATGCGCCAAACAAGCAGAGCGAGCTAGCGAGCGATTTCTTATTTTCAGTGACAATTTGCGCAAGGTGAGGTTGAATGTCGTATGATTCATTTCTAACGCCGCATTGTACCAGCCTATATGATTCAACGCGGCATTATTGTTTTAGTGTATTTATGGCTTTTTAATGACGTTAATTACCTGCTTCATAGCAGGATCTTCACCCGAAAAATAGCTCGCAGATGATAGGGATACCGGTAAATGCGGTGCAATCCATATACGATGATCTTCAGCCTTCGAAGCCTGATGATACTGAGAAGAAATTATTCCCCAAACACCACTGTAAGGAAGCGTAAACCAACCAGCTTCACCAAGATGGTTTGACCGGCTCCCACTGGATTTCATCATTTATTCACTGGTATGGAAAGCGTCAACGCTCATCATTGGATGATAATTACGTTGAGCAATATCTTGAGCATTTGGCTGTAAAAGCAAATGTGCCACCACGAACATAAGCTGCTGCCCGTTTAGCGGGGGCTCAGTTTTTGACAGTATCAGATTAAATGGTAACGAATCCATCTCACACTGTTAATTTCAGGCGATCCTGATCTAATCACATTAACTTTTCAAATGAGGCCAAGCAATTCAATTCACTTGACCTCACCAGAACTATTTTAACCTGCTATTCATGACATTTTCGCTGTCAACGTTATGCAAGCGTACCTTACCAGAACCGTCATCAAGCAAAGTAAAAGAGGTAGCGGTATCCACATAAATATCGCCGCTAGCATCATCTACTTCTACACTTCCGGTTACCGTGCTGACATTGATGCTACCAGACCCATCATCGATAGAGATATTGCCTGTTACCACTTCAATGTCTATTGAGCCTGAGCCATCATCTAGTTTGATGTCGCCCGTGATAACGCGTAAATCTATGCCACCTGATCCATCTTCAATATCCAAATCACCTGTAATGACATTCGCTGAGATATCTCCTGAACCGTCATTGATTTGAATATCACCCGCGATTGTTTGTAGCGCGATTTTGCCTGAGCCGTCGTGTACTTCAATATCATTTTCAATTTCATCTATATTGATGTCACCAGAGCCATCTTCAATATAGAGTTTGAACGTTGCCGGCACCACAACATCCAGATTAATCATGCGAACATCGTCGTTATCATCTATGATTTTGGCAACCAACACAGCATCATCAGCGTCTTTTCTCAGGCTCAGGCGATACTCTCCCTGCTCGGGATCATCTCCTACTAAGGTTGCCACCACAGATACATCCGTCGCTTTTTTATCGCCGCGAATAGTTAAATAACCCGCTGCTGCATCAACTCGTAAAGTAGAAAGCGCCTTGGCGTCAAGCGTCAGTTCTTGACGCATTTCTGAGTCCCATGCGTTTGCGGCCACCGTCATTGATAGCGCCGCAATACCCATTCCATAAGTCAGTAAAGTTTTCATCATTTTCCCTCATTTTTTATTTTTGTCGCCAATAAGATTGAAAAGGTTTAAATCACAATCCATTTTTTATGCTGTGGGTAAATATTTCGTAATTGGCATCGGCATCATCGCCAGTATAGTATTGCGGCTCTTCGCCCAGTATGCAGACAAAATAAGCAGTGTTGCTCCCACTAGCATGCCTGTTAAGGCGAAGCTGTAACTGACCAAACCGTAATTTTCCAGCACACCTGAGAAGGCATAGATCAAATATACTAACGACGAGACCATTATGGCGCGGCGATCGACTGCGATAGATACCAGTGCCAAGCCAACGTATAACGCTACAGCAACGAGTGAAGCCGCTACACTCGCGTGCCCTTCTAATAGACCTAATGAAGAAAATACTGGGTGAACAATCAGCGGTGCGGCGACCAAATGAAGCCAAAACGCTACGTCGCTAGCACGGGTAATGCGCTGCGTATCTTTGCTATCCCAATACATTGCCAATGCAAACACGAGAATACCAAGTATTGCCATAATCGGTAACACGAAGTCTTCTAGCATTGGCCACATTCTAAACATAGCCCCAACAACCGCTGCGCCCACAGCGGTGATACCCGCGGCAACGGTTATTGGCACACTAAAGCGCTTCCAATGCACAAACGCAGCCACCATAGCCAGCACAGCCGCTAACAAGAGTTGTGAACTTGTCGGCGTTGGTGTTAATGTCAGCGGAATGGCTCCAACAGACGCAATAAACGCCACGAGTAAACCGATTGCAGGTAAAGCCATTCTGCGTTTACGTACAAAAAATTCTGCCAGTCCCCACGCTAACACAGCACAAACTGTTGCCGCCAAGGTTGGAGACACGCCACCGAGCAAGAGCACGGCCGACACTAGCATTAAGCCACTTGCTATCAACACAAAAAAATCATTGAACCCAGATAGCAATCTGAACCCTTCTTCATCCGCATGCGGCACATGTCGCGTTGACGCGATAAACTGCCTAAAAGCCGCAACGGACTCCGATGTAAATACGCGTTCTTCTACCGCTCTGTTTAAATCATCATCTGTATACATACCCTTCCCCTTTGTCGTTCTTTCCCAGTATGCGCCGTGTGCCTATTTGTCGCGCGAATACGCTGTGCATCATGGCGTGTATCTGTTGAATCAGCAAGAGATAGGCCAATTATTTTTTCTATATATTTCAATACGTTAAAAAATGCAGAAGAGAGATTTAATGATTTGACGAAAACAATAGGTGAGACTCACTAAAATGTGACAGTTTTGCCAATCAGATCTACATCCATTTGGTTGTCACACGATTTCTTGCCACATTTACGCTATTTGTTGCTGGTTTTCAGTTAACATGCTCGGCGTATCGATGCCTCGGCGCAACCAGTTTCTACGCGGTGAAAATTGACCACACAAATAGTCAACTTGGTCTGGCAAAATCCGGTGATTACGTAAAAAAAGCTGTTCATACTGATTGGGCTTAAATGGCACGGCAATGAGCGCCATACCCGCTTCTTCTGGTGTACGCGCCCCTTTAATGACATTGCAACGTTTGCAGGCTGTGGCGGCATTGGTCCAATTTTTCCTGCCCCCTCGAGAACGAGGAATAATATGATCCATCGTGAGCTGTCCGCTTTTAAAGCGCCGCCCACAATACAAGCACGTATGATCATCTCTTGCAAAGAGCCATCGATTGCGCAAAGGAATATATCCAACGTTACGAGTCACCTTTCCCCTACAGCCAATAATTGAGGCAATATTCAGGCGGCTTTGTTCTCCTTCTTTATTGGTACCACCCAGCAATAACTTTTTACTCTGACCTAGCTCGAACATAACATTGCCTAAGCAATACTGACGACAGGCTTCCTCGACACTAATCCACTCAACAGGTTGCGCACTTTGATTCAGTTTTAATATATACATGTCTACTCCATCACCTGCGATTAAAGTAATACCTTCATCAGTGTTAGCGACAAATATGACAAAATGAAGTCAACCACTGCCTTAGCAAGCATGCGTACTGAGATATATCACTGTACTTCGCTTCTAAAGAGTGTAGTTGCTTAATCACAGAAAAGAGAAAAACTCACCTAATTCTGCGTCGTGGCGGCACAACTTCTGCACTTTCGATTGCTCAGTTCCTCGCAACATGATCGCCACATGTAGGTAAAAAGTGGGTATTTAAAAATTCAATTGCCTGCGAGTGATATTCTTTTTGAGGCTGAAAATGATTACCCTCGGGCACAACAATATGCTCATGAGCAAAAGAAAATTCATGCTCGCCTAACCTTTTCATCACTTCATCAGACATTTCTTTCGACGGCCACACATGATCATATTCACCCGACACCAATAAAATCGGACCTTGAATATTTTCAACTTTGATTCTGGCCTGCTCGACAGCCGCGTGATCTTCCATTGTGATTTCATATGCGCGCCGAAAATCGCCCATCAATATCGAAGGAATAATTTTTGAAGGTAATGGCACAAACGGGACTTGTTTATCATTAAACATAAAAGACGATGCCTCGCCGTTTGCATACAAACTGGTGCCCGCGTACACAATATGGCTCCCTGCAAATGCTACTGCCCCCTTTATTGTGGGGAAGTATGACGCTAGCGTAAGAGCCAGCTCGGCTCCTTTTGAACCTCCCAATACGGCCACACAACGTGAATTGATATTTGGCGCATGGCGCGCTTTTTCAATCTCCTGATAAATGGCATTGAGAGAGATTCGGTCTAAACTCGCTGGCGTATTTTCAAGACCAAAATACCCTATCGCCAGCATAGCATATCCGGCATCTAGGTATTGTTGGCGCTCGGCTGCTCTTCTGGCAAGGGTCATACCGTTTCCGCCTTCACTGCCGCCAAAGAAAACCAGTAAGGGTTGGTTAGCACTTCCGTTGGCATACAGGCGCGTGTCGACTTGACCATAATTCTTCGGTAACACGCTGGCATCAAAAAACATCGGCGCACCAAATAAGAAACCGATTAGCAATACCAATACACCCAGAAGGCCTAAACCGCTATATTTCAGTACCTTGACCATAGAAACTCCCTTTCATCCAATGATTGCTTTGCCAGCTTATATGATTGGGTTTACGAGATTCAAGGTGGAAATTGTAACAGGGGGAGAATGTGGAAGAACATTACCCCCAGACTGAACCAGCATACTTATCACTTACCTATTAAGATGCAGCTCCAATCCGATTTCAGTATGGGCAGTAGGCCATGTAACTAACACAATTCGGATTAACCAACGTGCAAAAACGTAGCCCAATCACGGGAGCGTAGTATCGCGCCTGCATATAACTCAACCCTATGTCTGTGTCGAATTTATGTCCGGCATAGCCTATGTCGTCGACTTCGCCTTCTATACTGCTGCGGTAAGGACGGTGATTTTGGGTACCATCGGGGTTGGGGATGAAGCCGTCTTTGGCGATCAGTGGAATGCCCAGACTTTGCTAGCCAAGTAAATGTTGTTTACACCGCCTGCGGGGGTGTCTTGATACAGCAATACGTTCGTCATTGATGTTTAAAATGATCATAGTTTTATAAGTTTCCCGCAAATCCGCGCAACTCTGCGGCGGTAATAACAAGGCCATTTGCTTCTAGCGTATCAAGGTATTCAGCAATTGTTTTAGGTGGATTTTTAAGTGCTTTACGGTGACGTTTAATGACCTGACAGACTAAACCAGGATTAAGGTCGAGTTTAAAACGTACAAAATCATCTGGGCTAATTGCTTCGATACCCCATTTGTTTAGCTCATTAGCAGGAAAATCTTTCAAGTTGAACGTTACAATAACCTAAGCGTTACGCTTAATGGCAGCAGCAAGTACATGACGGTCGTCTTTGTCTGGCAGCTGCAACCCCGCTTCTAGCTGTTCAAAATCTTCTACAAGACAATCTCTAACATGACTATTCATTAGAAATTTTGTTCGCTCTAACTGTTCTCTGGTCAGATCTTGCCGGTTCGTTAGCACATTTCTCATCCATTCATCGTGAATTCGTTCAGTCCATCGAGCTGCAAAAATATCTGACACAGCTAAACGCATGAACAAATCACGAAGAGGTGCGGGGTATAAGATGTTGGCATCCAGTAAAGCCGTAAAGCGCATTAGTATCCCATATCTAACTCTTGTGCCTGCTTTGTCAACTCATCCAACGCTTCGAGTCGTTGACTATCGATTCTAGCCTTATAAGTTTGAATGTCTTCAAATCGAACACGTCTATGAGCTCCTTTTTTCACGAAAGGGATATCACCTTGTTCAAGCAGTTTCACCAGATAGGGTCTTGATACATTCAATATGTCAGCGGCTTGCTGTGTAGTCAGCTCAGCATGAATGGGCATCAATGTCATCGCATTGCCCTTGGCCATTTGTATCAAGATCGTTTTGAGCAATTCTAAAGCAGAAGCAGGCAGTACGATTTGCTCACCTTGTTCATCAATGAACTCAATACGTTCATCAAAATCCTGCTCTTGTTTATGGCGGCCTAGTATTTGGGCAAGCACAGGTAAGCCCGCTTTAGCGAGATCTACATCATGCTCTGTTGGGCTAAACACGTTGTCATATTGTCTGTTGGTCATCATTGTCAATTTCTCCATTACGGTCTTAAATACTGCGAACCGTAATTGAAAATATAAACGAAATAGTCGAAAGCAGCAATGTTATTCGAAATAAACGAAATGATCTGTATAAACTTCCCCAGCGTCACTTGCACGTGTCGGATATCTGCATCGTCATCTAGCATAAATATTGTTTACGCCGCCTGCGGGGGTGTCTTGATACAGCAATACGCCGTCTTGGCTGTATACGCTGTAATGTGTGCCTTTGCTGTTCGAGAAAACAATAAAACCTAACGTTAATTAAGCATTAAAACCTATAATAAAGGTTGCACTTAAACCTATAAATGATATAACACTAAAACCTATAGAATAAAACATAGTTCAGAAAAGCATTTTAAGTAATAGTTGGGAGCGAATATGAACGGTATATCACAAAAACTAGCAGATTCGCTTGAACAATTAAAACAACTTCAGGAAGCAGGAGTTGTTGCGATACAGTCAAAGCAACTTAGCCGAGTGCATCGCGAACGGTTACTGAAGCACGGGTTTATTCGCGAAGTTATCCGAGGCTGGTACATACCAGCGATGCCCGATGAAAAGCCGGGCGATAGTACCTCGTGGTATACCTCCTTTTGGGATTTCTGTGCTGCTTATTTGTCAGAGCGGTTCGACAAGTCTTGGTGTCTATCGCCTGAGCAGTCGCTTAGCCTGCATATCGGTGATAAAACAGTTCCTCAACAATTGCTCGTCCGATCACCGAAAGGGAATAACAAGCCCACTGCCTTTTTGCACAACACTTCGATTTTTGATGTCAGATTGAACATGCCTAATGTTGAACACATTGAAAACTTAGAAGGGCTTAACATTTACAGTCTGCCCTCCGCTTTGATCTATTGTTCAGCGAATCAGTTTCAAACTTCACCAATCCGAATGCGTACCGCTTTATCCATGGTGACAGATGCGTCTGATGTGTTGTCTGTTTTACTCGCAGGTAACCACAGCGTGATTGCCGGCCGCATAGCAGGCGCTTTTAGGAATATTGGTCGAGACCTAATCGCAGATAATATAATAAAAGGCATGCAGGCGGCCGATTTTAAAGTACAAGAAGAAGATCCTTTCGCTGAGAAGTTGCAGGTACACTTTGGTCGTAGAGAAGCTTCCCCCTATGTGAATCGCACGCGATTGATGTGGGCACAAATGCGAGAAGATGTTATCGCGCATTTTCCATCGGACGCAAGTAAAGCAATCGATATCAAAGCTTACATGGCCGAAGTGGAAGATAAATTCGTCACCGATGCCTACCACTCATTGTCTATTGAAGGCTATCGTGTTACTCGCGAATTGATTGAACTGGTTCGCTCTGGCAACTGGCAAACGGAGAGCGCTAACGAGAGTAAAAAACACTTAGACGCTATGGCTGCCAAAGGTTATTGGGATGCGTTTCAGGAAGTTAAAAAGTCCGTTCGAACAGTGTTAGAAGGCAAAAATCCTGGTGATGTGTTAGAACAAGCACATAGTGATTGGTTTTTGACTTTATTTAGCCCAAGTGTTGCGGCCGGTATCATTAAGCAATCAGACTTGGCCGGTTACCGCTCAGGGCCTGTCTATATTCGCCAATCTATGCATACGCCACCTAGCCGAGAAGCGGTTCGCGATATGATGCCGACACTATTCGACTTAATCGCCGAAGAGGAAAATGCAGCAGTCAGAGTTGTACTGGGGCACTTTCTTTTCGTTTACATTCACCCTTACTTTGATGGTAACGGCAGGATGGGCAGGTTTATTATGAATTTAATGATGGCCTCAGGCGGTTACCCTTGGACGGTTGTACCTGTTGAACGACGCGATGAATATATGCAGACATTGGAAGCTGCCAGCGTTAACCAAGATATTGTGCCTTTTACTAAGTTCTTAGCGTCATTACTTTAAGTGAGGCAGTAAGTTACTAGAACCGCCCAAAATACTGATTTATTGAGGCTCAAATTATTAAGATTAATACAATGTTACTGCAATTTTCTGGTGATAAAGCCCCTGAAAATGAACCTACCTTTTAAGCTCTATACCACGCTTTAGCTAGCACACCTGCGACTGTAAACCCAAAGCCCCGCTAGTGCGGGGCTTTGGGTTCAGGTATTTATTAATATATCAGCGTTTATCATATTGTTCAGTTTGAAACTCCCCAAAACAATCAACATATAGAATTTCTGAATTACCAAAGAAAATATAGTTTTCATCACTCTCATAATCGTTTGAAATATCGCAAAAAACACAAAGCGTTGTATTGTTTTCAAATATAATATTGAAATCGTGACTTTCTGAGTCGTAATCTACTTCAACAATTCTTTGTGTCAAAAGTGACTCTAGTGCTTTAGCTAGTGCATCATCTCGAATGCCAATATCTCTCCATGAAAAAGTGCCTAATGAATTGGAAACAAGCCTCCACGCACAGTAAACCATTAGTTCATTTCTTAGCTCAGATTCTTGCCAACTCTTCTCTTTCTGTAAGTCATCATTGATAGTAAAGCTAAACTTGACAGCAGACCCTGCACCTTCACCCCAGACACAATTCGAACACTCCAATCCAACTAGGTTTTGTAGTGCTTCTTTTAATTTTTGACTATTAGCCACCACCTTTGATCTCCTCAGCTGTTTCAACAATAGTATGATAATCATACCCCTGTCCGCTAATTTCTTGGTGAAGCTTGTTTTTCTGCTCTTTCGTCAAGCCACCAACGGCATTTGCTGCATCTCTAACTTGTTTGTTTTCTCTTCGAAGCGCATCCGTGCCTTTAGCATTTCCAAGCGAACTAGGCTTTTTACGTAGACCTCCTTTTTTACCATTTAGCTTCGATTTAGCTGCCAATATACCAATTGCTAATAATTCTTCACCTACAGAATTCGCGTCTGCCTCATGCGCAAACTCACCATCTGGGTCTCTCTCACCTTCGGGCACAACTCCAAGATCTAGAGCTTTTAATAGCTCCTCCATTATACGCTGTAGTGTGTGCCTTTACTGTCTTGTACTTTTACGCGGCGGTTATGGCTTGTTAGTGAAAATTGTCTGAGCAGTCAATGAGACGACGACAGCCACGCGAGTGCGAGGCTTTGGATTCGAAAAGAGTGGGTGTCCATTAGTCAATTAATGACTATCCGAATTGGTTTCAGCACCATACATTTCATTATCATGAGTTAATTCTTGGGAAGTGCCTGATGGCAACATACTGTAAGCTTCAACACTTTCACTCTTGTAATCATAATAATCTGCAACTAATCCAAATTCTTCACAGTGAATATCAAAAGCTTTCTTCGAGCAAAAAAATGCAAGGACATGAAGCTTAAAACGTGTATCACCATAATCGAGGAGCGCAGACTCAACAGTACTAATTTTCAGGTAGTGTTTTTTGGCGACTTTGTTCTGATTGCACTTACTGACATACTTAATTGACTTTCTAATACTCCATCTTTTTTTGATTTTAGCTATAAAATTTTTCATTTAGTTCACTGTTCCAAGGAATAGATAAAAGACCAATACTGTTGTTTCTTAGATGCAACGTCGCAAACTCATGTAAATTGCTTGAAATGCTCGGATATTTAATATCGGCGATTTTATCTTTGTGCAATAAGATAGTCTTAGATGGATAAGTGGCAGGTAATTTTATCCTTAAATAAACTTCATCGAGCTGGATAAAGCAAACATCTTTCACATCCCTAAAGAGCAACAATCCTTTGAACCATTCATCAGGATTAACTTCTATTAATGGTGTATCAACCTTATCGAATATTGTAATCGATAGAAAATCTCTGAGTTTACGTTTCCTATTAAAAGCTTTCAAAATACGAGCTAAGAATAAAATCGGCAGCGTTAAACAAAGTGATGCTGGTATTGCCAGTAACGCCGAAACACCAAACCAACTGAAAATGAAAAGTAATAAACAAAATATAAACAGAGATATAAATATCCCTTTAAGTATCACTTTATTCGCAGTTAAGTTAGCGTTTTGCATAGTATTAAGTCTTGGCCTTACTTAAGTTCAAAGTATTTTCTGAACCTAGTTAATGGTTTTTTTGCTTTAGGACGTAATTTTCTTTCGGCCCTTTGCCTATCACCATTTAGTTTACCATCGGTAAGCTCATTATCACCAAATCCACCTTGCATCTCAATTGCCGCGATTTCCATAAGAGCTGCAGCAACTTGATTTTTAATTTCTTTCTGACCATTTTTAGAAAGTTTATCGAATCCCTTTTTGACCTTTTGGACTGTGGTAACAGTCTTTATAGTCGCTTTTACGGCAGCCATGCCAGGGATAGCAATAGAAGCAACTTCCGCCGCTTCAACTCTTTCAGAAGCCTGTTGCTCGAATTCGTTCCTATCTATTTTTTCGTTCTGAAGATCCTCAACGGATTGCTCTTCCAAGCGAGCCAAAGGGCTGTCTTCTCTGCCATCTGGATCTGTGTATCTATACGGATTGTTGTTGGCGTATGCATAACGGTTAAAGCCATGAATCCCATTGTGAGAGCCCATATGCTCTAGAGCATCAACCGGAACATTCGAATAGAAACGACCTATGACTGGATCATAGTATCGTGCCTGCATATAACTCAACCCTAGGTCGGTGTCGAATTTATGTCCGGTATAGCCGATGTCGTCGGCTTCGCCTTCTATGCTGCTGCCGTAAGGACGGTGATTTTGGGTGCCGCCGGGGTTGGGGATGAAGCCGTCTTTGGCGATCAGTTTACTACCCAAGTAAATGTTGTTTACGCCGCCTGCGGGGGTGTCTTGATACAGCAATACGCCGTCTTGGCTATATACGCTGTAGTGTGTTCCCTTGCTGTCTTGTACTTTTACGCGGCGGTTATGGCTTGTTAGTGGGAACCTTCAGAGCAGTCAATGAGAAGGTCGCAGCCCCGCTAGTGCGGGGCTATTGACTCGAAAATCGGCTAACTCTAACTCTTTTTATTCCTCTTCAACTTGATTAGGGATATTCCAAAAAGTGCCTTTGTCTTTTAACGGCGCAAAGTTTTTTATCACAAAAAATCAAAGTAACATTGTCGAAAAAGAACTTGGAATCAAATAAGACAACCCACTTATCAGATAAATCAAACTCTTTTTTATCACCCAATCCGAAATCTGAGTGTATTCGCTTGGGTTCCATTTGATTTTCATCAAACAAATTAACTCGATACTTATCAGTAGTATCTTTTTTATAGATCCTGCTAAGATTTTGCGACATTTTGCTATAAACTTTGGACTTAGAGTCACCAATCCTGAATCCATAATGCTGCCCATGTTGATGGGCTTCATCAATTGATGTGAAATAAACAAACAGGAAAAGTATAACAATTGCCGCAACTGCTATCGATACCAGCAGTTTTACCAGTAAAACGATGAATTCTTGCATAACTACCTTTTATTACGTTGACTAGCTTGGATGTGACACCTTCTAAGGCTCTATAGTTCAAGCCCTTTTCTAGTTAAATACATCGCTATTAATTGGCATTGATGCTAAATAGAGAAAAATGATAAAAAATACAAATATCAATAGCAGTCGAAAAAAAAGTTTCTTATTCATATCAATAATATCTTAATGGCTTTCTAATTTTTTAGATTCGATTCGACCACTAACTCTATGCACTTGAATCCCTTTTACTAAACCTGAACCTTTATTACTTTCAAACTCTTTCGTCATATAGCCACTTACTGAAGTAAGGGAGTTAGCCGTACCATTTGGAGTTACTTTCCCCATAACTGATGTATTACCTTCCATTGCACCAGCTTCATTCAAGACGTCAATAACCATATCAGAACAATTATTACCTATCGGGAAATAGGCACCCGGATCATAATCAGCAAGTATGGCATTAACAACACTCTCCATCGTTTGAGAATCGCTCCCTTCTAGCGTAAACATTGTGGCATCCCTACCACTATCTAGATAGCTTTGAACAGCAGAATCAAAGTCTCCAGTGCCTACTCCACTAATGTTAATCGCAGTAGAATAAGCTTTATTTCCACTACCAAGGAAAGTATGCCCCGCAGCTCCCAGACCAAATCCTGGAGAAACATGCGCAACTCTAACTTCGCGGCCATCAGGGTCAGTGTATTTATACGGATTGTTGTTGGCGTATGCATAACGGTTAAAGCCATGAATCCCGTTGTGAGTGCCCATATGCTCTAAAACATCAACCGGATCATTCGAATAAAAACGCCCGATAACTGGATCATAGTATCGTGCCTGCATATAACTCAACCCTAGGTCGGTGTCGAATTTATGCCCGGTATAGCCGATGTCGTCGGCTTCGCCTTCTATGCTGCTACCGTAGGGGCGGTGATTTTGCGTACCGCCGGGGTTGGGGATGAAGCCGTCTTTGGCGATCAGTTTACTACCCAAGTAAATGTTGTTTACGCCGCCTGCGGGGGTGTCTTGATACAGCAATACGCCGTCTTGGCTGTATACGCTGTAATGTGTGCCGTTGCTATCTTTTACTTTTACGCGGCAATTATGGCTTGTTAGTGGAAATTGTCAGAGGCAATAGTCAGACGGTGACAGCCCCGCGAGTGCGGGGCAATGTGGTTGGATTAAATTGGGGTCAAAAGCATCCAGGCTATTTAAATAGTCTATATGCAACCAGATGAAAAATCCCAAATGGAATAACCCAGAACCAAGAAATTCCAAAGTACATACAAACAAACATTGCTTTAACGGCAATAACAAACGTAACCCTGATAACATTTTTCTGTTTTTTCGATATTGAATATTGCGCTCGTTTAAAATTTGCTAACCGATCAAATATCATTTTTTGTATATTCCTCACCCAATTTTGGCCATTAATTTTCATGGATTGATAGCTACTACTGCAAAACAATATAATTTAGTGAGATGACCAACTTACCTCTTTGCAGCAACGACATCAAAAAATAAATAATCGACTTACTCTTCAGCTAACTTTTTTGAATCTAGCCTTCCAAAGACACGATATATACCTGTAACTTCTCTACTAACTGAAAAACTAGCAGGTAAAGGGCTAACACCGAGTTCAAAGCCACCTGCTCCTTTACAACTAGGAATGCCTGTACCCTGCGCAGTATCGAAAAAGGAGCCTGATATAGAACCTGGTCCTTGGCCGATTTCAAGCTGAGTAGATGTTCCGCCAAAATCGCTCGCAGAACCGAAAGTGTATTCGAACGCTACACCTAACGATATATCGAATCCTGCTGACCCTCTGTAACTGCCAATCAAACCTACTCCTTCGACATTAAGAAATGAATCGAGGATTGCAGTACCTGGGCTAAAAGGACTTTCAGCCACTGCATTAAATACATCACTAAAAGATGGAATACGAGGTTCAAACTGAACTACGACTCCACCCGATAGTCCCCCGCCCGTGGGCACCAAAGCGTTGAATATAGGAGCACCAACCAAATCCAAGTCAACTTGTATCGCGACTGCGTCTTTTCCATCAGGATCAATATATTTATATGGATTATTATTAGCATACGTGTAGCGATTGAAGTTATGAACACTATCGAACCCAACCGGATCATTCGAATAAAAACGCCCGATAACGGGATCATAGTATCGTGCCTGCATATAACTCAACCCTAGGTCGGTGTCGAATTTATGTCCGGTATAACCGATGTCGTCGGCTTCGCCTTCTATGTTGCTGCCGTAAGGACGGTGATTTTGGGTGCCGCCGGGGTTGGGGATGAAGCCGTCTTTGGCGATCAGTGGAATTCCCAGACTTTGCTACCCAAGTAAATGTTGTTTACGCCGCCTGCGGAGGTGTCTTGATACAGCAATACGCCGTCTTGGCTGTATACGCTGTAATGTGTTCCCTTGCTGTCTTTTACTTTCAAGCGGCAATTATGGCTTGTTAGTGAAAATCGTCAGAGGCAATAGTCAGACGGAGACAGCCCCGCGAGAGCGAGGCTTTGGATGCAAATATTAACCTGAATCAACACTATTTTTCGGAATTAGTCTTCATCCTCAGAAAAGTAAATTTCATGGTGAAATCTAATATCCTCTGAGTTTGATATGTTCACAATCTGAGATAACTCTTCGCTATTTCCGTAAAGCTTGTAAGTACTAACATACGAAAATACTTTTACATTTTCGTTGCTAGCTCTCATTTGTTTTTTTAGATACTCAAAATCACATTGTACATTTAAGCTATTTACAAGTAAGTTCATATTTTCAGCTAAATCTTTATAGTTGCTTAAACCAACAATGTATTTATGAATAGCTAGTAACTTTTCCGTTGAAAGACGACATAAAACCGAAATAACCCTCAACCTAATTCTCTCAGACGGATCTTTAAGATGCTTGATTAATGATACAATCTGCTCCTCATTTGGATCACAATTAAAGAAACAATCACAAACCTCATCTCTTACTTCTTCCCATGGTGATTCTAATAGGTCAAATATATATGGGGAAAATATAGGCTTGGCACCATCTCCTTCTTGTGTGGCTATAAAAGTTGCTACCACTTGACAATTTTTATCATTTTCTAACAGTAATGGAATTAAATCTCGAACGTCTTCCATTTTATTATGTAGAGAACATATAGCGTCATGCCTTTCTTCTAAATCCTCTACAAATTCATTATTGAGAAACATTTCTCTCAATTCGATAAAAGAAAGTCTTTTTATTTTCTCTTTATCCATTTTTTTAATCTATTTCCTTAAGCTTTCGCTCATTTCTCTGTAAACCTTCATCTTCCATTTTGATTCTTTTCTGGTGTTCAACTCCACTTTTATCATTCTTATTTCTTGTTCTTTTACGATCGGCTCGCCTAGTTTTCAAACTAGTTTTCAAACTAGTTTTAAGATTGCATCGCGCACACTCCATTGCTTCTTTATCACCACTATTAGCAATGCTATTAATCGTATCCTTCACATCGTCAAATTTTCCTTTTGTACTCTCACCCATACCACCAGATTTCATATCTAGGTTACACTTGGTCACATAATAAGTATGGAAATCCGCAACGGTGAAATTATATGTAAGAGCCTGACGTTTTTCGTCAACTACACTAATAACTTTCATAGGGCCGTTACCGTCAGTCTCTATGTAGTCACCATCATTAAGCTCAATGGTTGTTTTCCATCCAGAGTCTACGACGCAAAACGGATGATCATCTGTAGCTTCAATTTTTTGAATGAAACCATCTTTTCCTTGGAGTTTAATTTCATAGATACCGCGATCAGGTTCGTTAAATATTTTAACTACAGGCTTCCAATCCTGCTCACCAGTTTCAACGTCTTTTGCCCATAACTTTTCACCAAGCTTAACGTCTTCTATGTTTTTATAGCCGTCTTCAGTTAGAACTTGAGTTCCCGCTACGAGACAACACGATCTTTTGCCAGCTTTACCAGCTCTCGCTGCCAGCCCCAAGCCTGTAGCCCCCGGTATTAATGCTCCAGCAACATTAGCCCAAAGAAGCTGAATTAGTCTCGTTAACACCATTAACTGCCATGTCGCCCAAATCATATGCAATTAGAGCAACATCAATGATAGTGTCTAAGAACTCCCCATTAGGATCAGTATACTTATAAGGATTGTTATTAACGTATAAGTAGCGGTTAAAGCCATGAATCCCATTGTGAGAGCCCATATGCTCTAGAGCATCAACCGGATCATTCGAATAGAAACGACCTATGACTGGATCATAGTATCGTGCCTGCATATAACTCAACCCTAGGTCGGTATCGAATTTATGTCCGGTATAGCCTATGTCGTCGACTTCGCCTTCTATACTGCTGCCGTAAGGGCGGTGATTTTGGGTGCCGCCGGGGTTGGGGATGAAGCCGTCTTTGGCGATCAGTGGAATTCTCAGGCTTTGTTATCCAAGTAAATGTTGTTTACGCCGCCTGCGGGGGTGTATTGATACAGCAATACGCCGTCTTGGCTATATACGCTGTAGTGTGTGCCCTCGCTGTCTTGTACTTTTAACCGGCAGTTGTGGCTTGTTAGTGAAAATTGTCAGAGGGCAATAGTCAGACGGTGGCAGCCCCGCTAGTGCGGGGCTTGGATACAAATTAGAGAGGAATACTATACTGAATTGATATACCGCAGTCTTCGCCATAATCGAGTGATAAAAAAATGTGCTTTGCCGTTTTTTTATCAATGTTAAACCAAGCTATCGCTTTATCCTCTTCAACTGTAAACCTCAACGGAATAGAAAAACCATTGTCGCCATAGTCATTTATCTCTTTGTGCAAAATAACACCTGTTATTCCATTACCTCGAATTTCGTGAGGTGCATTTAAAACAATCGTTAGCAAAGAGTTATTTTTAGTTACCTCTATATGAACAAGGCTTTTATATACTTTACTTTGTTCAATTATAGATTTTTCACTAATTACACAACTCGTTGCATTGCAGCCAAAACTAACTAAGCTAAAAAAAATTAACAGAATAAGCTTAATCATGGAAACACCTTACTCATTATGTGATCAGGATTAGTAACAGTTAGTTAATTATTCCTATCATTCCAAAAATTAGTAAAAATAACCAGGCCAAGAGAAGTGTAAAATTTAAGCCAAAAATTACACTCTTTGAATTTGATTTAAGAAAGTAACTTACTAACGAAGTAGCCACGAGCAAAGAAATAGCGCTTACAACAGTGCTAGTTTGTAAAAGCAAAAGCTGGTCGTGCCTCCAATTCTTCGATACCATTACAGACATATCAAAAGCTATTAACGAAAAATACCCGATAGAGCAGAGCGTTGCTAAAGACGTGATAGTTAGAGCAAATTTTTGCATAGCGCTACCGATCCTGTTCTTTAAGCTTTTGAGATTCTATTCGTCCACTCACTTTTACGACTTTCAACTGGCCAAATCTTGTAGACGATTCCGTCGAACTAGCAAACGGATTCCTAGATTTACTATTTACCGTCACTTCGCTAGTTGATGTCTGACTCAGCATATCATTAACTTGAGACCAATCTTCATCACCTTTAGCGGCTATACACCCGATGGTTAGGCCCGGTTCATGAAGCCTAAACAAGTCTCTGCCTGTTGCATCATGAGTATCATTACCATAGACCACATCCAGAGGCTCTAGCCGGAAAAAGTTCTCTCTTGGAGTGCACAAAATGTCGTATACGCCTACTTCGATAGGCGCTCCAAAAGGCTTGCCTCCAGACTCAGCACTTACTCTTATTCTTTGTCCTGTATTTCTATCTCTCATAATAAGAACACCAGTATCAATATTGTATACGGCCCTAACTTCTTCTCCATCAGGGTCAACATATTTGTACCGGTTGTTATTAGCATATGCATAGCGATTGAATCCATGAGCCCCGCCCGGACCTCCTAAGTGTTCAATTGAACCAACCGGATCATTCGAATAGAAACGACCTATGACTGGATCATAGTATCGTGCCTGCATATAACTCAACCCTAGGTCGGTGTCGAATTTATGTCCGGTATAGCCGATGTCGTCGGCTTCGCCTTCTATGCTGCTGCCGTAAGGACGGTGATTTTGGGTGCCGCCGGGGTTGGGGATGAAGCCGTCTTTGGCGATCAGTGGAATTCCCAGACTTTGCTACCCAATTAAATGTTGTTTACGCCGCCTGCGGGGGTGTCTTGATACAGCAATACGCCGTCTTGGCTGTATACGCTGTAATGTGTGCCTTCGCTGTCTTGTACTTTTACGCGGCGGTTATGGTTTGTTAGTGAAAATTGTCAGAGGCAGTAGTCAGACGGTGACAACCCCGCGAGTGCGGGGCTTTGGATTCAATTACTGAGTTGATTCACTCTATGTCAATTACTGCTCGAATTTTTAAGGACGAACATTCAACTAAAAGCTGTAGAGTGAACCCCATATCAAAGATACCATCAGAAAAGTGCAGCTGTATCGAATCAGAATAACCTCGATTGTTCGTAAGTAACCACCCCCAACTCAAAGGCTTTCCAATAGCACTTTTCCATACATTTGATCTACTAACGTCCTGTTTTGACAAGTCGTTTAACTCTTCTAAAGTTCCAATTATTAAGCTAATAGAATCATCTTCCATAGCAAGCAACGAGATTACATTGCCTGCAAAGGTTAACTCAAAAGCACCATTGTCATCGCCTAACTCTTTGTCGTAGAGCCTTACAACTTTACTTAAAGGCGCACCGCTATCCACTAACTTATCAATAATCTCCATCATATCCTTATTTCCCTCCATATTTTTGGGATTTCTTGGATGCTTGCTTAATAATTTTCATCGCCGTTTCTGCTTTTTTATCTCCTGCCGCAGCCATATTCGCAAGTTGACCTACAGTTAGCGAGCTATATTCCCCCAATTGGTTTACTTGGCTTGCCCCACCACCTCTTTGCTTAAACGCTTCAGCAGCTGATTTATCTTTTAGACCACCTAAGTTACCAATTTTTTTCTTACCGCCACCAGTTAGTTTTGCTTTTGCCGCAATAATTCCAATAGCAAGAACTTCTTCACCTATAGAGTTTTCGTCAGCCGAATGCGCAAACTCACCATCTGGGTCTCTCTCACCTTCGGGCACAACTCCAAGATCTAGAGCTTTTAGTAGCTCCTCCATTAGAGGTTCTAATATATCAGTTAATTCATCCTGTGCTTGACAAGAAATTTCAGAGTCTGATTGCTCTTCAGAGCACATTCCTGTGGGGTCAATAAATCGATAGGGGTTATTGTTAGCATACGCATAGCGATTGAAACTAAGAACATCGCGATATCCAACCGGATCATTCGAATAAAACCGCCCAATCACTGGATCATAGTATCGTGCCTGCATATAACTCAACCCTAGGTCGGTGTCGAATTTATGCCCGGTATAGCCGATGTCGTCGGCTTCGCCCTCTATGCTGCTGCCGTAAGGACGGTGATTTTGGGTGCCGCCGGGGTTGGGGATGAAGCCGTCTTTGGCGATCAGTTTACTACCCAAGTAAATGTTGTTTACGCCGCCTGCGGGGGTGTCTTGATACAGCAATACGTCGTCTTGGCTGTATACGCTGTAGTGTGTGCCTTCGCTGTCTTGTACTTTTACGCGGCGGTTATGGCTTGTTAGTGAAAACCTTCAGAGCAGTCAATGAGACGGTGGCAGCCCCGCGAGTGCGAGGCTATAGGGTTGGATTCAATAAAGTGCAAAATTTCTATTTGTCCAAATTTAACTTGAGAGTCAGAAATTTATACTGACCTTATTTTTTTATTTCTTACTTATCAGGCTAACCTTTAATTTTGTATTGATACAATCGATCAGCCAGAAACTTATAACAGGGATCTCCAGATTCAACGGCATCAATATCGAAAGTCTTTGCAGAAACAAATAATCCGCTTTCAGATACAAACATTGAGCTTAGTACTATGTAAACTCCATCTTTAGTAACGTAAACTTTGTTTGGATTTAAGTCACTAATTTCCGAGTAGCCAGTTGTATCAATTTCTACTCCTAACAGACTGTTAGTGCTCATAACAGTATCTGCTTCTTTGGTAATGCTTTCCATTTGTTCAGATGATAATTCTGTGTTTTTTGAACATGAGTGTATGCTCAAAGAAAAGAAAAGTACCAGTATCAATCTAATCATAAGTGTTACCCAACAACTTATTAAAAATCTTGGCGAGCTGGGATAGGTAAAAACCAAACCCAACTCCAGCTAAATGACTTATCGCAGTTTACAAAGCCCAAATCATCTAAAGTTAGTTTTGTTCATCTAGTTTTCTGGACTCGATCCTTCCTGCAACCCTAAAGACACCGCTAAATCCATTACTGGCTCCACCTGCATCAGTCGCTGGTAAGTTAGCGGTCCCTGCTACTGGATCTGAAGGATCTCTTGCGCCAACGTCGTCGAGGAAACTATTTAAACTGGAAGAGATCCCCTTTGCCCCACTTAGATAATCATCACCAAACATTGCGCCTGCGGCATTACTAGGCAAATCTTCTTGTGAAAAAGCACTACGGTAATCACCCTCAGACTCGTTCAAGTATTGAACTATTTCAACTCCCAGCCCCATAATCTCGGCGGTCACGCTGCCGACTCCGTAAGATAACTCCGCTGCGGCACCGAAGTGCCGTAAATCTACCCATCCAAAATTGTCAGTGAATAAATATCGATTAGAATTTCCGGCTCTGTTAGCTGAAAGGGCGGCCATCGCTTGCGCACCATTGAGACCAGCAGCTTCATATTTAGCTACTTCATCTCTTAAAGACTGAATCGTCGCCACTCCTGCTTGATTTGGAGCCTTCCCGTCGGGGTCAACATACTTATAAGGATTGTTGTTGGCGTACGCATATCTATTAAAGCTATGCACATCTCTGAATCCTATAGGATCGTTGCTATAAAACCGCCCGATAACTGGATCATAATATCGTGCCTGCATATAACTCAACCCTAGGTCGGTGTCGAATTTATGTCCGGTATAGCCGATGTCGTCGGCTTCGCCCTCTATGCTGCTGCCGTATGGACGGTGATTTTGGGTGCCGCCGGGGTTGGGGATGAAGCCGTCTTTGGCGATCAGTGGAATTCCCAGACTTTGCTACCCAAATAAATGTTGTTTACGCCGCCTGCGGGGGTGTCTTGATACAGCAATACGCCGTCTTGGCTGTATACGCTGTAGTGTGTGCCTTCGCTGTCTTGTACTTTTACGCGGCAGTTATGGCTTGTTAGAGGGAACCTTCATAGCAGTCAATGAGAAGGTCGCAGCCCCGCTAGTGCGAGGCTTGGATTCAAATTAAGAGGTTAATAAATGCTCACTCAATCAGACGTACTTATGCAAAAACTCTTCGCAATATTCCAAAGTTAACTTGCCTTGTAAGCACGGGTTGGCTAATTTGTGCATAACTTCGTCTAGTATTTCGTCATCTTCTTCAAAAAATTCAATGTCCTCTCTACCCTCAATTAAGTTTGCCCATTTCTCAATTTCATCTTCAGTTTTCGCTCCTTTAATAAACAATGTAAGAGCTTTCGCAACGTCTTTTAACGTGAGAACAACTTGTTCTCCATCATAATCAAAACAGAACTTAGACAACTTATTTGAAACATCATCTAAATCTTCGGGAAATTCAATCAATAACTGAACCGCTTGCAAACGTTCCATTATTTATACCCCTAGCTTTATTAGCATCAGTTACTACTAATTTAGTTTTTCATCTAATTTTTTAGACTCAATTCTACCACTAACTCTAAAGACTCCACCTCCGGGCATCTTTTTTTTAACAGTATCAATGTTTCCATTTGGTAGATAAGTAGTTTTGGTATTTTGAATTGTTTGTCCATTTGCACCTATTTGCTTCTCATACACAGCGGATGAGCCGGGAACGATGCCATCAGATTTAGCTTGTACAGCAACTCCTCCATTTGGTAGTGACCTACCTATAACACTATCCCTTGCATTACTCGGAACACTCTTTTTAAAGAATTTTTGAATTGAATTTGCCAAATCTTTTGATTCTCCTCCAAAGCCCGTAAATAAATCTACAACAGCAAATACATCGTCAGCAGTAAACTGACCATCAGCTAGCGTCGTAGCATTATCTACAAACTTCTGTATTTCATCTTTTCCTGCTCTTTTAAAATCCCAACCATTTCTTGAAGCATCCCTAACAACATTGAATGCAGATCTAGCTAACTTTGCAGATCTGCCATCAGGGTCAACATATTTGTACGGATTGTTATTAGCGTATGCATATCTATTGAAGGTATGTACATTAATAAACCCAACCGGATCATTCGAATAAAACCGCCCGATAACTGGATCATAGTATCGTGCCTGCATATAACTCAACCCTAGGTCGGTGTCGAATTTACGTCCGGTATAGCCGATGTCGTCAGCTTCGCCTTCAATGCTGCTGCCGTAGGGGCGGTGATTTTGAGTGCCGCCGGGGTTGGGGATGAAGCCGTCTTTGGCGATCAGTTTACTACCCAAGTAAATGTTGTTTACGCCGCCTGCGGGGGTGTCTTGATACAGCAATACGCCGTCTTGGCTATATACACTGTAATGTGTGCCTTCGCTGTCTTGTACTTTTACGCGGCAATTATGGCTTGTTAGAGGGAACCTTCATAGCAGTCAATGAGACGACGGCAGCCCCGCGAGTGCGGGGCGATGTGGTATAGGTTACATGACAACAGAGCTTAATAAAAAAGAAACACTGCTAAAAAAACATCACAACATGATAATAACCATTCTGAGCAATTAACTCGGCCATTTAGTCATTCCCTTATCATACATCTATTGTTTTAAGAAAATATACTATAAGCACTACTCCGAAAGTGAACAACAATGTCACCATCGTTTTTACTCTTTCTTCTTTAGTAATTCGCCCTTTAGCAAAAACATTCCCAAAATATATACGAAGAAGCCAAGAACGATTGTTATTGTAACTTCCTACTGCAAAGTAAATAGCTAGAAGCGTTAAATGTTTGTTAAGTGAGCTATCAAAGATTTTACTATCAGGCTGTAGCAAGGCTTCGCATACTAACAACAGAAACGCAGCCAACAGGAAAACTTGAATAATGGATAAGTAGTCTTGAATACCCGACTGATATAACGCTTCAGAAATACGATCCATCAACTTAACAGCGCCGTACGTAAAAAAATAATAAATAACTGATGCTAAGATGGAGTAAGCAACCTTTACATAAAATGAACTATCAATTTCTAAACTCAGCCAGAAAGCTTGATAAAAAGGTAATGCAATAGCCAAACTTATGACAAAAACAATGGCCCACGCAGTTGAAAGAACTGAAAAAATACACTTTGCACTAAGAACGTATAATTCTTTAATCATTATTGTCCAACTCTTTTGATTCTAACCTACTAAACACCCTCTTTATCGAAAAAGTGGTGGTCTTTGAATATTTTATATCAGCCGAAAAATCGACACCTGCACCAATCACATTGTTTTCAATTGAGCCGTTTCCTGTAGTTGACATTCCCGCATTTCCAGCACTTTGTTTTCCAGAAATATTCTCAATGCCATCCTCACTAAACTTCACACCTAATAGATTTGTACTATCACCAAGCTTTAAATTTGTGTCACCCAATTGTATACCGGCACTATGATTTAAGTTGACTGTGAGAGTTGATACCGTAGAGTTTCCTACCGGGTTTTCAGGGCTATCAGAAAAGGTCCATCCACCAGAAAATTTGCCAGCTCCACCAGATTTTAATGAGAAAGAGCGATCAAATGTAAACTCATAGTGTTCTGTATCAAGTATAAAAGCAACGTTAGCGCTGAATCCAAAACCTTTAGCTACGTTTATGCTACCTTGTACAGCAATTTTTTCTCGACCGTCGAGATCAACATACTTGTAAGGGTTATTCGCTACATAAGAATAACGGTTAAATGTATCTACTTCACCAGTAAACCCAACCGGATCATTCGAATAGAAACGACCTATGACTGGATCATAGTATCGTGCCTGCATATAACTCAACCCTAGGTCGGTGTCGAATTTATGTCCGGTATAGCCGATGTCGTCGGCTTCGCCTTCTATGCTGCTGCCGTAAGGACGGTGATTTTGGGTGCCGCCGGGGTTGGGGATGAAGCCGTCTTTGGCGATCAGTGGAATTCCCAGACTTTGCTACCCAATTAAATGTTGTTTACGCCGCCTGCGGGGGTGTCTTGATACAGCAATACGCCGTCTTGGCTGTATACGCTGTAATGTGTCTTTGCTGTCTTGTACTTTTACGCGGCGGTTATGACTTGTTAGTGAAAATCGTCAGAGGCAATAGTCAGACGGTGACAACCCCGCGAGTGCGGGGCTTTGGATTCAAATTTTTTTCAAGAGTTAACTAAGAGTTTTCCTCCAAACTTTTCTTTTAGGATCTCTATCAAATTTATATCTGAAGAGTAAACCTCAAAAACGGTAGTATCAAACGCCCTAATTTGAATAATTGCATCTTCAATATCCGTAAATCGGTCATCTTCTGTGTAGTGTTCTAGCTGGAAAAGTGGCTTTAAATCAGCATCAGTCACAAAAAACACTCCAGATAAAAATTGTTCGACTTCTATAAGTTGTATACAAACGTCCAATTTACTGTCGACTGGTTGAGGTTTCCCAGAAGAAAAAGTTTCCCAGTATTGATCGATATTTACACCAGATACATCGGAAGCAAACCACATAAAATTATTAGTGGTTTCGTTAATTGCCCCTAACAACAGTGAGAGTTGTTCACCCGTACAGGAAACTTCCGATTGGTTTAAATCATTTCCTGACAAGGCAAGGCAATATTTAGGTGTAGGCATTATTGTCCCTCATTTAAAGGTCTAGCAGGCCCTCGCTTAGGAGTTCCACCAGTCTCATTTGGTATGATCGGATGTTCATGTGGATTAGGATGGTCTCCACGCCCATGATCAGTAAAATCGATATCCTTAATGTGCTCACTATTTTCACCAAACTCTCGCCTTCTGAATTTTTTGAAGATTCATTGTTGTGAATCAGATCAAAAGCGAGGTCGGCAATGTGCGTTGAAAGACTAGCTCCAGTTATTACTTCAGTTGCAAAGTTAATTGCTTGACCTATTTTACGACCACCATTAAATACTGCCACAGCTTGAGCATACTCACCATCTGGGTCGTTATATTTGTAAGGATTATTGTTTGCATAGGCATAACGATTGAATCCATAAGCAGGATTATTGCCTCTCTGCATATGCCCCGACGCATCCACCGGATCATTCGAATAAAACCGCCCAATCACTGGATCATAGTATCGTGCCTGCATATAACTCAACCCTAGGTCGGTGTCGAATTTATGTCCGGTATAGCCGATGTCGTCGGCTTCGCCTTCTATGCTGCTGCCGTAAGGACGGTGATTTTGGGTGCCGCCGGGGTTGGGGATGAAGCCGTCTTTGGCGATCAGTTTACTACCCAAGTAAATGTTGTTTACGCCGCCTGCGGGGGTGTCTTGATACAGCAATACGTCGTCTTGGCTGTATACGCTGTAGTGTGTGCCTTCGCTGTCTTGTACTTTTACGCGGCGGTTATGGCTTGTTAGTGAAAACCTTCAGAGCAGTCAATGAGACGACGGCAGCCCCGCTAGTGCGGGGTTTTGGATTCAAAACGTTTTATACTTTTTCTTTGACACGTCTACCAATTCTGTTGAGCCTAGGATTTTTGCGAATTTCTTCGTGAAATGTGCCCAAACATGTTTGCAACGACTCTTTATCTTGGCTGTCCTCAAACGACAACAATAACCACTGAATACCGCAATTCTTGATTGTACTATCTTTGTCTTTCGAGCTTATATAGTCGTATAACCAGTTATTAAAACTTCGCTCACTTCGTGATAGCTTGTAGGCAAACGTACAATATAAGATCACAAAAACATACTTTATGATAAACATATAATTCCTATATTACCTCAGGGTCACGCAACTCGGGTGGAGGTGCTGGTGGTGCCATTAATATTTGAGCCTCGGCTATAAATCGTTTGGTGTCATTATCCATTTCTTGAGAACCCGAAGCATCTGGTGCTGTTGTGTTTGCACCAGCATTCCCACCTGCAAAGTCGTCAGCATGTTTCATCAACTGTTTAACTAACCTCGATACAATTCCACCAGTTGTATCCGAGGGGGCCTTCGGAGCCTCTTTTAAAGAAGGCTGTTTAACTTCCGGTTTACTGTTCTTAACAGTATCACGCATTTGGTTAGCGATTTTTTGTGTTTGTTGCTGAACAGGATTCGTTTTAGGCTGTTGAGTGTTAATGGCCTGTCGGACTCCTTGTGCAACAGGACTTACTCTAGGAGTAAACTTTGGAGATATTAAAACTCCTGATTCACCATTCGGATCAATGTACTTGTACGGGTTATTGTTCGCATAAGCAAGTCGGTTAAACCCTTTTATGCCAGCTTCTCCATCCAAATGCCCCAATGCATCAACCGGATCATTCGAATAGAAACGACCTATGACTGGATCATAGTATCGTGCCTGCATATAACTCAACCCTAGGTCGGTGTCGAATTTATGTCCGGTATAGCCGATGTCGTCTGCTTCGCCTTCTATGCTGCTGCCGTAAGGACGGTGATTTTGAGTGCCGCCGGGGTTGGGGATGAAGCCGTCTTTGGCGATCAGTGGAATTCCCAGACTTTGCTACCCAAGTAAATGTTATTTACGCCGCCTGCGGGGGTGTCTTGATACAGCAATACGCCGTCTTGGCTATATACGCTGTAATGTATGCCTTGCTGTCTTGTACTTTTACGCGGCAATTATGGCTTGTTAGAGGGAACCTTCATAGCAGTCAATGAGACGGTGGCAGCCCCGCGAGTGCGAGGCTTTGGATTCAAAAGTAATCTATGTTCGTAATTTTGCACAAGGGCTTAAATCTGGGAGCCAATTCAAAGTCTAACTTTAGATTCCTATCACTGAGTTTACAGCTAAAGTTTGCTTTGTTTACTCTATCAAAAAAGATTACTTGCGAATTACTATCGACCAACTTTATATAAGAAAAGCCGAATATATTTTTACTAACTCTTATATCTATCTCATCAACATCAAAGTGAATTTTTTCGAAAAAATTTATTCGATAGATCCAGCCAATTAAAAGCATTAATGGAATAAACCAGATTTCATTGAGGCCGTAAAAGTCAAAGTGGTGATATGCTTTTGCGGCTAACAATATAATTATTAGAGCTAAATTTAACTTTATAAAGTTAACTAAAAAGTTTGTTTTAAGTTCTATAGACATATCTTTCATATAAGCTTTCTCTAGAAAGCAGCAAACCATTAATATATTTACTGCTTTGGCATAGATAATTAGTCCTGTTGTTCCTTATCATCTATTACTTCATTTATCATTTCGGCTCCAGCATCTTTTAATGGAGTTGCCACTGTATTCATTGTCGCAGGAATAGCAGCTTGTCCAACTACTCCTATCTGGCCAGCTTTAGCCAACGTTGACCAAGGACCAGTTACAGCTCCTGTAACACCAGAAGCAACGACAGAGCCAACATCACCTACCTCTCCGGTGGATATAACTTGACCTATAGCATCACCAGCTGCACTAGATAATCCCCCAGTAGCTGCACTTGTTACTACAGCAGTGGCTGTTGTGGCCTCCATTGCCGCTGCCGATAGAGGTGCAGCGTAAGCAGAACCTGCACCTAAAGTACCGCCAATAATTCCTCCAGCAATAGCTCCACCAACAAAAGCTGCTCCAGAATTACTCCAGTCGCCTGTACTGACTCTCGCTGAAATTGCTCCGCTAACACCGCCAATTAATGCACCCACACCAGCAGTGATTGCATTTAAGAATTCACCATTAGGGTCGGTGTATTTGTACGGATTATTATTAACGTACAGATAACGATTAAAAGACATTACTGGATTTTCAGGCGTCCACCCAACCGGATCATTAGAGTAGAACCGACCTATGACTGGATCATAGTATCGTGCCTGCATATAACTCAACCCTAGGTCGGTGTCGAATTTATGTCCGGTATAGCCGATGTCGTCTGCTTCGCCTTCTATGCTGCTGCCGTAAGGACGGTGATTTTGGGTGCCGCCGGGGTTGGGGATGAAGCCGTCTTTGGCGATCAGTTTACTACCCAAGTAAATGTTGTTTACGCCGCCTGCGGGGGTGTCTTGATACAGCAATACGCCGTCTTGGCTGTATACGCTGTAGTGTGTTCCTTCGCTGTCTTGTACTTTTACGAGGCGGTTGTGGCTTGTTAGAAGGAACCTTCATAGCAGCCAATCAGATAGTGGTAGCCCCGCTAGTGCGAGGCTTTGGATTCAAAATTAAATATTAAGCTTGCTCAGAAAACCTATCACAATAGTCTTCTAAGTCAGGGTTTATCATTATCCTTTGAACGTAGTCATCTTTAAGATAAAACTCAATTCCTAGCTTTGGCAAAACATACTCCTTGAACTCCCCATCGTGAACATCAAGCTCTAGATCAAAGAAAGCGTTTAAGATCTCTTTCTCTGATAGCCCGATTGGTGCAATCCCATTCAAGTTCGCAGTCCTATCAGTAACGCTTATTCCCCATAGTCTGAAGCCTGAATCCTTATCGAAGTACAGCTCTAAACCAAGACATTCATACTGATAAATCTCCGAACTAGTATCATCTTGAGCATTAGGGTTCTCAACACTATCTGGCTGACCTAGCAATTTTTCAATCTCGCCTTTATGAGTACCAAAAACTAGCCTATCTGTTCCTTTAAGAGGAAGGATATTCATCGATTAACTCCCCTCAACTTCTTTGAGTCGTCTATTCACTTTGTCCAATTGCTTCTGCTCCGACTTAATTTTCTTCGCATAACCAGCATCTGGGCCTTTTCGTTTTTGTTCTGCTTTACGGTTTTTAATACTTGTTTCCAATTTACATTTTGCACACTGTAATTTAGCTTTATCGTACCCTGCTTCAGCAACAGCTTGTGACGGATCACCATCTACTCTTGTAGCATCAGGTTTATTGGTATCTTTCATTTTGATACCACAATTATGTACTAAAACATTTTTCTTGGTCACATAATAAGTATGAAAATCCGCAACGGTGAAATTATATGTAAGAGCCTGACGTTTTTCGTCAACTACACTAATAACTTTCATAGGGCCGTTACCGTCAGTCTCTATGTAGTCACCATCATTAAGCTCAATGGTTGTTTTCCATCCAGAGTCTACGACGTAAAACGGATGATCATCTGTAGCTTCAATTTTTTGAATGAAACCATCTTTTCCTTGGAGTTTAATTTCATAGATACCGCGATCAGGCTCGTTAAATATTTTAACTACAGGCTTCCAATCCTGCTCACCAGTTTCAACGTTTTTTGCCCTTAACTTTTCACCAAGCTTAACGTCTTCTATGTTTTTATAGCCGTCTTCAGTTAGAGCTTGAGTTCCTGCTACGAAACAACAAGATCTTTTGCCTGCTTTACCTGCTCTGGCAGCGAGACCTAGCCCAGTAGCACCCGGAATAAGTGCTCCGGCAACATTTGCAGCAAGTGACGCAGAGTTTGTATCATTTACACCATTAATTGCCATGTCTCCTACGTCATAAGCAATTAGTGCAACATCAATTATCGTATCTAAAAACTCACCGTTAGGATCTGTGTACTTGTAAGGGTTGTTATTTACATATAGGTAACGGTTAAACGACATGACTGGGTTTGCAGACGTATAACCAACCGGATCATTCGAATAAAACCGCCCGATAACTGGATCATAGTATCGTGCCTGCATATAACTCAACCCTAGGTCGGTGTCGAATTTATGTCCGGTATAGCCGATGTCGTCGGCTTCGCCTTCTATGCTGCTGCCGTAAGGACGGTGATTTTGAGTGCCGCCGGGGTTGGGGATGAAGCCGTCTTTGGCGATCAGTTTGCTACCCAAGTAAATGTTGTTTACGCCGCCTGCGGGGGTGTCTTGATACAGCAATACGTCGTCTTGGCTGTATACGCTGTAGTGTGTGCCTTCGCTGTCTTGTACTTTTACGCGGCGGTTATGGTTTGTTAGTGGAAACCTTCAGAGCAGTCAATGAGAAGGTGGCAGCCCCACAAGTACGAGGCTTTGGATTCAAAATGTTTAAATATTAAAAGCGACTAAATCTTGGATTTGTTCCTTCAAAAATGGCAGCTCTTCCTTTTTCTCTTGGTCTTTCAACCTTGATATTACAAGGCTTTCAAAAGCACTACCAAAGAAATACTCAGAGGCTCTTACAGCTATTGAACGCACTTCATAATCGCTATTATTAAGATATACAAGAAGGTTAGATATAGATTCATAGTCAGCTTTTTTAGCCGCATCCATAAAGCACAAAGCGGCTCGCACAATAGTCGAGCCTCGCCACTTAAATCTCAAAGGCTCAAACTTCTGAAATTCGTTAAAGCTTAAATAGACACAATGAAATAATGACCACGCTACAAGAAATGGTTCATCCCCAACATTCGCTATTTTAACTAGTTGCTCTTTGATTTTTTCATCTGAATTGAAATCAACTTCTTCTAAAGCAAGGCACACTAAACCAAATTCATCGCTTGCTAGTGCATCGAGAATAGTCTTCTCACCTAACATTTCGAAGTAACTCATATATTCAAAGCAAATTGAGCGAAGGTTCTCATCATCTGTATCATAGAACCAAGCAATAACTTCTTTTTCATAAGAGTTTCTATTTGTCTCTATAGACTGATATAAGCTCTTTACATTATCAGAATTATCCATAATAAATTACAGCCATTTAAATTAAGTTTTTTCCTCTTTTTTAGGAGGTTCCTTTGGTTCTGGGGTTTCTTCTCTATCTTCCTCATTTTGCTCGTTTGGTTCAGGAGTGGTGTCATCGTTTTCGGAAGCCTCAGCTTCGTTGTCAGTAAACAGATCTACAACTAGCCCCAATATGGCTACAACAGCAGCACCTCTCCCCCCTCCACGCCTGATATTTTTTCGTTTTTGTTTGTTTCTTACTCCAAGACCTTTCTGAGCTTTTTGTAGGTCTCGAATCTTTTGCTTATTTTGTTGGTTTTTCGGTTTGCTTTTCTCTTCTTTAAGCATCTCACCAATTTCTTCAGCCGATTTTCCTTTCAAATAAGTAGGAATTACGTTCTGAGAACTCATCCCTGTTGGGTCAATATACCTATATGGATTATTATTGGCATAAGCATACCTATTAAATCCATGAATGCCGTTTGGTGTTGAAAGATGACTTAAAGCATCAACCGGATCATTCGAATAAAACCGCCCGATAACTGGATCATAGTATCGTGCCTGCATATAACTCAACCCTAGGTCGGTGTCGAATTTATGTCCGGTATAGCCGATGTCGTCTGCTTCGCCTTCTATGCTGCTGCCGTAAGGGCGGTGATTTTGAGTGCCGCCGGGGTTGGGGATGAAGCCGTCTTTGGCGATCAGTTTACTACCCAAGTAAATGTTGTTTACGCCGCCTGCGGGGGTGTCTTGATACAGCAATACGCCGTCTTGGCTGTATACGCTGTAGTGTGTTCCCTTGCTGTCTTGTACTTTTACACGGCAGTTATGGCTTGTTAGTGAAAATTGTCAGAGCAATCAAGGAGACGACGGCAGCCCCTGGATTCAAAATAATTATGCTAAATTTATCAGTATCGAGTCATTGACGCACATTCTCCATGCAACAAAAGAAAATGCGCCTGCAATTCCGAAAAAATAGTATTTTTGACTTTTACTTGAATTTAAGGCTTTCTGAAATCCAAACTCAGCAATAAAAACTATCAATGGAAACAACAATAAATAGACAGGCAATGACCATGCTCCCAATGATAAATGAGTTCCTCCAGTACTAATTCCAAAGAATTCATAGGCGCTATTTATAAATTTAATCAAAAATGAGTAATCTATTATTGTTAGCAAAACCGGAATAAAAAACATCGTTTCAGAAGCTAAAACAATTTTTTTCATAACTCTTCCCTAATTTTGACTAGCTTCGTCAAGCTTACGTGATTCTATTCTACCTGAAACACAAACAACTGGAATAGCAGTCGATCCTTTGGGAGCGTCAGCTCCAATATTGAGCATCGCATCAACTTGAACAGGAGACATGTAATTATTAGTAGGCAAATTAGTCCCTCCAGCATTGAGTGCATTTACAGTCACTGTTGCACAGTTATTATTCTCCAAATCCCAGATTTGATTTTTAACATCTGCTTTAAGTCCTTTCGCGTAATTTATTGCTGCTGCCTCATCAGTCAATCCTACGTCAAATATCATGTCAGGTGCCCTGCCATATATTGCTAGGTCTTGCTCGTAAGTATGAAACTCTGCCGGAGAGCTGAATTTGCTACCGTCTTTGGGAAACATACTTAAATATGTCCCATCATTCCCTACGAAAGCGGCATGTCCAGCTCTAGACTTTCCAGTTGCTGTTGCTCCTGCATTCCATGTATAAACTTTCGCCTCTCCGTTAGGATCTGTAATATTTGCATGGATTATTAGCAACGTAAGAATACCTATTGAAGGAGTCGATTTCCCCTGTAAACCCAACCGGATCATTCGAATAAAACCGCCCAATCACTGGATCATAGTATCGAGCCTGCATATAACTCAACCCTAGGTCGGTGTCGAATTTATGCTCGGTATAGCCGATGTCGTCCGCTTCGCCTTCCATGCTGCTACCGTAAGGACGGTGATTTTGGGTGCCGCCGGGGTTGGGGATGAAGCCGTCTTTGGCGATCAATTTACTACCCAAGTAAATGTTGTTTACGCCGCCTGCGGGGGTGTCTTGATACAGCAATACGCCGTCTTGGCTGTATACGCTGCAGTGTGTTCCCTTGCTGTCTTGTACTTTTACGCGGCGTTTATGGCTTGTTAGTGAAAATCTTCAGAGCAGTCAATGAGACGGTGACAGCCCCGCGAGTGCGAGGCGTTGGATTCAAAGTGTTACCTTAAATACTCGACTTCTAATTACGAAGGTAGTTCGGTTTTCTACAATGAGGGCACCGTACGGGCTTCTTACTAACCATTGAAATCAATAAGTTGTCCCAACTAACTGACTTTCCATCATGGTTATTAAATGTAATTAGAACCTTTGAGCAAAACTCACACCTTATAATCCACCTTGTAATTAGAAACGGTGCAATTAATATTGCGCCTATTAAGAATAGTTCTTTTACTAACTCTGTAGCTTTTGGTTCCTCCACAACTCCAAATAAAGCTATGGCAAGTAATGCTAAGACTATTAAAAATTCACATAGCCCCAGTAATACGAAGGTCAAAACAGAAATACTTCTAAGCATTACCTATCTCTAATGTTTTAGTCCTTTTCATCCTTGATCCCTTCTTTAATCTCGTCAACCATTTGATCTTTGAGTTTACTCCATTCCTGACCAGCGGTTTCACCTATCGCGGTTCCAACACCAGCTCCTATTGCTTTACTAGGGCTAGTATTAGCTGTTACAGCTTTGCCAATAACTTCCTTGTATATATTTGGTGCGACTGCACCAACGGCTTTAGCACTATTTGCGATTGCTCCGCCAACACCAGCACCTACAGCCGAAGCCACACTTAAGTTATCGGTTGCGTTTCCACCATTAGCAACGTTACCGCCCATTTAACCCACAATACTAGCAGCAGCACCAATTAATCCCCATTCACCATTTGGATCAGTATATTTCTATGGATTGTTGTTTGCGTAAGTATAGTGTCCAAATCCATGAACTGGATTTCCTCTGTTGAAGTGCCCCAAAACATCCACTGGATCATTCGAATAAAACCGCCCGATAACTGGATCATAGTATCGTGCCTGCATATAATTCAACCCTAGGTCGGTGTCGAATTTATGTCCGGTATAGCCGATGTCGTCGGCTTCGCCTTCAATGCTGCTGCCGTAGGGGCGGTGATTTTGGGTGCCGCCAGGGTCGGGGATGAAGCCGTCTTTGGCGATCAGTTTGCTACCCAAGTAAATGTTGTTTACGCCGCCTGCGGGGGTGTCTTGATACAGCAATACGCCGTCTTGGCTGTATACGCTGTAATGTGTGCCCTTGCTGTCTTGTACTTTTACGCGGCGGTTGTGGCTTGTTAGTGAAAATTGTCAGAGCAATCAATGAGACGACGGCAGCCCCGCGAGTGCGAGGCTTTCATAGCAAAAAACATTATCATGGAATGCAGGCTACTTATGCAGCAATCCGAGCAAGCCTTCATTCCAACAAGACTTATAAGAATCTCCTTTTACATAACGATCAAATTCTTTTTTGCTTACTATCAACTTAGAAGTGCTATTACCCTTATCTAATTCGATAATAAAAGTGGAAGTAAGACCTGATTGTCTGTCTATCTTTTTATCGATAACTTTTCCATCAAAACAAGTTTCTGTCTGAGTACCTACATTTGCGTTAATTACTAAGACATATCCTGTTGTCATCAAGCATAGGACTCCACTTTTAAGAGTTTTATCAATAAAAAATGATAACGCTCTAATAGCCCCACGAGTCTTAAACACACGCAATGTGTACGCGATAACTACAATGGCTATTACACTGCCCAAATACTTGAACGTGAACCAAAAAGGGATATTTAATTGATAGCTGTAACTAAGTATTGGAAAGATTCCACCAATACAAAACACGACAGCTAAAAAACTACCATATTTTGTTAATATGTCACTAATAGGTAATGATTTTTTCATTTATTGTTTGTCTTTCTCTAGATCTTTCGCAACTTCATTTGCCACAGCTTGTGTTCCGACATTAAGTGTATCAGCAACTACAGTCGCGATTGCAGTACCAGCAACAGAGTTAACTGCTTTTGTCCCAGTGGACGCTAAAATCGCCCCCGCACCTGCTCCTGGAATTAATCCACCTGCCGCTGAAGTCGCAACTTGAGTCATATTTACTTCCTCTGCTCCTCCAACTATCTGCCCTGCGGCATTTGATGCCCCAGATGTCGCAGCCATTTTCAACGAGCTGCTCCCCATTGTGCTTAATGCACTTGAGGCTGAACTAGCTTTAAATGACCTATCAGCAGCCTTTCCAAAACCAACTAAGCTAGTTCCTCCAGTACCCCCTGCCAGTAAGCCTATTCCTGCACCTACACCAGCTCCTTCCATAGTGGCCCCCCAATCACCACCACTTTGCATATAAGAAGAAACACCACCAGTTATCGGGCCTACAGTAGCTCCGATTGCACCTAATGCAAAATTAAAAAATTCACCGTCTGGGTCTGTATATTTATAAGGATTATTATTTACATACATATAACGGTTGAACGACATAACAGGGTTTTTAGCCGTATAACCAACAGGATCATTCGAATAAAACCGCCCAATCACTGGATCATAGTATCGTGCCTGCATATAACTCAACCCTAGGTCGGTGTCGAATTTATGCCCGGTATAGCCGATGTCGTCGGCTTCGCCTTCTATGCTGCTGCCGTAAGGGCGGTGATTTTGGGTGCCGCCGGGGTTGGGGATGAAGCCGTCTTTGGCGATCAGTGGAATTCTCAGGCTTTGTTATCCAAGTAAATGTTGTTTACGCCGCCTGCGGGGGTGTATTGATACAGCAATACGCCGTCTTGGCTGAATACTCTGTAATGTGTGCCTTTGCTATCTTTTACTTTTACGTGGCGGTTATGGCTTGTTAGTGAAAATCGTCAGAGGCAATAGTCAGAGGGTAGCAGCCCCGCGAGTGCGAGGCTTTGGATTCAAAACTAGTTTCTCATTGGTATCACTTAAGTTTGAAAAAAGTAGAATCCAACTTTGTTCGCTCTATTTGAGTTGCTGTATGAGTAACTATTGTATATTTTGTGTACCTTTCATATTTTAAGTATGGGGATTTCGCAGTCTCCCAGTATCTATTGAGGTATCCAAAACGAAGTTTTTCGAATTGCTCAGGAGATACAAAAATTGAGGGATCGTACCAATACTTAAGCTTAGAGCCGTCTATATACTCAATAACAAGAGTTTTTGTATTGCGGCCAAGTATAACATCGGAAGAATTTTCCATGTGTATTGATTGCAGTTCTCGTTTTTCATCTGAACCATCGTACTCTACGACATTACTCTTGTTGTGCAGTTTCAGATACTGCTTGTTAGTCTGCGAGTCATATAGTTCCCAATCTGTATTGCCACCCATTATGCTTGTTTTGTATTTACCTATCTTGTAGTAAGTAGTTAAGTGAGTTCCATACAAGCTCTGAAGGTAAGCAATATTCAATTCAGGGTGCAGAGGTTTAACGTCTATTTCATATTTTATGTAACCTTCAAATGAGGCCGATGCAAATGACTGTATAGTAACAAGCATGGTTACAACTGAAGCCAACATAATTAATCTTGTGATAATGATCATATTAGAATGCTTACTTTCTCAATTTACGAACAATATATCTTATGCATTCATCAAAGAATAAATAGACGAATAAAGCACAAGCTCCTCCCCAGAGTACAAATCCGGAATTAAAACCACTCGACTCAGATTGAAACTCTTTTCCTCGATAAAAAATAGTGTCATTTTCTAGAGCCGAATAAACCGTGTACCCAGTCCAAATTGCTAAAGCAGCGTAGCCTATCAATTTGAAGATAATAGGTATTTTGCTTTCAGACTTTTCGTGTTCGTATTTATTTCTCTTCAAGTTTTTGATCTATCTCTTTATTTGCCAGTTCATCTATTTTTTCAGAACCCTGCTTCACGCCTTCCCCGATCAATTTGACCACAACTTCTTTAACAATCGTAGCCCTAATAGATCCCCCAGCTTTTAAGTCATCTTGCATTACATCTCCAGCTTTTCCTGCTCCCTTTTCGCTTCCTTCGCCCAAAGCTTCATTAATTGGTACGTCACCATTATCTAGATTTTCAGCAACGTCCATATATAGGCCCATAGGAGTTAAGTTTTCGATTACAAACTTACCTGCTTTTCCTCCCCCTATTGCAATTGCATTTGCTGTGACATCTTTCTTTGTGGCTTTGCCTTTTAAATAATCTTTAGTAATCGCTTCATTTACGATTGCACTTCGAGACTCATTTCCATCAGGATCTACATATTTGTATGGGTTGTTATTAGCGTAAGCATAACGATTAAACCCTTGCACATTGCCAGAAGCTAAGTGCCCCAATGCATCAACCGGATCATTCGAGTAAAAACGCCCGATAACTGGATCATAGTATCGTGCCTGCATATAACTCAACCCTAGGTCGGTGTCGAATTTATGTCCGGTATAACCGATGTCGTCGGCTTCGCCTTCTATGCTGCTGCCGTAAGGACGGTGATTTTGGGTACCGCCGGGGTTGGGGATGAAGCCGTCTTTGGCGATCAGTTTGCTACCTAAGTAAATGTTGTTTACGCCGCCTGCGGGGGTGTCTTGATACAGCAATACGCCGTCTTGGCTGTATACGCTGTAATGTGTGCCTTCGCTGTCTTGTACTTTTACGTGGCGGTTATGGCTTGTTAGTGAAAATCGTCAGAGGCAATAGTCAGACGGTAGCAGCCCCGCTAGTGCGGGGCGTTGGATTCAAAATAATTGTGCCTTATGGTAATTCTATTAATCTTCTATTTCTGTATATCTCAGATAACTTACCTTTATCAAACCTCAATTCAACAATATCCATAGAGCTAGCATTTAGATAAAAAACCCATCTATCATTTTCTTTAAAATCTTCGCCAGATTTTTTGTGAAAAAATGGTTCAACAAAAATATCAAAACCCACATCGGTAACAAGAAGTTTAGAAGAGCCTTCACTTACCTTAATCTTTATAAAGACTTTGTCTCTGGCCCCTTTAATTTCAGAGAGAAATTTGTTTAAGCTTCCATAAACCTTATCTTTATCATCCCCAACAGAAAGACCATATTTATGCCCCTCTTTAATTGAGGTCTCTCCGTAATAAAGAAATGCAAACAGAGCCATAAATAACAACAATAAAACAAATAACTTTAATACTTTCATTTTTGTCGTTTCCTAAAATTCAGGTTAATCTAGTTCTTTAGATATTTTTTTTGATTCAATTCTACCAGATACTCGATGAACTGCTGGTGAGTTCCCAACATTCACGATTGAAGATTGCTGATGTCCCGGCTGCCACCCTCCAGTTGGTACATCCGTAGGTCCGCCATCTGCTGCATGTGCTACAGCACCAGCAGCAGAATTACTATTTACTGAACCAGTATCGAGGCTAGGCACGTATCTGTAATCTCTATTTTCTTGAACCGTACCAGCTAAGAAACTCACATCACCATCTGACGCATTAATAGCCCTAAAAGCAACACCTTCAGCTCCATCCGAACTTAAGGATTGCCATGCCGTAACATCGTCCTCCCAAGTTTGTGCTGCGCCTCCAGAGTTGACATGATTAACAAACCCCATCTTTCCATTGTCAAGAGGTCCCCACGAATACACTTTTGCATTAGGATCGCCAAGATATTTTGCATGAGAAACGATAAAGTTGTGATTTCCTATGGGTAAACCTTTTAACGCTCGACTTACAAGGAAGCTATCTCGACCATCAGGGTCAATATATTTATAAGGGTTATTATTTGCGTAGCTATAACGATTGAAGTTATGAACATTGTCAAACCCAACCGGATCATTCGAATAAAACCGCCCAATGACTGGATCATAGTATCGTGCCTGCATATAACTCAACCCTAGGTCGGTGTCGAATTTATGTCCGGTATAGCCGATGTCGTCGGCTTCGCCTTCTATGCTGCTGCCGTAAGGGCGGTGATTTTGAGTGCCGCCGGGGTTGGGGATGAAGCCGTCTTTGGCGATCAGTTTACTACCCAAGTAAATGTTGTTTACGCCGCCTGCGGGGGTGTCTTGATACAGCAATACGCCGTCTTGGCTGTATACGCTGTAATGTGTGCCTTCGCTGTCTTGTACTTTTACGCGGCGGTTATGGCCATCGTAAAAATAAAAGTTACTGCTGCTGTGGGTGTCTGCCTGAAACAGTTGGTTGGCAGCGTTATACATGAGGCGATTATTGGGTGTGTTGGTCACATTACCCCGCGAATCGTAAGCCAACTGCGTGTAGTTTTTCTGGTCTTCGCCGCTATCGTTTACGCGCATCAGACGGTTTGTGTTGGCATCGTATTCATACACCAAATCTCTGCCTGCACTTTGATAATAGGTAATGTTACCCAACCCATCGTAACGAATTTGACTGTCGCCCATTCCCGAGGACGACGTCACATGGGTGAGGCGATCTAAGCCGTCGTATTGCAACCCCGTTAAGGTAAATAGCTCGGGTACACCGCTTTCGCGCTTAGTAATGTTGTTGTTATAGTCGTATGTATAGGTATATTCCAACGCCGTTCTGTTGTCAGAGAAATCTTTTATGGTTTCGGGTAGCTGACGAGAATTTAGCTGCGTTTTATGTGTTATCTTCTGGCCCGTTCCACCGTATTCAAATGTATGGATATATCCATTTGGATGGTATTTCACGTCCGCCGCATAGGTAAAACTGGCTTCGTTCTGACGATAGCGCACCGCCTGTGTCGGCTCGCCAAACGCATTGGGCGCATAGGTGACGTTGTCGCCATCAGGGTAAGTGATACTACTTTTGTGCCCCAGTAAAGAATAGCCGTAATCTAAGTCGAAGCGTTTGTCGTCTACGCTTAGGCTTTCGCGCACAAGCATATCAAGATTATTATATGCGTAAGTCCATTCAATACTGCCATTCACTAGCTGTGTTAAGTTACCGTGAAGGTCATAAGTATGCGTGACGTTTTCGGTCATATCCGGATAGGTAATAGTGTGAATATCACCAAAATTATCGTACTGATAGCGAATCACTTTGTCGGCTGAGTGCGCCCCACACTCACTGGTGCTGCCCGCACTTTCACCGTATGAGACTGCCTGTAACTGCCCCAACACCGAATGTGTAAAACGGGTTGTTCCAACGTCTGCCCGTTGGACTGCGCACAGTTGATTATTGCTGTCGTAAACGCGGTATTCAGTTAAGGTTTCTACGCCTTTTGCGCTGCTGTCTGGTTGGGTGTCGGTTTGCGAGATCTGTGTTACATTCCCCACAATATCGAAGATTTGCGCCGTGCGCACACCTTCTGGTGAATCCATTTGCGTAAACGCGTCATACGCTGGCGTTCCATAGGCTTGATACGCCGTGACTGTCACCTGATCCCGCGCATCGGTCACTTTAATTCGATTTTGACTCAAATATTCATGGGTAATGGTGCCGCCATCGGTGGTAGACACCTCTTTCAGTCGGCCCAATCCGTCAAACGTTTTGCTGGTACCTAGTTTATTAAGTGCTTTGCTGCTAGTAATAAATGACGTGAATATTTCGCGGTTTTGTTCGTCAAACGTTTTTTCCTGATAACGGGTAAGGTTTGAACCGAGGTCTTGCCTTATGGTTAAAACCGGACGCATCAGAAAGTCATACGTCACTGTTTCGCTGTAGCGCGTCGAGCCTTCATCACAATTTTTTCCATCATTATTTAAGTTACAACGAGAAATAACTAGCTCGTTTGCTTCGCCTAGCCCTTCCCAAGCGTAATGAAAGTCTAACCAGTCACGATCGTTCGTTGTGTCTTTAGGTAAATTTACGGTCAACATACGCCCCATTTGGTCGTGTTGGTACTTAACCGATACACCGCCTAGCGTTGTTTCACTGATAACCCAACCGTTATCGTCTACCTCTTTTGAGGCTGTTACCTCAGCCGCATCTGTGTACCTATCATAAAAACGGGTTCGCAGTGCTACGCCGCGCTTATATTTGTCGTAGGTGATTTTTCTGTATTGGTTATCCTGGCCTGAAGCAAATTGAACTGGGGCATTAAACTCTATGGTTTTGGGTAACCCAAACACATGCGTGGCACTCGAATTTGAGGTAGAGGCCGGAATGGGATCCTGATGATACGCCGATACTTGGCTCACCCAGTTACCGTAGCGAGACACACGTTTCGGCGCATAGTAGAAGTAAGGGTCGTATTCCGTGGCGCTCACTTCAATATATTGAACGTCATCTTTCGATAGCTCTGTTTTTGTGGGCAGGTTTACCCAATTTGCTTGACCATTAAGATAGGTTGCGTAGGTGTTGCGGGTGTATTTTCGGTTGCCAGAAAAGTCATTAAATTCTTCTGTTTTTTCTAGCCCCCCATACATATTGTATTGGGTATAGTTAACGGTGTAGGTGTTAGGCGCGTTACCATCCTCTGAAAACACCGTCGTGGTTTTTGAGGTGAGATTGACTCGCTCTTCCAATTGTGCGGCATTTTTCAAGTACGATTTATCATTTAGTATCGTTATGTCTTCATTGATGATTTCGGTTCTTAACCCACGGAATTTTCCGTCTGCGATATACACGCCGTCGTACTTAAACTCTTCACGTTGTAACAGTTGGCCTGTTAACGAGAACGTGTCTATCACTAAAGGTTTATTGAGAGTACGTGAAAGGCTAGAACGATCGACATAATAGACTTTTTTATTAGCTGGGCTAATAACCGTGGTGGTTTTAAATCTAGCCGGATCATTTCTTACACGATCTGGGGTATTAATATCATTGGTTATTGGTAGCTTGGCGCTTTCAGCATTGTTTGCTTTAGCAATATAACTTCTAGGTTCATTTGCATTCCCACCTATATCATCGACGCCGTAGTCAATTTTGCCATAATACCCCGTATTTTGAGAGTATTGGTAATGCCACGTGTATGTGGGCGTTGAGGTAGACACAGCTTCGGGATCAGCGTAAATGGCTTTCTTCACTACCGACGAATGAATTTTACAAAATACATTGTCAAACCGCACACGCCCATCAAGATCGGCTTGCAAAGACGATTGTGTTTCTGCCGAATCGCCGTTTTGTAGTAAGTTGTTCCAATTTTCCGTGCTTTGAAGCAACTGCTCGTCAAGCTCAGGGGCATCGCCGTTTATTATTAGATTAAGCGGCGTTGTTAATGTAGGCTGCGCATCGTCAGGTATACTCTCACTAAGATTAGGAGCGACTGAATCTGGCGTCGCACCGTCTCCTCCCAACGTGATTAAGTCGCCTTCACCTACCCCTTTAAGGCGGTTGAATGGGTCATATATGGGATTGCCAACTTCAGCCAGAACCGACGTTGGTGTGTTATAAGTACCGTGATAAGTATCACGTATTGTATATTCCGTTACCAAACCATCTGGATCGGTAACTTTATACACGCCCCCACCTATTTCACTCGGGACTGAACATGTGCCTGATTTTAGAGAACTTTCGGGAAGCCTATCCGTGCCAGCCACACTACTTATTTGAGGATATTCCCAAAATTTATCATCGGGCAATGTCACAAGATGCAGTTGTCCGGAGTTATAATAGGAGTACGACCACTTACGTCCGTTTGCGGTTGCCGATGCGATACGACGTAATGATAATGGGTCTTCTGAGTGGGGTGTGCCTTCCCATTGAATGTCTATTCTGCGTGCATCAGAGCTTTCTATACTGATTAGCTCGGCATTGTCATTGTAGTTGTACTCGACATAATTACCGAATCGATCTTCGATACGTGTGATCATTAACATGCGGCGCCACTTCATAGCAGGCGAGCTCTCTGGCACCATAAAGTCATCAATAAAGTCTTTCACCGCACCAAACTGATACAACATACCGTCTGGGCCTGCCACTTCAAACCCTTCAATGGTCTCGCCCGGTCTGTACGGATCATCTATGGTTAAGCAGCGCGTAACCGCATAGTTACTTTTAGTGAAACGTGAGGGGGTTTCACCTGCTGTACTCAAATAGCCACTAGGCGTTTGTTGGCTGCCTTCGGTTGAACGCGTCAGCAATTGTTCGGTAGTTTTGCCGGGAATATGCAACAGTAATCCATCCCAGTATTGGAACGGGTGCATGTAATTTCTTTGTGCACTACCATTAACATGCCAAGCTATTTCTTCAAAATCCGTTCTAGAGCACAGCTGGTCGCGACGTAATGCTTGCTTGCCTATTATGTGTTTGTAACTTGTACTTCGGGTATTGGCAAACTTCGCACGAATATAGGGCAAATCTAACGTCCAAGCGCTAACATTTTGCCGAATCGCCATCAGGTACTCACCACTTCCGTTAGTATGAGAAGCCGCGCCAAATTCACCTGTACTGTCGCCAGGCAAATAACCGTAAGTAGGCTCTAATTTTCGGCGCAACTCGACTTTCAATGCGTTATTGCCGGGAATGCTAATATCGGTAACCGCCAGCGAGAGTTGCCCTGAACTTGGATCGACATCTTCGGCTATTTCCTTCATCGAAGCATAATGATGGCGAGTTAAAGATTCATGCTTGTATACGAAATTCGTTGTCAGATCACTGGCATAAGCATGCGGCATGCTCACTACACCAACAATCACATTGACGATTAGCGACAGAACAAAAGCGGTAAGGGATTTGAAATTTGGCTTTGCCAGTGCGCATGTCATAATGTGCACAACTCCTTTTTGATTACAGCTAAAGACATTCTTTGTCTTAAAAACAGGCCTGCTTTAAAAAGCGCGCAAAGCTTAATGGTAGCGGTACAAATATGCAAGACAGATCAAGGGTGAACTGAACAGAAACTGTTCATATATAAGCAGTAAAACACGGCATAGAGCCACTCAATTAATAATGCCACAATATGATGTTGAATTGGCGTTGCCACCGTGCGCGAGTAAGGCTAAAATTCGCGCTCATTTTTTCATGGCATTCTGTTTACCATATGGTTGAAGACTGCTGATAGTATGTATTTATAAAGGACAACTCGTGAAAGGAAACAGCGTTATATCATTCAATGTTTTGATGTTTGTTCTGTTGCTTATAGTTTCAAACGCAAGCCTGGCATCTACCAAACCCCTAACATTTCAGTGGACCGAGATTGACTTTGCTGATGCGTATCGGTTGGAGTACAGCAAAGACAATGGCAATAGCTGGAATCACCTTCCGCTAACACAAGCCACGACATTGGCCGTTGAGTCGACTGAAAAAGGCGATGTATTTCGAGTGATTGCCTGTATTAATGTCCCTCCTAGCATGCAAACTCAGTGTGAAGAGGTGGCGCAGTACAGTGATGAATATACCGTAACGCACTTGAGTAACGAGAGACGCGTCATTTTCATGCACACCGACCTGCTCGGCTCGCCTGTTGCGATGTCTGACGAATTTGGCAACGCGATAAAATAGCGCTTAATCATAGTAGCATTACGTCGTTTCACGCCGTTAACGAAACGACGTAGCCAATTGCTCTATGTACTCCAACTTTTATTGAAACACCGACATTACGTGATCCGCTTTAAAATTCGCGTAGCCAGTTGAACTTCCTTTAAAAATAGAATTAACGCTAATATGAGTAGAATGAGCGCGGTGACAAAAAACGCGACGATCCATTCGCCGATGAGCAGCGTCCAGTAGTCTCCAACAAACAACCCGACTACAACAATACACACCATCAAACCCGCCGCAGTGCAAAGCCCTATCGCTTTATTTGCTAACTGAACCCGCCGCCAAAGGGTTTTTAATTCATACTCCACACGTTTCTGTCGATTCATGTCTTCTACCAGCATGACTTTCTCTTCAAGATCTCGCGCTCGGTCTACAATGCGCCCGAGTCGTCCCGATAATACCCCCAGAAAGCCAGCAATACTGGTGAGCAAAAATACAGGCGCAACCGCCAACTGTATAACATGAGTAAGCGCGCTTACGTATAAGTCCATATTAAGCTCTTATGCATATTGGTCATAGATTCATTCTACGCCTCAATGGTTAAAACAAGCAAATCTGGCTAGCACAACTAACTAAGATAACTCGTTGATAGCCCTTCGGTATTTGCGCTTTTGATTATCTAATAATGGCTAAAACTTGGGTTGAATCATTTTATCGGTAAGCATATTTGCCAGAATAGTTCTTTACTTTTTAAATGCTCTATTCTTACACTAAGCGGACAGGAATAGCGAAGAGTCAGTTTTTGAAGCGATTTATTTTATGCGTTTTAATCGCATTCTGGACATCAGGTTTATCGGTTGTTGCACAAGATAAGGCACAAACATTTATCGTGGGTGTCGAAAAAATTGATTATTATCCTCATTACAACTTTCAGCACGGTTCAGATAAGGGCTACGCGTGGGCTCTGCTAGAAGCCTTCGCTGAGGCTCACAATTATAAATTTGTTTATCAACCACTGCCTGTTGCCAGACTCAAGCGAGAGCTGACCAAAGGCACGGTTGACTTTGCTTACCCTGATAACGCCAAATGGCATCACGATGAGTCACCCCACAAGGCGTATAGTAAACCGCTTACGATCGCAATGGGTGGCACCATGGTAAGGAAAGACTGGTTGCCAGGTACGCTCGACAGGTTTGAGTCTTTAAGTGTGCCGCGCGGATTTACGCCTGTAAAATGGTTAGAGTTAGCGAAAAATAATAAAGTAACACTTGTTGAGGTAAACGACAGTCGAGCTGCGCTAGAGCTGGTGCTCAAAGGCAGAGTAACTGGCGCAGATATTGAGTATCACGTAGCTAAAAACCTCTTAACCATCATGAATCAGGCTGACACATTGGCGCTGGCCCCTTCTCTCCCTTATGACACCGTCGGCTTTAGCTTGTCTTCAAATCAACACCCTGAGGTGGTCGAGTCACTAAGTGCCTTTATTGAATCTAACCCCACCTTTATCACCCACTTAAAGTCTCGTTACGGATTACAAGAACCGCAGGACATTTTGAAAGGAAAAGCTGCGCATTCAAAATGATAGGCATTGCATTCTACCGAAATATGACGCATCGATAGAATGCAACCGATTAGTTATTTGCGGCTCCAGGTAAATTCTGCTTTTAACGGCAAGTGATCGCTAATTTCATTACCATTGTCTTTAACAAATATTCCCTCTTCTAAAGTAAGTTGCGTGGGCGTTAGGTTATAGTGGTTACTTCCTTTGAACGCGATTCTGTCTGGCGTTTGAAAGTGATATTTACATCCATCTAACGACGAATTGTACGCGCCACCATGGGTAATTTGGCATGAAAACGACAAGCCTGTTGATGCTAAAAATTCCGTCACAATATTGAGAAATTCATCACTGTTAGGTTTGGTTTCATCGTGCCACCCTAAGTTATAATCCCCTGCCACTATCACCATGCTGTTAGCAGAATGGATGTTGATATAATTTGCAAGCTGACGCATTGCCGCGCGTTTCGCTCTCACATCACCATTCTGTCGGCCTGCGTCGTTATGCATATTGTAAATATCAACGCTCACTTCACTGTTCAACCAATGCCGCTGAAATGTAAATCCTTTTTCGGTGTAACAATCAATATCGTGGCAATCAGTAAAGTCTTCCCGATCAAATCCGTCATTTTTATCAAATGGGAGTTTCGATACCCTAAGCAGACCACTCCCAAAGCTCGTCCGCGTGCCACGATGATGCTTAGAGCGGTAAGGGAATGCAGCAGTATCCATATGATCTCGTATATGATCGTGTTTGTCTTCGATAAACAGCTCTTGCATGTTAACCACGTCATAAGGTTGATTATTTAGTATCTTAATTAGCTTTTTAAATGCTGCGTTACTGGTGCCTCCAATAGATTCAGGAAAGCCGTCAATGTTATAAGTGACAACGTTAAACTCACCCGACAAATTGTTTGATGTAGAAGGATGTTCGAAAGATTCCCCCTTGGAACCCCTAGTGCCATTAGGCCATAAATCTGTTATTAGCCCTGGAATATCGGCGGCGACAACCCACGGATCAACATCGGCGTAACTGGGTGAACTAACTGTAGCGCAAAGCGTGAATAGTGCGAGTGATACCTTTTTCATTGAATTCTCCTGATTGATTTAGCATTAGCCAATGTGCGCTTATAACCATTAACAAGTCGCACGAGTAGCACGAAAATTTCGGCGTGGTTAAATCATCATGGAAACGTCAAGAAAGCGAAACAGAGTAAATTTTATATCAAGCCAAGCATCTGACTATGGGAAAGGTAAAAGGCCTGCTTGTGAGTTATAAGTAAATAGCAACTTGAGGAAGGCTTTTCAGCTGTTCCAATTCATATAACGCTGCTTGTTCGGGCATAAAAAAGGCCGCTTACGCGACCTTATTTGAATTCTGTGTCAATCTATCGATTACTCGATGATTTTAGATACAACGCCCGCACCTTTTTGAAAGCCCTTATCTTGAAATGAAGGACATGATATCTCAATTTGAACCCGTCCATGATAACGCACCCGGCCAGCACGTCCTGCGCTGGCGTTCATTCCTTTTCGAGTAATTACCTATTACTCG
>NZ_JAOWKX010000012.1 GCF_025751585.1 Fluctibacter corallii
TGGTGAAATCGCATAAAAAAATCCGATGACTAGTGATCATCGGATTTTGAACTTATGAAAGGATCGGTCAACCGATCCTTAGATTTTTTAACTATTGCCGCTTAACTGATCGGCATTAGGCGTAGAGCCGGGTTTCACATGAAACATGTCGATTCAATTACTTGCGTAGTTTCTGAATCAAGCGTAGCTGAGCTATTGCTTCTGCTAGCTCTGCAGCGGCTTCTGCGTAATTGAAGTCTGAACCTGCGTTGGCAATATGTTCTTCAGCACGACGTTTTGCATCCTGAGCTGCCTGTTCGTCTAGATCTTCAGCGCGAACCGCAACATCAGCCAAAACAGTCACGTTACCTGGTTGAACTTCAAGCATACCACCAGCGATGTAAATCATCTCTTCGTGGCCATGCTGCTTCACCAAGCGAACCATGCCAGGTTTTAGGGCGGTGATTAAAGGCGCGTGACCCGGGTAAATCCCCAGCTCACCTTCACTACCCGTCACCTGAAGGGTTTCTACGCGACCTGAGAAGATTTTCTCTTCAGCGCTTACCACATCCAGATGTACTGTCATTGCTGCCATTTAACCTCCTAAAGGTTGTTTATAAGCTAGAAAAAACCAGCGTGTAATGTCGCCTTCAAATAAGAAGGTTAATGTGATTTGCATAGTTGCTTGCTTTGCAAGAAAGTGCAAAGATGTTTTTTATCTGAACACTTTCTTTTTTAAGCACAACGTTGTGCAAAATCACATTAAATATTACATGCCTTTCGCTTTTTCAATAGCCTCGTCGATAGATCCAACCATGTAGAAGGCTTGCTCTGGAAGGTGATCATACTCACCCGCTAGAATGCCTTTAAAGCCACTGATTGTGTCTTTCAACGATACGTACTTACCAGGTGAACCAGTGAATACCTCAGCAACGAAGAACGGCTGAGATAGGAAACGCTGGATCTTACGAGCACGAGATACCACTTGCTTATCTTCTTCAGATAATTCATCCATACCTAGGATTGCAATGATGTCTTTAAGCTCTTTATAACGCTGTAGTACAGACTGAACGCCACGTGCAGTGTCATAGTGCTCTTGACCGATTACGAGTGGGTCAAGCTGACGTGAAGTTGAATCTAGTGGATCAACCGCAGGGTAAATACCCAAAGATGCGATATCACGAGAAAGTACAACGGTTGCATCTAAGTGAGCGAACGTCGTAGCTGGAGAAGGGTCAGTCAAGTCATCCGCAGGTACGTATACCGCTTGGATTGATGTGATTGAACCCGTCTTCGTTGACGTAATACGCTCCTGAAGTACACCCATTTCTTCAGCTAGAGTAGGCTGGTAACCTACTGCTGATGGCATACGACCTAGAAGTGCAGATACCTCTGTACCCGCCAATGTATAACGGTAGATGTTATCAACGAAGAAAAGAACGTCACGACCTTCGTCACGGAACTTCTCTGCCATTGTTAGACCCGTCAAAGCAACACGTAAACGGTTACCCGGTGGCTCATTCATCTGACCGTAAACCAACGATACTTTATCTAGTACGTTAGATTCGTTCATTTCATGATAGAAATCGTTACCTTCACGTGTACGCTCACCAACACCAGCAAATACTGAGTAACCGCTGTGCTCGATCGCGATGTTACGGATAAGTTCCATCATGTTTACAGTTTTACCTACACCAGCACCACCGAATAGACCAACTTTACCACCCTTAGCGAATGGGCAAACTAGGTCGATTACTTTGATACCTGTTTCAAGTAGTTCAACTGCACTTGATTGATCTTCATAAGATGGCGCTTCACGGTGAATAGACATACGCTCTTCTTCACCAATTGGGCCAGCTTCATCAATTGGATTACCTAACACGTCCATGATACGACCTAGTGTCGCTTTACCTACTGGAACTGAGATAGGAGCACCTGTGTTTTCTACAGCAATGCCACGACGAAGTCCGTCTGTAGTACCTAGAGCGATACTACGAACAACACCGCCACCAAGCTGCTGCTGCACTTCAAGGGTTAGACCTTGTAAGTCACCGTCGGTAACTTTTAGTGCGTCATATACTTTGGGTACCGCAGACTGTGGAAATTCGATATCCACAACGGCGCCAATGATTTGGACGACCTTACCTTGACTCATGTTTAGTCCTCATTAATTTTTTAACCTTTGCCTACACCGCAGACGCACCACCAACGATTTCGCTAATTTCTTGCGTAATCGCGGCTTGACGCGCTTTGTTGTATACCAATTGCAAGTCATCAATTAGGTTGCCCGCGTTATCGGTGGCGGCTTTCATTGCAACCATACGAGCAGCTTGCTCTGACGCAGCGTTTTCAACTACGCCTTGATATACTTGAGACTCTACGTAGCGCACCATAAGTGCTTCCAAAATAGGCTTTGGATCTGGCTCGTAGATATAGTCCCAACGGTGTTCTAAATCTTTATCATCAGACTTTGGCAAAGGTAATAGTTGATCGATCTTAGGCTCTTGAGACATTGTGTTAACGAAGCGGTTGAACACCAAAAACAGGCGGTCAATTTTGCCTTCGTCAAATGCCTTAAGCATGACACGAACGGTACCAATCACATCTTTAACACTTGGTTTATCGCCCAGGCCAGACTCTGCTGCTAGAACGTTTCCACCAAAACGACCGAAGAAAGCACAAGCTTTCGAACCCAGCGCTGCAAAATCTACTTCAACGCCTTTGTCTTGCCATTGCTTCACTTCTGTTGTGACTTGTTTGAACTCGTTAGTGTTCAAACCGCCACATAGTCCACGGTCGGTAGAGATGACGATATAGCCAACACGCTTAACCTCGCGCTCTTCCAAATAAGGATGGCGATATTCAAGGTCACCGTGCGCCAAGTGACCGATCACTTTTCGCATATTGTCAGCGTATGGACGGCTTGAAGCCATACGGTCTTGCGCCTTTTTCATTTTAGACGCAGCAACCATTTCCATTGCGCTGGTGATCTTTTGAGTATTCTTGATACTCCCGATCTTACCTTTTATCTCTTTGCCGCTAGCCATGACTATCTCCGATATTTACACGTTGCACTGCCGAGGCAGTGCGTTTGATTACCAGGTTTGTGTCGCTTTGAACTTTTCCAAAGCTTCAGTTAGCTGGGCTTCAATTTCACCGTTGTAATTACCGGTTTCGTTGATAGTCTTCATTAGGTCAGCGTATTCACTGTTAGCGAAAGAGTGTAGAGATGCTTCAAAATCAAGCACTTTATTCAGTTCTACGTCTTTCAAGAAGCCTTTCTCAACAGCGAACAATGAAATAGCCATGTCACCGATAGATAGCGGTGCATACTGGTTCTGTTTCATTAGCTCTGTTACGCGCTCACCGTGTTCTAGCTGTTCACGTGTTGCTTCATCTAAGTCAGAAGCAAACTGAGAGAACGCTGCAAGCTCACGATACTGAGCAAGCGCTAGACGGATACCACCACCAAGTTTCTTGATGATTTTTGTTTGCGCAGCACCACCTACACGCGATACCGAGATACCAGCGTTAACAGCCGGACGGATACCTGCGTTAAACAAATCAGATTCCAAGAAGATCTGACCGTCAGTAATTGAGATTACGTTAGTAGGTACGAATGCCGAAACGTCACCTGCTTGCGTTTCAATGATAGGAAGCGCAGTCAATGAACCAGTTTGGCCCTTCACTTCACCGTTAGTGTACTTCTCTACGTAAACATCGTTTACACGAGCAGCACGCTCTAGTAGGCGTGAGTGAAGATAGAATACGTCACCAGGGTAAGCTTCACGACCAGGAGGACGACGAAGAAGCAATGAAATTTGACGGTATGCAACAGCTTGCTTAGACAAGTCATCGTATACGATCAATGCATCTTCACCACGGTCACGGAAGAATTCACCCATTGTACAACCAGAGTACGCTGACAAATATTGTAGCGCAGCAGACTCAGACGCTGATGCAGCAACAACAATGGTGTGCGCCATTGCGCCGTGCTCTTCAAGCTTGCGTACAACGTTAGCAATGGTAGATGCTTTCTGACCGATCGCTACGTATACACACTTAACGCCAGTGCCTTTCTGGTTAATGATGGCATCGATAGCCATCGCTGTTTTACCTGTTTGACGGTCACCGATGATAAGCTCACGCTGACCACGACCGATTGGAATCATCGAGTCAACAGATTTATAACCAGTCTGGATAGGCTGATCTACTGATTGACGCTCGATAACACCCGGTGCGATTTTCTCAACAGGTTCGAAGCCTTCTGCATCGATAGCACCTTTACCGTCGATTGGCTCACCTAGCGTGTTAACAACACGGCCAAGTAGTGCACGACCAACAGGTACTTCTAGAATACGGCCTGTAGATTGTACTTTAGTACCTTCTTGTAGATCCGCATAAGGACCCATAACTACCGCACCAACAGAGTCTCGCTCAAGGTTCAATGCGATAGCGTAGCGATTGCCAGGAAGCTCAATCATCTCACCTTGCATTACATCTGCAAGGCCGTGAATGCGAATAATACCGTCAGTTACTGAGACGATAGTACCTTCGTTACGAGCTTCACTTACTACTTCAAACTGCTCAATTCGCTTTTTGATCAGTTCTGCAATTTCAGTGGAATTCAGTTGCATGCTCTTTTCCCCGTTATGCTTGTAACGCGTCTGCCAGACGGTTCAATTTAGATTTTACGGAACCATCGATAACCATATCACCGGCTTTAATCACAGCACCGGCGACCAATGCAGGGTCCACGTTACAATTCAGCTTAACTTTTCGTGCAAGACGTTTTTCAAGAGACGCGCTGAGTTCTGCTTTTTGTGCATCAGACAATTCTGCTGCTGACGTAACGTCAACGTCGATTTCTTTGTCATATGCAGCCTTCATGCTATCAAACATGGCAGAAACTTCAGGAAGCGCTTGTAAGCGTCCGTTTTCGGCCAGAAGCTTTATCAGATTCTGGCCATGCTGGTCGAGTTGTTCGCCACAGACGTTGTTAAATACTTCTGCTAGCTTGTCAGATGCAAGCGAACTAGTCAGGACACCCTGCATAGTCTCGTTATTTGCAACTTCAGCTGTAAAAGCCAACATCTCTTGCCATTTGGCAACAGCGTTTTTCTCTACCGCGTAGTCGAAAGCAGCTTTAGCGTAGGGGCGAGCGATAGTTGTCAATTCAGACATAGCTCTTCCCCTCGTTAAAGTTCAGCGACAAGTTTTTCAACTATGTCACTTTGTGCAGCTGCGTCGATTTCACGCGCAAGGATTTTCTCAGCGCCAACTACTGCTAATGCAGCAACTTGCTTACGAAGTTCCTCTTTTGCACGGTTACGCTCAGCTTCGATTTCTGCCTGACCTTGCGCAACGATTTTTTCACGCTCGGTATGACCACGTTGCGTTTCTTCGTCAACAATTTGTGACGCACGCTTCTTGGCTTGCTCGATAATTTCAGCTGCTTGAGTCTTGGCCTCTTTCAATTGCTCAGTTGCTTTTTCCTGAGCAAGTTCAAGTTCCTTCTGGCCTCTTTCTGACTTGGCCAAACCGTCAGCAATATCCTTCTGACGTTTTTCGATTGCTTCCATAAGCGGTGGCCATACGAATTTCATACAGAACCATACGAAAACCGCGAAAGCAATTAGTTGGCCGATAAGAGTGGCGTTAATGTTCACGACCGCTCCTCCTCATTAGTTGTTCGCTAAAAACCTAAGATTAAAAATTAAGCACCAACAGCGAACAATAGGTATAGAGCGATACCAACACCGATCATCGCGATCGCGTCGATAAGACCCGCTACGATGAACATTTTAACTTGCAGTTGAGGTGCAAGTTCTGGCTGGCGAGCCGCAGATTCAAGGAATTTACCACCTAGCAAACCGAAACCGATAGCAGTACCTAGAGCACCCATACCGATTAGTAGAGCAACAGCGATGTATAACATGTATGTCTCCAATTTTTAGTTAATTTAAAAGTTAAAAGTTAAAGTTAAGAAAATGTTTTTAGGCTCTGAAGGTAATCAGAGCCTTATCAATTAATGGTCTTCACTCGCCAAGCTCAAATACACGATGGTTAACATCATGAAAATAAACGCCTGTAAAGGAAGAACAAGAATATGGAATACCGCCCAAGGGAAATGCAGAGGTAGCTGCCACAAACCCAGTGTTGCGATAAGAATAAAGATCAATTCACTTGCGTAAAGGTTACCGAACAAACGTAGCGCCAACGAGAGAGGGCGGGCAAGTAGGGTTACCGTTTCAAGAATGAAGTTCACTGGAATAAATGCCCAATGACCAAACGGCTGCATAGTAAGCTCTTTCATGAAACCGCCTACGCCTTTCATCTTGATTGAATAGAATATAATCAAGAAGAACACACCGATCGCCAAAGCAAAGGTAAGGTTAAGGTCGGTAGTAGGCACAGCTTTCATGTAAACATCGTGCGGGTCCATACCAAAACCATATTGACCGATAAGACCTGCAATTGAAGGTAGTACATCAACTGGAACAAGGTCCATCAGGTTCATCAACAATACCCAAACGAAGATGGTAAGGGACAGGGGTGCAATTAACGCACTGCGGCCGTGGAACGTACTCACAACATTGTCATTAACAAAGTCGACAACTAATTCTACGAACGCTTGTGTTTTAGTAGGTACACCCGTTGTTGCCTTTTTGGCGACAGAACGGAAGTACCAAAGGAAAAGTATGCCCAAGCCAATTGACCACGCTAAGGTGTCAACGTGCCATGTCCAAAACCCAGCGTCAGCACAGGCTTTGTTAAATGCGATGCCGCCATCAGCAGTACACATTTTGGCATTGGTCAAGTGGTGCTTGATGTATTCTGAGGTAGTAATTTCAGATGCCATTGATTAACCCAAATGTTTAAGTTTAAAAATCGTTTTTATCTTTCTTTTACTGCTGTTCATTTGTGCACACGAAAAAATCGTTAGTTATTGTGTCTGAACATCAGCATGGCCACCCATTGGGAAGCCGTTGTCAGGGCATATGCGATAAGAACCGTCAACGGTTCAATCGGCAAAAATTTAAATGCCACAACAAATAAAATCATTGTGAGTAAAAGTTTGAGCTTTGCACCCTTGTTAAAACTACGTACGACTTGCTGATTTTGGCTCGCACCTGAATGAAGAAATGCGAAACGGGCAAAAATCGTATTAGGAAGAATGCAGATAATCGCACCACAAATAGCCGAAACCCCAGATATTTCGCCGTTTTGAATAAACTCAAACAAGGCGAAAAGGCCCGCTATAAGACTTTGAAAAACGATAACTTTCGCAGCCAACTGTCGGCCACTTTGAGCCAAGATGTTTGCCACTATTTCCTGCGTTCCGTTCAAACCTTTACAAAAAGCGCCAAAAGTATACCGATTTGTGGCAAATTTTCAACTGAATAACGTGGTTTGGAATAAGAATTGTAGTATTTCAAACCGCCTCTCAAAAAAACCAGTTTGTAAGTGCTTAGCAGCCCTTACGAAAGAGACGGTAAATTAGATTAATTTTATTGAAAATAAGGCTGATATGTTACTTTCCAAGTACCTCGTTAATACAGTAAAAATAATTTAAAAATCATCTTGATTTATTCAAGATCTAGTATCTAGATTCTGATCTCACTGTATTTTTGTACACAAAGATATTCACAGAAAAAAGGCGATCTGTGGATGATCGCCTTTTCTTTATAAACCAATGAGTTAGATCACTTTATATGGGCTAAAATACCGTCCAATTGATCTAAGTCACTGAAATTTATCACAAGCTTACCTTTGCCTTTTGCATTGTGTGCGATCGAAACTTGAGCACCTAATGTTTCAGATAACTGTGTTTGAAGACGCTGCACATCGGGATCGACCGATTTCTCTTCTTTTGCTTTTGGTGGTTCAAGCATTTTTCGTACAAGATTTTCGGTATCTCGCACTGTTAAACCTTTACCAGAAACGATCTGGGCAGCTTCTGTTTGCACTTCACCTTCGAGAGACAGTAAAGCACGAGCGTGTCCCATCTCTATGTCACCATGTTCAAGCAACAGCTTTACATCATCATTCAGGTTATTAAGTCTTAATAAATTCGTGACTGTAGTACGCGATTTCCCCACCGCCTCGGCGACTTCCTGATGAGTCAGTTCGAACTCTTTCATTAATCGATCAAGCGCTTGTGCCTCTTCCATTGCATTAAGATCTTCACGCTGAATATTTTCTATCAATGCAATTGCCACAGCAGCTTCGTCTGGCACATCTTTGATTAAGCATGGAATAACGTCCAATTGAGCTAACTGTGATGCGCGCCAACGGCGCTCTCCAGCGATAATCTCATAGCTGTTTTCGGCTAGCTTTCTAACAACGACAGGCTGAATAATACCCTGAGAACGAATAGACGATGCCAACTCTTCCAATGCTTCTGGAGACATATCTTTGCGAGGCTGGTATTTACCGGGTTGTAAATACTCTATTGGCAGTTTTTGCAATTCACCTTTTGTCTCAGGTTTTTGCTCTGTTTCAAGCTTTGATTGCGTTGCTTGGCTGGTTGCCAATAGGGCATCCAATCCTCTGCCTAAACCGCGTTTTTTCGACGACATGGCTTCCTCAAATGTTTTAATTATTCGTTGGTTATGAATTAGCTAGCTTTTTTCATCGTCTTGTCACGACGACGAAGGATTTCACCTGCTAGGGCCAAATACGCTTTAGCACCTGTCGATGATTTATCATAATACATGGCAGGCGCGCCGAAACTTGGCGCTTCTGCTAACCGTACGTTTCTGGGAATGACAGTTCGATACACAAGCTCGCCGAAGTGACGCTTAAGTTGCTCCGATACATCATTCGCAAGACGGTTACGAGGATCGTACATGGTTCGAAGAACCCCCTCGATTTTAAGTTCCGGATTGACTACGGCAGCCAGTTTCTTGATGGTATCCATCAAAGCTGTTAATCCTTCCAATGCATAATATTCACATTGCATAGGAACAAGCACTGAATCTGCAGCAGCCATTGCATTTACCGTCAATTGGTTCAGTGACGGTGGACAATCAATAAAAATATAATCGTAGTAATCTCTGACAGAGGCTAATGCATTACGAAGTCGAACTTCTCTGGCAAACATTTCCATTAATTTAATTTCGGCAGCAGTGACATCACCATTGCCAGCAATCAAATCGTATTTGCCTGAGGTATCTTTCACAATAACCTCGCTCACAGGCTTATCTTCAATTAGCAGTTCGTAGCTGGTTGATTCCACTTCATATTTGTCAACACCGCTTCCCATTGTTGCGTTACCTTGAGGATCAAGGTCGATAAGCAATACCTTTCGCTTAGTCGCAGCCATTGATGCCGCGACATTAACAGCAGTAGTGGTTTTACCCACTCCACCTTTTTGGTTAGCAATTGCAATTACTTTGGCCAAAATGTTATCCAGCTACGTTAGTGATTCGTTAAATCCAAGGAGACGACTTTATCAAAAAAGCGAGAATAGCACTATTTTTTCACGATTTTGAGCAAGTGACGTTCACCTTCTAGCTCAGGAACCGATAGAACGATAGATTCAAGCAATTGATGGCTACCTGAAATCTCATCAATTTCGTCCTCAGGAAATTGCCCTTTAAGTGCTAAAAAGGCCCCCTTTGAATCTACCAGATGTTGGCACCAGTGCAACATATCTTTTAACGAAGCAAAAGCGCGACTCAGCACACCATCAAGTTGGTGCTCAGGTTGATAAAGTTCTACACGACTTTGCACAGGGTCGATATTGTTAAGAGACAACGCAAACTTAACTTGTTTCATAAAACGTACGCGTTTGCCCAAACTATCCAATAGCACAAAGTGTTTGTCTGGACACATAATTGCAAGTGGGATACCTGGTAAGCCAGGTCCCGTTCCTACATCAATAAAGTGTGTGCCAGATAGATGGGGGGCGACCACGATTGAATCAAGAATATGCTTGACCAACATCTGCTTAGGATCCCGCACTGACGTTAAATTATACGCTTTGTTCCATTTATCCATTAGCTCGACATACGCGACTAATTTGATAAGTTGGTCTTCAGTTACGGTCAACGACGTTTTTACAACGCCTTCCTTAAGAAGGCGCAAAAGTTCAGAATTCACCTGCATTGTTTACGCACTTTGTTTTTCAGACTTTCTTAAAAGCCCTTGTTTTTTAAGGTGAACCAGCAGCAAAGATATTGCCGCAGGTGTGATCCCAGAAATGCGTGACGCCTTGCCGATCGTTTCGGGGCGAGCATCGGTTAATTTCGCGATCACCTCATTAGATAGTCCCGAAATCGTGCTGTAGTCAAAATCCATCGGCAACAAGGTATTCTCGTGGCGTTGTGCCTTCGCGATCTCGTCCTTTTGACGCTCAATGTAACCAGCATATTTAATCTGAATTTCTACTTGCTCAGCCGCTAGCGGATCATCGATCCCCGGCCCTAATGCTTCGATCGTCATTAGCGTCTGGTAGGTCATTTCTGGGCGTCTAATCAAATCCTCTAGCGAATGTTCACGCGATACAGGCGTTTTCAGTAGTGGATTAAGGGCTTCTACTGCCTCATGAGAAGGATGAATCCATGTCGCTTTTAAACGCTGTTTCTCCGCTTCAATTGCTTCCATCTTAGCATTAAATGCAGCCCAGCGGTGGTCGTCAACCAAGCCAATTTGACGACCTTTTTCTGTTAAACGAATATCCGCGTTATCTTCGCGTAAGAGCAAACGGTATTCTGCGCGACTGGTAAACATACGATAAGGCTCTTTTGTTCCCATTGTAGCCAGATCGTCAATCAATACTCCCGTGTACGCTTCATCACGACGCAAGATAAACGGCGCTTTGTTTTGTACTGCCAATGCAGCATTACAACCCGCTAATAAGCCTTGTGCACCAGCTTCTTCGTAACCCGTCGTGCCGTTGATTTGTCCGGCAAAATACAAACCCGTTAAAAATTTGGTTTCGAGGGTTTGTTTCAGATCGCGAGGATCAAAAAAGTCATATTCGATCGCATAGCCAGGTCTGATAATGTGAGCATTTTCAAATCCTCGTATTGAACGGACCATCGCCAGTTGCACATCAAACGGTAAGCTGGTTGAAATGCCGTTCGGATAGACTTCAATACTGTTTAGCCCTTCTGGTTCAACAAAGATTTGATGGGTTTCTTTATCAGCGAAACGCATGATTTTATCTTCTATTGAAGGGCAATAACGCGGGCCAATACCTTCGATCACACCGGTATACATAGGCGATCGATCTAAACCACTACGAATAATGTCGTGCGTCTGACTGTTGGTATGCGTGATGTAACACGGGATCTGTTTGGGATGATCGTCGCGTGAACCAATAAATGAAAACACGGGAACAGGATCATCGCCTGGCTGTGGCTGCATCACTGAGAAATCAAGGGTTCTGGCGTCTAGTCGCGCAGGTGTACCGGTTTTCAAGCGATCAACCCTAAAGGGAAGATCCCGTAGCCTCTCTGCCAATGCGATAGAAGGTGGATCGCCTGCACGGCCTCCACGATAGTTTTCCAACCCTACGTGGATGGTACCTCCAAGAAAGGTCCCAACGGTTAATACAACGGTTTTGGCTTTGAATTTGAGCCCCATTTGGGTTACGACACCCGTTACACGATCATTTTCTACGATCAGATCGTCACACGATTGCTGAAATATCGTTAAATTCGATTGGTTTTCTAGCATCTGCCTGATCGATTGTCGATATAGCTGTCTATCAGCCTGTGCGCGGGTTGCGCGTACAGCAGGGCCTTTACTCGAGTTAAGCGTGCGGAACTGGATCCCTGCTTTGTCGATCGCGAGGGCCATCGCGCCACCAAGGGCATCAATTTCTTTAACTAAATGTCCTTTCCCGATCCCACCGATCGCAGGATTACAAGACATTTGTCCGAGTGTTTCAACGTTATGCGTCAATAGCAGCGTATTTACGCCCATCCTAGCTGCTGCCAGTGCGGCTTCTGTACCTGCATGACCTCCGCCAACGACGATAACGTCAAACTCTTGTTGATAGAACATTTGCTGCCCCTGTTAAAACTCGTTAATTACCGCTTACGCCTTTAAAAACCTAGTGTAGAACAACTGTAGCTACTTAGGTTTATTTAGCCCCTTAAAATAAAAGGGCGCATATTCTATATGTATTTTGTTAGAAGATAAACGATTAAAATTTATTCAAGGGATCTTTTATTTGTTTCTTGATCATAAAAAGCCTTTCAATATTATGAATACTGTCTTTGCGATCACATTACGGATCAAAAGGATCCAAATGACTTAGATATAGATCTCTTTTTTGATCTTTAGTTTATTATTTTTATTATATAGATCGGCAAGATCTGTTGGTAAGTCAATTTAATTCTTTTAAATCAGTGCTTTAAAGAATGATCTATCCTGTGGGTAGTCTCTGATCAGATCGCGTATAAGCTGGGATCAAAATGGCATTTTATCCACAGTTCAATATTTGGAAAACTTATTCATTGTTGAGATCAGTGCTTTCGAAGATGATATCCCGATCTTTATCCACAGTAACTAACAATAAGTGATCTAACTGTGGGTAAAATGTGATCTAATGATCGTATATTGCGATTAGATCCCCTCTATATCGCAGATCGGAACGATCAAAACGGATTGGAAGATAGGCTGTGTAAAACTTTTTAAATCTAAAATAGTGAAAAGAGAAGAGGGAGAAATGGTAGCCAGCTACACTAAGCTGTGAGCTGGCTCTAGACAGGTATTATTTAACCTGATTGGGCTTGTATCCGCTAGTATTGGAAGCGAGAGACGCAGTTTGTGCTGTCTCTGGAGTGATAATTTCCTTGCGCCGACTTGGGCCTGAAAACTTTACTTTATAGGTGTCATACTCTTTGATCGATTCAAAACAGTAGCGACCTAATGCTATTTCAAGTTCTTGAAGATTATGATTCGTGATAAGAATGCAGTTCTTTTTATTGACTAATCGTTGCCTGAGTAAATTACCCAACCAGCTTTGTGCGTTTTTCTTTAACATGCTCTCATTGACGCATACCTCGTCTAAAATCAGCAGATCGACATCGAGTAATTCTTGATTTACTTCTCTGAATTTTTCGCCAATATTGTCTTGAGCATTGTAATCGTAAGAGAAAAAACGCATTTCCAGCAAGCTAGACAATTGGCGGTATAAAACAGATATCTCGTACTGTTCTATTAATTCATGCGCAATGGCACCGGCAATGTGAGATTTTCCACGCCCATAATCACCGTAAAAGATCATCATGTGTGAGCCTGCTTGACGCCATGCTACATCTTCGTGTGCAGCAATAAATGAGCGTGCGATACTCACGGCTTCGATTACATCGGTGCTGTCTTCTATTAGATTGGCAAAGGTCCATTTCGGGTTGAGATCGGAGCGGCCGTGAATCGCCTCAATCCGCTTATGTTTGGTTTCTGCTTGAAGCTTCCTGACATCAGCATTGGCTTGTCTTTCATACTGCTTGCGTAGTGATGAGTATTCGATATATTCGCCACCGGTATCTTGTTTACCGAGGGAGCGACCAAGTTCACGGATTCGATCATTAATACTTTTCATATTTCGCTCTATTTTTTGCTATATTTTTCGACAAGCTTTCTGGCATTGTCATCCACTTCCAACCCTGCTTGTGGCGTATAATGCTGCGTGCCTGCAATATTTGTATGCTTCACCACACCCGACTGGCGTTTATTTTTAATATGAAAAACAAACTTCTGAGTCCATTGGTATTGGCTGAATTGCATTTGGGGCCGCCCCATCCAATATGCAATGAAATCACCCAATTCAGCGGCCTCATAGTGTTTATCAATAATACCGACTAGCTGAGCAATATCTTCGAATAAAGATGGCGTAGGGACCCAATCTGGATGCATATTCTGCCAGTCCATGTGCATGGCTGTATAGTCATTCGGATCGCCAGATAGAAGCGGTAACAATAGTTGCTTACCATTGAAGCTAGTATCAAGCGATTGCGTGTCTGGTACGGCTAACAAACCCACGTCAATAAGCTCTTGGATGAGTTGATTGACTTGTCTGCCCAGTGTGTAAGTGGGCTTTTGACCATTAAGCAATTCGATTAACTGCTTGTAGTTCAATGGCTGAGACTGGCCTGAAATCTTCTTGGCATAAGGGCGAAGGCCAAGTAAATAAAGTACTCGAGCATCGTTACTTATGGGCCGATATAATGCATTGAGCTCAGATTGATTCAATCATGCCTCCAAATATTGTGCGCTGATCTGTTTTTCAAGCCAAGGCGCAGCGATCTCTTCTGGAATAGGGTGATTGAGAACGTCAATATGTAAAGGTGGTGCAAGAAGTGTTGCGCCTTGTGCTTCGCATAGTGATTGCATTTTCATAGCACCAAAACAATAGGTATCGTAACTGCTATCACCTAAACCAATCACGAGAAAGCGTGTAGTATTTAGTGATGCGTTAGCGAGGGCGTCTGCAAAAGGTTGTATATTATCAGGTAAATCGCCTGCGCCATGGGTAGAGGTACAAATAATCCATGGACGGCTTGCATCTATTTCGCCTAAGGTTGGGGTAAGGTGAATCGTACCTTGCATACCACACTTTTCCAGTGTTTCGAGTACGGCATCAGCAACGTATTCAGTCGCACCTAAAACAGAACCTACAATAATCTCAAAGTGTGCCATTGTCGTGATATATCCTATTTACCGATACAAAAAGTTAAGTTTCCTTGTTATACAATAGCTTATGTTTTATTTGGTGGGCCGTTTGCGGCCCGCTACCGGATAAAAAAATCTAATAAAAGGAAACTAAAAATAATTTTCGATTTTCTTTTGCTTTACTTTGTTTTCTTGATCATCACTTGGATCTTAGGTTCCTATTTAGATGATCCACTTTTTCTTTAGTGAATGATTGTACTTCGTCTTCAGTCATTACTCTATTGCTTAATAGCCAGTTATCAATTTCTTCTCGAGGGAAGTAGATCTTTTTACCGTTAGGCTTGCAATGTGGAATCTGCCTGGCATGGGTAAGCTTATACAAATAGTCTTTACTGAGCCCTGTATATTCGACACATTCATCAAAGGTTAGTGCCTTCTTCATACCTAAAGATATTTTCTTAAATTCATGTTGGATGATTTGATGAATACTGAACGTTGTTTCTGGTTTGCTCTCGAGCTCTTTTAAACTGCTCAAGTCACCAATTAAACTATCAATGCTATCGTCTTGTTCATCTAAAAAGCTTGGGATATTGGGAATTTGGGAAACCATATATAATTCAACCTCTTATGCTTGGTAAACTTTTTGGGGAAAATCTATTGTTAGGGATAACTCTGTGCAAATACGTTGTGGAAAGACTTTGTAATATCTTTCTTGTTTGCTTGGCTCTCCTGATAGTGCTGGTTTTACTTTGAAAGTGCCTCTACTACTTTCATTGGTTTGCAACTAACCTTTCTTAGCCATAAGGCTTGATAGTTCAAGTGTTTTTCTTGGGCTGGCTTGCTTTAAACCAAATCCATTTCTAAAACTATCTCTTGTGATGAACCAAGTCAGTTCATCATTCTCATACTTCCAGTATCCTGCTAAGTCAGGGGCGAGTTCTTTTCCTGGTAGTGTTAATCGGCTATTCCATGCCTTAATTGCAAATGGTGTCTTTCGGACAACAAACTGTTCTTCGGCATCGCCTTCAAACCCTCTTGCTGCAATCCAAGATTCAACCACCTGAAAAATTGAGGACTCAACCTCTCCTTTAGACCAGGGAACAAGCCCAAATCGAGTTGCCAATTCTCCAGCTACGGCTAAAAGCGCAAACCTGTCAAGAGCATAACCAACTTGGTTTCCAGCCTTGTCGATTTTCCAATTACTAGTTAACTCTTGTATTCTAAGGCGTAAGAATTGGGAAATATTTTGAATGCTACTTAGATGAATTAACCAGGGGTGGAACAAAGCGTGGTAAGACCCTAGCGCACTAGACACTTTATAGCTTTATAATTGCATAAACTATGAGGTGTTGTAATGAGCGGAAAACGCTACCCAGAAGAATTTAAAATCCAAGCCGTTGAACAAGTTACTAAACAAGGTCATTCGCTGACTTCTGTCGCGGAGCGATTAGGTGTGAGCTATAAGTCGTTGTCGGATTGGGTCAAACGATATGACAAGCCAGCGAGCCAACGAAAACAAGACGACGATCAGGCAGCAGAACTACGCAAACTAAGAGCTGAGTTAAAACGTGTAACGATGGAACGTGACATATTAAAGGAAGCCGCCGTGTACTTTGCAGGGGAGTCAAAGAAAAGTACGCGTTCGTAAGGGAGCTGCTCCCACGCTACCCGATTAAAACCATGTGTCATGTGCTCAATATTGAGCGTAGCGGCTTTTATGCCTGGCTCAAACAACCGTTGAGTGCCAAAGCGAAAGACGATAACCGCTTACTGGGTAAAATCAAACAGTTTTGGCTTGAGAGCGGCTGTACTTATGGCTATCGCAATATAACGATTGACCTTAGAAGTGATGGTGAAATCTGCGGCAAGAACCGCGTATATCGCTTGATGCGTCAAGCTAATATTCACGCTGTACGTGGATATAAACGTCATCCTGGCTTTAAGGGCGGTAAGACCAACGTTGCTGCACCTAATACCCTCAATAGGACGTTTGACGTGGATAAACCCGACTGCTATTGGGTAACAGACTTCACTTACATTCGCACATACGAAGGCTGGTTGTACGTAACCGTCGTCATCGATTTGTTTTCTCGCAAAGTAGTGGGCTGGACTATGAAGAGTAGCCCTAAAGCCGACTTGGTTATCGACGCCTTACTTATGGCCGTTTGGCGTCGACGTCCAAAGAAAAAGGTGCTGGTTCATTCAGACCAAGGTATTCAATACACATCTAGTGATTGGCGCTCCTTTCTAAATGAACACAACCTTGAGGCAAGTATGAGCAGAAAAGGTAATTGCCATGATAATGCTGTTGCTGAAAGCTTCTTCTCATTGCTTAAAAAGGACAGAGTGAAACAAAAAATCTATCCAACTCGGCAACAAGCCCGTGCGGATATCTTCGATTACATCGAAGGCTTCTACAATCCAAGAAGAAACCATGGTACAAATGGAGGGCTGTCTCCAGTCGAATATGAAAGACAGTACTATCAGCAGCTTAAAGATGTCTAGATTGCTGGGGTCTTACCAATGCCGAATTTTTCCATACGTTTATTTTACTAATCTAAGGTTAGGCCTTTTGGTTTCGCCGGTAGGGTTATTTGGGCCAGAAATAACTCCGACCTTAAATAGCAAGTTAGTCACTTCTTCAAGCGGCAAAGAAAGGTGGGTTGCAATGTCTTTTATTGAAATACCTTCTTGTTTCAACGAATTCAATAACTTGCCTATTAATAACGACGTTTCTCGTTCAATACCGTTTATTTCTTTTGATCTAAGGCCTTTTTTACTTGCCTCAATAATCAGGTTCCTATGGTGCCACTCTGTAATTCCATCAACGTTTTTCATATGTACGATTAACGCCATAGCTGAAACTTTCCAGTTTTGTTTTAAGCCGATTATATCTTCCAGTGAAAGGTAACGGTTGGAGTGGGCAAGGACTGTTTTTTTTGGCATTAGTAAATGTGCAGCAAACTGGTCCGCTTCTGCTTCTAAATCTTTCCCTTGAGGAATACCATGGCGGTGTAAAATAAGATGGCCAAGTTCATGTGCAGCATCAAACCTGCTGCGTTCGCCAGACTTTTGGGTATTTAAAAAAACATATGGAATATCATCTTTCCAAAATGAGAATGCATCAACTGACTGTGTATTTTCTGCCAAGGAAAATACTCTGACACCGTGGAGTTCAAGTAAGTGAATCATGTTACTGATACTTTGACTCCCTAATTTCCATAACTCACGCAATGTTTCTGCGGCTGCTTCCGGATTTAATCCTCTGAGGTCAGGAATGTTTACTGGAGGTAAATTGAAGTTGCTTTCAAAGTAATTATTGATCAGTAATGCTATAGAGCCTGCTCCAATAGCGGCGTGTTGTTGAGCAGCTTTCATGCTTTTTAACGAACGAAATGAAACAGTATCAGGTGATACTTCCTCAATATCGTCAGAAATAAAAAAGAAATCTTCTGGGTATCCAAGAGCATCAGAAAACGCGTTGATTGTGTGCTCAGGAGGAATGTGTTCACAATATTTCTTTTCATACTCGGAAACCATCCGAGGGGTTAAGCCAACTTTTTCAGCTAACGCCTTTAACGTTAGCTGACGCCTAGTTCTAGCGAGCTTTAACCGAGATGGATTAAACTGCTTAATCATGATGTTTCAAAATTTATTCTACTTTCTTAGTTACATCAAAACTAATATCCTCATTGAATTCAGGCTTATCAGTCGGTGTAACATCTGAGTTAAATGGAACTGGGTTAAATATAATTCTCTGTTCCCAGCTGTCTATTCTTATTTTACCGTTTGATCCGGACATACCGCTTGGTAGTGACAATTCGAACCGTACTTGCTTTAAAGCGGTATCAATGTGGTACAAAAGAACCCAGGTTTCTGTTTTATCGATTTTTTCTTGAAAAATTGATACTACGTCCTCATCGTCTCCAAAAAGGCTATAGTTGACGCCTACATAGTTTTGAGTAGAAGCACCTTTTGTATTCTTTGTTTTAGGAAAACCTTCCTTTATACCAGTATGCCTATCGCCACTGGTTACAACTATATTAACACCAAGACTTTTGTTAAAAGTTAGCGTCAGCCCTTTTTCATGTGACATATTCCAACCAGCCTGGGTTTGTAATAGTTGCTCCCGGAGTGAAGCGTTAACTTCCTCCCAAGCTCTTGACCCCCCGGCTGTAACAGGGTGTAATTTTGTAACTTTTTTAAATTGGAACAAACCTTCTTGAATGGCACGCTCCAAAATTTCTCGACTTAACCCTAATTCAGCAAGTTTGGATTTTGCTGCTTCAGAGGTCTTAGTTGAGGATGAGATAAAACTACTCATATAAATGAACCTTAAAAATAGTGGTTAATAGTAAATTCGCTGCAACACGTACTTCCTATTTTATCCTCAAAAATGAGGGGAAATCAAGAAATGAAACTATTAACCCAAAATTCGGCATGCCGAATTTTATCGTCCAAGGTAAGTAACAGTTATCTGCTCTCTCTCATGTCCTAGCTCTTTAGATATAGTAAACCTGGCTTGTTGGTCGATTTCTTTTGCTTCAGGAGTTAACTGTCTACTCGTTGGGCCTCCTGAATCAATCCGGGTTTGTCGGAGGCTAATTATCTTGAGAGAATTAGCCAATGAACAAAAGAGTAACTTATTCCCCAGAAGTACGCGAGCGTGCGGTTCGCATGGTTTTGACATCAGAGCATGAACATTCATCGAGGTGGGCTGCGATGGTCTCTATTTCATCTAAAATTGGTTGTACACCTGAGACATTGAGGGCTTGGGTTAACAAAATAGAAGTCAACACAGGTAAGAAGGTTGGGGTCACAAGTGATGCCGCAGCTAAGATAAAAGAGTTAGAGCGGGAAAACAAAGAGCTTAAACAAGCCAATGAGATTTTGAAAAAAGCAGCTGCATTTTTTGCTCAAGCGGAGCTCGATGGGGCAACCCACGCGCACAAACCTCAGAAGTAGTCCAGTTTATTGATTTATATCGCTCGTTGTATGGTGTCGAGCCTATTTGTCGTGTTGTGCTGTCCACTTCCCCATTAATGACACAGTTCTAAATTAGAGTTTTCCAGTTTAGCTCGGTAAGCTGCCGGTGGTAGATTACCTAAGCTTTCATGCGTTCTTTCTTCGTTGTAATCCAGCCGCCAGAACCAAGACATCTCTCTGACTTGAGTGATGCTTTCAAACAGATATACATCCAAGAACTCTCGTCTGAATGAACCGTTAAATCTCTCAATAAAGCCGTTTTGCTGAGGTTTACCCGGTTGGATATACACCAATTCTACCTTTTGTTCTTCGCACCAATCAGTTAAACATGCTGATATCAGCTCCGGACCGTTATCGACGCGGATCTGATTAGGCAGGCCTCGCTCAGCTTTAAGTTGCTCCAATGTCCGTACAACGCGGTCTGCCGGCAATGACGTATCCACTTCGATAGCAAGACATTCTCGCGTACCTTCGTCAACAATATTAAGTGTTCGAAACCGCTTACCGCAGTACAGCGTGTCATGCATAAAATCCAAGGCCCACTGATGGTTCACTTGTTTGAGCACATCTAACGGCTGTGCGATGCGTTTAGGCAGTACGCGCTTGGCTCTGCGTTTCAGGTTCAGGCCCATCTGACAGTAAACGCGATACACACGCTTGTGGTTGAATGTGAAGCCTTTGAAGCGCATGCGCCCAAAACATTTCCAGAAGCCTGCTCTAGGCGACTTCTTTAACTCTGCATTAATCGCATCAATGACAGCAGAATCTGCTTTGCGCCAGTCTCGTTTGGGTCGGTAGAAGGTTGAGCGGCCAATCCCAACAAACAGACAGGCTTTTAATATGCTCAATCCGGACTCAACAAGTAGTTTGGCGCAATCGCGCTTCTCTGCTGTCACCAGCCCTTTTTTGCAAAGAGCTCCTTAATCGCATGGTTTTCCAGGCTGACATCGGCATACATCTTTTTCAGCTTGGCATTTTCTTCTTCAAGCTCTTTTAGTCGCTTAACATCAGACGCTTCCATACCACCGTACTTGGACTTCCAGTTGTAATACGTTGAGCTACTTATCCCATGTGTTCGGCACACATCATCTACTTTCATTCCAGAATCGGCATTCTTTCAGAATGCCGATGATCTGTGATTCGGTAAAACGTGATTTTTTCATTGTTGTCTCCTGCATTAATCATTGCAGAAAACTCCAATTAAGTCTGTTTCATATTAGGGGAAGCTGACAAAAAGGCGTTATCCATCACAGCGATCGCGGTAGCCAATATGTTTCAATTCGCTACTCTGAGCGCCTTTCAGAGGCTGGCTTCAACGCCTCTGTCGGCAGTGTTGGAGATTCTTATGACAACGCTTTGGCCGAAACCATAAATGGCCTATACAAAACAGAAGTCATCCACAAAGATGGCCCTTGGAAAGGACTAGATCAAGTTGAGCTAGCCACACTAGGTTGGGTTGATTGGTTCAACAACAGGCGCCTGCTAGAGCCTATCGGAGATATACCACCGGTTGAATATGAGGAAAACTATTATCGACAATTAGGTAAAGATGCGGCAGCATAACTCAAACAAATCCGCCTCCGAATTTACCGGTGCGATTCATCAATACAATTAAAATAAACTGCTTTGTTCATTTTTAAATGATTCAATAGATGACATAAGGCTTATTTTCTTATCTGCTTTTGTTAGTGCTGTTTCACTCATATAGGAAATTAAAGTTTCTAGATCATTAACTGTCTTAACTTTAAGAAACTTCTTTTCTTTATTAATGAAAACCAGAGATTTCTTACCTCTTTTGAGGAGTTCTATTGCATTACTTAATGTACCTGTACTTTTAGTATCCCATATCATCAGCCCATAATCACAATCTTCGGCCATTTTTAAATCTTTAGCAGTAAAAAATGCTCGGGTTCCTTTGGAGTGATTCGTTGCTATGTTATTTGTCTTCCACTTTCCTATATTATTTCTCGGTTGATCACCTGCACAGTAAACCAGCACAGAATTAGCGTGCTTTTCCAGTAAATATGTTTGTATTGAGGTATCTACCCCATCAGCATCTCCAACTAAAACGTGAAATCCAGAGTTGATGATGTTGTCTATCCTGGCTAGTACATCTTGATTAATATTTTTGATTCTCATTGAACCTGAAATAAATACTTTATGCATTAATGTTTCCTCGTAGCGGTCGCAACGTATATATTTCTTATTTTATTGTAACTTCGAAGGACTTGTGTAGCTGCCTCAAGTGAGGAACCAGTATCATAGAGATCATCAATAATTAGTACATCATATTGTCCATTATTAAGCACGTCATTCACGGAAAATGCTTCTATTAATGTTTGAACTTTTTCATCTCTGTCTTCAATGTCTTTTATTTGAGGTGTATTTTGTACCTTCTGTAATAGGTTCTCAAGGCATGGAATTCCCATATTTTGAGCAACTTGTCTGGCAACTTCTACGACTGGTTGCCTAGTACGTTGTTTAGAAGGCGGCATAGGTATTATTAGGCCTGCACTAGAAAAATATCTTGCTAGAGAGGAACTCATTTGATTAGCAATAGGCGATATTTGTTGAAAGTTTGAACGGTACTTTAATTGAAAAAGGGCTTCTCCAACTTCTGATCTTGTTGTGTCAAATTCTGGGTGGCCCCATTGGTTCTCGCCTAGATAAATACTTTGAATAACATGCTTATCTAATGAATAACCTAGATCCCAGCTTCCATGTATTACTTGAATGTTAACTTCCATATTTTTAAACCTTTAAATTCATTTTACTTAGTCATATTTAGTGATGGTTTGTTAAATTAACAAGAGGAAAGTAGAAAAATAGTATTTTTATTACTTTTTAATTAGCCGGATAGTCATTATTAAGCTATGGATTTGTGATTTTCCGGCAAAGCCGGAACGGCTTATCGTGCTGTGGCTAACACTCAGCCGCTTTCCAATTTCCCGGTAACTGAAACCCTCGCGTAAGTAGGCCTCTATCTGGTATCTTTGCCCTTCGATCAACTGCTTGTAACTCATGGTAATACTCTAATTGTTTGGCGACTTTAGAATACCACCAACAGGCAGTTGATCGTGTCCACTTCCCCATTAACCATGAGTGGTGCACTTATTATCTGAATTCGGGCTTAGTCTTTTTATGATTAAATACTATTCTGTAGCCATCATCCAGTTTACACAAATCAACCCAGGTGAATTTTTGAATATCGCTCCAACGAATTCCAGTCAGGCAGCTAAATATAAATGCTCTTTTTAACACATCATATCTGCACTCTGCGTTTACCAGGCGTTTGAGTTCTTCATCAGTAAGGTAGTTGCGCTTATTTTGGATGATTTTAATACTCTTCACTTCTTGCACTGGGTTTCGTCTGATTATCCCTTGCTGATAGGCTAGGTTTAGAGCGGCCCTAATCTTATTAAAGTAACTACTTGCCGTATTGCTTGATAACAGGGTGTCTGACTTTGTTTTTGCAGAGGATTGTAAATATTGTTTAAAACCGTTTAATAGTTCGGCATCTATATCTTCAAAATTTAGCTCTGGCAATGGATGAAAGCGTCTAAGGTGTATTAAGGAAGATACCCAAATTGAGTAATTTGAAGCACTATCTGTTTTGTGTTTTTCAACAATAATGCCTTCCATAAATTCGAAGAAACTTGCTTTTTGCTTCTCTAAATCTTCGAAACAATGCTTATTGTTTGCGTAGTCAACAAGAGCTTTCGCTCTAATGTTTTCGGCTAAAGAGTTCACACTTTTGTTGTGCTCTCTCTGATTTTTATCTTTTGGGTTTTGATAAACAAATAGATCAAGACTTTGTCGTCTACGTTTTTTCTTGCGCTTGCCTGATTCGTCAATAACCGAGCCAAAATTTCTAGTTAACATTAGTGCCTGACGACCTTGAGCGTCAGGCGACTTTTTTTCTATGGTAATTTTCATGCAGTCTCCAACTGGCCTACTAGTGGGCACATCGTGGAGAATATTTAGCTGTTAAAAGAAAAGAAGGAAAGTAAAAAATAAAACTAATTTATTGATAATATTAGTTATTTTAATCTTTCTTTCCTTTGTTTGGGTGTTGTTTTCTTTAATTATTTACCAATACAGAATGAAGAGAAAATACGCCCGAGTAAATCGTCAGATGAAAATTCACCAATAATCTCGTTTAGATGATGTTGAGTGAGACGAAGTTCCTCTGCCAGTAATTCTCCCGCTAAATTTTCGTGAAGTTGTTGTTTACCTAACGCGAGGTGTTCACAAGCGCGATTTATCGCGTCAATGTGGCGTCGTCTGGCAATAAATTGGCCTTCTGAATTGGATTGGTAGCCCATACAGTCTTTGAGATGTTGCGCGAGTGCATCAATGCCTGCTTTTTCACTCGCTGAAATGCGATAGACTGGCATTCCATTGTTTTCGGAGAAGCCTGGCTCTTCCAATGACAGGTCGGCTTTATTTCTCACTAACGTCACGCCAATGTGTGGCGGTACTTGCTGCATGAATTCAGGCCATACTTTATGGGGATCTGATGCGTCAGTTTCTGTACTGTCTACCACAAACAAAATACGGTCTGCTTGACGAATTTCTTGCCATGCGCGTTCAATACCAATTTGTTCAACTTTGTCGGTACTGTCGCGCAATCCTGCAGTATCGATGATATGAAGCGGCATGCCATCTATGTGAATATGCTCTTTCAATACATCTCGCGTGGTGCCTGCAATTTCTGTAACGATAGCGGCATCTCGACCGGCTAGGGCATTGAGTAAACTAGATTTACCGGCATTGGGTTTGCCTGCAATGACTACTTGCATGCCCTCACGTAACAGAGTGCCTTGTTTCGCCTTGTTTTTTACGGTGTCTACATGTTGGATGATATCGTCTAAATCGCCTGCTACTTTGCCATCACTAAGAAAGTCAATTTCTTCTTCTGGAAAATCAATAGCGGCTTCTACATACATTCTTAGATGAATGACTTTTTCAACCAGTTGCTGGATTTGTTTTGAAAAATCCCCTTGTAGAGAACGCATGGCACTTTTTGCTGCCTGTTCAGAGCTGGCTTCGATGAGATCGGCGATGGCTTCAGCCTGCGCGAGATCTAACTTATCATTTAGAAACGCACGCTCACTAAACTCACCTGGGTTGGCCATTCTGATGTTTGGAAGCGTCAGAATCTCTTTTATGAGCATGTCTATGACCACTTGGCCACCATGACCTTGAAGTTCAAGCACATCTTCGCCAGTGAAAGAGTTCGGCCCTTGGAAATACAATGCAATACCTTGGTCTAGGGTCTCACCGTCGCTATTATTAAACGGCAGATACTCTGCTGTACGGGGATTAGGAATACGGCCTAAAATGGCTTTTGCAACGTGTTTGGCTTGATGACCTGAAACCCGTACTATTCCTACTCCACCTTTGCCTGATGCCGTTGCTTGAGCAACGATGGTATCGTTTTGTACTTCCACCGTGATTAATCTCTGAAGTTGTTGAATTGGAAAGGTTGACCTAAATCGGCCTCACGTACGAGTGACATGACTGATTGCAAGTCATCTCGCTTTTTACCTGTTACGCGAAGCTGCTCTCCTTGTATAGAAGTTTGCACTTTCAGTTTGGCGTCTTTAATGAGTTTGGTCAGTTTTTTTGCTGTAGGTTGATCGATACCCTCCTGGAACTCAATGCGCTGCTTGACGGTTTTACCTGAGTGCTCAACATCACTTCTGTCCATGGCTGCTGTATCAACACTGCGTTTTACACAGTTGCTTCTTAAGATGTCGATCATTTGCTTAAGTTGAAAGTCGGCTTCGGCCTTCATGACCACAACGCCATCGGCGAATTCGAATGTGGCTTCAATACCTCGGAAATCGAAGCGTGTGGAGAGCTCACGATTCGCATTGTCTACTGCATTTTTTACTTCAACCATGTCTATTTCAGAAACGATATCAAATGAGGGCATGGGTGCATTCCTATTAAATGTGTTTTTAAATAATTGAGTGCTATTGTATCAGCGTATGAGATTCAAAAAAGCCCGCTTTTGCGGGCCTTTTCTACATATTGATTAACTCGTTTTTAAGCCTCGCTTTTCCATCGAGCTGTAAATCATTTTAGCTTGTATCAGCGTAATCACGTTACTGATTAACCAGTAAAGTACCAAACCTGCTGGGAACCATAAGAAGAAGATACTCATGAAAACAGGCATCCATTGCATAATCTTTTGCTGCATTGGATCGGTAACAGTCATTGGCTGAAGCTTTTGTAGCAAATACATACTCGCACCGGTAAGCACTGGGAGCACAAAGTATGGGTCTTTAACGCTCAAGTCTGTAATCCATAAATAAAAGTCAGCGTGGCGTAATTCAACACTTTCAAGGAATACCCAGTAAAGCGCTAAGAAGATTGGCATTTGAAGAAGCAGCGGGAAGCATCCACCCATTGGATTAACTTTCTCTTTCTTATAGAGCTCCATCATCCCTTGTGACATCTTTTGACGATCGTCACCAAAACGGTCTTTTAGCTGCTGCATCTTGGGCGCTAAGTTACGAAGCTTTGCCATAGACTCATATTGCTTCTTGGTTAATGGATACATTGCTCCTTTAACAATAATCGTGATCAAAATAATTGCTAGACCCCAATTACCGACTAACCCGTGCAGGAACTTAAGCAGTGCGAACAGAGGCTGTGAAATCCACCACAAAATTCCGTAATCGACTGTAAGGTCTAAGCCGCGAGCCAAGTTAGCAAGAACATCTTGGTCTTTAGGGCCTAAGTACAATGTGCTGTCTAAACTTGTTGTGTCGCCAGGCTGCAATACAACCACTTCTCCTGTATAACCAATTGCTGCAAAGCGGTTTTGAATAGTGCGGGTAAACAGGTTATTCGTATTGGTTTGATTCGGAATCCAGGCTGAAACAAAATAATGCTCTAGCATAGCGACCCAACCGCCATTTGTTGTCGTTCTTAGATTTTCATCTTCAATGTCGTCGAACGTATATTTCTCATATCGGGTATCTTCCGTTGAGTAAGCTGTACCGCGATACGTAGGCATGAACATATTGCCTTCAGGCACACTGAGAGTTTGTTTTAGCTGACCATAAGGTTGAAGCTGTTTCGCCGAATCAGACTGGTTTGTGATGAGGTATTTCACATTAATGGCGTGCTGATCGCGACTAAATATAAATTGTTTTGTGATGAGTAAGCCATCTTCTGATTTCCATGTTAAAGGAACGATCAACTCATCACCCGTCATTTCATAGCTAGACTCCGCGCTTTGATAAATCGGGCGACCACGTGGGTTTGCATCAGGACCATCAACACCAATAAGGCCACTTTGTGCTACATACAGTTCTGACTCGCCAGCATGGAGCAACTCGAACGCTTCGTCTGAGTTTTGCGTAAGTGGGAAGTTCAGAAGCTTTGCCGACACAATATCGCCGCCACGGGTATCAATTTGCACTTGGTGATTGCTTGAAACCACATTAATGATTTGCTGCTTGCCAGTGGTTACTGATGTCGCGCTGAGGGATTGTTCACTGACAGGTACATCCGCCGATGGTTGACCCGCTGGTGCATCATTCACCTGAGTAGGTTGTGTTTGAACTGTTGCGACGGGCTGAGGACCATAGTCCTTCTGCCATTCCATCCATAACAAGAAACTGACCATAACAAGGCCGATTACCAAAAAACTACGTTGGGATTCCATACGGTACTCTTTTTTCAACGAATGTTATTGTGCGGAGTGGTGTGCTCCGAGTTCACATTATTTGATTTCAACCTTATAAGGCTGAAATGGTTTACTTTATTAAGCGCACGAATGACAAGTTATGTGTCTTTTGATTTCGTGCAGTGCAATTTATGCGGTACAGGATCGTGCCCACCTTCATGCAAAGGGTGGCATTTTAATATGCGTTTGACAGATAACCAACCTCCAATTAAGAATCCATGCATTTTTATTGCATCGATAGCATATTGAGAGCACGTTGGATGAAAGCGACAGCTTGGACCTATCAACGGAGAAATAAATCGCTGATAACCACGAATGAGTGTAATAGGGATTAAGCGCAACGCTTGGAAAGCTTTTTCCATAATTTACTCAGTAATTGATAAACCTGTTCATTTGAAAGGGTATCGAGCTGACTTTTGCCAACTACAACAATATCGATGTCGGGTAAATTATGTTGATTTAAGCGAAAGCTTTCGCGAATCAATCTTTTTAATCTATTTCTATCGTGGGCTTTTCTGACACGTTTTTTAGAAAGTGTAATACCAATACGAGGGTGGTTACTCTCATTCTTACGTGCAAGAAGTGTTAGGTGTGGGGAAACTGCCGGTATTGCATCGGCAAAGACATATTCAAAGTGGGAGGGAGATAATAATCTTAACTCCCTTGAAAACGAATTTTCACCCACTTCGGATATTACGCTGATAAACGAGCACGGCCTTTAGCGCGACGACTAGCTAGAACCTTGCGGCCATTTTTTGTCGCCATACGAGCACGAAAACCGTGAGAACGCTTACGCTTTAAGTTACTTGGTTGAAAAGTTCTTTTCATGACCTAGTCCCGCTATACATAAGGTTGTTGGTTAATACCACAGTGGAATCAACATTACGTTAATAACCGCTGTGCTCAAAAAGGACGCTGAATTCTAGAGATCATCTGACGCTTTGTCAATCAAAGATCGTAAGGATCGCTAAAAATTTATTCAATTTCTTTTTTCTCAGTTGTTAATAGTTTTCAGAATTTCACACTATGTATCCACAGATAAAGGAAAAATGAAAAAAAACAGATGAAATTTAACATAAAATTTATCCACTCTGTTGATCTTTGTCGATCCGAATAAAAGTTTTACCCCACATTACAAATTAATTAAAAGTATATTAAAAACAATAGTTTATATTTGTTTTGCGTGAGATGCATAAAAATAAAAAAGATCAATGTTGAAGTATGTATAGGTTATGCGAGATAATTCACAGCCCTCGTCGAACGAGGTGAGAAATAGAATAAATATTAACCTTCAAAAGTAGTCACACATAATTACTTAATTTAGGCTAATACCTCAAGTAGTAGTGAGCTGGGCTTGTCAAACCTCAGCATGGAGCAACATTTTCGATGTCTTTGTGGAATAAGTGTCTAGAACGATTACAACAAGATTTGCCGACTCAGCAATATAGTATGTGGATAAGACCGCTTCGTGCTCAAGAAGAAGTGGGTGCTTTAACGTTGCTTGCGCCAAACCGGTTTGTATTGGATTGGGTCAGAGACAAATACAGAGCTAAAATTACAGAGCTTTTCGATGAGTTTTGCGGGGCTGATGCGCCTAACTTACGCCTAGATGTTGCTGCGGTAAACCCATCTATGAATGGTTTTTCACAAGGTGCGACGGCGATGCATTCATCATCAATGCCAGTAACACATGCTGTTAAAGCTGCTGCGCCTGCGACCAAGCCCGTTGTTCCTGCTCCAGTCGAAGACGATCACAAAAGTAATATTAATGTTACTTACACCTTTGATAATTTTGTCGAGGGTAAATCGAATCAGTTAGCCAGAGCCGCTGCTTCGCAGGTGGCTGATAATCCTGGTGGTGCTTATAACCCGCTATTTTTGTACGGCGGAACGGGCTTAGGTAAAACCCACTTATTACATGCGGTGGGCAATGGCATTATGGCGAAAAAGCGAAATGCTAAGGTTGTCTATATGCATTCTGAGCGTTTTGTTCAAGATATGGTAAAAGCCCTACAAAATAACGCTATTGAAGAATTTAAGCGCTACTATCGCTCCGTAGATGCATTGTTAATAGATGATATCCAATTTTTTGCGAATAAAGAACGCTCACAAGAAGAGTTCTTCCATACTTTCAATGCACTGCTTGAAGGTAATCAGCAAATTATTCTCACGTCAGATCGCTACCCTAAAGAGATAGATGGGGTAGAAGATCGCCTTAAATCTCGGTTTGGGTGGGGGTTAACAATTGCAATTGAGCCACCGGAACTAGAAACTCGGGTGGCCATTTTAATGCGAAAAGCGATGGAAAATAAAATTCATCTTCCAGACGAGGTTGCATTTTTTATTGCTAAACGCTTACGTTCGAATGTACGTGAATTAGAAGGCGCATTGAATCGAGTTATTGCAAATGCGAACTTTACCGGTCGTCCTATTACCATTGATTTTGTTCGTGAGGCACTGCGAGATTTACTAGCGCTTCAGGAAAAGTTAGTGACAATTGATAATATTCAAAAAACGGTCGCCGAATATTATAAGATTAAAATTGCTGATATTTTATCGAAGAAGCGTAGTCGTAGTGTTGCGCGTCCGAGGCAAATGGCAATGGCCTTATCAAAGGAACTAACAAACCATAGTTTACCTGAAATCGGTGATGCGTTTGGTGGAAGAGATCACACAACGGTTCTTCATGCATGCAGAAAAATAGTGCAGCTAAGAGAAGAAAGTCATGATATAAAAGAAGATTATCAGAATTTAATCAGAACACTGTCTTCATAATAAAGTATTGAGCGAATCTATGAAATTTACGATTAGCAGGGAAAATTTTCTTCAACCACTACAGTTGGTGTCTGGCGCAGTGGAGCGTCGTCATACGCTACCTATATTATCGAATGTTCTGATAAAGGTTAGCGATAATTCTTTATGGATGACTGGCACCGATTTAGAAGTCGAGTTGATTGCCAACGTCACGCTTACGGGAGAGTTTAATGAAGGGGAAATTACGGTTCCTGCTAAAAAGCTCTTAGATATCTGTAAGGGACTTTCTGATGACAGTGAGATTAGGTTTGAGGTTGATGGTAATAAGGCAATTATTCGATCTGGTAGGGGACGCTACTCGCTTTCAACCTTATCTGCTAGCGATTACCCCAATTTAGAGGATTGGGAGGGTGAAGTCGAGTTTGAGGTCTCTCAGAGTGATTTGAAACGGCTAATCGACTGTGTATCTTTTTCAATGGCACAGCAGGATGTTCGGTATTATTTAAATGGGATGTCGTTGGAAACGGAAGAGCATTTAATTCGCTCCGTTGCGACAGATGGTCATCGATTGGCGCTATGTAAAATGGAATACTCCAGTGCATCACTTCCTACTAGACAGGTAATTATTCCTAGAAAAGGTGTAATGGAGATATCGCGCTTAATCGAAGCAAATGACAAGCTAGTGAAGATTCAAATAGGTGCAAATCATATTCGAATCTTTTCAAATGACTTTATCTTCACCAGTAAGTTAGTAGATGGTCGTTTCCCTGATTACAGACGAGTCTTACCTAAGGACGGCGATAAATTAGTGGAAGCAAGCAAGGACGTTCTTAAGAGCGCATTTTCTAGAGCTTCAATTCTTTCTAATGAAAAGTTTAAGGGTGTCAGGCTAAATCTTGTAGGGCAGGATTTAAAAATCACAGCCAACAATCCGGAACAAGAAGAAGCAGAAGAAATTGTTGAAGTTCAATATCAAGGTGAAGACTTGGAGATAGGTTTCAACGTAGCGTACTTAATTGATGTGTTTAATGCGTTAGGTTCTGAGAATGTAAAAATTTCTCTTTCTGACTCAAACAGTAGTGCTTTAATTGAAGATGCCGCTGATGACTCTGCACTTTATGTCATTATGCCAATGAGACTCTAGTTCTCTTAAAAATCGGTTTATTGTATGAAACTGGACAAGGTCCATATACAGCATCTAAGAAACTTGGATGCTGTTTCTCTTCACCCTTCCTCTGAAATTAATATTATTTATGGTGCAAACGGTAGCGGTAAATCCTCAATACTGGAGGCGATCCATTATCTAGGCTTTGGTCGTTCGTTTAGGACGAGTAAGCATAAAAATGTTGTAAATTATGATGCTGATGAGTTTAGTGTATTTTGTACATTAGACACGCTTGAGCAAGTAAAAAAAATAGGCTTACAGCGTTTTAAAGATGATAACGTGAAAATTAGTATAGATGGGGAACACTCGAATAGATTGTCCGATTTGGTCAGTCAGATCCCTGTTCAAATTTTTACACCGCAAAGTTCTGACTTGTTATTGGGTGCGCCTTCGTCGCGGAGGCGATTCTTAGATTGGGGATTGTTTCACGTGGAACAATCCTACGCTGGGTTATCGAATACCTTTCTTAAAATTCTAAAACAAAAGAATGCGTTGCTTAGAAAGCATCAATCGATCAGTAGCGGAAAGATGTCGGGGAAGCATAACGAGGAGTTGATTAGGGAGGAGGTTTATTGGGATGGTCAGTTCCTGCATTATGCCGAACTAATTGATGCATTAAGGGAGGCGTATATTGAATCTATTAAGCCCCATTTTTATGCAAATTTGACGCAATTATTACCTGAGTTTTCCCCCGAAATTTCGTATTATAGGGGATGGGAAAGGTCTAGTGATTTACGTTCTAGCTTTGAGGCTAAGCGCGTTAGAAACCGCAGCTTTGGCTATGTGTCTGTAGGTCCCCATAAAGCTGATATTAAGATTAGGCTAAAGGGGGTAGATGCAGCTGAAGTACTTTCGAGAGGGCAGCTAAGGATGCTAGTAGCAGCGTTACAATTAGCTCAGATAAACCACCTTAATGAGAAAGTCGGTAAGACCTGTGTATTCCTTTTAGATGACATAGGCGCAGAACTCGATTTAGGTAAAAGAGAAAAGTTTATAAACAATATTATCGCAAATGATGCGCAGTTGTTTGTTACTGCGATTGAGAAGCAACAGATTCCCTTTATTTCAAATTACGATAATAAAAAGATGTTTCACGTGGAACATGGTCACGTGAAAGAGGAGATATAGTCATATGGCAGAAGAGAATAACTACGACTCGTCGAGTATTAAGGTCCTAAAAGGGCTTGATGCCGTTCGTAAGAGACCCGGTATGTATATCGGTGATACTGACGACGGAACAGGGTTGCACCACATGGTGTTTGAGGTCGTAGATAACTCTATCGATGAAGCACTCGCCGGACATTGTTCTGAAATTAAGGTGACTATCCATACCGATGGTTCCGTTTCTGTTAAAGATGATGGACGAGGAATTCCAACGTCTATTCATCCTGAGGAAGGTGTATCTGCGGCTGAAGTTATCATGACCGTATTACACGCTGGCGGTAAGTTTGATGATAATTCATATAAAGTATCAGGTGGACTTCATGGCGTAGGCGTATCTGTTGTAAATGCACTGTCTAAAAAGCTACAGCTTCGAATTCGTCGTGAAGGGAAAGTACACGAGCAAGAGTACAGCCATGGTGAGCCACAGCAGCCGCTTTCCGTCGTTGGAGAATCAGAGAAAACAGGTACTAGCATCCGCTTTTGGCCCAGTGAGAATACATTTTCGAATGTAGAATTCCATTACGATATTCTTGCTAAACGCCTTCGGGAGCTAAGTTTCTTGAACTCTGGTGTGTCTATCGTTTTGGCAGATGAGAGAGATGGCAAACAAGATCACTTCATGTATGAAGGTGGCATTCAGGCGTTCGTCGAATATTTGAATCAAAACAAAACACCCGTTCATCAAAAAGTTTTCCATTTTCAGCTAGAAAAAGAGGATGGCATCGCCGTTGAAGTGGCAATGCAATGGAATGATGGTTTCCAAGAAAACATCTACTGCTTTACTAATAATATCCCACAGAGAGATGGTGGAACTCACCTAGCTGGTTTCAGAGGTGCGCTTACCCGTACGTTAAATAACTACATGGAAAAAGAAGGCCTTAATAAGAAGGCTAAGACAAATGCCAGTGGTGATGATGCGCGTGAAGGTCTTACGGCTGTAATTAGCGTTAAAGTACCGGATCCGAAGTTCTCATCTCAGACTAAAGATAAGTTAGTTTCTTCAGAAGTTAAGCCCGCAGTAGAAACTGCAATGGGTGAAAAGCTAAGTGATTTTCTATTAGAAAATCCTGCTGAAAGTAAAATTATTGCGGGTAAAATTATTGATGCCGCCAGAGCACGTGAAGCTGCCCGTAAAGCCCGTGAGATGACACGACGTAAAGGTGCGCTCGACCTTGCGGGGCTACCCGGCAAACTGGCTGATTGCCAAGAGAAAGATCCCGCTCTGTCTGAACTATATATCGTGGAGGGTGACTCTGCGGGTGGTTCAGCCAAGCAGGGAAGAAACAGAAAGAACCAAGCTATTCTGCCGCTTAAAGGTAAAATCCTGAACGTAGAGAAAGCGCGCTTTGATAAAATGCTATCTTCTCAAGAGGTAGCGACGCTGATAACCGCGTTAGGTTGTGGTATAGGTCGAGATGAATATGACCCAGAAAAATTGCGCTATCACAGCATTATTATCATGACCGATGCCGATGTAGACGGCTCGCATATACGTACATTACTGCTTACTTTCTTCTATCGTCAAATGCCGGAGTTAATTGAGCGTGGCTATATCTATATTGCACAGCCACCTCTTTATAAAATTAAAAAAGGTAAACAAGAACAATACTTGAAAGATGACGAAGCACTTACTAACCATCTAACATCTATTGCACTAGACAACGCATCTGTACATGTTAATGAAGATGCACCAGGCATCGCCTCTCAGGGGTTAGAAGCGCTTGTAAGAGAGTACCAGTCAACCATGAAGATGATTGACCGTATGTCTCGCACAATGCCTACAGAGCTGTTAGATGCGCTCATTTACAGCGGTAGATTGTCGGTCACCGATCTGAAAGACAAAGACAAGCTAACTCAATTTGCTGAAGCTTATGTGAAGCAATTAAGTGATGCTGAGTCTAATGGTAAAACGTATCGATATGAAGTGAGCGAAGACCAAGAGCATAGTGGATGGTCTATCGACCTTGTAGTACGTCAGCACGGTATTGATAACGTCTATGCATTCGACCATGATTTTATCGACTCAACTGAATACAAAAAGCTGAGTGGTTTGAACGAACAAATTAATGGAATGATGGAAGAGGGCGCACATGTCAAACGTGGCGAGAAAGTGAAGGAAGTTGAGTCCTTTGCTCAAGCACTTGACTGGTTGATGGCTGAATCTAAGAAAGGTCAGTACATACAGCGTTATAAAGGTCTTGGTGAGATGAACCCTGATCAGCTTTGGGAGACGACCATGGATCCTGAATCACGTAGAATGCTTCAGGTAACGATTGAGGATGCGATTGCGGCAGATCAATTGTTTACGACCCTGATGGGTGACCAAGTAGAGCCTCGACGTGAGTTCATTGAAAGCAATGCACTAAAAGTTGCAAACCTTGATGTGTAACTTGTAGACGCAAAGTAATAATTCTACATTACCGTCAAAACCCAATGCGATGCATTGGGTTTTTTTGTAGCAGTCTGAAACCTAAATGGTGATATCAGACTAACCATTTATGCCTCTTTGTTCAGGCTTGCTACATCCCGCTCTTAATAAGAATATCTATTCCAATTCAAAACGCTCGGTTAACTATCGTTTAAATAAATGGATTACTTAACCCCAATTACAACATGTCATATGAGGTGACTTTACTACCACAACACCTGATGGAGCAGCCTGCCACCGTCGACTCCTTTCTGAACCTTGCTCGAATATTTAGGGTCTTTCAAGTGTCCCATTGTCAATTGTAACGCCGAATTCTGTGCTAAAAAATAAATATAAAACCAACTGTTCTTAAATATTGTTAGTAACATAAGTAGGGCCAATGTGTAGTAAAGATGTCCCGTTTACGATTGAGAATAAGTGAGGGAAGGAGAGCCCCAATCAAAAATAAAATCGAGGCATTTAATGGGGAAGTAGAATCTCTTTGAAACGCACTAATCTTTTAAAACGTAAACAATAGGTTGAGATTGATTGCGTGCATCAAATATAAAACGATAAAGCCCTGTTTTATTGGGCGTAAACTTAAAGTTTTCTTTCGGATTTTGACAATCCACTAACGCTTTGGCGCCAGCTTTTAAATTAATATCTCGATTCGACAATGGGCCGCATGCTAAGCCTGGCGTCCAATTTTCATCTGCAAACTTAAAATCATAAGGTTGGCCATCGGCGATGAGCTTGACACTTGCACTATAAACTTCATCACTGCCTTCTTTAACTTTGTAGCTGGGGTTTGCTTCCCACCAAGTAAATACGCCTCTTAAATACAGCTTGCTATAGTCTTGGGTTTTCCTCTGTTCGACTGAAATGGTTGAACATCCCGATAAGGCAGTTAACGCCAACAAGTACGAAAAAATCCTGAACTTCATTGTTGTACCTTTGCTACATCGTAAAAAAGGGGCGTGATGCGCCCCTCTACGATTGAATTAATTCAATAGGGAGATATCAGCTGTGTGTAAGAACAAACGTCTTAGCGTGAACAACAACGCTAAACGGTTTTTCTTAATTGCGTCGTCATTTGCCATCACCATGACGTTGTCGAAGAACGCATCAATACTATCTCTTAGGCAAGACATCGCCTTCAGGGCTTCCTCGTAGTTACCCGCATCAAGCATCGGACGTACTGTCTTTTCAACGTCTTCTAGTGCACTGAATAACTGACGCTCTTCGTCTTGCTCGAATAAAGCGGTGTCAATTTTACCTGCTTCAGAAATGCCATTTTTTTGAAGTATATTCGCCACGCGTTTGTTCGCAGCTGCAAGAGCTGATGCTGACTCCATTGACTTAAACGAAGATACACCCTCAATTCTAGCGGCGAAATCGGCAGGCTTTGTAGGGCGTTTTGCCTCTACCGCCTGAATCACATCGACGTCGATGCCTTTTTCCTGGTAAAACGGTCTGAATCGAGCAAGGATAAAGTCAACGACCTGATCGCTAGTATCTTGGTTCGTCAATTTGCCACCGAATAATGTCGCCGAGCGAGAGACTAAATCAAGCAGATCCAGTTCAAGTTTATTCTCAACGATAATACGCAGTACACCGATTGCGGCTCTTCTCAGTGCAAATGGGTCTTTATCACCCTTAGGCAACTGGCCTATACCGAAAATGCCCACTAGCGTATCCAGTTTATCAGCGAGCGCTACGGCGCTACTGGTTCCTGCTGAAGGAAGGCTATCCCCCGCAAAACGTGGTTTGTACTGTTCATCCAACGCCGTCGCTACGGCCTCCGGTTCGCCATCGTGACGCGCATAGTGCATCCCCATGACACCCTGAACATCAGGAAACTCCATGACCATGTTGGTCATAAGGTCCGTTTTACACAGCAGTCCCGCTCGCTTCGCTTCTGCCGTATTGGTTCCCATCAATTCCGCAATTTGACCCGCAAGCGCAGAAATACGATCAGATTTGTCTTTTAGCGTACCGAGTTGCTTTTGAAACAATACGGTTTCTAAGCTAGATAAACGCGACTCAAGCGTCTCTTTTCTGTCTGTTTCAAAGAAAAAGCGAGCGTCTGCCAGACGTGGACGAATTACCTTTTCGTTACCCGATATCACCTGTGATTTATCTTTACTGTCTATATTACTAACAAACAAAAAGCGGGGCATAAGCTCGCCGTCTTTAGACAATAAAGGGAAGTATTTCTGATCGTCTTTCATGGTATAGATCAGGGCTTCTTTCGGTACTTCCAAGAAGTCTTCGTCAAAGCTCGCTGTTAGCACAACTGGCCACTCAACCAATGATGTGACTTCTTCTAATAATTCGTTGTCTGTTTCTACTACGCCACCTTCAGCCTCAGCAGCCTTTGCTAATTGCTCGATGATTTGTTGCTTTCTTGCTGCATAGTCAGCAATAACAAACTGTGATTCGAGTGATTGTAGGTAATCATCTGCGTGAGTAAGTGTGAACTCACCATCACCATGGAAGCGATGACCGCGGATAGTGGCAGCGGAATTGATATCCAGCACGCTACCAGAAATTATTTCGTTTCCATACATCATAGTAAACGTATGAGCAGGGCGAATAAATTGCGTTGTTTTCGCTCCCCAGCGCATCGGCTTAGGAATAGGAAGCTTTTTCAAAGCGGTCGCGACGATGTCTGGTAGCAACGACTCAATAGGCTGTCCCTCAACATTCGCCTTGAAGAGTAACCATTCACCTTTGTCTGTCGTAAGGCGCTCCGCATCCGCTACAGTAATGCCATTAGAGCGCGCCCAGCCTTCGGCTGCCTTTGTCGGATTGCCTGAATCATCAAATGCAGCCGCAATCGCAGGACCACGCTTTTCAACAACCTTATCTTCTTGACGGCTAACTAACTGAGTTACCTTAACCGCTAAACGTCGTGGAGAGGCGTACCAAGTTAGGTCTTCAAATGACAATTCAGCGTCATGTAATCCATCTTGAATGCCGTCTTTAAAGGCTATCGCTAGGCTCTTAAGCGCCTTCGGTGGTAATTCTTCCGTTCCCAATTCAATTAAAAGGCTTTCTTTACGCATCGTTTACTGCTCCTTTTGACACATTGGGAATCCAAGCGTTTCACGCTTCTCGTAATAGCTTTGTGCGCATGCCTTGGCTAGGGTTCTGACTCGCAAGATATAGCGCTGACGTTCCGTAACCGAGATAGCATGACGAGCATCTAACATATTAAATGCGTGAGACGCACGCATTACCTGCTCGTAAGCTGGTAAGGGTAATCCAGCCTCGATCATACGCTGGCTGTCTTTTTCGCATTGGTCGAACATGGCAAATAGCGTGTCTACATCTGCGTGTTCGAAGTTATATGCTGATTGCTCTACTTCGTTCTGATGGAATACATCGCCATAAGTGACTTTACCCATCGGGCCGTCTGTCCATACCAAATCATAGATACTGTCGACGCCTTGAACGTACATTGCTAGTCGCTCGAGTCCGTAGGTGATCTCGCCAGTAACTGGTGAACACTCTAATCCACCCACCTGCTGAAAATAAGTAAACTGAGTGACTTCCATGCCATTAAGCCAGACTTCCCAACCAAGTCCCCAAGCTCCGAGAGTGGGAGATTCCCAATTGTCTTCTACAAATCGGATGTCGTGAACCAGCGGATCAAAGCCGAGCTCTTTCAAAGACCCAAGATATAATTCTTGAATATTGTCAGGTGATGGCTTCAACATAACCTGAAATTGGTAGTAATGTTGTAAGCGATTGGGGTTTTCTCCATATCGACCATCGGTGGGACGACGACAAGGTTGTACATACGCACTGCTAATAGGCTCAGGACCCAAAGAGCGTAGGAATGTCATAGGGTGAAATGTACCTGCACCCACTTCCATATCAAGGGGTTGAATAATGACACAGCCTTGCCGCGCCCAGTAATCCTGTAGGGCGAGAATTAGCCCTTGAAAGGTCTTGATATCATACTTTTGCATAATGCACTGCTAACTCGGTTAATTGATTCAAAAAATGCTGTTCAGTATACCTTTTGTGCGCGAATGAATGTAGATTAAATAGCGCAAATAACACACTTTAGGCTGAATTTATGGACAAAAAACGTTGTGGATGGGTGTCTGATGATGCTTTATACCAAGATTATCACGACAATGTGTGGGGGCGTCCAGTCGAGGATGCACAAGAGCTGTTTGCAAAACTGTGCCTAGATGGTCAACAGGCCGGCTTAAGTTGGATTACCATCCTCAAAAAACAAGCCAACTACGAAGCGCTATTTCATGATTTCAATCCGTACAAAATAGCGCAAATGACACCTGACGATGTGGAGCGCCTTATGCACGAACCTGGCATAGTAAGGAACCGTCTTAAAATTCAGTCGGTTATTAAAAATGCGCATGCGTTTATCAAAATAGAAAATGAAGGCAGTTTTTCAGATTTCCTATGGGATTTTGTTGATCACAAAACACGTGTTAATCAATGGAGGACTTTGTCTGACGTGCCAGCGAGCACACCGGAGTCGGATGCGATGGCGAAGGCATTAAAAAAGCGAGGGTTTAGCTTTGTGGGCACCACGATTTGCTACGCGTTCATGCAGGCAGTGGGCATGGTTAATGACCATGTTGTGGATTGCCATTGTTATGAAGATACGGTAGCTCTAGCTAAAAGGTAATTGCATGGAGCGCGCTTACCTCCAGATAAACGCGCACTCTGGCTAATCAGATAGCAATTTGAAAGGATTTTAGTGGTGCAATTTCTTTTAATATTGCGGTTTCTAAACGGCTTTCATGCTCTTCCCGTTCATCATCCTGTTCCTTACGAACCTGTCTGGTTAACGCTTTGCGTTCTTCATGAGTAGGTAAGTCTTTTACTAAGTCATAAAGTTCATATAGGGCTGGAAATTGAATCTGACAATCAGGGACGTCTTTTACCGGTAAACTATGTAAAAGGTTAACTAAACGAATCGCGCCTTCAGACAAATTGCACTGTTGTTGCTCCATAGCCATTGCAATTACTTGAACGCTTTCGGTGATGGAATCAACACGTTGCTGTCTCATTGCCAGCTGATTTTTAGACTGCTTATTTAGTGCAAATAGTAATTTACCTGCATAAAATGCCAAGCTTGCAATTACTAAAAGCGCAAATATCAACGCAATCCACAGTTCGTAACTCATTATCTACAATACCCTAATTATACTAACTTCTTGGGATCGATAGACTCAAAACGTGCTAATGGATCATCGTCATCCCCATCTACATCGTCATTATCGTCGGCATCATCGTGAATACCGAGTAATTCACACAACGCACGGTGACGTTGCATTTTTTGATCAACATATTGTTGTTCCTCAACGGAGAGCACAGCCTGATCTTCTATCTTATCTAATAATGCTTCAAGTCTGGCATCGGCTTCAATCGCCGCCAGTTCCTGCTTGGGTGAGAAGTACTTAGGCTTAGGTACTTTTTTCTCAACCTCTTTTACCACTAGCGGTACTGGCTTTTTGCTGCCAACCCGTGGATCTTTCTTTTGATTTTGAATAGGCGCTTTAGTGTCTTGCTTAGTGCTATGACGACTTCCGCTTGGGTTACCGGTTTTCTTTTTCGGCTTCCCACCGGAAGGTGAGCGGGGTTGGCTTCCCGGTTCTTTTGGTGCTTTACGAACACCGATTTGCCCGACTTTACGGGTCTTTTTTGATCTGGCCATACTAACCTCAATAATCTATCTGCGTTAATTTTAACGCATTATGTCGGGCTGTTGATATGTTTTCTTAAGAAGACTACATCGTTACTTATCACTGACAGCGTTAAACCGTAATGATTGGCTATCCATTGAAAGGTTTTTTCACTAAAAAAGCTTACGTGGGTGATATCGTTCTTGTAGTGCCAATGAGCAAACCGCTCTTTGCTTATCACGCGTTTTGTCATCACCGCCAACAACCCATTTGGCGTGAGCATGTTTATTAGCTTGGTAAATTCCACATGTGGCGCATGAAAATGTTCGCACGCTTCTGTGCAAGTGATCACGTCATAACGTTGTCTCAACTTGCTGAGATTATTGGCGTAAATAGGATCGAATACCGCCATCTTAATACCAAATTCTTCAAGCATTGAAGCGAGAACAGGGGCAGGGCCGCAACCAAAGTCGAGCCCTGAAAGCGTGGGAGAACTAAGGTTTTCTGATAATGTTTGTATGAGAGGAGCGCTCAGCTTAGTGAGAAAGTGCCGATATCCCTCATCTTCAAACGCATTCTCATGTAAATCGTATTCCTGCTTTTCTTGCACTTGATTAGGCAGACTGCACGGCTCAACAAAAACAAGCATACAAAGGTTACATTGAAAATACCGTCGGCGTTTGTCTGTATGGTAGTGTTGGGTGTCGCCAGAAAGGCACAGTGGGCAAGGATAGTTGAGCATATTTTCGTTTCACAAAGAAAAAAGGCGATAGCAATGCTATCACCTTTCGTATAACTAAGTGCCAGATGACACTTCTCCCGTTATGTATTCTTCCTGAATAATAACAGTTCCCTATTTTACGCTTCCCTTATTTTTATTCTTCACGAAGCCTTATTTTCTCGTTTTCGGTCTTCCTGACGCTTTATTGGTCGTCCTTATATTTCCCAAGTAGGTTAGTGACTAACTCTTTTTATTGTTGATTACGCTAGTCTGGTCTTCCATGTTAGCTGCTCAAAAACAGCGTCCTTATTGTTATTGTTGCGCAAAGCATACACTATTAGTGTGGTTTTACAACTTTTTTACAAACAAAAAGTGAACTTTTTTTGAAAGTTGCAATAAAAAAGCGACATATTGTCGCTTTTCTAAGATTAGTGTAGGCCACCTAAATATTTCGAAATTATCTCAATATCTTTGTCTGTCAGACGTTTAGCGATATCTCGCATCATTCCGTTAGGGTCGTTGGCGCGATCACCAGAACGGAAAAGCTCCAACTGAGATTTTATATAAGCTGTGTGTTGCCCGCTAATATCTGGGAAATTAGCTAATCCCATTCCATTTCCGCGTGGACCGTGACATGCGATACAAGCAGTAATGCCACGCTCCATATCACCACCACGATAAAGCTGTTCACCCGCCTCGATAACATCTTCAGGCGTAGTGCCTGAGGTTGCTTCCTGACTTGCGAAAAAAGCAGAGATATCTTTGATATCTTGATCTGAAAGTCCGGCAGCCATACCATTCATTACAGCATTATTACGACCTTCAGCACCGCCTGTCTTAGATGCTAAACGGAAGTCCATTAATTGCTTTTCCAGATAGCTAGCATGCTGACCAGCCAACTTTGGATTCATATCGATGGCACTGTTACCATCGTTTCCGTGGCATGCTGCACAAGCTGCCGCTTTGTTTTTACCTGCTTCAGGATTGCCTTCAGCGAATGCGCTTGAAGTAAATCCGAAGGCCACCAAGAATAGCAAACCCAATTTCTTCATAGTTGATCTCGACAAACGTTTGATTAGTTAACGATTTTTAATTAGGCGTATTTTACACATTTACGCGCCTGTTAAAATCATTTACAGAGTAATAGTAGGGATATTTCTTTGAAATACCACTATTTGTGCCATTTTCAGTGATATACTTTGCCTCATTATTCGCTGTAACACACATTTTGTAGGTATATTGTGAGTCACTATAGCAAAGCTACCTTTTTTACCAGTGCACCTGATATTCGGCATTTAAAGCAAAATGACGGAATTGAAGTGGCGTTTGCAGGCCGCTCAAATGCCGGAAAATCAAGTGCACTTAATACATTAACACGTCAGAAAAACCTCGCCAGAACCAGTAAAACGCCAGGACGTACTCAGCTTATTAATGTGTTTGAACTTGATGAGACGCGACGCTTGGTAGATTTACCGGGCTACGGTTATGCAAAAGTACCCCTTGCCATGAAAGAAAAATGGCAAAAGTCATTAGGTGAGTATTTGCAACAGCGCAAATGCCTCAAGGGACTTGTTGTATTGATGGATATACGTCACCCATTTAAAGATCTCGACCAACAGTTAATTCAATGGGCAGTTGATGGTCAACTTCCAGTTCTGGCCCTATTGACGAAAGCCGACAAACTAAAGTCTGGAAAAAGAAAAGCGCAATTGCTTATGGCCAGAGAGGCAGCTTTGGCGTTTTGTGGTGATGTAACCGTGCATACTTTTTCGTCACTGAATCGCCACGGGTTACCTGAGTTGGAGCGCACATTAGATGAATGGTTTGGGTATATTGAGCCAAAAACCGAAGACATTACGTTTGATGATCTTTAATCGCTCCTCATTCAAACTTGGTCTAGTATCTTATATCTAACCACTTAAATGATTCACTCGTTCTGTTGCGACCTCAGCATTGTTTCTTCAACGACTTCCCGCAAAAAAAGAAAAGCCTCTTATAAAAATAAGAGGCTCAAATGAGAGAAAACACATAAAACACACAGTAATTAAGAGTGTGCTTTATTCGTAAAGTTCATCTATTAGTAAAAAAATATTAAATTATTTTTAATATGGTGTGGTGAGCGCTGGGTAAATCGCAGTTGACTAGGCATAAAAAAACCCCGGCTAATTAGCCGGGGTCAAAGCAAAGGTCTGAAAGATTTAACATCTTACCTCTGTACCCTACAGAGGAAATAGTAACCTAAAATGGTGAAAATGCAAGCTGATTATGTAAGTTTATTACATAAATGTGGTTTATTTTCATTATTTTCCTAATGCGCTTGATCCCAGTTTTCTCCTGTTCCGGCCTCCACAAGTAGCGGAACCGAAAGAGATACAGCTTCTTCCATAAGACTGACAATGGTATTCGTATACGTTTCTACTTTTTGTTCTTTTATTTCAAATACAAGTTCATCGTGTACTTGCATGATCATTTTGACATCATCCGCTGGCAGTGTCGAAATCCATGCGTCAACTTTCAACATCGCCTTTTTAATAATATCGGCTGCTGTACCCTGCATCGGCGCATTAATTGCCGCGCGTTCTGCGCCCTTGCGTCTTGCACCATTACTTGCGTTGATATCGGGTAAGTAGAGGCGTCGTCCAAACACTGTCTCAACGAATCCTTGAGACTTTGCTTGTTCTCGTGTCGTCTCCATATAGGTTTGTACGCCAGGATAGCGTTCAAAATACAAATCCATATACTTTTGCGCATCATGACGTGGGATATTTAGCTGTCTGGAAAGACCGAAAGCAGACATCCCGTAAATTAATCCAAAGTTGATGGCTTTCGCGCTTCTACGTTGCTCAGTGCTTACTTCATCTAGTGGCACCCCAAATACCTCAGCCGCTGTTGCTTTATGGATATCTTTGCCTTCAGCAAAAGCGTTCAGTAACCCTTTGTCCTCAGATAAATGCGCCATAATTCGCAGTTCAATTTGTGAGTAATCCGCTGCGACCAATTTATACCCAGACTGAGGAACAAAAGCTTGTCTGACTCTTCGGCCTTCTTCTGTGCGAATGGGAATATTTTGCAGATTCGGATCTGTCGAAGACAATCGTCCAGTTGCAGCTACTGCTTGATGATAAGATGTGTGAACACGCCCAGTGCGAGCATTAATCATGTGGGGGAGTTTGTCTGTGTAGGTATTTTTTAGCTTAGTTAACCCACGGTATTCCATTAATAATTTCGGCAAAGGATAGTCATGCGCAAGTTCTTGCAATACTTCTTCTGAGGTAGAAGGTGCGCCTTTTGGTGTCTTTTTAATTACTGGCAGCTCAAGTTTCTCAAACAAGATGTGCTGTAATTGCTTCGTTGAGCTGAGGTTAAATGACTCACCCGCAATATTATGTACTTCTGTTTCCAACTCGAGAATGCGTTTTGCGAGATCCTGACTTTGCTGAGCGAGTTGTTGGCTATCAATGAGAACGCCTGTTTGTTCCATTCTGGCGAGAACCGACGCTAGCGGTAACTCTATATCATTGAATATGCTTACCAAGGTGTCGTGTTCAGACAGTTTGTTCCAAATCGCGTCATGCAGTTGCAAAGTAATGTCTGCATCTTCTGCGGCATAAGGGGCAGCTTGCTCCAATGGAATTTGGTTAAAGGTCAGTTGTTTCGCACCTTTACCTGCAATTTCTTCAAATTTTACTGTGTTATAGGCAAGGTATTTAACCGCTAGGCTGTCCATATCGTGTCGCGAAGCAACACTGTTGAATACATACGATTCCAACATGGTGTCAAAGGCAATGCCTTGAAGATCTATGTCATAGTTAGCTAAGACATTTTTATCGTATTTTAAATGCTGCCCGACTTTCTTATATTCATTGCTTTCTAGAATAGGTTTTAGCTGTTCTAGCACCCATTGCCTATCTAGCTGTTCTGGTGCATCAGCGTAATCATGGGCAACAGGTACGTAAGCGGCTTCACCAGCTTCTACCGCGAACGAAACGCCGACTAATTCAGCTTCCATGTAATTCAGACTGGTCGTTTCAGTGTCAAAGGCAAATAGTTCAGCACTTTTTAGCTTCTGTAGCCAAGATAAGAAGTCCTCTTTATTCAAGATAGTGTGATAAACCCCTTTGGCCGCTTCGGGTTTAGCATCTTCCGTGGGTTTGACGTTTGTTTCGCTAGGGTTGTCCAACACGTTATTGCCTTTGCTGACCTCTTCAAACCAGCGTTTAAATTCGTATTCTGAAAACAGCGCTTTTAGCGCTTCATTATCTGGCGATGATGGACAAAGGGATTCAGGTGTATAAGAAAATTCACAATCAAGTTTAATCGTGGCCAGCTCATAGGATAATCGAGCTTGCTCTTCGTAGGTCTCCATTTTGGCAGCCATACTTTTTGCGCCACGAAATTCAAGTGAGGCGATACTATCAAGATTGTTATAAATCGCATCGATACCGCCAATTCCTTGCAACATCGCCAATGCGCTTTTGTCTCCAACACCAGGTACACCAGGGATGTTATCGACCTTATCACCTTTGAGCGCCAGAAAATCAATAATCAATGAAGGGGGAATACCGAATTTATCAACCACACCGGCCTCATCCATAACCTGATTATTCATAGTGTTGATTAGGGTTACATGCTCATTTACCAGCTGAGCCATGTCTTTATCACCCGTACTAATAAGGGTAGGTATGCGCCTTTCGGTGGCAATACGCGCTAGGGTACCGATGACATCGTCAGCTTCTACACCGTCTTCGACGATAATGGGTAATCCCATAGCTTTGATGATTTCATGTAGTGGCGCAATTTGGCTTCTTAGCTCTTCAGGCATGGAAGGGCGGTTGGCCTTATACTCTTTGTATATGTCATCGCGAAAAGTTTTTCCTTTTGCATCAAAGACAACCGCCATGTGCGTTGGTTGAAATTGTTTAATTAAACTTCTCAACATGTTCACTACGCCGTAAATGGCTCCCGTGTCCTGACCTTTAGAATTGGTTAGGGCCGGCATACCATGAAAGGCGCGAAAAAGATAAGAGGAACCGTCAACGAGAATAAATGGATTGCTTGGAATATTTGCCATAGTGAATAATTTTTGTTAGAGGAATCGACGTTTTGCGTAAGAATGCCATAAATACTGCGATTCATCCATGTTAGCAATGTTAATTATTTGTGGATAACTCTGTTGATTATTATTTTATCAACAGCGAAAACCACCATTGCAAATCGCAAAAGTGTCAAATTAAAAGTAAATTGTAACTTCTTTGAATAAAGACAGGATGATATCCAGTTTTTATTATTTTTATTTCTGAGCAGCGGAATTGCAAAGTACAAAGGAAGGTAAGAACGGACGTTTGCCCTCCTTGGAACTTTCAAGTAATTACTTTAACACAGTATCGGGATCTGTGTGGTAATGTGGTTAAACTTTTTTCTTCTGTGTGGTGTTAATTGAATGTTAAAATTGCATAAGCGAGTAAAATAGAGGGCATAAAGCAATGAAGCCAGTAGCAATTATTTTAAGTGGGTGTGGTGTATTTGATGGCGCCGAAATCCATGAGTCGGTATTTACCATGTATGGATTGGCAAAGCGGGGCGTAGAGTATGTTTGCTTTGCACCCGATATCCCACAAATGCATGTGGTTAATCACCTGACCGGTGAAGTCGTCGAAGATGAATCGCGGAATGTGTTAGTAGAATCTGCGCGTATAGCCCGTGGTGAGATTAAATCATTGTCACAATTAGATGTCAGTGAATTTTCGGCACTGGTGGTTCCAGGTGGTTTTGGTGCAGCAAAAAACCTGTGTGACTTTGCAGTAAAGGGAGCAGAGGCGAGTGTTAATCCTGATGTGTTAAAAGCGTGCAAAGCGTTTGCTGAGGCTAACAAACCTGCTGGATACGCGTGTATCGCTCCGTCGTTAATGTCTTCAGTGTATGGCACAGGCGTGAAACTTACCATAGGTAACGACGCTGATACCGCATCTGCATTGGAAGCGATGGGGGCACAGCATATCGATCAGCCAGTAACAGGTGTGGTCCTTGATGATAGAAATCGGGTGGTTAGTACACCGGCCTATATGTTGGCGCAGTCTATAACAGAAGCGGCAGACAGCATCGACAATCTTATTGAAAATCTAGTCAAACAAATTAGTTAGTACACACTAATATTAGCGTAGTATGACCTCAAAACAGACCTACCATCATGGGAACTTAAAGCAAGCACTAAAAGACGAAGCGCTTGCTTTAATTCGTCAAAACAGCGTAAATGCAGTGAGTTTGCGGGCGATTGCACGCAATGTTGGCGTGTCACAATCGGCTCCCTATCGACACTTTGGTGACAAAGAGGCATTATTGTCAGCAATTGCCGAAGATGGATTTGAACGCCTGAGTGGGTCGATGCAGCGTGTGATGTCAAATAGACGAGAGCGGCCGTTAGAGGCATTAATTGACGGCGGTGTTGCTTACGTGGAATTTGCTTTTCATTATCCGGAACATTATCGCTTGATGTATATGTTTTCAAAAGATAAGCCCAAACTTCATTCACTGCATTGTGCTAATGATGCGTTTGATTTGTTGTCGGAAACCTTATCTTTTGGTGAATCGGCAGGGTGCTTTAAAACTGGTTGTAAAGACACAATGATTTTATCGATTTGGTCTTTGGTGCACGGGTTCGCCACTATGTTAATCGATAAAACCATTGAAGATGACGCGCAAAGTATTCGCCCTCGGTTTGAGCGAATGATTAGCATTCTGTTTGATGGGATTGGAATTCCAACTACTTAGCCTTAGTTAGCAGCGTTGGGAGCAGTGGCTCCCATACTGACTGAGCGTATCGTTTTTTAAAAAAGCCCAAGTGACCGATTCGTTTCTCTCCAAATTCAGCAGGGTGTATTAGGTGTTTTTGTTTTTGCTGCATGCCAAACAAATCGACCAAATCGCGCCAATTTTTCTGGGATAGCATTTCGTCGTCTGCCATGAAGAGACTGTCTAGCGGTACGGATATGTCATTGAACTTGGCTTTTATTGCCGAACTTTCAACGCCTACGCAATACTTAGGGTGCAAGCACCATCTACGCCATTGTCTCATCACATTTTTAGGAAGATCGCCTATAAGATTGATGCGTTTGCCGGGATAGTAACCCCAAAGTTGCGTTGAGACAGGCACAATGACGTACCACAGTAGCCATGCAATCTTATTTAATGGAGCAGCATTGTATCGCCAGTATCCCGTTCCAGATGCCACAGTGATCACCTTTTCCACCTGATGAATACCGTTGATTAACGGAAATATTTGGCCTCCCAAGCTATGACCCAGCCAATAAACCGCTTTATCCTGACTTTGTGACAGCACGTGAGAAAGCACGCATGAACAGTCTACGGTCGCCCAATCCAATATGTCATGGGCGTAATCTTTTATTGGCAGAGACTGAGATTGCCCCATGCCACGATAATCAAATGTAGTAACTCGCACTCCTTGACTGGCTAACCATGCCGCGAAATCGGCGTAATATTGCTGATGGACCCCCATCGCTGGCGCGATGATGACATGCTTTTCATATTCGCCAATTGGAAGATAATCAGTTGCCGTGATCGTATGTACATCGTTTGTCTTTATTTGAAATAAATGACAGTGGGGCTTTTGGTCATTCGTTTTTGATTGCTCAGTGAATGTGTTCATTAGCGTACTCAAATATCGATTTAACTTGTACGCTACGAATTAATGTGTTCATTGTCAACATTGGTGGATCCAACCAAGTCATATTGAATGAAATGAAGTTTTTTGTTGGCAATATCCATTTTATGCTTTTGATTTAATCGTGACGCGCACATAATTGAATACTAAGCACAAAAAACGCGAAGTAGCGAAAGATGCCTTTTAGAAAACAGATAGAGTGTCATGCAATTTAGAACCATAATAAGAATTCTTGGATTATTAGTGGCAATGTTCAGTACCACAATGATCCCGCCTGTAATCGTTTCGCTGATTTATCAAGATGGTTCAGGCTTACCCTTTTTGTTGGCGTTTTTTTTGTGCTTGGTGACAGGCGTAGCCTTTTGGTATCCAAACCGAACTTATCGCAGAGATCTTAGAGCAAAAGAGGGATTTCTCATTGTGGTCTTGTTCTGGACGGTACTGGCCAGTTTCGGGGCGCTTCCATTCTTACTGCTTGAACAACCTCAGATGTCAGTTACAGATGCATTCTTTGAGTCATTTTCTGGTTTAACAACAACAGGCGCGACGGTCATTCAAGGAATCGAGTACTTACCCAAAGCGGTACAATTCTATCGTCAGCAGCTTCAGTGGTTGGGGGGCATGGGGATTATCGTCCTTGCTGTGGCGATTCTCCCAATTTTAGGCGTTGGAGGCATGCAGTTATACCGTGCTGAAACCCCTGGGCCAGTGAAAGATTCAAAAATGACCCCGAGAATAGCAGATACAGCCAAGCACCTTTGGTACATTTATTTATCTCTCACAACTGCGTGCATGTTGGCCTATTGGATGGCTGGTATGAATGCATTTGATGCAATTTGTCATGCCTTTTCCACTATCGCGATAGGCGGGTTCTCCACTTATGATGCCAGTATGGGGCATTTTGATAGCCCCCTAATCAATGCTATATGTGTGGTATTTTTATGGATAGCAGCGCTCAACTTTGCCTTGCACTATGGTGCCGCTAGCGGCAGAACGGTGAAAGGTTACCTTAAAGATCCTGAATTTAAGGCGTTTTTCGTTATACAGATAAGCTTAGTGCTTATTTGCTTCTTAGTATTAGTGTATTTCCGCGTATATGACACCGCTGAATCTGCGTTAGATCAGGCGCTGTTTCAATCTGTTTCCATTAGCACCACCGCCGGTTTTGCGACGGCAAGCTTTGCTCAGTGGCCTGCGTTTTTACCTATTATACTGATCTTCTCAAGTTTTATTGGTGGTTGTGCAGGCTCTACCGGTGGCGGTTTAAAAGTGATTCGTGTCTTTTTATTGTATCTTCAGGGCAAACGTGAAGTAGATAGGTTAATACATCCAAAAGCAGTGTATGCCGTGAAACTGGGTGACCGTGCTATGCCTGAGAGAGTGGTTGAAGCGGTTTGGGGGTTTTTCTCTGCTTACGCAATGATTTTTGTGGTGATAATGGTTGGCTTGATTGCAACTGGAATGGATAACATTACTGCATTTTCAGCTACCGCTGCGACATTAAATAATCTGGGACCGGGGTTGGGAAGTGTATCTGGGACGTTTGCTGAAATCTCTGATGCATCTAAATGGTTATGTATTACCGCAATGTTATTCGGACGGTTAGAGATATTTTCATTGCTGGTATTATTCTCCCCGACATTTTGGCGCAGCTAACATTAGCCGCGCCAAAATAAAATGCTATTTAGAAGAAAGATGCCATTGCGTAGGCAGTCTTCTCAAACATAAGCGGTTGAGCTTCAACTAGTTCCAGATTTGCTTTGTTTGCTGTTGTTACCACACGTGTGCGGTATTCTTTCTGATTTGATACTTCAGAGTAGGTTTGTGTGGCTGCACCATCATCAGACACTTTCGTGTTTACTTTGGCGTCCCGTCTAATAATTACCCCTTCGCGTGCCTTTTCTTTAATTTGAATGTCGGCAACCAAAAGATAAGTAACATCTTTAACCAGTGCATTAGCCGCGGTAGATACTAGTCCACCGATTAGCGCAACGCCTGCAGCATCTTTATAGTCTCCGCCTGTCGCATATGCCACGGTAGCGCCAGTTGCGACTCCTTCAAAACCTGATTTCAGATAGTTATCTGCTGCCGATGGTGAGGCTTTTTCTAGGTTACGCACAAATACACTCATAGTGTATTGCGCATCTTGTGGGTTTTCAGTGAAGCTGTAACCATTGCCACTGGCAGATATCTGGTTATTCAATGCAGCGCGAAATTCATTGCGATCGAATTCCATTACAGCACTACGCACTTCCAAATATATTTTGCGTTTCTCTGCCGGAACAGGGTCAACAAATATTGAAGTGCTTAGTTTGGTTTGTACATCAAGATCTTTTTTTGCTAACGAGGTGTGTACGGCTGCACATCCTGTAAACAATAGTACAGTTGTTAGTAGCACAGCGAAGCGTGCACAGTGTTTCCTTGCGTTCATAATATTGCCTTAAATGTCTTTAACGTCTTAAAAGTAGTAATGTCCGTAGTAGCGGTAGTAGTATCGACAATTACGGTATTCCTGCCAGCTGTACCGAAGGAGATCGCGGCAAGTGTAGCCGGGCCGCCAATAAGTTCCTTGGTACTCTTGTGGTTTAATGTTTTGCTCTAGCATGCTTTTAATGTATGCATCGACCTCTTCAGGCTTTTCCGCCAAAAAAGGTTTAGACAACACTTCAGCATTCAATTGAGCCTGTAATTTAGCCAGTTCATCATCGTCGTTTGCGTGTACCGAAGTAGCGTGCACAACAAGCGTTAATGATAGGGCTGTAATACGTATGATGGTGTGTTTACATACGTGCATATCTCCTCCTCCATAAAGTGAAATGCACGAGTAACAGGTGATGGTGTTAAGCGATTTATTATTATTTTACTTAACTATAATAGAGAATTTCTAATAGTGTATTATTTATTAGGTAGATTCTATGTTCTTAACCAAAGAAAAATGCACTCGGTTGGAACAGTTTCTCAACGTCACCAATAAATTTCTTGTCTACTAAGAACAAAATAACATGATCGTTTGCCTCGATACGCGTGTCGCTATGGGCGATGATGACTTCGTCTTCGCGTACGACAGCGCCAATGGTGGTTCCGGGGGGAAGTTTAATTTCTCTGATTTCCCGGCCAACAACTTTTGAGGTGCTTTCATCGCCATGGGCTATCGCTTCAATTGCTTCTGCGGCTCCTCGGCGAAGGGAATAAACGTTAACAATATCACCACGTCGAATATGCGTAAGCAACGCAGAAATTGTGGCTTGCTGTGGAGAAAATGCGATATCAATTTCACCGCCTTGAACGAGGTCGACGTACGCGCTGCGTTGTATGAGGACCATCGCTTTTTGCGCACCCATGCGCTTAGCGAGCATGGCTGACATGATGTTTGCTTCGTCATCGTTTGTAACGGCAATAAATGCATCGACTTCCTGAACATTTTCTTCGCTGAGAAGTTCGTGATCAGATGCATCTCCACAGAAAACAATGGTTTTGTCTAATCGCGCTGCAAGGTATTTAGCGCGCTCAGGCGAAAACTCTAATAACTTCACATTGTGATTATGCTCTAAGCGTCTAGCCAGGCCTTCGCCAATCAATCCGCCTCCGGCAATCATAATACGTTTATAACTAGACTCGAGTTTTTGTAATTCGCTCATGACGGCGCGAATGTGCTTCGTTGCCGCGATAAAGAAAACCTCATCATCCGCTTCGATCACCGTTGTGCCGAGTGGGCGAATTGGTTTACCGCGTCGGTAAATAGCCGCCACCCGAGTTTCAACGTTAGGCATGTGCTCCTTGAGCGCCGACAGCGCATGGCCCACAAGTAAGCCGCCATAATAGGCTTTTACCGCCACTAAACTGGCTTTACCTTCGGCAAATTCCACAACTTGTAACGCGCCAGGGTAATCGATTAAGCGTTTAATTGCCTTGGTGACAAGTTGTTCTGGTGCAATCAGATGATCTACTGGAATGTCTTGGTGCTTAAACAACTTATCTTGATGAATGATGTATTGCTCTGAACGCACTCGTGCAATTTTAGTCGGCGTATTAAACAAACTGTGTGCAACTTGACAGGCCATCATGTTGCTTTCGTCGCTATTGGTCACCGCAATCAACATATCGGCATCTTCTGCGCCTGCTTTTTCAAGCACATCTGGGTGCGAGCCCATGCCGTTAATGACCTGCAAGTCTAATCTGTCTTGCAATGAGCGCAGTTTTTCTGCATCAGAATCGATGACGGTAATTTCATTGCGTTCCCCAACAAGGTTTTCCGCAAGCGTGCCACCGACCTGTCCAGCACCAATAATAATTATTTTCATAGTTTTATTCGTTCAGAGCGATCCCGCTTTGATAGTAATTTGGGTATTCTTCGGCTAAGACTTTAGCAGTCTGGCGTAATAGAAACCATCCATCTGATCTTCGCCGGGCAGAATTTGTCTACCGGGATTGTCTGTTGTTTCTGTTTTTGTTACTGGTAATAACGACGCTGAAGGCGTGCGTGCCAGAAATTTCGCTATTTGTTGGCTGTTTTCTTCAGGAAGAATTGAACACGTCGCGTAGAGCAACGTGCCGCCCGGTTTTAGAATTTTCCACATGGCGCTTAAAATATCTTGCTGAATGGCAACTAGCTCTTCAATGTCTTTGCTTTTGCGTAGCCACTTGATGTCTGGATGACGTCTAATCACGCCAGTGGCAGAGCAGGGGGCATCAAGCAAAATACGATCAAAGGGTTTCCCGTCCCACCATGTATCAACCTCTACGGCATCGCCTGCAACCAAGGTTGCGTTGTGGTTCAGGCGCAATAGGTTCTCTTCGACCCGTTCTAAACGGGCTTTGTCGATATCAAGGGCTATGCAAGCACTCAATGAGGGCTGTAACTCTAAAATGTGGCAGGTTTTACCGCCTGGGGCTGCGCAACAATCAAGAATGCGCTCGTTTTCTTGCGGTGAAAGCAAGGAAGCGGCCAATTGCGCTGCGCCATCTTGCACTGCAAATAAACCGTCAGTGAACCCCGGTAACGAGACGACATCAACACTTTTAGGAATAATAATCGCATCTTCAAGAGTGGCGTGCTTGTGCGCATTAATACTGGAAGGAAGCATGTCAAAATAGGCATCACGCGCAATTTTTTGACGATTGACTCTTAGCCATACAGGGGCGCGAGTGTGCATTGATTCCACAATCGCGTCTATTTGTTCAGGATAATTGGTTAACAAACGTTTATAGAGCCATTTAGGTAACCCTGAATTAATTTGTGGATCATCCGGTTTTTGTAAGTGTTTATCTTGTCGTTGAAAATTACGCAATACAGCGTTAACGAGCCCTTTTAAGCCTGGTGCATTCAATGCGTTGCAGGCTGCAACTGTTTCAGCCACGGCGGCATGAGCAGAGACTCGCGAAAATGCTAGCTGATAAAAGCCCAAGAGAATAAGGTGCTCGATGATCTTTTGGTTGCCTTTCAACGGCTTTTGTAACATATCGCGCAGCCAATATTGCAATAATGGCAAGTGGCGTAACACACCAAAGCTCATCTCCTGCAACCAAGCTTTATCTTTGTCTTTTAATTGGGCCTGATATTTCGGGAGAACGTCTCTGGATGACTTGCCAGATTCTAAAATATCAAACAGCGCTTTGGCTGTTGCCGCTCTGAGTTTTGCGCCCGAATGATTGCTCACGCTAGCACCGTACCCTCAGCGAACCAGTCGCTGCGTGCATTTAAAATGTCTGCGACAGACATCGCTTTTTTACCTGGAATTTGAATTTGAGTTAAACGCAGTGCGTTCTCACCACAGGCTATTAGCAATCCTGTTTTATCTGCTTTTAATATGGTGCCAGCCTGAACAGATTGAGTATTTTGTTCTGCGACTTCAGCATGCCATACCTTGACTGGGCCCGCGTCTAGTTCAAAGAACGCCATTGGCCAAGGGTTAAAGGCGCGTATGTTACGTTCTAATTGTGTGGCTGATAATGCCCAGTCGATTTTCGCTTCTTGCTTAGACAATTTCTCGGCGTAGTTGACCTGCGATTCATCCTGTTTTTCGGGTGTCAATGAGGTGAGCTGAGATAGCGTATCAAGCAAGGCTTGAGGGCCTATGTTAGCCAACTTCTCGTATAATGTAGCACTGGTGTCATTGGGCAATATTTCGACATCAGACTTTAGTAACATATCGCCCGTGTCGAGCCCCTCATCCATTTGCATGATTGTAACGCCCGTTTGCGCGTCGCCTGCCCAAATGGCACGTTGAATAGGGGCTGCACCTCGCCACCTTGGTAGCAAAGAGCCATGCACGTTCAAGCAGCCGAGTTTCGGGCGCTCTAATATGGCTTTAGGTAAAATAAGTCCGTAAGCAACCACTACCATGACATCGGCTTGTATTTCATTAAATTCTTGCTGCGCCTCTTCTGTTCGCAGGCTCTTTGGTTGCAGAACCGGAATGTCATGTTCAAGCGCGAGTTGTTTTACTGCGCTTGCTTGTAATTTTTTGCCGCGACCTGCGGGTCTGTCTGGCTGAGAGTAAACCGCTACAATATTGTGCTCTGATTGAATCAATGCGTCTAAATGTCTTGCAGCAAAATCCGGAGTACCGGCAAAGATAATATTAAGTGGTGTGCTCACGTTGTTCCTTATTGCTTGGCGGCCAAGCGGGCTTCTTTTTCGATTTTTGTGCGAATACGTTGGCGTTTCAGCGGAGAAAGGTAATCAATAAACAACTTACCTTTGAGATGATCTAACTCATGCTGAATACAAATCGCTAACAAGCCTTCGGCTTCTAAAGTGAACGTTTCACCATTTGCATCAAGAGCTTCAACGGTGACTTTTTCCGCACGTTCTACTTTTGCATAGCTATAAGGTACAGACAAACATCCCTCTTCAGAGATAGTTTTACCTTCTTTGTGAGTAATTTCGGGATTGATAAATGCGTACGGCGTATCTTGATCTTCAGATACGTCAATAACGACCACGCGCTTATGCACATTGACTTGCGTTGCAGCTAAGCCAATACCGTTTTCTTCTTTCATGGTTTCGAACATGTCTGAAACCAATTGTTTGATTTCGTCGTTTACCTCAGTTACGGGCTTCGCCACTGTACGTAAGCGCTCGTCAGGAAATCTAAGTACGTCTAATATTGCCATGTTACTCGAAAATTTATCGGTGCCACGAGGCAAACGCCCATGGCAAAGTATTAATTACCATACGATCACGCGATAGTCGCTATTTAATCGCAGTACCCAGCCGTTATTCTAGCTTAAATAAAATCAATACCAAACACATATAACAATGATGCTAGGATTAACCTAACAGTTCATTGCTGCGAGGGAACACATGATCAAATCGGTTCGCAATTTCGTGCTTGTTTTAGGGCTATTACCTCTTTTATGTATTGCCGAAACGGTAAAAATCAAGTCTGATGCGCCCGTAGAGTACACCGTTAAAAAAGGTGATACGTTATGGGATATTTCAGAAATGTACTTATTCAAGCCGTGGTTGTGGCCAGAATTGTGGCGAAATAATACCCATATTGAGAATCCCCACCTTATTTACCCTGGTGATGTATTGTCACTGCAATTTGATGAGCAGGGTAATCCCGTGCTAACCCTCACGCGAGATGCGAAAAACCGCCGCGTGCTATCGCCAGGCATTAATGTAAATGAAAAGCCCGTTGCCGTGCCCCTTATTTCGTTAGAGGCACTGACTCCCTTTATGGAGAATGCACATATTACCTCGCTAAGTGAATACGAAGGGCTGCCTCAAATATTAGGGAATTATGGCGGTGCGAATTTGTTTGGTGAGGGTGAGTTTGTTTTGGCTCATGCGATTGATCAACAAAATGATAAAACCCAATATAAGGTAATTCGAGCGGTTCAAGAAATTGAAAGAGCAGACAGTATCTTTGTGGTATCAAGGGAGGTGGGAGAAGTACGCCCAGTGCTTTCTGATACCGGAGAGGTGAGTTTTGCGCAAGTTGGCGTCGGCAAGTTAGAAGTTAGGCCTGGGGATCGCGTTAAAGCGGAAGTGCCGTCAGAAGATGTGTTTACTTTGGCAAGCCACAGTGCATGGGAAGCAGAATTAGTGGGTAGCCTAAAGGGTCACAATTTGATGGGAAAATTTGATGTAGTAATCGTTGAAAGTAAGGCTGAACCATTGGTTTCTGGCTCGGTTTTAGGTATATATCAACATGGCCCCACAATTGTTGTAGGAGACTCGCCAAAGTATCAAACTCACTCAGAGGAAGTCAGCACAATACTCGGACAACAAATCCATCACCAACCAGCCATTAAAGTGGGAGAACTCATTGCAATTAAACAATTGGGTAAGTTTAATTTAGCCATCATCATCGATGCATCGGAGGTGGTGCGGCAAGGAGCTTGGCTCGGAAACCCTTAACGAGACGCACAGGATGTGCATGCAATAAATAAAAAAATACAGGAGGTATTTAATGTGCGCAGGGACGCAAACACTGACATCAGAACATATTGCGGTATTGGTGCTTTCACAAGTTCCTAACTTTGGCCCAGTTTCATATTCTCGCTTGTTCAATACGTGCCAACTCACACCCGATGAGGTGATTAATACAAGTTCATCAAATTTAGCGTTGCTCGGCCTCTCAACTGCGCAAATTCGTGCCATTAAACAACCTAATTGGCAAGTAATTGAGCGTGTTGGCTCTTGGCTACAACAGGCTCCCTCGAACCATCTACTCCTACGTACTTCCCGCCACTACCCTAAGTTGCTAAAAGAATGTATCGATGCGCCCATCTTATTATTTGCATCTGGGAATGTATCGCTACTAAATACACCGCAAATTGCGGTGGTGGGCACACGTAAGCCAAGTTTATCTGGTACTCGAGTAACGGAATATTTAATGCCGCAATTAGTTGAAAGCGGGTGGTGTGTAACCAGTGGTTTGGCCTTAGGCATTGACGCACTGAGCCACAAGGCGACACTGGGTGTTGGTGGCAGTACAATAGCAGTATTAGGAAGTGGCTTAAATAGCATTTATCCGAAGCGCCATGTTGGACTCGCTTGTGATATTGTTGCTGGTAATGGATTGTTACTTTCAGAATTTCTGCCGCATACACCTCCCAAAGCTCATCATTTTCCGGCACGAAATAGAATTATCAGTGGCATGTCATTCGGCACCTTGGTTATTGAAGCGGCAATAAAAAGCGGTTCGTTGATTACCGCCGATTTAGCAGCGAATCAGGGAAGAGAGGTATTTGCTGTGCCCGGAAGTATATTTAACCCGTTAAGTGAGGGATGCCATCATTTAATCAATCAAGGGGCGAAAATTGTCAGACATGTGAATGATATAAATGAAGAATTCTCAATTATGGTTAATACTATAGGGGCAGGGACGGAAAATTATTTTCAAAAAAGTGATAACCAAAGCTTGGCAGAATGTAAATTGTTAGATAGTGTAGGCTTTGAAGCAACCGCATTGGATGTGGTCTTAGAGCGCAGCGCAGTTCCAATCAGTGATGCATTGTCTATGTTAACAGAATATGAGTTGCGTGGTTTGGTAGCTGCCGTTCCAGGTGGTTACATAAAATTGGGGGAAAAATAGCATGTTTGATATCCTCATGTATCTTTTCGAGAATTTCATCCACAGCGAAACGGAAATACGGGTCGATCAGGACGAATTGACCGACGAGCTCGTGCGTGCAGGTTTTCATCATGATGAAATATACAAAGCTCTGGCATGGCTTGAGAAGTTAGCAGCCCTTCAAGAGACTGATATTAATCCCTATTTGGTCAAAGGTGTTAACGCCTCAGTAATGCGTGTCTATACCCATGAGGAAGAGATGCGTTTAGATGTCGAGTGTCGTGGATTTCTCATGTTTTTAGAGCAAATTAATGTATTAGATGGCTCTACGCGGGAAATGGTCATTGACCGTGTAATGGAAATAGACTCTACCGAGTTTTGTTTAGAAGATTTAAAATGGGTCGTATTGATGGTGCTGTTTAACGTACCAGGAAAAGAAAACGCATACGCCCAAATGGAAGATTTATTGTTTGATGAGCCCGAAGGGCCGCTTCATTAAACTGATGTAATAATATTATGAGGAGGCATTGTGTTTCCTCGTAACCATACTTAGGCATATTTTTCTGTATGTCCAAAATCGATCACTCTTTATTTAAGGCCTCTGAGCATGCTTTAGAGAATGCGTTTGGCACGTGCCCACTGTGTGATGCTCAACTTCGTATTAGAAATAGTAAAAATGGACGGTTTATAGGGTGCACTCATTATCCAGAGTGTACATTCAGCAAACCGCTACATGAAACTGAAACGACGCAACTGAAAGTCATCGATGGCTCATCATGTCCTGAGTGCCAGCAAGCACTGGCAATCAAAAAAGGGCGTTTCGGCCTGTTTATTGGCTGCACAGCGTTTCCAGAGTGCCACCATATTGAAACGGTTAAACAGCAAAGTGACACAGAAGTGGCTTGCCCTAAATGTAAGAAAGGTAAGTTGATAAAACGAACCAATAAATATGGCAAAACCTTTTATGCCTGCAATCAATATCCTCATTGTAAATACTTACTGAATAGCAAACCGGTCGCAAAATCCTGTGAGGCATGCGGATGGGCTGTTATGATTGAAAAAAATACGACCAATGGCGTGGTATGCTTGTGCCCACAAAAGGATTGCCAGCATAAAGTCGCTCAGGGCTGATTTAGATCATATCAAGACGAGAATTTCTAATTAAACTCCGAGGTATAGTTTGTACTGGTACATTGATGCCTTACACCTTGCCTCAATGCAATGTTATATAGTGTGCTATGACAACTGAAAAAGATGTATCAAATCCACTTGTGGATGCATATGAAAACGGTAAGTTGATTGCTTACCCAACTGAAGCTGTTTTTGGTTTAGGCTGCGCGCCAGACAATGAAGAGGCGGTGATGTCTCTTCTTAAGCTTAAAAACAGACCCATCGAGAAAGGGGTGATTCTTCTTGCCAGCAATTATTCTCAATTGTTGCGCTATGTCGATGATGCCGCCATTCCTATGGATATGCGAACGGAAATCTTTTCAAGTTGGCCTGGCCCTAACACATGGCTCTTGCCTGCATCTAAGCAAGCGCCTCGTTGGATCACTGGAGGCTCTAAGTTGATAGCTGTGCGAGTCACGGCGCATCATGACGCCAGACAACTATGTGAAACGCTAAATGGGCCAATCGTCTCTACAAGTGCGAACGTATCGGGCGAAGAGCCTGCACGGACGTGGCAAGAAGTTACTGCTGTTTTCGGTGACAGCGTATATTGCGTAAAAGGCGAAGTAGGTACACAGCAAAATCCAACGCAAATCCGTAATGGATTGACCGGTGAAGTAATAAGGGCAAGTTAGTCATGACAAAAAACGATACTCCAGATTTAGATCGTATCAAGGCATTTTTACTAAAGTTGCAGGATAACATTTGCCAAACGTTAGAGTTGGCAGATGGCAAGGCTAGCTTTAAAGAAGATAAGTGGGAACGCGCAGAAGGCGGTGGCGGGCGTACGCGTGTCATTACCGATGGCGCCGTATTCGAGCAGGGCGGCGTAAACTTTTCTCACGTTTATGGCGATGGGTTGCCAGCGAGTGCAACGGCGGCACGTCCAGAATTAGCTGGCCGTAGCTTTCAGGCGATGGGAGTATCATTGGTGATACATCCTAAAAATCCTAATGTTCCGACTTCGCATGCCAATGTTCGCTTTTTTATTGCTGAAAAAGAGGGACATCCACCAGTCTGGTGGTTTGGCGGTGGCTTTGATCTCACGCCGTTTTATCCTCACATGGAAGATGTGCTGCACTGGCACAACGTTGCTAAAAATGCGTGTATACCGTTCGGTGATGAAGTGTATGACGAATACAAAAAATGGTGTGATGACTATTTCTATTTGAAGCATCGTGGTGAAACACGAGGTGTGGGCGGACTATTCTTCGATGATTTAAACAAATGGGGATTCGAGAAGAGCTTTGAGTTTATGCAGGCGGTGGGTAATGGCTACTTAGATGCGTATGTACCGATAGTAGAAAAACGCAAAGCCGAATCTTATACGGAAGAACAGCGCCAATTTCAATTGTATCGCCGTGGTCGTTACGTTGAATTTAACCTTGTCTTTGACAGAGGCACGCTTTTTGGATTGCAAACGGGTGGCAGAACGGAGTCAATTCTTATGTCTATGCCTCCGTTGGCTCGATGGGAATATTGCTATGAACCGGTTCCTGGGTCGCCAGAAGCGAAGCTTTATTCGGATTTCTTGCGCCCGCGCGATTGGCTGAACGAAGCTAGCTAATTATTTCCTATTGATCATGTGCTCAGCCAAGCTATCAAATGCTTGTCTGAGCTGATCTCTTAACGCCTTTTCTTTTACTGTTGCAACAAGAGCCCTGTCCATACACAACATCCATTGGTCTTTTAATTCGCTGTTAATAGGATAAGGCATGTGACGTGCGCGCAACCTTGGATGACCATACTTTTGTTCGAACAAGGGCGGCCCGCCCATCCATCCTGATAAATATTCGAAAAACTTATGTCGGATTTTATCCAACGGTTTAGGGTGAAGATCATATAAAGGCCTAACGGTAGATTCAGTCTCCATCTCATCGTAAAAATGTTTTACTAAACGTTTTACGCCTTCCTCTCCGCCGATTCGTATATAAGGTGTTTTCAATATATCGTTCTTTTTATTCTTCGCGTTTTCGGTTACCTTGCGCGTAGAGTTAAATAAATGTGTAAACCATTTCATGGATAAGTTCGCTGTCTTTGGAAATCCTATTGCTCATAGCAAATCTCCTCAAATTCATAGGCTTTTTGCAGAGCAAACTGCTCAAAAAATTGAATATACCGCAATACTGGCGTCAGTCGAAACGTTTGAAGAAGAGTTAGATAGGTTTTTTAGTGACCCCAACGCACGAGGGTGTAATGTTACATTGCCTTTTAAAGAACGTGCGGCGTCTTGGGTAGAGGATTTAACGCCCGCTGCTCAAATGGCTGGCGCAGTGAATACGATTATTCGCGACCCATCATCGGGAGAATTCATTGGTGATAATACTGATGGTGAGGGGTTAGTACAGGATTTATTACGTCAAAAGGTGATACTCCAAAAACAACGAATTTTACTCTTAGGGGCTGGTGGTGCTTCTAGAGGGGCGCTTTACCCTTTACTTCAACAGAAACCTAAAGAGATTATTATTGCCAATCGTACTTTCGACAAAGCGCAACAGCTAGCGGATTTAGTTTCGGGACATTCAGTTATTCCAATATCTTTTAAAGACCTTTCAGCAAGCAGCGAGACTATTTTTGATGTGATCATAAATTCTACCTCGACCAGTCTAAGTGGTGTATTGCCTGCTATTCCTGATACATGTTACAAAGATGTCGAATTTGCCTATGACATGGTTTATGGTCAAGCGCCTACAACCTTTATGAACCACGCAATGTCTCTTGGCGTGAGTCGAGTATCAGATGGTCTGGGGATGCTAGTGGGCCAAGCTGCGCTAAGCTTTATGAAATGGACAGGTAAGATGCCTAAGGTTGAAGAAACTTTATCAATGATGAGAGACACGCTGTGAATCAATCTATTCAGATTATAGATGGCTTTGAATATAGTGATCGTCGTGAGGCGATTAAAATGACAGCCATGAATTCAGGTCAGTTGATACACTGTTATATTACTGGATTACAAAAGCAAGATGTTTTTGCCTTCTATAAGGAATATCAATTCGACATTGAAGAGATACTGGCAGAGCGAATTTCAGAAGAAATGTGGGACGACAGTGGTGAAGTCTGGATTGACGCAGAGGATATTAAAGGGAGCTAGACGACTCCCTTCACGGATTGATTAATAACTTTCGTTTAAGTATTCGTTTTTCGTCTCTAAGTAGTTGTCCGCTGACTTTTTCAAAAATGCGATCTCATCATCATTAAGTTTGCGCGCTTGTTTTGCTGGGCTACCTACATAAAGATAACCACTTTTGAGAACTTTACCTGGAGGTACTAAGCATCCAGCACCAACAAAGACATCGTCCTCAATGATGGCTCCGTCCATAATTATGGCTCCCATCCCTACTAGAATTCGATTTCTTAATGTACATCCATGTAGCATGACTTTATGACCGATGGTCACATCGTCACCTATTTCAAGAGGATAACCTTTTGGGGCTGAATGGCTAGCGCGGGTAACATGCAGCACAGATGCATCTTGAATATTCGTTCTATGGCCAATGCGTATGCTGTTTACATCACCTCTAGCTACCACCATCGGCCAAATACTGACATCATCACCACACTGTATATCGCCAACAACAACCGCTGTTTCATCGATATAGCAAGCATCCCCAAATATTGGCTTAACACCCTTGAAAGGTTTGACAGACATAAACACTTCTCTTCTTAAAATGAACAAACCGGAATATTCACGCATAAACGGTACCTGAGTACAGGTTACAACATTGTCGGAATATTGAATACTTAAGCGTCTGACATGGAGTCAGATATCAACACAAATTAAGGATAATATTAATGGAAACAATAACAGTAAATGAGCAAGGCCTAGAGCAAGTATGCGGTGGTGTTAGGGGTTTTGTGCTCGGTTATATTGGTAGTCATGCATTAGATGTAATATTCGAAGCCGCGATGAATTCAAATTTTAACTATCGGGATTCATCGTTACACCTACCTTATAATCGTCTTTAAATTATGTGAAGGGGGTTACCCCCTTCCATACACTATATAGGTGAAAAAGATGGCAACGAATAAAGCGAATATCTTAATTTTTGTTTTAAGTGTGACTGTCTACTTTATATTGATGGTTGTCAGAAAAGAACTGAACACTGATGATGAGGCATTAGCCTTAATTTTAGGATCCTTTCCAAGTTTTCTAGTTACATTTGGCTTTCTCTCAATTTTGCCTTCATTGACCAGTGGCAAACAATCATTAATGAGCAACTATATTCTGTTTGTCTTGTTCGCTGTTGGCTATGAAGTGTCTCAGCTTTTTGTACGTGGTACATTTGATACTGCAGATGTTATTGCAACAATTGTTGGGGGGGCGTTGGGAATAGGTGCTATTTTGATTTTTAATAAGAAAAGAATCCTCCCTAATGCCACTTCTAAACTATAATTTGTATGATTAATCTTCGCTTGGATGTTTTATTGTTCATATTGTTTCAATATTGAGCGTTTGATTCATTTATTTCAAAAAAGGTATTGACGAATTTTCTAAAGTCCCTAAAATGCGCGCCTCTTCTTACGGAGACGCCGACAAAGCGACGGTGTTTAAGATGTAAGCAAGAT
>NZ_JAOWKX010000013.1 GCF_025751585.1 Fluctibacter corallii
CCCTCAACACCAAGTGAGTATGATTACTCATTACGGCATAAGCACAAACATCAATACAAAACACCTGAGCGAGGAACAATAGACGCTTCTCTACCCAGCCCCTGCGATGCTCAAAGCTTTTGCCCGTGAGTGCATCTTTACCGCACAAATACGCCCTACGTACACAACGAGAAACGCAATGGTAATATGGGGTTTGAGACAGACTAATTTGCTTAGAGCGTGGTGTTGGCATTGTGACCTCCTTATCAACAATTGCCTCTACTGTAACGTATTTTTGTGCTTAGTATGGTCCAGTTTACCTGCTTACTATGGGTGTCTTTACCGCAATAATTAATGCTTAAGATTTGTCATCTAACGACGGTTACAAAACCAATTTAAGATTGTTTGCGCCATACCGACATGTAATTAACAGCGAGAGATGACGTAAAACGCCATTTGCCTGATAGAGGATTCAACGCAAATCCTTGACTTTCCATTAAGTCCATTCCCCGAGAAGCGACCCATCCACTTAACTCTTCAGGTGTGACAAAGGCACGCCAATCGTGAGTTCCAATTGGAAGGTATCTAAGCAGATATTCCGCACCCAAAATAGCAACAAGATAAGATTTAATTGTACGATTTAGCGTTGCCATAATTAGCAAGCCTCCAGGTTTCACTAGCTGGCATGCCTCACTCGTTAATTGCTGCTGATCTGGCACATGTTCAATCACTTCTGCGTTGACAACAATATCGAATTGGGTGTCTTCTTCTACAAACTGTGAGGCCAATCGATGCTCGTATCGAATGTTCAATCCAGACATAATTGCATGCCGCCTTGCCACTTCAATACTCATCGCACTTGCATCGATTCCCGTTACTTCAGCACCACTTTTGGCAAACGGTTCACAAATTAACCCTCCACCGCATCCAATATCTAACACAGATAATCCACTTACGCCGTCTCCAAAACCTCTAATACGTTTGATGGCATCAAACATAAAATCAGTTCTAGCTTGGTTAAAGGCTAAAGCAGTTTTAAATTTTCCATTCGGATCCCACCACTGCTCAGCAAGAAAATCAAATTTTGATACTTCCTCTGGTGAAACATTCGAAGGAAGAGGTTGCTTAACGCTTTTATCTAACATGCCTTTTTATGATGACCTTAAAACTATGGGTGTCTAAACTTAATTAATATACGCAATGTGCAAAGAAAAAGACTACCTAAGGAAACCAATATGGCTAACCAAAGTAATGTATTGGGCTCACCGTTAATGCTCTGTTGTGGTAATGGGGGTTTTACACGTGAGGGGTTTTGTTACGTTACACTAGAAGATACTGGTAATCACAGTGTTTGTGCCGTGATGACTGACGAATTTCTTCAATTTTCAATGAATAGAGGGAACGATCTTTCTACGCCTCGGCCCGAGTTTGCTTTCCCTGGGCTACAAAAAGGTGACAAGTGGTGTTTGTGCGCTGCTCGTTGGGAAGAAGCCCGTAAAGCAGGCGTTGCACCTCAAGTCATTCTAACCGCAACAAATAAGGCATGTTTATCGATAGTAGATTTAAATCACCTTATAGAGCATGCGATAGACAAACCTCAACAAGACACCCACTCCAAAAGTGGCGGATAAAAAACCTACTCCTTTGGCAAGCTCTTTTCCCATTCTTCAAGCGCAGCCTGCGTGTTGCCGTGGATGTCTTGACGATGCTGACTCAACCACCACTGTTCCATCATCCTCACATTCGCTTTATTCGCTTTGAAGAAGATATCTGCGATATCTCCGAAAAAAGGAATAAAGCCCAGTGCAAAGTCGATAACACAATTTCTTACCATCGCCGTAATTCTGTTATTGGGGACACCCAACGTTTTAGCTAATCTAATGATTCTAAAAGAAATCAAAAGCGTGATAGCGTCCCCGAGAACAGGAATTAATCCAAGTAAAAAATCAAGCCCCACTCGAATACCCAAAAATGGGATTCGAATCGCCGTATCTAACATGTTAGCCAGATCTTGAGCCTCTCTCAACGGAGGTGGAAAATGGGGCATATTCATTGGTGGTTATCCTTTTGCTCTGGCTTCTCGATCAGTGTTGTCCAACACCGCATTCCAACCATATAAGTTGCGTTCAATAATAGCGTATAACGCATCAATATGTTTAGGATCGCTATTTAGTGCCTCAATATACTCATAGCGTTTACCACCAGCTTCCATGAAATAGTCACGGTTTTCAACGCCAATTTCCTCAATGGTTTCTAAACAGTCAGCAGAAAAGCCGGGGCAGACTACTTGCACAGACTCAACTCCTTGCGACGGTAAGCTTTTCAGCGTTTCATCTGTATAGGGTGTTAACCATTCTTCTCTACCAAAGCGTGACTGAAACGTAGTCATATATTGTGCTTTATTGAGCCCAAGTTTCTCAGCAACTAAGCGAGACGTTTTATGACACTCGCAATGGTAGGGATCGCCATTCGTTAGGTATCGTTTAGGAATGCCATGATAAGAAAGGAGTAGCTTGTCTGCAGTACCATGCTCGCTCCAGTGTTCACGAATTTTATCTGCTACAGCCTGAATATATTCATCCTCGTCGTGATAATGAGTGATAAAACGTAATTCAGGGAGCCACCTTCTTTTTGTAAAATCATCAGCAAGTGCATCAAAGGTAGAAGCGGTCGTCGAGGCACAGTATTGAGGATAAAGCGGCAGAACCAGCAGTTTACGCACGCCCTGTTGTAGCATTGCATCAACTACCTCTGAAACAGACGGGCTACCGTAACGCATAGCGAAATCCACCACTACCCCTTCACCTAGTTGTGTTTTACATTTTTGTTGTAGCGCTTCTGCTTGCTTTTGAGTATGGAGAAGCAAAGGCGAGCCCTCATCGGTCCATACTGTTGAGTATGCATGAGCACTGCGTTTGGGACGAAAGCGCAATATAACCAAATTAAGTACAAGCCACCAAATCACTTTGGGTACTTCCACCACTCTAGGATCTGATAAAAACTGCTTTAGATAAGGTCGCAGTGCTTTTGTTGTAGGGGCTTCTGGTGTGCCTAGGTTAGTAATTAACACACCAACTTTGTCAGCTTGTTTATGTGAAAAAGAGGGACTTCCTCTGTACTTCATGATTTTTCCCGCTAAATCCTGCTTCTACGATAAAAACTTAGAAAAGGTTCTAAAAAAGGCGGCACTAGCCGCCTATGAACAATTATTGAACGAAATAGGTTGCAGCCCCAGGACCAACTGGCATACCGAGTAGGAACACCCACACATAAAACAGTACAGTCCATCCAGCCACAAAGACCATGCTGTATGGGAGCATAAGAGCAATCAGCGTCCCCATCCCCAAGTCTTTTTGATAACGCGCGGCTACTGCGAGAATTAAGCCAAAGTAGCTCATCATTGGTGAAATAACGTTAGTGACTGAATCACCAATTCTGTATGCGGCCTGAATGACTTCTGGAGCAAAACCGATCAACATTAACATAGGAACGAAAATAGGTGCTGTCACCGCCCATTGCGCAGACGCACTTCCTAAAGATAAGTTCACGATACCACACATGATGATAAACAAGATAAACACTTCAGGACCATCAAGTCCCAAGGTTTGTAACAAGGTTGCACCCTTTACCGCTAATACTGTGCCTAAGTTTGTCCATTTAAAAAAGGCAACAAATTGGGCAGCAAAAAATACAAGCGTAATGTACAGCCCCATCGTTCCCATACTTTTCGACATCGCGTTAATGACGTCTTTGTCGTTTTTCATCGTTCCCGCAAATTTGCCATATACAAACCCTGGAATCGCGAATGTGATGAATATAAACGCAACAATACCTTTTAAGAAGGGAGAGCCTGCCACCGCGCCAGTTTCTGGGTGTCTCAATATTCCATTTTCAGGAACAATGGTAAGCGCAAGTACCCCAACAACAGCCAAAAACGCCAAACCCGCCATACGCATCGCTTTCTTTTCTTGCTTCGTTGGGGGATGCATGTCTTGTTTTTGAAGATCATCGGCAGCACCACTTTCGTCATAGCTACCCAAGCGCGGCTCTACAATTTTCTCCGTAACAAATGCGCCCATGATGGCAACTGCAAACGTACTAAGGAACATAAAATACCAGTTGACTTCAGGCCCTACTGTGTAGTCTGGTGCAATCATATGCGCTGCAGATTCGGTAATACCCGATAGCAGTGGATCTACCGTTCCCAGCAGTAAGTTAGCACTATAACCGCCGGATACACCAGCGAATGCGGCTGCTAAACCTGCAAGTGGGTGTCTACCCAACGAATGGAAAATCATTGCAGCAAGTGGAATCAATACCACATAACCAAGTTCTGACGCCGTATTAGACAAAATACCTGCGAATACAACCGTTACTGTCACCATTCGCTTAGATGCATTCATCACCAAAGAGCGCATAATCGTCTGCAAAAGGCCAGAATGTTCTGCGATAGATACTCCCAACAATGCCACCAATACGGTTCCTAAAGGCGCGAAACCAGTAAAATTAGTCACTAATCCCGTAACGATTCTTTGAAGCCCTTCAGCACTCATTAGTGAAATGACTTCAATCATTCCATCGGGATCACGCCCCTTTGCTCCTATAGGACGCGGGTCAGCAACCGCAACATCAAAGTAGCCAAGGATGCCACTAATGATAACGATAGTGAACGCTAAAATTGCGAACAACGTGATTGGGTGGGGAAGTAAGTTTCCCAGCCACTCAACGGTAGCAAGAAAGCGAGAAAACCATCCCCCTTTTGGCTCTACCGATGTTTGCTTTTCAGTTTCTTCCACTAACAAATCGAAACCTCTGTCGTAGTATATGAAAAATTTTGAGGCGCTATACTACCCGATTTCCTGCATGAAAGGGAGGCTATTCATGGCTAGTCATACCAATATGAACGTAATAATTAATTGAAAATCGCGACTAAATAACCAATTCTCTTTGTTGAGGAATGCCCATTGAAAGCAAAAACGGAGAGGTTTTCTGTTTGGATATAAAGTCAGCTTTACTCGCCATCCCCTGCCATTGAAACTTAACCAAGCTCTGACCAATCGCTCCGCCTAATGTTGTACCTGGCCCGGTCACGATAATTTTTTCAGGTGCAAATTCTTTGATGGCGACCTCAATGGCTTTGGTAAAGTTATAAGTCTCACGAACTTGGGTGTCTAATGTGTATTTCCACAATGCATGGCTATCGGCGCTATGCGGTTGCCATATATGTCCTTCACCATCAATCAGTGGGACATCAGGGGCGTTAAAGATGGATGCTTCCATTTCCTTCATTGCCTGTTCAGACACTGAACTTAGCAGAGGCGTATGAAAAGCTGCATGGTTGAACAGTTGCATCGGATAGGTATTATCAATCATAGGCAATCTGCTGTGCGCGAATTTCAGTCCAGCTTGACTTCCCCCAAGTACAGCATAACCACCTAAATTAATTGACCAATAAAGTCGAATATCACTTTCCTGTTTGGATGCATCTTCAATCAAATCGTTGATTAACATAATGCGATTAGGATCTGCCTGCCAATTCTCATCTACGATGGGATAAATCAACTGGCCACCCACAACACCACCTTTCATCATTGAACCCATGGTGTTAATAAGGCGAGCGGCATTATCTGTATTCAATGCATTTGCAACGGCAAGCGCAATATACCATCCCATAGAATTGCCCGTTACCGCAACAATGTCGTATTTATCCCGATTAATATCAGCGAAGTCACATGCTGCGCAGGCGTAAATTAGTGAAGACGCATTCTCACCCGCCGTATGCTTAGCCAAACTAAACTTTTCTGCACGATCTAGCTCAGCAATGAGTGGCTGTCCATTAATTTTCCTTTGTACATCAATCCGCTCGATAAACGCGGATTTGTCAGAGTGAAATCTGGCCAAATACCCCAATTCAGACTTATTGTAAGTGCCACGTCCGGGGCAAACGACCACGGCAGTTTGTTTGTTATTTGTCATTTCTCATACCACAGACTTTAAATTCGATTCTCTTTTAACCATAGACATCACGCGCTGAACGATTTCATCAGTTTTCGGTAGCACCTCAAAACTCGCAGAACCAAGAGGTATAAAGCAATCATCAGCGGTAATCCGCTGAATATTGGGCTGCGTTTTAGTCACTGTATTTTCGATTAACACCGTAACAATCGCCTCACTGATAGAAGCAGTTTTGCGGCATTCATCCACAATAAGTACCTGTTTGAAGCCTTTTGTTTCAGTTATTATTCCATCTTCATTGAGGGGCGCTAACCAACGTAAATCTACGACTTTTACGTTGATACCCTGCTGTTGCAATTTGTGCTGCGCTTGACGGCTCAGATACACGCCATTGCCGTAAGTTACAATGCATACATCCTTTCCACTGCCATGAACACCTAATTCACCTAGCATCATGGGTGTCTCTTCAGAAGGTGGCACATAGTCAAACGCCCAAAGATTATCACCTTCATCGTGCAGATCTTTTTTCATGTAAAGAGCAATAGGTTCGATGAATATAACTACTCGTTGCTCTTCTTTTGCTAAACGAATACAACGTCTCAACATTGCTACTGCGTCTGCGCCGTTTGATGGACAGGCAATAATTACCCCTGGAATATCTCTGAATACCGCGAAAGAATTATCATTGTGGAAGTGACCACCAAATCCTTTTTGATAGGCGAGCCCAGCGATACGAATAACCATGGGATTAGTGAATTGGCCGTTTGAAAAGAAAGGCAATGTCGCTGCTTCACCACGAATTTGATCTTCCGCGTTATGAACATAAGCTAAAAATTGAATTTCAGGTATAGGTAAGAAGCCATTATGAGCAAGCCCAATCGCCAGCCCTAAAATTGACTGTTCATCCAGTAAGGTATTAATAACTCGGTTTGGGCCAAATCTATCAAATAACTTCGTAGTAACATTGTATACGCCCCCTTTTTTACCTACGTCTTCACCAAACAAAACAATGCTATCGCTTTTCGCCATTTCGTCTATCAGTGCCCAGTTAATAAGCTTCGCCATATGCTGCTTTTTACTGAGATTATGAGCATCATGAGCGAATAACGTTTTTCTACGTTGCTCTGAAACGACTTCCTGATTGATTTGGTTTGACTTATTGGGAACAATTGAGCGCTTTACTGCTTCAGCCGAGCGTAATCTAGGTCGACCTGATGCCTCACGACTAATTCTGGCGATACGCGCTTCAATACTACGATATAAGTCGATAATCTCGACCTGAGACAACGCGTTAGCTTCAAGTATCAATCTTGCACCGTGCAACAAAGGATCTTGCGCTTCAGCTTCCAAAATTCGCTTTTCACTTCGATACACAAATTCTGCATCCGATCCCGCATGGCCAAGTAGCCGGACGGTTCGCATATGCAAGAAAACTGGCTTACGCCTTTTTCTGGCAATATGAGCCGCTAATCTGGTTTTTTGGTAGGTGTCATACAAATTCAGCCCATCACATTGAATGTACTCGAGCCCCGGACGATGGCGAAAGTTAGATTCTATCCACCCTTCAGGGGTTGATGTGGAGATACCTATGCCATTATCTTCACACAGAAAAACAATAGGCAGAGGAACAGACTGGTACGCTGCCCATGCCGCCGCATTTATCGCTCCCTGAGCAGTTGAGTGATTAGCAGACGCGTCACCAAAATTACACAGAACAATACCATCTTTTGGCAGTAATGCCTCTGTCTCTAGCTTTTTTGAGAGTGTGATTGAAAAGGCGGTCCCTACGGCCTTGGGTAAGTGTGAGGCTATTGTACTGGTTTGAGGAGGGATAAATAACGATTTACTACCAAGTACTTTATGCCGTCCTCCCGAGCATGGATCGTCAGAAGAAGCGGCAAAACTGAGTAGCATATCGTATAAGGGAGTCTGCCCCTCAACCTGCTTACTGCGCTGGACAACAAAGGCGCCGCTGCGATAGTGCAAAAATGCCATGTCCGTCGACCTAAGGGCTTTGGCTACGGCAGCGTTGCCCTCATGTCCAGCACTACCAATCGTGTAGAAACTATTACCTTCTTTTTGCATAAGCCGAGAGCGCAAATCCAGATGACGACTCATAATTTGCGACTCAAATAGATCAATCAAATCGGTCTTGGTTAACTCACTCTCTGCCAAAGAAAGAGAGATATCTGAACGAGGTAATATGGCGTGAGTGACTGCATCAATAAATTGTTGATTCAGCTTGGCATTTCGATCTTGCATGCGTACTCCTGAGACATAAGATGCTAAAGGAGAGGCTCAAATCTAAGCAAGGCACACGCGCAGGGGATGAAGCGCGTATGCCATTCGCTCTACTACACAGAAAAAGCCTGTATTCCTGTTTGGGCGCGCCCTAATATCAGCGCGTGCACATCGTGAGTTCCTTCATAGGTATTCACGGCTTCTAAATTCATTACGTGTCGAATAACATGGAACTCATCTGCGATACCATTTCCACCATGCATGTCTCGCGCAATACGCGCGATATCTAATGCTTTGCCACATGAGTTTCGTTTAATTAAACTAATTGCTTCGGGAGCAAGCGCATTTGCATCCATAAGTCGGCCAGCTTGCACGCACGCCATAAGCCCAGTAGTGATATCGGTTTGCATATCGGCTAGTTTCTTTTGAATTAACTGGGTGGCAGCCAACGGACGCCCAAATTGGGTCCTATCTAAACAATATTGTCGTGCGGCGTGCCAACAAAACTCTGCCGCCCCGAGAGCACCCCACGCTATACCGTAGCGCGCTTTATTCAAACATCCAAACGGGCCTTTTAACCCTGTGATATCGGGAAACATGTTTTCTTCGGGCACAAAAACGTTGTCCATCACTATTTCACCAGTAATTGATGCGCGCAGTGAAAACTTTCCTTCAATTTTTGGTGCACTAAGCCCTTTCATTCCTTTTTCTAGGATGAATCCTCGAATAACACCTTCCAGTTTCGCCCACACAACAAAAACGTCAGCAATTGGCGAATTTGTGATCCACATTTTGCTTCCAGTAAGATGGTAACCACCATCCACCTTTGTAGCGCGAGTAGACATGCTAGCCGGATCGGAACCAGAGTCCGGCTCAGTCAGTCCAAAGCAGCCCACAAACTCACCACTTGCCAACTTGGGTAGAAATCGTTGTCTTTGCTCTTCGGTGCCATAGGTGTAAATTGGATACATCACTAAAGACGATTGAACGCTCATAGCACTTCTATAACCACTATCGACACGCTCAACTTCTCTGGCTACCAATCCATACGCAACGTTATTTACTTCAGCACAACCGTATTCGCTTGGTAACGTGCATCCCAATAATCCCAGTTCTCCCATCTCGTTCATTATTTCTCGATCAAAGCGCTCATGACGATTAGCTTCTAAAACACGAGTCATTAATCGTTCTTGGCAGAATTGGTGAGCCGTGTCACGCATCATTCGCTCTTCTTCGGAAAGCATCTGGTTAAGTGACAACGGATCTTGCCAATCAAATTGGGGTTTTGCTGAAGACATATGTACACCTTTCAACTGACATTTATACCGACATTTTCATGCAAGTAATATGTTAAAAAACTGATAATAAAGGTTATACTGCTAGAGGAATAATATTAATTAACTTTATTTTGTATAGATTTTAACTATGGATTTAAGAAGCCTAAAATACTTTGTAGCAGTTTATGAATCAGGAAGTTTCAGCGCAGCATCAAAACGACTTTACATCGCCCAACCCTCTATTTCTTCTGCGATAAAACAATTAGAAGACAGCCTTTCGAAACCGTTATTTTTGCGATATCCAAGGGGGATTAAGCCAACAGAAGCAGGGCAGCAGCTTTACCCGTTGGCACAACAACTTTTAGGCCAAGCTTCTGCCATTCGCGATGTATTTCGCGATAAGCATGCTAAAGAACCTTTCAGACTGGGACTCATTAAAGGCTTGGGCGTGGCGAGAATGAGCGCGCTTCTGAAACAATTCACATCAAAAGTTAATACGCTAGAGCTCTCACTCGTCCCGCCGGAGGACGTATGTGACGCAAGGATTATTAGCGATGACATGCTGCACCCAAAAGAAACGTTTATTCCAATCTGGCAGGACAGGTTCAAACTGGTGTTACCTGTTGGACACCCACTCAGACTGAAAGAATCTCTGACCATTACTGATCTTCACGATTTAGCCTTCATTCAGCGTAGTCCGTGCGAGGGATGGAACTTGTTGAGAGAGGCTCTGCACCTACATAACGTGCATGTAGACGTAAGGGCAAAAATACAAACCATCGAATATGCCATAGGATTAGTTCGGGCCGGATTAGGGTGCGCCTTTATTCCAATTCATGATTCCGTCAATGAAGACAGCGACATTCTTCATGATTTAGTCTGTTTGGACATTGACCACTTATCATTATGCCGAAACATTGGTTTAGCCTTTCAGAAGAAAACTGACACCATCAATGTGCTTAGTCACCTTGCTGCGCAACAGCATTAAATTTAGAGCACGGCGGTATTTTGAAAATTTGAGAACTGCCGCCACCTGAAATTCTGAAAATTTTTGCTATCTTTATTCTTATATATTATCGATAAAGTGGGTGTCCGATGGGTCACCTTATTGAGAAGGTGGGTGTCCAACGTTAGATTCTCACCCTACGTAACAATAGTGGGTGTCTCATTATGTCGTTATCCTCTAATTCTAGCAGTAAAGGCAAACAACCTGTGTTTATGCCGCTATACAAGCAAGTAGAAGAACAGATAAAAAGTCGAATTCTCAACAAGGAGTGGAAACCTGGAGATGTATTACCCAATGAATTTTCTCTCGCCGATGAGTTTGGCGTAAGCCAAGGAACTGTCAGAAAATCACTTAACGCATTAACTATGCAAGGAACATTAATACGTCGTCAGGGAGTCGGAACATTTGTTGCGGAACAATCTGACAAACAGGAAAATACATCCCAATTTCCCATTGTAAGAAATGGTAGACGCCCTGAAAAAACAGAGATAGCTTTTATTCGTCAAACAGTGAAATTTGCCGGTCTGGCACTTCAAACACAATTGAAACTCGATAGCAGTGACAAAGTACTAGAAATTGTGCGAAAAAGAATCTTCAGACAACAAATCTGCGCTGTTGAGTACATTTACTTACCACTTAAATACTTTCCCGAGTTAAGTAACAACGCCAAGCTCCCAGATGATATTCACCAGTTTCTACAAACCCAATACTCAATGACAATTCATAACCTAGTAGATGAAGTGAGAGCAACCCCATCTAACCAAGATGTCTCACAATGGCTGGGAGTAAAGCCGAATACCCCTCTTATCGAAGTGACCCGAATATGCTCCTCACTAGACGAAACCCCCTTTGAATATCGCCTAATCTATTCTCAAACCGACAACTTCCATTACCGGCACGAGGGTACCTATTAGAAGCATCAAGCAAGATACCAGCCTAGTAGAAGACTCAGCTCACCAAGTGAATCAATGCAACACAGAGCGGCACGCGGCTGAGTTGTTCACATTAATCTATGCAAAAAAAAGCGCCCTACTGGGCGCAATTTTTATTTATTTCCTTTGGTATCGACCATATAGCGGAAGAAGTCGCTGTCTGGTTCAACAACCAATATGTCTTGCTTGCTATTAAAGCTTGCTTTATATGCATCCATACTGCGCAAGAACGAATAAAACTCAGGATTCATTGAATAAGCATCAGCGTATATTTTTGCAGCTTGTGCATCACCTTCACCACGAAGGCGTCTAGCATCACGTTCAGCATCCGCTAGCATCACCGTCACTTTTGCATCAATGTCTGCACGAATAATCTCAGATTGCTCCTTACCTTGTGAGCGATGTTCACGCGCCACAGCTGCTCGCTCTGCACGCATACGTTGGAAGATAGAATTGCTCACCTCTGTAGGCAGGTTAATTTGCTTCACACGAACATCAACAATTTCAATTCCCAATTCATCTGAACTCTGAGCGGCTTGCTTCATCGCTTCGTCCATCAACTCAGAACGCTCACCCGACACGATTTGAGAAATAGTACGCGTACCAAACTCACTTCGTAGTCCGTTGTTCACTTTCTGCTTTAATAGTGCTTCAGCTTGATCTTTGTAGCCACCAGTTGACAAGTAGTAACGCGCAAAGTCTTTAATTTTCCACTTCACATACAGATCAACAATCAAATCTTTCTTCTCTTGCGTCACAAACCGTCCGGGCTGATCATCAAGGGTTTGAATGCGTGCATCTAAAGGCACCACGCGGTCAAACAACGGTAGCTTAAAATGCAAACCTGGTTCGAATACTTTTGTATCTCCAGTATCACTATCTCTTTGCACTTTACCAAACTGAATAACAATCGCTCGGCTACCTTCCTTAACAACGAAGATAGAACCAAGCGCGAGCACACTCAGGGTAATCACTAATGCAATAACAAAATTTTTCATTGATTAATTTCTCCCCGAACGATATCGATCACTGCGAAGGCCAGAGTTTGTATTGGTCGGCGGTGTATCTGTAGTCGCACCACTCGCTCTCAGGCTTTCAAGCGTATTGCGCACATTAGCAGGTAACTGTGCTCCACTTTGACGTTCAGTCATTTTATCAAGAGGAAGGTACATCATGTTGTTACCGCCTTTGGTATCAACCATCACCTTACTGGTATTACTAAATACTTCTTCCATCGTCTCAAGATAGATACGTTGGCGCGTGACAATAGGTGCAGCATCGTATTGTGGAAGTAACTCGGTAAATCGAGCAACTTCACCCTCTGCCTCTAACGTTACGCGTTGTTTATAAGCACGAGCTTCTTCCTTCATACGTGTAACTTGACCACGAGCGCGAGGTTCAATTTCACGGGCATAGGCTTCAGCCTCTCGAATAAAGCGTTGCTCGTCTTCCTGAGCAGCAATGGCATCGTCAAACGCTTCTTTTACTTCTTCAGGCGGACGTGCATCTTTGAAGTTTACATCAACAATGGATATACCCATGTTGTATGGTTCAATAATGTTTTGTAGTTCTTGCCAAACCTGTTGGCGAGCCACTTCACGGCCGCTTGTAAGCACGTCATCCATTTTTGAATGACCTACCACGTAACGAATTGCAGCATCTAAAGCCTGACTCAAACTGGATTCCGGTTCAGTCACTGAGAAGCTGTATTTGTAAGGCTCAACAACGCGATATTGGACTTCCATTTCAACACGTACGACATTCTCATCTTCGGTCAGCATGGAGCCTGAAGCTGGCATATAGCGAACGGATTGCACGTTAACTGGCATAACAGAATCAATGAATCTCGGGCGCCAACGTAAGCCTGGCTCTACAAAATGACTAAATTCACCGAATCGCAGTACTACACCGCGCTCCGCTTCTTTAATCGTATAAAAGCCACTCAAGCCCCAAATAACTGCAAGCAGACCGGCAATCATGCCTAATCCAAGGCTGCCTAGCCCTTTGCCGCCACCTGAACCAGAGCCACCTCCGCCAGATTTGCCAAACTTATTGAATAGATTTTTAAAGATATCATCTAAATCTGGTGGCCCCTGATCACGACCTCCGCGGTTTTTCCACGGGTCATTGTTGTTTCCACCAGGCTCGTTCCAAGCCATGCTTTATCTCCGTTAATTTAATACTGATTTCCTGAACCGACTACATCCTTTTACGTTCAGATTTCGATTTATGGATTAATGTTTTACAACGTAATCTGATAAATTGGTATCAATGCGCTTTTCTAAGCGATGCCAATCACTGGTTGGCATTCTTACATCCACTAACCAATCGCCATCTTCTGCATATCGTTCAGACGAAATACAATTTAATCTAAACAACGCTCCTCTGAGTTTACCTTGCTGAGGAGGTATACGCAGCGTGTGCTGCACCATACTCTTCGCTAAACACTCAGTGAGGGCGATAAATAATAAATCAATCCCTTTCCCTTCCTGAGCCGACAACCAAACTCTTATAGGAGTGCCCTCATCATCCCTATCAATGCGAGGCTCAACCCCTTCCATACGGTCAATTTTATTACAAATCATTAACTGCTGAATTTCACCTGCATCAATTTCATCCAGCACTTCATTCACCTGATCAATATTTTCACGATACTGTTCATCTGAATAATCTACAACATGAAGCAATAAGTCCGCTTCTTGCGTTTCTTGCAGTGTTGCTTTGAAAGCTGCCACGAGATCATGGGGTAGATGTCGAATAAAACCAACTGTATCTGCCAATATTGCGGGACCAACATCTTGCAATTGAATTTTTCGTAATGTCGGGTCAAGTGTCGCAAAAAGTTGGTCTGCAGCATAAACATGCGCATCGGTAATGGTGTTAAACAACGTTGATTTACCCGCGTTGGTGTATCCTACCAAAGACAACGTTGGAATTTCAGCGCGCTTGCGAGAGCGGCGACCTTGTTCACGCTGTTTTGCTACACGTTCCAAGCGACGTAGTATTGCTTTGATTCTACCTCGAATTAAACGTCGGTCTGTCTCGAGCTGTGTTTCACCCGGTCCACGTAAACCTATTCCACCTTTTTGTCTTTCAAGGTGCGTCCAGCCTCTGATTAATCGTGTAGAAATATGGCGCAACTGAGCAAGCTCTACTTGAAGCTTACCTTCGTGCGTCCGCGCCCGCTGCGCAAAGATATCAAGAATAAGCCCAGTACGATCCAGTACTCGACATTTACACAATTGCTCGAGGTTTCGTTCTTGAGATGGCGACAGTGAATGGTTAAAAATCACCACGTCGGCCTCACAAGCCCGAACGGCGTTCGCGATCTCTTCAGCCTTGCCACTACCGACAAAATATTTGGGATGAGGCGCTTGCCTAGACGTCGTTAAAACATCTACAGCATTGACGCCAGCCGAAGACACCAGCATCTGCAATTCTTGCAAATCTTCTTTACTGGTGTCGTCAGGAAAATCAACGTGGACGAGTACAGCCTGCTCACCTGCTTCGTAACGGTCAAACAAGCACTTCTCCTAATTACCTCTACTCAGGCTGACTATTATCGGAATCTGCCTGGGTATTAGCAACCATGGAAATCGCACGAGACGGTACAACCGTCGAAATTGCATGCTTATACACCATTTGACTCACGGTATTTTTCAGCAGAATAACAAACTGATCGAACGATTCAACTTGTCCTTGAAGCTTTATACCGTTCACTAAATAAATTGACACTGGGATACGCTCTTTTCTCAGTGCATTCAAAAATGGGTCTTGTAAAGATTGCCCCTTCGCCATTTTATATCCTTTTCTTTTTATTATGGTTTTTCACCCATACGCTAAGTATACAGTAAAACTCAGGGCTGTATAGCAAAAGACTCAAGACTCAGTATTAATGACATTTAGTACTTTAGTCAAATTGTCTTTTGCAAAGGTGTCTAACCATGTCAGATTATTCCACCCTCTCAACCAGGTTAACTGCCTCTTTGCCAACTGCCTTGTAGCGACAATTCCCCGAAAAATCATCTCTTCGTGGTCATAATCGCCATCGAGATAATGCCACATTTGTCTATATCCAACACAACGCATAGAAGGTAAATCCAAATGCAAATCACCTCGGGCTTTTAACGCTTCAACCTCTTGCTGGAAACCATTGTCCACCATGATGTGGAAACGCTTGGCTATTCGGTCGTGCAGTATAGCGCGATCTTGCGGACAAATGGCAAAGTTTTTTACCTCAAAAGGTATAGGAGGCGATTTTTCCTCCTGCAACTCTGTCATAGACCTACCAGCAATGCGATAAACTTCCATCGCACGTAAAAGACGCTGCGGATCATTCGGATGAATTCGAGCAGCAGATACGGGATCGACTTCCGTTAGCTGCTTATGTAACGCGTCCCATCCCGTTTCGTTGACTTCGGCTAATAACGTTTGTCTCACTTTCGCATCGGCTTCGGGTAACGGTGATAGGCCTTCGATTAGCGCCTTGTAATACATCATCGTTCCACCCACCAATAAAGGGACGTTACCTCTCTCAACAATCGCATTCATCTCATTTAATGCATCACGTCGAAACTCTGCGACCGAATAGCTTTGTACCGGATCAAGTATATCAATCAACTTGTGCGGTGCTTTGAGCAACTCTTCAGCAGTTGGCTTAGCAGTACCTATGTCCATTTCTCGATAAATCAAGGCCGAATCGACACTAATTATTTCACATGAGGCATTTTGACACAGCTCAATCGCAAGGTCTGTTTTGCCTGATGCCGTCGGCCCCATTAAAAAAATGGCAAGAGGTTGATTATTTTTCATATTATTCTGCATGTTGCTGCAACCATATTTCTAACGGCACCTCTTTGCTTAATGTCTTAAGTGTAGTTTGTGCATTACCGCTATCCTCACTAAATAACGATTTCACAATTGAATCCGCCTGATCCAACAGATTCATATTGCCCGCAATAGTGCGAGTAAGCGCAGTGAGTAAATCTCCCTCATTGACCGTGCCTGTCAATAACTCCGTTAATATTGGCGCCCAGGGTAAATTTCGATAACCCGCGGGAACTTTACGCACAAGAATTTTGTTTACGGCCCAGCCAATTTCGATACTGTAGTTCAGTAGAGGCTCATATAGCATTTGTGCGTGCGCGAGTAACGAACTATCAGAATGAATGGAAACTGGCATCAAAAGCGGCTGGCTTACCGGCGTATTTTGCATAAAATCAGCGCGTATTTGGTGAGCTTTTGCCTCAACGAGCGATATCGCATAAACACCATTATCTTGGGTGAATAAAATCCACTTCCCAACCACCAAATAATCTGTGCTTCGAGGTGTAACAGGCGGCACACCATCAGTCATCAACTCATAATATCCCTCTACAGCTTTGTCATCTACACGTGGGTGCTTTGGTGTCATTTGGGCACGCGTTGAATGGGAGGAAGCGTAGGATGGGTGTCTTGCTGACGACGAGCTGCCTACATTGTCGTGATGACCGGTTTGCCTCGATTCAGAAAGTGGGTGTCTATTATGATTATGCGCATCCAGCACATCTTGGGGCGCGTGCTGTAGCGGCTTAATATAAGCGTGAGACGGCTCCACCTCTTTGACTTGTGCTGGAGTAGAATGAAAATCTCCCAACCGTTCATTTGGGTTATCTTCAGTAATACCAGCTCCCGGCGTATCAAAAATGGTTGCTCGCTCATGCTCCGAAGCACTACATTGAAGCTGCTCCTGAAGCACATCATTGACTACACGATAGATAAAATCATGCACCATCCTTGCTTCATGAAAACGCACTTCGTGTTTAGCCGGATGAACATTTACATCCACTTCGTCGGGCGGGAGAGTTAAATACAAACAATAGGCAGGGTAAAGCTGACTATCAATTATGCCTTCAAATGCTTGGCGTATCGCATGATTTATTAACTTATCTCGCATCATGCGCCCATTAACATATACATACTGCAAGTCATTTTGGTTGCGCTCACCGCCAGGGCCGACTATCCAGCCAAACAGATTAAACTGCATATATTGGCTATTTATCTGAATCGCTCGCTCTGAAAAGCTGTTACCAAACACCGCAGACACGCGTTTAAATTTATTCTTTTCGTCTGTTATCTTTGGGTACTTCTTTATCAGCTTACCGTTATGCTTGAGCGTAAACGCAACATCAAACCGACTCAATGCAATTCGCTTGATCACTTCTTCTATATGTGAAAACTCGGTTTTTTCTGTGCGTAAAAACTTACGTCTGGCAGGAGTGTTAAAAAATAGGTCAAGCACGTCCACACTGGTGCCGTCAGGGTGTGCAATCGGCTCAAGCTTAACATCCATATCTCGCCCTTCAGCAAACGCTCGCCATGCTTCTCTTTGTGCTTTTGGTTTTGACGACAAAGATAACCGTGCGACTGAGCTGATACTCGCTAGCGCTTCGCCGCGAAACCCCAAGCTGATAATTTGCTCTAAATCATCTAGCGATGCGATTTTGCTAGTGGCATGCCGACTCAGTGCCAAGCTCAATTCATCTTTCGCGATACCTGAGCCATTGTCTCTTACCAAAATACGCTTGTGACCGCCTTTTTCGATTTCGATATCAATTTGTGTCGCGCCTGCATCCAGCGCATTCTCTACCAACTCCTTAATTACTGAGGCTGGCCTTTCAACCACTTCGCCAGCAGCGATTTGGTTAGCAAGAATAGCGGGCAATATCTGTATTGGCACGGATAAACTCTCTTGATAAGTTGACTTAAGTATCGGAAAACTAAATGCTAGGAATTGTCAGAACCTGACCGATACGAACCACATCTGAACGAAGATTGTTCGCTTCTTTAATTTGACTGACACGCACATTATAGCGCTGTGCCAACAAAGACAACGACTCACCACTTTGCACACGATGAGTTCTGTTTTTACTTTTCATCGACGCCCATAACGTGCCATCTGGTGGAGAATTTTCAAAGTAGCGCTTCACCGCATTAAAAATGCGATCAGCCAGTCGCTGACGAAATGCTGCCCAATTGAGATTCTTCTCTTCTTTCGGATTCGAAATAAAACCCGTTTCGACCAATATTGATGGAATATCTGGCGACGTTAATACTGCCAAGCTTGCTGCTTGTGGCGTGCGTTTATGCATCTTTGTAACTTGCTTGAGCTCTGAAATCACTTTTTTACTGACGTCATAACTCGCTGCAATTGAGCGGTCCATCGACATATCAAGTAAAGCAAGTGCTAAATATCGCTCATTGGCGGTATCTTTAATGACTTCCGCTGCACCGCCTAATAGCTCTGAATGGCGCTCGGTTCGTTCCATCCAACGGCCTAACTCGGTGTTAGCTCGGCCCATAGATAGAACCCATACCGATGCACCGTTTGGTTGGGGTGTTGTGAAGGCATCAGCGTGAATAGATACGAACAAATCAGCTCGATGTTTACGTGCAATTTCAGGCCGCTGATTCGGTGACACATAGTAATCACCAGAGCGTGTAAGCACCGCTTTCATCCCTTTTTCAGCATTGATCAAATCTGCGAGCTTTTTACTGACACTCAACGTAATATTCTTTTCATAGGTCCCACCTCGACCAATCGAACCGGGGTCTTCACCACCGTGACCAGCATCAATGGCAATAATGATATCCCTATTCTCATTGTTACTTTCAACAGATTTTGTTGGGGCAGACGCGCTCTCACTGTGGGCAAGATCAACCACTAACCGATTTTTGTAAGGTGGTGTTGGCGGCAAGGCAAAAATTTCTGGCGTGAGCCTGTGCGACAATTCCAATACCACGCGCGTACTGCCTCTGTTTTTCGGCGTGCTGGTACGAATCTTTTTGATAACATCACTATTTTCATTAAGAGAAGCAATACTGAACTTCTCTTTGGTATTAGCAAGGTCAATTACTAATCGGTGAGGATTCGTGAGCGTGAAATAACTGTAATCGGGAGACTCGCTAAGATCAAAAACCACTCGAGTATTTGAGGGCGAGGGCCAAATTCGAACGCCTTCAATTGCATTTTTTGCGAACGCAGTGCCTACTGTCCCAAAGATAAATAGGCTACAAAAAATCAATGTAAGAAAGCGTTTTACTACTCGCATTTTTGTTATTTTATCGCGTTTAAAATTTGGTTTCCATTTTCGCTAAAGGCAGTTAGCGACAGTGTACGACCCTCAGGTTCTATTTCAATACGAATGCCCAAGTCTTGCTCTGCAATACGGCCGTAGCCTTTTTCTGGCCACTCTATCAAGCATAAGCAATCGTCCTGAAAATAATCTCTTATCCCTATAAATTCAAGTTCTTCAGGGTCCGCTAGGCGATATAAATCGAAGTGAAAAACACGCCAATCTTCAATTTCGTAGGGTTCAACCAAGGTATAAGTTGGGCTTTTCACATTTCCAGTATGCCCCAAGCCTTGAATGAATCCACGGCTGAACGTGGTTTTTCCGGCGCCTAAGTCACCCTCAAGAAATATCACTGTGTGCTGCTTACACGCTTTGGCAATAGATGCAGCAAATGCCTCTAACGCCTCTGAAGAACTAAAAAAAACGGAATCTTGCATTAGGTATTTACGAGTTTAACAAATTCACTAATAAGGTCTGTGGCTAGCATACCACGTTGCCCCTGGCTTTTGGCAATATTATCCCCAGCCTGCGCATGCAAACAGACGGAATAACAGGCGGCATCATACGGCGGCATACCTTGTGCCAACATTGCCGACACCACCCCTGTCAGTACGTCACCCATTCCTGCCGTGGCCATGCCTGAATTTCCTCCGGCGCACACTGACATCTGACCTTGTTCGTGAATCAAGGTTCCCGCACCTTTTAAAATACTCGTGACGTGGTACATACGCGTGAGTTCTTCTACCGCTAGATATCGCTGGTCATTCACCTCCTGCACATCTGCATCTAGCAGGCGTGCAGCCTCTGCGGCATGGGGGGTAATCACGGTTAACGGCGTCACTTTTGCGCCCAACGACTGTTTACGCATTTTAGATAACCAATACAATCCATCTGCATCAATCACTAAAGGCTTTGGCGTTCGGCGCACATGATCGAGGGTTTTCATCATGGTTGTTTCTGCCCATTCATCTCGCCCTAAACCGGGCCCTATCGCAATACACGTCGCCCATTTTAGTTGTTCTTCCAGTGCGCTCGATGAGACCATAATCTCTGGCCTTCCTAAACTCACTGCCAGCGTGCTGTTTTCGTGGCAAAACACCTTAACCATGCCCGCGCCTGAACGCATGGCACTTTCCGCTGTCATGCGTATTGCACCGCTCATTTCCGCATTACCACCTATACATAACAAACGACCGTAATGGCTTTTGTGGGTGTCTACTTTTCGTTTAGGTAGGGGTTGATAAGATCCGAAATCTATCCATCTGGCTTTTGGCTGACTCTCCTCTAAAAAGGGGGTAGCAATACCCAAATCATCAAAAATCAACTCACCCGCATAGCCTTTTCCCTGCCCAGTTACCAAGCCAGACTTAATACCCACGAAGGTCACTGTGCATTCAGCTTGAATCACCGTGCCCAGATTTTGGCCAGTGTCAGCATGCATGCCAGACGGAATGTCCACACTCAAAACGGGCGCGGCCGAAGCATTTATTTTGTCGATAACATTGTGATATGGCTCTCGTAATTCACCTGACAACCCAGTTCCCAAAAGCGCGTCAACAATAACGTGCTCATCGCTTTCATCTTGATAATCAGAGCAAGGATTTACACTTCCTCCTTCTTTTTCATACATCTCACGCGCCGTGAGCGCATCCCCTTTTAAGGGTTGTGAGGGTTCAATACTGTACACTGACACCGTCAAGCCATCTTGGCGTGCTTGTGTAGCCAATACGTAACCATCGCCACCGTTATTCCCTGTACCCACAAATACCACTATACGTGTCATCTCAGGCCAGCGATTTCGTAGCGCCCGGTATGCTGAAGTGCCCGCGCGTTCCATCAAGGTCCACATACTGACACCTGCGCGTTTTGCAGCCACAGATTCTTTGTCACGAACTGTACCTGCTACATAAATTTTGTGTGATAAACTGCGCTCTGCAAAGTTATGGAGTAACGGCCTTAATGTCATCTTTTTCGCACCAAGAATTGAACAAACTTAAACAGGATATAAAGGCTTGGGGTAAAGCGCTAGGTTTTCAACAAGTTGGTATTGCTGATATCGATCTTAAACAGCATGAATCTCACCTTCAGGCGTGGTTAGACAAAGGCTACCACGGAGAGATGAATTTTATGGCAGAACATGGCATGAAGCGCGCTAGGCCAGACGAGCTCCATCCCGGCACATTACGGGTGATAAGCGTGCGCATGAACTATCTGCCACCTGATGCCAGCTTTGCTAAAAATTTGAGTGACCGAAACATGGCTTACGTAAGCCGTTATGCGTTAGGACGTGATTATCACAAACTGATGCGAAACAGGTTAAAAAAATTGGGGCAAAAGATCTTTGACGCATGCGATGCACTAAACTTTCGCCCTTTTGTAGATTCCGCGCCGATATTAGAGCATGCCATCGCAGAAAAAGCCGGTATCGGCTGGACGGGTAAGCACTCGTTAACGCTCAATAAGGAGGCGGGCTCATGGTTTTTTCTGGGCGAACTGTTTGTCAATATTCCATTACCTGTAGACGAGCCCATTGAAGAGCACTGTGGTAGTTGCACCGCATGCATAACGATTTGCCCAACGAACGCAATTGTAGAGCCCTATGTAGTGGATGCAAGGCGTTGTATCTCCTATCTCACCATAGAACAAAAAGGCGCTATTCCAGAAGATTTAAGATCACTAATTGGCAATAGAGTTTACGGCTGTGACGATTGTCAGCTCATTTGCCCTTGGAATCGTTACGCCAATATTACCGATGAAGAAGACTTTAAGCCCCGAAAAGATCTCCATGGAAAGTCATTAATAGAGCTATTTTTATGGGATGAAGATACGTTTTTGAAAAAAACCGAGGGCTCTGCTATTCGACGTATCGGCTACGACAAATGGCAACGCAACTTAGCAGTCGGGCTAGGTAATGCGCCCTATGAAGACGCAATTATAGCGGTACTGAAAAAACAGCGTGACAATGCCAGTGATATGGTAAAAGAGCACATTGATTGGGCTATCGAACAGCAAAATTTGCGTAAGCAAGATGCCTTAGATAGAACCACCAAACGTCTAATCCGCAGCGTCGAAAAAGGCCTTCCCAGAGACGCGTAATCTAATCAGTTTTCGGCATGGCTCACAAGAATCTGAAAATATGTTGGGCCATCATCTTTTGATGATGCTCGATGGCTGGTATGCGCATATTGCCACCAATCCTGATTGCGTAAGTCATAAACGATGCCTTCCCATTCGTCTTTATTACCATGATATTGACCATTCATCACACAAACCTGAACAGAGCAACTTAAATTGTATAGCTCAACTTGCGGGCCATACTCGTGCAATTCAAAAAAGTCGGAAATATACGTTTGGGCTTGCCAGTCGGTCTCTTCATCAGGAAAAGAGAAACTGTACAACGCTTTCTCCGCTAACTTCTCTCTTAAACCTTCATTAAGATGCATACCCGTCGAAGTAATATCTGCCTGCGTTGCATCTAACGGGTTTTCTTCCGGCACTGCGGATTGCTGCCATTGAGTAGATGGCGCAGCGGGTGACGCTGGAATCTCAGACAAAACTGGCTGCGGTTCATCTCGTTGAACGTCACTGACGTTATAAGGTGTTTGAGTGGGTGTCTCATCTTTGTCAATGAGACGTTCTTGTTGAGACGTGACACCGATAAAGTAACCGACGATAAGGCCAATCAACGCGCCCAATAACACCTTAATTTGCATGGTCTGTTTCTCTTATGCTTTGTGATAAGGGGCACTTAAACGATGTACCGCATCCACAAATACGCCTGCATGCTCTGGTGGCACGTCAAGATGGATACCGTGCCCAAGATTGAAAACGTGGCCTGAACCTTCACCGAAGCCATCTAAAATTATCGCAACTTCTTCTTCAATACGGGCTGGCGGTGCGTAAAGCATTGATGGGTCCATATTGCCTTGCAACGCCACTTTATCACCAATGCGTGCTTTTGCTTCTGCAATATCAATCGTCCAATCGAGTCCCACTGCATCACACCCCGTTGCGGCAATAGACTCAAGCCACATGCCACCGTTTTTGGTGAATAGGGTCACAGGCACTTTACGGCCTTCATTTTCACGCGTAAGACCATCCACAATTTTATGCATATACTGTAATGAAAATAGCTTGTAATCGCGTGGAGACAGCACACCACCCCATGTATCGAAAATCATTACTGATTGTGCGCCCGCAGCAATTTGTGCATTCAAATACAGAATCACCGAATCTGCCAGTTTATCCAGTAATGCATGAAGTGCGTTAGGATCAGCAAATGCCATTTTTTTAATTTTAGTAAATGCTTTACTCGATCCACCTTCAACCATATAGGTTGCCAATGTCCACGGGCTACCAGAAAAACCAATTAACGGTACATCGCCGTTAAGGCCCTTTCTAATCGTGCGTACAGCATCCATCACATATTTCAGCTCGTCCTCTGGATCTGGTACAGGTAACTTTGCTACGTCAGATGCTGACTCAATCACTTTTTTAAAACGAGGGCCTTCTCCTGTTTCAAAATACAGGCCTTGTCCCATAGCATCAGGAATAGTAAGGATGTCTGAAAAAAGAATGGCAGCATCTAATGGAAAACGACGTAACGGCTGAAGGGTGACTTCACATGCTAATTCAGGGTTTTTGCACAGAGACATAAAGTCACCAGCTTCCGCTCGCGTTGCTTTGTATTCTGGAAGATAACGGCCTGCTTGGCGCATCATCCATACTGGAGTTACATCAACTGGCTGTTTAAGAAGAGCACGTAAATAACGATCGTTTTTCAATTGCTGCATGAAATTCTCAATTTTCGAAAGACAGAATCAGAAAATAGATGGGGCGCGCTATCACCCGTTCAGTGAGGCCGTTACACATATACATGAAAAAGTGTATCTGAAAACATTGTCAATTAATGCAATGCGCGTTTTCACCACCATCCAGTGAATTCGGGCAAGTTTATACCAAAACGGCCTTAGATGGTAACGTTAAGAAAAATAACAATAGATTCTTTGATCTATGCAATATTTTGCATAATTTAACGAGTTTTATGCAAATAAAAGCTTGCACTTTTGCAATAACCTTTGCTATAAAACTACTGCGCTAGTGAGATTATAACAATAAAGAAGCTCGATTAACGAGACCTCCACGCTAATGAAATTCAAGCCCTGCCTCGGTAGGGCTTTTTTATTTCTACAGTGTGATAACCACACAAACTGCAAATATAATGAATCATCACTTATTCATTATTGAGGGCAGCTGTTATAAGTTTTCCTGCAATAGAAAACTCCGGCGGAACAACTGGCAATGTCGCTTTTGAATACCAATTGGCTTCTAGTATTTCATGTCCATCAACCTGAATTTCGCCGCTGTCGTACTCAGCTAAGTAGCCCACCATCAGTGAATGTGGAAATGGCCAAGGCTGGCTGCCAAAATAGCGCAGATTTTTAACGCGAATACCCACTTCTTCCATCACTTCTCGGTGCACTGCATTTTCAAGGCTCTCACCACTTTCAACAAAGCCTGCTAGCGTAGAAAACATACCTCGTTCACGCTGACTAGGTCCTTGAGCAAGTAAGATGTGATCACCTTTTTTAATCGCGACGATAATGCACGGTGAGATACGAGGATAACAACGGTGTTTACAGGTATCGCAATGTGTAGCAAGCTCCCAATCTATTACTCGCATGCGACTACCACATTGCCCGCAGTATTTGTGTGTACGTAAGAATAATATTTGCTGCCAAGCTCTGGCGGCCAGCTCAAAATAGCGATCTTTACCCTGCGTTAAAAATGCCCTTAAACTATGCAGTCTCAAGGCAGAGTCATTTGTGTCTTCGAATCCCATATCCACTGCAAAGCAAGGCGTATGATTAAGCTCTCCAACATGAATCAATTGCTCGGAGTGACGGTGAATCATTGGTAACTCATGCCAGCTCGCGAGAATTAATGCGGGCATATCACCTCGACTGACTATTTTGTCTTTCGAAAAAATTATCCAGTAGGCTTCCTGCTCTTTTCGTAGTTGATTAACAGGCCTAATCATGTTGTGTCCTTTCTAAGCAGTAGAATGCTAACCATAACATGCTCTAACACTATGGTATAAAAGGTCTTTATTTATTTTATCATTTTACTGTTATACTTTGATTAAAATATAGCCTCTCATCATAAAGGAGACGGCGAGATGCTCAACCAAATCGAAATTAGTCAAGCAAATTGGGGTGGTGAAAGTCATCTGATTGACAGATGGCTCGCTGCACGAAAGCGATTACTCGTTTTGTTTTGTGAGCTTTCAGGCCTCACTTCTTCTTCTCAAAAGCAAAAGCCACTCCCATCAGAAGAGCAAACGTTATCCTTCTGCGAAGCGTTAGTAGATTACGTATCAACAGGGCATTTTGAAGTCTATGATCACATGCTAGATGCGTTAGCAGCAGACGCTCACACACAAAAAAAATGCCAAAATATATTGCCTGAATTGTCACAAAGTACCGACGACGCACTGGCCTTTAATGATATGTTTACATCAGAGAATCCGAATTGGAAAACCTTCGATACTGCGCTTTCCATGCTAGGGCAAAGTATGGAACAGCGGTTTGGGTTGGAAGACATACTGATTCAAGCCCTGTATGAATTGTCTGTTGAACAAAGCTAAGTGAAGTTTCACGTTTCGATTGAATCGCTGTGATTGATAGATGATTACCCTTTACACGCCCTGATTCTATCGTTACCCTTTTCAAACTTATCCCTATTTATGTTTATGCTAAACTAGCAATAAAAGAGATCTAAAATTCAAGTATGACAGTAGCAACACAAGTCGACAAAGCGAAAGCGTTCTGTGAAAAGAAAGGCGCTAGATTCACACACTTACGTGAAAAAGTGTATGAATTGCTATTGCGCCAACAGGGGTCTGTGGGCGCTTATGAATTGCTCGATAGTTTAAAAGAAACCGAATCGAGCGCAAAGCCTGCTACTGTATACAGAACACTTGATTTTTTGATGGAACTTGGCCTGATTCATCGGTTGGAGTCAACCAATGCATTTGTGGCTTGCCATCACTTTGACTGTAATCACCCTGTGCAATTCCTTATTTGCGATAAGTGTGGAGAGGTCAGAGAAATACAGTCTGCGGGATTAAAAGAAACCCTAGACAATCAAGCAGCAAGTCACGGGTTTAAAGTAACGAAACAAACTATTGAAGCACATGGAACCTGCTCTGCGTGTCAGTAGAAAATAACTGACGAGCAGGTAAATTGAAAATACCGTTTCAATAAGTGAAAGGTTGTATCATTGGAAAGATGCGGAAAAGCTGACTAGTGTTTTGTAGCACATAAATCTATCGTCGTATCCCATCGCAATGTTGTGAGGATTATTCCAGAATATGAATGTTGAATTTATCAACCCATTTATCTCATCACTGATGAATGTGCTGAAGACCATGGCTCAAACAGAACTTAAGCCAGGCAAACCAAAGCGTAAAACCGACGAGCAAGCGCGTGGCGATGTATCTGGTTTGATTGGCATGGTTGGGCCGCAGGTTAAGGGCTCATTGTCCATCACCTTCGAAGAACAACTTGCGTTGGAAATCATGGAGCGCATGGTAGGAGAACGGCCTGCATCATTAGATGCAGAAGTCACCGATATGGTAGGCGAAATCACCAACATGATTTGCGGCGGCGCAAAAAGTGAATTAGCCGACAAAGGCTACGAATTTGGTATGGCGACGCCAGTGATTGTTACGGGTAAAGGACACACTATCACACACCAGGTTGATGGCCCGAAAGTCATTATGCCATTTGCCAGCGAATGGGGCTTTGCCTATCTAGAAATATGTTTTGATAGATAATGTGGCAACAAACTATTATTCATATTCCTCCTAAAGCTAGGGGCTTTCATTTAATCACATCAGAGGTGGTAAGCCAGCTACCCCAGATAAGCTATTACGACACTGGTGTGCTAGAACTCTTTATTCAGCACACCAGTGCTAGTCTCACTATCAACGAAAACGCCGATCCTACGGTAAGAGCAGATTTTGAGCGCCATTTTTCGCATTTAGTGCCTGAAGATATGCCGTACTACACCCATACCTATGAGGGATCCGATGATATGCCCGCGCACCTCAAAGCCAGTTTGCTCGGACACAGCCTGACGATACCCATCGGAAGCGGGAAATTAATGCTAGGTACATGGCAGGGAATTTATCTGGGTGAGCACCGCAATCATGGCGGACAACGTAGCATCGTTGCAACGTTAAACGGAAATATCAACCAAGAATAATAAGGTCGTGTCACTAGCTGTATCAGTACACGAAGGAATTCAGTACACACAATGAGGACATGAGCATGTTTAAGAAGCTTTTGCTTTCTTCCATTTTACTAGGTATCACTTCAGTTGCCGCCGCTAGCGAAAAAAGTGAGGGCAACAGTTGGGTTGGTGGCTTTTTCGAATATTATAACCCAGACGGTGACAAGCCTCTTCCTAATGGATATCTAGATGATGGTGAAGGCTACGGTGCCGAATTTGGCTACCGTTTTGCTCCAGACTGGGCTGCGCGCTTTGAAGTTTCAAAAGTTAAACTCGATATTGATTTTTCTCGGGCAGCTGGCATCACAGATTTTAATGACGAAGGCACACGCTATGGCGTTGACGCTTTGTATTTTGTTAACGACAGTGCCACATTCCTCTTTTCGGGCCTAAAGTTTGCCACTTACGGCAACGATCATAAATTACTCAACCTCGGACTAGGCCGACATTGGAAATTGTCAGAAAAATGGGTACTTGTCAGTGAAGCGGCTGTGTATCATGACTTTGGCGAAAGCCACAGAGATGTTGGTTTTAAGTTAGGACTCGCTTATACAACTGGAGACATACCAACCCGCTCTGACACTGCAGACGATGACAGAGATGGCGTAGATAATGGCTATGACCAATGTCCTAACACCCCTCTTGGTACCGCAGTAGATAGTAACGGCTGTCCGCTTGATTCTGATAAAGACGGAGTAACCGATGAGAAAGATGCGTGCCCCGACACCCCCGCAGGTATGAGTGTAAACGAACGTGGATGTCCATCTGATGCTGATGGTGATGGCGTACCAAATGCCACAGATAAATGCCCAAATACTCCCAAAGGTACAAAGGTAGGTAAAAAAGGCTGTGCATTATCTCTAGACAGCGACCAAGATGGCGTATTAGATGCCAATGATAAATGCCCGAATACGCCACTAACCGATAAAGTCGATGTTACGGGTTGCAGTATCTTTATGGAAAAAGAAGTACGCGAAACCTTAGAGATACTTTTTGCACACGAAAGTGCCGTTATTGGAAATCCAGACGCGTCAAAAATTAAAGAATTCGCTGACTTTATGAAGCGCTTTCCCAATACAGTTGCAACAATAGAAGGCCACACTTCTGCGCCAGGCTCTGAGGCCTATAATATGGATTTATCAGACCGTCGTGCAAAAGCCGTTAAAGTCCTATTAAGCGAGATTTATAACATTGATGCAGCTCGACTAAAAACGATTGGGTATGGTGAATCTCGTTTACTTGATACGTCTAACACGAGCGAAGCACATCGCGTTAACCGACGCATCGAAGCGGTGGTTACAGCCAATGAAAAGGTAAAACTCAAGCGTTAAGCATCACCTCTTAAAGTGAGCGCACGCTAACACTTCAGATATATTTATATGAAGTGTCTAAGTAAAAAAGCCAGCTTAATGACTTAAGCTGGCTTTTCTGCATCTCACGCTACCCTCTAGGCAGATAATCTGAAAGCAGCAATGCAATACCAAGAAATGACATAAAGCCCGCAATATCCGTAACAGTGGTCAACACAATAGACGAAGATTGCGCAGGATCGAGCCCCGATTTTTTTAAAATAATGGGCACTAGCGCACCAGCACTACACGCAATAGTTAAAGACACCACCATCGCAATTGCAATCACCGCAGTTAGCCCCAATGATTGACTCCACACATACACACCTAGGGCACAGGTAATAGCAACCGCTAAACCATTTAACAGTCCTGTCATCATCTCTTTTGATAGTACTTTTGACCAATGGCGCGTGGTAATTTCACGCAAGGTTAATCCGCGCATCGTCACAGCTAAAGCTTGTGCTCCCGCATTTCCAGACTGCCCCGCGGCCACTGGCAGCAAAATGGCCAGCGCCGTAATTTCAGAAATGAGTCCTTCAAAAGCACCAACGACGGATGCCGCAGCAAAGGCTGTTAATAAATTAACCTGCAACCAAGGTAAACGTTTTTTCACAGAAAACCAGCTCGTTGACAGTGCCCGCTCTTCCTTGCTTACCCCAACCATGGTTTGCATGTCTGTGGCTAAATCTTCTTTGGTAGTTTGGTATACATCAATAAAACGTATCATTCCCACCAATTGGCGATGCAAATTCAACACCGCCAACGCAGAACCTCGGTATGCTTCAAACTTTTCGACCACTTCATCATTACTGTCTAAAGCATTGAGGGTAGTTTTAACGTCAGATGCAATCTCCTCTAACCGAGCATTTGCACTGCTTTGAATCAATTGATGCAACTCCACTTCACCCACTAAATGCTGTTCGGCGTCCAAAACGAACAACACATCCTGGCTATGTAGTTTTCGGTGTTTAATGTGTTGCAACACATCCTTTACCCGCATACCGCCGCTAAAGGCATGAACGTGGGTCGTCATCATTCTGCCTGCAGTATTGTCTGGGTACACAAGCAAGTCTGCGATTTCCTGCTGAAGAGATTCGCTTAATGTTGCCATAACGTTGTGTCTAGTATCTTCATCTAACCGCCCCATTAATGTTGCAGCGATATGGATGTCCAATTGCGACATTAAGTCGGTACCGAAGCTGCTATCAAGTGCGACAAAGATATCATCGGCAGAACTAGCAGGTAAAAATCGCCACACAATCGCCACTAAATACACTGGCTGACATTGTAAAATTTGTGCGGCTTCCGGTGCAGACATTCGCTCCAAAAAACGTGCACTTTTACCTGGATAACGTTTAATAAACGTCTGAGTTAGTTCAAACGTGGCTTGGTCTAACACCGCTTCATTAGCAGACATGAGAACTCCCGAGATTAATCACTAGACAAGAACGTCACTTCATCAACAAGATTGGCGAGCACGGCACCGTATGCGTTGATCAGAGCAACACCGATTGAATGCTCTTTTTGTTTACGGCTTGCCTGCAAGTTAATCGCATTACGAAGCGCATGATGGTAAACCACGCCCACAAAGGCATTTTTTCGATTTACCACCGCGCTCACATCACTGTTTTCCCAAACGGGCATTCCCAACGCTGCACTTTGTTCTGTGTAGCCGCTCAGCACCATAGGTGGATGCGTCATAATATCTGCAACTAGCGCGTTATTCGGAGCACGTATAAGATCGTAAATAGACAAGCTACCAATAAGATGACGATCTTTACTTAGCACATACAAGGTCTTTGCATTGGGAAACGCGCGCTTCTTCGCACGAATGCTAGCTTCTTCCACGGTCATCTTTGCATCAAAGGTGAGTACATCTGTTTCCACCAACGCCCCCACCGTATAAGAAGGATAGTGAATCAGGGTTTCACACCGAACACGTTTTTTAGCGGGCAGTAAAGACAACTTCTGAGTTCGTGTAGATACTGGCATTAAACGCAATATCTGACTTAAATCTGTCACCGTCATTTCTACAAATAGCGGCGTAACATAGTCATCTGCCATATCCTGAATAACGCTGGCAGCAATACTGGGTAACATAAACTTGAACACATCTGCCGCTATCGCAGCAGGCGCAGCCGTTAACACGGCAATCACTTGCGGTTCTGGAATTTGCTCCAATCGATGGGCGGCAGCAGCAGGCTCTTCTTTTAAAAAAGCAATCGCCAGTTTTTTGTCTGCGCTATTCATTGCCCCTCCTGCTTGCCTAAATCAACATGCGTGATTGACTCCATGCAGTGTCTGGCAGGTAATATGGCGCGCCCCTCGTCTGTTTCGAGCACTATCATCGTGGCTGTAACTTGAATTAAGGTGCCCTCAGTATCACCCATTCTCACCCGTTCATTTACGCGAAAATGCGCTTTGCACTGACGCGCGCCCAAGATGTTTGCAACTAAATCTTTGCTGCCTAACCCAAATGCGAGCGATACACCAAAAACCATGACGCCACTGACAACAATCACCAGATTGGTAACGAATTGCAAATTGATGCCTAGCTGCTCGATACCTACTACCATAGCGGTGAAAATCACAGCAAGCTTACTCACGTTTGCAATCAATTGACTACGCTTGAACCCCGCAGTTTCTGCCGCAGCTTGCGCCATTACGCTAATGACACTGCCTAACAGGTAACCACCAAAGATAATTACAATGCCAGCCAATAAGCGCGGTACATAAGCAAGCAATTGGCTTATCCAAGTAGCAAAGAAATCCAAGCCTAGATTCGACGTTGCCGCAGCGACAAAGAACAACATCACGAGCCAGAAAATAGTTCTGCTCACAATTAAGGCGTGAGAAGGTTTAATTTCACTGATTTTTTCGGAAAACAGACTTGACGAAAATCGCGAGACTAAGCGACTAGACAATTTAAGTAATGTTTGCGTTAACCGAGATAATGACCACGCCACAACCCAACCAATAAACAACAATATGACCGCGCCAAATAGATTTGGTGTGTAAGTCAGTAGGTAAGCAATCAGTTGCTCGTAACTTTGCTCCAGAGCAGATTGCCAGTTTGGTGTGCTCATGACTGTGTATCCTTTGAGTCATGACGATAAGTTGCAGGCTTAGCACGCGCTCCACGAAGCGGCTTACTTAGCAATCCGTTTGTCATTTTTTACTCCACATTTCAGACTGTTACAGGTGCCCGAAGAGAGACTTTCGGACTGCCCGGTGCTTACTTCAGTGTAGTATAAGAAGTTGATTTGACGAGAAATTATTTTAGGTGGAATAAAAAGGAATGGGCGTCTTATCCGCTGAAGAAAGTTGCGGTTGGCTTAACATTGGCACGGGCTTCTCAATGAAATACCCTTGAACAAAATCAACGCCAATCTCCTTGAGGCAATTCAAAGCGGCTTCGTTCTCAATAAACTCGGCGATCACTTTGATTCCCATAGTATGAGCAATTTCGGTGATTGACCGAACGACCATTTGATTCACCGGATCATTTTCAATGTTCAAACAAAACGAGCCATCAATTTTGACAAAATCTACGGGGAGCTTGGTAAGATAATTATATGACGCATAACCACTGCCAAAATCATCCACTGCAAACTTAGCGCCTAAACACTTCATTTGCACGACAAGCTCTGATGACTCTGACAAATTATTAAGCGCGGCACTTTCTGTTAGTTCAAAACAGAGCTTTTGACTAATGTGAGGATGCGCCTCAAGTAAGTCGAGCAAATAAGGCAAAAAGTTTCTATCCGACAAGGTCTGGGCGCTAAGATTCACCGTGGCCATGTCTAAACGAGCCAGCAGATCAGGGTGGCGATTGAGTTCATCTACTAATGCGCTAATCACCCATTTATCTATATTAACCATCACATTGTAGCGTTCGGCAGTATCAATAAAAGCGCCTGGCATTAACAGCCCACCTTCATGATGCATGCGAATCAGCACTTCAAACCCATTGAATGAGGCATCATGAAGTGACTCAATCTTTTGTCTGAACAAAACAAAGCGACTGTTCTCAATGGCTTCATGAATCGTTAGCAGCATATTTTTTGCCGTCATCTGGCGACGCACATCTTCTTCGTTTTCATCCATATACACAAAACGATTGCGCCCTAATTCTTTTGCCATCATGCAAACGGAGTCGGCTTTATTCATTAAAATAGCCACGCTTTGTGCGTACTTATTAATCGGCACAATACCGATGCTGGCCCCCACATCAAAATGCTTTTCATCCCACGTAAACCGATACCTTGCCAGATGACGTTGAACATCGCTGGCTAAAGCTTCACATGCATCACGCCCTAGATTACGCATAATAATTGCAAATTCATCGCCGCCAATGCGTGCCAAACATGCTGATTCAGAGAACAGCGATTTAAACATCGTCGCCAATTGCTTAAGCAATTCATCGCCCGCATGATGTCCGCAGGTGTCGTTAACTAGCTTAAACCTATCAAGGTCAATATAAAAAAGCGCATGCTGACCGCATTGATGGCGAGTTTCATGGATAACACTGTAAAGCGCTTCTTGAAATGCATTCCGATTACATAAGCCGGTTAGTTGGTCGACCTTAGCCAAATACACTAGCTGCTCTTCGCTTCGCTTGCGCTCACTAATATCTACCACCGACCCCTCGATAATATGGGTTTTTTCAAGCGGATCGAGCACTTTACGTAAACGCAGTTGCGCCCAAAAAGGTGGTTTATCAACAGGCTGTAACTCTAGATCCATCATGACATGGTCGTGCTCTAGCACGTCTGCGAGTAAATCATTTTCTTCCAGCGTTAACGCCCGAATGTTCGACACATCCTGCTTAAGCATATCTATGTGAGGTTCGTTTAGCAGCGCCAGCATGGTGTTGTTAGCAGCAATAAAGTCCCCTTTCATATTCAGACGAAACAGACCTTCTGACGAGTTCTGATAAAGCTCCTCGAATTTTTTGAGCGTTGCAATGGCTTTTGTTTGAGCGCTTTCACGCGCTCTTTTTTCTTGATTCACGCGATCTGCCAACGCCAATGAAAGTAAGCTCACCACGCCCGCTGCGCCGATATGAAAAGAATACTCGGTATACCAAGTACGTGGTAACACACCAAATTTATTCAAAATGAATATACAAATCGACACCACAAAAAATGAAAAGGCAAGCAAAAAGTAGCGAGCTGGCGTATAGCCCTTAATAAATAGCGCTGCTGCTTTGAAGTAAACGGCCACAGGCACCGCAGCGATGCTCACAGCAAGGGATACAACCAAGTAGTGATTTGGCACAAACGGGGTGATACACAGGCCAAGTAACGAGAAGCCAGTTACGGCTTTGACGAGTAATCGCGTAAAGGTGCTATTTTCGGCCAAATTTAGAAAATAATAAGCAAACATCACAAGATGAATCAGCGCCAAGCTGCCCATCACGTACAAGCTTTTGTCATTCCACTCTACCGCTTGAGGCCATAAATAGGCATAGCTGATACCTGTAAGATCCGTTTGTACCAATGCATAAAAGAACAACGTTAGTGCAAACAGTAGATAGGCTTTGTCCAGCGTAGAGAAGAACAACAAAAAGTTGTACAGGGCCATTAGCACCATCGCACCAATAAACAAGCCAAACACCAATAACTCAAAGCTGAGAAAGCTCACATAATCATCAGGATGCCAGATTTTAATTGGGATTTGCATAGACGATAGGGTGTCTACACGAATTCGAATATCTCGCTTTTCGTTAGGTGCAAGCTCAATGGGAAAAGTAAAAGCCGGATGCTTAACGGGACGCTCATGAAAAGGCAATTTATCGCCGGTTTTGACAACCTTGAGTAAACGATTTTGGTCGTCTACATGATAAAAATCAATGTAATCCAGAAGCGGATGATTGATTTCTACATAAGCGAGCTGTCGTTCATGACTGCTATTGTGTACCGAGAAGACAAACCATTTAACGTCTGCCATAAAGCCGTAATTAGGTGAATGAACACGCACCGATCTCAGGGCATTGCACTGCCTAACGGTATACACCGTGACATCATCACATTGATTTTCACTCGCCTCGTACATGATGCCATTAAGCTCAACCGCTCCACCATTCAATACGCCAATATCTACAGAGGATGCGGAATCATACGCTTTGCAAGAAAAGCTAAGTAGGCAAACGAAAAAAAACGCAATGAGGCGAACCACGAAAATCCCTTTACGGCTTATTTTTATTATATGGGAAAGGTAAGACAGTTATACACTAAAGGCATTCCATTGCTCAACCATTTCGTATATTTAAATATACTTATTCTTCCACAAAGGCAGGACCCGCGTAATTATCAAAACGCGAGAATTGCCCTTGGAATGTCAATCTGACAGTACCAATTGGGCCGTTACGCTGCTTACCTAGAATGATTTCCGAGATACCTTTTAGCTCACTGTTCTCGTGATACACTTCATCTCGGTAAATAAACATAATCAAGTCGGCATCCTGCTCGATAGAGCCTGATTCACGCAAGTCTGAGTTAACTGGGCGTTTATCAGCACGTTGCTCCAAACTACGGTTCAGCTGTGACAACGCCACTACAGGTACTTTGAGTTCTTTTGCGAGGGCTTTCAAAGAGCGAGAAATCTCAGCAATCTCTAATGTACGATTATCAGCTAATGCAGGCACTTGCATTAACTGCAAATAGTCCACCATGATCATGCTAATACCGCCACGTTCACGTGCAAGCTTACGTGCGCGTGTTCGCACTTCCATTGGTGTTAAACCCGATGAGTCGTCAATAAACAGGTTATCTTTGTCTTTTAGCATCGCCATGGTATTCGAAATACGCGCCCAATCTTCATCATCTAATTGCGCGGTACGAATTTTGGTTTGGTCTACCCGACTTAACGACGCCAGCATCCTCATCATAATTTGTTCTGCCGGCATCTCCAGACTAAAGACCAACACAGGCTTTTCTTCCAGCAACATTGCGTTTTCACACAAGTTCATGGCAAACGTGGTTTTTCCCATCGACGGACGTGCGGCAACAATAATCAAATCAGACGGTTGCAAGCCACTGGTTTTTTTATCAAGGTCGGTATAACCCGTTGATACCCCAGTCACTTCTTTGTTGGTTTTAATCAACGCTTCCAAGCGATCGATGGTTTTACCTAACACCAGTTCAACTTCTTGTGGCCCTTCGCTGTTGCCAGAACGCTTTTCAGCAATTTCAAACACTTTGCTTTCGGCCATGTCCAAAATTTGCGAACTGTTCTTGCCGTCGGGATTGTACCCAGTTTCAGCAATTTCATGGGCTACGCCAATTAGTTCACGCGTAATCGCACGCTCTTTAATAATATTGGCGTAGGCCACCACGTTGGCCGCACTGGGAGTATTTTTGGCTAGTTCACCAAGATAAGCAAAGCCACCCGCCTCTTCGAGTTTATTCTGACGTTCCAGCTCTTCAGACACGGTGATCATGTCAACAGGCTGGTTATTCGCGAGCAAGCCCAGTATTGATTTGTAAATAAGCTGGTGAGAACGATTATAGAAATCCGTTTCAACGACGACTTCAGCGACTTTATCCCAAGAGTCAGGCGCAATCAGCATACTACCCAGTACCGATTGCTCTGCCTCGATAGAATGGGGAGGTATTTTTAGATTTTCGACCTTCTCGTCGCTGCTTTTCTGAGAAACTACTTTCACGATTTCAACAATCAAATTCACTAATGGGAAGACGCTAATTATGCGTCAATTTCAGTCGAAATAATAGGGCAGCATCCGTGTTCGCGCAGGATTTTAAATAGCATCGCGCCAACAATGAAAAACACCGCTATCCATGAGCGGTGTTTATGTTAAGTATTTCAGTGATTAAAATGATGACTTCACTTTACGATGTAGCATCCTTACCTTATTTTTTGTCTATTCTTACGCGTCCATGAACGGTGGATACCTTTACCGAAGCGTCGCCGCCCGACTTAGAAAACTCTAGCCAGCGGCGTGGCCCATACTTGGCTTTCGATGGCGCATTATTGGTAAGGTTATTAATAATGCGCCCACCCGCATGCGCTTCAATATCAAAACGTGCAGACACGTTGTTATCAAAATACAGTGAAATTGCACCGCCAACTGAAGACGCCCTTATATCAGCCTTTTTATTCAACGCAGTAAAGCGGGCATCGATACTACCATTTACGGTATCCACGTTCAGATCATCGATATTATCAAGAGACATTTCAATATCGCCATTCACCGTTTCAGCGTTGATACTCGTTGAACGCGTGAAAACCAAAATATCGCCATTCACGGTTTCGTATTTGCTCTCATGGGTATTGTCGCTGCGATCTTTGATATCGCCATTAACGGTTTCCATTTTTAATGGGCCAGAGATATCCTTTGCTTCCACCGAGCCATTCACTGCTTCTAAGCGCACACGGCCTGCCAGTTTAGACGCTAAGATAGTGCCATTAACCGTTTCTACATTCGCTCCACCTTGCACATCATTCACTTCCACATTCGCATTGGTTGAGGAGTACTTGATGCTGCTTGAAATAGGTAGATAAATTTCAAGCTCGTCGCCGTCATCTGAGGACCAATTTTTCCAGCTATTTCGGCTACGCTCTACTTCCACTTTGATCAGTACATCATCTCCGCGTTTACGAAAAATAAACTCTTCAGTTCGGTCGCCAAGCTCTCCTACTACGCGCACGGAAGATTTGTCCCAGCCGATAATTTTCGCATAGCCACCTAGGTGCTCTATCTTTATGTGGGAATGCATCTCAACTTCTAGTGTTTCATCGATTTTTTCGCCCGCGCCAGCCAAAAAGGCTGCGCTAAACAATCCGATTCCCATTAACATGTATTTCATACTCTTATCCTTTCACTATCAGGAATTAAATCTGTTGCCACTTTGGCGCGTGCACTGTTTCGATCAAATCAATTTGTTGCTGGTGTACATGCTGCAACATTTTAAGTAGTGCAATATTATTCGGGTCTTGTGCCAGTGCCGCTTTTATCGCTTTAGCGGCTTCATCTAATTCGGCGAGTTGCTGCTGCCAATTTTGGGTCAGAGCCGGCTGGTCTTCAAAGCGTACCAACAGCGCCTGCTTTTGCGCTTCATGTTGCTGGCTCAACGTCATCGCAACGTCCATCATATCGGGTGAAGATTGCGGTGCGGGCTGATTAAGCGTAAACCAGCTCAGTACCCCCACAAAAGCAAATGTTGCTGCCATCGCTACCCACGTTGAGGTTTGTCGTAATATCACCGTATTCCCGGCTTGTTTCCGTGGCTGAGGCTCGGCCTGATCTTTCGCCAACGACAATTCAATACCCTGCCAAAGGTCACGTTCCGGTTGTTTCTGCTTATCCAGCTGGGCAATTTGCGAAGCCAACTGGCGCTCAAAATCTTGATTACTCATAGCCCATCCACTCTTGTAACAATTGCTTTGCCCGATGAAACTGGGCTTTACTGGAGCCCACTGCCATATTCGTCATTTGCGCGATGTCTTCATGTCGATAACCTTCAATCGCATGGAGCACAAAAACAATCCGTGCGCGTTCAGGTAATCGGCTGATGTAACTATCTAAATCAACCGCATCGGTTGATGCTGACGCTTCATAATGCATGGCTTCAGAGTCTTCAATGTTAAACATTCTTTGAAACCAGCCTTTTTGGCGGCGCATGTATGAGATCGTAATATTCGATGTCACGCTGTGCAGCCACGTAGAAAACTTACTCTCGCCATTAAAATTGGCTATTTTACGCCACAGCTGAATAAACACTTCTTGCGTAGCGTCTTCCGCAAGCCCCTTGTCGCTTGTCAGTCGCAAACACAGGCTATACACCTGACCAACGTGCAACTCATAGAGTTGTTTATATGCCTGTTTGTCGCCGTTTTTCACCGCTGAAATCAAGTCACGTTCGGCTTTTTTGGCAAACGCTTCTTCAGCAGAGACAACATTTCCTTGTGTATTCAATGGGTTCGTATTCTTGCTTGTTGTTTAGAAGATGAGTCGCAGGGTAAATCAGAAAGGTTTAAAGGCGCAAAAAAATATTTTGACCCGACGTACATTCCCTCCCATCATAGTAACAGTACAACGCGATTTAGATACTCACTGGAGACACAAGGACATGCATATTACAGGCTTATTCGCAGGTTCGCTGCGGCCACTTGGACCACAGGGCAAAAAATCAGGGATCTACAAATCCCCGATTCAAGAAGCGCAAGTCAATGAGCTTGGCATGACCAATGATATCCAGGCAGACAAGCGCTTTCACGGTGGCCCGGAAAAAGCATTACACCAGTATGCGCTGTCAGGTTATGAGGCATTAATGAAGCGCTATCCACTTTTTCACAAACGCTTTTGCCCTGGCGCAATCGGTGAAAACATTAGTAGCACAGACATGCGTGACGATAACGTATTCATTGGTGATATCTATCAATTAGGTGACATTAAAGTACAAGTAAGTTCACCGAGAAAACCCTGCTGGAAGATTGGTGCCAAGTTAGAAGTGCCCGATATCGAAGCCTTCATCGAAGAAAAAGGCATTACCGGTTGGTACTACCGAGTATTAGAGAACGGCACGATGCGAATAGGTGATACCATTACACTCATTGAACGCCCTAACCCCTCATTGAGCGTAAAGCGCTTTGTCACCTTAATGAATGGTGTTGATGCGTCTATCGACAATTTACGTCAAGCGTTAGAGGCCGGTGGCCTTGATCCAGAATGGAAATCTCGTATTCAGCGACGCATTTCATCAAAGCAAGAAAGCGAAAACGATTTTCAGCAAATCTAATTCACCATTATGCTCAATCGTTCGAAATATAAACGCGCATGTTAAGTCTTAGCAAACAGGCTTTCCGTCCATGCGCGTTTTAGTATTTGTGGGCCATACCCGCGTAGTTCAAGATTTAACGCTCTAACTCGCTATAGCCCATTTGTGGTGAATAGCCATTTCGGCGCATATTATTAATGCAATCGGCCTTGTTGGCATACCCTTCTGTTGCAGCTCCGACGACTTTTCCATTTCTGGCGACACGGTGCCAACGCCATTTATTGTCGTTGTCTGCGTATACTTCCCAACGGTCTTTTTTCTCACTCATCGTTGCGTCCTCTTGGTAAAAAGGCACCGATAAGTGTAGTTCATCCTCAGTTGTAGCGCGAGTAACACGGCATGAAGACAAACGATTAAAACAACGTTACACAGCGGGATTCAGTTGCCACACACTTGAAAATACAGGCGTGCCTCGAATGCCTTCTGGTAAGGGCGCACTCACTTTCAACTCAAATTGGTAATGAGGCCCATACCAATCTTTAAGTTCTTCATTCGGCACAGAAAATGGGGGGCCCTGCATCAGATTCTCGTCGTATTGGTACAGCACAACAAATTGTTTAGCGTGGTTTGTTATCGCCAATAAGTGCTTTGCATACCGTTCTCGCATTTCAAATGGCAGTGCGACTAACGCCGCTCGGTCGTATACGGCATCCACGTGACCAATTTGCTCAGCATCAAGCTCAAAAATATCACCCACATACAAGGTGATGCCGTCTGCTTGGTAAACACGATGCGTGCTAGAATTCGACACGCTAGGTGATATGCCTAATTCATGAAAAAAATCTTGAACCGCACGCTCACTGAGTTCTGCACCCACAACCTTGATGCCCCTAGAGCGTAGCCAGGCCATATCAACCGTCTTGCCACACAAAGGCACAAACACCGTACTGCCTTCAGCTAACTGCAACCCAGAAAAATGCGCAGCCAAATACGCATTCACCTCTCCCTCGTGAAACGCAATGCGGTTTGTCTCCCATCGCTCCATCCAAAATGCTTTTTCCACTTTATGCTCCTTTCTTTATTTCTGCTGCTTCGGCGGCAAGTGCTGGCTCCTGCTTAACCAACCTATTCACGATCGCATGCACCCAAGGTGCAATAATCACTACGATGGGAAAAGCCAACGCAAAAGCAAACGCCCAGGCTTTTAACCAAATCACCATAACGCCATTTATCCACCCTACATTGAACAAGGTAATGCAAAACGACATCAAACAAGACATGATAAACGCCATCACAAAGGCAAAAACAAAGCGTGTATATCGAGTTGGAATCATTGATTTGCTCCTAGCTTAAAGTGAATCCTTTACCTACCGTTGCCATCATAGAAGATTCCTAAAATGGTTGATACACTCATTTAACCAATCTTATTTTCCATTTTTGCAATTATGCTTGATGATCTTTGTTTATTTGTTCATGTTGTAGAGCAAGGCGGCTTTTCTCAAGCCGCGCGGTTCACTCACATTCCGGCGGCAACAGTGACACGTCGAATTCAGCGGCTTGAACAACAGCTTAATATTAAACTCCTTACCCGTTCTGCCAGACAATGTGATCTCACCCACGAAGGCGAAGAAATATTTCACGCCTATGCGCCACTTGTCGCTCAGTTTGAGCAAACCCAAAAACACTTGGCGAACAAAAGTGCCTCCTTGCAAGGGCCGTTAACGGTTTTGGCGCCCACCAATCTGTCTCACACTATTTTGAAAAACATGTGGTTAGGCTTTACACGTGCATATCCGCAAATTCAACTGACACTTATTTTAAGTAATCAAATGGAAGACATAATAAAAAGCAAAGCCGACTTAGCCATTCGAGTAGGACCGCAACCTGATTCTTCGCTATATCAAAAGCGGATTGGGCAAATCACAAAAATCATGGTGGCGTCTAATCAGTATGTCAGCGAAAACCCAACGGTGTCTTCACCTGAGCAACTAAAGCATCATCGCATTATTGGCACCACCATCACCAAAGAATGGCGTTTAACGCATACTGCGACAAACCAAACTCAGTCGCTATTTTTACGATTTGCCAATACATTTAACGACACCAGTTTTGCGAAATATATGGCCTTGGACAGCCAAGGAATTTCCCTACTCCCAATCACTGAGGTCATGGAAGAAGTCAAGGCCGGAAAACTCATCCATCTATTGCCAGAATGGACGGGTGAAGTAAGAGACATTTATGCAGTTTGGCCCACTGGAAATTTACTTTCACGACGCGCCAGCTTCCTGCGAGATTTCATTATCAATTATCTGAACGAACATCTCTAACTTAGCTTGCTGAGTTCTGGGTAAAAGTCTGACTTTATTCAATAAAGCGTCTAGTATTGCATGACAACCCTGTGAGATAGTGAAGCAGATTGTGACTATGTCAGAACATTATTATTGCGCTTTCATGGAGTGAAATCATGAGTTTAGATCCCATCGTTCTTTTGGTACTGATTGGCTTACTGTCAATTAGCTGTCAGCTATTTGCGCACAAAGTACGTTTGCCTGCAATTTTACCGCTTCTTATTACTGGGATAATGGTTGGCCCAGTATTTAATGTACTAGACAGCAACGCGCTATTTGGCGATCTTTTATTTCCTCTGGTGTCACTCTCAGTCGCCATTATTCTGTTCGAGGGCGCACTCACGCTGGATTTTAAGCAGCTCGGAGCTCATGGCAAAGTCGTTACGCGATTATGTACCTTAGGCGTGCTGATTGGCTGGGTTGTGGTTGCACCGGCAGCACACTTTTTTATCGGCGTTTCTTGGGAAATTGCTTTTCTTTTCAGCGCCATTGTTACGGTCACAGGTCCGACCGTTATCTTACCGATGCTACGAGCCGTTAGGCCAAGCAAGAACGTGTCGCAAATACTCCGCTGGGAAGGAATTATTGTCGATCCGATCGGGGCGATTTTGGCTGTTTTGGTGTTCGAATACATTATCTCTTCACAAAACGCGACACTGCACACCCTGATGACATTTGGCCAAACCATCCTCGTTGGCGTGGCAGTGGGTGTTGTATTTGGCTATGGTATGAGTGTCTTGCTCAGAAAGGGTTCCATTCCTGATTATCTCATTAACACTGCCGTACTCACCATGGTATTAGGCGCATTTGAACTTGCTAACATTGCCGCCCACGAAGCGGGATTAATTACCGTAACCATTATTGGTGTTTGGCTTGCCAACGCGCGTGACGTCGACGTTGAAAGAATCATCGAGTTCAAAGAAACCCTGAGCGTTCTACTTATTTCTGCCTTATTTATTATTCTCGCAGCGCGAGTTGATTTAAACCAATTAGCGGATATTGCCTTAGGCTCTATTGCCCTTCTCGGGGTGATTTTATTAATTGCCCGCCCCATCAGCGTGTATTTAGCGACATGGCGCACGTCACTTCGATGGCAAGAAAAATGGTTAGTGATTTGGATGGCGCCGCGCGGCATCATTGCAGCGGCAGTCTCTGCATTATTTGCATTAAAGTTAGAGCAACAAGGTTACGAAAACGCACAGATGCTGGTAGCTCTGGTATTTTTTGTGATTATTTTCACCGTGACCATTCAAAGCTTAACCACAACACAAATTGCGCAATTCTTAGGAGAACGTGAACCTGCTCCCGTTGGATATCTTATTTTTGGCGGGCAGAACTTTGCGCGTATGCTGGCAAAAGAGTTACAAAATGCAGGCATTACCGTTAAGATTTGTGATACCAACTGGGATGCAATCTCAGCAGCACGCATGGAAAACATACCCACGTATTACGGCAACCCGAGCTCTGCGCATGCTGAACGCACTATGGACTTAACTGGTATTGGCAACGTATTAGTACTGTCACCTCACAAGCATTTAAACGCACAAATTACACAATATTTTCAGCACATCTTCGGCGAAGACCGGGTATTCGGTTTACATCACGCCGACATGAATAACTCAGACGCGCACTTACCCAACTATAAATACTTAAAAAGCCTAGGCTTATTTGGCGCACTGACCTACTCTAAACTTGCCAGCCTAACTGCCAGTGGCGCAGTGGTGAAGAAAACCACACTGACAGAGCAATTCGGCATACAGGAATACCACGAAAAGTATGCCAATAACTACACGCCTTTATTTATGCAAGATCCCAAAGGACGCATTTCACCGTTTAAAAAAGAATCACAAAAACCGATACAACCTGGCACGCAACTGATTAGCCTAATAAACCCAGATGCAATCAAGCCAGAGCCTAGCAAAACTTAGCTTTAGAGCAACGTACAGGGTGGAGCTGCGTAGAGTCAACACGCTGATTCAGCGTAAAAATGCCTGGAAGAATGGCGTCGAAAAAATATAGACAATATTAAGGTGTTTGAAAGGACTTAGTTCACGTACAACCAGTTTAAAAAATTTCGTGTTTCAAGTGAGCTATTTAGCTGAACACGTTTGGGGCCTAGCCCATCTGAAAATACCACTTTATTTTTGTTAACTGAAATAGTGGTAATGGGTGGCAATATAGTAATTTCCTTACCGTTATAAGAATAGGACAATAGATTACATTCCTTATGAAGTAATAGGGGCTCTATTTCATAGACACTGAGATTCAACAAGTCGATCTAAGCATTGCGTCGGCAAAACAGTGAATTAATAGAGAATAAGAGAAAAATACGAAGACAGGGAATAGTCTGATACAGATAGGCCGGATTGACACCCGACCTACAATATATAAGAGATAGGTATCTTATAGAACAATAACGTTCGCAGCTTGAGGGCCTTTATTTCCCTGCTCTACGTCAAACTGTACGTTTTGGCCTTCAACCAACGTTTTGTAACCTTCAGACGCGATAGAACGGAAATGAACGAAAACGTCTTTGCCACCTTCTGATGGAGTTAAGAAACCAAAACCTTTATCTTCGTTGAACCATTTAACAACGCCAGTCATTGAATTTGACATGTAATAAACCTCTAATAAATTATAAACTTTTAGTGATAACTCACTATATTTTCTATAGAAATTACGTAACTAGGTATGAGCGATTGTAGATTTATAACTTATTCGAGACAGAAAAGGTAAGAAAATACAGAGCAAAACATCAGTAATACAAACGCCTATAGACGCCGACACCATACAGGCATTTGTTCCAATTGTCTATATTTAATTCAATTACATGCTTTTGGCTCAGCTTCGCATAGACGCCCAATTGCTCGCGCTTATCGCTAAGCAAGTGCCTTCGCACGTATCGGTGAGCCGACAGAGAAGCTTTCTTGCAGTCAAACTACTTTATAGAATCCACTCGACATTGAATGCACAACCTGTGGGTGTCCAATGCATTTCTACAAGAATTTCTTAAGCCTTAAACAAAAAACCCGGCCTAAGCCGTAATGCCAGTCAGTTAAGCTGACTGGCATTTTTCTTTTTAGGATATTTGCTTGGCTTTGCCCTCACCGCTCTTGGATATACTCTATCAGGCCGCTTGTCTGGTAAGACACATAGTCTAAGA
>NZ_JAOWKX010000014.1 GCF_025751585.1 Fluctibacter corallii
CGGCGTCTCCGTAAGAAGAGGCGCGCATTTTAGGGACTTTAGAAAATTCGTCAATACCTTTTTTGAAATAAATGAATCAAACGCTCAAATAACAGTCAAAACGCGCTATATTGATTAAATACAATACAAATTCGTCTGCTGAACGAACAATATTTGGCTATTCGCTCTTAAATGAGTACCATAGCGAAGTAAACTATTCTTATAACATTACAAAAAATTGGGTAGTAAAATGAACTCATCGGTCATTATATATATAGTTCTTTCCACGATACTGGCTCTTCTAGGCCAATTCTTCCTTCCTTCGGAGTTGCTTCCATCAAATAGTGCCTTTGCTATAGGTGTACTAATTGGCGGCCTTCTTATTCCTCTTATTGTTTCCCTCGTTTCAAAAGAGGAAAGTACATCAACAGGTACAAAAGCAGTAGACAGCACTACATTATATGTAGGCAACTTACCTTATAGAGCGAATGAGCAAGCTGTAAAAGAGCATTTCTCAGAGCTTGGCAATGTACATTCTGTTCGATTAATGAAAGATCGTCGCACTGGTAAGCGCAAAGGTTACGGATTTGTCGAAATGGATAGTAAGGATGCAGATCACGTCATTAAAACGTTAAACGATTCTGAATTCCAGGAACGAACGCTTAAAGTTAGGCTTGCACGAGAAAAGGCAGAAACCGCTTAATTCTCTTGGCTAACCGGAACCCACAAAAAAGGTCATCATTCGATGACCTTTTCTTTATATAGAGAGAAGTGAGGCTTGTGTGCGTCTACTCACTACCTTCTGCGCTGTCTTTAGCTGCCAGAGGTTTGATTGGTAAGTTATCAAGCAAGCGCTTATTAAACTCATGGAACTGATTAATCGCAGACAAAAGATCTCGCGTACTTACATCCTGCATTTCATTCACGATGCCATTAATCATCTTCTCGTAATAGCTCGCATCTTCCAATTTTTCCTTAGATTGCTCCATTACATCGAGCATTTTCTCTAAATATTGGCTGATTGGCTTTGCAGCTTTGGCAGGTCCGTCTACATCTTTCATGTCATCACTAAAGTGCGAGACTGATTCGTAAGCTTTCACCACCTCTACTTTTTCTTGGCGTGTTAGCTGAAGCGCAAACCCGGTTAGCTCCTGCTCGTCAAATCCTAACTCTAATGCTTTATTAAAGGCACTTTCAATATCACCATTAAAGAAGTCATCTGCAAGATCGGATGCGTCAGAGACTAAATTACCAATCGCTTTAAGCTCGTCTTCATCTAACTCTCCCTTAACAGAGAATGAAAGCGAACTACTCTCGAAGTATTCATATTGCATAGACTGAGACAATGAAGCTTGTTGGGCATTACTCGCTGACTGCTGATTTCCAGTCTGCTGCGCATTACTGTCTTGAGCATCTTTAGCATTTTCATCACGGGTATCAGCCAATACGTCATCATTATTCTGAGCCGCACTACTCGCCTGTTGAGGCTGCGCCACTGACTCAGTGTTGGGTTGATCTGGCTCTACTGGTTGTGCATAGCCACGCTCAAGTAAAAGTTGCTTGTTCTGCTCAAATCGTTTGAAGTCTTCAAACGCAATAGACACTTCATCGCCATCAGCCGTGCGGATCACCAAGTCGCCTTTTTGCAGGCTAGATGCTGACACGCTCTCAGATACGGCCAAGCGATCGCCATCGGTTTGTTGCGGATTATCATCTCCTAATAATTTGCGCTCTAAGTTTCGAATTCCATCTTCAATGAGAGAACGGCTATTGGCTATGCCATCTTTAATCTCGTCATTCATGAACCCTTCAAGATCTTTCTCTGCCATTTGGATGCCTTTCATAACACCCGAGCGAGCTTGATCAAACAGATCCAACAGCGCACCTTTATCTGCGCCACTTGATGCCGCTTTATTGATTACGCCGCCGACAAAGCGAAGTACGTTCTTTGCCACCTCTTCGAAATCAAACATACTTTTGTTATCTTTCTCGGGCTTAGAAAAATTTGGCCTTTCGTTATTTACAACCAAAGATTGGTTTAGTGAGTTACTATATACACGAATACCAATCGTGGTTTGAGAACTCATCACACTAATCGATGATTGATTACGAATGCCAGACATGGCTTGATTGAGCCCTGTCTCTTGTAACTGTCTGCGCAATTCCTGATTAGGATTCGCCATATCAGGCTTATCCCTCATAAACGCTTTAATGTCGCCAATGTTCATAATAAAACCCCTCTAACCTCGTTAAGGTTATCGGCCGCGCATGTCGAATATTTAGTCTTTTTTGCTTATCCACAAGCCTTCCGAGCCCCCAATAATAGAGCACACCAAACGCGTTTCGCGGCAGACATAATGCCCTTGTAAGACTATTATAATTGCTAAACGGGATAAATCCCTTACAATCCCGCCTTTTTAAGATTGAGCGAGCCGTGCAAACATATGCGAGTGACTGACATAGATCCCAGCCTATACGAAGAGCAATTAGCAAAAAAGCAACACGCTTTAACAACCCGTTTTGCCCATTTGCAACCACCAGAGCTAGAGGTATTCTCTTCACCGTCTTTGCATTATCGTATGCGCGCAGAATTTAGAGTGTGGCATGATGGGGATGACTTGTATCACATCATGTTCGATAAAGAGACCAAAGAAAAATACCGCGTCGATCACTTTCCGGCAGCCAGCCAAATTATAAATAATGTTATGCAAGATGTGCTCGCCCACATACGCTCGAATGACACGATTAGGCGCAAGCTGTTTCAAATAGACTATCTCAGCACCCTTAGCGACGAAATTTTAGTAACGCTGGTTTATCACCGACAGCTCGACGACAACTGGGAAGCGGCAGTTAAAGCCCTAAAAGAGACCCTCAGTGAAAAATATAAGATCGATTTCGTTGGTCGAGCACGAAAACAAAAGATCACATTATCGCGAGACTATGTGATTGAGTCGTTACCCATTAACGGTCGTCCTTACTATTTTAAACAAATCGAAAATAGCTTTACGCAACCCAATGCCGTTGTTAATTGCAAAATGATTGAATGGGCGCTAGATGCTACCAAGCACAACTCAGGCGATTTACTAGAGTTATATTGCGGCTTAGGTAACTTTAGCCTACCCATGGCGGTAAATTTCGACAAGGTATTGGCCACCGAAATATCCAAAGCCTCGGTTAATGCGGCGCAGTTTAACATTGAGAAGAACCAGATCGGCAATGTTAAAATATTGAGGATGTCGAGCGAGGAATTTGTAGAAGCCTCAAAGGGAGAACGCGAATTTAAGCGCCTTGAGGGAACGGAACTTTCAACTTACCAGTGCAATACGGTATTAGTGGATCCTCCCAGAGCAGGGTTAGATCCTGATACGGTGAAAATGGTTTCAGAGTACGACAATATCGTCTACATCTCGTGTAACCCAGATACGTTATTAGAGAATCTAGAAACGCTCACGCAAACCCACACAATTACGCGGTTTGCATTATTCGATCAATTTCCTTACACCCACCATGCAGAATGTGGCGTGTATCTACAAAAGCGGTAGACAATCCAACCAGATAAATACCCTCTAACGCCCTCAAATAATTTACTAATTTGAGGGCTTTCCTGTTGCCGTTCCCTTGCAACATGCCAACGCACCCACAGAAATAAAGCGCAGTTGTTGCTTCAACCTTAGCGCTAACTCTTTACGCTGCTCTTTATTAAGATCAATCGCTTCAGCACCCACACTGAAAACTAACTTAACCATTGCCTCAGCCTGTAGCTTGGCATAATCACGATGTAAACTACTTGTGGTCATGGTGTAGTCGGTTAGCTCTTCAGTAAAGTGTTGAATTTCTCGAAGCACAGCGGCACGGAACGCTGGCGATGTCCCGGTGTGTTCACGCAATAACAAACGAAATACGTTACTGTTAGCGGTAACAAATTCTAAAAAGGTGTCGACCGATGTACTAATCACGCCGCCACCTGACTCAATTCGCGTGCGCGCCTGACGCATCAACTGCCTAAGCGCAAGTCCGCCTTCGTCCACCAAGGTTAAGCCGAGTTCATCAATATCACTGAAATGGCGGTAGAAAGATGTCGGTGCAATGCCGGCTGCACGTGCGACTTCACGCAAACTGATACTCGATATACTGCGTTGCTCGTCGAGCAATGCAAATGCAGCTTCAATAATAGCGCGTCTGGTTTTTTGTTTTTGCTGTTGACGGTTCACTCGCATCTCTCAAAGGGTTGATCAGGCGTAGTGTACCTTGATATCAACTAAATCGCACTGGCTAGCATCAGCATTAAAAAAGGGGCGTGCGTCGCCCCTTTAATTAGCACAGTAAATGTTAGTTACAGCGCAACGTGTATTGCCTGAAGTTTTTAGAGAGTCTGTTATCTCTGTTCGGGCTCTTAGTTTGCTGCCCGCCTTTGAGTTTAAAGTACAGATCGCCGCCTGAGTGCACATAACCTCCTGTCGTAGAAGACTTCAATGTAGACAGATTACTTAATCTAGAAATGCCACTGATATAGCAATTAGAGCCACCCTTCACACTAATCAGTGGAGATACGTCAGACGCATTACGACTAGAAAATTGAAGTGTTCTCGAACCACTACGTGAGTAATCGTCTATTTCATAATGATACGTATTGCCCATAATGACATTAAACTTGTTGCTGTATTGGCTTGATGCGAATGGTCCCACGCTCGCGTATTCCACTCCTGAAGATGCATTTTTACGTGTTACGCTAAAACGAACGTAATTCACACCCGCAAAGCGAATATGACCAAGTTCATAATCACAAGCAATCACTTCACGAGATGCAGGCACATTTCGATGACAGTTCCCCGTGTAATTCATGGGATGATCATGCAGCAGATAATCACCCGCCTTATTCGTAATAGACGCGTTCACATCTCGTACCGCAGCGGTATAAGGATCTGTCCAGTTTCCTGATAACGAACCATTCATGTCAATTTTGCGCAAAGGCGTTGTGTTATCTGAGTTGTCGAAGCTTACGCGCCCTAGGTAATTTAGATAGCGGCCCGATCCCCCCATCATACTGATGGCCGCAGGCGTGACATCTTGCCCATTGAAGTATTGGGTAGATGATGCAAATTCAGCAAACAACACATTGTCTGCTAAAAATGGGCCATCGTAGATTTTCAAACCCGATAAGTTACGCATATGTGCCATCGTTGAGCGTGTAAATTGACTATTCAGATTGCGTGAACGCTGAAAGTACGTGTCGTAACTGTTGTGTAATGCTTCGATATTGCTTAAATCCGAAGACGTAGAATTTGCACTTTGTCCCACAACCAGCGAATTCACCAACTCTTGGTCAAAGGCAAACCAACCACTCCAAATGTTGTCTGCTAATACGTTTCTGTCTAACTTCATTGCATCGCCACGTATGTAGATTCCTGCAATTGAGTTTTTGTGTGCGCGCAAGTTAGAGAAAGTCGGTTTGGAACTTGGCTCATAATGAGAGCTGGTTGGAATACGGTTGTCATCAGGACACGCTGACGCAGACGGTAACTTAGTTTTTGGCCCACACCTAAGTTTTGGATCTGATTTGCGAGACGCGCCATCCCATGTCATACCCACCACTGAGCTATGCGCTGTGTTATTACTAAAATACAGCGTGTTAGCGCGCGAGGGCTTATGGGTTGCTACGTTATCATCAGACAACAAGCAGCCTGAGCTTGTACAACGTATGGCTCGCTTAAATGACATCCAAAATCCGGTGCCCTCACTTCCTGCAGCAACATTGTACCGGATATCATTGGTAGGGTGCGAAACCCAAAACGTAGAAGGCGCCGGAAAACGCGCAGGATCTTTCGTTGCCACTTCACTTTGTAGCAACATGTAGTCAGGATCAACGCGCTTAGACAACATCCCTAAGTTGTGCCTAATAATATTATTGGTTTCGTTTCCGTCTTCCAGAAAATAGCCATGACCAAAATGGTTGTAACAGGTATTACGCTCTACTCGCGCATACTGAGAGCCATGAATCACCACACAACGGTTTTGCGAATCGTGAATACTGGTATTTTCAATTGCCTGACCAGATACATTGCCGAGAATATGCCAATGGAATGGGTAGCGACCCAAACGCCCAGCTTGACCCACTCGGAACAACTCAACATTGTTAATATTTGCTTTGCCCGACATCATCGCCATAACCGTTGCCCCCATACGCTGATTCGACCAATAACTGTCGTTTGCAGAACGGATGGTGATATTTCGCGTCAAGTTAGCCACTTCTGCTCTTTCGTCTAATGTCCAACTTGTTGAACCATTTGAATAGCCCTTAGTGGTTCCCCAGTGCGAGTAACTCAAGGGTGAGTTGAGTGTGATTGTTCTGCCGCTGTTCGCCACCCCAGTGATGGTACGTTTTTCCGCATGGTGTGGGTCAAACCCCGTCGGCGCAATCACAATTTCATCGCCCACTTGCCAGCTGCTAGAACTTGTCAAAGAAATGGTGCGGCTCCCAGCAGACGCCGTTTTCGATAAGATTTTGTACCCTTGCTTGCCGCTTTTACCGTTTAACGAGATATGCCCACCATTCATTGATACAATGGCTTTTAGCATTTCAGAACTGGTCATAGAGGTGAGAGAAGACACGCTACGCGCACCGGTGAGCTCTATGGTTAAATCGCCAGTAAATGGGCTAGAGCTGGTACCACATTGAAAGGTGGCGCCGCTACCATTAACCAAAATACCTTCCGTTTTAAATATGCCTTGCGCACCCGATGCACAGGATAGTCGCCCTTGCACATGCACCAACTTAGCCGTAGCACTGCTGTTAATTGCAACGTCAATGCCAGCAGGAATCGTAAAATCGCCTTTTGCCATCTCACTGCCAATGTATGCAGTGGTGAAGCTTGTTGGCAGGCTATATTTACCTGAATTGGTAATCACTTTGTTGCCTGAACCAATTGGCGAAATACCATGCACGTGCAACGCTTTACCGGCGTGCTGATACACTTTTGCACGAGGTAACGCAACGTCAAATCGATACTTAGATCCCGACGCACCACATGCACTGGCCACCGCAGGCTCACTATTAAGGTTGGCGTCTGCTGAGGTTATCGCGCTGCCCGTACCCGCTGGTCCACCAGCGTACACGTGTACTTTAATCGAGGTATTGTGGCTAGTTTGGCAAGCCCAACCACGAATTCTGAACTCACTGCCGACGTAAGCAGCACTGTCGATGTATCCTTTTATGTAACTTGCCGCTGTAGAGGGAAACGACAAGATGTATGCGAGAAAAATAAAACCTATTTTTTTCATAACCATTCCTAAATTGTAATTATTTATCCATAAAATGGATCGATACTTAACCATACCAAAAGAAGGAATTCAAAATTTATTCAAATGTTAATTTAGAGAAAACGCCTGTGAGCTTTAAAATCCAGTGGAATATCTGCATTTTGCCGATTTAATCTGTGTTTCCACTTGCCTTAAGAGCAAGCAAGCTTTAAATTAGCGTACAGTTGTAAGCTGAAATGTTTAATGATTAACAAAATGAAAAAACCGCCTTTATTGATCACCAACATATTGGTGTTCGTCATCACGGGATTGATCGCCTTCGTCGCAGTGCCGATTGAAGCATTCGTTAACGGCTTTGATACAGCCGAAATCTTGACGTGTATTGCCCTTTTCTACTTTACAGGCATGTCGATTACTGCAGGTTATCACCGTCTTTGGTCACATAAAACGTATGAAGCAAACATAGTAGTACGTGTAATACTTGCCATCGGAGGGGCGATGGCACTGCAAAACAGTATTCTTCATTGGGCTTCTGATCACCGTATTCATCATCGTCATGTAGATGACAACGATCGCGATCCTTATTCTGCCAAGAAAGGATTTTGGTATTCGCACATAGGATGGATGTTAAGAGAATATCAAGCGCATCGATATAGCGACTATTCAAATTGTCGCGATCTACAACGCGATCCTGTTGTAATGTGGCAGCACAAGCATTATTTAACTATCGTGCTTGCGTCAAACTTTGGGATTCCTATGTTTTTGGGGTGGCTAAATGGCGATGTGTTGGGCATGTTGTTGCTGGCTGGGGTATTTCGCTTGGTTGCCGTACACCATGTTACGTTCTTTATTAACTCGTTAGCGCACATTTGGGGAAAGCAACCTTACACCGACCAAAACACCGCGCGTGACAATGGGATTCTCGCATTTTTCACCTTTGGCGAGGGTTACCACAACTTCCACCATATTTTTGAATACGACTACCGCAATGGCATCAAATGGTGGCAATTTGATCCAACAAAATGGCTGATTCGTGGATTATCTTATGTCGGGTTAACCAAAAACCTGCGTCGCTGCCCTGAAGAGCGTATTGAAAAAGCGAAAGTAGAAATGCAGATGCGTACTGCAACGGAAAAAGCATCTTGCCTACCCAATGCCGAAGAGTTGGTTGTTACACTTCAACAAGAGTACGACTTACTTCTTCAGCGAATGGCTGAATACTACGACGCGAAAAAGGCATTGATGAACGCGAAAAAGGCGCAGCTAAAGCAGTCTTATGAAACCCTAGAGCTCAATTATCGTTACAAAGAGTTGAAACAGAACTTTTTACTACAAAAGCAAAAGTGGTTAGATGTACACCACCTAACGGTCAAGTTTGCGTAGTTAAACGTTTCTACTTATGGCGAGATTTTAAAGGGCATCATTTGATGCCTTTTTTGTACTTCTTGTACCGACAACGGGCTTTCTACGCCTCTTTGTACTGGCGTAGCCATTATCAAGATGATTAAAAATAATGCACAATAGTCGACAGGCTGTAGGTAACTGATAATCTTATAAATAGTGATAGCCAAACTAAGTGAGTATTGCCGTGGCCTCTTCAAATAAGAAAAACGCTTCCTCTGACATCAAATACGACTATGACGCCATCGTTATCGGAACCGGCCCCGGTGGTGAAGGGGTCGCAATGCAGCTGAGTAAAGCAGGCAAACGCGTAGTGGTAATTGAAAAGCACAGTTCAGTCGGTGGCGGATGCACGCATTGGGGAACCATTCCGTCGAAAGCGTTAAGGCAATCAGTCAGTCGACTCATTGAATACAATCAAAACCCGCTGTTTACTGACACGTTCCGTAATCATCACTTAACCTTTCAGCAAATACTGAAACATGCCAGCGGGGTTATCCGTAAACAAGCCAACCTCCGTGGAGGATTTTATGAACGAAACAAAGTAAAGGTGATCAATGCAGAAGCATCTTTTATTGATACTCACACCCTAAAGCTGACTTACCCTAATGGTTCAGAAGACAAAATAACGGCCGAGCAAATTGCCATTGCAACAGGCTCTCGCCCCTACACCCCGAAGGATATTGATTTTAATCATCCGCGAATTTACAACAGCGATACCATCCTCTCTTTGGATCATGATCCCAAAACTATCATCATTTATGGTGCTGGTGTTATCGGATCAGAGTATGCATCAATTTTTAGAGGTCTAGGTGTCAAGGTCGACCTAGTCAATATGCGTGAGCGCTTACTGTCATTTCTAGATGCTGAGATTTCTGATGCATTAAGTTATCACTTGTGGAACAACGGCGTCGTGATTCGACACATGGAGGCGTATAGTTCTGTAGAGGGGCGAGATGATTGTGTGATTATGAATTTGGAATCGGGTAAACGAATGAAGGCCGATTGCCTGCTGTTTGCCAACGGCAGAACGGGAAACACGGACATGCTTAATTTGGATGCCATTGGCATTCAAGCCGATTCTCGCGGACAAATCTCCGTTGATAAAAACTACCAAACCGATGTTAGCAACATTTATGCTGTCGGCGATGTCATCGGTTACCCAAGCTTGGCATCAGCTGCATATAATCAGGGCCGATTTGCAGCAGAGGCCATGCTTCAAGGAAAGTGTCACTTCAGTTTAATCGAAGACATACCATCAGGTATTTATACCATTCCGGAAATCAGTTCTGTCGGAAAAACAGAGCAAGAGCTTACCCAGCAAAAAGTCCCTTACGAAGTAGGCCGTGCACAGTTTAAACATTTAGCACGGGCTCAAATCGCCAATACCGCGGTGGGCAGCCTTAAAATTTTATTTCATCGAGAAACAATGCAAATTTTGGGTATACACTGTTTTGGCGAACGAGCATCCGAAATCATTCATATCGGTCAAGCGATTATGCAGCAACCAGGAAAAGCCAATACCATCGAATATTTCGTGAACAACACGTTTAATTATCCCACTATGGCTGAAGCATACAGAGTAGCGGCGTTAAATGGCTTAAACCGGATCTTTAAAGACTAACAATTAAATAAAACCAGTGGCGAGAAAACCACTGGCCAAAAAATACTTACTCGCTTTCTGTGAAATATGTTGTGGTTGACGCGATAGTAGCCAGCGCATCTCGATGAGCGACGATGTCAATGCGCATTTCATTGGGGTAGAACGTCATTGTTGCCATGGCTTTGTCGCCTTGGGTCATGCTGGCTTTTTCGGTAATCTGGCTTTGTATATGTTGAAATTGAATGTTTTGGCTTATTTTTGCTTCCAAACATTGGCTATTAATTTCAAACGAGCTGGCGTTTACACAATCGAACAGTTGATTTTGCGGATTTTGCGCACTCGCAGTATGTGCAAATAATAATGAAAAGGTGAAAACCACAACGCTACGCATATATGCTACTCCTGTCTATTCAGCGAATTGCTGATAATTTCAAGGTAGCACAGATTTGAAGTTTCAATCAAATTACGATCACAAATATATGACAAGATTATGACAAGCTGTAAAAAAATCGTTCATCAACATTTTAACCAAATTGTTGACGCTGCAAATGCCTGCCAGCTTTGTGCCTCGCACCTTCCCCATTCTCCAAACCCGGTGTTTTCGGCTGGCTATCAATCCAAATTGGTGATTATCGGGCAGGCTCCAGGAAGTAAAGCACATGCCACGACGAAGCCTTGGAATGACGCATCGGGTGAGCGCCTTAGAGACTGGATGGGCATAGACAGCGATACATTTTACGATACCTCGATACTCTCATTGATACCGATGGGATTTTGCTACCCAGGTAAGGGAAAGAGTGGCGACTTACCGCCTAGGTCAGAATGTGCCCCCAAATGGCATCACCCGTTACTTAACGCTATTCAACCCACATGTATACTGTTGATAGGCCAATATGCACAGGCCTACTATTTACAAGACAAGCGCTTACTGACCGAGCGCGTTCAGCAGTTTCGACAGTATTTGCCTCGCTATTTTGTGCTGCCGCACCCTTCACCAAGGAACAACATCTGGCTCAAACGCCACCCATGGTTTGAGCGCGACGTGCTGCCCGCGCTAAAAGAAACCGTACGCATGGCGGTGACGTCATAAGCACAAATGATTTACGCTTTTTTCTCAGCTTCCAGAAACGTGACGAGATCGTCGTAAGGCATAGGTTTCGCAAACAAGTAGCCTTGTGCTTCGTCACACCCCAGTTTTAACATATGACTTGCCTGCTCCCGCTCTTCTACCCCTTCAGCAATGGTTTTAAGCCCAAGCTTGTTGCCCAATGTGACAATGGTTTCAGCGATAAAAGCCGTTTTGCTCACGAGTACTTCCTCAACAAAGCTTCTGTCTACTTTTAACCGGTCTAGGGGTAATTTGTGCAAATAATTCATCGACGAAAACCCTGTACCAAAATCATCGATAGCAATGGTTACCCCGTACTGTTTTAACTCTTTAAGCGCATCAACCACGATTTGTGGTTCATCCATCACCACACTTTCGGTAATTTCCAGTTCAAGAAAATGGGGTTTTATTCCGTGTCGTTCAATCGCATTTTTTACCGACGCCACAAACCCCGGATTACGAAACTGGGGGATAGAAATATTGACTGCCACACGTAAATGGGCAAAACCATTATTGTGTAGCATTTTTAGATGACGGCAAGATTCGTCTAATACCCAATCACCAATATCGATAATCAAACCAGAGTATTCCGCGAACGGTACAAAAATAGCGGGCGAGATAAACCCTCCATCTTTAGACGGCCAGCGTAACAACGCCTCTAAACCTACCACCTTTTCTGACACCAAATCCACTTGTGGCTGAAACCACACCTGAAGGATCCGTTCGCCAAAATCTACTCTGAGTTGTCGAATCATTCCCAGTCGCCAGGTGGTTTTTTCTTCCATGTCTGGCTCGTAATAATCGTACCATGAGGTGATTTCTTTCTTGGCCCGATTTAGCGCAATATTAGTCTGTTTGAGTAGGGTGATTCCATTACACTTGTCGGCAAGCAGTCGACAAAACCCAACGTTAGCATTGACGGGTAAACTATGATCACCCGCTATAAAAGGCGTAGCAAAAATATCACTAATCGTGTCAGGGTTAATCAGTGACTCTGGGCCTACTAAGCCAAACACATCGGCACCGATTCGAGCCAATCGCACATTTTCAGGAAAGTCTTCCTCCAATCGCTCCGCAATAGAGACTAGCAGCATATTGCCCGCATCATGACCCAATCCATCGTTGAAATCAGAAAAGTGATTAATGTCAACCAATGCCACTACCTGCCCAGCGCCTTGTTTGTCTGAGCGTTTTACTTCATCAAGTATGTTAATAAATTCGTTACGGTTGGCTAAATGGGTGAGCCAATCTTGAAATGCGGCCGTGCGCAATTGATGAAACAGATTTACATTCTCGTAGCCCACACTAATACTCGATACAAATACTTCAAGCAACGTTTTATGGGTATCTGGAATTTGCCCTTCACACTTTAAAAATGCAGCTGCTTCATACCCAGCCCGTTCAATATACAACACCGTAAAGTCTTCGGTGTAGATGTGTTCTTTGCGCCGTAAGCATTCCGACACGTTATAGACGATGTTATCGTCAGAAAGGTTTTCTATTTGTTGATTGATAAATGGCGCGTATTCTCCTGCCGCACCTAAAACAATGACACTCTCCCCCTCTATTTCAACAAGCGAATTTGCCTTTGCACACACTACGCCATCCGCTTCCAGCCCTAAAAAGGAACAGATTTGAATCACGACACCTTCACAAAAGCCCTTTATTGAATGCTCTTCCAATAAGTTAGAGGCGCTCTCAATAATTTTATGCAGCCCTTGCCGATTAAGATTAATGGTACGAATTTGCTGGTAAGAACGTAGCGCGGCAATCATCGCGGTAGCAAGACGACCTCGCGTTAATTCCGTTTTCGTTTTGTAGTCGTTAATGTCGTATTCTTTTATTACGCTTTCTTCTGGTGCGTATCCTGGCTGCCCAGTGCGCAATATTATGCGAGGCTCATCTAATTCCAGTTCTTCGCGCATAACTTGTGCTACGTGCAAGCCTGCGCTGTCTGTTTCCATTACAACATCCAGTAAAATAACAGCGATTTCTCGTCCTTTTTCGGCAAGAATATCGAGGGCTTCTTTACCCGAATACGCATGATGAAAGGTGAGTTGCCTTTTGTTTAATTCTAAATCAGACAAGGCCAAACGCGTGACCGAATGTATTTCTTTGTCATCATCCACAACCAGTACGTTCCACGTACCCTTGACCTCAGGGGCCTTAATCGATTCAGGCTCCTCGTCGAGAAAAATCAACTCATCATTTTCATACTCAGAAGATGGCATACGACAGTTTACCCAACAGCTATAGCTGATAGTTGTGTTTATTATTCAGATGCAAAGACTTAGGATTATCTTCAAATCTGACTTCCCAGACTTTACTATAGCAGACGATCATTATTTGAATAGTCTGGACTTTATCTATACCGTAAAGAATCAGCCTAAATAATTACTGGTTTGTTGCGATAAACTAAGTGGGAATACGAGGGATGAAAGCATGAAAATTGATCAGCCCACATCAATGCCTGTGGCTACAGTAAGTTCGCCCAAGCGTAAACGTAAAGTAAACGCCAAAAACATAGCAGATGTTACTCCCGCTTCTGCCAATGAATCCAATTCTCTGCGCGCATTAATGAGCCAATGGATCGCCAAAGCGGGGATCAGTCAACGGGAACTAGGCAGCATTGAGCAGTCACCACTGAAGCGGTTGGCCCGACACCAACAAATTAACGCGCAACGCAAACTATTTAATTTGGAAAAAGTGTTTAGTCTGGCAATGGATTATTGTTTGTCAGGCAACGGAGACGGCAATATTGATGCAGACTGGTTTTTCAGTTTTGTAGATTTAGCAGAAAATGTAAACTCCGCTGCAATGCAAGATTTGTGGGCCAAAATTTTTGCTGTTGAAATGAGTAAACCCGGCAGCTTTTCACTGCGCACCTTACGCACCCTCAAATCCATGACTCAGCACGATGCAAAAGTCATCCGGCTGGCATCGTCTTTGGCCTGCGTAAAACGGGGAGACGCCTACCCGAAAATTATTCAAGGTTTCCAAACGCCCCCTACCTTGTTAGGTTTTTTCGGTGGCCCAAACCTGAAACAGCTAAATTTAGCCGAGTTTGGGTTAAGCTATCCTAGCTTATTGGCGCTTATGGACATGGGGATCATTTTTTCATCCGAAATTGAATCCGCAGAAAACCTTCCCGATAAACGCACTCAGTGGCGCTTAGGCAATGATACTTTCCACCTTTCGCCATTGGGCAAAGGACAAACGCTTCAGTATTACAAATTCACCGCAACGGGCGCGGAGCTGTTTCGACTTTTTCAAAGCGATGCAAATGTACGCTACTTGGAGGGGTTAAAAACACTGTTAAAGCAAGGATATGAACTTACCTGACATTAATCACATCAGGTAAGTAACATAATATACAGCCAGACGAAGTCGACATGGCCGCATTAAAATAATGATTAAATACCATCACCGAATTCGTGCAAACCGCACTCACGCTTCATGCCGAAAAAGCGCGTATCTTGTTCTGACATACCCGCCTCTAGCGGCCGCGTTGTATGCCAATCGCCAATTGATACATAGCCTTTTTCCCACAGTGGGTGATAGGGCAAATCGTGCTTTTTAAGGTATTCATGCATCGCTTTATTGGACCAATCAATAACTGGATAGACCTTAAACTGATCTTTTAAGCTTTGCAGTACTGCCAGCCCTTCACGGGTGTCTGATTGCGAACGGCGTAATCCGGCAAACCACGTAGACACATTAAGCTCCGACAAAGCACGCTGCATAGGCTCTACTTTGTTCATCTTATTGTATCGCTCGATGCCATCGACACCTTGCTCCCACAATTTGCCAAAACGTGCCTCCTGCCATGCAGGAGACACATCAGATTGGTAAACCTTCAAATTAAGCTTCAAACGCTCTGCCAACTGGTCAATAAACTGATACGTTTCTGGAAACAAATAGCCTGTATCAGTTAACACCACAGGAATATCAGGATATTGCTCTGTCAGAAGGTGCAACATTACAGCCGACTGCGCGCCAAAACTTGAAGACAACATAAACTCACCAGGTAGGTGCGTCAGTGCCCACTCCACCCGTTGCTGTGCCGTTTTTTTCTCTAGCTCAAGATTAAGCGCTTGCACCTCGCTTTTATCCGCGCCAAGGGCAATCGGCGTTGTCACGGCATTCGCGCGCTCAACCATATTAAATGCTGGGTTGCTCATAAAAATCCTTAGCAGAATCGATAACCGGTGCTATCACCTCTGCGCGAATCAAGAAATCACCAAACCCTTCACCATCATTCGCTTCTTTAGACCAACGGCCTATCAGCTCATCGAGGATTTGCATGATTTCTTTTTCATCAATATTTTCACGGTACATACGAGGAATACGCGTCCCTTCGCGGTTACCCCCCAAATGCAAGTTGTATTTACCTGGGCCTTTTCCGACTAACCCAACTTCAGCCAACATTGCGCGACCACAACCATTCGGGCATCCAGTAACACGGTAAATAATGCTTCGCTCTGGAATGCCATGCTTTGCTAAAATGCCTTCTAATTCAGTCACCGCATCGGGTAGATAGCGCTCTGCTTCTGCCATCGCTAACGGACACGTGGGCAACGACACGCACGCCATAGAATCTAAACGTTGGTGACTCACCTCCGGAATAATTAAGCCATGCTGACGTGCAAGCTCTTCAATACGCGCTTTATCTTCAGCCGCGACCCCTGCAATAATCAGGTTTTGGTTGGCGGTCATTCTGAAATCACCCTTGTGAATTTTGGCAATTTCAGCACACCCCGTTTTCAGGGTTTTGCCCGGATAATCAAGAATTCGGCCATTTTCAATGAAAACCGTTAAGTGGAACTTTCCATCGATGCCTTCTACCCATCCAAAGCGATCGCCTCGGCCGGTAAATTCATACGGTCTCGACGGCTCAAACGTAACGCCTGCGCGTTTCTCTACTTCCGCTTTAAAGTTCTCAACGCCTACACGCTCAAGGGTATATTTAGTTTTCGCATTTTTACGATTAACACGATTTCCCCAATCGCGTTGCGTGGTCACAACGGCGGCTGCTACTTCGAGGGTTTTATCAAGTGGAATAAATCCAAAGTCATCGGCCTTACGCGGATACGTAGACGTGTCTCCGTGCGTCATTGCCAGTCCACCGCCAACTAATACGTTGAAGCCAACAAGCTGGCCATTTTCAGCAATAGCAACAAAGTTAAGGTCGTTCGCGTGTACATCTACGTCATTTTGTGGAGGGATCACTACTGTGGTCTTAAATTTACGCGGTAAATACTGACCACTCAGAATCGGCTCTTCTTCAATTTCAGTCGACTCTAACTTTTCACCGTCTAACCATATTTCTGCATAGGCACGTGTTTTAGGTAGCAAGTGTTCGCTAATACGGCGCGCCCAATCATAAGCCTGTTGATGAACTTCAGACTCAACAGGATTCGATGTGCATAACACATTACGGTTCACGTCGCCGGCAGTGGCAATCGAATCAATCCCCACCTTGTTTAAGGTTTGGTGCATCAGCTTGATTTTTGGTTTCAACACGCCATGAAACTGAAACGTTTGTCTGGTCGTTAACCGGATACTGCCGTACATCGTGTTTTCTTCAGCAAACGTGTCAATCGCTAACCACTGCTCGGGCTTAATGATACCGCCAGGCATGCGGGCACGTAACATCACATTGTGCAGAGGTTCAAGCTTCTGTTTAGTCCGTTCATTACGGATATCACGGTCGTCTTGCTGGTACATGCCATGGAAACGAATTAACTGGAAGTTGTCAGCCGTAAATCCGCCTGTCATGTCATCTGTTAAATCATTTGAAATCGTACCACGTAAGTTTTGGCTTTGTCCTTTGATGCGCTCGTTATCAGAAAGCGGACCGTCGACAGTAAACTTTTTCTCATCACTCATTAGTAAACATCCTTCTGATAACGCTTCGCTCGGCGAAGCTCAGTCACATAATTTTCTGCTTCTTCACGGCTGCGCTTACCATGTACCTCAACAATACTAATCAAGGCTTCATTAACATCTTTAGCCATGTGTGTTGCATCTCCACAAACATACACATGCGCACCGTCTTCTAGCCATGCAAACACATCTGCGCCTTGTTCAAGCAAACGGTGCTGAACATAGATTTTCTCTTGTTGATCGCGAGAAAATGCCAAACTCACCTTGCTTAACACGCCGTCTTTTACAAAACGCTGCCACTCAGTTTGGTATAGGAAATCCTGAGTGTAATTAGGGTTACCAAAAAAGAGCCAGTTTTTGCCAGATGCTTCCGTTTCGGCGCGCTCTTGCATAAAGGCTCTAAACGGGGCAATACCCGTTCCTGGGCCAACCATTATCACTGGGGTGTCTGGGTTATCAGGCAAACGGAAATTGTTGTTACTCTCAACGAACACTTTCACTTCCTGCCCTTCTTGCAAACGCTTCGACAAAAAGCCTGACGCGCCACCTTGGTGAACATGTCCGTGAGCTTCATACTCAACCAATGCCACCGTTAAATGCACTTCGTCTTCCACTTCAGCCTGACTGGACGCAATCGAGTACAGACGTGGTGTAATAGGGCGCAGCGCATCCACAAATTGCTGTGCAGTTAATGTGGCTGGATAGTCTCTGACAATATCATTAATTTGACGCACCGATAGGTAGTCTCTTAACGCATTTTTGTCAGCAAACAACGTTGCTAACCCTGCATCAGAGACATACGCAATGTAGGCTTTGACAAACGTTGGGTAGCTTTGCGTTAACTCTAACTTAGTGGCAAGAGCAGACTTAAGGCTTAGCTGCTCATCAGCAACAGATACCACTTCGTCTTCATCCAAATTTAGTAGAGTAATAATCTCTTTGACCAGCTGCTCGTCGTTGTCGAACCATACTCCCAGCGCGTCGCCCGGCTGATATTGAATACCAGACGCTTCTAACGATATTTCGATATGTCTAATATCTTTCACTGAATCGCGTCCAGTGATTTTAATGCTTTCAGATAAGGTCGCCGTAAACGGATTCTTCTTCGTATACTGGCTCGCAGCCGATGTAACAGCGCCCATAACCGGAGACGCGACAGACGCAACCTGCCCAGTATCGCCCGTTAGCTCATCTTTGAACTCCGCAATCACACGCTCAATAAACTGCGTTGCGTCTGTGTCGTAATCTACGTCACAATCAACACGCTCAATAACACGCTTAGCGCCAAGCGCTTCAAGTCGGCTATCAAAGTCTTTTGCCGTTTGACAGAAAAACTCGTAGCTGCTGTCACCCAAGCCTAAAACAGCGAATTTAAGCGACGCCAGTTTAGGGGCTTTTTTGCTGCCTAAAAACTCATGCAATTCTACGGCATCATCGGGTGCATCACCTTCTCCATGCGTACTAACCACAATAACCACATGGCTTTCGTTTTTAATCTGTTTGGGCTTTAGATCTGCCATGCTAACGAGCTTCGCTTTGATACCCGCCGCTTCAACTTTCGCTTTATACTCAGTTGCAACGCCTTTTGCGTTGCCCGTTTGCGAGCCATATAAAATTGTTAACTCAGCCTGAGAGCCCGTACCTGTTGGGACTGGTGCTTGCACACTCCCTTGCTGAGCCATGCCCGCAAGATAGCCGCTTACCCAAAGCAATTGTTCTTTTGATAACGGAGCCACTGCACCGTAGATTTGATTCCATTGCTCTGGGCTAATCAGCCCACCAGCAACGACTGCTTGATTATTAGAAGACATAAAAAATCGCTAACCTATACCATTACCCGATAGATTAGCGATTCTTTTAAATAACAGGAAAGAATTAATTTAAATTTTTTATTACCTAATCGACTTAAAAAGTCAATTAACTAAAAATGGACCTCTACGCCCGCGTAAAACCCTTTGAACTCAATGTCTGAATAAATGTCGTCAAGATCCTCAAGTTCTAGCTTCATCACGCGATAGCCCAATTGCAAATCCAGATCGACAGCGGGGTTATCAAGAACGTCGTAGGTCACTGCTGCCTGATAATCGGTTAGCGTGTGATCGTCAATCGACAAGAAATTGCCTTCAGCAAAAAAACCGAATCCTGTTAGCGGCATGCCGACAGCAAAACGTGAATACAGCATGGGAACAACGCCAGAGAAGCGTTCCCTTGCAGCATTTGAACTGTCAGTTGCGTCAACAACAAACAAATCACCGTCGATATATTTACCGTTAACTCCTAAATCGAAGCTGATTAAATCATTATCAAACAGCTCGTAGTACAGAATAAAGTCGGTGCTGCTTAAGGCAATATCGGTATTCACATTAGTTTGTGAAGTAAACAGCTGGCCGTCAAAGGTAAAGCTGTTTTGCAAAACGGTAGACCCGCCCGTGTCCATGTCAGTACGAGCAACCTTAATATTTGGAATAAAAGGAATGGGATGCTCAACGGCCACATAAAACGTGCTTTTGGTTTCTTTGTCAAAGTTAAAGTTGGTTAAAGTAGACGAATTTGCAAAGCCCCCTTCGGTATCCATATTCCACGCTTGTGCACCAGCGTATAGACCAAAAATCGTATCGGCCATAACCACATTGGCCGACAATGAACCGACAAGCGCGGTGAGTAAGAGTGATTTTTTCACACGTTATCCTTGATTCAATAACTCAGTTAATTCAATAAGTGCTGCGTTGGCACGTGAAATATAGTTTGCCATCACCAGAGAGTGGTTCGCTAACATGCCAAAACCGCTGCCATTGAGTATCATTGGGCTCCAAATGGTTTGCTGTGTCGCTTCTAGCTCTCTAATAATTTGTTGCAAGCTTACCCGCGCATTTTTCTTTTCCAGCACGTCAGCAAAGTCTACTTCGACCGCTTTTAAAAAATGTATCAGTGCCCAAGACGCTCCGCGAGCTTCATAAAAATTGTTGTCTAGCTGCCACCAGCTGGTTTTGTCAATCAACCGATTTGGTGTTGGCGTAGACTGACGTGCCATCATGTCGCCCGCTAAGTCAGTATTTAAGCGCTCTTGCCCTACGCTGGCACTGAGTTTTTGCGATAAACTGCCAAGGCGCTTTTCTACCTGTTTTAGCCAATCACGTAAATTATCGGCGCGCGCGTAAAATTGTGCATTCCCTTTAGACTTATCGGCCAAATCTTGACGATATAAAATTAATTCGTCGATTGCGTCTTGATACATAGATTCAGCAGACGGTACCAACCAGCTACGATGATCCATATTTAAATGAGGTTGTGCTTTCACCAAATTCGGATTTTCAAGGGATTGCGACTGTGAACGACTAAAATCTTTTCTCATCGCCAAAGATAAATCACGCACCATTTCTAACGCGCCAAACTCCCACGATGGAATATTATCTAAAAACACCCCTGGCGGTGTTACATCGTTTGCCAAATAACCACCGGGTTTACTTAGCAAAGTATCGGTTACCTCAATCAATGTGTTAGTCATGGTATAGCCTACCACCACCTGTTCATTTTGATTGGCTGCGGAAAGTGCGGCTCGCTCCTTCACATTGAAAATGCTAGGTGCAAAGCTCCAATAAAAACCAAGTAGCCAAAATACAATGAATAAGATAATGGCCAACATGCCAAGCCACTTGGCGTTTAAATAGTGCTTCATAATGATCTCCTAGTCGTGATAGTGATGGGAGTGTGAAGAGGCCTCTTCAGCGGGAGAAACTGGCAGTGCGACCACGTTAATTTCCTCACCTTTGTCTGTGATTAGCTGAAACGTGACCGGATCTAGCCGAGTCAATGGCTGTTGCAAACCAAATACCATGACGTGTAGCCCTCCCGGCGCAAACGTCACCGAGGATTTAGCGGGCACCTCGACAGAGGCTTGCTTGGTCATACGCATCATACCGTCTTTCATAATGTGATTATGAATTTCAAACTTTTTGGCAAAATCTCCTTGCACCTCTGTGATGACAAGGGCGTTATCTGAATCGTTTTTCAGCGTAAAGTACACCGCAGTATTCGGAGTGCCTGGAGGCAAAATGCGAATTTTTGGGTCTACGATTTCTGGTGCAGCAAATAATGAAGATGAAAAAAGGCTAAGTCCAAGCCACAAAGAACGCATATTAGCTCCAGTAAGTCCCCTTGAGTGTATGCCAAAAGTATTTAGGATTTCTGTTCAAATTGCCATGAATTTTTTATTTTATTAACAACGCGTTACCCTTTATCGGTGATGACATGCTAGACGCTAGGCCCGCTGCTATCCACCCCATCCGTTAATTCAACATAACACGCATTTGCCAGTAAAATTGCGGCCTTTACCGCAATTTTGATTATCCCCGTTTACACCCTGGTGTTAGACCTATTATCTTTCACGAGCCACACCACGATTGCAAGTAACAACAATGCAGGCCAAAATGCGCTGATGCCGGCCACCAGTAACGCTAAAAATACAGCCCCCACTGTCAGTGCCAATACACCAATCACACTCACCGCAACGAAGAATCCCACCACGACTAAAATAACCCCGACTACACCACTAGCGAAAAGGGTTTCCATTGGGTTAAGGGTGTCTGAGTCCAGTACAAGTTGCACGTCTGTACATTCTGACAATATCGTGCCTGTTGAATACACCAACAACACTCCCAACAATACTGCAATCGCTAAACTTTTCATAAATACTCCTAAAGGATCTGCGCTAGCGCTTAGGTAATAGCAACACAGCCATTAAATACGCAATTGCCACAGGCATAGGGAACATAATAAATGCCACAATAGCGGCCAGCCTGACCCAAATAACCGAAACATCGAAGTGACGCGCTAGCCCTGCGCATACACCTGACACTTTTTTATTTAGTGTGCTGCGATGTAATTGTTGGGTATCAATGTACGATTTCATAATGTTTCCTTCTTTAAATACCGAGTTGTGAAATAGATATGTAGTTAGCCATTAACTTTGGGTTTGTACCCGTTTTCACTGTTTACTTAGCGCCCCATACAGAGCGCTAATTAATCAGTAATAAGGTATAACTAAGCCACTTTCTTGCGCAGCGCCTCTAGCTCAGCTTCGATTTTGTCGTCAGACGCCAGCGCTTTAAATTCTGCATCTAGCGATGTGCCCTCTTTTACAAAGTCATACGACTCAACTTGGGCTTCTAAATCGTCAATTTTCCGCTCATACATATCGAAGCGTGCAATGGCATCGTCGATTTTATGCATATGCTCAGTCGTTTTTACTTTAAGCCGCGTTGTCGCGCTTGTATGACGAATTTGTAATGACTTCTGACGGTTACGTGCTTCGGTTAGTTTCTCAGCAAGCTGGGCTGTGTCTTCTTGCAGTTTGGCAATCGACACCTCAAGCGCTTCAGCTTCCTTCGTTAACGCTTCGTGCTTGTCAGCAATCACATGCTTTTGCTGTAAGGCGGCTTTAGCAAGGTCTTCTCGGCCTTTTTCTACCGCCAGTTGCGCTTTATCATTCCACTCCTGCATTTGTCTTGATGTTTTATCAAGGCTACGTTCGACAGATTTTTTCTCGGCTAAGTGACGCGCTGCAACAGAACGCACTTCCACCATGGTTTCTTCCATTTCCTGAATTATCAGGCGAATCACTTTTTGTGGATCTTCCGCTTTATCTAAAATCGCATTGATATTAGCTTGAACGATATCACTGATTCTTGAAAACATACCCATTGCAAGTTCCTCCTAGAAATGATGCATTTTAATTAGGTCAATGAAGACTTTCCTCATTGTTGAATATACGTAATCAATTGGTGTGCCAACTTTCAAAAATCACACAACCCATTGTTTTAATTAGTTTTTAACAGAGTTTATTGATTAAGGTATTCAAGGCTCTGTTGTTTAACGTTCTTAAAAAAACAGTTTTAACTAATTATTAGTCAATTTCACCAACCACGGTTTTCCGGTCGCGGATGATGCCGTGTAAATGCAAAAGTACAGCCTTCGCTAACTCTATACGCTAGGTATTTTGATCATTTTGTACAGAATTGAGTGTTATCAACATCTTGGAACTAAACATGACTAACATAAGGCTCAGTGATCATTCATATTGCTATTGCAGCAATGCACGTAACCGTAAGAGCTAGAATGAGCGTTATGGTAAAACCAAGAATTAACTCACTAAACGATATAAAAAATGCTAAAGGCGGGTAGGTTGTGTGTATAGACGTTATTTCGAATACATAAAAAAACAGCCAAACATTTATTGATGTTGGCTGTTTCGCAAATGTCCAAATTCCGAATTTATCGTAACGGGCGTGTTTAGGTCTTTACGACTGATATAACTGACTAAACACGCCATACATAAATAAGATAACAATGGTGCAAACAATAAGATTAAGAGTTCTGCATGATAAAGCATCCTGCCCCCTTATTCTGATTCGTTGCTCTCTGATGTGTCTACAGAATTTAAATCTGTAATCGTTACGCGGGTTGCGTATTGCTCTGTACTGTCGAAGCTAATCATATTGTTTGCAGTAAGAACAGACTCCTGAACTTTGTACTGCAACTCAGTGCGTGTTACCTCAACAACCTGACTCACGCTCGCGCTAATTAACTGCTCTAACGATACTTCCTGTGCGCTAACTGAACCTGCAACCGCTAAACCTAAAACCACTCCTGCTGTGCTGATTACTTTATTGAATGACATGTTACGTTTCCTCTGTATTGGTGATTCAAATACTGTTTACCGGTTTTGGTTCACAGTTAATGATTAAGTCGCAAGAACTATTGCGATAGTTGTGCCAAGTACAGAAAAAATATTTATATCATTGTTTTTTAAAGCATTTATTTTAAAAATAAAACTAACCAACAACGAAGATGGCATAGCCTTTTAGTAACCTTTTAGTCATTTTCACTATCGAAGTGGTGAGTTTAACCACTTCGAATTATACGTCTTGATTTACACGCTGCTGAAATGCTTCGGCCTGTCGTTGAGTATCGAGTAATGCATCGAGCGCACCGAGCAACAATGTTTCGTCTGCATTACGATCTGGCCCGTGTTGGCTTAGGTATCTGCGCCATACTCTCGCGCCAGCTTGCCCCTGAAACAGCCCTAACATATGGCGTGCAACGTGCCAGGCGCGCCCACCGTTTGCAATATGCTGACGGGTATATTCCACCATGTGTTGCACTATCTCTACACGAGAAAGCACGTGCGTTGCATCATGGTAAAACAGCTTGTCTACTTCAGCGAGAATATAAGGGTTGGCATAAACTTCCCTGCCAATCATAACGCCATCGGTATAATTTAAATGCAAAGCCGCGTCTTTTAAGGTTTTAACACCGCCGTTAATAGAAATACTCAAATGCGGAAACTCTTCTTTGAGTTGATACACGCGATCATATATGAGTGGCGGAACCTCGCGGTTTTCTTTCGGGCTCAAACCTTGCAGCCACGCTTTACGAGCGTGCACAATGAAGGTGTCGCAACCGGCCTCTGCCACCACGTTTATGAATCGGGTTAAATCGGAGTATTCATCCATATCGTCAATACCGATACGAGATTTAACCGTAACAGGAATGTCCACTTCAGATTGCATCGCCGATACACACTGCGCCACGGTTTCAGGCTCGGCCATCAAACACGCGCCAAAGCGCCCGTTTTGCACTCGATCTGACGGACAACCGACATTAATATTCACCTCATCATACCCTTTTTCTTGCGCCAACACGGCACAACGGGTCATATCTGTAGGATCAGAGCCACCTAATTGCAGCGCAACGGGATGCTCTTGCGAATTAAACCCCAAATAATCTCCCTTACCAAAAATAATCGCACCAGTGGTTACCATTTCGGTGTATAGCAATGTATGACGAGAAATCAGTCGTAAAAAATAACGGCAGTGTTTGTCTGTCCAATCCAGCATGGGCGCGACAGAAATTTTACGATCTACGGTTTGAACAGCCATTATGCCGTACCTCTTATCTGGAAAGGGATAAATGCGTTGTTTTGCAAAATTGTTACCTATGAAATTAACACTCAGTGTAGCTGAGAATACACCTAACTTCGGTTTTGCCACCGTAATATGAAAGAAGCGTCATCTCGACGCTTCCTTGTTTTCCGTGTTTACTACTTTTCTAATCGTAGTGAGGGGGCGGGCGGTTTTCGCGACGTAAATGTTGTATCAATAAACTTATAGTTGAACAAAAAGTCTGAACATCGCCAAGTGAGTTGACTGCTGTCGTTGACTGCCAATATCACTTTCGTTAACACCCCTCGCCCCTTAATTTCTTTTTTGAGAAAAGGGGAGTAGCAGCTGTAACCCGATGGCAAATTATACACAAACCCTACCTTTTCGCCCACCATTACCTGATCAGGTACTGCTGTAATGGATAGTGTTGACTCAGTGTTTACAACATAGAGTGGAATAAAATTTATTAAGTCTATTGGCGAGTAAAAGTTTAGCGAAGATTTAATCCTACTACGATACCTAAAAACTAGGTAATCGTCTTATCAGGTCTGGACCCTGTTTGGAAATAATGTAGAACATTTTCGATTGAGTGATGCCCCTTCCTAGTTAGATGTAGCCTGTGAGACTTTGCGTGATGACATGCATTCTATGCATGTTCTTTCTATTGAAGAGAGGCATGATTGGATACAAGCATATTCATTAGGTTATACAGGCCATCAGAGTGCTGAAGTAAGGCGCGCAATTAAACATGAACTCGCGTCCCTAGACGCTTATTTAGCGCATTAAAAGTAAATTATAACTGACTTTTAATTAGAAAAAGGCGCTAAAAATCTATAAGTTAATTATATTTGACTTATAATTGTTGCGGCATTACTTTATGTTTAAAAGTAAACAATAGTTAACTTATATGAGTAATCTTGCCAAGACAAACAGGACAGGTAAAGCGGTTAAGCCAACAGTGATGCCTAACTTATCAGAACGCTTTACCCCGACTCAGCTCGCTGAAGCCATCACTGCAAAGCGAACGGGTATGAAGCTGTCTCTCGTAGATGTATCTGAAGCATTGTCTATTTCAAAGCCAACGCTGGTGAAAATTGAAAAAGGCGATACCAACGTAAAGTTAGCGAACCTTCTCAAGGTAATGGAATACCTTGGTCTTTCATTTAGCCTTCTTTGTGATGATGCTACTTCCAAAGAAGAAACAGAGGTAAGTGATGACTGGTATTGAGCTAACTACCCTGAACGTTTATATCGGTCATGGTCGTAAAATTGCGGCAATAACCATTCCTGTAGGCTCTGAAACCGAATTAACCTTAACTTACGAACCTGATTGGATTAGAGAGGGGTTTGCTATCTCGCCCCACCTGCCTTTGAACGGTGAGTTTGATCACAAGGCGGTTCGGAGCTTTCTACAAAACTTGTTACCTGAAGGTAGAGGCTTAGAAGAGATCATCAGTAATACCACTATCTCCAAAAATAATACCTTTGGGCTTATCAAGATCATCGGCGCTGACACAGCTGGCGCGTTATCATTTACCAGCCAAAGCAATGAAGAAACCGAAACCTCATTTCGAGAAGTCACGAATGACGAACTAGCCGAAAAGTTAGCTCGTTTTAAGAATGCTGGAGAATCAATTACCTATTGGGATGGTCGAACAAGGCTATCAGTCGCGGGTGTACAAGATAAACTTAACTTATTAGAGATAGATGGCATGTTAGGCTTTGGTGAAGGTCAGCTTTGCTCCAATAAGATCTTTAAGTTTGAAACGAAAAAAGCGCCTTTTATTGCCGTGAATGAGTTATTTACCATGTTATTGGCAAAACATTCGGGTATTGATGTACCAGAGGTAGCAGTACGAAAATATGGAGAAGTCAGCGCGTTTGTCATTGACCGTTTTGATCGTAAATTAATAGCTGAACAACAGCGTGTTATGCGCCGTCACATCATTGATGGCTGCCAAGCTACTAACCTGCCCCCTTCCTACAAATACGAACGTCAACACGGTGATGAAGGCGACGGTATTTATATTCGTGATGGTGTGTCTTTTCCGAAGCTATTCAATGTACAAACAACCAATGCCGAAGCGTATCAAACGCAACTTATACGCTGGATGACCTTTAATATTTTAGTGCGCAACTATGATGCTCACGGTAAGAACATCAGTTTCTTTGTGGGTAAACAAGGTTTAAGTCTTACGCCATTTTACGATTTAGTAAATATTGAGGCCATCATTCGAGAGATCCAAGCAAGGCAAACTGATGAAAACTCTAATGCGCCAATGGCAAACCATTTCGCGATGTCGATAGGTGAATATGGTGCAGGCAATGCTGGTAATTTTAATCACCCGTTTACTGCTTACATGTTGGCTGACTTCGCCCAAGAATTTGGAATATCACTCCCTCGTCTGCAATTGTTGATGAGGCAAATGATCAAGCAAGTGCAAGCCTCTGTTGATTTAGCCAAAGCTGATGCACTTAAACAGCAGTTAACTGATTCAGAAATTCAGCATATTGAGAAATGCATTGAGATCATAGATGAAGCGGTTGAAGAGTTAAGTGCAGAAGTGGATCAAATAACAGAAATGAGCGACTTAATTTAACGAGGAGTTCTGGCTATTTTTGTGTATTTCATTTTATCTGGAAGGGGATAAATGCGTTGTTTTGCAAAATTGTTACCTATGAAATTAACACTCAGTGTAGCTGAGAATACACCTAACTTCGGTTTTGCCACCGTAATATGAAAGAAGCGTCATCTCGACGCTTCCTTGTTTTCCGTGTTTACTACTTTTCTAATCGTAGTGAGGGGGCGGGCAGTTTTCGCGACGTAAATGTTGTATCAATAAACTTATAATTGAACAAAAAGTCTGAACATCGCCAAGTGAATTGATTGCTGTCGGTGACTGCCAATATCACTTTCGTTAACACCCCTCGCCCCTTAATTTCTTCTTTGAGAAAAGGGGAGTAGCAGCTGTAACCCGATGGCAAATTATACACAAACCCTACCTTTTCGCCCACCATTACCCGATCAGGCACTGCGGTAATGGATAGTGTTGACTCAGTGTTAACACCATAGAGTGAAAGGTTCCGGCTTCTGCCACATTCTCCTATGTTATTACAGGCTTCTACGAATAGGGTTAATTCTCCAATATCATCAACAATATAATCGAAATGTGTAGCGTTTACGTTTTCAGCGAGTATGACCTCACTAGACGCGCTACGCCGTTTAATGTTAAACGTAACCGCTTCTTTAAAGTCAGGGTGCATACTCCAGTTAATGCGTATTTGTTCACCAAGCTGCGCTACGGTTTTACTGGCGTTTAGCGTCCATGGTCTGGGCAATGGATTATGAGGTAGCCATTCTGGCGTAAATGTTTTTGGCTCGCTGTAATTGGAACAGCTTCCCTCGTTTAAGCAAGCCCGTACCTGAAACGCTAATGGGTTTCCACGACTTAAAAAGTCATGAGATTCAATAGACAAATCGGTGGTTTTGCCCAAAAAAACAACCATGCCATTATCACTAATTTTTACTTCATAGTAATCAGCATGCCGCGCACTTGGTTCCCAGCTAAAGGCTGCGTAATTGTTCTCACCAACCTCAAGATATGAAGTAGGCACATATGGTGTTAGCCTCACAAACGGTGAGGTAATAATAAATTCTGAATAGATTGAACAAACCGTTTCGCTCGCACAGGCCATCACTTCAAACGCTATGTTTTCGCCTCGTGGAAATTGATCGTTAAATACAATCTGCGGCGCAACCACCTTGCCTTTAAACAATGTGCTGACATCCTTTACGCGTTGAACCAGTACGTGGTAAAAGGCAGCATTTTCTTGTTCATTCCACGAAAAAGTAATTTCGTTGTATGGCCCCTGATGTAACTTTGCTACTGGCCGTGTAGGTCTTACCGCTAAAAACGTAGCATGACTTGATACTGTAGGCACTGAACACTCAGTTAATGCCTCAGAATCTCGGCACACGTACCCTCGTAACCAATACTCTCCTGATGTTGGAGGTGTAAATGCCGAAGGCGTTTCTATACGTGTCCATTGCTCATCTCTGACGTTGCGATATTCATAAATGTGAACAACGTCTTCATAATATTGGTGTGGGTTGTTTTCTGCAATTTTCATTACCGTTAGCGCGCCGGCATCTTCAAACGCAATGGCGGTAATTGGCGGTATCTCACCAACAGGACGAGTGGGTACAGACCAATTAGAACAGTATCCATTGTTGTCACATGCTTGCACGCGATAGCTAAACCGCCCCGTCACCGCATTATCGACTCTAAACGTATTCTCACTCGTGCTTCCCACCTGCGTGTAGTGGTTACCATCTGTGGTTTCTTCTATTACAAATATGGCATCAGACTCGCCTTGCCATACAAGCGTATTGGCCTGGTTTTGGCGCTCAACTTGCACATTCACAGGAGCAGAAAGCAGCGTTGGTGAGTCTGTTAACAACACATCGGTCGTTGTTATCATCCAATGTGTTGGTGGTTGTTTCGCGGCCACATCGACAGAAAACAGTAATGTCAGCACTATCCATTGTCTAAACATAATCATTGTTTACCTTCATGAATACCACATTACTTTACACGCTTGGGCGTAACGTAATTTCCAAGTACAGCGTCATAAGCAATGTGGTAAGATCCTCTGGAATCAGGGGCGGTGAGCCATATTTCTACACTTTCCTCAAACCTTACCCCTTTGCTTTTTCCCACCACTTGCGCAGGTAATGCTAATACATCGTGTGCAACCTTGTCTGATGTCAAGTCTGAACGCACAATCTCACCAAATATAACGCGATTTCCAACATAAATATTGTGGAGGCTTTCACCTTTAAATAGGTGCGTTTCACCATCAAGAATAACTTCTAATGTGTATCCTCCATTTTGATTGAATTGAGGCAAATACACCCCCGTTAACCATCCTTGCCCAACGGTAGCGGTACCGATTTGAGTGCGTCGTCTCCCATCACTCATTTGCGTTTTTCGAAACGTATCTGCCGGCCCCGTAAAACGAAACCATATTTTTACCCACTTTTCCATGTGATCTGCGTCTCGATCACCATCACGCAAACTGACGCCAAGCAGGGGTTTATTGCCCAGCAAAGCCTGAGACATCACGGTTCCTTTAAACCTCTCTTTTTGGATTTCTTTGGCGGAATAGGTAAGCCCATCAGCGCGTTGAATCCCTGCGCCCGCAAGACACGCACTACCGCCCGATACGGCAATCTCGTGACCATTCGCAAATGCTGCCATCATAAGCGCGTATTGCGCTTTGCCTAAGTCAGTATTGAGTCGGAAACCATAGTTAGCAACATGATTCGCCTCAACACAATCAGGTGCAGAATTCCCTTTAGCAGAATCCAACGCAAACACCACGTTGTCACCCAGCAACTCCAGGTAGGTAATGCGACCATTATGTTGTACAGAGGCCATTACCGTTGCAGCCTGCAACACCAATATCACCAAGCTTATAAAGCGGAAACCATTCATTCTTGTTTATCCTTAAAATGCAGAACCAAATAACATGTCAAACGCGGCATAAACGCCCCCTTCTGTAGAGGTATCTGGCGTTTTGTCGAGCGTTAGCCAAACTTCAAGGCTCTGATTAAAGCTCACACCTTTTCCTTCCTGCGCAACGTAATTGGGTGAAGCAATCATATTCGCAGGACGCCCGTCATATCCCGACAAGCTATCATTGACCATGCCAAAAAATACGCGACCATGCCAATTTCCGCTATCACGCTGTGTTACGTCTTCTATGACGTAGGTTTCCCCGTCTAGCAGCACTTCAAGCTTGAAGCGGGTCTCTTTTTTCATAGCCGGCAAAAGAACCGCGGTTAGCCAGCCTTTACCTTCAAGTCGTTGACCAATCAGCGTACGCTCTGTTGTGGTTATCTGTGAGAACTGGGGAGAAGGGGTTTCATTGCTACCAAACGCTTCAAAATAGGTTTTTTGAGCTGAATTATTTTCATATTCGTCGGTAAAGCCGATGTAGGTTTCGACATATTGCCCCAAAATTGTATGGGAAAAATCTCGTATTTGTTCAATTTTGTCATCGAAGTAAAGTCTGGACACCCCTGTTACATTCGGTATTAACTCACACCTATTGTTACCAACGACATGCAATGATTGATTAGACGACAGTGCAGATATTACCATCGCGTACTGCGCTTTTCCTTCCGTGGAAGTTATATCTATCGCATATTGATTGAAATATTCACTATTCTGAGCACATTCAGGCAGGTTATTTACATCTGGCTGGGCTACGTTAATCAGAGCGACATTTCCCTCAACGTGTATACCAACAAGATTCGATGCTAACGCAGTGATACTCATACTAAACGCACAAACACCAGACAAGATCAGTCCTTTAATCATTTATTGACTCTTCAATTAGCGGAATTAACAAAGCGCTAATTTTAATACATTGTGACAGACAACACTACTGACTATTTGAACCGTGAAATGGGCGTGTGTATGGGCGGTACTGTTGTATTTGTCCACTTCCCCTTTAATGACACAGTTCTAAATTAGAGTTTTCCAGTTTAGCTCGGTAAGCTGCCGGTGGTAGTTTACCTAAGCTTTCATGCGTTCTTTCTTCGTTGTAATCCAGCCGCCAGAACCAAGACATC
>NZ_JAOWKX010000015.1 GCF_025751585.1 Fluctibacter corallii
CCGAAAAAACAAATGTCCGCTATTTGTGCGAACTGCTTTATGAGTCACCTGATCCCAATGACGGACTTCATCCAATCAGGATTTTGGATACTGAGGATATCCAACGTCAGCAATACGTACAAAGCGGCAGTTCAGTGCTCATAAAAATAACAGTGCTAAGCTGTCAACGGTGTCTACCCTTAACACTTTTCACTTTTATTTCGACGAATAAGGCATCTCACACCGCGAGTGTCAAACAGGCATGCATGTCGGTGAATTGTTAGCCACAAAAGCCACTCACCCGCTATTTTGCTCGGCAGTTTCTCTTTTGTTAACCTACACTTACAAGCAGAAAAGTGAAATGCTTCAACGAGTTAACGCGCTTTAAATTAGGTGCATAGCACCAATAATTCTATCTTCGGAGATGTTATGCATACGCTAGCCAAGGCCACAATCGACGAAATTTCAAACGTGCTAATTGGTAAGCACGAACAAATAAAGCTGGCACTCACTTGTATTTTGGCTAACGGGCACCTTCTTATTGAAGATCTTCCAGGAATGGGGAAAACCTCATTATGCCACGCGTTAGCACATGTTTTGGGGCTACAGTTTTCGCGTATTCAATTTACCTCCGACTTGCTGCCTGGAGACATGTTGGGTGTGTCAATATTCGATACAGATGCGCAACAATTTCGCTTTCACGCAGGCCCCATTTTTAGCCAGTTAGTGTTGGCAGACGAATTAAACCGTGCCAGCCCTAAAACGCAAAGCGCGTTGCTCGAAGCCATGGAAGAGAAGCAAGTGAGTATAGACGGAGAAACACGCGCACTTCCCTCGCCATTTTTTGTGATTGGCACACAAAATCCCATTTACCAAAGTGGTACTTTTCCATTACCAGAATCACAATTGGATCGCTTTTTGATGCGAATTGAATTGGGATACCCGAACCGTGAAGCCGAAAAAGCCATGCTCAAACAAGAGCAGGCTGCATTGTCAGACTTACAGATAGTCATGGATGTATCCCAAGTACAAGCGTTACAACGACAAGTCGCCGAGGTGCATGCCAGTGATCACCTCATAGACTATATCTTAAGGCTGATTACATATTCTCGTGAAACGGCACGCTTCCCCCACCCTTTGTCGCCTCGCGCAAGCAAAGCACTGCTTGTTGCCACCAAGGCGTGGGCATTGATTGAAGGGCGAGATCATGCCTTACCAGAAGATGTACAAGCCGTTCTTCCTGCTGTCACCGAACACCGTCTTCGCTCTGAGTTAACCCAAGAAAATGCCGGCACGCGATACAGTGAATTGCTACTGCAAGCAGTCGACCCCGTGCTGAGTGCCTAAGTTCATGGCAACTCGTCAACTAACAACACGTCTACAGCGCATTCATCATCGCTGGCTTGAAAGGCGCATTCCCGCCTCGATGCAGCACCAACTTAATAGACACAACCTATTCATTTTCCCATCAGGCTTTGGGTGGTTGTTTATTCTTCTGTGTATCGGCTTGTTCTTATTGGGCACGAACTATCAAAACAACCTGATGTTGTTATTGTGTTATTTCTTGCTGTCGTTCATGTTGGTCAGCTTGTTTGCAACCTATCGTAACCTCAGTGGCCTAATCGTATCGTCAGAAGGTGAGGTCACGGTTTATGCGGGCGATGCCCTCCACCTTCCCGTTACCATTGATACCAAAGTGCAACACGCTTCTGCACATGGAGAAATCTCGCTCGCTTTCTATCGCAGCGAGCACAAACAAGGGCTGGATTTCGATAAACCGGAAAACAAAACCAAGCTTCAACTTACCTTCCATGAGCGAGGCGTTCACGCGATGCCAAGAGTCACGCTTAAAAGCGTGTTTCCAGCAGGTTTATTCACCTGTTGGACCCATTTAGCCTTTCAAGAAAAGTGCATTGTTTACCCAACCCCCAAAGTATGTCGCAACCTCTATCGTGATGCGTCACACTCTCAATCAGATGAAAACATGGCAAACTCGCGGGTAGCGATAAACAAAGGCGGCAGCGACACGTTTTTTGGTTTTACGACTCACGTTGCCGGTATGCCGATGCATCGCATAGCATGGAAGCTGTTTGCCAAGGGACGAGGACTGTTAGACAAGCAGTTTGTTGATCACCAAGACAGCGAACTGTGGCTACATTTTCAAGATTACTTTACTGGCGATGCCGAAGAGGCGCTGCAAAAGCTTTGTTATCAAGTAAACCAACTTAATCTGGGTTCGGTACAGTTTGGCTTACACTTACCCAATCAGCGCATTCAACCAGCCAGTGGTAATGCGCATGTGAAAGCCTGCCTCACTGCATTGGCGGAATATCCCCGTGTACCTTAAACCTAAAAACAACGTTGCCATCGTCAGTATCGGGCTGATTTTTCTGTTACTGATTGGCGTTTTGCTAACGCACATCCAGCCTTGGGTGGCCGCCGTAGGTACACTGGCCTTGGCTGCGCGCGCGTTACTTTTCAGGGGCATACAAACTCACCTGCCCAATCGTTTCTGGACGAATGTTTTAGCACTGATTTGTATTGCTGCGCTTGCACTTACGGGTATTGAACTTGGTCTTCTCAATGCCATGTTGAATCTGCTTGTTTTGGCATGCGCGCTTAAATTACTGCTGCTGTCTACTCATCGAGACTTTTATCACCTCACGGTTAGCCTGCTTTTTCTGATCGGGTGCGGTTACATCTTTAAACAAGACATGTTATTCGCAGGGATTTACAGCGTATTCGTACTGCTTGTGTTGTTTAGCCTTGTGAATTTGCATGCGCCTAACCTTGTGCAAAAACAAGGATTCAGTACCGTTGTCAGCTTGGCGACATTGAGCATTCCTATCGCGTTAATTTTGTTTATCACTCTGCCTAGGTTGCCAGCATTATGGAAAGTGCCCATCTCTTCGTCAGCACAAACGGGATTGAGCGACAGCCTGACGCCCGGCGATCTTTCTTCGTTAACCCAATCAGATGAGCGGGTGTTCCGCGCGTTGTTTTCAGGTGCAGTTCCTCCGCCTGAAGCACGGTATTGGCGCGCAATTGTATTAGAAGACTTCGACGGTAAAACCTGGCAGCGCGCTAATTTTCGTAAGCGTGTTGAGCGCCAACGTCTGGTCTCGCCATTTCAGTTTTCTCCCGCAGTTGAGGGCCCGTACTATACCTACGATGTACTTGCCGAACCCTCGCATCAGCATTGGCTTTACAGCCTTGATGTTCCACAAGTGATTGCGCCCAGCAGCAGCGCCGGCAATGCCAAGCAAGTGTGGGTGTCTCACGCCTATCAGTTACTCAAACAACAACCCTTGGTGAGTGATTTTCTTTATACGTTACGCGCCTATTATGCTGCGCCGCTAAACTCCGCCCCAAGAAATATCGATTTTCGTTTGAATACGCAATTGCCCGAACAAGGAAACCCCAGAACCCGTGACTGGGTCGCGTCAATCAACGCTCAGTTTGCCAATAAACATGCTCGTTTTGAGGCGATTCTTGCGCATTTTACCCAGTCCCCTTTTCGCTATACGCTGCGCCCGCCGTTGATGCCTACTAATCCAGTTGATGCCTTCTTGTTTGATGAACAAGCCGGCTTTTGCTCCCATTACGCCAGTGCCGCTGCCTATGCCTTTCGGTTGGCAGACATTCCTGCCCGTGTTGTCACTGGTTATCAGGGCGGCGAGTTAAGAAACGAATCGCAATTGTCAGTGTACCAATATGACGCCCATGCGTGGGTCGAAGTCTGGTTAGATGACAGAGGCTGGCAGCGTGTCGACCCCACTGCAATAGTCGCGCCTGATCGCATCACACGAGGAATTATCGAAGCGTTATCAGAGGAAGGATCGTTTTTATCTGAGCAACCATTTTCACTGCGCCGCTATCAGCACAATGATCTACTCAATTACATAAGGCATGTTTTTGATGACATCGATCTACTGTGGAGCAAGTGGGTACTGGGTTTCAACGATGAACGCCAACGGTCGCTCTTAGAGCGCCTATTAGGCTCATTGTCAGCACAAAAGATCGCGCTTTTTACTTTTGGGGCATTTACTCTTATTGCCGCCATTTTAGGCTGGTATTTTCTTCCCCGACACAAACGTAAAAATGACGATGACATCCAACGGACGTACATGACGGCACTTGCCCTAATGGAAAACAAATTCATGCCCAAAGCACCCCACGTCACGGCAAACAAGTATTTAGCGATGTTGCGCGATACCTGCCCAAAAGACACATATGAAACCTTTGCATCCATTACTCAAATCTGGCACCGCCAAAAATATTCTGGACACCCACAACCTCACACTACTGCCAAACACGATATCCAACGGCAACTAAAAGCACTTCGGCAACAGGTGAAGAAATGAGACAAGCAACTTAGCTAACAAGTGATGCTGTAAATAGTAAAAACGGTCTACGTATTTACCCAAAATCATTTGACTACCTTTATTGCCATGCCAAACTCAATATTTTACCGTGCAAAATATTAACCTACAGGATAATTCAAAGTGAATCTTTAGGCTGGGAATAAGAGGAAAAAATGAAACGAAACGTAGTCGCTTTTTTAAGCAAGGAAAATGTAGCTCTCGAAGACGTTCAAGACAAAAAAAAACAATTCTCCACCCATCAAAAGGATAGCGAGGATGATTTAATTCTTTGCCTTTCAAGTCACTATGGCAAGGCAGAATGGGCTTCATTATTCTCAGATTACGAAATTAGTAGTAGCCACTTCGACCAAAAATCAGTCAAAGGCGCATTTTTTGTGAAGGTAGATAAACGGTATGTAATATTCACCTTTGGTCACGGAAGAAGTCTTATCGATAAGTCATCAATAGAGAGAGGCTTCGGCTTAAGAGTTTCTATGAATTTGGGAAATCCAGAACAACTTAAATCAATCGATAAATCTACACTAGACAAAGTTGCAAGAAACACACGCTCTCAAGTTGCACTAAATTCTGGAATTCAAGATTTTGATTTTGAATTCGATCATGAAATATTGAAATCAATCACAGCGATTGTTAGCTCGGGAGATGAAGACTTGGAAATGGTTTCGGGAAATGACTCCGTATCTTTGTACACTGAAATCGAAGCAAGTAAGTTTAAGGAGATTGCTGAAAGATTAGTCGATGCTTATTTTAGTGATAAGTACAAGGAAAAATACCCTTGGGCTGAGTTTATAGGCTTAGAATCTGACCCAGATATTATAGAGCAATTGGAAGCTGAATTGATAAAAAGGTTCAAATCCAACAATACAGATGGCTTTTGGTTGGCTCCTCCTAAAATTATTGATTATGAGAATTTTTCTGGTTTTGTTTATTCAACAAGGTCTATTAAGAACAACGCTCCGTGTAAGCACCCTGAATTAAAATTGGAGGCTTTTTTAGCAGAAGCTCCATTTAAAAGTAAGGCTACAATTAACATAGCTACACTCAAATCCAAGACTATTTCTCTATATGACGGTAACGACCAGCATATTGAATCTATACGTTTCTTTGACTCTCTCAATGGCGAGTTGGAAAAGAATGGTTTGAAATATGTTTTGAACGATGGACGTTGGTATCACATAAAACAGTCTTTTGCACATGATGTAGAGTCTTATTTTGACAATTTACCACGTTGGAATGGGTTTGAAGACAAACCCTATAGAGATCGACGAGAGTGCTGCTACTTGAGACGAGTAGCCGACAATGAACAAATTGCCGTACTTGACCAGCATTGGATAAGACAAAAAAGTGTAGCGCAAAACTATGAATTCTGTGATTTATTTACACAATGTAATCGAATAATTCATGTCAAGCACTATGGTGGGAGTAGTGTATTAAGTCATTTATTTGCTCAGGCGACTATGAGTTTAGAGATGATGTTAAATTGTCCAGAAGTTATCCCTCAAATTAAAGAACATTTAGAGGAAACATACATTAGCTTTGATTTTTCACCATCAGAGAGCAGAGTTCATAAAATTGTACTAGCAATTATCTACCCTCGCTCTGGAGAGCTAAATATTCCATTTTTTTCAAAGGTAAATCTTCGCCACCGCGCACGCGACATGCAGAATAAAGGTTTCACGGTAGAACTAGCAAAAATACCAGTTGATAATTTGGCGTTGCAGAATATTTCAACCAAGTCTAAGTGTGCTTGTAAAGCAAAAACGGCAAAGTGTACAAAGTCGCTAACGGATTTAGGCTAACCTAATGCCTTTGAAATAACCTCAAAATTCACGTTTATTATGATTTTTTACTCCCCCATCAAATACGCCGCAAGTGCACCGTCACTTCTTCTCGATTATGGTACAGGTGTTTCGCCTGTCTGGTGTATTTTACGTCGGCTTGATTGAGTACTTGCGCGATAATATCGAATGCCTCTTGTACAGACTCGTATCGCCGCTTCATGGGCAGTTTTAAATTAAACATGGCTTCCTTACACCACCCTCTTGCAAGCCACGTTGCCATTAACTTAGCCACTCGCTGAGGTTGTTCTATCATGTCGCACACTAGCCAATACACATTTTTCTTTTTAGGCGTAAATTTAAAACCGTCTTCAGGGAAATAATTCACCTGCCCGGTTTCCATTAACGCATCGTCCATTTTGCCATTATCAACTGCTTGTACGAACATTCCTCGCGACACTAGCTGATATGTCCAGCCGCCGGGGCATGCGCCCAGATCAACTGCATGCAATCCTGCGCTCAAACGGCTTTCGTGCTCCTCTTTTGGAATAAACACCTGGAACGCTTCATCGAGTTTTAAAGTAGAGCGACTTGGCGCACTGGCAGGAAATTTCAGACGCATAATGCCCAGTGGCAACGCAGAATTTAATTTGGGCAGTGAATAGCCTAAATAGGCCGTACGTCCATCTGGAAAAAACGCATGCATAACCGGCTTAGAGGCCAAAGGTTTATTAGAAAGCACTTCGCGTTTACGCAACGCTTGGCGTAATGGAACTGAGAACTTGCGACAGAATTTCGATAGCTCTCGTCCTTCTGTGGTATCTGGATATTCAACACGAAGTTCGCCACAAAATGGCATATCATCAACCTGCTCCAACAGCGTTGCAATTCTGTCGCTGCTATCTATATCATCAATGGCATCTGAGGCGCGAAAAATCTGCCGCGCAAATATCAGCTGCGTTATGGATAAGCGTTGTATCAGTTGTTCAGCGTCGGCGTCTTGGTAACAGTGAAATAGCGCGTAACCGGTGTTTTTCTTAAATGAGGTATAACCATAAATATGGTGCTCGGCAGCTTGCGCCTGTAACTCGTTAGCTAAATCGGTTTCAAATCCTGCGCGGCAATAACATAAAATATTTTTCATCCTGCCACTCCATGACGAATAACAGACACCAACAGTATCCCCCAGCCAATAATCATGCATAAGCCGCCAATTGGGGTAACAGGTCCCAGCCAGCTCATTTGCAAAAGCGCTAAACCGTACAAACTACCACTAAACAGCACCACGCCCAATGACATAAAACCAGCAGCCCAAGCCAACACAGGAAGCTTTAATTGAATCAGCAGCACAGCAATCAATAATATTGCTAGGCTATGATACATTTGATACTGAACGCCAGTTTCAAACGTTGACAACAGGGTGTCTGACAGTTTGCCTTTAAGCCCATGCGCACCAAATGCGCCTAACATGACAGACGTCATGCCAAAAAAGGCAGCGATACAGATATATAAAAGAGGGGAAGACATAAAAATACTCGTCCTTACGTTAGCGACTATGCTGGCTGATAAATTCTGCAGTTAGGTTTGCGGCGGTATTCAAGTGCTCATCATAGCTTAAGCCCGACGCTTTTCTAGGCTTTAAACTATGATCACCATCCGCTAAAAAACGCACGTTAACCTGTTTGCTCAAAGAATATTCAGATATTTCATCTTTGCGCCCGAAAGTATCACGTTCACCTTGAAGAATCAGTAACGGCGTTGACAACGTTTGTAGGTGCTCCGTGCGCAACTTTTCAGGCTTGCCAGGCGGATGAAACGGATACCCAAAGACAATCCCACCAGCAACATCTTCTTCGTCTAACAAAAGGCTAGCCATGCGCCCTCCCATTGATTTTCCGCCGATAAAAAGCGGTAATGTCCTGGTTACATCTCCAATCACGCGCTTAAAGTAGTCAAGTAGCACTGGCGCACGATCAGGCGGGCGTTTCTTCCCCGTTTCTGCGATAGTTTGCATATAAGGAAAATCAAAACGAATCACCGTTATGCCAAGGCCAACCAAGCGCGCGCTCATGTCTTGCATAAAATCACTGTCTTTACCCGCACCTGCGCCGTGGGCAAATATAAAGTTGGCGATAGGGTGCTCTGCTTTATCAATGGTAATCATCGTTTTCCTGTTCTTCTTGTACTTGTGCCAACAACCATTCTCTGAACGCTGAGATCTTGCCCAACTCGTATTGAGATTGATGGCACACTAAATAATACGCATTTTTACTAATGAGTTTCTCTTCAAACGGACAAATAAGTCGACCCGCCTCGATATCAGGCCTTGCCAGTACAGAGTGCCCCAACGCTATCCCCTGCCCTAAAGCAGCGGCTTGAAGCACGAGCATGGAGTGGCTAAATACAGGGCCTTGGTTTACGTTAACGCCGCTCACATGGTAGTGACGGATCCAATTTTTCCATGCCTCTCGGCTTGAATCATGCAGCAGCATGTGATGTTTCAGGTCGTCCAACTTATCGAGAGGCTTATCGCCTTGAAACAACATAGGAGAGCAAACTGGCGTGAGGTACTCCGTATGGAGCTTATCGGCGTGCAAGCCTGTCCATTTTCCACGACCATAATAAATCGCAACATCAACATCATCGGTAAGAAACCCTTCGTCAAAGTCTACCGCTTTAATACGCACGTCGATGTCAGGATTAGCCTGACTAAATTTATTAATCCTTGGCACCAACCACTGAATAGCGAAACTGGGTGGCAATGCTACCGTAATCGCCCCTTTTGCGCCCTTCGCGACAAGACGTTCTGTTGCTTCTTGTAAGCTTTGAAAGATTTCTTTCAAATCCAGATAATAGCTTTGCCCTTCTTCAGTGAGCAATAAGGAACGATTTTTACGAATAAAGAGCTTCATCGACAAAAAGTCTTCCAGCGCCTTAATCTGGTGACTCACTGCGGCTTGGGTAACGAACAGCTCTTCTGCAGCACGCGTGAAACTCAGATGCCGTGCAGCCGCTTCAAACGCTTTTAGTGAGTTAAGTGGCGGTAACCTTCGCATGATTAATATCCTGATGCATTCAGCAAAAAAGGTGCATATTTTTAAAAAATTAACGGACTTTTAGCCTACTTGATGTAGCGCAAATACATTCTATGACAATACGGTTAAAATAGCATTAGTTTTTCTAATGCATTTTCCATACTTTTCGTCGTTTTACACGTTTCAAAATTTGACTAAAATATACACATAAATTGAATTTTCCCCTTTAATATCAACGTGAGGAAAATTGTAATTTATTTACAAATCTTTAACCAAGATTCTCATTTTGCATAATTTAACTTAAGGTGACTAATATGAAAACGTTCAAAAAATTAATTTTATTCGGCATAGCTGCATTTGTATTCACTCAAAACGCGCAAGCAGCTGACAACCACTTCTTTACAGACGCTGACGTAGAGCAAGAAATTACTCAATCACTACACACTGCATTGGCGAATATTCATGCAAACAGTGTGAAGCAGCACATTGCTTACGAACTGAATAAAATGACACTTCAGTTCAAAACAGACGCACTGATTGCCGCGGCGAAAGCTGAGCTTACAGAGCCGCGCGCTGCACTCGAACTCGGTGAATAACGCACAACTACGATAACAGACATAAGTCACTTACGGCTTTTCTGGTCATCGCAATAGAAGTTAGATTATTGGTTCGCGTTGTAGGCGATAACACGCCTTACAACGCGCACTCAATAAATCTCTAGTTTGCGCTAGTATCTAGCGGCTCAAGACCTTTAATCAAATCATCTAACGCTTTCATCTGAGCAAGATAAGGCTCTAACTTATCCAGCTTTAACGCGCACGGTCCATCGCATTTTGCGACATTCGGATCAGGGTGAGCTTCAATGAATAATCCCGCTAAGCCAAGCGCCATGCCACTTCTCGCTAATTGTGCAGCTTGAGCACGTCTGCCATCGGCAGAGTCTGTTCTACCTCCTGGCTTTTGCAGTGCATGCGTTGCGTCAAAAATAACAGGGGCATACTGTTTCATTTCATCCATGCCAAGCATGTCAACCACCAAGTTGTTATAGCCGTAACACGAACCGCGCTCGCACAAAATCACTTTATTGTTGCCCGCTTCATGGAACTTAGTAATGATGTGGCGCATTTCGTGAGGGGCAAGAAATTGTGGTTTCTTCACGTTAATCACCGCCTGGGTTTCTGCCATGGCGACAACCAGATCGGTTTGTCTCGCTAAAAACGCGGGTAATTGAATGACATCTACAACTTCGGCAACGGGTGCAGCCTGATACGGTTCGTGCACATCGGTAATAATAGGCACATTGAAGGTGTTTTTAATTTCTTCAAATATTTTCAGTCCTTCATCCATACCCGGACCACGATACGAATGCACCGAAGAGCGATTAGCCTTATCAAACGATGCTTTAAATACATAAGGGATGTTTAAGCGCGTGGTCACTTCTTTATAATGTTCAGCAATTTTCATAGCTAAGTCTCGTGACTCAAGCACATTCATGCCACCAAATAAAACAAAAGGAAGTGAATTGGCAACGCGGATGTCACCAATCGAGATAGTTTGCAGATTTTCCATGAGGTATCCGTTCAAAAAAATATGTCGTAGAATAGCAAATTAACATGCAACTTTCGAAGTAAAGCGACCATTTGCTTCGTTACATCTGGTCGGCTTCATTCTATCGCATACAATCTGTATATAGAGACGTTTAGTGGAGTGTCGGAGATTGCGCCGACTTAAACCGCCTTAATTGCAGTTTAAGCAGTTGTGCAGAGGGATCTTGCGGGCACTGTTTTATAAAGTACTGGTAGTCTTGTAACGCCAATTGCGGGCATTCCATTTGATGCAACAGATACCCTCTATCCTTTCTCTCGTATGGATCATCAGGATTAAATGCCACCAGCATTTCTACTGTCGCCAACGCCTGAGAATACTTTTCTTCTTTGATAAACGCGGCTTTCAAGTTTTGTAGTAAGCGAATAACAATTTCTTCTGTTTTTGCCGCGTAAAGCGCCTCTTCAGGCATCTCTTCTTCGTCTAGTTCACCAATAATGCTGAAGTAAAGAGCCTCGAGTTCTTGCCAGTTTAAAATCGTGCCGTTTAACGGGTCAAGAAACAACGCACGCTCTTTTGACGCTTGAAAGCGTACAAGAAAATGCCCTGGAAAGTTAACGCCATACACTTCCAATCCTAACTTTGTCGCAATATGACAAAACAAGATAGAAAGTGTGACAGGAATGCCTGTCCGGTAGTCAATCACTTCATTAAGCAAACTGTACTTCGATGCAAAGAAGTTGCGCTCATCGCCACTGAATGCCAACTTTTTATAGAAAATACTAACAATCTGCCTAAAGCGCGCCTCGTTTGAGGGGGTATCGGTTAAACTGTCTTTCACAATATTGGTTAACGTATCCACTTCAGAAAGATACGTATCTTCTGATAAATTTTCACCCAAGCGCGAAGCAACAATCAAACTCGCTGCCAACGCATCTTGGTTTACAATAGCGTTTTTCAGCTTTTGCACATCCCCTCCTACATTATCGTACCGCTATAGGGTTTATCGGATTCAAATCCACAATACTTAAGTTACCCAAAAAGTAGTGGTTGTTTGGTTACGGCTACTTTGCCAATAAATGCTATCCACGCAAGTGCACCAGCAAACCCCACCCATTTGGTCATCGTTGTGCGCGCGAGTTTTAACGCATATAGCCCTACAACGATGTAAAGCACTACACCAATCACTTTGTCGGTAAGCCAAGGATTAACAAACGGGTATTGTGAAAGAATGAAACACAGGCCAATCGCACTCGCAAGCAACACGGTATCAACGATGTGCGGAGTAATTTTCACCCACTTTTTTTCCATCATGGGTGACTGACGCAATGACCAGAAAAAGCGCACAATAAAAAACAAAATACTTAATGCAACTGCCGTTAAATGGATATGTTTCACCATCATATACATGATTGGAATTCCTTGTTCTAATTGGTGCGTTTAGCGCACGACTTAATTTTCAGGCGAAACTTTACTTGGACTCACCCAGAAAGAAAAGAAGAGATTGATATGAATCTGCTAACTCGCTGAGTCGCAGATAGTTTTTTATTGAGTAATTTTGCTACACGCCTTATTTAGCAAAGCGTGTAGCATAGATGTGACAATTTCATACGCGAATGAAAACACGCACGCACGTCAACCTGCTGTGTTTTTTTCTAATTCAAATAAGGGAATTAATGCCAGATTATGTGACTTCTTGAAAGGTCGATTGTATTTCTTCAATACGTTCTATGTTGTCTAACAAAATGTCCACCAGCTTCGGTTCAAACTGTTTACCGCGCTCGCTCTTAAATACCTCTATCACCTTTTCTACTGGCCAAGGCTCTTTATAGGGTTGCCCACAACGTAAGGCATCATATACGTCTGCAACTGCGGTAATACGGCAAAAAACATGAATTTCTTCGCCCTTCAACCCTCGTGGATACCCGCTGCCATCCCAGTATTCGTGATGATCTCTGGCAACAATTGCGGCCGCTTGAATAATGGGGCGTTTCGATCCTTTTAATAAAGTGTAACCACATTGGGCATGATTCTTAATCACATCGCGTTCAGAATCACTGAGTCGCCCATGTTTATTTAAAATCTCTTCTGGCACCTTCAACTTTCCGATGTCGTGAAGTGGCACAGCCAGTTTGAGGGTTTCGATTTCTTTATCGTCTAGGCCATACTCACGCCCCAATAGCTCACACATGTATACCATTCGCTCAAGGTGGTGCCCCTCGGCAAATTGTGACTCGACTGCACGCGCAAGTCGCTCAAGTATTTCACGTTGTGTGATTTCAATGTCACGGGTGAGCAACACGTTGTCGAACGCCACTTGCACATTCTGAGAAAAGAGCTCAATAAGGTATTTGTCAGTTTGTGTTAACTGCCTTGGCAAACCAGATAAGTAAAGTAGTGAGCCATGCAGCGACTTTCCTTGGCAATACGCGACGATATATTCATCTTCATATACCAACGCTTGTTGTTGAAGGGCTTTTTTACAGGCTGACAGCGCCCCACCACTAAGTGCTTGTTCTAGGGGTTTACCTTCAGCATGCTCAAAATCGCCTTTGCCGGTAAACACAAAAAAATCTCGCGAGTGAGACGCCTCGATCGGATCAGGGCCAGCAACCGCAGAAGTAATGTAAGCGGCGTCTTTCGTTCCGCCTAGCAACGACGTGAGCTGCTGCATGATGCCCTCAATAAACCCTTCCAGAGATCGCTTTGAAAAAAGATCGGCAGAGGCTTTAATGATTTTTTCCAATCCCTGTCGATTTTCTTCTATCACGATAATATCGCGATAAGAACGCAAAGAGGCAATAATTACCGTAAAGAGCTTTTGCGCAGTTAGCTCAGTTTTGGACTTATAATCGTTGATGTCATAATTCAAAATAACATCGCGCTCAGGCGCTTGACCGGGCTGCCCCGTTCTTAAAATAATACGAGTGAAATGATTATTAAGGGTATTGCGAACATACTCAGCGACTTTTAGACCCGCATCATCCGTTTCCATCACAACATCAAGTAGCACCACGGCAATATCGTCGTGCGTTTCAAAGATTTTGCGTGCTTCTTCGCCATTGTATGCGCTGATAAACTGTAAGCGCTTATCCTGAAATACAAAGTCGCTAAGGGCTAATTTTGTTACCGCGTGAACTTCAGGTTCATCATCGACAACCAGCACTTTCCATGTACCCAACTCTTCAACAACGACTTCTTCGTTATCCTCAGCAAATAAAAATTCATCCGTCATAACGCCACATCGCTCCTACGCTGATTTCAGTGAAACCTTATTCAGAAAATAACGGTAAATTCGATATGAATCAATGACTTTTGAACGCGAAGGTTACTCTGGCAAGGTCGTTCATATCGCAGATCGTTTGCGCGTCGCGGTATTCAGAGCTGGTAAATATACTTCTCACCGCTTGCCCCTGTTGATACCCGTGCTCAAACATTACTATTCCAGTATCGGTCAGATACGATAAACTGCAAGTTACGATATGTCGAATGTCATCCAAACCATCTTCGCCTGATGTTAACGCTGATAAAGGTTCAAATCTGACATCCCCTTCATTTAGCCATGGACTATCAGATTCAACATAAGGAGGGTTACTAATGATGAGATCAAATTTTTGTGTTGGAACTCGTTCAAACCAGTTGCTGTGTAAAAACTGCACCTGAGGCAAGTGATTAGATACCCCATTGCGCTTAGCCAGCGCTACGGCATTTTCATTAAAGTCGACACCGATGATGTGTAAGTCGGGTCTTTCACTCGCCAGCGCTAGCGCAATAGCACCAGTACCGGTGCCTAAATCCAACACATGGGCATGCGCAGGCAACTCAAGGGCTAATGCTTGTTCAACCAGCAATTCTGTCTCGGGTCGCGGAATCAGTGTGTCAGGCGTAACTTCGAGATTGAGTGTCCAGAAATCACGATGGCCAATGAGATGGGCAACAGGATGCCCCAGCTTTCTTTTTTGAATCAGTGCCTGATACTGGTCCCACTGCTTTTGTGTAATGGGCTTATCAGGCCACGTCATCAAATAGGTAGCAGACACATCAAGACAATGGCATAACAATACGCGCGCATCTAATGCGGGAGATTCGCCTCCCGCAAGGGTCTGCTTGGCCCAGTGCAAGCACGATTCAATTGACTTCACCGTTACAACCCAACGAACCTATCAGGCAGTTAGGCATCCGACAACGAGGCAAGCAAGTCAGCTTGGTGCTCTTGTCGAATTGGCTCGAGAATAGCTGCTAAGTCGCCAGCAACGACTTCATCCAGACGGTACAGCGTCAGATTAATACGATGATCCGTAACGCGCCCTTGAGGATAGTTGTAAGTACGAATACGCTCTGAGCGATCGCCACTTGCCACAAGGTTACGGCGGGTAGAGGTTTCTTCAGCTTGGCGCTTCTCTTCTTCCAGCTGATTTAAGCGTGATTGCAATACCGACATTGCTTTTGCACGGTTTTTGTGCTGCGAGCGCTCATCCTGACATTCCACCACGATGCCGGTTGGCATGTGAGTTATACGAATCGCAGAATCGGTTTTGTTAACGTGCTGTCCACCTGCACCAGACGCTCGGTAGGTATCAATTTTAAGATCCGCTTTGTTAATTTCAATCGCTTCTGATTCTGGAATTTCAGGCATAACCACTACCGTACAGGCAGAGGTGTGAATACGGCCTTGTGATTCTGTTTCAGGTACACGTTGAACACGGTGTCCGCCCGATTCGAACTTCATAATTCCGTAGGCACCTTCACCTTGAACATTGGCAATGACTTCTTTGTATCCACCGTGCTCGCCTTCGCTCGTACTAATCACTTCAACGCGCCAACCTTGGGTTTCAGCGTAGCGACTGTACATACGGAATAAATCACCAGCAAAAATAGCAGCTTCATCTCCGCCCGCTCCCGCTCGGATTTCAAGGAAGCAACTGTTATCGTCATTAGGATCTTTAGGCAGCAACAGAATTTGAAGCTCCATTTCAAGGCGTTCAATGCTCTCGTTGGCTTGCTTCATTTCTTCCTGCGCCATTTCACGCATGTCAGCATCATCTTCTTGCATCATTTCTTCTGCAGAGGCCAAATCTTCTTTCGCTTGCTGATAATCGCGAAACGCTTTTACCACGTCTTCAAGCTGTGCGTATTCCTTTGATAATGCTCGGAATTTTTCCTGATCGGAAATGACATCGGCTTCGCCAAGCAATGCCTGCACTTCTTCAAAGCGCTCGATTAACGATTCTAATTTACGAATGACTGAATCTTTCATGGGTTTCCTGTCTTACCAATCTGGCTGGTTATTTCTCGTTTTTTGCTTCGCAATATGCATCAGGCGTTGGTTTAGTCTCAAGCCCGAATGTATCTGCCAAAACCGAGAGTCGACGTTTATCTTGCGCCTGAGCGGCGTTTTTAAGCGCCTTTGTGGGCGCATGCATAAGACTGTTCGTCAATTTGTTTGCCAGTTCAATTATAACCTGTTCAGGCGCTTTTCCTTCGGCAAGTTGATTGAGGGCGCGAGCCTGTAACTTTGTTTTTTGCGCTTCGCTTTGTTGACGAAACGTCTTAATGACATCGATAGACGCTTGTTCTTGCGTCCACGCTAAATACTGCTGTGCATAATTACTGATAATTTTTTCAGCTTCGGCTGCCGCATGACGACGTGAGTCCAGATTTTTTTGCACTATCTGTTGTAAGTCATCTACCGTATATAAATACGCATCGTCTAACTCCGACACCTCCCCTTCGATGTCTCGGGGAACGGCCAAATCCACCATAAAAATGGGCTTATGCCGACGCGCTTTTAACGCACGCTCTACCATACCCTTTCCCACAATAGGAAGCTGACTGGCAGTAGAACTAATCACGATATCAGCTTCATGTAAATGCTGGGGAATTTGCGCCAGCGTCAGCACTTGCGCACCAAGAGGTGCAGCCACAGATTGTGCTCTGGCAAGCGTACGATTAGCCACCATCATGCTCGACACATTCTGCTCTTTTAGGTGCCTAGCAACGAGCTCAATGGTTTCGCCAGCACCTATCAATAAGACTTTGCTTTTTTCCAGCGAAGAAAAGATATGCCGTGCTAACTGCACCGCTGCAAACGCAACTGACACAGCATTAGCGCCAATATCGGTTTCGCTCCGTACTTTTTTAGCGACAGAAAATGTTTGCTGGAATAGACGCTCAAAGTTTGAACTTACGGTGCCGGTATTTTTGGCGCTGGTGTAAGCCTGTTTCACCTGTCCAAGAATTTGCGGCTCGCCTAATATCAGAGAATCCAAACCGCTAGCAACACGCATTACGTGATGCACTGCATCTTCGTTTTCATATGCGTAGCTATTTTCAATAAGATCACCGAAGTTCACACCGTGAAATTGTGCCAACCAGTCTGCAACACGCTTTCCGCTAATATCTTCTGCTTGCACATATACCTCGGTTCGATTGCACGTAGACAACACCACCGACTCTTCAACACTCATTTCCTCTTTTAACGACTCTAGCGCCTGAACCAATGCATCAGGTGAAAACGCGACACGTTCCCGCAACGCGACAGGTGCAGTTTTGTGATTGATTCCAAATGCTAATAAAGTCATGGAGATGTGTTTTAGGCTGAACTTCTTTTCTATACGGGAGCGGCATTGTACGCAAAAGCGAAACCTATTGAAAGTATTGCCGTAACTATGTTCCTATAGAAAAGACTGACATCTTATAACGATTTTTATGAAACTGTTACGCATTCGCATATTTTACCTTTTTTCTTTTGTCTTCGTACTCGTATTAACTGGATGTGCGACTAAGCCTCAAGCACCGATTTCTTTGAATGCGTCTGCTCATCAAGCACAACTGGCGAACATTCATCAATGGTCCATTAAAGGCCGTATGGCATTCAAAAGTACCGAAGATAAATTTAGTGCTAACCTCAACTGGGTACAAAACACACAAGAATACGACGTTAAGTTTACGACCTTTATCGGTACGCATTTAATGTCGATGCGCTCTACTGATGAATTTGCAGAGATGCAGATAGATGACCAATATTATGTTGATGCCAATGCAGAAACATTGATACAACGAACCACTGGTTGGCATATCCCCCTTTCACACTTACCGCAGTGGATAAAGGGCCAGTTTACCGAAAACGCCACATACCGTTTTGATGAACGCGGATTACTGCAATCCCTCTCGCCGCATTGTACAAGCTGTGGTGAATGGCAAATCACCTTTGGTCAGTATCAGAAAATTAATCATGTTTGGTTACCGCATCAATTGGTGCTCACCAACCCCTTGGAACACAATACGCAAATCAAGATTAGAATACATACATGGCAACTTCTTTAGATTGGTGGCCCAGCCCCGCAAAATTAAATTTATTCTTGCACATTAATGCGCGACTGAATAATGGCTATCACGCGCTGCAAAGTGTTTTTCAACTGTTGGATTTTGGCGACAAGCTCGCTTTTGAGGTAAATACCTCATCGCGCATCTCGATGAAAACGCCGATAGCAGGCGTGAAAGACGTAGACAATTTAATTTTTCGTGCGGCTAAAGCGCTGCAAGAGGCGTCAAATACCGATTTGGGCTGCGACATTTATCTAGAAAAAGTCTTGCCCATGGGCGGTGGAATCGGTGGCGGTTCCTCTAATGCAGCCACGACCTTAGTTGCGCTAAATCACCTTTGGCAATGCCATTTAAGCATCGATGAATTGGCTGATATCGGGCTTTCTCTGGGGGCGGACGTACCTATTTTTGTGCGCGGCCACTCGGCGTTCGCTGAAGGCGTTGGCGAGCAAATAACGCCGCTGAATCTGGCTAATAAATACTATTTGGTCGTGTTTCCTGGTTGCCACGTGTCGACAGGTGAAATATTTACTCACCCCAATTTACCACGCAATACCCCCAAAATTCGCTTGCAAGATTATGAATTTTCAGAAACACACAACGATTGCCAAAAAATTGTCTGTGAACGCTATCCCAAAGTTGCAAATTTATTACACTGGTTGTTAGAATACGCGCCGTCTCGAATGACCGGCACGGGTGCGTGCTTATTTAGCGTTTTCGACACGAAATCTGAAGCTGAGCGGGTGTTATCTCAACTTCCCGAAGAGTGTACAGGATTTGTGGCGCAAGGCGTCAATCGCTCACCGCTGTATGCCAAACTGGATGAGATATAAATTAGCGTACTGATCCCCTATGCGAACTCTTGATTCATCAAGAAATACGCTATAGTTAGTACGCCTTAACAATGATTGGGGTATAGCCAAGCGGTAAGGCAGCGGGTTTTGATCCCGCCATTCGTTGGTTCAAATCCAGCTACCCCAGCCAAACTACAATTTAATGTATCGAGGATACCTCTTGTGCCGGACATGAAACTTTTTGCTGGTAATGCTGTACCAGAACTCGCCCAGAAAGTTGCAGATCGACTCTACACGAAGCTTGGCCACGCCAGCGTTGGCCGATTTAGCGATGGAGAAATAAGCGTCGAAATCCATGAAAATGTCCGTGGTTCGGATGTGTTCATCATTCAGTCTACCTGTGCGCCAACCAACGACAACCTAATGGAACTCATCGTCATGATCGATGCCTTCCGTCGTGCGTCTGCAGGCAGAATCACTGCGGTAATCCCGTACTTCGGTTATGCACGCCAAGATCGCCGCGTGCGTTCAGCGCGTGTTCCTATTACTGCAAAAGTCGTTGCTGACTTTTTGTCAAATGTAGGTGTCGATCGTGTACTTACCATCGATTTACACGCTGAACAAATTCAAGGTTTCTTTGATGTACCAGTAGATAATGCGTTTGGTACGCCAATTCTTATGGATGAAATGCGTCAACGTGATTTCCACAATCCAGTTGTTGTATCACCTGATATCGGTGGCGTAGTAAGAGCGCGTGCAACAGCGAAGTTATTGAACGACACAGACTTGGCAATCATCGATAAACGTCGCCCGAAAGCGAACGTATCACAAGTGATGCACATTATCGGTGACGTTAACGACCGCGACTGTATTATTGTCGACGATATGATTGATACAGGTGGCACGCTCGCAAAAGCCGCCGAAGCACTCAAAGAACACGGTGCAAGAAATGTGTATGCGTATGCAACCCATGCCATTTTCTCTGGCAATGCAGCGCAAAACCTAAAAGATTCTGTTATTGATGAAATTATCGTCACTGACAGTATTCCACTTCGCCCAGAAATGAAAGCACTGGCAAAAGTGAAGCAACTAACACTTTCAAACATGCTAGCTGAAGCGATTCGTCGTGTAAGTAATGAGGAATCGATTTCTGCCATGTTTGAATACTAAGGTGAAAACTCAGTTCAAGTAACACCTTCTATTTTTCGCACCCTGCATTCTCGCTGGGTGCGCAATCACTTCCACTCTCACTTTCTGTAAAAAATACCGCTATTCATTGCCTATTCATATAAGTTCATTCATGCTTTTGCAATACATTGCTGAATAACGATGATTTTAAAGGAGGCAGCACATGCAACGGTTTAATCTAGGTGCCATTCTATTTTTGAGTATGGGCGTGTCTGCGTGCAACGGTACGTCAGATACAGATGCCAGCAAGCCAGAAAGCACCCATAGCAACCAAACAGCCGCAGAAAAAAAGGAAGCCGTGGTCATGAATAAGCCTGAAAAGCCAACTGATTCAAAGCGCCCCTCTGAAAAGCTCAAAGAAAAGTTACGTCAGGCAGAGCTGCCAGAAGTGACTGAGTCAGGCGTGATTGTTTACAAAAGCCTTGAGGGCGGTTTTTGGGGATTTGACGGTGACAGCGGTCAAAAGTACATGCCATATGGCATCGACAAACAATATTTGCGCCCAGGCTTACGCGTGAAAATTACCGGTCTCATTGACGATGGCGTGATGACATTTCAACAATACGGTAAAGTACTTCGCGTTCAAGAAGTCACCGTGCTAGACGACAGCAAGGCAGGCCACGCGCCCAACAGCTATTAATATGTAAATTTGCGGCTTTTTCGCCATGAATACACAGCGAATATCGCGCGTTTTATATAATCGTTCTGTTAAAACGCGCTCCATTGTCTCCTAACGATAACACCTCTGGGTTCAATTTCCGTCACCCCAAAAATTAATCCAGACTGAAGTGAATAAAAGTCTGCAAGACACGCCGTGATGGTCTAAATCTTAATAAACGTTCAAGACAAATTGGATCTAATGTTAGAAGCACCAGTACCGGAATCTGAAGACGAGCGACAGAGAACGCTTGACGCATTACGTATTTTAGATACGTCACCTGAAGAGCGTTTCGACCGTTTAACACGCATTGCAAAGCGCATGTTTGATGTGCCGATTTCCCTTATCAGTTTGATTGATCACGAACGCCAATGGTTTAAATCAAAGCAAGGGCTGGAGGCCAACGAAACCCCACGAAACATTTCATTCTGTGGCCACGCCATTTTAGACGACGATACCTTTGTCATTCCAAATGCACTGAAAGACGCGCGCTTCAACGACAATCCACTTGTAAAAAGTGATCCTAATATTCGCTTTTATGCAGGTGTGCCATTGCGTATGTCTAACGGAGAGAAAATAGGCACGCTCTGTTTAATTGACAAAAAACCAAGACAACTTAACGCTGAAGATGTGTCATTGCTGGAAGATCTTGCCACTATGGTGGAACAAGAAATCGCCAGCATGCAACTTGCGACCATTGACGATCTCACGAAAATATCAAATCGGCGTGGCTTCTTCGCCCTAGCAGAACGCGCATTAACCTTTTGCAAGCGTTCACAACGTCCTGCGTCATTAATCTTATTTGATCTCGATGATTTCAAACCCATTAATGATACTCATGGCCACGCCGAAGGGGATGCCGCACTCATTGCATTTGCCGACATGATGCAGCAAGGATTTAGAGAGTCAGACGTATTCGCACGGCTCGGTGGAGACGAGTTTGTTGCCCTGCTCACCAATTCAGATGCAGGCGATGTTGAAGATATTCTTACGCGCTTTTCTCATTTACTAGACGAGTACAACAAACATAACCCCAAACCGTATACCCTCTCATTTAGTGCGGGTGTGGCGAATATCCCTCATGACTCCGAATACGACCTTGCCTCCCACATCGCAATCGCTGATGAAAACATGTACAAAGAAAAGTTACGCAAAAAAGACAGCACCAATACCTAATCTATTCGCAAAGTGGATTCTTAGGCGAAGATCCCACTTGTTTGAATTAAATAGCAATGTTAGAATTCGCCGCCCTTTTTTAGAGGGTGTTGTTTTGTTTGTTCAAAACAACTTTAGGTAAGTCTTGGTCGCAAAGGCTTACAGAATTTATTTTTTGGAGTTTATTATCATGTCTGATGCAATTTTTAACCTAGATGCAGAAGTACGTACTGACATGGGGAAAGGTGCGAGCCGCCGCCTACGTCGTGAAGAAAAAGTACCTGCAATCCTTTACGGTGCGGGCAAAGAGCCACTAGCACTAACGCTTGATCACAACAAAGTTATCCAAGCGCAAGAATTCGAAGCGTTCTACTCACACGTTCTTACTCTAAACATTGGCGGTGAGACTGTAGAAGCGCTAGTTAAAGACATGCAGCGTCACCCTTACAAGCCTAAGGTTACTCACCTTGACTTCCAACGTGTTGACGCATCTGTAAAAGTAACTGTTCAAGTTCCTCTTCACTTCATCAATGAAGACAAAGCACCTGCAATCAAAACTGACGGCGGTCATGCTGAACATCACATCAACGAAGTTGAAGTAAGCTGCCTACCTGGCAACCTTCCTGAGTTCATCGAAGTTGATCTGCTAAACGTTGCTAAAGGCGAGACAGTTCACTTGTCTGACCTTACGCTTCCTGCTGGTGTTGCACTTACTGAGCTTGCTAAAGGCGAAGATCACGATCTAGCTGTAGTAACGATCAAAGCGGCTAAAGGCGCAAGCGCTGACGCTGCTGAAGGCGAAGAAGAAGCAACTGAGGAATAAGTTGTTTGTCTGACATACAACTTATCGTGGGCCTGGGTAATCCAGGCCCTGAATATCAAAACACCCGTCACAATGCAGGCGCCTGGTTTGTAGAGGCTCTAGCAAAACAACATCATTGTCAGATGAAACTAGAAAATAAGTATTTCGGCTTTACTGGCAGAATAACCATAAACGGTACCGATGTTCGTCTACTTATCCCCACAACGTACATGAACAAAAGCGGTCAGTCTGTTGGCGCGCTAGCAAATTTTTTTAGAATTCCCCCAGAAAATATTCTCGTCGCCTTTGACGAACTTGATTTGCCACCTGGCGTAGCAAAATTTAAACAAGGCGGAAGCTCTAGCCAAAACGGTGTAAGAGACATTGTCAGCAAGCTTGGGAACAATAAAAACTTTTTACGTTTACGTATTGGCATTGGTCACCCTGGTGACAAACATAAAGTGACAGGGCATGTGTTGGGTAAAGCACCGCAACACGAACAAGCACAAATGGATGCGGCCATCGACGAGGCATTACGCTGTACTGATATTCTTTTCAAACAAGATTTGAAAGCAGCAATGAACCGTCTACATTCATTCAAGGCCGAATAGAACATACGCTATCGCTTTTCATGATAGCCATTACAGCATTTTCTTTGAGGAATAACACATGGGTTTTAAATGCGGCATTGTCGGATTGCCAAACGTTGGTAAGTCAACGTTGTTCAATGCGCTAACGAAAGCGGGTATTGAGGCTGCCAACTTCCCTTTTTGTACAATTGAGCCAAATACAGGTGTCGTGCCCGTACCAGACACACGTTTAGATCAGTTAGCGAAAATCGTCAATCCGCAGAACGTTATTCCTACTACCATGGAATTTGTTGATATTGCCGGATTAGTTGAAGGCGCATCGAAAGGTGAAGGGCTGGGTAACAAATTCCTCGCTAACATCCGTGAAACAGACGCTATCGGCCATGTAGTGCGTTGTTTTGAAAACGACAACATCGTTCACGTTGCAGGCCGCGTAAATCCGCAAGACGATATCGACGTTATTAATACAGAATTGGCCTTGGCAGACCTAGAATCTACTGAGAAAGCTCTTATTCGCGTTGGTAAGCGTGCCAAAGGTGGCGATGCAGATGCAAAATTCGAATTAAAGGTTTTAGAAAAAATTAAACCTCATCTTGATGAAGGTAAATTGCTTCGCTCACTGTCGCTTGAAAAAGAAGAAGTTGCAGCAATCAGCTACATGAACATGCTAACACTTAAGCCGACCATGTACATTGCAAACGTGAACGAAGACGGCTTTGAGAACAACCCGTATTTGGATCAGGTGAAAGAGATTGCCGCCGCTGAAGATGCCGTTGTGGTGGCAGTTTGCGCAGAAATTGAATCAGAAATCGCCGAACTTGACGATGATGAGCGTGATGAATTTATGGCTGACATGGGCCTAGAAGAACCAGGATTAAACCGTGTTATCCGAGCGGGTTATAACCTGCTAACACTGCAAACGTATTTCACCGCAGGCGTAAAAGAAGTGCGTGCGTGGACATACCCTGTTGGCTCCACTGCCCCGCAGGCGGCCGGAAAAATTCATACTGACTTTGAAAAAGGCTTTATTCGCGCAGAAGTAATTGGATTTGACGACTATGTTGAGTTCCAAGGCGAACAAGGTGCTAAAGACGCGGGTAAATGGCGCTTAGAAGGAAAAGATTACATCGTTAAAGACGGCGACGTTATCCACTTCCGTTTTAACGTATAAGCGCTTAACCGCTAACTTATTACAAAAATACCGTCTCTAACGACTAATGCCGATCAGTTAAGCGGCAATAGTTAAAAAATCTAAGGATCGGTTGACCGATCCTTTCATAAGTTCAAAATCCGATGATCACTAGTCATCGGATTTTTTTATGCGATTTCACCAAC
>NZ_JAOWKX010000016.1 GCF_025751585.1 Fluctibacter corallii
CACGTGTCTGAGGCATAGGGCCATCAGTTGCAGCTACTACTAGGATTGCGCCGTCCATCTGTGCAGCACCCGTGATCATGTTTTTAACATAGTCAGCGTGTCCTGGGCAGTCTACGTGTGCGTAGTGACGTGTAGGCGTGTCGTACTCTACGTGAGAAGTCGCGATTGTGATACCACGCTCACGCTCTTCTGGTGCGTTATCGATTTGATCGAATGCTTGAGCTGAACCACCGTAGGTCTTTGCCAGTACAGTAGTGATCGCTGCTGTAAGAGTAGTTTTACCGTGGTCAACGTGGCCGATTGTACCAACGTTAACGTGCGGTTTCGTACGTTCGAACTTTTCTTTTGCCATTTCTCTAATTCCCAGCAAAGTTGTTATTAAGAAGCTTGAATAAAATGAGCTGGGGAGAAAGTGGTGCTGATAGGCAGATTTGAACTGCCGACCTCACCCTTACCAAGGGTGCGCTCTACCAACTGAGCTATATCAGCACTGGATTTGGAGCGGGCAGCGGGAATCGAACCCGCATCATCAGCTTGGAAGGCTGAGGTAATAGCCATTATACGATGCCCGCAAAACCTATTCTCTGGCCACCTCATTGTGAAAGTGGTGGAGTAGCTTTTCACTCCTGCACATGTCGCTATCTAACATATGCATAAAATATGGTGGAGGGAGCTGGATTCGAACCAGCGAAGGCTGAGCCGTCAGATTTACAGTCTGATCCCTTTGGCCACTCGGGAACCCCTCCAGGAATTGATGGTGCCGACTGCCGGAGTCGAACTGGCGACCTACTGATTACAAGTCAGTTGCTCTACCAACTGAGCTAAGTCGGCACTGCATCAAGTGGGTGCGAATTCTAGAGTAATGATTTGAGGTGTGCAAGTGTTGAAATAAAAAAAATTGATTTTTTTAGTTCGTTTGCTCACTTATGCGCCACAATGCTCAAAATTTAAGTATTTGTAGGCACAATTAAGCATTTTCATGCAGTGAAATCCAATGACTCATCCCTAACAAAACGACATCATTTCTTACTAACCATGTATCGTTTGCTTCTTTTTTCATCATTTCAGCGTTTCCGCCAGCAACGATTAGGCAATAATCATCATAGCGGTTTCGCATTACTGCTTCAGCTTGATGAACAAATCCCGACAACATGGCGAATCCACCATAATTAACGCAATCAGGCGTGGCGTTCCCTATTCTTAACTCTGAGACCGCTTCATCATTACCAAACACGTTTGCCGTATCCTTAAACAATGAACGGCGCATCAGATTAAAACCTGGCGCAATCCAGCCGCCGACATGCTCAGAACCCACTACAAAATCACAAGTTGCCGCGGTGCCTAAATCTAATACGGCGCAAGGTTTCGAGGTTATACACCGAGCGGCTAATACCGCTAACCAACGATCTACACCCAAATGATTAAAATGCGTATAAGCACATTGGATACCGAAAGATTGAGCTTCTGTTTGAATAATTTTAAACGGAATGTTGTTTGTTTTAGCCAAGTGAGACAACTCTGCGGCTACGTCAGGCCTAGCAACACTGGCGATAAACACAAACGTGGCTTGTTTGATGTCAGCGTCTAAACCCTTAGCATGATCGCAATAGTGCAATGCATATTGTTGTTGCCCCGCAGAATGAAACCACGCGTATTTAATACGCGTGTTTCCTACGTCGATAAGAAGGTACTTAGACGGCCCTGACACTGATTTCGCCACCATAGAAGGCTTCGAGTTTTCCACCCAAATCTAGTAACAACGCGCCACTGTCGTTAATACCCGCACACATGCCGTGTACTTCTTTTTCGCCAATTAGTAGCTTCACTTGTTCACCCGAGAAGATATCCAGCATTTGCCACTCGCCTACAAAGCCAGCAAGTCCATGCTGAGAGAACATATCCAATACAGTATTCAGATTATCAATCAATAACGCTGCGACGTGATTTCTTGACGGTACGTTTTCTAACGCATTTTGCAGATCAGTAAACGGCTGATCTATGCCAGTAATATTGCTTGGAAGTGACATGTTCAACCCAATACCAATTACAGCATCACACGCAGAACCCATCTGCCCTTCCACTTCAATGAGAACGCCAGCGATTTTTCGCCCAGACACATATACATCATTTGGCCATTTCAGATTAACATCATTAATGTCCAATGCCTTTAATGTGCGCGCAATCGCAACACCGATGGCTAGGCTAAGTCCGCTTAATGCCTGATGTCCCCCATCAAAGCGCCAATACATTGATAAATATAACGCCGCCCCATAAGGCGATACCCATGTTCGACCATGTCGTCCGCGCCCCGCTGTCTGCGCTTCTGCCAAGCAGACATCACCGCTTGTCATCTGGTTAAGGTTCTTCTTTACATACACATTTGTCGAGTCGGTAACATTCAGTACAGTCAGTTTGTCGTGATTAACTGTTGTACTAATATCAGAAATTCGAGATGCATTTAATAAATCTAAAGAAGAGGCGAGCTTATAACCTCGCCCGGTCACACTAAAAATGTCCAAACCCAGCGATGCAAGCACCTTGATGTGCTTAGAAACAGCCGCTCTACTAATATTAAGTGAAGCACCTAATGCTTCACCTGAATGAAAATTGCCATCCGACAATGTTTGCAGAATAAAATTTCTAGCGTGTTCAGATTGCCTTGTCATAGTGCAATCAATCCCTCTTTTCCAATAAGTCTGACTTCGTTTTCCAATACGATGGAAAATTCCTTTTCAACCGCCTGCTTAATTTCTCTTGCCAACATAAGTAGCTCGCTACCGGTTCCATGTTGAAAGTTCGACAAAACAAGAGGTTGGTTTGGGTGACACCGAATGCCACCAGTGGCTTTTCCTTTGAAGCCTAACTTGTCAATTAGCCAAGCTGCGGGAATTTTAATGCCATCTTGCTGTTTGAATCCAGCAATCAGACCATACTCCTGTTGTAAACGCGTAAACAGTGCTTCACTGATAACGGGGTTTTTAAAAAAGCTACCTGCATTACCGTCAACATTCGGATCAGGTAATTTACGTGTCCGAATCTTGATGACTTCATGATAAATAGCGTCTGCAGAAGGCGATGATAATGCTCGCAATTCTGCATATTGTGCGTTAGGAGCCCACTCGCTTGGCAAATGAAAGTCAACTTGTGTCACCACAAGATGTCGTCCGTGCACCTGTTTAAAAACACTCTCGCGATACCCAAACTCACATGCTTTTGCTTCAAGCACAAAAGCCTCAAGCGTAAATCTATCTAATACATGTACTTGGTGAATAAATTGTGCGACTTCTACGCCGTATGCACCAATATTTTGTATTGGCGCAGCCCCCACTGTTCCCGGAATCAGTGCTAAATTTTCAAGCCCATGCCAGCCATGGTGAAGACAATGGGTTACAAACTGATGCCAGTTCTCGCCTGCTTGCGCTCGTACGATAATGCCATCACTCACTCTTTCGTGCTCTATTCCTTTCGTTTGTATGACAATGACTGGCACATTGATATCTTCGATGAAAATACAATTACTGCCTTCGCCCAACAGAATTGCATTATCAGCGTGTTTTGCAAGTACTGTTTTCAGTTGATGAATAGACGTGACCGTTATGATTTGAGGGCACTCAGCAGATAAGCCAAAGGTATGAAAAGGAGTTAATGAGGGCAATACATCTAACCTAATTAGACAGTCACGTACCAGTTCTGTAAACACAAAGCACGACGCGAGATAAACAATACCCGCTATTTTAGATTTTTAAAACACGATTGAGAAGCCTTCTGGTAAGGCTTTCGTCAACAAATTCCTCTTTTGTTTTCTTAGCTCGGTGAATGACGACACCCAATATGGGTGCATTAATGTCTTTTAATCGCTGTATGCCGTTGATCACATCTTTGGTATCACTCTTTTCAACATCGCACACAATAATCACACCATCAACATACCTTGATACCACCAATGCATCACTCACTGTACTCAACGGTGGCAATTCAATCACTAGCCGCTCAAACAACACGCCTAATCGCTGCAACAATCCTTTAAAGCGGGGTTTAGACAAATACACGGTCGGATCTGACGGCAGCGGCCCAGAGGGCATAACGGCTAATTTCATCGTTGGTATGCGGCGCATACATTCGCTTGCTTTTGCGCTTTTAGTCAATAAATTAATGATACCCGCCGTATCAATTGGCATGCCATATAAATTGGCGATGGCAGGCTCACGCAGATTTGCATCCATAAGCAAGGTGCTTTCTATACGTGCAAACGATTCAGCAAGATGTGCAGAAAGGTAGGCGTCTGAGTCGCCCTTACTGAGCGCGGTTACCGCAATGATTCTGTTTTCTTCATTTTCCGATCTTACCATCACTGACGTACGTAGTGTTCGTATTGCTTCTGAGAACACAAAGCTTTGGCGTTCCCGCATGATTCGATCTTCGACCGACTTCTTCCCCCAATTTGAACTTAATTTAGGCACATCCACCAAAATTGGAACATTTAACTTATCAAAAAGCTTTCTGTAGCGATTGTATTTATCACTCACCAAATGCAAGAAGACCCAACCCGCAATACTAAACAAAAGGCTTGCTAGCACCAGTGCAGCAAACAGTGCGACCACTTTAGGGTGAGACGGACGTTTGGGAACGCTGGCGTAATCAATAATGACGTAGTCGTCATTATCACCAAAGTCTCTCATCAATTGGGTATCGTTTAGGTGTGACAAAAACGAATCATATAATCTCTGCATAGATTCGGCTTGTCTGCGCAGCCTAGCAAGGTTAATTTCGTGATTTCCCAATTCACTGTGTCGAGCCTTCGCCGCATCAATTTGTGCCTGAAGTTCTTGGCTGCGGGATCGCAGTGTTTCAAATTCCTGCCGCAATCCCTCCAGTAACTTAACCACCAGCTCTTCCTGTTCCTGCACTAAAGAGGTGTAGGCTGATGTTGCCGCGATATGCTTAGGGTGCTTATGCTTGTAACGCTTAGACACTTCATTTAAATGCTGCTCTGCGACATTAATTCGCACACGCATATCTTGAATAATGTTTTGTTTCATCAACCAAGGAATGCTAAGTAATTTAGACGTGTTACCTTTGTATTTTTGTACTGTGTCCACCGTCGCAGACACCCCAGCTAATGCCTTATCGTTATGCAGCTTTTCACTCAACAATGTAGAAATTTCTGTTCGCGCCAGTTCTATCTGGCTACCTACATCGATTAACGTATGCGTACGCAAGTACGATTGCAGCGACTCCTCTGCCTCGCTGAGCTTGGTTTGCACTGAATCTAATTGACCATTTAACCAATTCGTGGCGTTGTTGGCTTTTTCCCGTTTTCGGGTTTTCTGTATGATGAAAAAAGTAGGCCCGACTGCATTGGCAATTCTTGCAGCCAATTCAGGATCAGGGGACATATAACTCACTTGAAGCATATTTGTATCGCCCAACTTGGCCAATCCCAGACCGCGTCTGAAGGTGTCTATAGCGTGATAGAGGGTTTCCTCTCGACTTTCATATTGTTTGAACGCTTTTAGCAGAAGGTTATCAACAATCAACTTTTCAGCAAATTGGCGAGATTTCAAAAACTCAATATGAGTACCCATTTTGGCGTCACCCGACGCAGCAAGAGAAGCAAGGTTAAATGGCAAAGAATTACTTTGTTCAGAACCGCCAACTGACAGTGTCGCATAGGCCGTATAAATTTTTGGTAACGATTTAATATAATAGCCACCCGCCACGATTATCAGCGCCGCAGTCAACAAGATACGAAACTTTTTCGCCCATGCAATGGCAATTAAGTCACCAATATCTAACATCGGCGCTTGTTGATGTTGGAGGTTATCTGACTGCATGACTAGAATAAACTTTCTTTGATCTCAATAATGTCACCTGGCAACACTTGTGTGTCTTTTGTCGCCAGAATTCGTGATTTATTTTCACCACGCAGAATATACCATTCTTTTTGTGATGCGCGGTCTTTCAGGCCTCTCGCCACCGCAATGGCTTTCTCTACGGTAAGATCAAATTCAAACGGATATGCCCCAGATGAATTGACGGCACCACGAATATAAAATGGCCTGAACGAAAGAATTTTAACGGCCACATTTGGTGAAACCAAATAGCCGTCTTTATATGCTGTTTCGATCTCTGCTGCCAGCACGTGAACGTTTTTTCCAGTGACCTTAATGTCTCCGATCAGTGGAAACTTCACTAAGCCCGCGCCATCTACTTTGGTTTTTACTGTCAAATCGGGTTCGTTATATACCTCGACGGAAATGACATCCCCTGTGCCAATTTCAATTTGTGACAGCGTTACTGCGTAGCTTTTATTCAGTAACAAACTACAAAACACCATCAGATTAACCAGCAACAACGACTTCATAACTGGTACTTCCATAGTATATTCACTTCATTCTGATCGTATTCCACGACCGTCCCATCGCCTTTAACGTCTTTATGCATCATCTCAAGTGCCAAAGATTGAAAGCTTGAAAGCTGAAAGCCAATAAGTACATTAAGCGCCCATTCTTTCACCTCAGACGAAGGGGCATTGGTTATATTATCAGACTGAAACTTAACGCGTTTATAGGTTCCATTGGTCGCCAATTGCCAACGACTGTTAAACGCTCGCGTCCATGCAATGGAGTAGCTATCTTCAATGCTGCGACTAGCGAATAAGTCTTCTGATGTTTTATTTACTCTGCCCGAATGAAAAATAAGTTCACTGTCTTCATAAGGAGAATACTCAAACCCCACCTTCCAGCGAAGACCAGACGTATCACCACCATTATCAGCATGATTTTGATAACCGCCCAGCATAAGACTTAGTGCAGATTTTCCCGACAATTGCCAATACACACCGCCCAACGCGCTATAGACATTAAAATCCTCACGCGATATGGCTGCATAATCGAATGATTGGGCTTCTACTTCTGCAAGCAATTGTGTGGCATCAGATATAGCAAAACGCAAAGTGGCTGCCGCCGAGCTCTCGTCACTTTCAAATTGCTGCGGATAAATGGCGTTTTCTCGGTATCGATCAGTTTTGTAACCCAAAGACACCGATATAGAACGATAATCAGGCGACACGCCATATATCAGCTGACTCGATATGTCTTGCTGAATCAACGTAAAGGGGGACATTTGATTTTTCTGAAACCGCGAAATCCCCTCGCCAAAACGTTGCTCGTCCTGGCGCGTCGCAATGCCCAGATGTAACTGCCACGCAGGTTGAAGGTAGAGGTGTGAGTAAATACCCAGTGAATAATCAAGGAAACTATCGTCAAACTCTGCCTCTGACGAAGATCCTTTAAGGTATTCCGAACTGGCATCGTAATCCAGCGCTATCTCAGCACCTTCAAAACGGTGATGCAGCATGCCATTTACGGCTAACGACGCCCCATAGCCAGATACATCATTCTTCAACGTTGGATTAAGGTTATCACTGTAAATGCCACCCAACTCAGCTTGCAAAGGTGAATATTCAAGCTTATCAGGCAAAGAGGCGGTCGCTAAGCTAGACATAACAGCCACCATACAAAACAGGCCCAGTCTACACATCGTTGCGAGGGTTATTCTTTCCATAAATGTACTACTGACTACTTCATTACCACGTTATCGGCAATTTTGTTTAAAACTCAATCATTTATTACGGTAACTAACTGGCCTTTGGCGTATCGCTCAAAGCATACAGTGCATCATTCGGCGCGCTATACGCTAAAGGCGCGTCAATCAGTATTTGCTTCACCGCATTTTCATTTTTGTTATTCAGTGCCACATTGAGTTTATCAATCAACATAACAACGTCTTCAAAATCTAATTTAATTTCCTCAGCCCCCATGATACGAGGATGTTCAGTGTATGCTTTTGCATCACTGATCAACAGCTCTTCATATAATTTTTCTCCTGGGCGTAAACCGGTAAAATGAATATTAATGTTGTTTGGCGAATGCGGACTATTTACTTCATGCCCCATTAAGTGCGCCATTTTCGTTGCTAAATCAACAATCTTAACCGACTCTCCCATATCTAACACATACACTTCCCCAGTTTTTCCCATTGCTCCGGCTTGTATGACCAACGCAGCGGCCTCAGGAATTGTCATAAAAAAGCGGGTGATATCAGGATGCGTAACGGTAATAGGTCCCCCCGCCTTTATTTGTCGAGTGAATAACGGCACAACAGAGCCAGATGAGCCAAGCACATTTCCAAATCGCACTATGGCAAATTCCGTCTTGGCACCTAAATCGGCGATCCCCTGAATAAACAACTCTGCAAAACGTTTAGTCGCCCCCATAATATTGGTTGGACGCACCGCTTTATCGGTAGACACAAGCACAAACTTTTCCACCTCAAACTCCATGGCAGTCAGAGCTACATTTGCCGTACCAAAAATATTGTTCTTCACTCCAGCTGAAACATTGTTTTCAATCATGGGCACATGCTTGTATGCCGCTGCATGGTATATGGTGTGTATCTTATAGGTTGTAAATATATGCCTCAGCACGTCAGAATCTTGTATTGATGCAAGCACAGGCACAATTTTGGTTGGGGAGCAGCACTTATCATTCTCCCGAGCTTTCACCCGAGCCAACTCAGTTTCGATTTGATACAGGTTAAATTCTGATAACTCGTACAGAATAAGTGTATCGGGCGCTTGCTTGATAATTTGACGGCATAGCTCACTACCAATTGAGCCTCCCGCACCAGTCACCATCACCGTTTTCCCTGTGATATTCACGCTAAGTAGCGCTTGCAAAGGAGGGACAGGATCACGCCCTAGCAATTCTTCGATGTTGATTTCTGTTAATTCATCTATTCTCCGCTTGCCCGAAAGAATGTCAGACAAGTTGGGAACCGACAGTAGTTCGATTGCATAAGGTTCTAGCTCTTTTATCAGTTCTTGCCGACGCTGAGAAGAGGAGTTGTTCACCGCTAATAGCATTTTTTTAACCGCAAACTTTTTAGCAAATTCAGGAATACTGTCTCGCTGAATAACTGGCAACCCCAAAATCTGCTTACCTTGATATATTTTTTTATCATCAACAAAGGCAACGGGAACCAATTCTGTTCCAGTAAGTAAACTACTTGCAAGCAATCGCCCCGTGTCAGATGCGCCATAAATCAGACATTTATCGCCAAGTCGGTAACTCTGCATTTGAAACGATGCCTGAATCAGTAATCGTGGCACCGCTAAAGCAAAAACAGAAATAGCAAAATAAAGAATGGGCACAGATAGAGGCATAAACATGCCCAGTAAAAACTTAGCACTCAGTAAATATCCGACAGAAGCAGTCAAAGCCATCACAATGATAAATATGGCTTTGATATTAATGTAGCGAATCACCTGATGGTAATGTCCCAACAATACGAGCACGCTGATACAAAAAATCACATTAGCAAACAGGGTTGCCCAATCAAGCGCAGTAAAATGCCAATCTGATACCCCAAGGCGAACCCAATAGGCAAAAAGCAGAGCAAGAATGAGGGCCGACACATCCCATGTGGCCATCATTAGTAATTTTGTTTTTGAGCGTAGACTCAGAATCCATTCAATCATTGCGTCGCTTCAGCCATCACGTCTGTTAATACATTACACGTTAAGTCTATTTCGGCCTGTGTCAGGGTAGGATGAACAAGAAACATAAGCGCCGTTTCGCCCAATTCAGATGCTACAGGGAGTGCATGCTCCGGACGCAAGCCAGTGTCGTCAAACGCCTTCTCTTTGTATACTTCAGAGCAAGAGCCTGAAAAACAAGGAACACCTCGCTCCACCATAGTATTCATAATACGATCACGCGTCCAACCTTCAGCCAGTTTGGCAGGCTCAACAAATACATAGCACTTATAGTGTGCATGCTGAATCGCAGCTGGCAACTGGGGCACGCGAAGTCCATCACAGTGTTGCGCGGTTGCCCAAATTTGTGTGGCATACCGGGTTCGCGTTTCTAGCCATTGCGGCATACGTGACAACTGAATCCGGCCCACTGCTGACTGCACCTCTGTGAGTCGCCAATTGGTACCAAAGCTTTCATGCAACCAACGAAACCCTGGTGGATGAGACTGCTCGTATACGGCACTCCAAGATTTACCGTGATCTTTAAACGACCACATTTTACTCCACAGCGCGTTTGAATTTGTGGTGACCATGCCGCCTTCACCCAGCGTCGTCATGATTTTATCTTGACAGAATGACCATGCTGACACGTGCCCAAAGCTGCCTACCGATTGTCCGTTTATCTTAGCACCATGCGCCTGTGCGCAGTCTTCAATCACCTTGATATTGTTAGATTCCGCAAATGCCATAATCGACGGCATATCACACGGCCATCCCGCCAAATGCACGCACACAATTGCTCGGGTTTTTTCAGTCACAACGGCTTTAATGGTGTCAAGTGTAATATTCTGCGAGTCAGCATCGACATCGGCAAACACAGGCGTCAACCCAGCCAACACGATTGACGATACCGATGCCAAGAACGTCCGTGATGTCACAATCACTTCACTGCCTGCTGGCAATGCTAACCCTCTAAAGGCCAAGTCTAGAGCGAGCGTGCCGTTGGCCACGGCTATCGCAAACTCACTATCTGAAAAGTGCGCAAACTCTTTTTCAAATTCACGCCCTTCCTGGCCAGTCCAATAATTTACTTTGTTTGAGGTAATGACCTCAGTGACCTTTTGCTTTTCTTCATCTGAGTAACAAGGCCAAGGGGAAAATGGACCATTTAGCATACAACCTAATCCTTATTATTTTTGTTTTGCGGGAGTGCCTATTGCCGTGATATTCGCGGGCAGGTTTTGAATAACGGTTGCACCGGCTCCCACAATAGTATTTGTTCCTATTGTTACCTTAGGGATCACACTCACCCCTACACCTAAGAAGCATTCTTGCCCAACATCAACGGCACCAGCCAAGTGAACACCGGGCGCAAGATGTGAGTAAGCGCCAACTACGCAATCATGATCCACCGATGCGCACGTATTCACGATGCTCCCATCTTCAATTGCCGTATCGGCGTTAATCACCGCGCCAGCCAGTATCAACACGCCTTGTCCAATTTTTACATAACGACTGACGACCGCGTTTGGATGCACAAGCGAAACTAGTCGTTCATGAGGAATAGGTAAAGACTGTGCAATACGTTTACGCGCATGATTGTCTCCGACAGCAACAAACGCATCTGTCGATTCAGTTATCACAGACTCAATATTATCTGGATGACATACCACTGAAAAACCCAAGCAGTGCTGTTTTGTGGGGAAATTGGAGTCTGCGAAAACGATCTCTGACCATCGCCCCATACGCTCTGCGCAATCTGCCACAACTTTGCCATGACCGCCCGCGCCTACGATCACGAGCCGCCGATTCTGTTTATTCATGTCCTGTGAACTTCTCCATTGTGGCATGATTCGTCTGGGAAATATTCTCTCGCACAACGACTTTTTTAACCGTGAGAAACAAAATTTTTATATCAAGCCAAAAGGAATGATTCTCTACATACCATACGTCTAGTTTAAATTTTTCAGCCCAAGATATAGCATTTCGCCCATTAATTTGCGCCCAACCCGTCACTCCCGGCTTCACATTGTGTCGCTTTGCCTGCTCATTGTTATACAAGCTCAAATATTCCATCAATAATGGTCTGGGGCCAACCAGGCTCATATCGCCTTTTAACACATTGATTAACTCTGGTAGCTCATCTAAGCTGCTTGCTCTAAGCCAACGACCAAATCGCGTTAACCTAACGTCATCAGGGAGCAGTTGGCCCGTTTCGCCTTTCGCGTCGGTCATACTCCGAAACTTAATCATTTTAAACGGTTTACCATTGAGGCCTGGGCGTATTTGCGTGAACAGCACCGGTGTACCTAAATTTGTCGCCACAAGCACCCACACGATTAATATAAAAGGAGACAACAGGCACAAGGCGGCCAACGCCACCAACACATCAAATACTCGCTTTAACATTTAACCCTCTCCTTCCATCGCGTACAACATTGACGCATTGACTTTCCGCACATCGTACAACCTTTCCGCGCGCTCACGAGACGCGCCACCGAATTGCGCGATTTTATCGGGGTGCTCACAGAATGTTTTCATGGCGTGTGCCAACGCATCACTGTTTTTAACCTGAACCAATAAACCGTTGTAATCAGTCTCAACGGTTTCTCGACACCCAGGCGCGTCGGACGTAATAATTGGCCGTCCCATCGCCATGGCCTCTAGCACCGTTCTCGGTGTGCCTTCTCGGTACGACGGTAAAACATATACATGGCAACGCTGTATTATCGGCCTCACATCGTCTAGCTTTCCGTGAAATATTAATGTTCCATTTTGCTCCCACTTTACTACCTGCTCATTCGAAATGGCAGTCGGGTTATCGTCAAACCAGCCCACTAAATGAAACGTTGCATTGGGAAAATCTTGCCTGACTTTTTCGGCAGCGTGTGCATACTCTATCACGCCTTTGTCTTTTATCAGGCGAGCGATCATAAGAAAGTGAATATGAGTCAACTCAGGAAAATGATGCGGCGTAAATTGTTCGATATTAATGCCTGAGCCTTTCACCAATGTAGATTTGGCTGTGCTTACTAAACCCATCGATTCAAACAGGTGCTTATCATCTGGATTCTGAAAAAATACATTCTCACATGGGCGTAGCGCTATCCAATACAGAGACTTGGCGATGAGGCTTATCGCTTTTTGGGGTAAACGTTGAGTCTCCATAAAGGTATACCCCAATCCTGTGATCAACGCATTAATATGGGGAACCCGACATATCATGGCCGCCAAACAGCCGTAAACCACAGGCTTGATGGTATAAGCCAATGTATGCGTTGGTTTCACTTTCTTAATCAGTGCTACCAGCGCCAGTAACGTAGCTAAATCAGCGATCGGATTCAGCCCCGTTCGGCGCATCCGAATGTTATGCACGTGAATACCGTGGGAAGCAAGTTTATGGCTGATCTCAGCTGATATTTCAGGTGCGGCGGCATGCACTTCGTAACCCTTGTCTATCGCATCACGCATCAAGTCGAGTCTAAATGTCACTAAAGACTCCGCATAGCTAGCAATCATTAACAGTCTTTTTTTCATGTTGTTTTTCTTATCCACTCTCGGCGCAGGGCCTTCACGCCAGACCACACCATTGCAATAGGCAATAACAGTCGATATCCCATTGTGACATGGTCGCTAACAGCCAATCGATACAAAGACATAAACTGAGACAGGCTCATTTTTGTCGTATTTGCACTCAATGAACCAGCGCCACTGGCATACGCATGCTTAAACATAAATGCGTTGTCTTCAGATAAAATTACGCCGCGATGATTTAACAAGATACGACGCCAACAATCAGCATCTTCAGAATAACGCAGACGTTCATCAAACGGGTATTTCAGCGCGACAGTTCGCTTCACCATGACTGAAGGTGTGCTAAAGCGGTTACTAAAAAGCGCATGCAAACGAGAATACGGACGCGCTGTATAGGTTGGCATGGCTTGCCTTACTTCGACAAATTGCGCTTCATCTATTTGCTTACACGGATTCCCACTAATAGCAACACCGCGCTCTTCCATCAGTCTTTTTTGAGCAAAAAGCTTATTCTTTACCCAGCCATCATCGCTATCGAGAAATGCAATATATTCTCCTACCGCGTGCTCAATCCCTATCTTGCGCGCTTTAGCAGCTCCGCCATTTTCGTGGGCATGAATGACCCGAATATTTGACCATTTCAACCCGCTGACAGCCTCAATTAGAGCCTCTTTTTCTTCGATGTGAGAGGCATCATTGACAATCAATATCTCAATACGTTGATCATTAGCATAATCACGCAATGACACACATAAGCGATTAAAATACGTCATCGCATTATAAAAAGGCACAATAATAGAAATCTCAGTACTCATGCTGCAAAGTACCTGTTGTTAAATAAAACAAGTAACCCCAACCCAGACGCAAGCAGAACATAATACGCGGCTTTAGACGACGCCCACATGCGAGAATAAAACTGAGAATGCACAAGCAAAGTAGGAATATAAAACCATGATAATGCGGCAAATCGGTCATTCGATGGTGTGAAGCTCATTAACTGAAAGGCACAGTTCAATAACAAGTAAAATTTTAATAACCATAAATCGATGCCCGCTCGTCTTTCAAAGTAAAGGACGTACAAAACAGGAATAATTGAAAAAAGTGTGAAGTCCCATCGAAAACCCGTTCGATAATTCATTTGTGCCTGTATCTGACTGATTTTGTCTTGATCAATGTAGTATTGGTATCGACTGCCCTCGTCGAAAAAGCCCGACATAAACCCTAAGAGCTGCTCGTTAAGTCCGAGCATGCTAATACATACAACTCCCACCCATATCATTAGAACTCTCGATAAACTGAGTGTCTTTTCAAATGCATGCATACCTAGCAGAATAGGTAAAATCACCAACGAAGAAACGTGGAAAAGCGATGCGATCAGCAGTCCGACAGTGGCAAAAATGACGCGGCGATGGGCAAAGTAGTTTACGACAACCCAGTAGCCTATCGCCATCGATACGGCTTGCCTCAATCCACTAGCAAAGTAACTGATAAAAAAAGGAAACATGGCATAAACCAGCAACATGTATCCCCATCCTTGCCCGTAAAGCCGTTTTAGCGCTTGTACAAAAGGCAATAACCCTAGCCAAAAAACAACGAACAGATAGGTACGATCACCTAATCCTAAATGTGCAAAACACCACGTTAGTAATGTAAAACCAAATTCTTTTCCGCCATTGAATAAGGTAAAAACAAGGTCTTGTTCTGCGTAAGTATGTAACCGAGTGACATAACGAAATGTATCGGTACGAATATCACGAAACACATACAAAACGGTGATCTGAACTAAAAAGATAAAAAGCAGTGTTTGCCAAAATCGTATCTGTTGCCCGCGCGCCACCACTTTTTCATCAAAAAACGTGGCGGCAATAACACAGAACAATGTCAGATACAGATAATGGAAAATCACGCGCTATGACTACCTTTCAAAGTAGACTGAGCACATGGCTTGCTGTTTCCCAGCCAGTCTTCCTCGCCAAAAACCAGCCACAAAGGCACGAATAGGCCGTAAAGAGCGATCAGACCATGAGTATGCCAACACCAATTTAATCAATGCAAATGCTGACACAAACCGCTGCAAAGGGTTCAAATAGCGATACATCACAATGGCGCGATTATGGGACAACCCCCAAATGTACTTGGGTACATCATTGAGTACGCGACAGCCGCCTTCTTCAGCAGCAAGGTGCAATAATCGTGCTTGGGCTTTAAAGAATATTTTTGTGCCTGTACGCTGTTTAATGCGTAAAGACAGTTCACTTTCTTCATATAGCGCCGCACCAAGATTCAATTGTTCATCAACACCGCCTGCGGCTTTGATAAGATCTCGACGAACACTAAAGTTGCCTCCCGGAACATGATCAACAAATTGATCAGCATGATTGGCAAATCCACGATAAGGCGTACAACTCCATCGAGAAAAAACGCCAACGCGAGGACCATCATCAAGTCTTCGGTGCGCTTCATCAATACCGCCAGCCACCATACCTATTGACGCATCGCGATAACATTCAGCATGCTGGGCAACAAGGTGTTCATTGGCACGGATATCATCGTCAATGTATAGCACTACATCTTTAGTAGACGCTTGCCAGCCGTAATTTCTCGCTTGCGGTAAGCCCTTAAAATCAACGTTGAAATAACGCAGTTTATCTGGATTGGACGCAATCAATGCCTGCACATCTTCTGTAGGCGCGGGCGATTGGTCTACGACAATAATCTCGAAGTCATCGTATTGCTGCTGCAACATGTCACGAATAGACTGAATTAAGTATTTGTCTCGATTTAATGTGGGAATCACCACACTGATACTAGGAAGCATTAAGCCTGTTCTCCAAATTGGCTGTCTAAACAGGCTTTCACCCGCTGTGAATAGTGCTGCCAAGTAGCTTCTCGCTCTACTCGCAATCGTGCCGAGTGCCCTGCCTCAATAAACGCAGACGGTGATTGCCACAATGCCAGTAATATTTGGCTCAGATGATCATCATCATCACGTTGAATAAGCCAGCCACCAGACTGAGTACACAAGGCATCAGGAATTCCACCCTGTGCCGTTCCTACGACTGGCACACCACAAGCTTGTGCCTCTAGAAAGACCAAGCCAAAACCCTCTACTTTTTTCGCATCTGTTTCTTCGCGGGTACAGAGCACAAAAAGGTCTGCACTTTGATAAAGAGCTGGTAACTGACTCTCTTGGACAAACCCCAACCACTTGACGTTATTCTCAATACCTAATTCGATCGCCAATGACTGAAGCGAAGGGAGGTGTTCACCCCGACCAGCAACAAGATAAACCAACCCATCACGCTCTTTTGCAGACAGTGTGTTTAAGGTTTTGCTTAAGCCCCGTAACACGGTGTCGTGGGCTTTGTAAGACTGAACACGCGAAGTCGTAAGAATCACTTTTTGATCTTCTCTCAGCCCCAGCTTAGCCTTCGCTTGTGCTTTTTGTTCAGGCGTAGCAGGCTGAAAACGCATATGATCAACACCCAGCTTCGCCACTGCGACATGCGCCTCCGGTACTTGTGAACGCACTAGATTGGCAGTGTATTCACTATTGCTTATCACCAGCTTTGCTCGTTTCAACGTAAAAACACGTAAACGATTTAGCAGTCGATTCTTTAAACTAGGCTTGCCCTGCATGACTTCATTTCCATGCACGAGTACGACTAGGTTTTTACATCCGGCTAACGCCGCGAGTAATCCTTCAGGGTACCAAACACCCGCAATAACAATACGTTGACGGTACTGAGTGAACAGCGTCCATAAAAGGTGTAAATCTCCGATGCCGCGCTTGCTCGACACTCTCACCTCATCAACATCAGGCGCAGCAAATGCCGCACCTTTTACATCACGCTGAATAGAAATCGCATTAATATCGGCATTCTCGGCGTGAAATACTTTTACTATTTCAGCACACAAGCGTGAAATACCGCCTTCTAATGGCGGATAATCGTAGCTTAGTACGGTGATCCCTTTCATACGCCCTCTACTCATGATCCGACTACCCTATCAAACACGTCTACAAAAGCGGATACCTGCGAAGAGGCAAGGTACTGTCGGCAATATTCATGGTTAACGGCTTTTCCATATTCTCGTGTGGTGACAGAGGTTAGCAGTGATTTGTCTTTATCCATATCACCGGTTAAAAACAGTCCTAAACCCGCTTCGGCTAACGCTGAACGCGCCTCACTAATTTTCGCCACATCCGCCAGTACGGGCTTTTTGAACGCGAGATAATCAACTAATTTAGCGAAATTAGTAAACCAAAGGCTCTCGCCAGGAATCAATATGCCCGCATCGGCTTGCTCAATGTATTGGTACAACACGTGTTGAGGGAGATGGTCGATAAACTCGATAGTAAATTTTGAGGAAGTGCGTTCGACCGAAGACAAGAGCTGTTCAACACGGGGACGATTTACTTCTTCTCGTCCAATAATTCGAAGCACCACACCCGCATCGCTTTCAGCTGCGTAGGCAGAAATCAATTGAAAAATGTAATCAGAATCATATTCATCTAAAAACTCGCCTATGAAAATCAACGATAATGCGTGCGGTTTCTGCACCGTATTATCGTTATTTCGATACTGCATATATTGGTCGTCTGCGCCCGTTGGGATAAAACGCATTTTTTGAGAATCGACAGCATATAAATCTTTAAAAATATAATGGTAGCTTTGTGCAAGCCCCACAATATGATCTGCCGATTGCATTGCCTCTTTGACCAAACGCTGCTCTTCTCGTTGCGCTTTCAATCTAGGCGACGAAAAGCGCGGCCCGTAGCCAAGTGGATCTCTAAAATCTGCGACCCATTTTACACCGCACGACGCTTGCAAAGCTTTGCCCATTTTCAAGGTTGTGTAAGGTGCACTCGTGGTATAAATAAGAGAGATACGATGAGTTTCAATAAGGTGTTTTGCTTGCTTTAATGCAGGGCGATACCACGTCCATAATCTATCAGGGCGGTCAGACATAAAGCGTTTAAACGCAGCAACCTTACCTCCTTTATTGCTCTCTCGTTTTTTATTGCTGTCATTCCCATCTTGGATCAATTGTTGGGAGACAGCCGCGTTATTCTTTGACGTTTGCTTTAGTTTAAGTGCATAGAAGGTGCGATCTTGCCCTCCTATTGCCATTCGCAGCCCGCGCAATGATGGCTCTATATAACGCGCAGTGTGTACCTTCACACTCTCAGGTAATCCAGCCATAAGGCTAGGATCTTCGTTGTATAGATAATTTGTGTCTACCGTGAGCACATGTACTTCATAGCCATGCTCAGGAAGGTATTTAGCCAATTTATACACACGAAACATAGCGGCATGAGATTGCGGTGCGAAGTACGGCGTAATGAGCAGAATTTTTTTAGTATTATGCTGCATGATGATCTTCCATAATTGCTTGATAAGCAGCAATGTTATGGTTACAAAGGTGTTCGACAGAGAAATCCTGAACGCGCTGGTAACCCGCTGCTGAATACTTTTCTCGCAGAGCTTGTGATCTTAATAACAAGATGAGTGTTGATGCGATCTCTTCAGGGTGATGTGGGTTAACAAGTAACGCATGGTGTTCATGCTCAAGCAATTCAGGCCCACAGGAAAGTTTGGTATACACCGTCGGCACTCCCAACGCCATGGCTTCAAAAGGCGCTAAACCAAAACTTTCAGAGAAAGACGGAAATACCGCCACATCGGCACTCTTCATATACTGTTGTAATGTCGACTTGTCCACATGACCAGTAAATCGCACATTGGCCGATGGCCCTACAATGTCAATAATTTGTTGTTTAACACTCTTACCATTTTCTTGCGTGTCTTTTCCAACAAGTAATAACGCAGCATCAGGGAAGGCTTGTTTCACCAATTTCCAAGATTCAGCAAGTGAAAACACCCCTTTCTTACGCATCAGAGAGCCAGTAAAAATCACGCTGCCAGCATAATCAAAATTGCATTTGGGCGATAACGCTTTATCAATTTTGACACCGTTATATACCGTTCTTGCACCTAAATTTAAAGAAAAGATCGCCTCGGTACGTTTGGCCACATAATCGCTAACTGCTATAACGGCATCTGCTTGCTTGAGGGCACGTTTTTCCATCCAGCTGATAAGTCGGCTCGAACGCGTTGCCATCTCGTCAGCAAAATACGCTGCCGTTCCATGCAAACGAATCACGCAAGGTATGGCTAACTTCCCCCAAAACGCCGACAGTCCTTCGAAATCTGGCACCTCAACCATATCCAGCTGTGACTCCATAGACTTAATATACTGAAACAGCACTCGGCTATTTTTCCAAATACCCGTCAACCCTTGGCGAGCGGGAAGACGATGCACAACAACGCCATTCAAGCTTTCTACGAGTATATTCTGCTGTTGACTATAGGCTCCAACCACATGCACAGTATGACCAGCATTTACCAGCGTTTCAGCCAATTCTTTGGTAAAGATCCCAATACCACCACACTTTTGAGGTGGATATTCATTGCACATCAAAGCGATTTTCATGGTGAAATCCTTAAAATCCGTTTTACTTCGCCGCGATAAGCAATTAACAACAAAGAAAAATAACACGTTACGATTAACATGCCGTGATAAACAATTGTGGTAAATAAAGATGACAACTGGAGAGGTGCAAGTCGTTCGATGAGGTATACCACTGTGACTGTCGTGACGACTACCACTAGGGGTTTTAAAAGTGACCTCAATGTTGTTATCACTGTAATATTCGCAGCTTTATGGGCGGCCCAGAGCGCCCCGACAGTTAAACTTAGCCCCATAACTAGCGTATACGAGACTGCAATTCCTTCTACACCCCAGCGTATCCCAATTAAAAATGAAAGGGTTAAGCAGATTGAAGCAAAAACACCCCAGCGCAGCATTTTTCCTCCCGCACCGCAGGATGTAAACAGCCACCCCATCGTGTTATGAAGAGGTTGGGTTAAACAAGCGATACTGAGAATTTGTAATAAAGGCGCTACGCTTATCCACTGTTCACCATAAAGCAGCAAAATAGGATCGAGAGGAAAAAGGCAGAAATATATCGCTATAGGTGCAGTAACAATAAAAATAAAACGAAGACATTGAATATATTGCTTGTGGTATTCATTCCTTTTATCTTGAAGCCCCGAGAGAAGGCTTACCATCAAACCCGTTAACGCTCCGGTCGTGATCATACTGGGTAACATCATCAGAAAATAGGCTCGACTGTAAAACGCTAATTCTTCTGTGCTTGTCATCACACCCAATAGCACGTTGTCAAAGTTTCTGGCCATATAGTTTACGATGCCATAACCCACTAACGCGCTGCCAAAAAGCGCCATTTTCCGCATATCAATCGTAGAGTCATATCTCAATAACGGACACTTAGCATACAGGCATACTAACGACATATTAACGAAGGATTTAATCAACGTTTGTATGGCTAATGCCCAAAATCCAGCACCTTGCCAGGCGGACCATACAGCAATTACTCCCCCACACACATTAGACATTATTTCTATCATCGCGATGTCTCTAAACGCCATGTTGCGTTTCATCCACATAGTGGCAGGCGTAGAAATACCGACTAAGAAAAAATTAATGCCCAGTACAAATAACAATGTTGCTACGTCAGGTTGAGAATACAGATTGGCCATTAAAGGCGCGACAAGCGCAACGCCTGCCCACATAAGCAGCCCGAGCCCACCATTTAGCCAACGTAGGTTAGACACCTCTTCAGCTTTAATATCTTTTTTCTGAATAAGAGACCAAACCATTCCGCCATCTGAAAAAATCAGAAAGAACGCTGACACGGTCATTGCCATTGCGAAAATACCAAACTCGCTAGGCGCTATCATGCGTGACAAAATCGCGGTAAATAAGAGAGAGATAGCATAGGTTGCCACTTTATTAATCACAGACCACGACGCGTTCACATTTATCGTTCTAGAAGGGCTTGATTCAGAGGATCCGCTTGTGTAGTCAGCAATATTAGAGTCAGACATACGCAGTTTTTCTTAGAAAGGTATGGTCAATACGAGATGCTTTATTGCAATAACAAGAAGCCAAGCAAGAAAGTATGCAAGCAGAAAATACGATTTGATTGATTAAAGAGACAGATGCCTGAGAATAATTCGCATCAACATGCTGAGATAAACGCACTATACAACTCTTACTTATACAGCTTTATTGCTACTTATTGGACAGTGACCATTAAACCGCCTTCCAATAGCAAAGCAACTATCGCTTTTATTGTTATTATTAATACCTTTAGTCACTCGACTTTAAAGGAGATAATGCTTTAACGCAACTTATATTGATTTAGGTATCAAAAGACAAACGTATTGTGTCGCTTCATTTAGGTTTAATAAACCTCTCCCCTAACTCAGTGATTCGAGATTTTTGTATGCATTATTTCGAGTAACATGTTCAGGCATCACTAGATATCGCAATCCTTGGGTTAGCATCACTCGGCAGAAGTGGTTGATTTGATAGTGAAATTGAACTGAAGTTAATGCTAGTTTGAACGGTGCTGTATAAATATGGCAACGGGTGGCCAGTGTAAGTTTGTAGCGCGGGGTGGATTTTGATGGTATCGGTAAACGTAAAAAGCCCTTCTCATAGGAGAAGGGCTTCTTGTAATGGGAGCCTGGCAGTGTGCTACTCTCACATGGGGAATCCCCACACTACCATCGCCGCTAGTACGTTTCACTTCTGAGTTCGGAATGGATTCAGGTGGTACCG
>NZ_JAOWKX010000017.1 GCF_025751585.1 Fluctibacter corallii
AACCCTGATGCAGCCATGCCGCGTGTGTGAAGAAGGCCTTCGGGTTGTAAAGCACTTTCAGTGGGGAGGAAAGGTTAATGGTTAATACCCATTAGCTGTGACGTTACCCACAGAAGAAGCACCGGCTAACTCCGTGCCAGCAGCCGCGGTAATACGGAGGGTGCGAGCGTTAATCGGAATTACTGGGCGTAAAGCGCACGCAGGCGGATTGTTAAGCTAGAGGTGAAAGCCCCGCGCTCAACGTGGGAATTGCCTTTAGAACTGGCAGTCTAGAGTCTTGGAGAGGGGAGTGGAATTCCAGGTGTAGCGGTGAAATGCGTAGATATCTGGAGGAACATCAGTGGCGAAGGCGGCTCCCTGGCCAAAGACTGACGCTCATGTGCGAAAGTGTGGGTAGCGAACAGGATTAGATACCCTGGTAGTCCACACCGTAAACGCTGTCTACTAGCTGTTTGTGTATTTAATACGTGAGTAGCGTAGCTAACGCGCTAAGTAGACCGCCTGGGGAGTACGGCCGCAAGGTTAAAACTCAAATGAATTGACGGGGGCCCGCACAAGCGGTGGAGCATGTGGTTTAATTCGATGCAACGCGAAGAACCTTACCTACACTTGACATCCAGAGAACTTACCAGAGATGGTTTGGTGCCTTCGGGAACTCTGAGACAGGTGCTGCATGGCTGTCGTCAGCTCGTGTCGTGAGATGTTGGGTTAAGTCCCGCAACGAGCGCAACCCTTGTCCTTAGTTGCCAGCATTTAGTTGGGCACTCTAAGGAGACTGCCGGTGACAAACCGGAGGAAGGTGGGGACGACGTCAAGTCATCATGGCCCTTACGTGTAGGGCTACACACGTGCTACAATGGCAAGTACAGAGGGAAGCAAGACGGTGACGTGGAGCGGACCCCTTAAAGCTTGTCGTAGTCCGGATTGGAGTCTGCAACTCGACTCCATGAAGTCGGAATCGCTAGTAATCGCAGGTCAGCATACTGCGGTGAATACGTTCCCGGGCCTTGTACACACCGCCCGTCACACCATGGGAGTGGGATGCAAAAGAAGTAGTTAGTCTAACCTTCGGGGGGACGATTACCACTTTGTGTTTCATGACTGGGGTGAAGTCGTAACAAGGTAACCGTAGGGGAACCTGCGGTTGGATCACCTCCTTACCAAAAGTTGCGCCTTTTAGCGCAGTGTTCACACAGATTGTTTTGTTATTGAAAAGAAGAACGAAGGCCATTGGGGCTATAGCTCAGCTGGGAGAGCGCCTGCCTTGCACGCAGGAGGTCAGCAGTTCGATCCTGCTTAGCTCCACCATCTCTTACTAGAGAATGAGCCAGCCTAAGCGGAATCGTAAGGTTTTGCGAGGAATTGGTTTCTAGTCGAGCCGACTAAGGCGGATTCGAAGGCACATACTCAAGTATGTAACTGAGAATGCAACGCATAAAGGCGAAGAATAGGAATCAAGGCCGAAGTAAAATAGGCTTGTAGCTCAGCTGGTTAGAGCGCACCCCTGATAAGGGTGAGGTCGGCAGTTCAAGTCTGCCCAAGCCTACCAATTTCTTCGTTATGCGTCGTCAGATAAAAGCTCATGTGCTACTTGCACACTACGCTTTCACCTTCCTCGCCTAACAAAGAAATGCAAGGTTTTAATGAATGTACTCTTAAGAGAGTAAATTGATTAAGGCCAGTGCCTTACAAGAGGTTATCCACTGCTTCGGCGGTGCTTGATACACCCCTTGCGCAAATATCACCGCGTAGCGATGAATTTGCACGAAATGTTCTTTAACAATTTGGAAAGCTGATATTAAAAATCAACAACTGAGAGTAACTGAAGAGAAATCTTCAAGCGTATTCTATCTGATTGTGATTAGCACTTGTCATGCATACAACATAGACCGAAAGCGGAAATTGCGAGTTATCTTTCTTACCAGTGAAGATGGCGCAGTAAGGGTAACCTTACGGAAGCAAGAACAAAAGGCTGCTTAGGGTTGTATGGTTAAGTGACAAAGCGTATACGGTGGATGCCTTGGCAGTTAGAGGCGATGAAGGACGTGTAAGTCTGCGAAAAGCTGTGGTGAGCTGACAAAACGCATTTGAGCCACAGATGTCCGAATGGGGAAACCCACCTCTTTGAGGTATCGTTAACTGAATACATAGGTTAACGAGGCAAACCCGGGGAACTGAAACATCTAAGTACCCGGAGGAAAAGAAATCAACCGAGATTCCCCTAGTAGCGGCGAGCGAACGGGGATTAGCCCTTAAGCAATATAAATAACAGTGGAAGGCTCTGGAAAGTGCCGCGATACAGGGTGATAGCCCCGTACACGAAGGGATTTATATTGTGAAATCGAGTAGGTCGGGACACGTGTTATCTTGACTGAATATGGGGGGACCATCCTCCAAGGCTAAATACTCCTAACTGACCGATAGTGAACCAGTACCGTGAGGGAAAGGCGAAAAGAACCCCTGTGAGGGGAGTGAAATAGAACCTGAAACCGTATACGTACAAGCAGTGGGAGCACCTTCGTGGTGTGACTGCGTACCTTTTGTATAATGGGTCAGCGACTTATATTTAGTAGCAAGGTTAACCGCATAGGGGAGCCGTAGCGAAAGCGAGTGTTAACTGCGCGTTTAGTTGCTAGGTATAGACCCGAAACCCGGTGATCTAGCCATGGGCAGGTTGAAGGTTGAGTAACATCAACTGGAGGACCGAACCCACTAACGTTGAAAAGTTAGGGGATGACTTGTGGCTGGGGGTGAAAGGCCAATCAAACCGGGAGATAGCTGGTTCTCCCCGAAATCTATTTAGGTAGAGCCTCGGACGAATTCCTTTGGGGGTAGAGCACTGTTAAGGCTAGGGGGTCATCCCGACTTACCAACCCTTTGCAAACTCCGAATACCAAAGAGAACTATCCGGGAGACACACGGCGGGTGCTAACGTCCGTCGTGGAGAGGGAAACAACCCAGACCGCCAGCTAAGGTCCCCAAGTCCTAGTTAAGTGGGAAACGATGTGGGAAGGCTAAGACAGCTAGGAGGTTGGCTTAGAAGCAGCCACCCTTTAAAGAAAGCGTAATAGCTCACTAGTCGAGTCGGCCTGCGCGGAAGATGTAACGGGGCTAAACTAGGCACCGAAGCTGCGGCAGCATGTTTACATGCTGGGTAGGGGAGCGTTGTGTAAGCCGTTGAAGGTGTGTTGAGAAGCATGCTGGAGGTATCACAAGTGCGAATGCTGACATGAGTAACGATAATGGGGGTGAAAAACCCCCACGCCGGAAGACCAAGGTTTCCTGTCCCATGCTAATCAGGGCAGGGTAAGTCGGCCCCTAAGGCGAGGCAGAAATGCGTAGTCGATGGGAATCAGGTTAATATTCCTGAACTTGTATTATCAGTGATGGGGGGACGGAGAAGGCTAGGCCAGCATGGCGTTGGTTGTCCATGTGAAAGTGAGTAGGCTGAGAACTTAGGCAAATCCGGGTTCTTAAGGCTGAGACACGAGACGAGACTCTACGGAGTTGAAGTGGTTGATGCCCTGCTTCCAGGAAAAGCCTCTAAACTTATGATAATACGAACCGTACCCCAAACCGACACAGGTGGTCAGGTAGAGAATACTAAGGCGCTTGAGAGAACTCGGGTGAAGGAACTCGGCAAAATAGTACCGTAACTTCGGGAGAAGGTACGCCGCTGTTTGTGAATCCCTTGCGGAGTAAGCAGATGGCGGTCGCAGTGACCAGGTGGCTGGGACTGTTTATTAAAAACACAGCACTGTGCTAAATCGAAAGATGACGTATACGGTGTGACACCTGCCCGGTGCCGGAAGGTTAATTGATGGGGTTAGCGTATGCGAAGCTCTTGATCGAAGCCCCGGTAAACGGCGGCCGTAACTATAACGGTCCTAAGGTAGCGAAATTCCTTGTCGGGTAAGTTCCGACCTGCACGAATGGTGTAACCATGGCCACGCTGTCTCCACCCGAGACTCAGTGAAATTGAAATCGCTGTGAAGATGCAGTGTACCCGCACCTAGACGGAAAGACCCCGTGAACCTTTACTACAGCTTGGCACTGAACATTGAACCTACATGTGTAGGATAGGTGGGAGGCTTTGAAACATAGTCGCCAGATTATGTGGAGCCGTCCTTGAAATACCACCCTTGTATGTTTGATGTTCTAACATTGCTCCATTATCTGGAGTGTGGACAGTGTCTGGTGGGTAGTTTGACTGGGGCGGTCTCCTCCCAAAGAGTAACGGAGGAGCACGAAGGTTAGCTAATCACGGTCGGACATCGTGAGGTTAGTGCAATGGCATAAGCTAGCTTAACTGCGAGACAGACACGTCGAGCAGGTACGAAAGTAGGTCATAGTGATCCGGTGGTTCTGAATGGAAGGGCCATCGCTCAACGGATAAAAGGTACTCCGGGGATAACAGGCTGATACCGCCCAAGAGTTCATATCGACGGCGGTGTTTGGCACCTCGATGTCGGCTCATCACATCCTGGGGCTGAAGTCGGTCCCAAGGGTATGGCTGTTCGCCATTTAAAGTGGTACGCGAGCTGGGTTTAGAACGTCGTGAGACAGTTCGGTCCCTATCTGGTGTGGGCGTTGGATGATTGAGGGGGGCTGCTCCTAGTACGAGAGGACCGGAGTGGACGAACCGCTGGTGTTCGGGTTGTTTTGCCAAAGGCATTGCCCGGTAGCTACGTTCGGAATCGATAACCGCTGAAAGCATCTAAGCGGGAAGCGAGCCCCAAGATGAGTCATCCCTGACAGTTTAACTGTCCTAAAGGGTTGTTTTAGACTAAGACGTTGATAGGCAGGGTGTGGAAGCGTTGTAAGGCGTTAAGCTAACCTGTACTAATTGCCCGTGAGGCTTAACCATACAACGCCTAAGAAGCTTTAGCTTCGGTGTTGTAAGACAAGTGCACAA
>NZ_JAOWKX010000018.1 GCF_025751585.1 Fluctibacter corallii
TCTTTCAGAATGCCGATGATCTGTGATTCGGTAAAACGTGATTTTTTCATTGTTGTCTCCTGCATTAATCATTGCAGAAAACTCCAATTAAGTCTGTTTCATATTAAGGGAAGCTGACACTGCCGGAGGCAGATTGCCCAAGCTTTCATTACTAAAGCCCATACCTGCGCTTAGGTACGTGCTCTGCTCTGTGTGGCTGTCTTTAAAGTGTGCTTAAGTGAAAGAAGTGACTGGCCTATGTTTTGTGAGCTAGCCCAGCTCGGTCATATACTTTTCGCGGCTTTCGACCACACAGATATGTGTGGCCGCTTGCCAATGTCTTACAAGTAAAGTCGATTAGAAGTGTGCATGCCTTGTGTATGTTTGGCCCGCGCTATACCTATTACTTCATAACGAATTTAAGAAGTGGGAAGCCTATTTGTCGATTTGCCCTGATTGCTCTGCTGCTTTTTGTTTTAGCCTTTCTTCGTATAGGTCATGACGAAACAAAATAGGCACCTTGTATTCGCCCGTCTCGTCTTTACAGGTCTGTTCTTCTTCGTAGTTTCCTCTTGAAGAAAACTTCTGTACAACAATTGGCTGGGCATTTTCCCAAGTGAGCTCTAGAAACTTTCCGTTTTCACACCCTGTTGGTGTTCGGGTGTAGCCCTGCTCTGCAACGTCATATACCACTAAGTCACACAGTGTGTCACAGTATATCCATCCGAGCTTACTACTATCAGGGGCAAACCGAGTATGCATACGCTGCCCTTTTTCACCTTCCCCCCCAGAGGCATCTATCTCCGTCCAAGTCACGCCGTTTTCTTCATAATGAAAGAGAATATCTGCGCTAATTTCAGCACTTAATATATTTAACTCGAAAATAAGATGCTGCTTATCATTCGACCAAGCAAAGCTTCCAGTACTAAAGCCTTCATTAAACACAATCCCACTCTGATTGAAAGATTCTTCTTTGCAATTATTACACTTTAATAGCGTCCCTCGGCGAAGGTCCAAAAAATACTCCACTCTCGGAGCACTCGTAGTAACTACTGCGACACTATTTTTCTCGTCAAATTCATCTCTTCCAAAATAAACATTTAAATTATCTTTAGAGCCAATGCATAAATCTGTTGTTTTAGAGCAAATTTCACCACCAGCACCGCCAGTTGAGCCATGCATTGCTAATGGGCTGTCGCTATAGTAGCTATACTCTTCAAAAACAAATTGATTGAGATCTTTTATTTCAGTTTGAAAATTCAAACAACCTGAAATCGTATTTATGATCAATAAAGCAACTAATACTGCTCCTATTTTCATATTATGGAGAAGTATGTGTTTCATCATTTTTTTCCTTCATTTTCTACTGAATGCTGAACTACGTCGAGCAGTAACCTATAAACTCTATCAATTTCACTTTGCAACTCACTAGGCTCTAATTTCTCATCATCTATAACTGAAGTACTTAATAAGTTCCGGACATCTTCTTTTATTTCTGTCTGGATATTAAAGTATCTAGATTGCTGGGATTTCACGAAGCAGCTGCTTGAAAATAGCCGTCGTCAACCAAAGCCTTGACATCTAACACATATGCTTTACTGAATTAATAGGCGAGCCAATATCCTCTAAATTCTTATTCATCATATTCATAACAAGAAAATTTATTTACACCTTCCGGCACTCTAAATTTTCTCTCAATTTTAACTGTAATTCTATAAGCCACTCAATATAAGTTTTACCGTCGTATACTGGACTATAATTACAGCCTATTTCATTACCAAAAATTTCATCAAAATCAATTACACCCTCTATTAAATTAAAAATTTTTTTTATATCTACTAATACATCATTAAGCTGCTCCCTTCTTAACTCGCTGATTGCTTCATCGACTATTTCCTCGGGAGGGCGCCCATCTATTTCTGCCCAACACTGATAAAATGAACCCGCCAAAAGAAGGCTCAATCCCTCATATTTTTTATTTGCTTTTGTCAGCTTCCCTTAATATGAAACAGACTTAATTGGAGTTTTCTGCAATGATTAATGCAGGAGACAACAATGAAAAAATCACGTTTTACCGAATCACAGATCATCGGCATTCTGAAAGAAG
>NZ_JAOWKX010000019.1 GCF_025751585.1 Fluctibacter corallii
CTAATGCCGATCAGTTAAGCGGCAATAGTTAAAAAATCTAAGGATCGGTTGACCGATCCTTTCATAAGTTCAAAATCCGATGATCACTAGTCATCGGATTTTTTTATGCGATTTCACCAACACCTTGACGAGACATTTAGTTACACAGAAGAGCTCAACTCACTGGATAAGTTCCTGTCACTTCTCGACCCAGATATTGTTGAACAAGCCTTTGAAGTATCTGGCGTAGCGACCTTGAGACGTAGGCGGTTGCCGCTCGAGGCCGTTGTTCTACTGGTGATCGGCATGAGCTTATATCGCAACGAAACCGTGTGGGATATCGCGAGCAAACTGGATATATCATTGCCGGGTAAAAAGCTGTTAGTGGCGCCAAGTGCATTGGTTCAAGCAAGACAGCGCTTAGGCTATGAGGCGGTAAGACAGGTGTTTGAAGCGCTTTCTCAGCGCACGTTTGAAACCAAGTCATTTGAGCAGTGGTGTGGACTTAATTTACTGGCCGTAGATGGTGTGGTGTACCGCGCTCAGGATACTCATGAAAACATCGAGGCGTTTGGCTGTGAAAAAAATGTGCACGGTGAAAGTCCTTATCCACAGATACGAATGTGCTGTTTAATGGAAGTCTCAAGCCATCTGCTACTGGCCAGTGAATTCGATGCACGTCATGTAGGTGAAATGAAGTTGGCTGAGCGTTTACTCAAGCATGTTCCAGCCAACTCACTGACCCTGTTTGACAGGGGATATTATTCGCTCGGGCTGCTCAATCTGTGGCACCAATCGGCTGATAATGCCCACTGGATGTTACCGGCGAGGAAAGACCTACAATACGAGGTGATACATCAACTTAGTGAGCATGACGCTGTCGTAACGCTGCCTACCAGTCCTCAGGCAAGGAAGAAGTTCTGTGACTTACCTGACAAGATAACCGCTAGGCTGACGAGTTATCAGGTCAACGGTAAACAGTATCGCGTCCTGAGCTCGCTGACTGATCCACTCCGATACCCTTACGACGAACTGACCGAAGTCTATACACAACGCTGGGAAATTGAACTGGGGTTCAAAGAGATGAAGCAGGGGCTCCATCAAGCGAAGCATGCCCTACGCAGCAAAAAGCCTGACATGGTGAAGCAAGAGTTATGGGGGCTGCTGTTAGCCTACAATCTGGTGCGGATGGTAATGATTGATGCCACTGAAGATACTCCTGATCTAACGCCCACTCGGCTCAGTTTTACCCTAAGTATGAGGCAGGTGGTTACCTTTTTCATTACTGTCACTACACGCAGTGCAAGCAAGTTGCCAGAGCATTATGCTTACCTGTTAGATACTCTTAGACTATGTGTCTTACCAGACAAGCGGCCTGATAGAGTATATCCAAGAGCGGTGAGGGCAAAGCCAAGCAAATATCCTAAAAAGAAAAATGCCAGTCAGCTTAACTGACTGGCATTA
>NZ_JAOWKX010000001.1:0-162 GCF_025751585.1 Fluctibacter corallii
CTGGCTCTGGCTCTGGCTCTGGCTCTGGCTCTGGCTCTGGCTCTGGCTCTGGCTCTGGCTCTGGCTCTGGCTCTGGCTCTGGCTCTGGCTCTGGCTCTGGCTCTGGCTCTGGCTCTGGCTCTGCATCAGTTTCTGTTTCTGATGTAAGCTCGTCAACTTCGG
>NZ_JAOWKX010000001.1:258-771283 GCF_025751585.1 Fluctibacter corallii
TCGGCTTCGGCTTCGGCTTCGGCTTCGGCTTCGGCTTCGGCTTCGGCTTCGGCTTCGGCTTCGGCTTCGGCTTCGGCTTCGGCTTCGGCTTCGGCTTCGGCTTCGGCTTCGGCTTCGGCTTCGGCTTCTTCAGTGTTTTGTGATGGCTCTTCTACGTCAAGGGCTGCATCAATATTTTCGTCGATATTGTCGCGAATTGGCGCTTCATCTACCTCTTGCGACTCTCCACCTTCTGCGTCTTGAGAAGCATCATCTTGGCTTTGATGCTGCTTTTCAGCATCGTCAACTAACGATGACTCGGAGTCGCTTTGCTCATCAACTGTAACGGAGGGATCTTCGTTACTAGCAGGTTCAATGTCTTCTGCTATTGCATCAAAATCCGCATCTTGCTCGTCTCCGTCTAAATCTGCTTCAAGTTCTGCAAGTAATTCATCCGCGAGGGCATCTTCGCTCTCATTACTCGTTTCAGCCTCTAATTCTTCAAGCAATTCGTCTGACAGTTCATCAGCCATTGCATCTGCAATATCCTCTTGCTCGCTTGTTTCACCCTCTAGTTCAGCTAAAAGTTCATCAGCCAAGTCATCGGATGCATCGCCTGAGACATCAGCTAAATCTGCGTCATCTTCTGTTTGCGGTTCACTGTCTTGCTCGTTCTCAAACTCTGGCGCTAATTCTGCGAGTAGCTCGTCTGCCAAATCATCATTTTCATCAAGCGGCGTACCGTCATCTTCAAAGTCATCAGGGAGGTTGTCTAATTCCTGAATCGCATGTTGTTGCTCAGCATCCTGACTGTCGCCTTCTTCATCTTCATCGTCGGGCAGCAAATCTCCCATTTGTTCAAGCTGCTCGATTTCATTAATCAGTTCGTCGGTAATGTTATCGAGTTCTTCATTTTGCGACGTAATTTCTGAATCTAGCTGCTGAAGCATGTCTTCACTCATCGCTTCATCTTCAGAAATATCTATATTTTCAGGCTCTGGAGGCGTGGGCTCTTCTAGCAACTCATCAATGCTGATCTCCGGCTTATCATCCGAATCTAGTTCACTGATATCGACGGGGTCCTCACTGACTTCCTCAGGTGCATCGGTATCTGCGGGCGCTGATTCGTCCTCGCTCACAGTTTCACCCATCTCGTCTACCGCTTCGTCAAGGATACTATCGAGATCATCTTGTTCGAGCGTTTCATCCAATGCACCATCTGTTGTAGCGTCTTCCAATATTGCGTCGGTATCTAAATCTTCTGAATCGGGTAATTCTAAACTGTCGAGTTCATCATCAAGGTCGGCAGCCAGTGCGTCGTCATCCTCGAACAACGAGTCCAAATCACCTTGCTCAAGAACTGCATCAGCCTCCTCAAATGCATCATCGAAGGCTTCGTCCCCACCATCTTTATCGGTTTCTGGCACCAACATTTCATCGCTCAAATCATCGAAGGCCTCTAACTCTTCATCAAGGGCATCATCGAGGGATTCTTCCAACTCTTCAGACAGTACGTCGTCCAGAAGGTCATCTTCTCCAAATAAGTCTTCTTCTGCTTTTTTGGGGGGTTCATTGCTTTGTGCGGCTAACGCATCAGTGAGCTCATCCATTTCGTTGGATTGGGGGGCGGGCGGTGCCTTCGCCTCGGTCAGTGCAGGCTCAGTGGCGTCAGTTTTCTTTCGCTTAAGCAGCCACAACGTTAAGCCTACAAGTAGCGATAGGGTAAAGATAGTCGACGATATAATGATAAATAGTGGATCGGTCAGAAAATCAAAATTCGACTTTTCCATTTCTGCTTTACGACGGGCTTCTTGCTCCTGCGATAACGCCAACAGTTGATTTTGAATATCCAGCACTTGATCAATTTGTACTTTTAATTCATCGTCAACACGAGTGCGCAATGTGTCAATATCCTCATTGACGTCGTCCAAACGGTCGTAAAGCTTTTTATTTTCGTCGAGTAAAGACTGTACGCTGTCAATAGACTGGGCGAATTGATCTCGGATTGATTGGAACTGTTTCTGCTGCTCAGTATCGATGGCCGTCAGCTTTTCTTCCAATTCTTGTTTGGTTTGGGTTAAATCTTCTTTGTTAACTAGCGGCTTGGGTGGATCGATCTTGGCTTTTCCTACCGATGCTTGTTTAGCAGGAAGGAATGTGAGGTCATCACGTTCAGCTCGTTCTTTTGCCGTTTGGGTGTCGACGCGGGCGATATAACGCTCTGAGGGCAGCCTTAGAATTGCCCCATTTCTGAGATAATTGAAGTTATTGTATTCGAAGGCATCAGGATTAAGCTCGTAAATCGCCTGCATGACCTGATAAATAGAAAGGCGATTATTTTGTCTGTATTTGGTCGCGATTCGCCACAAAGTGTCGTCAGAAGTAATAGGGCCATATGTCACGCCCGAGTATTGAGCCGTGGCATCTTTAGGTCCTTTTATCTGGACTTGTTGCGCGTTTGCCAGACTGGTTAAGGCAACACAAGCAATCGTGATCAGCCCAAAAAACACTTGCCGCAAATTCATATTGTTTCTTCGTCGCCCCAAAAGAATATATTGCTCTGCCTGTTCAAGCCACTGACACTAAGCAGCAGCGAAACAGAGCTTATCGTTATACGTTACTTTGGTCCCGTCTGTTTATCATATCGTTCATTCGTTACGGGTGCCAAAAACTTGTCAAACTTAACCCAAGTTAAAAAACAAGCAAAACGCATTCCAAAAATGTGATTATAAACCAAATAGTTAGGATTACTATAAACCACAAGATCTTTGTGGTCTAGGAGAGCAGCAGATATTCCTGTCGATAAGGATAATTCTTAAGCAAGTCAACCAGATAGACGCCGCTTTCCTTCCTCATCGTTCTTTATCGACCAGTTTAGAAAAAGTATGAAAAGAATAAGCGGGTAATGGTCACCTTACCCGCTTGATAGTATTAATAATAATCGCGAATCAGTGTCTCTGCGATTTGAATACTGTTGGTTGCCGCCCCTTTACGCACATTATCAGAAACAACCCACATATTGATGCCGTTAGGATGTGTAATATCTTTTCTAACACGCCCAACGTACACGTCATCTTTGCCGCTGGCGTCTCCAACTTGCGTTGGAAACGCTTCACGTTCGTCTTTAAACGTAATACCTGGTGCATCGCGCAATAGCGCTTTCACGTCTTCTATATCAATAGGCTGGCGAGTCTCGATATGTACTGCTTCACCATGACCGAAAAATACTGGCACACGAACTGCCGTTGCATTTACTAATATAGCGTCGTCTCCCATGATCTTTTGGGTTTCCCATGCCATTTTCATTTCTTCTTTGGTGTAATCGTTATCTAAAAATACGTCTATTTGAGGGATCACATTAAACGCAATCTGACGGCTAAAGTTTTCAGTTTTCACTTCGCGGCCACTTAATAAGTCCGCTGTTTGCTTCGCCAGTTCTTCCATGGCTTCTTTACCTGCTCCAGACACCGACTGGTATGTAGCCACATTAATACGCTCAATCCCGACTGCGTCATGAATTGGCTTAAGCGCCACCAGCATTTGGATGGTTGAGCAGTTCGGGTTTGCAATAATATTGCGGTTTCTGAAATCAGCTAGAGCGTGAGCATTTACTTCTGGCACAACTAGCGGAATATCGGGCTCATAGCGAAAATGAGAGGTATTATCGATAACCACACAGCCTGCTTCTGCGGCAATAGGTGCAAACTTTTCAGACACACTTCCTCCGGCGGAGAAGAACCCAAGCTGCGCTTGACTCCAGTCAAATTCGTCTGCATCAAGCACGGTAATTTCCTGGCCCTTAAACGTCACCTTACCACCTGCAGAACGTGCGCTTGCCAGTGGATATAATTTATTCACTGGGAAATTCCGCTCTTCTAGAATTTCAATCATGTGCTGACCAACCAAACCGGTCGCACCCAGTACGGCAACATCAAACGCTTGGGACATTAACCTATTACTCCTTATTTTCGTATATTGAATTAGTGTAGATCTCTACCGCGAGAAACCAAGCTTGTAGAGTGCCTCTGATTCAGAAAAATTTCCAGCGTTAAGTGACACCGCTGAAAATTCTCTTCGCATAGCATAGTGTTTTCGAATATATCGAAAGCGCTCAGCATCCATGGCATGCGCGGTGAACGCTTGATGATCCTGCTCAACGTTATAAATCTGATGTACGAGTTGAGCAACGCTGTTGTCAGATAGATGATTGTCCAACACGTCTGCCAACGTAAGGCAAGATGGGTTTGCCTCAGGAAGCAGTGCTTCTAAGGTCACGGTTTCAGGTAGAGAAAACTGCTGACACAATTGCTGATAAAGCATAGATGTGCCCCGCGCTTTGCCCTCTAACGTATGCCCAGCAATATGTGCGGTCGCGATTAAACAGTGGGGAATGAGAGAGGTGAGAATAGTGGGCTCATTCTCCCAAACATCTAACACCAAGTTAAGTGGGTGTCCTTGCTCCAAACGTGATAAAGCAGCTTGATTATCTAACACTTCGCCTCGACACGCATTAATCAGCAACTGATCGTCTCGAAGGCTTTCTAGCACCGCTTCATTGACCATATGGTGCGTAGGGTGTGGCCCTTGGGTGACTAGCGGTGTGTGGAGGCTAATAATGTCACAGGCCATTGCCTGCTTAAACGAGACAAACTCTCGCTTATCCCCTTTTGCCGCAAGTGGCGGATCGCACAGCACATAGTTCACACCGAGCGCGTCGAGTTTAGAGGCTAGTGCGGTGCCCACATGCCCTGCCCCAACGATTCCAACGGTGCGCTCTCGCACTGGCGTGGCAAACTTTTTCCGTGTCGCGTAAATCGCACTGATCACATATTCAGCAACCGCAATGGCGTTACATCCAGCCGCGGTAGAAAAAGGAATGCGTTGTTGTTCAAGAAAAGAAACATCAACGTGATTCGCGCCCGCCGTTGCCGTCCCGACAAACTGCAAGCAATTCGCTTTGCTAAGGAGTGCAGGTGTAACCGGTGTCGTCGACCTAACAAGCAGTACATCTACGTCGATAAGATGCTCGGGAGTAATACTTTGATGCGAGAATGCCTTTGCCTCACCCAATTTTGGAAAGAATGCATCAGCGTAAAGCATTGAGTCTTCATACAAAATTTTCATGACTTATCTCACTGAAAATGACACCTAAGTATGCCATACATGAATCAGAGAAACACCGACGATACACTCTGCCTAATCATGAAAATCCGATAAAAACCGTAAATAATGTTCAGCGACATCATCAGCCGCTTCTATTTGTGGGTAATGCCCTACGTTTATTCCCGTATAATCACTGTCAGGCAACAATTCGGCAAAGCGTATCAACATGTGCTTACCTGAAATCGGATCCTGTAATCCGTTAATAAAGCCCTGCTTAACCTCGGTCTGTTGCATGGCATGTACCCACTCATCACGGTATTCAGCGCGCTCATCAATATAACTTAACAGTGAAGGAAGTACATCTTTACCCTTATTCACACACAGCAATTGATACAACGTTGTAATATCCTGTTCATCAGGAGGCGTCGCGTTGCCAAATATTTTGGTAAAACTTCGCGCTAAACTCGCTTTTGTTAGAAAGGGAACTAACCAAACGCCGAACACGCTTTTAAGCACTTTTTGCGTCAGCAGTGGGCGGTGTGACTCACTGAACAAGCCGCCATTAAGATAGCAAACCGATTGTAGCGGCCAATCAAGGTTGCCATGATAATGCTGCGTAAGTAAAACTTGCGCCACTGAGTCACCATAATCATGGGCAAGAATATGATGAGGTTGAACACCGAGACTGCTTACCACCGCAGCTATTCTGCGGGCTTGCTCTGACAATCGATATTGATGCTCAAACGGCTTTTCCGACAGCCCAAAGCCAAGCATATCAACGGCAAGAAGCTGAAAACGTGTCGATAGATACGGCCATATTTTGTGCCAATCCCAAGACGCACTAGGAAAGCCATGAATAAGCAATATGAGCGGCGCAGGGTTATCATGTGCACTTGGCTTTCCGTGATACCAATAAGCCAAGCGATGCCCGTCAACACGAATATAGGAGGCAGAACGACGATACCCGTCAATATCATGGGGTAACACGCGTAAAGATCGCCCCTGAATGTGTTGGGAGGCTTGCAATGTTTGGGCTTGGCACATCATATTACTGGTCGTATCCTGGGTTAATTCGGTTTAGCTTACGGAGAATACCTGGCCACGCAAGCCCGCCTCCCGCAGAGCGTGTCACCTGTTCAGCTTGTGCGCGAATTCCCTCTAAGATAGGCGTAGGAATACTGATTAGCGGTTGCCCTGTTGCTTGTGCTTTCAATTGAATTTCACACGCCCTTTGCATGATAAACATAAATAGGAACGCATCGGGAATATTATCAGCGCAGGTTAATAATCCGTGATTACGTAAAATCATAAACTGCGTGTCACCCAGATCTTTCACCAGTCTCGTTTTTTCATCAGGATTCAAGGCAACGCCTTCGTAAGCATGGTACGACAACGAAGCCAAAGGAAACAATGACTGCTGGCTGTAAGGCATCAAGCCTTCCTCTAACGCAGACACAGCCACACCTTCGTTAGTATGCAAATGAATAACACACTTGGCATCTTCGCGCGCTTCATGCACTGCGCTATGAATCGTAAATCCCGCCGGATTGATATCATAGTCCGATTCGACAACTTTATTGCCGTGTAAATCTACTTTGACCAAACTGGACGCTGTCACTTCATCAAACATCATGCCGTACGGGTTAATCAGAAAGTGATGTTCTGGCCCCGGCACCCTAGCTGAAATGTGCGTAAAAATAAGGTCATCCCAACCATAATGCGCCACCATTCTGTAGCACGCGGCTAAATCGACTCGTGTTTGCCATTCTTGTTCAGACATTGCGCTGTCATGATGTTTTGCCATTTCGTTTCCCTATTTGAATTGATTAACTTGTCATCACTTTACGGTGTCACGCCAGATTAAACTGTCGTATATTTGACATTTAATACAAATAACTCAGAGATAAACGGATGCAGAATGCTTCTCCTAACATCCCACATATTCTGACACTTTTAAAACATAACGCGTGGTTTTCTTCTATCCCAGCCCATCTCGCAAACGCATTGATATCAGCGGGAAAACAACGCGCACTCCCCAAAGGTCAACGACTTCATGGCAAAGGCGAGGAAGCAGAAGGACTCTACTGCTTGTTAAAAGGCAGAATAAGAGTAAGCAATGTCAATCGGGATGGGCGTGAAATGGTACTCACTTGGCTAGAACCTGGTAGCTGGTTTGGAGAAATATCGATGTTTGATAGCTTACCTCGCACCCATAATTCATTTGCTGACGAAACCTGCGATATTTTAGTGATTACCCAAACACGCTTTCATGACCTGCTGGAACAGCACCCTGCGCTGTATCCTTATTTTGCGCAATTGTTGTGCGCGCGCATTCGCGCTACATTTTCTCTCATTGATGAAAGCGGAGGCTTACCACTTAAAGGACGCTTAGCAAAGCGCCTTTTAATGTTGAGCAATGGATTCACGCGCCAGCAAACACCGCAAGCCATCAAACCCATTCACATTTCTCAAGACGATCTCGCGCATATGCTTAATACAAGTAGACAAACCATCAATCAATTATTGGGCGAGTTAGAGCATGACAATGTGCTTTCTCGAGGGTATGGAAAAATAACGATTCTAGCACCAGAAACCCTTGTGAATTTTGCAGCGATGTAATTGGAAACAAGCGTTTGTAAAATAATTACGCCCTCGTTTTGAGAGGGCGTAATTGCTTGGAAGCATGGTATGGAATAATTAACTACAACAAAAACGCGTTTATTCCCGCACGCGTGTTGGAATTACTTGTACTTTTTAAATACCAATGTTGCATTCGTACCACCAAATCCAAAACTGTTTGACATCACGGTGTGAAGTTCAGCTTCACGCATTTCGGTGACAATGTCGAGGCCTTTTGCATCATCATCTAATGTCTCAACATTGATAGACGGTGCGATAAAGTCATTTTCCATCATGAGCAACGTATAAATCGCTTCATTAACTCCCGCAGCGCCTAATGCATGCCCCGTCATTGCTTTGGTCGCACTAATAGGCGGGCTTTCATCACCAAACACTTCACGAATCGCACCTAGCTCTTTTACATCACCTACAGGCGTAGAAGTACCGTGAGAATTCAGGTAATCAATTTTTTCATCGATACCTTGCATTGCTTGCTGCATACATCTGACCGCACCTTCGCCCGACGGCGCCACCATGTCGTAGCCATCAGACGTTGCGCCATAGCCTATAACTTCGCCGTAAATTTTCGCACCACGCGCCAATGCATGCTCAAGTTCTTCAACTACCACGATGCCACCGCCGCCAGAGCACACGAACCCATCACGGTCAGCATCGTAAGTGCGTGATGCCACCTCTGGCGTGTCATTGAATTTGCTCGACAACGCTCCCATGGCATCAAACTGAACGGCCAAACTCCAATGAAGCTCTTCGCCACCTCCAGCAAAAACAACATCTTGCTTACCCAATTGAATTAACTCAAGTGCATTTCCAATACAATGGGCACTGGTGGCACACGCCGATGCGATAGAGTAATTCACACCTTTAATTTTAAACGGCGTAGCTAAACACGCCGATACCGTGCTACTCATTGAGCGTGGCACCATGTAAGGCCCCACGCGCTTAACACCTTTTTCACGCAAAATATCGGCAGAGGCCACCTGATTTTCAGACGACGCACCGCCAGAGCCTGCAATGACGCCTGTTCGAGGGTTAGATACTTGCTCTTCAGACAACCCCGCATCTTCGATGGCTTGTTGCATGGCAACATACGCATAGCCAGCAGCGTCGCCCATAAAACGCATGGCTTTTCTGTCGATAAGTTCTTTGAGGTTAATGTCTATTCCGCCCCAAACCTGACTTCTTAATCCCATTTCGGCAAACTGCTCAGAGCGCGAAATACCTGAACGTCCCGCTTTTAATGACGCCAGCACTTCTTCTTTGTTGTTACCTATACTGGAAACGATACCCATTCCAGTGATCACAGCTCGTCTCATATCGACCTCTTTATATCTTTATTTGCCGCATATACTAATGATTTTCTGCGTAAAACTGGTCTGCTCTTTTGAGAATATACTGCCAGTGAATTACACTACGCTGGTTTTTCTCAATAGGTACTGACGTTTGACCATTTCTAGCGCGAATATTCAATTCAATGAACAAGGCACGCCCGTTGCCGTTGATTTTGACGATGTTTACTTTTCTAATGTCGACGGCTTGGCAGAGACCAATTATGTTTTTCTTAAAAACAATGGCTTACCGGAACGCTGGTTAAATTGTGAATCTCCTCAGTTCGTGATTGCTGAAACTGGATTTGGTACTGGGCTGAATTTTCTCGCCACAGTGGCGGCTTATCGTCACCTAAAAAAAGCGCACCCCAACCATACTCTACCGCAGCTTTATTACATTTCGACGGAAAAATACCCATTAACTAAAAAAAGTTTAGAAGAAGCCCTCGCAAGGTGGTCAGACTTTTCTGATATATCCTTACAACTATTACAACAATACCCTTCGTTTTTGCCTGGCTGTCATCGTATGTCATTTGATGACGATGCCATTGTTCTCGACCTATGGTTGGGAGACGTTCACGATACCCTACCCCAACTTTCAGTAAACCAGCATGGCTTAGTGAATGCGTGGTTTCTGGATGGATTTGCACCCAGTAAGAATCCCCAAATGTGGTCAGACACATTGTTTGAAAATATGGCCAGGCTCACCGCGCCGTTTGGCACATTTGCCACCTTCACCGCTGCGGGCTTTGTAAAACGCGGGCTAGCGGCAGTCGGATTCAACGTAGAAAAGCGTAAAGGGTTTGGCCGTAAGCGAGATATGCTTGCTGGCACCATGCCCGAAGGCCAATCACGAAAAAACATTGAAAAAGCCTTTTATCGTCACGCAGCGAACGGCAATCTTCAGCAGGCGAACATTGCCATTGTCGGCGCAGGTTTAGCGGGGGCTAATGTGGCCTATGCGTTAGCGAGGAAAGGGCTAGCGTCGACCGTATTTGGCAAACAAAACGAAGTCGCAGACGCTGCATCAGGCAACACACAAGGTGGATTTTACCCACAACTTGGCACAACATTTAGCATCGCTAGCGCGCTCCAAGCGCACGGTTTTGTGTACGCTAAACGCTTATACCAGCAGCTGTTACAACAACACGCGCATTTCCCACACCAGTGGTGTGGTGTATTACTGCCCGCTTACACAGAAGACGTTAGGGAAAAATATTCCAAACTCATTGGCAACCACACTTGGCCTATCGATTTAGTGCGTCGCGTTGCCCCCCCAGAGGCTCAGGATATTGCAGGAATAGATATGCCCTACTGTGGATTATTTATAGAACAGGGAGGGTGGTTAAGCCCCAAAGGGCTTGTATCAGTGCTGATGTCAGAAGCTAAGCGCAAAGTAGGAACAGCGTTTAGCGGTAATGCTACGTTGGTCAATTTAGCGCGTGACGGCCAGCAGTGGAAGCTTCAATGGCAACATGGCGAAGAAACTCGCGCAGATATCGTAATTTTGGCCACTGGCGCAGAGTCACTGAATCTGCCTGTATTTAGTGAGCTTCCATTGGGTATTACGCGCGGACAGGTAGAGTTTATTCCTACCTCAGAGACACTCAGTGGTTTGAACACTGTATTATGCCATAAAGGCTATATGACGCCTAAATATGATGAGCGCCATGCGCTGGGAAGTACCTATTTTAAAGGGGACCCCCATTGCCAGTATCGATATGAAGAACAACAACATAACATAGCGACTCATCAAACTGCGATGGCAAAGTGTGACTGGGTTGACGCACTAAAAGGAGACGCCACTGGTCGAGCGGCAACTCGGTGCAATGTGCCTGATCATATCCCACTCATGGGTAGCTTATTTGATGCTGAAGAACAGAGAAATCAATATCAAACGATACACAAGACAGGATTTAAATCACACAACCATTCACGCTTTGGCATGGCGAAGAGTTTAGAAAACCTATACACATTGACTGCACTAGGTTCGCGAGGGTTAACAACGGCGCCGCTATTGGCTGAGGCGTTGGTGAGTCAAATAACCGCGAGCCCGATACCTTTGCCTGTTAATGTGTTAAACGCCTTATCACCGAATCGATTTCTTATTCGCGCACTCAGTAAAAATGAAGCGCAGTAGCCATAGCATCAACCCACTAGGCACATTGGTAAGTTCAGCTCAAGCAGGCGGCACCTTGCTTGAGCGAATGTTTAATTAGCCTTGAATCAACTTCACACCATTGGCCGCATCATCAATACTTGGTAGTAACGCATCCACCACATAAAATGGCACCAACATCTGCGCACTCGCCACAACGGCTTTATTCTTCAGACCTAACACGCGCGCATTAATCAGATAGCCACCTTGGTGCCTCGTCATGGTGCCAGTTAATATGTAATTTATCGGCTCATTGTTGCTCAGCTCTAAAAAGTCACGCGACAGAAAAAAGTCACCCACAGGCGTAACACGAATGTAATCTGTGGCTTTATAATCAATAACAGGAATACGAAATTTATGAAGCTCATGAATAAATGATTCTGCGAGCTGGAAACCCAGAACATTGGTTTTTTGTAAATCACTGTCAATGAGCGCAAAATGCGTTACACCAATCGGCGTATTCTGGCTAACAAACGCCATATTGCCAATCAAATCTTGCGTCATGTTCTGAACATAGTCACCAATGTGTTTGTTCAACATTTCGCCATTGTATACCCCTTTGCCGCCACTGTAATTCGCGCCAGATTGCTTCGTTCCATTGCTATCAAGTTGCGCGCGAACAGGCACGTATTGTTCGTGCCAAGAGGTATCAGATGCCGACACTTGGGTACTCGTGCCACTCACATCCATAATATTTAACGATGGAGCCGAGGCCGATTGACTATGCTTAGGCGCCTCTTTACCCCATAAGTCAGACCACCCCTGCGACGATGAACAGGCAGTTAGCCACGATAGTAGAATGATGAAGGTTGCATGCTTTTTCATATCAATTTTCCTACGAACCTGTTCTGTATATCATACCGTTACGCGTTGTCACCTTTTCCCGCTGCCAGAAAACCGTTGCAGGAAAAAACTTCGTCGCCGCTGCAACTACATCTTTACTTCTTACATGAATGACTCTGGCATTCACCACGGCACCTTCTTGTTGCTCCGTAATTGTACCCGATACAAAGAAATCAACATCTTCGCCGCCTTTAAGATGGTCCAATTGACGAGAAAATACCCGATCAGAATCTGCATTCATGATGATGTCATTCGCCATTTTGTAATCTTGCGCCACCATCCCCCTTCTTGCCGCTTCGGTTATCAGGCCTTGTTCAAGCTGATGCCCAAGTAACATCAGTGGATGTTGATGGTTAAGATCGACTTTCATGGTCGACACTGGCACAAACCCAGCTACGGCAAAGCGATACTGCGACGATACAGGCATGCCTGAAAACAACTCATCGGCTAATTGCGCCGTATAGAATTCGATGTTACCTAATACATTGTCTTGCTGAACAGGCGCAGGCTCGCTTGATGATAGCCAAGTCGAGGAACTTGAACAGCCAGATAATATAATCAGACAAGCTAATGCCCATCCGCCCCACGCAGCCGAATTTACATTTTGATGACGTATACCCATAACACTTTCCCGTCTGAACCGACACGAAACCGACAAACTTTTGTCGCGTAGCGTGACATTGCTTTGTAATTTGCAATACTTTTGCTAAAACTCTGCAAAATCCGCGCCAGAAAGCATGACAGGATGGGGGCATGGTACATAATAATGAGAGAAAGTGAAGCGAGCCGCAGACTAAGATTGAAAGAGCAGACTAGCGGCAATTGAATGCCGCAATTCAGCCTAGTCTGTATAGTGACAACGCTATGATTGCGCCAAACGCTCCCACATAGATAAGGCCAATGCTTGATCGGCTTGTTCCAGTTCTTTTGCATCAAACGCGTTGTGTAAGCTGGCTCGCATACGTGCATCTAAGGCTGACATAGCATATTCCTTTGCTAAAAGCGCTTGGCTCACCACCAACGAAAAATGCCCATGAAGGTAACCGGAAAGGAATAGCTCCTCATCGGTTCCGTGCTCAACATAGCCCTCAAGTTTTCGTTCAATAATATCGACTTGCTGTTCAAATTCCGTCACTGTTTGCATATTACACTTCATCTTCGTCTATATTGGCAATCTGATAAAACACTTCATCTTGATAGCCCGTTACAATTCGAGTTAAACCACTTAGCATTTGGTTCGTTTTTGCATTGCCACTATCGACAACCAAAGGTCGACCATTCAGCGCTTGAAGTTTAGATTTTGTGGCGACAATAATTATGTTGTCTTTGCCAATAGCGTCAATCACTCTGGGGCTTAACTGCTGATTTCCTCGCCCAAGCACATGCCCCTGCCCGCCAATCAGGGTGATCACTAATTTGCATGGATGTTGTGTGACATAGTCATACAATTGGGGTTCTGTCACGTCTTGACACACCCGCTCTTGTTCATGCACCACATCAACACCGAGTAACGTGTTGTCTAGGCCAAGCTGCTCCATGATCGCTTCAACCGTTGAGCCCGACCCCATGATGTAACTCATGTGTTCGTGTTCTTCCATGTCATGGATAACATGATCAGCAATATCTGAAAGCACTAATTCTTCACTTTCTTTGCCGCCATTTTTCACGGCTTGAATGTAACGCACCTCAACTGGAACGAGCATGTCACCGTACAAACGCGCGCGCACCTGCCCTTGTCGAAATGCCTCTTCGTCGATGTCTTTCACCTGCGCTTCATCGACACTGACAATCTCTCCGCGGATCAACATCGCTAATACGCGTCCTGCAGATTTGGGCGTAATGGCGTAAACGCCTGAGTGAATCTTGCACCCTGCGGGGATACCAACCACCGGCAAGGATGCACCAATGGCGTCGCATAGGTTTCTGGCTGTGCCGTCTCCACCAGCGAACAATAAACAATCGATGTCGTATGCTTGTAATGCCTTAGCCGCAAGCTCAGTATCAGACGCTTCCGTTTGGCTTACAGTTGGAGAATACACACAGTGCACGTTAAAGCCCATACGGGTCGCCAAATCAAACCCCATTTCTCCGTGTGCGGTGTATATTTCTATTTGGTCTTTGAGCGGCAATAGTTCGTGTAAAGCAATCGCTGTTTTTTCATTCGCCTTTTTCTCCGCCCCCATTGCCAGGGCTTTTTCACGAATGGCTTTTCCATCGCTGCCTTTAAGTGCCAACGCGCCGCCAATGCCTGCAAAAGGATTAATGATTAGGCCCAGCTTAAATACACTCATCATATGCGTCCAATTGTTGCTTGAGATTAGGAAGATGTTTACCGAGTGGAGGCGTACCATAAAACAGGTGTAACGCCTGAATTAGCTGTTCAGCTCGCGGGGGAAACCCTGTTTCAATATAGTGTATAAGCTGCTCACGCACGTGTTTGGTAAAGGTCTCACGATCGGGCTCTGCGCCATGCAAATTGTCGGTACTTACTCTGAATGTTTTGTTAGCAGCCAGCGACAATCCCCATTCAACAGCTTGAGGCTTGATTTCTACTTTTTCAAACTCTGCCTGTTGCTGTGCGTTACGGCCGTCTGGGCAATACCAGTAACCATAATCTTCCAGCAAGCGCCGGGCTTTACCCGCGATGCACCAGTGAGCAATTTCGTGCAGTGCACTGGCATAGTAACCATGGGCAAAAATAATTCGGTGATAAGATATTCGCTCATCTGCTGGTAAGTAAATAGGTTCATCGTCTCCACGCACCAATCGCGTGTTCTCTGATTCAGAAAACGCGGCGTTAAATATGGATATCAAATCCTGAATTCGATGGCTATCTTGTTTATCTGCTACCATACACTGCACTACAGTTACTAAGATTGATCAAAATGGGTGATTGGATGTCTATCGACATTTACGTTAACCAATCATTACCGAGATTGCCTTTTCAGCCCGTTGATGCGGCCTAAGTTGGGCGCGTATTCTAGCGTTTGCATTTCCATATGTAAAAGCGGGCATGTAAGATTGTATAGAAATTTTGTATGCTGTCATCGCATACTGGCAAAACAACGCTGTGGCTTTCACTTTCATTAATACTGACAAGACGATCATTATGACACGGACTCTTGATAAGATTGTGCATCACCTCCACGAAGCTAACGCGTTGCAAAACGTGATTAACCAATCACCACTGCAAAGCAAGTTAGTGGACGTACAGAAATGGCAATGCCATCGTTTAATAGACACTCACCAACCATTTTGGGAAGACAAGCGATATAGCCCTGCAATGCAATTTTTTGTCAATGAATTGTATGGCCCGCAAGATTTTAGTCAGCGAGACGAAGAGCTTGCGAGAGTCGTTCCCAAAATGTCGACTTTATTGCCAGAAAAAGCGTTAGCGTCTCTTGAAACGGCGCTGCATTTAAATACGATGTCACTGGCACTTGACTGGAAGTTAACCCAACATCTTGGTGAACAAACCATTAATCGTGACACCTACGCCCACGCATACCGAGCTTGCAACAATGAAAAAGACCGGTTGCTACAACTGCAATTTATCGCAGAGTTAGGCTTAGCCTTGCAAGAAGTCATTAAAGTACCGGGCATTTCAACATTGTTAACCTTATCTAAACGGCCAGCAAAGGCAGCGGGTGTGTTAACGCTGCACCGATTCTTACACGAGGGATACCGCTCTTTCAAAAAACTTGGCAACGTTAAAGACTTCATCGGACCTGTTTTAGCGAAAGAGCACGCTATCATGGAACACTTGTTTCATGAAACCACCAACCCACTCCCCGAGGTAGCCTTTTGACTTTGCAGCACCAAACACCGTCTCAATCATTGCGTGAACCACAGGCTTCGATCCCCGATACCAATGAGCTGCAGTGGATATTGCCGCACCCTTTCCTTATGCCATGGACAGTCACCGAACCTGAGATTGATCATTATCAACACGTTAACAATGCGGAATACGTGAAGCAACTAGAGCGCGTGGCTTGGTCCCATTCCAATTCATTAGGTTTAACACTTGAAATGTACCGCGAATGCGATAGGGCGATGGCCATCCGTCGGCACGAGATTGATTATCTTGCCTCTGCGTATTTAGGTGATGAATTGTTATGTGCCACATGGATTGTTACTTGTGACAAAAAACTAAAACTGACCCGACAGTTTCAAATCATACGCAAGACAGATGGCTTGACGATACTCAAGGCGTCAACGCAATTTGTGTGTATTGCTATGAGCACAGGTAAGCCTAAAAAAATGCCAACACTGTTTGCAGACATCTACGGCAAGGCTGTAACGCCAGATTTGGCTCTAACTGAGACTACCTGATGCTAAGAGGCGTGTTCATTCTGCTTTTTGCAGCATCTGTTGGGTTAAACGTGGTGCTTTTAACAGGCGGGCGCCCATTTTCAGAACAACACCCCCTCAACCGTGAATTTGAAAGCCGCGAAGTCGACAACAGCGATGTCACGACACTCGCAAACACAAAAGCCCCAAACGCATTGCTGCCATCATCGACCTTGAATGTTGAACACCAAACACATTCCCTCGCATCGTCGGTTAAGGCTGAAATAGACTCGTGGCTGGCACAGGGAGATGTAGCGGCTGCGTTATTTACTGTACAACAAGCATTACGCATTGAACCTGAGAATGTCGCATTGCGCGTGCTGGAAGTAGAGCTAGAATCTCGAAGTGCGAGTGCTAGAGAAACTCTCCTTGCTTATTACGAATTGTTTGCGTTACCGCTGAATGCTGCGCAAAAAAAAGACATAGAGCGTACTATCGACACCCTGTCTCGCAAGCACATTAAAGCATTGCAGTCGGTGTCTGCATGGGAGGTGTTGTCTACTTTTTTGGAGCCACTGTGGCAAGAGGCGCCTGACAATGATCTGTATACACTCGCACTCGCCGAAGCGTATGCACATCAACACCTTTTTGCCCCAATGGAAAATATTTTGGCATCTCTTGCACCCAATAGCGCTGATGCTCGCCGAATCCGCGCCATGGCGTTACGCGAACAAGGCTTTTCCCACTCGCAGCAAAACACAACCCACACCGATCACCCAAGTGAGATTGAAAGCGAATATACACGTTTACCGCTTCAGCGAATCGGTCGTCATTTTCGAGCGTCGCTACGAGTAAATAACGAACCCGTCGAGCTTTTGTTAGATACTGGCGCATCGACATCGGTTATCAAAGCCTCGGTGTTTTATCAGTCGAATATCGGCCAGTACGCAAAACGCATTGGGTTGTATGACGTGAACACCGCTGGCGGCATGACAAGGGGCGAGCTTTACCATATTAAAACATTAAAGGTGGGTGACTATACATTGCCCGATACTGCCGTGATGGTCATGCCGCTGGAACATTTTGATCAAGCCGACGGCCTATTGGGTATGAATGTTTTGGGGTTATTTGATTTCAAAATTGACCAACAACAAGATGCGCTTTACCTGTCGCGGCTGAATCATTAAACACTTACAGTACTTACGCTATAATTTGCCTAGCTAGCACCCACAGTCTTGCTTTTTGAACGCATCAGACAAATGCCGAAATTGCTCCCATAAATAACTCGCCACAGGGCCATGCTGACGAGAATAGTGACGAAATACCCGAATTTCTGCTTCTATTTTAGATTCAACATCAGACAACACCACTTGTTGTAACAATCCGGTATCTATTTCTTTCATGCATTGTTGCTTACTGATTACCGCCCAGCCTGCACCATCGAGTAGCAAAGATTTAAGCGTGTAGATATCGCCAATTTTTATTTGCTGCATGCCTCGTACAAAAGTCAGTTTATCGCTATCAAAGGGCAAATCGCTTTCTTGTACATTCAAGCTCGGGTAGTGATTGAGTTGGCTGGCAAGGGTAATGTCTTTTGCATCAAACAGCGATGGAGACGCCAAAATAACAATTTCCATTTTGCCAATCGGCATGCTGTCAAAATTGCCTGCGGCGTGAAAAAGGTGAAACCAAGGACCTATCCCCAATTGGGCTTCTTGTTTAATAATATTTTGCAACGCGCTAAATCTTGAGCCTCCTGACACATTGAATCTCGTGCCGGGAAAGCTCCGAAAAGTCGACTTTAAACAGGCATTAATATGTTCATTAGAACAAAGTTGTTCATAAGAAATTGCAAAGGACGCTTCATTGCCACGAGCAAGCTCTTTCCCCAGTTGCGTCAACTGTTCGGCTTCTTGCAACAGCACTTGCGCTTCTTGAAAAAAAAGCTGGCCACGCTGTGTTAATCGAATACGATAATGAGCGCGATCTAAAATATCAAATCCGACTTGCTCTTCCAGCTTTTTTATCGCAATGGATACCGCGGGTTGCGTTTTATGTAATGCCGACGCGGCAGCATTAAGGGTTCCGTTGTCGATAATGGCTTTTAGCGTTCGCAGTTGATCTAATGTCATAAAATTTATTTATTAAGACTAGAATAAAAAATAAATATAATTTTATATGTCTTGAGATTATTCTTGCAAGCGTATTCTAAAATTCCGACGCGCACTATCTAAAAACGCGTTAATTATCTATGGTTTATATATCTTAGCGTTACTGAAATGGAGACTATGCATGCGCATATTCACGTCGACCGGTTTATTTCTTTTGGGTATTTCATTGGTTAGCTTACTGAGCGGTTGTTCTTCTGAAGTGGAAGTTGAGCAAGAAGAGGTGATTCGCCCAGTAAAACTCTATCGAGTTCAAGATGCGCACGACGATATGTTGCGTTCATTTCCTGCGGTAGTAGAAGCAAATCAAGGCTCATTTCTCGCGTTTAGAGTAAGTGGAGAATTGGTTGAATTTCCTGTTCTTGCCGGACAAGAAGTAAAAAAAGGTGCGTTACTTGCCAAACTGGATCCGGAAGATTTCGTGCTTCAAGTTGAAGACCGCAAAGCGCGCTATGAGCTTGCCAGAACTCAGTTAGAACGCATTGAAAGTTTGCGCCAAAAAGGCATTGCCAGCGAGAGCGAGTACGATCAAGCTAAGGCCAATGCGCAGGTAGCAGAAGCGGCCCTTAAAAAGGCACAAACCGACCTCCAATACACCGAACTTCGTGCTCCCTTTGATGGCACAGTGGCACGGGTTTTCGTTAAAAACTTTGAGTCTATTCAAGCCAAGCAAAATATTCTGCGTCTTGAAAACCGCGACTTGATGGACGTCACCATTCAGATTCCAGAAAAACTCGTGGCCCGCGTGAAAAAAGACAGTGGCTACAATCCCACCGTTGTATTTGATGGCTATCCCGATTTAGCCTACGAATTGTCTATCAAAGAATGGGACACCACCGCTGACAAGCGCACACTCACCTACCGTGTCGTATTCACGTTGCCTGTACCAGAAGAATTTAATCTGCTTGCGGGGATGACAGGGTCTGTTTTTATTGATCTTAGCAAAGTCACTACCATTGATACTTCGTTCATACGCGTGCCAGTCGAGGCCGTATTTTCAACACCAACCTCTGGTGAAAGCCGCGTATGGAAATACGACGCCGAGAGTCAGAGCGTTTCATCACAACCGGTTGTTGTGGGCGAACTTTTAGAAGGCATGATTGAAATTAAAGACGGCTTAAAAAGTGATGACGTCGTGGTCGCTGCGGGCGTTCACACCTTAGCAAACGGCATGAAAGTGCGCCCTTATATGCGTGAGAGAGGGCTGTAAGCATGACGGTAGCAGGATATGCGATTAAACATCGCGTGGTAAGCTGGATGGTAGCACTGCTTTTGCTGATTGGCGGAGGCGTGTCGTTTTTAAACCTTGGTCAACTTGAAGACCCCGAATTTACGCTAAAAACAGCTCTGGTGATGACAGCCTATCCGGGCGCATCTCCTCAACAAGTTGAAGAGGAAGTCACCTACCCCATTGAAAATGAAATCCAGCAACTTCCTTATGTTGATTTTGTGTCATCAATATCGTCAGCCGGCATGTCACAAATTACGGTAGAAATGAAAAGCACCTACCGGAAAGAGCAACTTCAACAAATTTGGGATGAGCTAAGGCGTAAAATTAATGATCTCCAGCCAAGTTTACCTACAGGCGTGCATCCGCCCACTATCATGGACGACTTTGGCGATGTATTTGGTGTGTTATTCGCTATCACAGGTGAAGATTATAGTTACGAGGAACTCAAAGACTATGTTGACTTTTTACGCCGCGAATTGGTGCTGGTAGATGGAGTAGGCAAAGTCTCTGTGGCCGGTGAGCAGCAACAGCAAGTGATCGTCGAGCTCTCATCTCAAAAGCTGGCGACTTTGGGCATCCCAGCAAGTCGAATCTACCAATTGTTACAAAGCCAAAATACCGTATCAAACGCGGGACGTATAAAGGTGGGTTCAGAGAGCATTCGGCTTCACCCAACGGGTGAGTTTCAAGACGTTAAAGAACTCGAACAGTTAATTATTTCATCGACCGGCGAAGCAGAGTTAATTTATTTAGGCGACGTGGCGAAAGTATTTCGAGGGTATAAAGAAGTCCCCTCTAACATTACGCGTTTTAATGGCAAGCCTGCGCTTTTACTAGGGATATCCTTTTCCAGTGGTGTTAACGTCGTTGAAGTCGGCGAACGCCTGACTTCTCACATGGCATCATTGGAATACCAACGTCCTGTCGGTATCGATATCAACACCGTGTATCATCAACCCAAAGAAGTTGACTCGTCTGTTCAAGGGTTTTTAATGTCACTGCTTCAGGCTGTCGGCATTGTAATCATTGTGCTATTGATTTTTATGGGCTTTAGAAGCGGCCTGTTGATTGGCTTGGTTTTACTGTTAACCGTATTAGGCACCTTCATTTTTATGGATTTGCTCAATATCGACTTACAGCGTATCTCGCTCGGTGCGTTAATCATTGCGCTGGGAATGTTGGTAGACAACGCCATAGTGGTTACCGAAGGCATACTCATCGGCTTAAAACGCGGACGCTCTACATTGCAAGCCGCTATAGATATTGTTGAGCAAACCAAATGGCCGCTATTGGGTGCTACCGTAATCGGTATTACTGCATTTGCCCCTATCGGACTAAGCTCTGATGCGTCAGGCGAATTTGCTGGTAGTCTGTTTTATGTGTTGTTAATTTCTCTGTTTTTAAGCTGGATTACTGCCATCACGCTTACACCATTTTTTGCCTCTTTACTGTTCAATGAGAAAGACCAAAAAGCGGAGAGTGACGACAATCCTTATCAAGGGATAATCTTTGATGTGTACAACAAACTGTTGTCGATGTCGTTGAAATACAGAAAAACCACCATTGTATTAATGTTTATCGCGCTTGTGGGTGCAATGGCCGACTTTTCAAGTATTAAACAATCGTTCTTCCCCGCATCAAACACGCCTATGTTTTATATTGATTACTGGCGCTTTCAAGGATCAGATATTCGTCAAACCAAAGAAGATGTCGAACGCATTGAAGCATACCTTCTTGACAAGAACGAAGTTGTCGGGGTAACGAGTACAATTGGTCAAGGCGCGCCGCGACTAATGCTGACCTACAGCCCGCAGCGCCGATACGCGTCGTATGCCCAGCTTATTGTGCGTGTTGAAAACCGTGAACAACTCGCGCCTTTGATTGCGCAAGTAAGAACCTTTGCCAACGAAGAGATGTTGCAAGCCGATGTAAAAATCAAGCCGGTTGAAATTGGCCCATCTAACGACGCCAAGATCGAAGCACGTTTTAGCGGCCCAGATCCTGAAGTCTTGCGTCAACTGGCAGAAAAAGCCAAAGATGCCATGCGTCAGGATCCTAAAGCACACAATATTCGCGACAATTGGCGCGAACGTAGTAAGCTGATTCGCCCAGAGTTCAACGAGCACGTGGCTCGCCGCTTAGGAATTACTAAAGAAGATCTTGACCAACGTTTGTTAACGAGCTTGTCTGGGTTACAAGTTGGCTTGTACAGAGATGGTACACAGATGCTGCCCATCCTTGTGCGTTCGCCAGAACAAGAGCGCTTACATGTAGAAAATCTTCAAGACTTACAGATCTTTAGCCCTGTCATGGGCACCTATGTTCCAATCTCGCAGATTGTCGATAGTTTCGATGTGGAATGGGAAGACGGGCTAATTATGCGACGAGACCGTAAGCGCACCATCACCGTAATGGCAGACCATGACATTCTCGGAGATGAAACAGCCGCGAAGTTGTTCCAGCGCATTCGTCCTTCAGTGGAAGCCATTGAACTTCCTCATGGGTATGAGTTTAGTTGGGGCGGCGAATATGAATCATCTACCGATGCTCAAACAGCTATTTTTGGCTCTCTTCCGCTTGGGTATTTGGCCATGTTTATGATCACAATCTTGTTGTTCAACTCCTTAAAACAACCTTTGGTGATATGGGCAACCGTGCCGTTAGCCGTAATTGGCGTATATGCAGGTTTAACGTTAATGAACAGCCCATTTAGTTTTATGGCACTGCTGGGGATGCTAAGCCTATCAGGCATGTTGATAAAAAATGGGATCGTACTGGTGGATCAGATCAATATTGAAATGCGCTCAGACAAAGACCATTATCAAGCAGTCTTTGATTCAGCGGTAAGCCGTGTGAGACCAGTATCAATGGCTGCTATTACCACCATATTAGGCATGATACCGTTACTATTTGATGTGTTTTTCAATCCAATGGCCGTAACGATAATGTTTGGATTAGGGTTTGCGACAGTACTCACCTTAATTGTCGTGCCGGTGCTATACACCATGCTCTATGATATTCCGACACCCGACGGTGCTAAAAGCGAGCCGAAATAGGCTCGCTATAAATCAATTATAATGTCACGCGATTGAGGTGAATAAGCCTCAATCGCATCAAAAACGGCAAAATCCTGAACAATCAAGTCAACGCCTTGGGTATTTCGGTTACCACTTTTGCTGCTCATCGCGCACAATAACATCCAATTGGTTGGGCTTTCTGCCGACCAAATAAAACACTCACGAAAGCCACTTTTTAACAACGCATACCCTTGCTCATCCCGATAAAAACCAGATTGCCTGGTAATGTCTAACCCTTTAAAAAATTGATTCACTCGCTGCTGAGTTTGCCTCATTGGAATCGTCGCGGCGACTGCCTCTCCTACCTTGGATACACTCAACGCACCGAAACGGTTGGGGGCAATAGAAAATCGACGTTGGTATGTATCAAACTTATCGGGTTCACCGTAGCGCTGTACCAGCTTAGTAAAGACACTGTGTTTAATCGGCTCAATAGACAGATAAGCACTGGCAAATGCATAATTCACTTCTGATGACGTAACAAAGCCTTTGTCAGTATCAAAATGAAGGGTCACCCGCTGCACAAGCTGACTGTCTTGATAGGGCTGAAAAAACAATGTTTCAACTTTGCGACTGCGGCTTCCACCTGAGATATATTGCACTTCGCCACCTTGCGCATGTAACGCCATAACTCCCGTCATGACATTGTCACCCACAGCAATCTCTCTAACCTGAAAATGAGAAGTAAAGCCTAGTTGGTTTTCCGTTGAAAAGCGCTTTAGTCCGGGCAGACTTTTCACAGCACTCATGTCGCTCGCCGCCTTTTCGCGCTCAACGTCTTGGGCGTGAACGAATAAGCAAGAGCTCGCAACCCACAGCCCTATCACCCCAGCTAACATTGAAACTTGTCCTTCTCGCTTCACATATGTCTCCTTGGTTTATGGTAGGGAAATATTACCACGCTGATTTTATCAAATGGTGTCTTATTCAGCGCGCCCGTACCCCGCCCACTTTTGAACGTATAACACATTAAAAGATAACAAAACTTTATACCACGTCCAGCGTATTTGTGATCATTCGTTAGAAAAGATAACGATGTAAATCAAAGAACTTATCAACACGAAACTAGCAACCTTTCGCGTTTTTTTATGCTCAGAAGGCAGCCATACAACTGTCATTGTATGGCTGTTTGCGTCAGGAGACTAAAGACGATTTAGCAGCTTAGCATGCACTTGCTCGCTGCTCCATTGATTGACGAGAAATGCAAAGTAGCACTAACGCAGATAAACACGCCGCAGCAAAACTCACCATAAAGCTCAGGTAAGCACCTTTGCCATCTTGCCACATAAGCCCCGCGCTGTAGTTTCCAATCGCGCCCCCCACACCGAATGCCAAACTGACATATAGTGCTTGCCCACGGCTATGGAACTGTTTGGAGAAGAAGTGGTGAATGAAGTGCACAGAAGCGGCGTGAGTCAATCCGAAACTAAACGCATGTAGTACTTGAGATAGCACCACAATTACGACCGAATCGGGATAATGCGCCAATGCCAACCAGCGAATGGCCGTAAGCAGCAGGCTTGCTACGAGTACCCACTTTACTCCCATTATCGAAATGAGTCGCCCAGCGAGTAAGAAAATTACCACCTCAGCGGCAACGCCCAGCGCGACTAACCAGCCCGTTTGCTGACCGGAATAGCCTAAGTCCAGCATATATAATGCAAAAAAGCCGTAGTACGTGCCAAAGCTTACCTGCAGTAACAGCGCTGATACGATAAAAGCGAAAAACACCGGTGACTTGGCTTCACGCCAAATGCTGCCCAACTCTTGTGCGTTTGGGCGTTCTACTTTAGGCTCTTTTAACGTTAATGTGGAAAGAAATAGCGCAGACAATACGACAGCACTCACGACAACCGGTGCCTCAGAAGAAAACACGTCAATTGATTGCCCAGCCACAATGGTCAAGCAAATAAAGCCGATACTTCCCCATAATCGAATCTGGCTGTATTTGGTGGCGTTACTATTGACGGTATTCATGGTTAATACCTCAAGCTGAGGTAACACGGCAGTCCAGAACATCATCATGAGTGCAAAAGGAACAGTAATTCCCCAGAAGCCGTCAAAGAAAAACACCAAACAAAAGGTACACGCCGTTAATAAACAGCCAAAACGCAGTACATTTAAGCCTTTTCCCGACTTATCAGCCATTGACGCCCACAAGTTCGGGCCCAAAATTCTGGCAATGGTTATAATGGCGAAAAGTTCGCCGATTTCAGCGGAGCTAAACCCTCGCCCATCAAGAAATACACCCAAATAAGGAACAAGTACGCCTAACTGACCAAAATACAAAAAGTAGGTGATAGCGAGCAACACAAAATTTGTGCGCTGCCCGGTTACAGCAGAAGTCACTATTAGTGCTACTTTTGAGCAGGAATGACTGGCGTGATAGATTGCACCCCAGCATTCTGCGCTCGGTGTCTAAGAAGATGATCCATCAACACTATCGCCATCATGGCTTCAGCAATCGGCACAGCACGAATGCCTACACAGGGATCGTGTCTGCCTTTGGTGATGACCTCTGCGGCCTCACCCTTAACATCAATGGTGTTGCCTGGCACTGTAATACTTGAGGTCGGCTTAAGCGCCATGCTTACAAGAATGTCTTGCCCTGTGGAAATACCACCCAATACGCCACCCGCATGATTAGAGGCAAAGCCGTCTGGTGTAAGTTCATCACGATGTGCACTGCCTTTTTGTTCAACCACGTCAAATCCGTCACCGACTTCAACGCCTTTTACGGCATTAATGCCCATCATGGCATGCGCCAAGTCAGCATCAAGACGATCAAACACAGGCTCACCTAAACCAACAGGAACGTGTTTCGCCACCACTGACACTTTTGCGCCAATAGAATCGCCCTCTTTCTTTAGGTTGCGCATGTATTCGTCCAGTGCTTCAAGCTTTGATGCGTCGGGGCAAAAGAAAGGATTTGTATTGGTTACAGCGTGGTCAACGGTGTCAATTTTCACAGGGCCTAATTGGGATAAATAGCCGTGAATTTCAATACCATGCACTTGCTTTAAATATTTTTTAGCAATACCACCTGCGGCAACACGAATAGCGGTTTCTCGCGCTGATGAACGGCCGCCTCCACGATAATCACGAAGCCCATACTTTTGTTGATAGGTGTAATCAGCGTGACCTGGACGGAAGGTATCTTTAATCTTCGAATAATCTTTACTGCGCTGATCAGTATTGTTAATCAATAAACCAATACTGGTGCCCGTCGTTTTGCCTTCAAACACGCCTGATAAAATTTTCACTTCATCTTCTTCACGACGTGCAGTGGTATAGCGCGACGTACCGGGCTTTCTTCTGTCTAAATCAACCTGTAGATCCGCCTCAGAAATCTCTAATCCCGGAGGGCAGCCATCCACAACACCGCCAATCGCGACACCGTGGCTTTCCCCAAAAGTTGTAACTGTAAATAATTTTCCGAATGTATTGCCAGCCATGACGTTTATTTTCCTCTTACTACTTGAAAACGTTAACGATGATTAACGTTGTATTACTCGCCAAAGTAGGCTGTTAATGTTTCGCGCTGAACAGCGAATACGCCGTGTCCACCATGCTTGAACTCAACCCATTCAAGCTCAAGCCCAGGATATTTATGCTCCATATGCACCTGACTGTTCCCCACTTCGACAAACAGCCAGCCCTTAGGATTTAATACCTCTGGCGCTTCTTTAAGAATTGTATCGACTAAATCTAAGCCATCATCACCGGCGGCGAGCCCTAATTCAGGCTCATGATGAAATTCATCGGGTAAATCAGCCATATCCTCGGCGTCAACGTAGGGAGGATTCGATACTATAAGGTCGTACTTATGCCCCTTTACACTATTGAATAGATCCGACTGAATGGGAAAAACTCGCTCATGCATTGCGTGCTCGTCGATATTGATTTCAGCCACTGATAACGCATCATCAGAAATATCAACCGCATCCACCTGCGCCGACTCAAAGGCGTGGGCCAACGCAATGGCAATACAACCGCTGCCAGTACACAAATCTAAGATATGTTGAGGTTCGTCTGTTATCCATCCGCCAAAGCGCAGCTCTATTAGCTCTGCGAAGGGCGAACGTGGCACCAATACACGCTCATCGACGTAGAATGGATATCCGCAAAACCATGCCTGATTGGTTAAATAAGCAATCGGTAACCGTTCTTCAACACGGCGCTTTACCATGGTTGCGATTAATGTTTTTTCATCGGTCGTTAATGCTGCACCAAACATTTGCTCGTTGCTTTGCTGAGGTAAATGCAGTAACTGCAACACCAAGCTCACGGCTTCATCCCACGCATTGTCAGTACCATGACCATAATACAACCCAGCTTCATTAAATCGACTGACAGACCAACGCACCCAATCCAGTAGCGTGGATAATTCTTGTATCGGTTGTTCAATTTCAAGCGAGTGTGTCATGGACTTTTATTGCTCCTAAGGCAAGTTTGATGATGGAAATATAGCGTAACTTCTTGGTAGAGACTATCCAGGTTTGATAAACTCCGCCACAGAGAAACCGCGCAGGCAACCAACTAAGACAGCTGTCTCGAACTTTTAAGTAGACGTATTATTTTACTATGAAAAAATTGAATCATTCTTTTCTGCAAAAAATGGCATCTTCAGGAGAAGATGAAACCGATGCGAATCGTTCTGCAGACGATGATTCAATGTTCCGAGAAGCGTTTAGTGACATTGTGCCAATCGAGCAAGACAAAATACCGCCTCCGCGCAAGATGAGCAAGCAAAAATCCACCGTTTTGCAAAAAAACTCGGCCTTCAACAAAGAACAAAATCAACTGCGCCAAGCAGCCGCATCATTTCATTTTTCAGATGGGTTCGAAGCCCATTTCGATATGAATGGGCCACTGAAATACGTGAAGCCCGGTGCAGACAGCCATGAAGTGAAGCGTTTACGTCGTGGAGAGTATCCGCCAGACCTGATACTCGATTTACACGGCTATAAACGTGACGATGCCAAACTAGAGATTGCAGCGTTAATTGAAACCGCGCGAAAAGAGCATATTCATTGCGTGTGTATTGTTCATGGTATTGGTAGCTTTGTGTTGAAAAAAACCGTGCCAAACTGGCTTGTGCAGCACCCATCCGTTTTGGGTTTTCACCAAGCTCCTCTTGAGTGGGGTGGTCAAGGCGCGCTACTTGTTCTCATTGAGCAACAACAGAACTTGGGCAAGTTTTAGAACTACTCCTGTAGCAGTTCTTCTATTTATCTCTACATATCAATGACGTGCTACTTTCCTAGACAGCAGTTCATTCCCTCGCTATAACTTAAACCAGTTAAGCCTTTTACGTAAATCTACAGCACTTGGAGAAATGGTGGAGCCTAAGGACAAACCATGCATTCTTTGCGTTGACGACGAGGAAGAAATTCGATTATCGCTGAAACGGTGTTTGCGTAAACTAGATGCAAATATCCACTTGGCTCCCGATGCCAAGCAGGCATTAGACTTTCTCTCTCAGCACGATGTTGATGTTATTATTTCAGACATGCGCATGCCTGGAGCTTCCGGAGCTGAGTTGTTTCAGCATGTGGTCACTCATTATCCCGATACATATCGCATTATGCTAACTGGATTTGCCGACATTGAATCAACGATTCAAGCCATCAACTTAGGGCGCGTACACCGTTTTATCTCTAAACCATGGGACAACCAACAACTTGAAGAAGACGTAAAAGGCGGTATTGAATATGCCCGCGTTAAACGTGAAAACATTCGGCTCACGGCGTTAGTCACAAAACAAAATGCTGCGCTAACAAGCATGAATCAAGATTTGGAAAAGCAAGTGAAAGTGAGAACGAAACAAATTCGTGCCGCACTTGCAAAAATTCATAAAGAGCAGGATGTGATGCACCAAATGCTGTTCAACTTTATCAACGTTGATCCTTATATTGATTCGCTTTTTGCCAAGAGTGTGAAACGCCTTGCGAACCGTATTGGTGAGAAAATGCAATTGAGCGAAAAATATATCGATGCGCTGAAAACGGCAGCGTTAATGTCTGAAGTCGGATTATTAGGCGTCGACAACCGTATTTTGATGCAACCTTTTCATAAGTTGAATGCCGCACAGCGAGAAGCGTACCTGCAACAAGTAACCTATGTAGATTTAATTCTCTCACCCGCCACCCACCTCAATGACGTGAAAGACATGATTATGAGTCAATATGAACATGTTGATGGAAGCGGGTTTCCGAATAAGCTTGTGGCTGACTCCATTCCTTTAGGTTCTCGGATTATCGCTATCGCACGTGACTTTTGGCGCTATGTCGGTGGTAAATTAACAGGAAGCAAAATGGAGTTCGAAGAGGCGAAAAAGATGCTAATGCGTTACAAAGGAACCCGCTACGATCCTCTTGTACTCAATGCATTGATGCAAATAAAATCTTTTGACAGCGCAAATGCCATGGAACAAAAACTATCAACTAAAGATCTTAAACCCGGCATGATTCTTAAGGCAAACCTATATACAGACAATCACTTTCTATTGTTGTCGGCAGGACACGAGCTGACCACATCAACGATTCAAAAGCTGAAACAGTTTGAAGTTAAACAGCGCAAATCGTTGTTTCTCGCCATCGACGAAACTGACAATACAGCTGCCCAAGGAGAACTGTAGGCGGTTTCACTGAATCTCTTTTTGGACTCGCTAAATGCTAATGGGAATTTATCCACATTGAAAAATACTGCGGTTAGCCTCCAAGTTTTCGCCTGCCAGTTCACTCTCTGCCTTGTCACCAAACACAACAAGTACCTATGTTTAACTATCAACGTCGCTATCGATTGGAAGAATAACTGAAAATTCAGTGCCTTCTCCTAACTTAGATGAAACACTAATAATGCCATGGTGAGACTCTACCATAGCATAGGAAATGCTTAGCCCAAGCCCAGTTCCTACCCCCACAGGTTTAGTGGTATAAAAGGGAGTGAACAGTTTATTAAGGGTCTCCTCCGACATTCCTATTCCTGTATCTTTGATAGCCACTTCAATCCAGCTATTCGTATTTTGACCTGCGTGTAATCCTGTTGGAGGCTCGTTCAATACTGAACTATGAATATGTAAAGTTCCACCATCGGGCATGGCCTGAGCGGCGTTAACAAGCAAGTTTACAAATATCTGTTGTAGCTGGCCTGCATTGCCTTTAATTAAAGGCAATGTTTCTGGTAAGCGATTGTCGATTTCGTGATGATACTTAAATGCATTTTTTGTGACCTGCAATGACTTATCAATCACGTCACGCAAATTCACCCACGCATGTTTCGCATCGCCAGCATGTGAAAAACTTTTCAAACTATCTACAATCGCCTTTATGCGCGACAAACCCTCAATATTTGCCTGTGTCAGCGCGTCAATATCCTGCTTCATCTCATCGAATTGAATAGAAGCAATTGCATCACGGATATTTTCAATTGTGAGGTGATTCTCACTATCAATAATCGCTTCAATGATTTTGCTAATATCATCAAAATATTCACTAAGCACACCAAGGTTTGCGCGCAAATATCCTATTGGATTATTGATTTCATGGGCAATACCCGCCGCTAATTGTCCTAGCGACGCCATTTTTTCCGATTGAATCAAACGAGCTCTGGCCTCAGTTAACTCACTCACCGTCTTTTTGAGCGCATCATTTTGCTGGCGTAACTCAAATTCTCCTATTCTCCGCTTCAAACCGCTGAACATTTGCCTTCTGGTGATTTCAAGTGCATCCGTCATGCCTTGTAACATCGACGCTTCTCGATTGAAATGAAGAAAGAGCCAATAACGCGTATCAAAAAATTCAAATAAACAATAATAAAACAGCCCATGATTGACTCGCTTCGTGTGCCAACATTTGTCAGAAGGGGGCGCATTCAGAATGAATGAAAGGGTGTCTGCTGATAATGAGCGAATAGCAGGCGTAGATTGTTCAACCTCACTATTTAACTCATGTTCAAACCACAGCACTTCGTCTGCCTGACTATATTTTGTGAGCAGTACCGACATGTCATCCATGAATTGTGCAATAGTGGATTCAGACAGGTTGATTTCTGCCGCCTGCCCTAAAAATGCCATTTCTTGTTGCTTCTTCTGCGAAGCTTCTAGTGAATAATGTAGCTTTCGATTTTCGGTGCTTTGACTAACTATCTCTTTGTGTAAATCGGTCTCTGAAAGCTGAGAGACAGTATGGCTTTGCGCGTTTCTCTTATTACCAGCCATTTCTAGAGCAGTTTCAGAGCGCTTCTTTCCCAGAGTATTTGAACGGCTTCTTGAGGGTGCTTCGTGCTTAGTCATCAAGGCAACTTCACGATTTCTATTTGGCAGTCATCATCCCCTTCATGGACACACTGCAAATGATTAATTTCAATCGCCTCACGAAAATAATCACTGGCTCCCAATAAAATACCTTCACACAGAAAACATAGGTGTCTTGGTGAGGTATACCGAAAGACAAGCTTTTGAGACGTCTGCTGCAAAAATACAAAATGTGGAAGTTGAAGGTGAGAATCAATTCGTTGAGCGTTTGGGTAAACCGTATTTTCTACGCTGAGAATAAATGAAAATAGATCCGTGTCACTATTGTTCCCACTAGCAGGCAACGAATGGAGTGTAGAAAACAGCTTGCGGCCAAAACCAACTAAGACATCTTCTGGCGTATCATCCCGCAGAGCAACGACACTAGAAATAATATCGTAAAATACGCGGTCTTTAATAACGCCAGTATGTATGTCTTCGGTTACAGGTAGATTTGCTACTTCAGCACTTTGTTGCCAAACCACGCGCCCCCATTTAGAAACAATATATTTTTCTAATTCAACGAGTATCATCCCCTTCATTGTGCTCTCCTATATGACACAATGAAGTGTAGCCTATCACACCAACTATTCGCACTGAGGCAAAATAGATTTTACGATATGTCGCTTATTGGTATATCAACAGGTGATTGGCACAGCGTGTCTGCTGGCTACAGGTTGTTATTGGTGTTGTGTATAAACAGATAGACGTAATAAGCGCAAATACCAATCACAACCAACAATCCAAGCAATGAACCCCAAGCCACAGGATCTTTAAATAATAATTCCAGCATTATGATTGCTCCTACAATTAACCCGATATGTGTGTATGAGGTTAGTGTAGAAGCTCGTATGAAAAGGATAATGATCCAGATCAACAAGGCGGTAAACTATAGAATAATCGGACATGGAAAGTTGTTTTAGTTGCTTCTCACATCGGCATCCATCCGCAACCCTTGAGGTGGTCGAATAGATAACACGATATTTGGAGGCGTTGACAATTAAGTAGCCAAACGCGTACAAGACTACCTTGCCAATTCGACTACGCTATTTCATTTACCTCGCATATAGCCAGACATTGTGAAACGCTTAGCCAAACAAGCCGAAGAACCACCCACCTTTTAGGTCGTCTTCACATTGTTTGAGCTGCTTTGCATATCGATAGGAGCGCTGATTGACTTTTTTAGCAACTGATTTTAGCCACTTCTTACGGTTATAGGTTTTACGCTTAAACCCGCCCCACCCTTCGTGGTAATTAAGATATTGAGAATAAGCGTCCCATTTTGATATACCGTTAATTTTATAGGTTTTTGAAATGAACCATCCCATAAAATCAATCGCATCATCAAAATCATCACGATCAGCCCATGAGTTTCCGGTTTCTCTGACGTAGTCAGCCCAAGTAGGCGTTTTTGCTTGTGAATAACCGTATGCCGAGCTAACACGGCCCCAAGGAATAAGCCCAAAAAAAATATAATCTCGCGGCGGAAGTGCATCGGCTCTAAACGAACTTTCTTGATACATCATCGCCATTGGCACGTGTATCGGCACGCCCCACTTGTCGCGCATATCTGCTGCCGCGTCATACCAGTCCGATTTTTCTTCAAAGATATCACATAAGTTCGCAGCATTTTTAGGCGGTGTTACTGTACAAGCATTCAAAAAAAAGAGAACAAAAATAAGAGTTGTAAAATTTTTACCACTTTTTATATTTTTTTTGAACTTTTCCATAATCTACTGCTCTTAATTTATGTGTTCTAGTTAAAGTGTATTTTCCCTGGTAGTAACTTAAGGCCTGACGTTTTTGTCAGGCCTTTTTTTATGCGCAACCTTGCTGAATAATTGTTTTCAGTGAATCGGTTGAGTAATGCGCTAGGTCTGCAAAGTACTCCTGAAGGAATGTTTCAAAACTTAATTTATCGTTGCTTTCTATATCTTTTTGAGCATTAATCGACTGAGTAGCCATGTGAACAAAGTCAGATTCGTGTGTTAATTCGTAAGCCTCTGTTAAAAAGCGCGCACGATACTCTTCCGCCATTTCTCGGCCAAGAATACCATTATCTTTATTCTGAACCTTCAACAAATTGAGCAATCGTCCACTTGGCGTGTTACTGGGATCCACAAATTTGAGCCACTGACGCTCAAGCGCTTCAGAAAACGTAGTTGTCTCATTCACTTCGTCAAGGATTTTTGCGATCGACCGAAAAGATTCAAACACTTCTTCTGCCCACTGCTTCATCTCAATTGACGTTTTATCTTTAGATAAAGTCAATGAGGGCGCTCGTCCTTCTATTACAACTTTCTTTAAGTTGTCTTCAGTTTCTTGATAAGACTCCCGTGTAAACGCGGAGCTCGGCGCTATCAAGCAATAGACCATAAAAATGTCGAGAAAATAAAAGTGATCGGGTGAGATACCTACGTCACTGAATGGGTCTACATCCAGTGCTCTAACTTCAATATAGTTGACCCCGCGAGCCTCTAGCGCATCGGTAGGCTTTTCTAGCGACTGGGTGGGCTGCTTAGGACGTACTGGCGAATACAGCTCGTTTTCTATTTGAAGTACATTCGCATTAAGTTGCTGATACTCGCCATTTTCAGGTGCAAACTTTTGATAGGCTTGAGACGGTGAGCTCTTTGCAGCCCTTAATGAGGCAATATACGAATTCACGTCATTGTAGCAAATCATTAACCCAGACTGGGCTGAGTTGGTGTATCCCAAGTCGCTCATTCTAAGCGATGTTGCATAGGGCAGATAAATAGTGCCATTGCCCAATGATTCAAAAGGTAACGATGTTTTTTTGCCTTTCACGAATGAACCACAAAGCGCGGGCGAAGCACCAAATAGATAAGGGATCATCCAACACAATCTGCGGTAATTTCGAATCATTCCAAAATAAGCAGCAGAAATGGAGTCTTTATCCACTGTACCAGTATGGGTTTTCTCAAGCCATGCCGTCCAGAAACTATCTGGTAACGAAAAATTGAAATGTACGCCAGATATCGCTTGCATCATACTACCGTAACGGTTCTTTAACCCCTTTCGGTACAATGTTTTCATTTTTCCAACGTTTGAATTGCCATATTTAGCAAGTGGGATACTGTCTTCGTTCTCAATGAAGCAGGGCATACTCATAGGCCACAAGCGTTCCTGACCAATGTTTTTTGCAACAAACCGATGAATATCTCTAAGCTGTGAAAGTGTTGTTTCGGGCTTTCTCTCTGGGGGAGTAATAAACTCAAGCAATGACTCAGAAAAGTCTGTCGTGATTAGGTCATGAGTCAGCGCAGCCCCAAGTGTTTGCGGGTGCGGTGTTAAGGCCAAAGAGCCATTCTCATTAATACGTAATGTTTCCCGCTCTACTCCGTGACGAATGTCTGTCAGCGTAGATTTCACTGAGGCGTCTTTTAAAACATCTAAACGCCCTTCAAAGGTTAAAGTTCTTGTCAAAATGAATCCTAATGCTTGAGCAAAGCCTTTTATTGGGGAACTTAAAAATACTTTTCAAGCCCCCAACATAACTATAATGTGATTTTTATCAAAAGACCGAAGTAGATTGCACTTTAATTCAGTTTTTAATAAAAACTACGTTACCTTGCAGCATCATATACTAATCAAAAGATGATGTAGACAGCAAAGTCTTATTCACTTACGACGTTCATCTTAACGATAGGCCTATCTAACGCGTTAAGCGCACTTTCTAGTCTATTCGCATCGCCGACAACAATTATTTGCATCGTATTTACATCTAGCAGCTCGCTCGCAAGGAGGTTCAACTCACGCTTAGAAATAGATTCGATAATTTGTAGTTGCGACTGACGATAACTTGTATCAAGACCGTAAACCAATAAATGGCGCAAAAACTGTGCCTTACTGGCAGGCGTTTCGTATTGAAGCGCTTCAGATTGCGTGTAAGCAGCTCGTAATGTGTCTAGTTCATCTTCCGACATTCCCAACCGCTGATAGGTTTCAATCTCTGCTAGCATTTCTTGGATACCCTCTACAGTATTTTGCGCATTCAAATTAGAAGAAGCTACAAATTGTCCCAACGTCACCCCACCAATAAATGCCGTAGAAGCTCCATATGTATATCCCTTGTCCTCACGCAAATTCATATTAATGCGACTGTTGAACATACCTCCTAACGGGAAATTCATTAGTTTAGCTTTGAATTGTTTATCTGTAGCGTCATACGGTAGGCTTCTTTTTAGTATCTTTACTACAGATTGGGCTGCACCGGGTTTATCAACCAAATAGATGCTTGGTTGGGTATTTTCCGGGAAAGGCTGATAAGGCGCGATATCATAAGATTTGCCTGACCAACTCGATAAAAAATCGACTTTTTCCAACAAGGCTTTCTTAGGCACATTTCCGACTACAACCATGCTGCCTTTAGAAGGCGAATAATAAGACGTGTAAAATGATTTTACATCTTCCAACGTTATATTTTGAATCGTGTTTATCGTGCCCATATCAGGCAGTCCAATTCTATTATCAGCACCATAAAGCACAGTCTTGCTAGCGATAGACATCAACGCATTAGGCTGTTTATATTGCTGTTGTAGAGATTGTAAAATTTGGTATTTAACGCGGTTAAAATCAACCTCTTCAAATTTAGGAGAAAATAGTTTTTCTTTTAATATTAATAGTGTTTCATCTAAGTGTTTAGTAAGTGAAACTAATGTTATTTCGGTAAATCTTCCGTTTGCAGTAAATGAGATTGAACTTCCTAGTAGTGCTAGCTGATTAGCAATTTCTTCTGTAGAAAAACGCTCTGTCGTTTCATTCATCAATGACGCAGTAATAGAAGCCAAGCCCGCTTTATCTATCGGATCTAATAGAGGGCCTCCCTCCATGCTCAAGGTAAGTGTCACCGTAGGTGTTTCAGATGTAAAGTGGCCTATTACTTCTATACCATTGCTCATCTGATGTCGCCATACTTCAGGGACCTGAACGGCGGGATTGATAGTCGCAGCAGGCATAACAGAGCGATCAAAGTTATCAACAATATTTTGGGGTGCCACGAACTCAGATACAGTTTCGACCTGACTCAAATCCCTCTCAGGCGATGCGTAATTCGTTGGAGAAGCCGCAAGTTGAGTTTGACCAGTGGGTACTATGCTTAAAACAACACGAGGTTGGTTTTTGATGTATCGGTTGTAGACTCTGGTAACGTCTTTCTTAGTGACATTACTGTAGCGATTGATGTCAAAGTCGACTAAATCTGGTTCACCACCAAGAAACTCGTTTGAAGCCAATGTAGACACCTTGCCAGCAACACTCTGCAAGCCAAATACCGTCGCGGCCTCTATTTGTGCCTTTGTTCTCTGTAGGTCCTCGTCTAATACACCACGTGATTCAAATTCATTAAGCGTCTTATCAATCATCGCATACAGTTCAGATAATGATCGCACCTTACTAGGATTTGCCAACGCAATTAACTGGAACTCACAAGCCAACTCCCTGCAAGGGTGTGAGACTACCGCTTGAACAGCGCGATTAGGCTTCACTAAGTTTTTATAGAACAGAGACGTCTTTCCTTCTCCAAGTATATGTGACAACACATCCAGTGCGGCCTCATCTTCATGTCGAACATGAACGGTCGGAAAGGTGACTTGAAGAAGCGGTAAATGCACTTCGTCCTCCAGAGTCACAAAGCGGGTCTCTGGCAACGTAACGGGATTTTTTTCTTGATCGTAGACATGCTCTCCAGAAGGAATCGATCCAAAATACTTATTTACCCACTTCAATACAGTAAGTTCATCAAAATCGCCGCCTATAGTTAGGATCGCATTGTTGGGGCCATACCAGCGTGTAAAGAAAGCCTTGAGATCATTGACATTGACGCGATCTAAATCTTCTACATAGCCAATTACAGGCCATGAGTATGGATGTTCATTGGGATATAACGCTTCAGAGTTTACTTCATCTCGTAAGCCATAGGGTTGATTGTCAATGCGCTGAGCACGCTCGTTTTTGACAGTCTCACGCTGTACTTCGAATTTTTCCTGAGTGACTGAATCCAGCAAAAAGCCCATACGATCTGCTTCTAACCAAAGCACTTTCTCCAACTGATTTGCAGGGATTGTTTGGTAATAGTTTGTACGATCAGAATTAGTGGTTCCATTCAAATTTCCTCCAGCCTCAGTAATAATCTGGAAGTGCATGTCATCACCTACATGCTTTGAACCCTGAAACATCATGTGTTCAAAAAAATGAGCAAAACCCGACTTACCTACATCTTCGCGTGCTGATCCAACATGATAGGTCACATCTACGTGCACTAATGGATCAGAATCGTCCTCATGTAATATGACTGTCAATCCATTGCTTAACTGATACTTTTTGTACGGGATAAAAACCCCTTCCTCGTTTTTAGACTTCTCACTGATTAACACAATACCTTCAGGTAAACTGCCAGAGGCAGTGCTTTTCAGCGAGACGTGATTATTCGAGCAACCCGCTAAGTTAAAGGCAATTAACGTAGCAGCTATAAACTGACAATATATTCGGCGCACTTTCAGGTTCTTCCTTTTTTCTGTTATAAAACTAGTCTACCTTGTTGATTAGAATAAAGTAACTGTACTAAAGGCTGAATAACAGCTCACATTCTGGGCTTACATGGGCAAAACAGATGCAGTATAGATGGGAAAACTATGCAAGATTATCAATCAATTCCATTAATAGATTTAAAATTTGGCATTTCTCAACTCGGGGGAAATGAAGCATTGTATCAATCGCTTTTATCTCGTTTTGTCACAGAATATGAATCGGTACCAGATAAAATCAAAGCAACCCTTGATAAAAATGACCGTGAATCCTGTCGTGTCCAGGTTCATACACTAAAAGGGGTTGCGGGAAATATGGGACTTTCCCGATTGCACAAAGCCTGCACCGAAGCACAATCAGCAATTAAAAATGACGACGACATGGCTGAGCCTGTCGAGTGTGTATTAAACTGTTTCAATTTGTCTGTTAAAGCCATTTCTGAATATCAATCTACACATTCTGAATCGTCAGAATCGCAAGTGCACCTAACTACGTTAAAGCAGAAACTTCAAAATAATGAGTTCGTCGCCACTGAATATGTTAAAGTTGCGCTCTCTGAATGTCAGTTATCTGACTCAAAAAAGCAAGAGCTGATTCAGGTCATAAGTGACCTCGAATATGACAAAGCCCTGAATTTATTGAACGACTTATAAAGAACCCAATCATTGACAACGCTTAGCCATGACGACCTCGTATACAAGCACGAGGATTTTATCGTCATTAATAAACCCAACAACATTTCCGTGAATCAAGAGCAAGGTTCAGACAGCGCCTCTCTTTTAATGTTAGCGCAGACTGTATTTGGTATTGAAAAGCTCTATCTTGTTCATCGATTAGATAAAGTCACGTCAGGGTTGCTGATTTTCGCGCGCTCTTCATCTGCTGCTGCAACATTCTCTGAACTATTTGCGTCACGTAGCATCGAAAAATATTATGTTGCCCTAAGCCACAGCAAGCCGAAAAAAAAGCAAGGGTTAATTGTGGGTGACATGGAGCGGTCTCGGGATGGCCAATGGAAACTCATGCCATCAAAAAGTAACCCCGCAATTACCCAGTTTTTTAGTACGAGCTTTTCACCAGGGATTCGCTTTTTTATATTAAAGCCAAGAACAGGCAAGACCCATCAATTACGTGTAGCCCTCAAAAGTATCAGTAGCCCTATTACGGGAGACTCACTGTATAAAGGAACCACCAGCGATAGAACCTACTTACACGCTTTCGCGATAAGGTTCAATTACCGTGGAGAAAATATCGAACTAAGTTGCCCACCGAAAATGGGTGAATATTTTGTCAATTCAAGATGTTCAGAACTGTTAATTGAGCATGCTTCTCCTTGGTTACTGGCATGGCCCACACTTCCAAATACTCAAAAGTAGTCGCTTTGCAACGATGAAGCATGTAGCAATTATTGGCAACGGTGCTATTGGTAATGTGTTGGCTTATCAGCTCCAACAAGCGGGGTACTCCTTTGACGTTGTCCTAAGAAAACACACGTCATTGACGTTAACGGTAGCCAACAATCACCAGCAGCAATCGCTAAAAATACATAGTATCGCGCCCTCAAAACTTAGGGTGGCTGATGTGGTTATCTTTCCACTCAAAGCCTATCAATTGATAGATGCCGTTAACATGTATTTGCCGTTTATATCGACCAACACCCCAATCATTTTGCTCAACAATGGCTTGGGGCCGCAACAACAGCTTGCTAACCATATCACCAACCCACTTATTGCAGCGACAACAAGTTATGGAGCTTATAAAGCATCGCCAACACACTGTATGCTTACAGGGCAAGGTGAAACACACGCAGGCCTTATTAACACACCAGGTTGTGCTACTGACGCCGTTATTTCTTTGATAAATGACACACTCCCCCCTTGTACTTGGCATCATGACATTACGCCGTTTTTATGGAGAAAAGTAGCGATAAATGCAGTGATCAACCCACTAACGGCTGTTAACAACATCAAAAATGGTGCATTAATGGCACCTGTGTATCAATCAACAATTACTGATATATGTGAAGAAGTCGGCTTGGTTATGCGTGAAAATCAACTACCAATCACTACGCATGAGTTGATTACAAATGTATATAAGGTGATTCAAAATACTGCCGACAATTACTCATCAATGAATAGAGATATTGCTGAAAAGCGTAAAACTGAGATCGAGTTCATCAACGGATTCATTGTTAAAGAAGGGAAGAAACGTGGAATTGACACACCTATCAATAAGGCACTCTGGCATCAGGTGTTGGCGCTTGAACACGCAAACCAACACCAATAAGGTCTAGCTATCTACATGCAGAATTACACAGCTTCTTCGTTTTCTTCGCCAGTACGGATGCGAATCACACGGTCTACATCGTAAACGAATATTTTACCGTCACCGATTTTCCCCGTCTGCGCAGTATTCATGATTGCTTCAATTGCGCGATCTTCCACGTCATCAGCCACGACAATCTCTAATTTCACTTTGGGCAGAAAATCGACCTGATACTCAGCACCTCGATATAATTCGGTATGACCTTTCTGACGTCCGAAGCCTTTCACTTCAGTTACGGTCATACCTGCAATCCCAACCTCTGCAAGCGCCTCTCGAACATCATCCATTTTGAAGGGTTTAATGATTGCTTCAATTTTTTTCATTACAGTATCTCCAACACAGTAATAGTCACTTTATTGCTAAATCTTATTCTTGATCGTAAATAGTAGGAATCGGCACACGTTTATGCTGTGTTTTGAGATAGATAGACAAAAGTTTATCTTCTATGTCTTGCTCAACAGGCTTATTTTCCAAAAAGTCATCTATTTGATCGTAGGTAATACCAAGTGCTTCTTCATCCGCTTTTTGCGGAGATAAAGACTCTAAATCCGCCGTAGGCGCTTTGGTCACAATGCTATTTGGTGCGCCAAGATAAGTTGCTATCTGACGGACTTGTCTTTTATTCAATCCGAATAACGGTGCCAAATCACACGCTCCATCACCATACTTGGTATAAAATCCCGTAATATTCTCTGCCGAGTGGTCGGTTCCCAACACCAACCCATCCATTAAGCCAGCAATATCATACTGAATAACCATACGCGTTCTGGCTTTTACATTCCCTTTTACAAAATCTTGTTTGTTTGCATCATCGACTAGTAATCCAGCAGAAGCCATTTCATTTATGGTTTCAGCATGAATTGCATCTGCGCCAGGCTTTACATTCACCGATACTGCATGAGAAGGTTGAATGAAGTCGATTGATAACTGGGCATCTGACTCATCTGCCTGCACATCGTATGGCAGCCTGACTGCTACGAATTGATAGACGTCATTAGATTCTTCAGATAACTGCTCGACTGCTAACTGCGCTAATCTGCCTAGCGTGCATGAATCAATCCCTCCACTGATTCCCAATACGAGTGTTTTCAGACCTGATACTTTTAGTTGGTGCTTGATAAAACCTACACGTCGCTCCACCTCAGCTTTTGGGTCAATAGAGGGTAAAACCTTCATTTCTTCAATCACGGTTTGCTTTAGCATATGTCTACTCAATTATTGATTTTCACTCTATGATAATTAATTTAGAGTAAAAATACTTCACTTTTAGTGCTTTAATATCACTTAGTCACTAAGTATTAAAATCACAACCAGTACTTGTTTTCGCATACTTTCCATTGCATTGTAATTAGTTATAGTGAGTAGTGTTTAGTCACCTATGATGGATGTTTGAACCTGCAAAGCATTTCCTCAATAATTAATGAATGATGTGAAAAAGTGTGAAGAAGATTAACCCCTCTCCTGTTTCTCTCGCTCTAGGATTTACCCTTCTAGAGTTAATGATTGGCGTTGCAATACTCGCCATTGTCATGCTTTTTGCCATTCCCAGTGCTCAGCGCATCATTATTCAAAACCGCATTGTCGCCGACTTGAACGAAACCAGTGCCGTTATTCAATATGCCAGAGCCTACGCAATAGATAATCAAATAGACACTGTGGTTTGCCCGTCTGCAGATTTTTCTGAGTGTGGAAATGACTGGAACAATCCGATTATTGTTTTCAATGACGACGATGGTAACAATACAAGAGGGGTAAACGAGGAGTTATTGGCTTCCACCAGTAACCGTTCAATCACAAATATATTATCAGGCCCCGCTGCTAACATTGTTTTTCAGGGAAATGGTGCGGTAAGTAGCCCCGCAACACTGCAAATATGTCATCAAAACAGAGAAGACGAGTATGCAAGGGCACTTACTATTAGTTTGCAAGGAAGGGTCAGAGTCAGCAGAGATGACGACAACGATGGCGTGCACGAAGATGGAGCCGGCACATCTCTTGATTGTGGCTAGTTCAGCTGTAGCCTTTTTCAATAGAAATGAGCTTCATCTGAAACTTTTCCAAATGCTCACTTTTTTCATAATCAAAATGGTATTGGTTATGAAACCCAAACCTCAATTTAACCTGCGCATCTTCGAGAAAAATGGTATATCCATCTAAGTCGGTAAATGCCTTCACTCCCTCAAGAATATGCTCTTCGCCTTGTTTTTCTCCGTGTTTACATATTTTGTCAAAAACAGATAGAACAAATTTATTATCTAATTCGTTTTTCATCACTACTCCATACTTAATTAAACGAAAGCGTACTACTCTAAAAGTTATAACGTAATCCAATGAACGCAGAATTGGCAGAAAACCCATTTTCCCCAGATACGTGTTCGGCCTCAGTTCTGATCATTATTTGAGGAGTAATAAAAAAGTCAAAGCCTAGGCCAACAATACCTCCCATTACGGTATCATCGTATTCACATTGCAGAAATGAGACATCGTTAATATCAATCAAAGGGTTAGCGTTAAGTGGCTGACACGAGGATGTGGCAAAAGACTGTCCCTGGACATCTGCAACCAAAGCACCAATTCGATAAAATAGCTCTCCAGATTCACCTCTCGCTTTTCCCAAAAGCGCAATCCCTGCAGATGTATATTCAGCACTTTCACGCAATTGCGTATAAGAATACGTTATCGGAGAACTCAATGTATTAAATTCCTCAGGAGAGGCATGCTGGAATGATGCTTCAACATACCATTGCCAGTGAAATTGATAGCCGACCCCAAATTTGAGTGCGCCTCCTTCTGCCGCCCCCTCTCGTAAACTAATCTCTGAGTAGCCCGCGTTTATTGTCGTGTAAAACCCGTCTGAATAAGCAGAAAAGCTAATAAGTAAATGAATTATGGCTATTTTTAGCGTGCGCAATGTCATGGCTCTGTGGCTCAAGTTTGATTTAACTATAGCGTTGAGCAGATAGTTAATCTAGACATCTGCGTAAAAACTGTACTTTAGCCGAGATAGAAAACAGCAACCTCTTAGATGTACGTAGGTACCTCTTTGTCTGTTCCAGATATATCGTGCCAAGTTTTAATTCACCCACCACCACTCTGTATATTTTTTAATCACACATAACAATTTCACATACAGAACCAACACCATAAAAAGTGTACATTAGGTTAATTTTAAAACAGAGCGAAAACAAAATATGAGCAAGTTAGGCTCAGTTGAGTACATATCGTACAACATGAGGCCAATTCTTAAATTAAGTTAACCCTTTGTTTTTAAAAAATTTAAATGAGCTAGGACGCCATATCGCGTGAATAGAAATGCAGAATTGACGTAAAATTTTGATCTATTCCAAAAATTATGTAGTATATAACCATACAACTGGTCAGATGAGCGGATGAGTAATATGAGTATCAGAACTAGCCTTAAGAAAGTACTTCCACCTATTTCGGTGACAGAGCAAGAAGCGCTCGACGCCGGAGATGTGTGGATTGAATCTTCAATCTATCAGGGTAAACCTGATATGCAGGCGCTTAGAGATATTCCACTAGCGACATTATCAGCAGACGAGCAAGCCTTTCTTGACGGCCCTGTGAAAGAATTAATGGGCATGATCGACGATTTCGATCTGCAAAACGGTAAGCATATCCCAGACGAAATACTTGAATTCTTGAAAGTGAACAAGTTTTTCTCACTAATTATTCCGAAAAAATTCGGTGGTTTAGAGTTCACGCCTTACGCTAACTCAACTATCGTTGCCACCATTGCCACAAAAAGCGGCGCTATTGCAGTCACCGTGATGGTTCCAAACTCTCTAGGTCCAGGCGAGCTGCTAATGCACTATGGCACGGAAGAACAACAAAATTATTGGTTACCTAAATTGTCAGTCGGCCAAGACATTCCTTGTTTCGCACTTACCAGCCCAGAAGCTGGTTCAGATGCGGGCGCAATCCCTGACGCAGGTATTGTGACAAAAGGTATGTTCGATGGTGAAGAAGTACTTGGAATTCGTGTAAGCTGGGACAAGCGTTACATTACACTTGCGCCTATCGCAACAGTACTTGGCCTTGCATTCAAAGTTTTCGATCCGGAAGGTTTGCTAGGTGGCGAAAAAGAACTAGGTATAACCTGTGCGTTGATTCCTAAGTCTCACCCTGGCGTTGAACTTGGTAACCGTCATGACCCAATGGGCGTGCGTTTCTATAACGGTACAACGCGTGGTACTGATGTATTTATTCCTATGGATTTCATTATCGGTGGGCAGAAGAACATCGGTCGTGGGTGGCAGATGCTAGTGAGCTGCTTAGGAGCCGGTCGTGGTATTTCACTTCCAGCAATGGGCGTTGCATCAGCACAGAGCGCATTTAAATCTACAGCGGAATACTCATTTGTACGCGAACAGTTTGGTGTTCCAATTGGCCGTTTTGAAGGTATTCAAGACAAGCTTGCAGACATTGCTGGCAAAACGTTTGTTCTAGAAGCAATGCGTGTACTTACCACAGAAGGATTAGGTTTAGGCCTTAAACCGTCTGTCATCACAGCAATGGCAAAATATCATATGACAGAGCTGGGTCGCGACGTACTCAACTCTGCAATGGATGTACAAGCGGGTAAAGCCATTCAGCGTGGTCCACAAAATACACTTGCCAATGGATATTCAGCCCTTCCTATCGCCATTACGGTAGAAGGCGCAAATATTCTAACTCGTAGCTTAATGATCTTCGGTCAAGGTGCGATGCGCTGTCATCCACACCTTAAAGAAATGGTCGACCTGATCCATAGCAATGACTCAGGTGCAGATGGCGAGTTCAACAAGGTACTTGGCAAAACGGTTAAGTTCAGTGTCGCTAACGCGTTCCGCTCGATGTCTAAGAGCTATTTACCATTCATGAGAAGTGCAGGCGCAGCGATTCCAGAAGTGAAAAAGTACGAAAAACGTATGAATACACTTTCTGCGAAACTTGCACCTTTAGCTGACCTATCGCTATTAGTGCTAGGCGGAAACTTAAAGAAAGCAGAGCTTCTATCTGCTCGCTTGGGTGACATTATGAGTTACCTATATGCGTCAATGGCCGTGGTACGTTTTTACGAGCAACGCGTAGAGAATCGTTCAGAAGCGCGTCCTTATTTTGAGTACGCAATCGAGTGGTGTTTACAGCAAGGTGAAAAAGCGTTGGTAGATTTCATCAACAACTTCCCTAATGGTGCAACTCGTGGCTTGATGAGATTACTGACTAATACGTATACCTCATCAGTACCTGGCATTTCTGATGACTTGGTACGTGAATTATCAGAAGCGACCATGCAACAAACCAGCATCAAACGACAGCTAACGCATTTGGTGCATGTGGTTGAAGGCGATGGAAACTTCATTAATGAACGCGCATTTGATGCTAAACACGCATGTATGCCAGTACTTAAAAAGGTTCAGAAGCTAATGCGCTCTAATCCTGTAGTACCTGCATTATCGTTTGAAAACGTAGTGACTACGCTTCACGGTCAGAATCTACTGACTGACGAAGAAAAGGCACTTGTGCTCGATTACAACGATAAACGCAAACTGGCTGTTCGAGTAGACGAGTTCACATTTGATCTCGAATTAGTAGATGCTCAAGGTGCGCCTATCAAGCAAGAAAGCGCAGCGGCGTAAGTATTACGAATTTTAATTACTAATAAGCGGAGCATCTATGCTCCGCTTTTTTTATCCCATCAATACGTGGTCATGGCTAATTTTTGCTTTGTTCACTACCTGTCAATTTACCGTTCAGTTGCATTTAATGTTTCCTCTATACCATAGCGCGTAGTCTAAACATGCTTATAACTTAATCAATTGAGGTAAATGTTATGAAATATGCACTAACCCTGTTCTCACTGTTGATGGTGAGTTTTACAAGTTCTGCCAATGTAAGCATTATCACGCATGCTGAAAATACACTCACGCTGTCAAATGACGTGATTGAACGGATATTTCTGGGTAAACAGAAGACCTTGCCTTCGGGCCATACTATTGTCCCTATCACAATGGAAGAAGCCCTGGAGGATCAGCAGACATTTAACAGCACTGTGCTTAATAAGTCATCCAGCCAGCTAAAAGCATATTGGTCGAAGCTCATTTTTACGGGAAAAGGTACGCCACCCAAAGCAGTATCGACGAAAGATGAAATGCTCGAACTTATCTCTACAAACCCTAATATGATTGGATATGTAGTAGGAGCCGTAGAAAACCATAATGTTAATGTGGTGGCTACTTACTAATAATCGTAGGCAGGGATGCTTTTTATACCAAATGTGGTGCTTCAATACTTGGCAAATACTTTCAAAAAGCGATAACATCAATGATCCAAGATTTATTACGCTAATATTCATTGCTAGCAACAAAACGACAGAAGCCTTATGCCAAATAATTTCGATGGTGACTTTCCGCCAATAAAGCTAGATCAGGAAGACAGAGACGCATATCAAAAAGCGCGAACTCAATCAAAAATAAAAAGTACTTCAACTGACGATACCCCCTCTGCTCCAGCACCAAAAAGCAATGGTTTTTTGGTGTCCATCGCATTGCTAGTGGCACTGGGGTCTTCTGGTGCATGTTATTGGTTGTACACCCAAAATGCCGCATTGAATAAGCAAGTAATCGGTTCAGAACAGCGCATTGAGGATCTAGAACAGCGCCTTTCAGCTACTGGGGAGGAAATGGATCAATCAGCTGTGGCTATGCAAGTAAAAGTGTCTGAACTATCAGAAAAATCGGAAGAATTATGGCGTCAGATGGACAAGTTATGGGCATCAGCATGGCGACGTAACCAAAGTGATATCAAAGAGTTAGCAACAAATGTGCAAGCGCTTGAGAATAATCTAAATGGACGCACTAACGATTTAGCGAGCGACATAGCAACCAATAACACTAACTTTACGGTGTTACAGGAACAGTTAAATAAACAACGCCAAACCTTTGAGGACATTGATCGTCAAATCGCTTCATTAGCTAAGCAAGATAGCGGTGTGGAACGTCAGTTTGGCGATATAAAGGCCAAACTTATTGCTGTGGATCAGGTAACGAGTGCAATCAGTCGTCGTTTAGGAGAACTTGAAAAGTGGCAGAATCAGCAAAAGTCAAAAAGCCCAGTAAGTGCTAATGTGCCTGTAGCCACTACATCTTTACCTTCGACAAAGCCGAATAATTAACACATGCAAAGCATTGTCAGAACCTTGTCGGCTATTGATATCTTATCAGAGGAAATGGCCGACGAGATTTCTAGCGAAAATACTTGTACCTCAGATCCCACAAATATCAGTCATACTTATATCAAAACACTTTCGCAAGTCACTGATAAATTAACATTACTGCAATCTCTGACTGCCGAAATGAAAGACAAAGAGTTACATTCTGTAACCCATTCCAGCGTAGTCGGGCAATATCTGACATCACACAAGCTCCTGCAAATTCATATAAAACTTCTTTCTTGCATTAAAAGCTTTTATTCCGCTTGGAAAAAAGCGGAGCAGTTATCATATGAAGAATATGACGTGGCGTCAGATGAAAAGCTCACGTTATTTCAAACCACTGCGCATAAAGCACGTAACACGTATAAAGCCGTTGCTGAGCCACTTGGTGAAGTCGAATGTGATCGTTTTGTTAGAGTGTATGGGTTGTGTGAAGCGTTGTGGGGCTATACCGCCATTCGTGATAAATCGCAGTAACTAACAACTCCAACAGTATTCACTGTTAGACAGTCCGCCGCTATTGTCTTGGTCCCACGCTTTCCTACCATCGCTGAAGTAGAACAAGTCACCTTCATCTCCCTGCACAGTGCCACTAACTGGCTCGGCGACGAGGACATAAGACTGCCCGTTAACGGCAACGCTTTGGATTTTTAAATCATAGCGTTTGTTTGCTATTGGTTCTGACGCGGGGGAGTAAGATTGAAATATAGCAGGCGCCCCTGTAGACCCTCCGCCTGTAGCGGCACCAGCATACGAATTGGTTGTCGCCATGTGCCTCTCCATTGCTGCCGCTAATGCCATTAAATCAGCTTGAGCAGTACTTCTATAACCTTGTTTCAGAACGCCTTGATAAGCTGGGTAGGCAATACTCGTCAGAATTCCTACTATGGCGATTGTTATCATAAGTTCAATAAGGGAAAACCCGTTACTTCGAGCAACAGATAACATGGTTATTGCCTCTCAACTTCGGTTGTCCAACTTTCCTTTCTCACACGCTCAAAAACACCGTAAATATTCTGCGCTAAACACTCAAAGTTTGTTCCGCAGTTTTCAGGGTTGCCATCTTCATCAACTTCAATTACGGCAGAGGTACATTCCGTTCCAAGACAGACAACTGGTTTGATAATATCTTCGATGAGTATTTTAGTTTCTGGGGCTATCCCTGTTTGTTGTAAATCTGCAAAGCGATCTTGGTGCTCAGTTTGGTTATCACCGTCTAAATCAGTCACAGCATTTCCGTTGATTAACTCAACAAGATATGCCCTACTTTTTCCCGCTGGAGGCGCACAAGCGCTCTGGCTCGCAGTTGATGGCACATAAGTCGTAAAGAATAGTTTGTAATTAATGATAAGCGGTGATGCTAGCACTTTTTCTCCACCACTGCCCAAACGAATGTGCCACCCCGATTTTGTGGCAAATGCCTCGGCTTCAAGCTCTCGTGTCGAGCTATCGCTATCAGTTAAAAGGTGATTGGTAGCATCATAGACATCTGCGAATCCTAGCGATGAAGTGGGCAATGAATATTCGCCATTTGTATTGATATTAAATACACCATTATCTTTAATCATGAAAAAATGATCTTGAATGACAGCATTAAGGGGATGTGCCCTATAACCTGAGCCAAGCGCTACAGCATAATAGTGTTCATTAGCCAAGCTTATCTCTGACACATCTGGTCCATAAAAGAACCTACGGTTATTCTCTTCACCTGCACCGGAAAAATCAGCAAGCAAGCCTCCTTTGACTAAGGTACTTGTTCCGTTTCCATTATAAATATCCAGTCTAAACAGTTGTGCGCCCATATCTGCGACATACATATGATCGGCATACCCATCTCCTTCACGGTCAATCACCGAGATTCTTGCGGGAACACTATAATTCATATCAGTTAAAACAAGATCAGCATTCGCACTACTTGCTGACCATAGCAATTGACCGCTATCAGCATCCACCATAAACACGGCGTTACCCTCTGAGTCCTGCGTGCGGGTTAAATAGTTATCTTGGTCTTCATCGTATCCGCCACCAAAGATCAGAACAGTTTTACTGCTTCCGCCGATATTAACCTTTGTTAAAGTAGGACGAGACCAGCTTTGACCTAGCTTTTCAAATCCGGGAGAACCGCCTTCGATTTTAAACAGCAAGCTTGGATTTGTTTTACTGGTGATGTCAAAAGCATAGTAGTTGCGCCCCCCTCTACGCATGCCAACGTAAAGGATTTTTTGCGTACCTGTATCGCGGTAAACTAGGTCGCCATCTAGACCGTATATATGTGAAAATGTTGAGCCATCTTGATAGAAGTCGTAAAGATTTCTTAGGAGCTCTTTCGGGATAATAGCAAAATTCTCTTCTCCCGTTTCTGCATCAAACGAATGCAAAAAGCCTTGGTTAGTCGCCACGAGTATGGCGCTATCATTGGCTGAGTAATTGATAATCACAGGTTGAGAATGAATAGGATCTCCCATTTGCGTTCTCGCATCGTCAGTATATCCATCACCATCATCATCTTTTACATCAATGCCTCTTGCCCACTTCAATAGTTGGGTACGAACCGTTTCTTTATCAGCCACACTGTCTATCGCCAAATCTATGGTGGAAATTGCGCTGTTTGACTCATGCAAATTATTTGCAGATGTAACAATGCTTCCGGGATCGCTGAACATATAAATTCGTCGACTTACGTCTAGAAGACTAGCTGCGCCGCCCTCTCTCACATCGTTGCCGTCAGCTAGAACAGACCAGTAACTATGGGAGTTTTCAGAGAAGAAACCCGATCCACTATCAACCGCTGGGTTTCCATTTTTATCCAGAATAACATCGCCGTTTATTTTGTATTTCTTTAAATTACCTGGCCAGATAGTGCCTTCTGCGGGCTTAAATAACGCGAAATATAGCTCATTTTTGTGGGTTAATCGGTTTAATTGGTTGACTGCAACACCCGGTGAAACGAAAGTTGCATTTACATCTTTCACCGTTTTTAGAATTTGTTGAAATGCCGTGACCAAGTCAGTACTGTTGTCGGCTTGATAGAAACCACCGCCACCTTGAAGCGCTAATTGATTTAAGAAGTTGTTCGCCGTTGAGTTTGCAGCGAACCCAATGGTATGAGTAACGACACGTGCATCAATCACTGTATCGCCCGTATCACTCACATTCTTAACGAGATCTAAACCACATTTTTCTCCACCACTCCCTGAACAAGACGTGTTAAGCAGCGCCTCAATCTTAGATACACTGTGATTGTTATTCGCTTCACCGTCAGATAACAACACAATATGGTTATTTGTTTGGCACTGGAGGTCTGTAACAGGCGAGATATATTTGGCTCCGCTAGGTATATATTCGCCAATACAGTAACTGCCACTTAAATTGTCTTCTGAACATCCGGGAGGAAGTACCGAATCGGCGCCAACATACGACAGTCGATTACTCACACGGGTGTTTCGTCTAACAGTAGAGCTCACTGAAGAATCGCCACGCTTAGTACCATAGTCGACATTTCTACCACCATAGTAATTCACCGCTTCGTACAGTGTATCAACAATAGGGGTGTAACCACTTGCTGCTAATTCGTCAACTTTACTAATCAAATGTTCTCGTACAGTAGATGTAGTTCCAGGACTCGCATCACCCTGATATTTTATCGTTAGTTGCGCTGCCCCTGAGGGTTTACCTTTGTACGTATAGCCGCCTCGAAAACCAGAGAAGTCAGACAAAACAAATGCCATATCATTCCCTGATGTCCAGCCGGACCGGTTAACCAGCGATTGGACAATAGAGGATACATCAGGGCTTTGATATGTATTGTTTTTATACCAGCTAGGAATGCCCGACCAATTGACTCCCGCTGTTTTTGGCTTGTTTCGAAGTAAATATCGAGAATACGGATGGAAGTCATTGGGATCATCTTCATTAACACCACGAATAACCATTGAAGCACTGCCACCTGTATAATGTTGGTAGGCTGTTAAACTTAAGTGAGCACTAACAATTGTTACACCTTTAGGCACCGCGATATTTTTGAAACGGATGCCAATGTATCGGTTATTATTGTCATTCAACGTCAGCTCGCTACCCGTTGAATCGTAGCCATCCCAACGCTCTTCAGCATTGTCTTTTTGTGTATTTACCTGATATGAAAGTTCACCAGTCACACAACCTGTCGCAGTAGACTCATCATACGACACCACTAACTGCGGTGCCCAGCCAGAACCTTCATCATGAGAAAATGCTTTTCTGTCGCTGGCACTGCTTGTACTCGATCCCTCTAAAATAAGCCCCAACGCATTACCACCACACCAATCATTCTGATCCACAATTTCTTGGATAACACTGATTAAAGAAGGCGTAGAAATCGTTTCTTCGGACAGCGGAAAATCATTATTTGACGTCCAATCAACAAACGCTGTCGTCTTAGTTCTATCACTAATATCATTACTCGTTGCCTGAAAAGCCTGCGCATTAGCAGACAACTCCCCACTTATCTTAATGTTGCTCGACGCTGAATTAAGAATATGAGATGTAAACCGAATATACGCGTTGGTAATAACCGCGCCTTTAGGAATATTGACACCTTCAAACCGTAAACCCGTTGTGACATTGTCGGTTCCTGCAGTTAACACCAATCCATCATCGTTCAACGTAACAACACCAGAACGTTCTGACGCATCATTATTAGATGCTCCGACTGGAATTACGAGCTCGGGTTGAACAGCATCGTCTATCGGCCGAATAGGGTATAGCACAGGCCCACCGAGATCAGAGAAACGCATTAAGCCCGCATTAATATTAGTCGCTGACTGCAATGTTTCTTTAAGCGCTTTTTGAACTCTAAGCATGCGAGATTCGGTTCCGCCATCTTTACCCGCCATACTGCCCGATGTATCCATTATAAAAAGTACATTTGGATCGTAGGTAGCCGTTTCATTCCCCGTTCCCAAATATATTTCTAAATCATCAGCAAAGCCTACATTACAAAGCAAAAGCGTAGATAGTAATATTGAGAAAGAATACTGTAGAAATTTCATTACACTTTCCTCACTAATTTGATGCCGGGGCAAATACAGCCACATTGAGTGAATTGGCCACCGCAAACGCCGAGCCGCTGACCTGCCCGCACCCACGAACCATAAAGACGTGGCAATTCACATTGCTTCCACCGATGACGTTACTTGAACCTAAACACGACTTTTCTCTTACAAATGCGGTTTTAGACCAACTGTTAATATCCGGATTAGACTGAAATTTACCCGCACCATTGTGTTGAGCACCTTGATTCAATCCCCCTTCGGTTACGCGTCGTTGAGTCCAATTCACATTATCAAAGCAACTCAAATCTTGGTTTACTAAATCTATTTGGGCCCCTTGCCTTGCCTCTGACAACGGATCTAATAAATTTGGATTGGTTAGTAACACTTTGTCTTCTGCTTCGAATACCACACCTGCAATAGCAGCTTCCGCTGCATCAAATGCCAATGATTTATTCTCCATAGATACGGCCATCTTATTCTGCATTAAACTGCTCGATACTGATGCAACACCAAGAATTGTCATGCTCATCAAAACAAGTAGAGCGAACACCATTACCATTCCATACTGCTTCATAACTTTCTACTTCTCACAAAATTCTTCACGTTTCTGAGCGCAAATGTACCTTCGAATTTCTTGTACAAACGCTTTTCACTCGGCGTAAAGGCGGCTTCATTTAACAACGTAAAGCTAGGAACTGGATCCAACGTTATTTCAACTTCTCCTTTCACCAAAATTGCAATACGAATGGCAACCACCTGCGCCCCATTCGTTAAAACGTTTGGTAACAAGTCAGCAGTAACAAAGCGCGAAGGTCTGCCCGTATCATCAGCATTAATAGCCGCAGAACTCACACCATATTCAACCTGAAAGCTTTCTACGCCGTCTAGAAGTGTGAATGCTTTATCCCCATTGGTTCCAACAGCTGCGCGTAGGCCTCGAAGCACGCGGCCATCAAAACCACGACACTTCAGATTCGTTCCATCAACAAAATAATGATTTACAACAAAAAATTCCTCATTGGCGCCATACCCAAGTTTATAGCCCCTGCAATCTCTGTCTGACTGCATTGCAATTACCAGTTCATCATTGGTGCCATTCGCGCCTTGAACAACGCCTAAATCCATTGCATTCACAAAGTCTCCAGCTTGAATGATCGGACGATTTTGTAAAAACGCTGCTTCGTTGACGATATCAACGCTTCGCTCTAAATTTGGCGATAGGCTGTCATAGCGCCCTGCAATCAAGACATCTTCTCGCAGCCTCCCCATAATAAACCGACCATTTTCTTGCACTGATGCCATGGCGCGATTAAGCCTTTCAGTTAAATTATTACTTACCATAATTTGAACCACAGCAATTGAAATGACTAACCCCAACGTTAGGGTGATCATAATTTCGATTAGCGTAAAGCCACGCTGTGACGAATAACTATTCATTACAGAATCAACTCCAATCGAACACAGTCATGAGCCTCAGTAAGGCCAGTGTTACATTCGCTATCTAACACGGTATTTTGATTTTGCCATTGTTTTATCGGCCACAAGATTTTGATATCGTGCCGAGATCCGGGACTGCATAGATCTGCATCTCCCACAGCGTTATCTGTGCATGAAAGTGACACTAGCGCATTCGGGTTGTTCGCCACCGCTGCGCATGACATTTCATAGGCATCCAACGTCGCCATTTCTACAGGTGTACAATCACCATTTCGACAATTAGGAATCGACGCTGGGCGGTTGACACAGTAACAAGCATGAGGTGAGCCGCCATCAGGACATGACAAGTTTTTGAAATTGTAAATAGTGTCATCGTAGTAGGCATTATCGACAATCATGCCATCGCCGACTTGAGACATATAAGCATTTGCTCTTAACCTCTCACTGAACTGCTGCAAGACCAATACTGACTGAGAGCGATTTAGCGCGTCAGAGTTCGAGAAAGATCCAATAAACTGAAGTGACGCAACCCCCAATAAACCGATTGAAAGAATGAAAAGTGTAATCAGCACTTCCACCATGCCAACGCCGCGAGCGCGTATGACTGTGGGTAAAATAAAAACAGGTTGCAACTGTGCTTCTCTCAAAACGACTCCAGCGGTAAAAATCAATTTCGCCTATGGTGAAAAGTGTAGACTAATGGAACCTAGATGCTCTGCTACACTTCTTGACACCCTAACCTTACACCAAGGACTTTGAATGATGGTTATGCGTGATTGAGAAAAGGTATAAAATTTTTGACGATGTTGTCAGTACTGAAAACGTCAAAGAAGTACAGATTTTATGACGTTTCCCCGTACCGACGTAAGATATGGAATAGAGAGACAGTTAGTTATCTCGCAGGATATACGTAATTGCGAATTATATTTCATACCCAAGACTCGTTTCGTTATTTGTCTCAAGGTACTAAATCACCTCTTATCAATTCGCTCATTTAGGCTAAATAAAAAAAAGCCCTTGAGATGCAACACCTCAGGGGCCTTTCTGTACGTTTTTATGTGCTATCGCTTATTTTGTTTTTTTATGAAAAGCCATCAAGCGTTTGCGTTTTCTTTGTTGAGATAACGTTAACTGATTTTTTTTACCTTCATATGGATTAGCACCTTCACGAAACTCGATTCTAATTGGTGTTCCCATCGTCTCTAACGACTTACGATAGTAGTTCATCATATAGCGTTTATAGGAATCGGGTAAGTCATCAACTTGGTTACCATGGATAACAATCACAGGCGGGTTGTATCCCCCAGCATGTGCATATTTCATCTTTACGCGACGTCCTCTCACTAGCGGCGGCTGATGATCTTCTTGTGCCATTTCCATAATTTTCGTAAGCAGAGAAGTATTTATACGCTTCGTTGCAGAGGCATACGCTTCTTGTACAGATTCAAATAAATGACCCACACCCGTTCCATGAAGGGCTGAAATAAAGTGAAGACGAGCGAAGTCAACAAAGCCCAATCGACGATCAAGCTCACGCTTGATGTCTTCTTTCACGTCTTTATCAAGGCCATCCCATTTATTTACGGCAATCACGAGTGAACGACCTGCATTCAGTACGAAACCTAATAAGCTCAAATCCTGATCCGCAATTCCCTCTCTTGCGTCAATAGTGAGAAGTACCACATTGGCTTCTTCAATTGCCTGAAGGGTCTTAACAATAGAGAATTTTTCCACCGCGTCAGATACTTTTTTGCGCTTACGTACCCCCGCAGTATCAATGAGTACATACTCTCGGCCATCGCGCTCCATCGGAATAAAAATACTGTCTCTTGTGGTCCCTGGCATGTCATACACAACGACACGCTCTTCTCCCAATATACGATTAGTTAGTGTTGACTTACCTACATTGGGTTTACCCACAATGGCTAATTTAATCGGCAGACTTTGCAAGCGAGCTAACTGTGCTTCTGCGTCTTCTTCATCGTCATTTCGTGTGTTTTCCGTTGCACGCATATCAGGGAAGTTGTCTTCTATTTTTGACAACGACAACTCTAATAGCTGCGAAACACCTCTTCCGTGTGCCGCGGCAATCTGGTGAATTTCGCCTAAACCAAGCGAGAAAAACTCTGCGCTTTCGCTGTCGCCGTCTATACCGTCAACTTTATTCGCAACGACATATACTGTCTTTTGCTGCTTGCGTAAATAATTGGCAATGCCTTGATCTGCAGGCGTCAAACCAGCCCGTGCATCTACCAAAAACAACACGACATCGGCTTCTTCAACAGCCAGCAGTGATTGCTCCGCCATAGCAGCATCAATGCCTTCCTCATCACCTGTTATGCCCCCAGTGTCTACAACAATAAATTGCAATCCATCATATTTTGCCTGACCGTACTTGCGGTCTCGTGTTAAGCCTGGGTAATCAGCTACCAGCGCATCTCGAGTATTCGTTAAACGATTGAAAAGCGTGGATTTACCCACATTAGGTCTGCCAACTAAGGCAACAACAGGTAACATATTGAAATTTCCGATATATTAAAAATAACGGTTTGATTTGTCAGACAAATCAAACCGTTTATATTTCATAGTGTAGCGTATTCGTCATAAATGACGATTCACATTGCCTAAGGCATTTTAATCGACACTACCTCACCAGAACGGGTCATAGTGTAGACAGTATTTTCATCTGCCACAGGTTCTGCGAATATGCTTTCATCTTCATCATCTCCGCCGACATCTAGACGAGCAACAATGTCGCCTGATTCCTGACTTAGCCAATGCAAAAATCCGAACTTATCGCCGAGTACAATATAATCGCCAACTGGCTCAGCACCGGTAAGCGTTCGCCCTTTAAGGCCTCTTTGACTCCACAGCTCTACGCCATTTCTGCGATCCAAACCGTAAATATTACTGTTCAAGTCCACAACAAAAAGTTGGTTGCCAGCGAGCGTCAAACGTCTGTATGACTTGTATTCACGATTCCAAATAACACGCCCACTACGTAACTCTACAGCGGCCAATGTGCCTTCATAAGAGATTACAAATACCACACCATTGACCACCAACGGACGGCTATCTATATCTGCAATACGATCTAACTCTGTAGCGCCTGACGGTTTAGCAACAGCTTGCTCCCATACAGTTTGGCCGCTATCAATAATATTAACCGCTAGCTTGCCTGACGCCGTGCCTACGATTGCCCCACCATTTGATATTGTAGGTGAAGATATACCTCTAAGGCTTAACGCTGGCACATCTGATTCGTACTGCCACAACTGCTCTCCTGAACTGGCATCTAGTGCAACTAACATTCCGGAGCCAGTGTTTACCACGACCACCCCTTCATCGACAGCAGGTTCAGCAATCACCTCTCCAGCAACGCTTTGCTTCCATTTAAGTTCGCCTGTAGATGCATCTAGCGCAAATACTTCGCCATTTTCGGTGCCGAAGAAAAGCGTGTCATAGGCCACTGTCATGCCACCAGAGATCTTTGCACTGATGCCGCCATCCCACAGCCCACTCAACCAACTAAAATAACCATCGTTACTTTTTTGGGCAAAGCTTTTACGCCATAACGTTTCGCCAGTATGCTTATCAAATGCTTTTACAACACCGTGGCGACTCGCCGCAAACACTTTGTTATACGCAACAGCAGGACGCAACCGTGAAAAGTAATGGTCAACACCGTTACCTACATTTTCTGCCCATTGAACCTGAGGTTCAAACTGAGCCGTAATAGGCGCAAGTTCACGAATTTCGACATCTTCATCATCGTTAAACCAACCTGATACCGTCGAACAAGCAGTTAATCCCATGCATACACTAAGGATTGTCGCGCGCTTGGCACGAGTGAATAGATTAGCCATTTATTGAAGCCAAATTATCTAATTTCATCTTAAGCAAGTAATTACCCGCATTGTCTTCTAGTGCTGCACTGTAGGCAGCTCTGGCTTTGTCTGTCAGAGATTGAGCCAAATAAATATCACCTTTAAGCTCCTGGACTTGGGCACCAAAAGATTCACTACTCACAGCCTCAGCGGCTTTCATTGCTGCATCAAGTTTATCTTGCTGTAGATAAATACGCGCCAAACGCAAGTTAGCGATATCTTTTATTGATACTTCAGAGGCGTTACTGGCAACAAAATCTAAATGTTGAATCGCTTCTTCAAAGTTTTCAGCATCAATTGACGCCTTTGATAGTTGTAGTGCTGCAAGCACGGAATAACCGCTCTCTTTATTTGCAGAGATAAATTCAGCCACTTTTACGTCAGTTGCATCATCAACACCTACAGATGTCGTAACCAATTCATACTCGGTGGATGCTTTTTCCATATTGGCAACCTGTTGCTCACCGTAGTAGCGCCAGCCCCACAATCCTCCAAGACCCAGCACCGCACCAATCACAATTGCCGCACCGTTATCTTTCCAGAATTTCTTAATCGCTTCTACCTGTTGTTCTTCTGTAGCGAATTGTTCCATGTTGTTATCCTCGTACAACCAGCCCTGCCAATATGAGGGCGATATAATCATTTAAAATAGGTACGTAAAGCCGCTAGTAACGCTTCTCGGGTAAGCGTTTCCTGCTCTTTGTCTTCTCGCATATGTTTAAGCCCAACACAGTTTTGCTGTGCTTCGCTTTCTCCAATAATCAGAGACAATACTGCACCGCTCTTATCTGCTCGCTTCATTTGCTTCTTGAAGTTTCCACCGCCGCAATGACGTTGAATACGTAGTGTTGGCATCTCATCTCTAAGCATCTCTGCTACATCTGTTGCATACGCTTCAGCTAGGTCACCCATCGCTGTAACATACAAATCGATAGGCGCAGGAACGTCAGACGTTAGCTCTAGTGTTTGCAATAACAATACTAAACGCTCGATCCCCATTGCAAACCCTACCGCAGGAGATGATTTTCCACCTAGCTGTTCAACAAGACCATCGTAGCGGCCACCGGCACATACCGTTCCTTGTGAACCAAGGCTGTCAGTAACCCACTCAAATACAGTGCGATTATAATAATCTAAGCCACGCACCAGAGTGGGGTTGACCCGATATTTGATACCTGATTTATCTAATCGTTCACACAACCCTTCAAAATGCTGTTTTGACTCGTCATCAAGGTAATCGAATAGGCTTGGCGCCTCTTTTAAAATCGCCTGCACACTAGCATCTTTACTATCCAAAACACGAAGCGGGTTGCTTTCTAAACGACGTAAACTGTCTTCATCAAGTACGGACTTATGTTCTGTGAGAAAAGCAACTAACGCGTCACGGTAGTTTGCGCGCGCTTCGTTTGTGCCAAGTGAATTAATTTCCAACGTGACATGTTCTGCAATACCGAATACTTTCCAAAGTCGAGCTGACAACTGAATGACTTCAGCATCAATATCTGGCCCTTCCAACCCAAATGTTTCCACGCCAAATTGATGAAACTGGCGGTATCGTCCTTTTTGTGGTTTTTCATGTCTAAACATTGGTCCCATATACCACAAGCGTTGTTGTTGGTTATAGATGAGCCCATGCTCATTTCCCGCTCTTACACAACTTGCAGTATTTTCTGGACGCAGCGTTAAGCTATCACCATTTCTATCGTCAAAGGTATACATTTCCTTCTCAACGATATCTGTTACTTCACCAATAGAGCGCTTGAATAAATCAGTACTTTCAACGATCGGCGTTCGAATTTCCTGATAGCCGTAACTGGCCACAACAGAACGAATTTTATCTTCTACCCACTGCCAGATTCCAGTTTGGTCTGGCAGACAGTCATTCATACCTCGAATTGCCTGAATTTGCTTTGCCACGAATGTGATTCTCTTTTCTTCTGACTCAAAAAAAGCCAGTAACTAAAACTGAATAAAGCCCCGTATTATAGGGGCTTTAGTATGAAACGTAAATTGCTGAAGTTTTGATAGCTTGTACCAAGCTGACAAACACATACTAGCTAACGTCTTTAACATTTATTTTATTATTGCTATCAAGTATCGATGCCTTGGCTCGAATTCGCGTCTCCAATTGTGAGACCAGATCATCGTTTGGTAAACGCTCTTTCTGACGCTGGCCGTCTAAATAGAAACCACTCATATTTCTTGCCCCCGTCAGGCCTAGATCAGATACTTCAGCTTCACCAGGTCCGTTTACCACACACCCGATAATCGATACATCCATTGGCGTTAATACGTCTTCCAATCTTTGCTCCAGCGCATTAACTGTGCCAATGACATCGAACTCTTGTCTTGAGCAGCTCGGACAAGCAATAAAATTAATGCCTCTAGATCGTATACGCAGAGATTTCAGAATGTCGAAACCGACTTTAATTTCTTCAACCGGATCAGCGGCTAGAGAAATGCGAATCGTGTCACCGATACCCTCGGCGAGCAACATACCTAAACCAACAGAGCTTTTCACAGCTCCCGCTCTTAGGCCGCCAGCCTCGGTAATACCCAAATGCAAAGGCTGATCAATTTTTGTAGCAAGTAAACGGTATGCACCAACAGCTAAAAACACATCAGATGCCTTAACGCTCACTTTAAACTGATCAAAATTAAGTGAATCTAGAATATCAACATGACGCATAGCTGACTCAACCAAGGCTTCTGGTGTTGGCTCTCCATACTTTTCCTGTAGGTCTTTTTCGAGGGAGCCGCCATTAACGCCAATACGGATTGGAATATTTTTATCTTTTGCACTATCGACGACAGCTCTAACCCGTTCGAGGTTTCCAATATTACCTGGATTAATACGTAAACAATCTGCGCCATATTCAGCGACTTTAAGCGCAATTCTATAATCAAAATGAATGTCTGCCACCAGAGGTACATTCACCTGTTGCTTTATAAGCTTAAAGGCTTCAGCAGCATCCATTGTAGGCACTGACACTCGCACGATTTCTCCACCTACGCCTTCAATGCGTTTAATCTGTGCGACAGTTGCTTCAACATCCGTTGTAGGCGTATTGGTCATTGACTGCACAGCAATGGGTGCACCATCACCTATAGGTACATTGCCAACGTGGATACGTGTAGATTTTCGACGTTTAATTGGAGACTCAGAAAACATGGTCCATCCGTAAAATTATTCAGAAAAAGGTAAAGTAAAACGAGCGGTTCTGCCTGCTTTGAATTCAGACATATCGACTTGAACGCCATTATAACGTATTTTCACTACCTCCGGAGCGCCCAGAGTAACATCAAAAGGAGGAACACCAGTTATGGGCATAATACGCCCTTCTGCCTTGATGCCATACGCAATCGCTTCTCCTGTCGCGTCGACCAGATTCATCCAGCAGTCACCCGAAAACTCGAAAACCAACTCGACGTTTTCAACATCAGGTGTCGCAAGCTCTTGCTGAGACAATGCCATCTCTGACTGCGTATTACGTTCAGTGTTAATACTTGACGCTGCATCATTGTTTTGAACATCAGATGTCGGCGCAATGGGTTCTTCGGAAAGTGAAAATGCCTCTTCTTGAACTGCCTCTGAACTCGCATTCGTTGGCAACCCTGCTTGAGAAGACAAGTTCGTCTTTTCTTGAGGAACAACAAAATTATTCACCTGAGAATCTGTTTCTGTAACGCTATGAAGTTGAGCGTTAGCTTCCGCATCAGAGGGTGGCTCGTCAACTATCATGCCTCGACTCATTAATTGAGCATCAACATTTTGCTGCCTATCACTGTCGGCCCCGTCTGTCAGCGACTCTGAAAGTTCTGTTGTTGTGGAAGAAACCGAACTTGACGTATTTTGCCACCACCACATTACAACGAGCGCGATCACAATGATACCCACTAAGTACGTCACTAGCATAAGACGATCATCGTTTGCCTGCTTGGCGACTCGTCGAGAAAAACTTTGTAATTTCGCAGGCTCTTTTGAATTGCTAGCAACATTATCGAATGCTTGAAGAACAGCCTCTTCCGATACCCCAACGTGCTTGGCATACAATCGCAAATAGCCTTTAGTAAACGTCAAGGAAATAGACGGATCGTAGTCATCTTGCTCAAGACGCCCAATGCTAACCTCTTTTAAATGCAAACGCTCGGCAATATCTTGCTTTGACAAACCAGCTCGCTCTCTTGCCTCGCGCAACATTTTGCCAGGGCTTACCTCTTCTGGCTCTTGTACTTTTTCGTGTTCTTCACTCATTTAACTACTCAATTCCTTACGGATTAATTCAGTGGGGCTTCTATGAACAACTTTGTTCCAATGGGTATAGACGTTACATCATGCAAGTCGTTCCATTCAATCAACTTTTGTAATCGCACGTTATACTTGATTGAAATTCGATACAGATTTTCACCTTCGGCAAGAATATGTACTCCTCTTTCATCTACTAACAATTCACGTTCACGATTATCTGCCTTGCTATTGGGCTCTGATTGGCTTTCCTTGGCGTCTCTATCGACACGACTTACATCAACAAATGGCGAACCTGATGCTCTACGCTCTAGGTAATCTTGGGCATTCGGATGCCCCGGATACATATCAACTAAAATGGCACCGTAATCCTTCGATGCTTTTTGATTACCTAACGCTTCTTCAATTTTAATGAGTAGCCACAATACATCAGGTGATACCCGCGCAATGCTTTCATATCGGCGCAAAGTTCGACGCGCCGCCTCCCACTGCTGATCGCTCGCTTGCAATTGCGCAAGTAACATAAGCGTTTTAGCTCTACTTGGCTGATGTTGCAAGGCTTTTTCTAGATATTGAATTGCTTCGTCGACCAAGCCCTGGTTTTGGCTACACAGTGCTAGGTTTTCATAGGTCTCTGCAGCGGAATTATATCGGTCATTACTCACTGCTTTTAAAAAATAATCTTTTGCTTCTTCGAACTGACCTTGCTGACATAAAAATGCGCCATATGTATTGGCAATATCAGGATTGTTGCCATCAAACTTCATAGCCGTTTTGTAGGATGAATCTGCCAACTCTACTTCACCTACCACTTGGTAGTAGTAAGCAATACTATAATGCGCCTCTGCTAATCTCGGCGCATACTCCAACGCTTTATCCAAATTAAACTTGGCTTGCTTATAGTTACCATTTTTTAAATAGGTAAGGCCCAAAGATATACGCGTTTTCGCAGCCTCTAAAGCATCAAATGGCGTAGAAGAGTTATGTCCATCGGCGTGATATTGCGTCGCGCAGCCGCCGATGGAAAGAAGTACTGATAAAAGAATTGCAGTTAATAATCTCATAAGGCCAATCAAAGTTATTGTTTAATTAGCCATTTTTACCGAAATTTGCTCTCCCTTCATCTGTTTTTTTAACATTCTTTTCGTTCTATCAACAACATCGCCTACTAATTGTCCGCAGGCCGCGTCGATATCGTCCCCCCTGGTTTTTCTCACAACCGTAGTAAAACCGTAGTCCATAAGCACTTTGGAGAAGCGATCAATTCGCGAATTACTCGAACAAGTATACGGGGACCCTGGATAGGGGTTGAATGGAATTAAATTTATTTTACTCGGGGTATCTTTTAACACTTTTGCCAATTCGTGGGCTTGATCAGTACTGTCATTAATACCATTTAACATGACGTACTCAACCGTTACCCTTCCTTGATTAGCATTCGATTTCGCTAAATAACGACGTACACCCGCCAAAAACTCTTCGATTGGATACTTTTTGTTAATTGGAACAATCTCGTCCCTTAATGTATTGGTAGGCGCATGAAGAGAAATAGCAAGCGCTACATCGATTTGGTCTCCTAGCATATCTAAGGCGGGTACTACACCCGATGTACTCAACGTGACACGTCGCTTTGACAAGCCAAAGCCAAAATCATCCAACATGATATTCATTGCTGGCACAACGTTCTTTAAATTGAGCAGTGGTTCGCCCATTCCCATCATCACGACATTCGTAATTGGTCTTTTACCAGTGTCATTCGACAAACCGATTGCTGTAGCGACACGCCACACTTGCCCAATAATTTCGCCTACCGCCAGATTGCGATTAAAGCCTTGTTGAGCAGTTGAACAAAACGTACATTCCAATGCACAGCCAACTTGCGAAGACACACACAAGGTTGCTCGGTCACTTTCAGGTATCCAGACCGTTTCAACTTCCTGACCTCCTTCAAGTCTCAATGCAAACTTTATTGTGCCATCCGTTGCGTTTTGCTGGTACGCTATTTCTGGTGCACGAATTTCACACTTGGCTTTTAATTTAGCTCTCAAGCCTTTATTCAGGTTTGTCATTTCGTCAAAGTCAGAAACGCCCTGCTGATAAATCCATTTCATTAACTGGTCGGCACGAAATGGCTTCTCATCAATCGATGCAAAAAATGCTCTTAGTCCCTTGCGATCGAAATCTAACAAGTTAACTTTTTTAGCATCATCAGACATGGATACAGTCATAAAAGCAAACCTCAATAAACGCATTCAAAGTGTGGGTTTTAACACCCCTTTACTACGACAAAAGGGGAGCGCTGCTCCCCTTGTTCACTCACTTGTTAACAAATTAACGCGTGCGTGGGCAAATTTCTTCATCAGAGAAGAAGTAAGCAATTTCACGAGCAGCAGACTCTTGAGCGTCAGAACCGTGAACTGCATTCTCATCAATAGACACCGCATAGTCGGCACGTAGCGTACCCGCTAGAGCTTCTGCTGGGTTAGTTGCACCCATAATTTCACGGTTTTTACGCACTGCGTCTTCACCTTCAAGAACCTGAACCATAACAGGACCAGACGTCATGAAATCAACCAGAGCACCGAAGAAAGGACGCTCTTTATGCTCTGCGTAGAAACCTTCTGCTTGCTCTTTGCTCATATGAACCATTTTAGACGCAACAAGGCGTAAACCAGCAGATTCAAAACGGTTGTAAATTGCACCGATTACATTTTTTGCTACTGCATCAGGCTTAATGATAGAAAAAGTACGTTCCAGGGCCATGTCCCATCTCCGATAATTATATTTTAATACATTAAAAATTTTGGGCGCGAATTATATGCAAAATACGACTCTTTGCCTACAAAAATAGCAAAATATTTATAAAAAATGACTCTCGACCTTCAACTGATCTGTATCGCATTTTTCGCAATGGAAAAATATAGTGATTTTATTCAGTATCTTATGTCTGTTCGCCTCAATCGAGCATATTTAATGTGCGCAACTCTTCTTTAGTCTGCTTATCCAGCATTTCAAGGGTTTTTCCATGAGGAATGGGGGCGCGAGTTTCAGGGTCTACTCGAACGAATACAATGTCGTCAGCTAAACAAATCGTTTTCTTCGTTGCTTTATTGCGAACCAAGCAAGTAACAGTAATCGAGGTTCTACCTACTTTTTTGGTTGCTAAACCAAACTCTACGACGTCTCCTTGCATTGCCGGAGACTCAAAGCTGATTTCGCCAATGTGCTTTGTCACGAGATAATTAGTCTCAAGCTGACAAATTGCGTATATCGCGGCTTCTTCATCAATCCACTCTAATGCCCTTCCACCAAAAAGCGCATTTGCATAATTAAGGTCATTAGGCATGACGAGACGGCGAGATAAAAATCGCATTGTTTTTCCTTCTATTTATAAAACTGCTATAAACTGTCACCTGTAATTATAACAGCAGTTAGCAGCGCTATGACACAGATCCTACCGACAGATTTCAAAACATTGTTAGCAAACAGACAAAACGGCTTTTATCATCGTCAATTATTGGTTATCTCAGGATCTGAACCTCAAGGATTGCAACAGCTAACAGAAGCACTGGCAATTTTGTCCCCAGAATCTTTATTAATGGTAGGCTTTAAAAGTGACATTAATATAGAACACGCCACATCAATAGTGGCTAGCCAAGCAAAACACATGCTAGGCCAAGAATTTCAAATTGTCGTGTACAACTGCTTCGATTCATTTAGAGGTAATGCTCTCGTTGCACTGAGTGGTGTAATCAGACGAGGTGGATTGATGATTCTTGTCACCCCCCCTCTGGAGCAGTGGCCAAATCATATTGACCCAGACAAACACCGCCGTCTGTCATTCGGTTCCTCTATAGAGCAAAGCAGCCTTTTTATAACGCACCTCATCCACCACATTAAGCAAGATCCACACATTTTACGATTGTCTGGGCAAGAATTTATCGGTGAGCTAGCGTCAACTGAAAAGACTGAATATACAACGCCAACATATGCCAATGTTGAGCAACAAAACTGTGTTAAACAGATTATTCACCTTGCAGAGCAAAAACAGCGAGGGGCAATGGTACTCAATGCTGATAGGGGACGCGGCAAAACAGCCGCTTTAGGAATAGCAGCAAGTAAACTGATATCCGCAAGCACAAAAAATATTATTATTACCAGCCCGCGGTTTGACTCAGTCAAAGTCGCTTTTGATATCGCCCTATCTATCAATGGACACCTGAACAGAAAGAAACTTGTATTGCACAACCCATTGACAGGAGGAACACTTCATTTTCTACCACTAGATGAAGTCACCTCCCAGCTTGATGAAGCAGATTTGGTATTAGTAGATGAAGCTGCCAGCATTCCATCTCCTCTTTTAAAGCAAATTGAAAGTCAAAGCCGGAAAGTGGTCTTCAGTTCTACCATTCATGGATATGAGGGTACAGGGAGAGGATTTGAAGTTAGATTTAAGCCATATTTACTAAAAAGACGCTGTAACACACACTTCTTGACATTGACATCTCCTGTTCGTTGGGAAGACAACGATGTACTAGAAGCATTCTGGTTCAAAGCATTTAACATGACCCAATATCTGCCAAATCCCCCTGTTACACAACGGCCTACCTCAGTCAGTGATATAAATATCGAAGAGCATAGCGCTGACTCTCTTATAAGACATCCGAATATACTTCACCAGATCTTCCAAATTCTGGTTGATTCGCATTATCAGACTACGCCAGATGATCTCATTCGCCTATTGGACGCTGACGATCATAAAGTCATTGCGGTCCAAATAAAGCAACAAGTAGTAGCCGCCGCAGTTGTCATTTTAGAGGGCAAACTCAAAGATGAAAAACTCATAAATGAAATCACGTTGGGCAGGAGAAGAGTAAACGGCCATCTTATGCCGCAGTCGTTGTCTTATCACTTAGCCAATCCTGATTTCTGTAAGCTGTCATTTGCCCGCATAACAAGAATTGCTGTTGTAGCCGAACAAAGACGTAGCCGTATTGGAGAGCAAATTCTCAATTACATCCAGCACGTATTCTCAAGCCATATTATTTGTACCTCTTTTGGGGCAGAGTTAGGGCTATTGCGCTTTTGGTCAGCAAATCATTACGTTCCTGTACGATTAGGTTTCAAAAGAGAGGCATCCAGCGGTGAACACAATGTGAGTTTAGTTAATTGGTCTTCTATACCAAAAAATCAAATTCCGCTTTTCACGGCAATGAGAAAAGCATTTGCAGAAAATTTGATTTTTGCTGGTCCCGAGCAATTTAGACAGCTTGAATCAGATATATTTATACATCTTTTGGCCAAAAGCCCTCAAATTTTATGCCTTTCTGATTACGATAGATCGGCTGTACAAGCGTTCATATTGGGCAACAGGCAGTTATTGATGACAGAGAAATCGTTGCAAAAGCATCTATTAGCGCATATTGACGCTATACATAAACCACACAGCAAGAACGTGAATATAGACATTATTTTTGATTTGCTAGTTAAGCGGATGGATAAATTTTCCCTACAGAAAAAATACGCTATTCCGGGGAAAAAAGCACTGGAGCAGCGTGTGAAACAAACTTTCAAAGATTTAACTATACATGTGAATCAATAACCTAGTTTGTGAGTCGTCCACAACATAACACATGTTAAGCCCTACCTTCTCGTGCTTAACACTATCCAAGCTGTTTGGATTCCATTATCTAAGATAATACGCTTTGCGTACATTACACCTTTGGCGATCATCCGATGAGCATGGACCAAACGATACAATAAATGAGTGTGAAAGACAGAAAATAAAAAAGCTCCCGAAGGAGCTTTTTAAAACATAGCTTTAGCAAATTAAATCTTGATTCCGCGGTTGCCCGCTTTTTCAATGATGTAGGGTTCCCAAGCTCGGGCGTTACGCTCGGTAGACTTATCCTTTTTGGCTTGTCTAGCATGGTAAATCGCTTGCTTGAAGTTATCCGTATACATATTTGCTTCCATCAATGCGATGTGGATACGGCCGACATTGTCATTCCCAAGATCCAACGCTTTTTGTAACGCAACTATCGCACCTTTGTAGTCTTCAGCTGCTAACAGTAACGTGCCTTGGCGACGGAAATAGTCTGAATCATTGCTGAGCTTGCCAGCTTCACCGTAATATTGCGCAGACTCTTTGTACTCTTTAGCTTGGTGATAAGCGTTTGCTAAGCTTGATACGCTCTTAGCATCACGTTCAATCAAACCAGACTTAATATACTTTTCAAGAATCTTAGCAGCCTTATACGGAATGCCATTTGTCGCATATAACTGTGCTAACGCTTTAATCTCAGATTTTTTAGACAAAAATCCCTGATTATACGCAATTTCCATAGTTGACAGTGCTTTTTTATAGTCCTCTACAGACATATAAAAGAAACCAAGTTGGCTCCACCACTGTTTATTGTCAGGGAATTTACGCACAAGCTCTTCAGCCACTTCTACCGTTTCTTTGAACATTTTACGCTCATAAAATGACGTAAGCTTCAAAACATACGGGTTTTTGTTAGGCTTTTCATATAGCGCAATAGCTTTGTCAGCAGGCTCTACAATTTTAGGCAACTGCTTCGTTTCATAGTAAGCCTGAGCCATTCGAGTATAAATATCTGGATCTTGCTTACACGTGAAGTCCATCCAGTTTTTATAGAAACGAATAGCCTGGTCGTACTCTTTCTCCTGCATACTTAGATCAGCAACTAAACGTAACGTGCTGGCATGCTCAGAGTCATTGAGTGATTTAGGCTCGACAGATCCTTTCAGGTATTTAAGCGCCTTTTGACCCTCACCTTCCTTACCAGCAAGCATCTTACCAATAAAATTATCGGTGAATGCTTTGTCATAACTACCTTTAGGATCAATTTCATAAAGGAGTGCTAGTGCTTCATCAATGAGATCATTGTTGTATGCTTCAAGTGCCTTCTGGATTTTCTTACCCGTTCGCTCACCAACGATTTCAGTTGTACCACGTTTGTAATCGGCACAAACAGATGGCGCTGTTTGAGCAAGGGCATGGCTAGATGCCATTCCCATTACTGTAACAGAGGCCACTGCGATTAATTTGTTTACAAATTTACTCATTAGCCTTGATCCAACTTGAAGTCCAACTGTACTTGCTGGTTGAACTGTTTAACAGGTTTACCATCGACAATTCTTGGTTTGTACTTCCATTTACGCAACGCACGTCTAGCTTCTCGGTCAAAGACGCGTTTTGGCTCTGCTTCGATAACCTCAACATCTTCAACACCACCAACTTCGTTGATCGTAAATGACAATCGTACCCAACCTTCTTTGCCGTCGCGAGCTGCTTGAACCGGATACTTCGGCTCTATACGAACGATCGGTGTAGCATCACCATCACGTTGCATATTTCCGACTCCGCCGATATCAATTGAGGCACCACCGACATCTACATTCGGCATATTAAATGACATGCCTGTGTTATCCGCATTTGATTGATCAGGCTCTACAGGCTGAATCTTCGGCGGTTGCTGAGGTGGAGGTGGTGGCGGTGGCGGAACGCGTTGTCGAGTCTGCGTCTGCTCATCAGGTTCGTTCATGACAATGTCAATCACAGGAGCAGGAGGTACTTCTTCTGCAGGGCGTGAAGAGTTGGCAATCAATTTCGCCATTACGACGAAAAGGCCAAAAGCAATCATCCCGCCAACCAATATAGATACTAAAAAACGTACCATTGATTAAGCCCCCCTTGCCGCGACAGAAATTCTGTCTATTCCAGCAGCTTTAACTTGGTCCATCACCTTTACCACCACTCCGTGTTCGGCTTCGATATCAGCTTGAATGATAACGACATCGCTAGGTTGTTCAGCTAAAAGGCGCTCAATGTTAGAGCGTACGCTTTCAACTTTCACTTCGCGCTTGTCCATCCAAACATCACCATCAGCGGTGATAGCGATAAAGATATTGGCGTTTTTAGGCATTGTAGCCATGTTAGCTTCTGGCTTGTTCACTTCTATACCCGCATCTTTTACGAATACAGTTGTTACGATGAAGAAGATAAGCATGATGAACACGATGTCTAGCATCGGCGTCATATCAATTGCCGCTTCCTCTTCTTCTGCACGTATTTTTCGAGCCATATACTTCTCTCTTTAGTGATGCGGCAAGCTATCTACTAGCTTTTCTCGTGCGATCTTAACTCTAGCTTCAAGACGAGAGCTAAAAAACACACCAGATAAAGCTGCTACCATTCCCGCCATTGTGGGGATCGTAGCCATAGATATACCAGCTGCCATCAAACGTGGGTTACCAGTACCCTGAGTTGCCATCGTTTCGAAAACGGTGATCATCCCAGTTACAGTCCCAAGAAGACCGATTAGCGGACACATCGCGACAAGAGTCTTAATTAGTAGCATTCTTGCGCTAAGTTCGTCCGACGCTTGAGAAATCCATGCATCACGGATTCTATGCGCATACCAAGATGTGGTATCTGAACGCGCGTCCCATTTAGCTACAATATCTTTATGCAACTTAGGAAACACCGACGTCAAATACCAGTAACGCTCTATCATCAATACCCACATGAGGAAGAGCGCGGCAGCAACGACATAGAGTACGTTACCGCCGGTAGCGATAAAGTCCCTGACAGATTCCCATAATCCAATCAGGTATAGCATATTAAGCTTTCTCCGACTCTGCGTGCGTAGCCACGATACCCGCAGTCTGTTCATCTAGAATATGAACAATAGACTTGCTACGGCCAGCTACGATACTGTGAGTTAGAATTAGAGGTAGAGCTGCGATAATACCTTGAGCAGTCGTTACCAATGCCATAGAGATACTTCCAGCCATGATACGCGGGTCACCAGTACCGAATAGTGTAATTTGCTGGAACGTCGCAATCATACCCAGTACTGTACCAAGTAGACCTAGTAAAGGAGCGATAGCTGCAAATATCTTGATGATATTGATGCCACTTTCGATCTTTGGAAGTTCACGAAGAATCGCTTCATCCAATTTCAATTCTAGGTTTTCAGCATCTGCATTCTTGTTCTCGTGGTAAACCTTAAGGATACGACCTAGTGGGTTACCGTTAGAAGGATTAGACGTGTTGTTAAGCTGGCTACGAATTTGGCCAGACATCAAAGTAAGCTGCACTAGTTTGAATACACCGATCAATAGACCGATAGCCAACATACCAGTAATCACATAACCAACTACACCACCAGCATGATAACGCTCAGATAGTGTTGCTTTGCCTTTAAGTAGATCTAGAATAGCACCACGTGAAGGGTCAACGAAGAATGGAACGATTCCCGAATTTGCATCTAGCATAACACCAGCAGAGTCAACCATGTGGCTGTCTGGTTGACGACCTAGGGGTTGAACCTGACTTTCTTGTTGGTCGTAAGCTAGGTAGCCTTGCTCACCAATCAGGTTGAATGTACCAACACGGACTACGTCTTGTGTTTGCGTACCACCTTCAAGACTCACAACGTCAGTTTGGAAACGAGACACTTTGCCAGATTCAGTCATTTCTGTCTGAAGAGCAAACCACATGTCTTCTAGTTCTTTAATGTTAGGAAGACCTTTAGATTCCTCTGACATTCTTTGTAAGAACGCACCACGACCTGGAAATTCTGCGCTTACAATAGATGTAGCAATACGTCCATATGCTTCCGCAGCGGCTTGACGAACAACACCAAACATTTCGCCTAGGTCACCAGTAGCTTGGTTAAGCTCTTGCTCTTTTTCTGCCAATTTTACTTCATTATCAGAAAATTGTTTTGCTAAACGATCGCCACGCTGACGCTCAGCTTTTAGATCCGCTTGTGCTTTTCTTAAAAGTGCTTGCTTATCAGCACGAGCTGAAACAAATTCGGCTTCACGTTGTTGATTAAGGCGCGCTTCAGAGACACGGTTTTTCTTTACTTCTTCAAGCAGCTGATCAAGTGAACTAGCGTTCTGTGCAGAAGCTGTAGAAGCAACAAGTGCCAATGAGGCAGCGGCCATTACAGATTTGAAAACGTTACTCATTGAAAATTACTCCGCAGCTTTAATAGGTAGCTTAATTAGGTCGATAGGCAAAGTCTTACGAGCCATACGAACAGCTTTTACTGTTGACTCTAGATATTCATCACCTAGCTTTTCCCAGCTACGGGTATCTTTATTGAACATGAACGCGTTCTTCTGATCTAGAGATAACGCAAGCAACGCTGTGCGACCTAGATTGAAGAAATCTACTGCGATTTCCGTACCATTGTAATCAAGCTTACCTTGATAAGCGTCGATTTTTGAGCCGTATTCTAGCTCAACCATGTAAGCTTCAACTACCTGACGGAAACGCTCAGAAACTGTAACATTTGAGTTAGCCATTACGTCGCGTAAACGCTCAACACGCGCTTTACGCTCTTCGTATTTGATTGGAACATCTAGTTCGATGAACTTCTCAAGGCTCTCGATCATTCTAAACATTAGCGGAACGATACCACGCTTAGTGCCTTCGATATCATCGATTTGGCGTTGCAGAGACGCAATTCCTTCTTCTTGATCTGCAACAAGTGTTGCTACGTAATCGTTATAAACCTTTAGGTTTTCAGTTTCATCAACTGTCTGACGGTATTCCGCTAACAACTCTTGAGACTGCTCATAAAGATTGTTGATTTTTTCCTGGGATTTTGCTGCAGACGCGTGAATCTTCGCCTCTTCTTTGTGAAGTGCATTTAGAGGATCTGCAGAGACTGTGCTACTACCCAGTACGAAAGCACCAACAACGGTAGAAGCAATAAGGGTTCTCTTGCTCATTTTGGACATAGTTCCCAACCAATTTTCTTTTTTGAATCCTCGCCACGAAGAAAAGTTCAAGGGCAAGGGGCTATAAAACTGTTAAAATTATAGGATTGTAACTAAACAACGTAAACCTGATGGCATTCCACTTGTAAAGTTACGAACACCGAATGGTCACACGGAAACAGTTAAATTGTCAAGTTCACTGTAACGGCAAGGTTTAAAGGTAAGATGACTTAATATACTGTTTCCCCGAGCATTCATTGTGTATTTTTTTTCCAACACTTCAGCCATGCTCTCTCTAAACACTTATCATTTATGGAATTAATTTTCAGGCCATGGATATGAGGAAGTTAATAACGCGGTCAATGAGCCACCAGTTGCAAACCATTTTGTGCAGCTGTTCTATATTCAAATTGCGCTCTATGTGAGTTTTTTTTAACCACACAATACGCTGCAAAGTGGATTATTCTGCGCAAAAACCATTTTAACGAGTGAAGAGATAATCGGATCTACAGCTAAGACTAGGTAACAACAGAGTGTTTGTTGAAACACGTATTAACCATACTTAGCTAGTAATGCCTTCTATATATGATGGTGTTTCGAAAGTGGTAGTTTAAAGCAGTAGTCAGGATGCAAAATGTAGAAAAGCCTCCGAACACCGTTCAGAGGCTTCTTTTTTATGTTAACCCTTAATTAAAAAGAAAACTTAGTCTGTACAAAGTATCGACGTCCAATCACGTCATATGCACCAGGCTCAGTGTTCGCATTAAACGCACTGTGGAAGTATGGTGGATCCTCATCAGTAACGTTGTTAATACCTGCAGTGAGCGTCACATTGCTGAAAGTATATGTCGCCACTAAGTCATGGTATACAATCGATTCTGCTTTTGCGTCAGAGGTAATCTCTGCGGGTCTCCATCGATCATCGGCTTCACCGATATAAATAATATCCCAATTTAAAGACCAATCATCGCTGTTGAGACCAATCATGCCGTTAACTTTAAGCTCTGGGAAAACCGCAGCTCCCTCGGCTGTGCCCGCAGTTTCAGATGCTCCGACTATAGGGAAATCTTCAATGCGCTCAAGTAAATAGCTGCCTGACAATCGGAACTGCATCGTATTCGCATTAGCGAAATTAACATCCATTTTGTATTCAGCTTCAAAATCGATACCTTTAGCAGAAAGCGTTCCTAGGTTACCAAAAGCACCGGTTGCATCTCCTGGGAAAATACCGTCATACAAACCATTTGGGAACGCATTACAGGCCGTGGCTGTTAAATTAGGCGAATTCAAACAAGCATAAAGAAGTGAGTTAATATCGTCACTCTCGATCCATCCATCTACTTTAATATCCCAATAATCGATGCTACCACGTAAGCCTTCTATATCGAAGTTATCGAAAATTAAACCAAAGGTTTTGGTCACTGACTCCTCGGCTTCTAGTTCATCGCCTTCTTGAGCGCTTGTTGTATAAGCCGATTGCCAAGCAAATCCAAACTCACCATCAGCACCGAGGTTGTCTTCACCTAATAATGCAAGACAGTTCTGTCTAATAGTATCGGTAATATCAGTACGGCGATCTGCAAACTCACAGTAACTTTCAACAACTGGGAAGTCTGTCTCATCTTGTTGATTTAATTCTGAAATATTAGGCGCTCTGAACCCCGTTGCGTAACCAGCTCGAACACGAACTTGATCGATGATAGAGTAATCAACGCCTATTTTATAATTAAATGTTTCACCTGCGGATGTATCATATTCTGAGTATCGTGCAGACATTTCTACAGCTAAATCCGATGTAACCGGTAAGTACACTTCACCGTATACCTCGTCTACAGAGAATGAACCACTTTGAGGATCTGCTGCTCCGCCTGTTGTTAAGCCTTCAGATGTGAACTCATCTGGAATAAAGTCACCTTTTTCTTTACGGTGCTCAATACCAAAAGACCAACCGATAGTGCCTCCATCTAATTCGCCAAAGTCACCTGTTAAGTTGAATTGCCACAGTTGCATCTGGGCAAGACCAAGATCTTTAAGAGAGTTGGCAGAAATAAACGCCATTTGCTCATCGGAAATGGAACCATAGGGACCAAATGGATCTATGACGCCCGCAGCTGCACAGGCAGGATCAGCGTTACAAAGCTCTGGAGTCACTGCTGTTTCCCAACGATCAAAGCGATGATAAAACTTGGTTTCATTTACCACTTCGTTTTGTGCAAAGGTATACGCAAAGTCGTAGTAAATATCCGAGCCTAATTCACCATTTAACCCTGTTACAAACCTAAATGTATCCGCGGTTTGGAGGAAGCGTCTACCGCCAGATTCTACAAAACGTCTATTGACACGAACCGTCTGATTTTCAATTCCATAGGGATTCAGATCATCTGCAGTTCCTAGCACTCCATCGGCACCTGATGCATTGACACCAAAAGGATTAAACGGGTTAGACGCCGGTACAAGGTCGTTACGCTGCGCCTGTCCAGACACTATACCAATATAGTCTGCAGTCACCCCAAAAGAGGCATCCGGTGCTAATCGTTGTGCTGATGTTCTGCGAGTATATGAAGCTTCCATATATGCTTGCGTGTCATCCGCTATTTCGTATTTACCATTCAGTGCCATTTGCCACCGCTCGTTCGGTGTGACTAACGCGTTAACAGGTGAGAAGTTATACGTATCACGTGAAGGATCGAAGGGTCTGACCTGACCTGTGGTTTCATCAACGATGTAATTCCCAGCTAGACCTGGCACGCCACGGATACGTCGACTATTGGACGAACCTGAAGGTACCGCGAGATAACTTCCATCACCTTGTAATTCACTATAGAGGCCGTCAAACGCCCAATCTCTATCAGCCTGCACCATCTCTTTTTGTTTATTGTATTCTAAACCGATTACAATATTCCCTTTTTCAGAAGCGGCCCCCATTACTACTGATACTGAAGTATTTTGTGCATCCCCCTCAGCGCTGCGGCCGTGGTCAAATTGCAAATCCACCCCTTCAAAGTCGTCTTTTAGAATAATATTGATAACGCCGGCAATGGCGTCAGTTCCATAAATGGTAGAAGCACCATCCTTTAGTACCTCTATACGTTCAACTAGATTAAATGGGACGCTATTTAAATCTACCGCGCCATCGTCATTTAAATCACCAATTTGGCGACGTCCGTTTATTAGCACTAACGTTCTATTGAAGCCAAGTCCGCGAAGGTCAACTTTTCTCTGACCGTCATTGCCGTTGTTAGTCGTTGCACCCAACTGGAAACCACTTACTGCAGGGGTGAATTTAAGAAATTCATCTATACTGGTTACGCCCGAGTTCTTAAGATCCTCGGCATCAAAAACAGAGATTGCACTCGAAGAAGCGAATTCTTCCCGTACAATACGTGAACCCGTTATAGATATTTTTTCTACGCCCTCATTTGAGGGGGTAGACTGAGCTGAAGCTTGAAAAGAAAGAGGAACAGTAAGAGCTGATAATGCCCCAAACGTCAAAGCTTTGCGAATTGAGCTCGCCAACCTTGAATTATTATACATTTTGTTCTCCCAAAACACTTGTAAGAATAGTTTTTAGAATATTGGCTGTGCAAATAATAGACACAGTAAATCTTGTTTATCACATCTAAAAACCAGCTGCAAGGTCTCGTGAGTGAATACTGTATCCTATTGTGCGTAAACAACAAATGCCGAAATACATGGCGCTCGGTTGTTTTTAGGCCCCTGTTATGCAGATAAATAACCACATCTACTTACTCAAAATTAGTCGCCTCATGTCATAAACATGGCAGGGTGATGGGGTTACGTTGTAAACGAATCTGGCGTTTATGGACGAGAGTTTTCGTTTGCACATACAACAACCACGTTGCTTTATTAAGGCCCAATTAGAACCCGCTTTCACTATACGAGCTCAATTACCTACCCCCAAAGTCAACGAGTGAGTTGCATCTTTTATCTGTTATGAGAAATCAGCTTTATTGCAGTGGTATTTATCTCAAAAATAAGGAGGTTGTTTATAGATGAGATGAAAGGAAGTAATAGGACAAAATGCTAATTACCAAGAGAGGTCGTTGTAGCTTTGTTGATATTTGAAAATAAAAAATGCCAGTCAACAAAGCTGACTGGCATTTTTAAAAGTTTGTTTGTTGAAATCTTAATGTCTTATATTTTTAAGCCACCAAAATATTCAATTAGCCTCTCTCTTAGAAAGATGCTTCAAAACCTACGTAGAAGTAACGGCGAACAGCGTCATATACGTCTGATGCAGTGTTAGTACCAGTTACATCACCAGGCACGCCTTGGCCTAGGAACGGAGGTTCTTTATCGAACAAGTTGTCTACACCCGCATAGATCTCATATTGACCATCTTCACCAAGTGCATAACGCGCCTGTAGATCGTGATAAACATAAGTTCCAATTTGGCCGTAAGTAGCAACAGAGTCATTCTCAACATTTACACGGTCAATATAACGTGCTGTCCAAGCAACTGTCAGGTCATTCCAGTTGTAAGTCGCGTTAAGGTTAACTTTCCAGTCTGGGTAACCGATTTCGCCTTGACTATCAACGATGTCACCACCAGCGAATGGCACGAAATCGTTCGCCATAGAGTGGTTACCAGCAAGGTTCAACTTCATGCTACCGTCGTATAGGTCAAACGTGTAGTCAGCAGAGAAGTCGATACCTTCAACACGGTATTCAGCAACGTTGATTGCTAGTGCGTCAATACGACGAACTAAGCCAGTGCCAGCTTCACGCGTAATAAGGTCACAGAACGGGTTGTTCGGGAAGTTAGGCTGACGAACACACTGATCAACAGTTGTTTGAGCAGTGAACGAGTTAATCGCGTCGTCAACTGTAATTTCATAGTAATCCAACGTGAAGTTGAAGCCTTCAATTTGCTCAGGTGAGTAAACTACACCTACAGTAATTGCATCAGACATCTCTTCTTGTAGTTCAGGGTTACCTGCTGACAAACCACCCGCACTACGGATGTTGCGAGCAAATGGATCTAGCGTCGCTGTACCAGGGATTTGAGCACAGTTTGCGATTACAGTATCAGACTGTCTCTCATATGTTTCATTGTTCCCATCGTCATCAACACTTGCGCTGTTACCACCTACACCACCAAGTGCACATGGATCAACGAAGTTACGGAACGTTTCACTACCTGGATCGAACAATTCGTCGATGTTAGGCGCACGAACAGCGGTAGACTTACCACCACGAATACGTAGACCTTCCATTACTTCCCAGTCAACAGCTGCTTTGTAGGTCGTCGCATCACCCACTGTGCTGTAGTCAGAATAACGAACTGCGAATTCTAAACCAAGATATTCTGCGAATGGTACTTCTGAGACTAGCGGTACAATAGCTTCCACGAAGAATTCGTTAACATCGTAAGAACCCACCGTGTTAGGTGTTGTATTACCTGATGTTAGGCCACCCTGCGCAAGTGTATCAGAGTTGAAACGACTCTCTTCTTCACGCCATTCGTAACCAAACGCAATACCTAGATCACCCGCTGGAAGCTCAAAAGCATAACCAGAGATAGTTGCACCGATTACCTCTTGCTCCATGCGAGAAGTAAGCTGGCTGTCAACTGATACCCAATCAAGCGCCGCACCAGAGATTGAACCTGCACCGAATACATTAATTGGTACACAGCCAAGGTCACGAGCGAACTCATCGGCACATACAGGATTACCGTTATCATCTTCAACTACGCGTAGTGCGTTATAGAAGTTAAGAGTGTTAAATACACCGCCGTTAGTTTGATCCTGACCGAAGTTACCATATTGGTAATATACTTCATAATCGAAGTTATCGTTAATTGCACCATTGAAACCAAGTACTGTTCTGAACGTTTTACGCTGAACGTCACTGCTACGAGGACCAAGCTCAACGAAACGACGATACATAGCGATTTCTGATAGAGGCGGAAGTACAACGTCAGGATTAGCTGCTTGTGCATTAGTCCACGCTGTCTCTGCTAAACCTCTTAGCTCAGTCGGCATGTAGTAGTTGTCAATTGGAATACGGATGTTGGATACTGAGTTACCAACAGAGATAAACTCACCTGTAATTGTAGGCTCTGATTGAGAAGCAGATTGCAACTCGTTGTATGCCGTCTCAGAGAAGAAATTAAAGTGTTCATTAATTTCGTAATTGATGTTGGCATTAAACTGAGTACGTGTGCTTGGAACTTGAAGGATACGAAGCTGGTTACGGTTAAATCCGTCTTCAGATGCCTTGAATGGCTTGTTCCACTCTAGTGTAGAGTCGTCTTGCGTAATTACAGAACCATCTGCCAAGCCAAAGTTACCTTTAGGACCAAATGTACTGTTTACAGCATCGTTAGCAGACATTTCACGGTCGCGCGAGTAGATGATACCCGTATCAGAGTAACCTAAGTAAACGACAGCGTTACCTTTGTCACCATCGAAGTTACCACCAACTGTGATTGAAAAGTCTTTCTCTTCACCACCACCTAGGTCTGAATCACCGTAGCGAGCGTTAAATTCTACGCCTTCAAAATCATCTTTCATGATGAAGTTGATTACGCCAGAAATAGCCTCAGAACCGTAAACAGCAGCTGCACCGCCAGTTACCACTTCTACACGCTCAACTAGGTTGATTGGAATCATTGATACGTCAACAGTAGGTGAACCAGCTGAACCACCGATGTGGCGACGACCATTAACCAAAACAAGTGTACGCTCAGTACCCAAGTTACGAAGGTCTACTGTATTTAGACCCGTTGTTGTCGTGTTAAAGTTACTGTTTGTATCAGATGTACCTGGGATACCCGCAGCTGGAAGGTTGTTGATGAAGTTAGCTACGTTTGTTGCACCAGTAATTTCAATTGACGTTTCGTCAATGATAGTAATTGGTGACGTTGCAACTAGGTCTGTACGCGCAATACGCGAACCTGTTACAGAAATTTTTTCGATTGCTTTTTCTTGTGCGCCTTCTGACTCTTGAGCCATCGCAGCTGGAGCTGAAGCAGCTACTGCTCCGAACACCATTGCATAACGAACGGCTGAAGCCAATTTCGTATTTGTAAACATATGTATTTTCTCCCTGGATCGCTAAAAGGCTTAGCGATGGTTTTTTTGCCGATTTATTCAGCTTTTTTTATGAGGCGTTCAACCTCGGCTGAGGATAATAAACACAAGGGTATCGTTCGGTCAACCTATTAAATGAACGAAAAGTGGTTTTTAAAAGAAGATTTTCACGCTAACGCATCGTCTTTGTAATAAATGTTTTACATTACATATGAATTTGAAACAATTTGCTTATCACGCTATTAAGACTATGTTACTCAACAGAAGTATGGTTGTTTATTCCAATAAACTTGCTAAGTTTGTTTTAAAACCAATGAATCAGGATGATAAAAATGAAACTTGATGACGATATTCATAACTTTTATGAAAAGCTCATTTTAGAGCGCATTGAGCATTTAGGGCTAACAAAAAGTAAATCCGCTAATTATCTCGCAGATTTAACTTGCTTGGCACTAAACCAAGTGCCACCGCGCTATATTCGTTACGAAGTTGACATGGCCTTTTATTTGCCACAAAACGAGCGTCAGCAAATGGAAATGAATGCAGCAGAAGCAATTAGTAAAGCAATTAAATATCTAGACGAGTCTGAGCAAGGTTCTAAGAAAGTTTAAGAGAAAATTGGGTGGCGATCCTCCAGCCGCATCCCGGCACATGAGTCGTCTGCTGCGGCTGCTCCCTTCCGGGCCTGACCGAGTTCACAGAGTATCATTGCGGGAGGACCAAAGGACCACCATAGAAAGATTTCTTCAACTTGCTAATTTGCAGAAAATTGAAGAGGCGCGATTATGACGAAAGCAGGCTGAAGTTTCAAGCCTGCAGTGTCTTACTTGCGTTTAATTGGTCAAAAAGCGTTCTTCTGCAATACGATTTGCAATAAAGTTGGTGCTGTTGCCGGTTTCTTCTGCTCGTGTAAAGATCTCTTTTAAATTATCCCCAATGCGCTCGATGTGTGCTCTCATTGCCGCAGAGGTACTCAACATACGTTGGTGGTAGATATCAATCACCCCACCCGCATTAATAACATAATCTGGCGCGTACAAAATTCCTTTTTCAGTGAGCTGCTGTCCAAGGTGCTCCTCTGCCAGCTGGTTATTTGCTGCACCAGCTATTACTTTCGCCTTGATTTGCGGCAAAGTAACATCGTTGATTGATGCTCCCATTGCACAAGGAGCAAACACGTCTACATCAAGCGCAAAAATTTCATCAGGAGATACGACAGTTGCACCAAACTCTTCCTTCGCCTTTTCTAGGCTTTCAGGATAAATGTCAGTCACGAACAACTCAGCACCTTCATTGTGTAGGTGTCTAGCCAGTCGGTAACCTACATGCCCTAACCCTTGAATAGCGACTTTGACGCCCCGTAAATCTCGTTCTAGCTTGTATTCTACTGATGTTTTCAATCCTACAAACACGCCGTATGCGGTTGATGGTGCTGGATTGCCGTCAGCCTCTTCGTCGTTGTAATGGTATTTGGCTTCTGTTCCTGCAATGCTAGTAGAATGCTGCGCCATAATTTTGAGGTCGCTCACAGCGATCCCTGAATCTTCAGCTGTAATATATTTACCACCAAGACTTTCAACAAAACGCCCCATTGCAGCCATCATTTCAGGTGTTTTTTCCTTTCGAGGATCGCCAATAATGACTGACTTGCCACCACCCAGCTTAAGCTCAGCCATTGCCGCTTTGTACGTCATTCCTTTAGACAAACGCAATACATCATTTAATGCTTCTGTACTTGTCGCGTAAGGCCACATGCGGCACCCTCCTAAAGAAGGGCCAAGATTTGTATTATGAACAGCAATAATCGCTTTTAGACCAGATTTTTCATCATGATAGAAAGCAACGTGTTCGTGATTAGCAAATTCTTTGTGATCGAATACAGACATGTAAGGAGTCTCAGTTTATTTTTATGGTTCAATGGCTGAATTCTAGCGCAATGCGGTGAGGATGTGTCTTGCGTGTTTGATGATGAAATGCACTTATCCGAAAGGATGTAACAATATCATTCCACTCTATAGGATATACATCCTAGTTTTTCTCTTGAATTTATCTTTTTTTTTCAGCATTCTAGAAAAAAATTTACAATCCCCTTCACATGAAACTTGATAAATTTGATCGAGAAATTCTCCGGGTTCTTCAAAAAGATGCAACATTGTCTATGGCAGAGCTAAGCCAAAAGGTGGGGTTATCACACACTCCTTGCTGGCGACGCGTCAAGCGAATGGAATCGGATGGCATAATCAAACAAAAAGTTACGCTTCTCGACAACAAAAAGCTCAACTTAGGTGTTTCAGTATTTATTTACGTAACGCTCAAAAACCACGATGGAGACTCCCTAAACGACTTTGAAGCTGCAGTACAAAGCATAGATGAGATCGTCGAATGTCATACTACAAGTGGAGATAAAGACTACCTTCTAAAGGTGATAGTAGAAAGCATTGAAGAATACGAGCATCTACTTAAAAGCAAACTTACCCACTTGCCCTTGGTCGATCATTTGAGTTCCACTTTTGCCCTCAAGCAGGTTAAAAATACCACTGAACTCCCAATCAAAAATCAGTAAATGAGTCTTACAAAACAACAAAAGGCGCTTCATGCGCCTTTTACTCATCGATACTAACGTTCAACTTGCATCAATTTGCGCTTCAGGCAATGCCGACTTGAATGCATCAAGTTCATTGCAGTTATCATTGATACGTCGTATTAGAGGAAACGCCGACATATCGACACCAAAACGCTCTGCGTTGTACACCTGCGGTACGAGTGCAATATCAGCTAGCGTGACATTAAAGCCAAAGCAGTAATCTCCCGCAGTGTTTTGCAATCGCTTTTCAATTCCTCTGAATCCTTTGGTGATCCACGTTTGACACCATGCCTTTTTCCCCTCACCGTCAACATTATAATGCTCAGACAAATAATTAAGCACACGTAAATTAGCGATGGGTTGAATATCGCAAGCCGTATCATATGCTAATGCTCTTACCCTTGCTTTTTCTACTTTATGCGGGGGCAATAGAGGGTGAACATCAGGATATTTTTCATCGAGGTATTCAATGATCGAAAGAGACTGGTTAAGAATTATGTCTTCGTCTTCATCAACAAATGTTGGCACGAGCTCAGATGGATTCAATGATACATACTGTTCAGCGTGCTGCTGACCGCCATCTTTGACTAAATGCACTGGCATATATTCATATGCCAGATTCTTCAAATTCAAGGCAATTCTTACACGGTATGAAGCAGACGAGCGCCAATAACCATATAACTTAAGGCTCATCGCATTATCGCTCGAACTTTACTACAGTTTGATTGATCTCACCGAAAATACTATTTCCAGCCGCATCATTCATTTCAATTTTGATCGTATCGCCAAACTTCATGAAGGGTGTCGCCGGCTTCCCATCACGGATCGTTTCAATCATTCTTACTTCTGCGATGCAGGAATACCCTACTCCGCCTTCTTCTATCGACGTTCCATATTCCGTGCCCTGCTTGTTAGAGACCGTCCCAGAACCAATAATCGCACCCGCACCCAAGTTACGACTTTTAGCCGCGTGCGCCACTAGTTGCGCAAAGTTAAACGTCATATCGTCGCCCGCTTCTGGCTTACCAAAAGCATTACCATTATACGTAGACAACAGCGGTAAGCATACTTTGTCGTCCTTCCAGGCATCTCCAAGTTCATCGGGCGTTACAGCAACGGGAGAAAATGCCGATGCAGGTTTACTTTGGAAAAAGCCGAAGCCTTTAGCCAGTTCGCCTGGAATCAATCCTCGCAGAGACACATCATTGACCAACATAATAAGTTTTATATGCTTACTTGCTTCTTCGACGCTTACCGACATAGGTACGTCATCGGTAATAATCGCCACTTCGCCCTCAAAATCGACTCCCCATTCATCACTTGGGAGCGGAATATCTTGGCGAGGCCCGATGAAGTCGTCAGAACCTCCTTGATACATAAGCGGATCAGTCCAAAAACTCTCCGGCATTTCAGCGCCTCGTGCTTTACGAACAAGTTCAACATGGTTGACATAAGCGCTACCGTCAGCCCACTGATATGCTCGTGGTAGGGGAGATTCACAGTTAGCCTGCTCAAAAGGCATAGCACCATCGATGGCTTCATCGTTAAGTCGCTGATACACATCGTTGAGTTTAGGCTCAACTGCCGACCAATTATCTATTGCATTTTGCATCGTGGTGGCGATGTCACTAACCTCAACACATTTAGTCAAATCGCGGCTAACCACCACTAACTGACCATCACGCGTATTATTTTGTAATGTTGCTAATTTCATATTCTTCCAATTCTAAAACGCTGTTAGATCTCAGAGGCAAATATCACTGAGACCTAACGTGTTACCCTTTCCAGCTATTGATATACTCGAGATTTTCAACTTTCGATGCGGCCTCGCCTATTTCTAGCGCATCACGTGTATCGAGCATCACTGCCACTTCATCAGTAAATTTCTTCTTGTATTCCATGCCGGCTTTAAACGCTTTGGGATGCGGACCGTGAGTAAAACCAGCAGGATGGAAGGTAACCATCCCTTTTTCAATGTTATCACGGCTGAAAAAGTCACCTTCATGGTAGAAAAGCACTTCGTCATAGTCATCATTGTTATGATAAAACGGTACTTTCAATGCTCCGGGATCACTTTCAATTGGCCTAGGTACAAACGTACAGATCACAAATCGGCTCGCTACAAATGTCGTATGGGCCGAAGGTGGCAAATGATATCTGTGACTCATCAGTGGACGAATATCACGCCAATTAAGCCTGACAACCGATAAGTCTCCATGCCAACCAATAGCATCTAACGGATTAAACGGAAACGTTATCTCCGACAGTTGATTATGGCGCTTCACCTCAACCTGCCACGTATTCTCGTCTTGTTGTGCTAAAAACTTGTCATTAATCTTGGGTGTATCAAGCACAGCAGGATCAAATACCGCATGGGGGCCAACCATCCCTTTTTCAGGTAATTGATAGCTATCATTTGTGGCTTCAATCATCAGAATTTGCATTGGCTCATGAGGCTCCAAACGCCACATCGTCGAGCGTGGTAATACCACGTAATCACCTTGCACTATTTCAAGGTGACCATAGTCACAATAAAGGCTGGCTGTTCCCTGATGGATAAATAGCAGCTCGTCACCATCTGCATTTCGCACTAGTTTGTTCATGGCTGCATTACAATGCCAAATTCGATACTGGCAATGAGCATTCTTCAAAATGGTTGGTGCAGACCAAGGTGAAGAAGTTGCTGTTTCCACATCTTGCGCTTCAAGCTGGTTAAGATCAAACGCCCTAGGCTTAAGCGGCCCTTGCCAATCCACCCAGTTCGTAGGCGGATGTTTATGGTGTAAATGCGCAGCTGGGCCGAAGAACCCACTTCGACCAACTTCCCGCTCATAAATGCCCTCTTCAGGAAAGTCGGCATGCGCCTGCCTAGACGTTATGCCTTCATGGCGAGGGAAATTAATCCATCTACGCATCTTCTTTTTCTCCAGAGATTACGCCGCGGCGAATCTGGTCAAGTTCAATAGATTCAAACAGCGCTTTAAAGTTTCCTTCACCAAATCCTTCATTACCTTTACGCTGAATTATTTCAAAGAACACTGGACCTATTACCGTGTCAGTGAAAATTTGTAAAAGAATGCCATCTTTCATTGGCGCACCATCAATCAGAATTTTAAGCTCTTTAAGCTTATCTAAGTCTTCTGTGTGACCTTCAACGCGCTCATTTACTTTTTCGTAATAGGTATCTGGCGTGTCCATGAAAATCATGCCACGCGCTTTCAAATCGCGAACTGTTTGATAGATATCTTCGGTGGTTAAAGCAATATGCTGAATGCCCTCGCCATTGTATTCTTTCAAAAACTCTTCAATCTGCGACTTATCATCAGAGCTTTCATTAATAGGAATACGGATTTTTCCGCAAGGTGACGTCATTGCTTTACTTACCAAGCCCGTCAACTTTCCTTCAATATCAAAATAGCGGATTTCACGGAAGTTGCCGATTCGCTCATAGAAGTCAGCCCACACGGCCATATTGCCACGCTGGACGTTATGCGTGAGATGATCCAATACACGTAAACCCACGTCAGCGTCTTGCATTTTTTCTTGCCAATCGTCATAGAATTTGAAATCCACATCGTAGATGCTGGTATCACCGTATCGATCAACAAAATAAAGTGTACTTTCACCGATACCATAAACGGCTGGAATATTTAGCTCCATCGCACCTAGATTGCCTACAAACTGCTTCGCGCCGTTCTCAATCGCATGTTGTAGCGCTCGCGAAGCATCTTGTACTCGAAATGCCATACCACAGACACTTGGCCCTCTAAGACGAGCAAATTCCTCAGCTTGCGACGCAGGCTCAGCATTTACAATAAAGTTGATATCGCCTTGCTTGAATAGCCACACTTGTTTAGAGCGATGCTTTGCCACTTCTGCAAATCCAAGTCCGCTGAATAAATCTTTTAAATCCTGAATTCCCTTTTCGTCTGCCGCTGTATACTCAACAAATTCAAAGCCATCGCAACCTAAAGGGTTATATGAATAATCTACTGTCATAACGTTCTCTGTAAACCAACTGTTAAATTATAATTATCGTTATTGAAATTAGACGTAAATAGACACCAAAAACTCCCTTCAGAGAAGCTTTGAACGCACTTTGTTTATGAACAAAGTGTAAAGCAAACCTGTAACCTTTTTTTTACATATAAAAAAAGGCAGCCTATAAAGCCGCCTCTTTTCTAAGTGTTTGAGCTATCGCTGTGACTACATTTTTACTGTTTTTTTATTGATATTGTACTCTCGTAGTTTGTTCGCAATGGCTGTATGGCTGAGTCCCAATTTTTTAGCCAATTGCCGCGTGCTAGGGTAGAACGGATACAATCGTCTCAATAAACTTTTTTCAAATCGCTTCACTTCCTCTTCTAGTGAACCTTCGAAATCCTCTGGCACGAAGCTCACGCTGGTAGAGGCGGAAGGAAGCTGAATGTGTTCTCGGTTTAATTCATTGCCGTCCATTAAAGATAGCGCTCTGTACAATGCATTTTCGAGTTGTCTCACGTTGCCTGGCCAAGGATAGGTTTGTAAATATTCAACGCAGGATTTATTCAGCTTGGGAGGACGCCTGCCCAATTTCACACTGTGTTGACGTAAAAACTTCTCAGCTAAAGCAACAATGTCGTTTTTTCTATCGCGAAGCGGCGGCACAACAATACTTAAGACATTCAGACGATAGTAAAGGTCTTCTCTGAATTTTCCTTCTTGTACAAGTTGGGCAAGATCCTTTTGTGTTGTACACACAATCCTAACATCAACTTTCAGCTCTTTACTATCGCCTACCCGTCTGAATGTGCCATCCTGAATCACTCGAAGCAGCTTAACCTGAAGTTGTGGCGACATATCGCCCACTTCATCAAGGAATAATGTTCCGCCCTGAGCCAGCTCCAACAACCCTTGTTTAGGCTCCGGTTGACCGAATGCACCCGCGGCATAACCAAAGAGTTCGGTTTCGGCAACATTGTCTGGAAGAGAGGCACAATTCAGTGCTAAAAATTCTCCACTTGCACGGCGACTTGCTTCATGACACGCTTTAGCGAGTAACTCTTTCCCAGTTCCTGTTTCGCCAAAAATCAGCATTGGTCCGTCAAGCTCAGCCATTCGCGTTGCTTCTCGCACCACTTTTTTCATCGCTGAACTGCTGGCCTGAATCACTGAAAAGCTTTCATTACTGGTTTTATGAAAGACCGTAAGCTGTTGCCCTAAACGATATTCAGATTTCAACATAATCAAAGCACCCGCTAGAATCGATGTACCGCCTACATCTGGCACCATAACGGGTAGAATATCTGCTAAAAAGTCCTGTTCGATAAACTTTAACTTATGGGTTTGGGCTAACACGTCTTTGCTTTCAAGCCATTTTAAAAAATTGAAGCCTTTCACAAACTCACTGATATCCTGCCCTATCAAAGCGCGAGCCTCGGTCTCCAGGCTGGTTATTACTGCTTCGTTGACCAAAATAATTCGCCCCTTTGTATCAACGGAAAATACAGGGTCTGGCAGAGTTTGTAATAGTGCTCTAAGCTGATGCTGCTCACGCTCAACCGGCATGAAAGGCGTCGTTTTGACATCTTCAATGCCTTCAATACGGCGGATTTCTGGCATCAAATGCTGAAAGTCAGCGAACTCAATATTTGGAAAGTTAAGAAAGATTTTACCTGCGCTATCTATCTCGATACCACGAAGATCAATCTCATAGTTAACAAGAATATCAAGCACGTCCTGTGTGATGCCAAGCCGATCCTGGCAACTGATCTCTAAACGCATGAATAGGAGGTTCCTAGAAAAACTTGTAAAGATATTAATACAAAGAGGAGATTAAAACAGCTACATCAAAACGTTAAATGAAAAAAAGTAATCTCACTCAATAGCCAAATTAATGAAAGTCAGCAATATGTCGTGATGCTAAGGCCTTACTCATTGGCAAACGAGGGGTAAAATACCTGTCCAATATCCAAAAGTAAATTGTTCATTTACGTTACTTGCATTTTGTCGCCAGTAACTTAAGGAGAGATATTAAAAAGGCCGCTTACTGCGACCTCATAAACATTAACTTGCAAGTTTTTCTTTTGGTGGAAATTTAGGCGCGTGCAAACCTAAACGTTTTGCTTGCTCCACAAGCGCCATAATGTCCATATCTGCAATATCAAATAAGGTATTCAAACTCGGGATGGTAAAATACACCGGCTGCATAATGTCTATTCGATATGGCGTTCTTAACACCTCTACCGGGTCTAATGTATAGCGTTCCGGCACCTCACTCTCTGTGGAATAAAGGGTTTCTCCAGGTGATGAAAGGATACCGCCGCCATAGATTTTAAGCCCTTCACTATTTTGCATAAGCCCGAATTCAACCGTAAACCAATACAAACGCGCGAGATAAACACGGTCTTCTTTACTGGCTTTTTGCCCCAATTTTCCATACGTATGGGTAAAGTGCGCAAATGCAGGATTAGTGAGTAACGGACAATGACCAAAAATCTCATGAAAAATATCAGGCTCTTGTAAGTAATCAAACTCTTCACGCGTGCGAATAAATGTTGCTACTGGAAACTTTTTATCGGCTAGTAAATTAAAAAATGCGTCAAAATTGATAAGCGCTGGCACTTCAGCGACTTGCCAACCAGTTTCACGCATCAATACTTCATTGACTTCACCTAGTTGAGGAATTCTATCTTTCGGCAAGTTGAGTAAATCTAGCCCCTGCATAAATTCATCACAGGCACGGCCTTCAACTATCTCAAGTTGACGCTCGACTAAATCACGCCAAACCGCATTTTCCTCGTCTGTCCAATGAACAATGCCATTTTCATCAAGAGGTTTAGAAACATATTTACTATTTTTTGCCATAAGACCATTCATCTTGGTAACACTGCGTTCAACCTTTCTACCTCTGAATAGAGAATCTAGGAAACGCATATCAATTATGGAGGCGAGTCTACTGATTTACCGAAAAAGCGGAAGAGAAGACTCAATTTTAAGCACGTCAGGATTTGTAACATTAATTTTACAAAAATAACACTTAAGCCTTATAAATCATGAGGTTGTAAAATCTGCCATTCCGCTACCAAACAGCATAATGTATCCAACGTTACCACATCAGCTCTCGCGCTTTATCCCCTTTTTAACTCGCATGGTAAAACAAAAAAAGCTCCACAAGGGAGCTTAAAAAGAGGGTGAAATACACCTCCACGCTTACAAATTCTAAACTCTAGAGCTTATTAATCTCTCTATTGAGTTGATATTCTGATGATGTCACGTACGTTTCGACATTTCTAAGACGCTGTTCGATTTTAAGAAATTTGCGATTAATATCAAAAAACGCTTGCTTAGGCGGCTCGCCAGCTTGCCATACATTCGTTTTCACTTCGACCTTCCCGTCATCTAATTCATCGTCATTGCGCCAACCTTTGCCTCTGTAGCTTTTCCCATCGGATAAATGCGCCGATTCTTGTGCAGCCTTACCCAATCCACCTTTTGGTTTTTTGTCTAAAATAAACCATGCGGCAATATAGGTTACAATTACGAAGGGACCTGCTAGTAAGAAAAACCCCGTTACCGTCAGAATTCGTACAAGCCACACTTCTAACCCAAAATATTCAGCAACGCCTGCACAAACCCCTGCTATTTTTCCCTTTTCTGAGATACGATACAGTTCACGTTTTTGCTTCATACTTTACTTCTCCACTCTGGTGCCTCTGCATCTAATATAGCCTCAAGCGTTTGAATTCTATCAGCCATTTGCTCAGCTTTATCAGAGAGTTCCTGAAGTTTGCAAAACTCTTCGTCACTCAAACCTTGCATCACTTGTTTCTTACTTCGGTAATGCAATATTAACCATATCGGCGCCACAAAAATCATAAATAAAATGACGGGGGCAACGATGATTCCGATTACACTCTCATCCACAACACTTCTCCTCCTGGAATACTTACCTGCTAGCTCTGATGCTTACTTATCAGCTTTTGATTTTACTTTTTTCTTTAGCGCCGCAAGCTCGTCGCTAATCTTATCATCCGCTTCTAACTCTGCGAACTCATCAGCTAAGGTTTTTCTGCCTAAATCATAAGCTTCAACCTGTGATTCAAGGTCGTCAATTTTGCGCTCGTATTGCTCAAAACGTCCCATTGCAGCATCCACTTTTCCACTGTCTAATGTGCGCTTAACATCTAACCGAGACGATACTGTTTGCTGACGTGTAATCATGGCCTTTTGACGGGCTTTCGCATCTGCTAGCTTTTCTTGCAATTGACCAATTTCCGTTTGCAGTTTTGCCAATTGCTCGTCGATTACGTTTAACTCTCGTTCAAGAGAATCTGCCTGTTCCTGACACTTTTTCTTCTCTTGAAGCGCTGCTCTAGCCAAATCTTCACGATCTTTACTAATCGCTAATTCTGCCTTTGCTGACCAATCATCCGCTTCAGACTGAAGCTTATTCACTTGGTGTGTGATTTCCTTTTTTGTGGCTAAGGTTTTTGCTGATGCAGAGCGCACTTCAACAAGTGTATCTTCCATCTCCTGAATGATCAGGCGAACCATTTTTTCTGGATCTTCAGCTTTATCCAATAGCGCATTAATATTTGAATTCACAATGTCAGTGAAACGCGAGAAAATACCCATAAAGATTCCCCTTACTCGAATTACTTCATCTTACATGCATAAACGCATTCTTTGTAATGAGGCATTCAATATTCAGGCCATCTTATTAATTACTGATAAATACCTGATTTTTCAGAATTATTAATTTACAGAGTGTTTTTTGCTCTCTACAATAATATGTATATAAACCACTTATTAGTCGTTTAGACCAAATTTTAGGGGCAGTCATGAGTCGTTTTCGCCAGCAGGACAATTTACTTGGTCAATCAAATAGCTTTCTGGAAGTACTTGAACAAATTTCCCAGATTGCACCACTAAATAAACCTGTGTTGATTATTGGTGAACGCGGTACAGGTAAAGAATTGGTCGCCGCGCGACTGCACTATTTGTCTAAACGCTGGGATCAGACTTATCTTAAGCTTAACTGCGCAGCGCTCAGCGAGTCCTTGCTGGAAAGTGAGCTATTTGGCTATGAAGCGGGCGCATTTACTGGTGCTCAAAAACGTCGCGAAGGTCGATTTGAAGTGGCGCACAACGGCACATTGTTTTTAGATGAACTGGCGAACACATCTGGCTTAATCCAAGAAAAGCTATTGCGTGTCATTGAATACGGAGAATTTGAGCGTGTCGGCGGATCTAAATCAGTAAAAGTGGATGTCCGTTTGGTCGCCGCGACCAATGAAGACTTGCCCTCTCTCGCTGATAGCGGAGAATTCAGGGCTGATTTACTAGACAGACTAGCCTTTGATGTAATTACACTGCCTCCTTTAAGAGAGCGACAAGAAGATATCCTTCTGCTGGCTGAACATTTTGCCATCAACATGGCTAGAGAACTTGAGATGGAGTTATTCAGCGGATTTACAGAAAAAGCAAAGCGCACGTTACTTGACTATGACTGGCCGGGAAACATTCGTGAATTAAAAAACGTTGTTGAACGCGCCGTGTACCGATGTAATAACCCTCATGTGCCCGTTCACAATATTATTCTCGATCCATTCGAGTCGATTTACCGTCCAACCAAACGTATCAAAACGGCAGACCGAGTCAGCTCCTCTGCACCAGCTTCTAGTGAATCGCCGAATGCGCCAATCGCTCAAAGTGATACACATAATAGCGATCGGATTGCACCGTCTGCTGGCGAATTGAATTTTACTTTTCCCGTCGACTTGAAGCAGCTGTCACAAGACTATGAAATCGACATGATTAAAAAGGCGTTGGCAGACAGCCAATTTAACCAAAAGAAAACTGCAGAAAAACTTTCTTTGACGTATCATCAACTTCGTGGATATTTAAAGAAATATAACCTTTTAGAAAACACGACAGAAGACGCTGAATAGAATGTATTTTTCTGGAGCCATGCTCTCATCATTCGAACGTTCCCGAGCTTGGATTTCAACATGTTTACTGATGTTGCTGTCTGGGTGTGGAGATTACTCGGCAGAGATGTCTCAACAAAATGGATTAATCTACTGCGCTGAAGGCAGCCCTTCGAGCTTCAATCCTCAGCTTGATACATCGGGAACGACGGTCGACGCCTCTTCTCACCAGCTTTATGATCGCCTTCTCGACTTTGACACGCAAACTGGCCGCATTATTCCAGGGCTTGCCAGTAGTTGGCTAATTAGCTCAGATGGCCTGACGTACACCTTTCAGCTAAGAAAAAACGTACCGTTCCATTCCACCGCGTACTTTACTCCCAGCCGAACTTTTAACGCAGACGACGTTATTTTTAGTGTAGATCGTTGGCGACTATCTCATCATCCTTATCATGAAATTTCTGGTGGTAACTACCCTTACTTTAATAGTTTAGGGTTAAAAGATGTTATCAAAAGCGTCAAACGTGTTAACGGATACCGCATTCGTATTACCTTACATCGTCCAGATAGTTCTTTTCTCGCCAATCTGGCAACTGATTTTGCCATCATTCTATCGGCTGAATATGCAGAGCAATTACTCGACCAAGGCATGCCAGAGCGTATTGATACATTTCCTATTGGAACGGGTCCGTTCAAATTTATCAGTTATCGCAAAGATCGATTTATTCGGTTTGAGAAACATGAGAATTACTGGAAGCATCCCTTTGCGCCTGAACAGCTTATTTATGATATTACAACATCAAGCTCATTAAGATTAGCTAAGTTGTTAACTGGCGAGTGTGACGCCATTGCTTTTCCTTCACAAAGTGAACTCAATCTCATTGAGCAGGACGAAAAGCTTAGCTTAGATGTAAAATCTGGCTTGAATGTTGGTTTTTGGGCATTTAATACGGCGCGCCCACCTTTCAACAACCCCGATGTACGTAAAGCGTTGGCGATGGCTATCGACAAGAACACGTTACTTGAAGCCGTTTATTTTGACCGCGCGGTTGTCGCTAAGAGTATTCTCCCTCCTTCCTCTTGGGCCTACCAAGAGGAAGGGAAAGAAATGAGTTACAACCCCGTTTTAGCGCGCAAACTATTACGTGAAAACGGAATCGAAGAAGGGTTTGGTATGAACATATGGGCGATGCCCGTTGAGCGGGCATACAACCCAAATGCCCGAAAAATGGCAGAACTCATCCAAAGCTACTTAAAAGACGTGGGCATAGACGCCAACATTGTCAGCTACGAATGGTCTACGTTTAGGCAACGCTTAAAGCTTGGCTTGCACGATTCCGTATTAATTGGTTGGACGGCAGATAACGGTGACCCAGACAATTTTTATCGCCCCCTTCTCTCTTGCTCTGCCATATTGTCTGGAACCAATCGGGCAATGTGGTGCTCACCCGAGTACGATAAACTCATTAATGATGCCGTTCGCTATAGCGATCCACAAGAACGTATCGACCTGTACCATAAAGCGAGTGATCTACTGTACGAACAGATGCCGTTAGTGCCTATCGCACACGCATATCGTTACCAAGCTTATCGTAAAGCGCTTTCAGGATTTGAAATCAATCCTTATGGTGGGGTTCGCTTCGGCGAAGTGGAGATGTCGAAGTGATACGCTACATTGTTCGCCACATTAACTTAATGCTGTTCACGCTTTTTGCGTTATCAGTTGCTTCATTTGCTTTGGCATATTTGTTTCCGGCTGACCCTCTCGTTAACCTTTCTGGCGTACAACGCTTATCTGAAGAGGAATTTAATCTCTTATCAGAAAAATATGCCATGAATGAAAGCATTATCATTCAATATCTGCAATACATGAGCTTGCTCTTTCAGGGTGACTGGGGGATCAGTTTTAGTTCAGGTTTGCCGCTTGGGGATGAGATTAAACGATCGCTACCTGCGAGCATTGAACTCAGCGCGTATTCGCTTGTCATCTCCATGTTGGTGGGCGTGCCTTTGGGGTTTTTCGCCGGTTTAAGACACAATAAACATACCGATTATGTACTTTTAGGCGTGAGTGTAGCTGGCTACTCTGTACCTGTTTTTTGGTTGGCTTTATTATTAATTATGCTGTTTGCATTACAGCTTCCGCTGTTTCCGTTATCAGGACGAATCAGTCTGTTATTCGACATTCCCTACTCTACGGGATTCATTTTGCCCGATATCTGGTTATCAGATATCAATAATAAAACCGCGGCAACCATAAACGCGATAGAACACATGATTTTACCAACACTAGCCATTAGTGTGGTGAATACCGCTATTGTTTTGCGCCTTACCCGCAGTGCCGTTCTTGACGTAATGGGGAGTGACTTCGTACAAGCAGCGTATAGCCGGGGGCTCACTGTGAGTCAGGTCATCTTTCGTCATGGGATTCGAAACGTTCTGCTCAGAATTCTTCCTCTGCTCGCACTACAAACCAGTACGCTTTTGACAAATGCAATGATTGTAGAAGTAATATTCTCATGGCCGGGCATAGGTAACTGGCTATTACAAGCGATCTATCAGCGAGACTTTCCGGCCATTCGTGCGGGTATGTTAGCGGTGTCTGCGTTTGTCGTTATCGTCACTGTTTTAATTGATTTGTTTGCGAGACTTATCGATCCTACACAAGGAGCGCCTCGCCGTGGCTCGCTTTAACCTTTATCAAGAAGAGTTTCATCCTTCTCCGCTTAAACGAACATGGATTGAGTTTCGTCAAAGCCATGCCGCTTTGTTTGGCCTGTGGCTATTTTTGTTTTTCATTTTATTGATGGTGCTTGGGCCACTCCTTGCCCCTTATGATCCCCTAACTCAAGATATTAATGCCTTACTACTTCCCCCAGCTTGGGACGCCAATGGCGGAATTAACCATCTGTTTGGCACAGACAGTCTGGGCCGAGATTTACTATCACGCCTAATTTATGGGTGCCGTGTAACACTGGGGATCAGCATATTACTCGTTTTTGTTGCCATGCTTGTTGGTGTGGCAATGGGAGCCTTGGCAGGGATGACCAAAGGTGTACGTTCAAGCATTATCAACCATCTGCTTGATTCCATCATGGTAATACCTACTTTGCTTATCGCCATTATTATCGTAGCGATATTAGGTACAGGCTTAGTAAACAGTATGTGGGCAATCACACTAGCGTTGATCCCTCAATTTGTGCATACCACTCGGGACTTTGTAAGAGACGAGCTGCAAAAAGATTACGTGATGGCGTCACGTTTAGATGGCGCAGGAAAAATTTATTTATTTTTTAATGCCGTTTTACCCAATATGATAGAGATGTTAGTGGTTCAGGGAACGATGGCGCTGTCTGTTGCAATACTAGATATTAGTGCATTAGGGTTTCTAAACTTAGGGGCTCAACCGCCTTCACCCGAGCTTGGAACCATGCTCTCTGAAGGACTTAAAGTTGCGTATATTTCGCCTCTTAGCATTGCCTTACCAGGATGCGCTATTTTTTTGATGGTGTTATCAGTTAACTTGGTAGGTGATGGCTTACGCTCAGCCTTGAGAAATAGGTTTAAACACTAATGGCGCTACTCGATATAAAGAACTTAACCCTTGAAATAGACGGCACGAACGGCTGGATCAAGGCGTTAGACAAAATCAATCTGACTATAGACAGTGGTGAGATTCGAGCGTTGGTGGGTGAATCAGGTTCGGGGAAGAGTTTAATTGTACGTGCCATTTCGGGTGCCTTACCATCCAACTGGCGAATTACCGCCGATCGTATGACATGGAAAAATATCGATCTGCTATCGATGAACGATGAAGAACGTCGAAAAATCATGCGAAATGAAATCGCCGTTGTATTTCAAAACCCTTTAAAGTCCCTCGATCCTTCTGCAACACTAGAAGAGCAGCTGCTGGAAAGTATTCCTGGCAACCTGCTTGATAAAGGATACTTTTGGCAACGCGCCCAACAGCGTAGGGTGATTGCGGCAAAACTCCTACATAAAGTAGGCATTAAAGATCATAAACGATGCCTGAAAAGCTACCCGCATCAAGTGCCCGATGATATATGCCAAAAGTTTATGATTGCCACAGCATTGGCTCCCAACCCTGAACTCATTATCGCAGATGATCCAACGCGTGGGATGGAGATTACGACCAAGGCACAAATTCTGCGCTTGCTCACTCGGTTGAATAAAACCAAAGATTTAAGCATCTTGTTTGTGGGTCATGATTTACTTGCCATCTCCAGCATGGCGACAAGCATGACCGTGTTGTATTGCGGTCAAACGGTAGAAAGTGGTCCTATGGACAAAGTACGCAAACGGCCACTACACCCTTATACCAAAGCGTTGTTAGATAGCGCGCCGAGCTTCAGAAAAGATCTGCCTCCCAAATCGCCGTTGTCTTCTTTAGAAGGCACCATTCCGTCGTTACAGCACTTGCCGATTGGATGCCGACTCGGGCCACGCTGTCCGCGTGCACAAAAAGAATGCGTAAAGGCACCTGAGCCAAGACGGATCCACCAGCACTATTACAGTTGTCACTTTCCATTGCATAGGGAAAAACGATGAGCCCATTACTGTCTGTAGAAGACGTGTCCTTTACCCATATTGTGGAAAATGGTTGGTTTCAACGTCCTCGCAAATTCGTGTTAAGCCCGGTTACATTCGAGCTTAACGCAGGCGAGACGATGGCAATTATTGGCGAAAATGGCTCGGGTAAGTCGATCTTAGCGAAATTGCTGGTAGGGGCTGAAACGCCCACGTCTGGCGCGATTTATTTAAATGGGCAAAAACTCAAATACAATAATATTAAACAACGTTGTTTGAATATCAGAATGGTATTTCAGCACAGTAATGAGTCATTAAATCCGGGCATTACTCTAGGCACGATTTTAGACGAACCTCTTAAACTCAATACGCAACTCAGCCCAGAAGAAAGGCAAGAAAAAGTAGAGCAAACCCTAAGGCTTGTGGGTATGCTACCTGAACATCAATATTTCTACCGTCACATGCTATCGGATGGGCAAAAGCAGCGCATTGCCATTGCTCGCGCTTTGATTCTCAACCCACAAATTATAGTGGCCGATGAACCATTTGCTGCCCTTGACCCTTCAGTACGCTCTCAAACGGTCAATCTGATCATGAAGCTACAACGTGATCTTGGGCTAGGATTTATCTTTATTTCACACAATTTAGGTATTGTCAGGCACATCAGCGACCGCATTCTGGTTATGCAAGAAGGAAATGTTGTGGAATCTGGCAAGACGGATGTTATTTTCAATTGGCCAAAAAGCGAATACACAGAAAAACTCGTACAATCTCATCAGGCGATGCTCTCTAAAAACTAACGCATCATAGTGTCACCTAAATAGGCTTTTAGATTCTAGAAACCAAACGTTCAACCGTTTGACTTAGGCAGTGCCAGAAGTATAAAACATCTGGCACGCTTATATGTACTTGTTGTTTTGATGTGGTATCACATCAGGTCCGCATCCGTTATCCAACTAACGCGAGCAATATTCCCGCCGCGACCGCAGAGCCCAGTACGCCTGCTACATTCGGTCCCATAGCGTGCATAAGCAGGAAGTTATGAGGATTGGCCTCCAATCCTACTTTGTTTACCACGCGTGCCGCCATGGGTACTGCTGAGACGCCAGCCGCCCCGACAAGAGGATTAATCGGTTGTTGGCTAAAGCGGCTCATGATTTTCGCCATAATCACCCCCGCAGCCGTACCAATGCTAAATGCTACGGCACCGAGCGCCAATATCCCTAATGTTTTTACCGATAAAAATTGATCAGCTGATAGCTTCGAGCCTACCGCTAATCCCAAAAAGATCGTAACGATATTAATCAACTCATTTTGCGCGGTATGACTGAGTCTATCTACCACACCGCATTCTTTCATTAAATTCCCCAAACAGAACATGCCAACCAGCGGCGTTGCTGCGGGCAAAAATAGAATCGTGAGTAACAGTACCGCCAAAGGAAATATAATTTTTTCTCGTCGAGAGACCACTCTAAGCTGCGCCATTTCAATTTTGCGCTCATCTTCGTTAGTGAGTGCCTTCATAATAGGTGGCTGGATAATGGGAACTAACGCCATATAGGAATATGCAGCCACGGCAATTGCGCCCAACAGCTCTGGTGCAAGGCGTGAAGCAAGAAAAATCGCCGTGGGACCGTCAGCTCCCCCAATGATAGCAATTGCCGACGCATCCGTTAACGTAAACTCAAATCCAGGCACGAGGTTTAATAAAATGGCACCAAACAAGGTTGCAAATATGCCAAACTGCGCTGCCGCACCAAGTAATAGCATTTTGGGGTTCGCAATGAGGGCTCCAAAATCAGTCATGGCCCCCACCCCCATAAAGATCAGTAGTGGGAAAACACCAGTATCTATTCCAACTTTATAAATGTAATAAAGTATGCCGCCTGCTTCACTGAAACCCGCTAATGGAATATTCGTCAAAATGGCACCAAAACCAATAGGAAGTAACAACAGCGGCTCAAATTTTTTCACGATAGCCAAATATAGCAACAGCAACCCAACCGCCATCATAATCAGTTGTCCCCCCTGAAAATGTGCGAGCGCAGTGCTTTGCCACAATACCGTTAACTTATCCACATTCTACTCCAGCACTAACAATGGCTGACCTGCCTGCACGGCGTCACCCTCTTTAATATTAACCGCTGAAATCGTGGCATTTGTTGAGGCGCGAACCTCAGTTTCCATTTTCATGGCTTCCATAATGATAACAACATCGCCTTTATTCACTGATTGTCCAGGCTTGACTAGAACTTTAAAAATGTTCCCGGCCAGCGGCGCATTAAGTGTCTCTGCGGCAGATAACGCTGCAGACTGAGGAACCGTTTCATCCCCTCCACCTTGTTGCCGAATGGTTTCTAACGCCCCCGACGGCCCCACCTCAACCTCGTAAGCTTTGCCATCTACACGCACAGAATATACCTCTGTTTTTGCAGAGGAAGCCGTCGCTGTTGTGTGCGCTTGATCAGTCACACTTGACGCTTGAGTTTGCTGTGAAGGCTCAGGCTCAAAGGCTGATTTATCTCCACGGTGTTTCAGGAATTTCAATCCAATTTGCGGAAACAACGCATAAGTTAAAACATCGTCTATCACGTGTTCTGCCAATGAAATATTGTCTGACTGTGCCAGCTCCTTTAACGTAATGGTTAATGCTTCGACCTCAGGTTCCAACTTGTCAGCCGGTCGGCATGTTATGGCGGCATCTCCATTTAATACTCGTTTTTGAAGTGCCTCGTTGACAGGCGCAGCTGTTGCGCCATATTCACCCCGAAGCACGCCTGCCGTCTCTTTGGTAATGCTTTTATAGCGCTCTTGTGTGAGTACATTCAATACAGCCTGACTGCCGACAATTTGCGAGGTGGGCGTAACCAATGGAATGAATCCTAAATCTTCACGAACACGAGGAATTTCTTCTAGTACTTCATCCAGTCTATCTGCCGCACCTTGCTCTTTAAGTTGATTTTCCATATTGGTGAGCATGCCACCCGGCACTTGTGCGGTAAGAATGCGCGCATCAACGCCTTTTAAGCTACCTTCGAATTGCGCATACTTTTTCCTTACGTCACGAAAATACGCCGCAATGGGTTCAAGCCCTTGCAGGTTGATGTCAGTATCTCGCTCTGTTCCCTCAAGTATTGAAACAATAGTTTCTGTCGCAGTATGTCCGTACGTCATGCTCATGGGGGAGATGGCGGTATCCAGCATGTCAATCCCCGCATCGATCGCTTTTTGATAGGTCGCTGTGCTTAACCCTGTCGTTGCATGGCATTGCATCGCAATGGGTACATCTACTGATGCTTTTAAGCCCTTGATTAACGCCTCACATTCATAAGGTTTTAATAAGCCAGCCATATCTTTTATGCAAATGGAGTGCACGCCCATGTCTTCAATTTGTTTCGCCATATCTAGCCAGACATCCAGTGAGTGCACGGGGCTTACGGTATAAGACATGGTGCCTTGCGCGTGCCCGCCCACTTTGAGTGTTGCCGCTACGGCCTGTTGTAAGTTGCGCACATCGTTCATGGCATCAAAAATACGAAAAACTTCAACACCATTGTCAAACGCACGCTCAACAAATTTATCTACCACATCGTCAGCATAGTGGCGGTATCCTAATAAATTCTGGCCCCGCAATAACATTTGTTGACGAGTATTAGGCATCGCTTGCTTCAACAAGCGAATACGCTCCCAGGGGTCTTCGCCTAAATATCGGATACAGGCATCGAAAGTAGCACCGCCCCAAGACTCCACAGACCAAAATCCCACTTTGTCTAATTCAGACGCAATGGGTAACATATCTTCGATGCGCATGCGGGTGGCGAGCAATGATTGATGTGCATCCCTTAAAACTAACTCAGTAAGCGCCAGCGGCTTAGCCATCTGATTCTCCTTGATGTGTTATTTCGTTTGACGGTATTGATGAATAGCGGCAGTGATTGCAGCAACCACTTGCGGACTTGGTTGTCCAGCGTCGTTTTGCTGGCTGACAACCGGCACCGCCGACGATGGATGCGGAGTTGCGGGTTCAGGGAACCGTTTACAAAATAATGTAATGCCATGCACCGCAGCAATCAGAATAGTTAGAAAGACAAAAACAAATGACATACCAACCAGCAAGAGCGTTCCCGCTTCGACAAGAAGTTGATGTACCGAGCTGTCCATGTTGCGCTTTCCTGATTTGTTATTTTCCACACAGACTTGCACAGTTACTATACAAAGACAACCCAAACAAAGAATATCTATGCAATTCTGAGAATAAATCCCACAAATAGTGCTTTTCTATTCACTTTTTATGAATAGAGAACGATTTAGTGGCTGATTAGACGTGCTTTAATTAAAACGCATAAATAAACGTTAGCAGAGAACCATTCGAAATGGTTAACTTTCAACAAATCCTGTTCATGTATAAGGAAATAAGAAAATGGCGAAAAAATAGCAGGAAAAGCATGTCCGATTTTCCTGCCTGAACATATGTGAGTTCTGCAAATTGAATGATTACCAATCAGAATCAAGACTCTCTGAATAGATTAACCAAACCATCTGCAGAAAGAATAACAAGATAAGAATCTCCAAAAGAGGCATCACACACATCAATAAAACTCTCATTAACCTCTAGCGTCGATTGGCAATGCTCCACATCAAAAAAGTCAGTCACTTTGCCTAATGATGTTGTGATGGTTTCACCGTTTACCTTAATGCTGATATCCGGCTCAGTAACAAACAAACGTGTACGGATTATCGCCTCTTTATTGCTAGTACGTCTTTCAAAAACTGACATACTAATATTGCCTTGATTTTGCCAATTCACTACGTTGTAATGCTTGTCTAGGTCAGCCTTGAAGGCTAAGCGCTCTTCAATTCCATTAGACAATGGTGCATGCGCAAGCATATTCACCTTTCGCCCAGCATTATGCTCATGTACAACATGCGATACAGCGCCACGTTGGGCAAGCTCAGCCACGCGATACTTGTTATCCGTAGGATCCCGATCATCCCCATCAATTTCAGCATTGCGCATGTGGTAGCTCAGTTCGTGCTGAGTGGCATTTAAAAAGTAGTAATCACTTTTAAACATATCACTGCCAAAATTTTGAGTTTCTAGTTCTTCTGAAGAACAGCCAAATAATGAGATTGCAGCCAATACAACAATACGCTTTTTCATTTAATTTCCTTACTGATTGTAACTATTTTGCTGAGCGCGGGGCGTTGCAAAAGATACAAAAAAGCGTAAACAGAAGTCGGAACGAAAACATGTGACAGATGTCACGACCTGCTTACTTCAACAGAAAGTGTGAGAAGGGATTATGACATTTGTCATATTTTCATTTATTTCAATTCATGAAATACTCGGTGGATATATTGTTCTGTAATGATGAACTGCTTAAAAATCAAAGCGTTTAGGTAAATTTGATTCACTGCAAGTCAATGAGTCTTACCCACCTCATCAAATAATAAAATGTTAATAAGAGTCAATATCCTCAATCATGCAAACAATCAACCAAAAGCAATCTAAGTTCTACGAATGTACTCTGGCACTAGTGACCTGCGTACTACTGGGCTATTTTAGCTACGGATACTGGCTTGAATTTGCCGACGACAACGTCTTTGTTCTCGCACCAACAGCTCAGGCTATACTGTTTGTGCTTGCTTTGTATTGCACATTTTTTGCGGGTGTCGGTGTTTGCATATTTGCCCCTCGTTCAGCCATGTGGGGATTAATCCTCCAATGGACATCACTTACTCTGCTTCTCTATCTGTTTCAATTTAGTTTAACTCTCGGGCTAGGCGTTATCTTTTTGTCTTATTTAGCCCTCAAATTGCCGTGGAGGTGGGGATTTCTTGCTGCTGCTATTCCACCAGTAACTCACATATTGTTTGCAGATCATGATTTTGTGTTTATGAATGCAGCGCTATTTTATATGTTTAATCTTTTCGCGATGCTGGTCGCAAAACAGCGAGAGTCAGAAAAACAAGCAAAAGAACAGGCATCTCATTTACTCAGAGAGTTAAGTGCAACACAAGCTTTACTCACTATCACCGCGAAGCGCGATGAACGATTACGTATCGCCAGAGATTTACATGATTTAATGGGACACCACCTAACAGCACTTAATCTGCAACTAGAAGTCGCAGTCCAACTTTGCAATGATGATGCAAAGCCCGCGGTAGAAAAGTCTCAAATGATAACGCGCAAATTGCTTGATGAAACACGCCATGTCGTCAACGCATTCAGAGATAACGCGGTATTAGATATTCGTACCGCCTTAACCACCCTTACCGATAACATTAATGGCATGCACGTTGATATCGACATTCCACAGGATCTGGTTATTGGCCATGCCCAATATGCTGAAGCACTGTTTCGTAGTGCCCAAGAAGGCGTGACAAACGCGTTAAAACATAGTCAGGGTGACTATTGCAAAATCTCTTTACGCCAGGAAAACCTGAACTGGATAATGACAATTAGTGATAATGGCAGCAATAGACAACCGCTGACATTAGGCAACGGGTTAACGGGTATGATCGAGCGAATCCGCAATTTAGATGGCTCAGTAGATTATCTGCAAGATGGCAGAGGTATGACGCTCACCATCACACTCCCCAATGAGAAAGACGCCCTATGTGCATAAAAGTCATGTTAGTAGACGACCAAAATCTGGTAAGAGAAGGAATAAAAAGCCTACTTGCTCTCAAACACGACATCCGCGTTGTGGCAGAAGAAGCAGACGGTGAAGACGTATTATCACGCATCTATGCGTGCCGCCCCGATATTGTGCTACTTGATATACGCATGCCAAAAGTATCTGGCGTTGATGTGCTCAGGCAGCTCAATCAAGTAAAACTGCCCGTTCCCATATTGGTATTAACCACCTTCGACGAGCACGAGTTAGTGCTTGAGTGCATTCGTTTGGGAGCAAAGGGCTATTTACGCAAAGACATTTCGTTTAGCGAACTCAGTCAGGCGATATACGCATTGCACGAGGGGAAAACCTGGTATCAACCAGCGGTAAGTAGTCAAATGTTGCCTGACAACGTTTTAGGTTTTACCGAAGATAAGACCACATTTGGCCAATTAACCGATATTGAAATTGAAGTGTTGCGGCTTGTTGCCGCTGGCTTTTCTAATAATGAAATCGCAAATGCGCTGCATAAATCTCACGGCACTATTCGTAACCAAATGTCATCTATATTAACCAAATTAAATGTTAGAGACCGTACCCGAGCGGTCCTTAAAGCGATGGAGCTATCTATTTTATAATGAGCAATCAAATTTTGTACGTCGAAGACGATATTGAGAGCGCAAATATACTCACCTTGTATTTACAAAAAGCCGGCCTCACTGTTCACCATTATGACAACGTGGTAGATGCCTCCCGTGCACTCACTAATTTAACTTTCGAATTAGCCTTGTTTGATGTCATGTTACCTGGTGGTGACGGTCGCACGCTGCTTAAACATGCCGTAGAGAAAGGGATCCCCTCTATCATGCTCACCGCGGTGGTGGATGAAGAAGCGCGCATTCTCGGCTTTGAACTCGGCGCTGACGATTACGTGTGTAAGCCGTATAGCCCGAGAGAAGTCGTATCAAGGGTGTCTGCATTGTTACGTCGAAGCGAAAGAAATCACCAAAAAACGCAGATAGTGTCAGAAGGTTTAATCATTGATTTAACCGCCAAGCAAGTCACCCTTGATGCGCAGTGGGTCCCACTCACTGCCGCCGAATTCACATTGCTTGAAACCCTTGCCTCTTCACCCTCTCAGGTTTTTTCGCGAGAACAATTGCTGGATAAAATTAACAAAGACAATACGCCAGTCAATGATCGTATTGTTGATACCCATTTGGCCAATCTGCGTAAAAAATTAAGAGAAAATAAACATACACCTCGTTTTATCGTAACCCGCTATAAATTGGGCTACCAGTTTATTGGTGCCATATCATGACGCGAACACTTAAGTTTAAATTAGCCGCATTGGTCGCCTTTGTCACTCTGGTCATATTAGGCTCGTACTATTTCTTAGCTAAAAACAGTGCCAACAGTGCCATTGTTGATTTTAATGAGCAAAGCAGCGTGATCATCTCTGACGTGTTGTTAGACGATGATGAGGTATTTGACGATGTGTTGGCAAAGGGAAAGAATATCGACGTCACAACAGCATTTGACTATCTGACAAAGACCCATTCGGATCATATATTTGTTGTGATAGACGAAACAAATCAGATCATGACAAATTTCTCCACCAATGGCTATCAAGCGGCGGGAACCGTTACATCATCAGGCGTGCGCTTTAAAATTGAAGATGTGTCTGGCAGCACCAGTATTGTGTCGATAAATAATTCTGGCCAATTTCTCACGCTAAAAAACAAAACTCGTATTAATGTGCTGTGGTTTCCTGTGGCGCTACTTGAACGCCGCGCACTGCTTGATTCGTTCAAACAACGCATTCAAAACGAATTCGTTATTACACTCAGTGTATTAAGTTTGCTCGCTGTAGCGCTATCTTGGTTTGGTGCACGACTGTTTTTACGTCCGCTTAATACTCTTTCTCATGGATTTGAGCGATTGGTGGCCGGCGACCTTGATTACCGCATATCATCTCACTCAACAGATGAATTAGGCACAATCACGCGAAGATTCAACCATCTGGCTGATTGGCTTAACGCGTTAAACAAACAATACAAGCAATTAAGTGCCGACTTAGCGCACGAATTACGAACGCCTATAAACGGTATGCAATCTCGAATTGAGGCGATGCAAGATGGGATTGTTCCCACTGATGAGAATAGCTTATCGCAATTATTAAATGCATTGGAGCGGATTAAAAAGCTGATTGATGACATCAACTTACTGTCGCTGACTGATGCTAAACAATTACATGTTGAGATGCAGCCCATTACCGTATCATCATTTCTGCGTGAACGTGAAGACATGCTTAATCAGTTACTAGCCCACCGCCTTACGCTTAATTTGGCCAACAATATTACTGTACAAGCGGATCCCCATCGTTTAGAGCAAGTGTTAACCAACCTTGTTTCCAACGCCGCTAAATATGCCGATAAAAACGAGGCCGTTGAACTATTTAGCCGCACGAAAGGAAGTTTCATAGAGATAGGCATCAAAGACAAAGGACAAGGTATTCCAGCCGACCAACAAGCAGCCGCGTTTGAACGGTTTTACCGTCAAGATGCGTCTAGAAGCGATAAACAAAGCGTTGGCTTAGGCTTGGCCATATGTCAGCAGTTAGCCCTACTGATGCAAGGCAAAATGCGTATAAATCATCAATACACCGAAGGGTTAGAAATTTATATTCAACTCCCAGTGAATGCCTGACCTAGATATTCATAAAATAGTTATTCATAAAACACATAGCACTCACATTGATAGGCAGCATTATTGTTGCCTATCAATGGACTAAGCAAAGGTGCGTAAACTGCCTATTACTTTGCGAAGACATCACCGTGATATGCGTAGGCAGTGACACTGACAAAACACCCAAAAATCAAACATTGATACAATCTTGATAATTTCTTAAAAACTTTTTTGCACACTAACTCCATCAACTTTGAAGGAGTTAACAATGAAAACTATCTCAACAGCACTTATCACAACAATTATTCTTACTGGTTGTTCTTCAGTCAGTCATCAAACCCCATATACTCAGCATTTTCCGATTATGAAAACCGACACCGGACACGCGTATATCTACGCAGACGTAGGGGCAATGACAGACTTCCCTCTTATTATAGACACAGCAGCCAACATGGGGGTTATGCCGAAAACAGGCATGGAGGAAATACAAGTTCCATCAGACAGTCTACACGAAGACAGTATTAACGGCGCTAACGGTGCATCTATGATGCTCAAAGGAGAAGTGCCAATGCTTTCTTTGGGGCATACTACCCATGAAGATGTTGAGCACCTATTTGTCGATCTTTCAAAATTTGTTCTATCAGATGGCAGAATACCCGGCATTTTGGGCCATAATGTTTTAGAACACCACTGTGTAGCGCTGGATATGCAAGCGTCGGTAATGTCCCTTGCGTCACCTTCATGCGCAGGCATTTCGAAGGAAGGCCTTCAGGCTGTTCCTTTTGAAATAATTGATGACTTCATTCAATTTAAAGCGTCCTTCAATGGGCAAGAAGTGTCAGCCGTGCTTGATACTGGCGCAGGGAAGAGTTTTATAAACAGCCATGCATTTTCGTTATTGGAGGATGCTCAAATCGCGGAGTCTGACACAGCATCTGATCTTCATGGCAAAGAGCAAGAAACAAAGACAATTGAAAATATTCACTACCAAATCAATCATATCGATATTGATGAAAGCATTATGGCTGTCGCTGATTTGAGTGTATTTGACGTACTAGGATTCAAAGATGAGCCTTTTCTATTAATGGGCATCCACTATTTTCAAGATAAAAAACTAGTGATTGACTACAAAAACCAAGTCTTCTACCTGTAACACGCAACTATCGACGGGGTGCAAGGCCCCGTTGCTTTCTCAATATTCGCACATCTTAACTCATTACACTCTCATTCAATCAACGAACAATCAAAGACACCCATAGTTTTAACGACTTAGTCTGTTGCGCCCTTCAAAGGGTCAACGTAATTTTTCCAGCGCAAAATAGCATCGAAAGGCATTCGGTTCATATAGCCTGCATTTTTATAAAATAACGCAGAGATAATAAATACGTTAACGCATTAAGCACTAGTTGGTTTGAGTGAGGGCGAGCGACGTCAAACAAGCTTATGCAGTTTTAAAGTCATTAAAAGCCGAAAATGGTAAGAAGCACAAAGCAAAAAACCACCCGTTGGGTGGTTTTTCTTGATATGGCGCGTGTGGAAGGATTCGAACCTCCGACCGCCTGGTTCGTAGCCAGGTACTCTATCCAGCTGAGCTACACACGCGTAAAAACAAATTGTAAAGTCACATTCACCGTTAAAGATAGTATAGTCTAACTGAACAACTGCGTTGATACAGGACTATTTTATTCTTAACCATGAATAAAATATGGCGCGTGTGGAAGGATTCGAACCTCCGACCGCCTGGTTCGTAGCCAGGTACTCTATCCAGCTGAGCTACACACGCGACGTTGATGAAAATCATCAATCTAACGGATTGTGCTAATAAATCCGCTTTCTTACCTGAAACAATTCAAATAAGAATGGCGGAGAGGGAGGGATTCGAACCCTCGATACGCGCAATACGTATGGTTCCTTAGCAGGGAACTGGTTTCAGCCACTCACCCACCTCTCCGTAAGTGCTGCGCATTCTAATGATTACAGAAAGGAAGTCAAACCTTTTTTAGAAAGAGTTTGACTGTTTGCCGACAATTCAAGCAATTCGTATAAATTTCAGCTTTTACAGCCTATTTTATACACTTTACGCAGTGCGGTTACTGTTATTAAGCGACTAATGATTAGATTTTAAAATCTGCAAAGGGTGAGCCAATAGTTGTCACTATGTATTGAAACATCGCTATCAAATGCGAAAAGCGCTACTTTTTACGCTCTATTCCCAATAGTAAAAAAGTTAGCTTATCGAAATAGAGTAATTAGGCGTAGATAGACCTAAACCGTCAGCAATAAAAAAGGCTGGAAAATCCAGCCTTTTATCTACCTTCATGCGTTAGTCGTCATCGCTACCTGCTGCGTTGCCCTGACCGGCTAACTGAGAATTCTTTTCAGCCTGTATACGCATATAGATTTCTTCACGGTGCACTGACACCTCTTTAGGCGCATTTACACCAATACGCACCTGATTACCTTTCACACCCAATACGGTGACTGTCACATCATCACCAACCATCAGGGTTTCACCTACACGACGGGTCAAAATAAGCATTCGTTTGCTCCTGTTCCGTTATTCTAACTGCATCCCTCTTTAAACTTAGCGTATAAACTAACATTCACCAGTAAATACGCGGCCGGTGTTTCCCTGTTATTGCTGTCACTTACAAATCACAAACCGGCTTACTACAAAAAATGACTAGAGCTTCTCTTCTAGCCATCCTTTTACAGATTCTAATGCAGCCTCAAGGTTATCAGGTTGCGTACCGCCTGCCTGTGCCATGTCTGGACGACCACCACCTTTGCCACCCACTTGACTCGCAACATGGTTAACAAGCTCTCCGGCTTTTACTTGGCCTGTCAGATCTTTAGTTACCCCTGCAATCAGGCTCACTTTTTCACCGCTGGCAACGCCTAGCATAATTACACCAGATCCCATTTGGTTTTTAAGGTCATCCACCATACCGCGAAGGGATTTGGCTTCAACATCTTGCAAATTAGCTACCAGTACCTTGATTCCGTTTATATCATACGCAGAAGATAATAAATTGGATCCTGCTTGGGCTGCCATTTGTTGCTTCAATTTAGACAATTCTTTTTCAAGCTGGCGGGTTTGTTCTTGCAATCCGGCTACGCGCTCTTCAACACCGCTTGCATCCGTCTTCAGTGAAGTCGCAATACGATTTAGTGTCGCACTTAGGCGTTGATTGTATTTATCGGCTTCTGCGCCCGTAATCGCTTCGATACGACGAACGCCAGACGCAATACCTGCTTCAGACACAATTCTGAACGAGCCAATGTCACCCGTTTGTTTTACGTGCGTGCCGCCACATAATTCAATAGAAAATGGCCCCATGCTAACTACACGGACTTCTTCGTCGTATTTCTCACCAAATAATGCCATGGCACCAGACGCTTTCGCCTCTTCGAGTCCCATTAGCTGGGTACGCAATGCATGATTGGCACGAATTTCAGCGTTAACACGATCTTCAATTTGTTGAATTTGTTCGGCTGTCACGGCTTCAAAATGAGAAAAGTCAAAACGTAAGCGTTCTGGCTGTACCAACGAGCCTTTTTGGTTAACATGCTCGCCAAGTATTTCTTTTAATGCCGCATGCAATAAGTGCGTTGCGCTGTGATTCAATTTGATTGCATTTCTGCGCGCTGTGTCAATTTCGCACGCAACAGCATCATTCACTGCAATCGCCGTATTCGCCACCCCTTTATGCGCAATGGCATCGCCTAATTTAACCGTGTCTTGTACAGTGAATGTGCCATTGGCTACACGAAGTAATCCCGTATCACCTACCTGACCACCAGACTCGGCGTAAAATGGCGATTGATCAAGGATGACAATGCCTTCTTGTCCGGCTTGTAACGATGCAACAGACGCGCTTTCTGCAAACAGTTCTACTACTTTGGCATCACCCGCGTCCAGTTCATAGCCTGTGAAGTCGCTACGATGCTCGGTTTTAATCACATCGTTGTAATCTGTGCCAAACTGACTGGCTTTTTGAGCGCGCTGACGTTGCGCCTGCATCGCCGCTTCAAAGCCTTCTTCATCAATTGAAAAGCCTTTCTCGCGTGCAACATCATTGGTTAAGTCAGCTGGGAAACCGTAAGTATCATACAGTTTAAATACCACATCCCCAGGCACCACCTTGCCATCTAGGTTGTCTAGCGCTTCGTTGAGAATATTCATGCCGCGTTCAAGCGTACGAGAAAACTGCTCTTCTTCAACACGCAAGACCTTCTCAACAACAGGACGTTGCTCGTTCAGCTCTGGATACGCATCCCCCATTTGCTCACACAACGCACCCACTAGCTTATAGAAGAAAATGTCATCTGCACCAAGCTTGTAGCCATGACGTACAGCGCGTCTAATAATGCGACGCAATACGTAGCCGCGTCCTTCATTGGAAGGCATCACGCCATCACAAATTAGGAAGCTGCATGAACGAATATGATCAGCGATCACGCGTAATGATTTGTCGTCTAGGTCTGTCGTGCCAACAATAGTGGCGGCGGCTTTGATCAATGCCTGAAAAATATCGATTTCATAGTTACTGTGCACGTTTTGCATGATAGCCGAAATTCGCTCCAGTCCCATGCCTGTATCAATAGATGGTTTTGGTAGCGGATTCATCTTGCCATCGGCAGAACGATTGTACTGCATGAAAACCAAGTTCCAGATTTCAATAAAACGATCACCGTCTTCTTCAGGTGAACCCGGAGGCCCGCCCCAAATATGTTCACCATGATCGTAGAATATTTCCGAGCAAGGCCCACAGGGTCCCGTGTCCCCCATTGACCAAAAGTTATCAGAAGTCGAAATACGGATTATTTTGTCTTCGGGAACACCAATATCATTTGCCCAAATGTTGTAAGCTTCATCATCTTCAGAATACACCGTGACCAATAACTTCTCTTTCGGCAACTTGAGCTCTTCCGTTAAAAACGTCCAAGCAAATTTGATAGCATCCAGCTTGAAGTAATCACCAAAACTGAAGTTACCTAGCATCTCAAAGAAGGTGTGATGGCGAGCAGTATAGCCCACGTTTTCTAAGTCATTGTGCTTTCCACCAGCACGCACGCAACGCTGAGAAGACACCGCACGTGTGTACTGTCTGACATCGGTACCGAGAAACACATCTTTAAACTGATTCATACCGGCGTTGGTAAACAGCAATGTGGGATCATCGGCAGGTACAAGCGAAGAGCTAGACACTGTTTGATGACCGTGATTAGAAAAATAGTCTAAAAACGCGCGACGTATTTCTGAGGTAGTCTTAATCATTGAATATCCCGAGACGATTGATGTTCCGCTTTCCATCGATAACCCGTTAGATTCAATGCTGTGGTAAAACCACAAGGCATTAATCTGACCAATTATCACGAATTAAAATTTAGCGCGGCACAATACCATATTTAGTACAGGTCTGTTAAGGGTTTCGCGTGCGTGAGTTGCACTTTGCAATGCAGTTTTTAAGCGACATAACCTTTATTTATACAAACAATTGACTACGACTCTCGCTGAAAAGCAAAACGAATTTGCTCAAGCGTAAACCCTCGATACTGTAAAAAGCGCGACTGTTTTTGTTTCGTTGACCAATCATCAGGTATATTTGCGCCATATTTCTTCTGCCTAACCTGACTCGCGAGCGCAAACCAATCAGGCGCAACCTCATACATAGCGGTTTGAATATCGTTGTCAGACACGCCATGCTCTCTTAACGCATTCAGCGCTCTAAGCTCTCCTTGTCCTTTGCTCACTTTTGAGCGAATAAGCGACTCAGCGAAACGCAAGTTGCTTTGAATGTTTCTTTCAACAAATTTTTCGATTTGCTCTTCACATAGCGCCTGTGAATGTCCTTTTGCCAACAACTTTTGCAGTAGTTCTTTTTGACTGTGCTCTCGTCGCGATAATAAATGCGTAATGGCGTGTGTAATTATTTTGCGGTCGTTTTCTGACGGTGATTCTGACATAATTTCAATAATTTATTGGCTTAAAATCGTACTCTTAGTTCGCTATGGCAACGCAACTTATGTATTGTAAATTTCACAACAGTATTGCTGAATTAGGTGAAGCCCCATGGGCGTCGCTGACGCAACACTATGGCCCCACATTACAATATCCATTTTTACATGCGCTAGAACATTCTGGCTCTGTTAGCGAAAAGAGCGGCTGGCGTCCTCACCACTTAGGCGTCTATAGCGATGATGATCTACTTGCAGCGATGCCATTGTATATCAAAAGTCATAGCTATGGTGAGTATGTATTCGACTTCAACTGGGCCAATGCATACCAACAACACCACCTCAGCTACTACCCCAAACTTTTGTGTGGCGTGCCGTTTACGCCAGTTACCGATGAACGGTTGTTAGTGACCGAACACGCAAATTTATCGGCGCTTCTTCCCGCCATTTCTGATGCAATCAGGCAAACCGCTGAAGCACATAACTTGTCATCGTTTCACTGTAACTTTTTACCGGAAAATCGCAGCCGTCAATTTGTATCAAACGACATGCCCCAGAGAGTCGGTGTGCAATTTGAGTGGCAGTATCAACATGAAACTAACTTCGATGATTATCTAAATAGTATGGTGTCCAGACGTCGAAAGTCGATTCGAAAAGAAAGACAAAAGCTGAAAGAAAACCACATATCAATCAGACGTTTAACTGGAAGCCAAATTTCAGCCGAAGCCATGCATATTTTTTATTTATGCTATCAGCATACTTACTTAAAACGTAGCGGCCATACTGGCTATCTAAACCAAGCTTTCTTTACTTTATTACGAGAAAATTTTAACGACAATATGATGTTGGTAATCGCCGAGGAAAATGGCGAGCCTATTGCCAGCGCACTGTTTCTGTACAACAGTAAACAACTCTGTGGTCGCTATTGGGGCGCATTAACAGAGCGGGATGGATTGCACTTTGAGTGTTGTTATTATCAGGGCATCGAATTTGCTATCGAGCAGCAAATTCCTTTATTTAATCCAGGCACACAAGGTGAGCACAAAATCCTTCGCGGCTTTCGGCCAGTGTTTAGCTACTCCAATCATTGGTTAAAGCATACAGGCTTTCATAACGCTGTGACACGCGCGGTTTCTGAAGAAGCCGAAGCTATGCGCCAATACAAGCGTGACTGTGACGCACTATTGCCATTTAAGTGACGCGCAATCTTATCGATTTGGGAAGGCGTAACCGATGCAACATCAACGGTGTTTAAGCAGTTTTTCGCCAAACCAGCGTCATGTTATTTGCAGGCATATCAACTCGATGTTGAAGCACTAAAGACGGTGCCCAATTCATCAGTGTTTCAATATCCTGTATTCCTCCATAGCCCTGAGCCAGCAAGTGTTGATGAAATTCTGCATTGCTTCTACTCGTAAATTCACCTTCAATTTTGAAAGGCCCATATTGACAAAATACGCCCCCCTCAGGTAAGTGCGTGCCTACAAGCCTCATCATTTCTTGTGCAATGTTAGGCTGCATAATATGCGTAGTGTTCGCAGTAAACACCCCATCAAACCGCCCGTTAGGCCAATCATCTTGACCAACTGTAAAAGGAACCGGATCGGTTGTATTTTCTAGATTAGCGTCTAGCAACCAAGCTTGCACCCCAGCATGATACTGCGGTTGATCAGAGGTGTGCCACTCTACATGTGGCAATCCCGCAGCAAAATGTACCGCATGTTGCCCCGTGCCACTGCCAATTTCTAATATAGATGTTGCCGTCGCAAAATGTTGCTTCAGCACATCCAATATCGGTTGCTTATTGTTTTCACATGCTTGACTAAAAGGCTTATCCATTGTGGTTTCCAAAGCGTGATGCACTATTTACTTTTTATTCAATTCAATAACGTTTCTGACAACGTTGCACGTTTGCCTGAGTAAACGCTTCTTCTTAACGGTCCGTCGATAACGACAAGTACGAGCCGCTACTGTAAATTAGGTGCTAGCCACTTTTCAATCGATTCTGATGGCCATCCTTTGCGCTCTGCGTAATCATGTGCTTGATCCTGCTGTATTTGAGCGACGGCAAAATAGCGACTGTCAGGGTGTGCAAAATACCACCCCGACACACTGGCGCCCGGCCACATCGCGAAACTTTCTGTTAGCTTCATGCCGGTTCGCTGTTCTGCTTGCAATAAATCCCAGATCACTTGCTTTTCGGTATGCTCTGGGCACGCAGCATAACCTGGAGCAGGGCGTATACCTTGATACTTTTCCCGAATCAGCTCGTCATTTGACAGCGATTCATTCGGTGAATAGCCCCAAAATTCTTTTCTCACCTGTTCATGCAGATACTCAGCAAACGCCTCAGCCAATCGATCAGCCACTGCTTTAACCATAATTGCATTGTAATCATCACCCGCCTCTTCATAGGCCTTTGCAAGTTCGTCTTCTCCAATGCCAGCTGTCACGGCGAATGCGCCAACATAGTCTGGCGTTTGAGAAGAAATGGGCGCGACGAAATCACTCAAGCAATGGTTGGCGCCGTTTGCTTTTTCGGTTTGCTGACGCAAGTGATGGGCAGTATGTAAAATGGTTTGCCTGCGTTCATCTTCAAAAATAACAATATCATCGCCATCACTATTAGCAGGAAACAGTCCAAATACCCCTTTAGCTTGCAATTCGTTCGTTTTGCACAGGTGGTCAAGCATGGCATTCGCATCATCAAATAACGACTGGGCTTGTTCACCAACCACGTCGTCTTGCAAGATTCTGGGGTATTTACCCGCTAGCGACCACGTTAAGAAAAAGGGTGTCCAATCTATGTAATCTCGCAGTGTTTGCAATGACACTTTCACTTCTTGTACACCCAGCTGTTTGGGCACGGGAGGTAAATACCTAGCCCAGTCACAGGTCCATTTATTGTTACGGGCAACCGATAAAGAAACAGGCTTGCTTCTAGGTTGCTTGCGCGCGTGCTGAGCGCGCGCTTTTTCATACTCTTCCGATAACGCCGCAGCAAACACACTTCTTTGTTCTTTCGACAGTAACTTTTGGCATACGCCCACGGCGCGACTCGCATTGGCAACATAAGCAACTGGAGCGTGATAGTTCTGTTCGATTTTTACCGCAGTATGCGCTTTTGATGTTGTTGCGCCGCCAATCAATAATGGCAAATCAAACGCCTGACGTTCCATCTCTTTTGCAACATGCACCATTTCGTCTAATGACGGCGTAATTAGGCCAGACAACCCTATCATATCGACGTTTTCTTCCTTCGCCACTTGCAAAATTTTTGCAGCCGGAACCATCACGCCTAAGTCGATAATTTCAAAATTATTGCACTGCAACACGACCCCAACAATGTTTTTACCAATGTCGTGAACATCGCCCTTTACCGTGGCCAGCAGTATTTTTCCGTTGCTCGACCCTTTCTCTTTTTCCTGTTCGATGTAAGGCTCTAAATAGGCTACTGCTTTTTTCATAACACGGGCCGACTTAACAACTTGTGGCAAAAACATTTTGCCCTCACCAAACAAATCGCCTACGACATTCATACCGTCCATCAACGGCCCTTCGATCACATGCAGAGGTTTGTCTGCTGCACGTCGCGCTTCTTCCGTGTCAGTTTCAATATAATCAGTTATCCCTTTTACCAAAGCGTGTTCCAAGCGCTTATTCACGGGCAATTCACGCCATGCCAAATCATCTTTTGACTGTACTTTTCCATCGCCTTGGAATGCCGGCGCAATATCAAGTAACCGCTCAGTGGCATCGTCACGGCGATTAAGAATCACATCTTCGACTGCCTCTCTGAGCGTGAGTGGAATTTCATCATACACTTCGAGCTGACCAGCATTCACAATCGCCATATCCATACCCGCTTGAATTGCATGATATAAAAACACCGAATGCATCGCTTCGCGAACAGGATTATTGCCACGAAAAGAGAAAGAGATATTCGACAATCCACCCGACACGTGAGCGTGAGGCAGGGTTCGCCTAATTTCACGTGTTGCTTCAATAAAATCAACAGCATAATTATTATGCTCTTCAATCCCCGTTGCGACGGCAAAAATATTGGGATCAAAAATAATGTCTTCTGGTGGAAAACCAATTTTTTCCGTTAGTAATTTATAGCTACGCGTACATATCTCTACTTTGCGCGCTTTTGTATCCGCCTGCCCCGTTTCGTCGAATGCCATAACGACCGTTGCCGCACCATAGCGCTTGAGCAAGCGCGCCTGCTGCAAAAACGCGTCTTCGCCCTCTTTAAGGCTGATGGAGTTAACAATTGCTTTGCCTTGAATGCACTTTAAACCTGCTTCAATCACGTCCCATTTTGATGAGTCGATCATAATCGGCACACGGCTGATGTCTGGCTCGGAGGCGATCAAATTTAAAAACCGAACCATCGCGGCTTTTGAATCAAGCATGGCTTCATCCATGTTGATATCAATAATCTGTGCGCCATTTTCCACTTGTTGTCTAGCCACGTCTAGAGCAGCTTCAAAGTCATCTTCCAAAATAAGGCGCTTGAATTTCGCAGAGCCTGTTACGTTGGTTCGCTCACCTACATTAATAAATGTTGCGCTGGCACTTTGCCTAGTATTTGTCGCTTCCATGATCACTCCTTAATGAACGAACGGTTCAAGACCTGACAACCGCATCTTGGTTTCCAACTGCGGCAATGTGCGTGGCTGAATATTTTTTACCGCATTCGCCATTTTTAAAATATGATCAGGCGTTGTACCACAGCAACCGCCAACAATATTGACCAACCCTGACGTTGCCCACTCTTTTATATGCTCAGCCATCTCGTCGCCATCCATGTCATATTCACCAAATTCATTTGGCAATCCCGCATTTGGATGCGCAGACACTAAACTTTCTGAAATTTGCGCAATTTCATCCACATATTGACGAAGTAAGTCAGGACCCAATGCGCAATTTAATCCAAACGACACGGGTGAAACATGCCGTAATGAATAATAAAATGCTTCAGCGGTTTGCCCAGACAATGTGCGCCCTGATGCATCGGTAATCGTGCCAGAAATCATTACGGGCAATTCATAGCCAAGTGACTCAAATACGGTTTGTACAGCAAATACCGCAGCTTTCGCGTTAAGCGTGTCAAATACGGTTTCTATAAGAAGTAAATCGGCCCCGCCTTCGATTAGCCCATGAGTGGCTTCTACGTATGCCTCGACTAGCTCATCAAAGGTGATATTGCGTTTCCCTGGATCATTTACGTCAGGAGAAATGGATGCAGTTCGATTTGTTGGTCCCAACACGCCAGCCACAAATCGCGGTTTATTAGGGGTGAGCTGCGTAAATTTCTCCGCCGCTTTTTTTGCTAGTCGCGCAGCTTCAATATTCATTTCCTTGGCAAATTCTGCCATGTCGTAATCGGCCATTGAAATCGTTGTCGCATTGAACGTATTGGTTTCAATGATGTCAGCTCCCGCATCAAGGTACGCGCAATGAATATCGTAAATAATGTCAGGCTGAGTCAGCACCAAAAGATCATTATTTCCTTTTACATCACAGTGCCAATCGCTGAATCGCTCACCGCGATAATCATCCTCTTCAAGTGTGTGCTTCTGGATCATGGTGCCCATTGCCCCATCCAAAATCAAAATGCGTTGCGATGCGTGATGCAAAATATCGGACGTTTTTATCATAGAAATTAGCCTTCCGTTGACGGGGGTGTTAACGCGTTGAGGTCGTACGGCGTGACCTGATAAACGTAATAGTTTAACCAATTGGTGAACAATAGCGTTCCATGAGAGCGCCAAGTCACATTGAAGCCTTTTTGTGGATCATTATCAACGTAATAATGTTGAGGTATCGCCGGGGAAATACCCGCCTTAACATCACGTACATATTCCTGATGCAATGTATCTGGGTCATACTCTGGGTGACCCGTTATAAACACCATACGCTTATCATTTGAACCAATAAGATAGGCACCTGCTTCTTTTGACGCACCTAAAACATGTAAATCAGGAACGTCATTATAGGTGGCAACGGGTATATCGCCGTAACGAGAATGGGGTGCATAAAAGGTGTCATCAAACCCTCTGGTTAACTCATTAAAAGGGTCATCTGCATAATGAGGGTACACACCCGATAATTTCTCTTCGCGCAGTTGTCGCGTTATACCAAAAAAGTGATAGACCGCAGCATGGGCTGCCCAACATAAAAATAGGGTTGATTGCACATGCCGACGCGCCCAATCCATGATTGTGGTGATTTTATTCCAGTACTTCACATCTTCGTAAGGTAAATGAGCCAGTGGTGCGCCGGTTACAATTAAACCGTCATATTTTTTCCCCGCGACATCATCAAACACATGGTAAAACGCGTCCATGTGGGCTTTTGGCGTATTCTTGGGAACTTGTTCATCGATACGAATCAGGTCTATATTAATTTGCAACGGCGTATTCGACAGTAAGCGTAAAATCTGTACTTCTGTTTCGATTTTATTGGGCATTAAATTCAGAATACCCACTTCGAGAGGGCGAATATCCTGAGCAGACGCCCGCTTTCCATCCATTACAAATATGTTTTCCTCATTCAGAACAGATTGAGCAGGTAACTCGCTTGGGATACAAATTGGCATGGCTGCGCTCCAGACTCTTAGGTGAATAGCAATTATTCTTACCCTAACAGACAGACATGTCAACATCTTTACTTCTAGACGTCTAGAATTCCATTGTTTTATATCCCAGTGTAATTCATGTCTAAAAAACACGCATCAAGTGGCAAGATATCTTCAAATAAAGATATGCAATAAATCGATGTTAGCAAATAGAAAAAGAAACGTCGGCATAAAGAAATGCGAACCAACGAAATAGAAGAAAAGTAAAATAGTGAAAAACCGGCTAGCCTTTCCGATGAATTGAAATCAATAGCTCGGCTTCCGCTCGAGGAATATCACATTCCTGCATGAGCTCTTCAACTGTCGCGCCGCTTTGCACTAATTTATTGGCTTGAGTATACAGCTTTATTTCGGGATCTTGTTGCATGAGCTCCTGTTGTTGCTCTTGCATGGCTTTGATAGCGCTATCAGTATGAGCAAGCTTTGAATCAAGATCTTTTAATTTTACGCCCATCCCCAACGTGCCTGCACGAAGCTCGTCCAATTCGTTACGACAGCCCGACACGTCTTGCTGGAGCGACGCCAAAGAAGACGTTAAATCTGTAATATTGGGATCGGGTTTCTTTAACAATGCGTTTAATCGCATAACCCAAAAGGCCAATAACGCACTGCTAAAAAAGCTTAAACCAATCAGAATATAGAGTGTAATCATAGGCTTAGAGTAACAGTATTTGAAATAAAAAAAAGCCCCGTCGACTGACAGGGCACATTTTATTGGTCGCGCTTTGTGGCCGAGCAGTTACAAGCTGCTGATTTCATCCCACTCTTCGTCGCTTAACAACTTGTTCAGGTCAACCAAAATCAGCAATTCGCCGTCACGATTGCTCACGCCCTGAATAAATTTGGCGCTTTCTTCGGTGCCTACGTTTGGTGCACTGTCAATTTCAGAGGTACGTAAATACACTACCTCTGCCACGCTATCCACCAAAATCCCGACAACTTGCTCATCAGACTCAATGATAACGATGCGCGTATTGTCAGTAATATCGGTAGGTGGTAAACCAAAGCGAGCACGGGTATCAATGACCGTTACGACATTACCACGCAAGTTAATTATGCCTAACACGTAGTCTGGTGCGCCTGGTACAGGAGCAATTTCAGTATGGCGCAACACTTCTTGCACCTGCATTACATTGATGCCGTAGGTTTCATCACCTAATCGGTATGTGACCCATTGCAACACCTCATCGTTTGCATCAACGGCAGTGCTGCTAGAACTTCTATCATCAGTCATTGGACTCGCTCCCTACAAAGCTGTCTCTTTATTGATCATTACTACCTTGACCTTTGTTTAACAATTCAATCAGTTGTTTAACATTAATCAAAGCACACATTTTTTCTTTTACCAACCCAGCGAGCCAAGGACGCTTCTTATCATCGCCACGCCATTTCACATCTTCTGGGTTTAGAGTCGCGGTTGTAACAAGTTTTTCGCTTGCTAGACCCCAACCACTCTCATCTAACATAATAAGATATTGATAATTTAAGTTTTCTGCCAGTTTTTCGTTGTATTTTTCTGGCATAACCCATTGTGCCGTGTCTACAACCTTGAGTTTTTCCTCTCGATGTAGCATCACCCCTTTAAACCAATTCGGCTTTCCAAACAATGGGCCTATCTTATCCAGATTATGAATACCGCCTAAATTTATCAGGGGTACGGCCATTGTTAAACCAGCCACTTCAAAGAATAAGGCTTGAAACGGTTCCGTTGCTAGTTGGGATACAGGCACATCTACGGCTTGCTTTTCTTTTTCGGCAAGCGACGTAAAAACTTTAGCCTTATCAACGGGTTCAGCGACCTCTTCTATTATTTCAGTGGGTATACTTTGTTCGACATCTTCGACCGTATGTTCGTTGAGTTCCGTTTCGACCGGAATTGCGGGTACTTCAGGTACGGCACCCTCCAGCAACTTGGCTACTTTTTGTTTCGCGACAAGCTCTTCTTCGGGCATCTCAGTCAAAAGCGCATCGAGGTATTCCTCCATCACTTCTTCTTTTGCAAATGTGCCCTTACTCATGATTTCTTATCCAAACTTTGTATATGTTTTAACAATTTGTCGTACGCATAAACGCCGCGTGCACGGGGTGAAAACACCGACGGCGGGGTTTGTGCCTGACTGGCTTCTCTGAAGCGTGTATCGACAGGGATTACGCCTGACCATACTTTATCGCCATAATGCTCTCTGAGGGTTTGATAGGCATCCACGGCCGCGTTTACACGTTTATCGTACATGGTCGGTACAATTAAATAATCAAACTCTCGTTGCTGAGACTTCGCCATAATCTCTAGCGTATGCATCATTCTGTCTAGCCCTTTTAACGCCAAGAACTCAGTTTGCACCGGCACAATAATACGCCGACAGGCAGCCAAGGCGTTGACCATTAAAACGCCCAATACAGGCGGACAGTCCATCAATACATAATCAAATTCATCAGCAATTAGGTCCATGGCTTTCTTTAATATTAGCCCCATTCCATTTTGATTGCCCATACGACGATCAAGGGTCGCTAATGCCATGGTAGCGGGTAAGATAAACAGAGAATCGAGTTTTGTTGAGCACAAGCAATCAAGAACGCGATCTTTAGTCAGGTGTTTACTGGCAACAAATACGTCATACACACTTGAGGAAAGCTCCTCAGAATCCACGCCAAAGTAATAACTCAAAGACGCATGAGGATCTGTGTCCACCAACAAGACGCGTTTCTTTTTCTGTGCAAGTAACCCGCCCAGAGTAACCGTTGTCGTGGTCTTTCCTACGCCACCTTTTTGGTTAGCGATAGTCCATACAATCACGTTATGAATCCTTGTAGTCAGCTTCAAACACGGGCACGACAGCGCTAATTAGATATCAGACAACTCGCATTTCGCTTTTAATCGCGCCAGCAAATTCATTAAGTGGTAATACTTTTTCAGCCAACTTCGCATTCACAACCGCTTGTGGCATTCCGTAAACAACACAGCTTTTTTCATCTTGCGCCCACACTTTTGCGCCTCGATTATGCAAAAGCGTACACCCTTCTCGTCCATCTGCGCCCATCCCGGTTAAGATGACGCTTAAGACGTCGCCTGAAAACACCTCAGCGACCGACTTGAACGTTAAGTCAACACTAGGCTTGTAGGCGATGTCAGCATCTTGAATATCGACAATGCTGAGTTTTGCATTATGCACACTTCCTTTCACCAGCATTTGTTTGCCCCCCGGAGCAAGGTAAGCTACACCTGCACGCAATACGTCACCGTCTTCCGCTTCCTTTACTTTTATAGAACAAAGACGATCAAGTCGTTCAGCAAATGCCGTTGTAAACGTGCCAGGCATGTGCTGCACCAATAAAATGGGGTATGGAAAGCTCGCAGGAAGCTCCGTTAATATTTTTTGTAGCGCAACTGGGCCACCCGTAGACGTGCCTATTGCCAAAAGTTTATACGTTTTGCCTGTGCTTCTTTGGCGAGGGCTAAGCGGGGCATCCGATATGGCATCATTTAACAAACTGCCACTGCGGATAAACATCTTGGTCGGTCTTGTTTTACCCGGCCCGGCGCCTGTTGAACGCCCTCGGGCAATCATGCCTTTTCGACGCCCTAATGCCCTTACCTTTTCTTGTAAAAGTGTTATGGCTTCTTGGCGATTACCAGCGATGTCCTCGAACTTTTTTGGTAAAAAGTCTAATGCGCCCGCATCTAACGCATCTAGCGTTGCCTCAGCGCCATCGTGAGTTAACGAAGAAAACATAAGAATAGGCACTGGATGAGAGGCCATGATCTTTCTAACCGCAGAGATACCGTCCATCACAGGCATCTCTACATCCATAGTCACAACATCAGGGTCAAGCGATGCCACTTTTGCAATTGCATCTTCGCCATTCCTTGCGTCGCCTATCACGGTCAAGCTTGGGTCTTGGTCCAATATCTCTTTAACACGGCGGCGAAAAAACGTTGAGTCGTCAACAACTAGAACACGTAATGCCATTGTCCTACGACAACCTCCCAGATTAATTATTTCAAGCTTTTCTTAGCATACCGTTTTAACAAGCTAGGAATATCGATAATAAGTGCGATTCCACCGTCACTGGTTATCGTTGCTCCCGCCATTCCAGGCGTGCCTTGTAACAGGGCATCAAGAGGCTTAATGACCACCTCTTCTTGGCCAATCAACGCATCGACAACAAAGCCAACTTGTTGAGTACCAATCTGAACAACGACCACATGGCCTTTTTCTTTGTCGATTACCGTTTTACTGCGGGTTAGCCACTCTCTTAAATAGAATAGCGGTATCGCTTTAGAGCGCACAATCATTGTCAACTGGCCATCAACCGTATTGGTTTTACTCATGTCCATATTGATAATTTCATTTACCGCACCAAGAGGCAGTGCAAACGTTTGCTCACCAACAACAATCATTAATGTTGGCAGAATGGCTAAGGTCAATGGAACTTTGATTTCGAGACGTGTTCCTTTGCCCAGCTTAGAATCGATCGCTACCGTACCATTGAGCTGATTAATTTTGGTTTTTACCACGTCCATGCCAACACCGCGGCCAGAGATATCTGAGATCTCTGTCTTCGTGGAAAAGCCCGGAGCAAATATCAGGTTAAATGCCTCAACGTCAGACATACGTGCGGCAGCATCTGCATCTAATACACCTCGATTAATCGCGATTTCTTTAAGCTTTTCAGGATCCATACCCTTACCATCATCGTCGATAGTAAGTAATATGTGGTCGCCTTCCTGCGATGCAGCAAGCTTAACCGTACCCATTCGAGGTTTGCCGGCCGCTGCACGGTCATCAGGCATTTCAATACCGTGGTCAACCGAGTTCCGTACCAAGTGAACCAATGGATCTGCCAGTGCTTCAACCAGGTTTTTATCTAAATCGGTCTCTTCCCCTTCCAGCTCGAGCGTAATTTCTTTTTTAAGGCTTCTTGCCAAGTCTCTTACAACGCGAGGGAAGCGCCCAAATACTTTCTTGATGGGCTGCATGCGGGTTTTCATTACCGCACCTTGCAAATCGCCAGTCACGACATCCAAGTTGGCAATTGCCTTACCCATCGCTTCATCGTTGATGTTTATACCTAAGCTCAACAAGCGGTTACGCACCAATACCAGCTCGCCTACCATATTCATAATTTGGTCAAGTCGCTTAGTGTCTACCCTAACAGTGGTTTCCCCCTGAGGAACAGACGCGGCGGCTTTTTTATCTTCTTTCTTAGGCGTAGCGGCTTTTTCAGTTGTAGCAGCTTTAGGTGCTGGCGCAGGAGATGCTTTCGGCGCAGGCGCAGGTGTAGCTTTGGGTGCCGGCGCTGGTGCAGCTTTTGGCGCTGGAGCAGGTTTGGGGGTGGGCGCTGGCGTCGCTTTTACCGCTGGGCCCTGCCCTTCGCCGTGAAGCTCATCGAGTAACGCTTCGAATTCGTCGTCAGTAATATCGTCATCTGAACCAGTGCTCGCGACACTTTCTACCACGGCATCCGTTTTATCTTGTGCTTTATCAGCAGCAAACTTGCCTTCACCATGAAGCTGATCGAGCAGCGCTTCAAATTCGTCATCGGTAATGTCTTCATCACTACCAATACCCACTTCGGGTTGACTAGCAGCGGCTTTCGGCTCGCTTGTCTCGGTAGGCTTAGCACTTCCCGGCGCGCCTTCTCCGTGTAATTCATCAAGGAGCGCTTCAAACTCGTCTTCGGTAATTTCGTCAATACTGCCGCCTTCTGCATCAGAGCTTGCCGCAGTATCTTGCTCAGAAGTATCTTCCGCAACAGGTTCTGGTTCTGGCTCAGGTTCTGACTCTGATTCAGTAGCAGGCGATAACGCGATCGGCGCTTCATCTGCTGTCTCCGGTTTGCTCAGTCGGTGCAGTGTATCTAGAAGCTCAGGCGCTGCGGGTTCAAGCGGTTCACGTGCTTTGACATTTTCGAACATTGCTACCACAACATCCGTCGCTTGCAAAATAACATCCATCAACTCTGGAGTAAGTGTACGTTGCCCGTTACGCATAACATCAAAGACGTTTTCTGCGCCATGACAAATATCTACTAATTCGGTGAGAGATAGGAATCCTGCTCCACCTTTTACAGTGTGATAGCCGCGAAATATTGCATTGAGAAGGTCTGAATCTTCGGGATTGTTCTCAAGATCGACGAGCTGTTCTTGTAATTGTTCTAGAATCTCTCCGGCCTCAACCAGAAAGTCCTGAAGTATATCCTCGTCAACATCAAAAGCCATGAATTAGCTCCCCTTAAAACCCTAAGCTAGAAAGTAAGTCGTCTACATCATCTTGACTGGAAACCACATCATCGCGTTGGTCTGCGTCGATAATCGGTCCCTCTGCTTTCACTGTATCGGACTCATCTTCAGTTTTCTTAACCTTTTCATGCACTTCGGGTTCACCAAACATTTTAAGCATGTGAACGAGACTATCTTCCACTTCTTTAACCAGTTCGATTACTCTACGAATAACCTGCCCCGTTAAATCTTGATAGCCTTGCGCCATGAGCACTTCGGTCAATAACGCTGTCAACTTAGCAGAATCCTCTCCAGCCTCTTCTAACAGCTTATCTAAGTCATAGCAGAGGCTTTTAAATTCACCAAGTTGCAATTGCCTCGTCATCAGCTTTTTCCACTCTGGGATCACGGTTTCCACACGAGAATTGAGCTGTTCAGCAATCGGCATGCATTGCTCTACGGCATCCATGGTTTGGTTAGCTGCTTGCTCAGTCGTTTCGATAACGTAGGTTAAGCGACTCTGAGCATCTGGAATATCTTCCAATGCAAGATTAGAAATTCTGCCGTCTAACTGGAAGCTATTAAGTGAGTCATGTAGCTGCCTAGTGAGTTTGCCCACTTCTGCAAATAACTCTTCAGAGTCATTCATCGTGTGGGCCTCAAGTAGCTCAGTCGCAGCCTGATTGTCGCCCTTTTCGAGCAACTCTACCAATTTTCTGGCATCGTCTAGAGAAATAGGTGCTTCTTCAGAGGTCGTCATTCGGACTCTCCTTAATTATCAGGATTACCGGACTTAACCCAAGCGCTCAAATATTTTGTCGAGCTTCTCTTTCAACGTTGCCGCGGTAAATGGCTTAACAACATAGCCGTTCACACCTGCTTGCGCAGCAGCAACGATTTGTTCTTTCTTCGCTTCGGCGGTTACCATCAATACAGGCAAGTGCTTGAGGCTATCGTCAGCACGAATAGCACGAAGAAGGTCGATACCTTGCATGCCAGGCATGTTCCAATCCGTTACCACAAAGTCAAAGTCACCTTGCTGTAACATAGGCAATGCCGTACTGCCGTCATCCGCTTCCTGTACATTGGTAAAGCCGAGATCTTTTAACAGGTTCTTAATGATACGTCTCATTGTTGAGAAATCATCAACAACAAGAATTTTCATACTTTTATCCAAAACCGCCTCCAGTGAGGATTCAACAAACTATTTTTATATTATTTTCACTCCGAACGCCAAGATTGCATTCGGCTTTTTAATTTGAGCATCGCCTGACTATGAATCTGGCTTACCCGTGATTCGCTCACCTCAAGGACCTCGCCGATCTCTCTGAGGTTTAACTCTTCATCGTAATACAACGAAAGTACAATCGCTTCTCTCTCAGGTAAAGTAGTAATAGCATGCGCTAGCGCTTTTTGAAACGATCCTTGCAACAAATCATCAAATGGCGAGTCTGTTCCTTTGGTTTGCTCGGTCGTAAGCACATCTTCCGTTACGCCTAAATCTTCAATGCCAATGATTTTACCTGCATTTACTTCATTAAGCATTTGATGATAATCAGATAAACTGACTTCCAGCTTTTCTGCTATTTCTGCATCTCTTGCATCGCGCCCGGTTTCACGCTCAACCAGCGTAATGGCTTCGGTAATCGCTCGGCTGTTCTTGTGCACCGACCGCGGTGTCCAGTCGCCCTTTCGGATCTCGTCAAGCATCGCGCCGCGTATACGTATTCCGGCAAAGGTTTCAAAACTAGCACCTTTGCTGCCATCGAAATTTTTGGCAGCTTCAAGCAAACCAATCATACCTGCTTGAATCAGGTCATCAACAATCACGCTAGCGGGTAAGCGAGCCATTAAATGATGGGCGATTCGCTTAACCAAAGGTGCATGTCGCTCTACCAACTGGGCTTTATCAGCTTGTTGTTGGTAAGCCGCAGCTTTGTTATTCACTTCTAGCCACCTGCTACTTTATCTGCTACCAACTGTTCAATGAAAAATTCCAGGTGCCCTCCCGGTTGTGATGGTATTGGCCAAGTTAACGCATTTTGAGCCAGTTTATTAATGGCTTGAGATGCGGGTGAACTTGGAAATGCCTCAACTATCACTTTTTGTTTCCGTACCGATTTACGAATATTTTCATCGTAAGGAATCGTTGCAACAAGTTCGAGAGCAACATCTAAAAATCTATTTGTCACCTTGGACAGTTTAGCAAACAATTCCTGGCCTTCGCGTAAGCTTCTTACCATATTTGCTACGACTTTAAATTTGAACACACCATGTTCGCGATTCAGTATCTTTATCAGCGCGTACGCATCCGTTAACGATGTCGGTTCGTCACACACCACCACAAGAATATCTTGTGCTGCGCGACTGAAGCTCAATACCATATCAGAGATACCCGCTGCCGTATCAACCAATAATACGTCTATATCATAACGTAACTCACTGAACGCACGGATTAACCCCGCATGCTCGGTTGGAGATAACTCAGTCATCGACTGGGTTCCAGACGTCGCTGGCGCAATTTTGACGCCATAAGGGCCTTCAACCAGCACCTCATCGAGCGTACATTCGCCAGATAAAACATGGGATAGGTTTTTATCAACCCTTAGCCCTAACATCACATCTACGTTTGCCAATCCAAGGTCAGCGTCAAGCACCATGACGCGCTTACCTTGCTTCGCCATTGAAATTGCCAAATTTAATGTAACGTTAGTCTTACCGACTCCGCCCTTGCCGCCTGTAACTGCGATGACTTTTATTAAACGTGATTGATTCATTCTTCTTAAGCTACTCGCTTGATCCTCAATCATACTGCTATTGCCGGATTCGAATTCTGTTGGTCTACAGTATGAGTCAAACCATATTTTTTATAAAGCTTTGCTGCTGCTGTAATTAAAAACTTTGCATCTGCCACTTTGATATCTTCAGGAACGCGTTGTCCATCAGTGACATAGCTCACAGCCAAGCGATGATTAATTGCCGCACTTATGGCTTCACCCAGACTGTAACATTCATCTAATTTAGTGAAAATACATCCGTGCAAAGAAATCGATTTATACGATTCAATTGTACGTTCCATAACCTGATATTGACTATTTGCCTGCATAATCAAGTATTTCTTGATATTAGCACATGATTGGTGATTTAAGGTATCTAACTGATTGATTAAACGGGAATCTCTTTGACTAAAGCCCGCAGTGTCAATTAAAACAAGGCGTTTGTTGCGTAACTGATACAAAACATCTTCTAATTCTTCTTTGTTTTGCGCGCGTTTTACTGTACATCCAATGATTTTTCCGTAGGTAGCCAATTGCTCATATGCTGCGATTCTGTAGCTGTCAATTGTCACCATTGCAACTTGATTGGCACCGTATTTCTGTGCGTATCGAGCAGCCAGTTTTGAGATAGTGGTGGTTTTTCCCGTTCCGGTTGGGCCAACCAGTGCCACCACGCCCTTTTCAGATAAAATACTGTTACCTGTGGTAGAAATTCGGTTTGCGAGGAGTTTCAACAAAAACAACCAAGCTTGTCTTTCATCACTTTTTTCAGGCGCATAAGACACTACCTCATTGGCAAGTTGCGTATCAATGCCCATTTCAGTTAAACGCGAAGACAAATAATCGTGCAGCGGATGCGCGCGCTTCTTTTCTTGCTCGAACAAACCCGATACCTGAAACTGCAATACATTTCTTAACGACTTAAGTTCATTACGAATATCGCGCATGAGTTGTGCATCTTGCGGTGTGCTTTGTGCGGCCTTTTGCGATACATCTGGCTGCCTGTGGAGTTGAGCAGTTCGCGTGGGTTCGTAAGCTTCTCGGTTTTGCTGGGCCGAGGCGTGAGATGCATGAGATGCGTTAGGCGGCGATTTTGCATACGATGTTGACGGTTGCGTCGCGTCGGCTTTTTCAGCTCGAGATTTTGACTGCTGCTCTAACAAAGCGCGCAAGCTATCTGGGCCTGAATCGCCAATAATTTCACTCAAGGTTGGCGTAGGTTTAGCCGCAGCGGGCGGCGTGTCGGTAACGGCACCAGCGGGCGACATTGACGAAAGTGGTGCAGCGGGCGCTTGTTCGTACGCCGCAACCAACTCAATGCCTTCAGGCACTTTTTTGTTAGACATGATAACCGCATCACCGCCCAACTCGTCTTTGACCATTTTGAGCGCTTCGCGCATGTCTCTGCCAATAAAGCGTTTGATTTTCACCTTCGTCCCCTCACGAATTTACCGCTTCAGATTCGTGCGCCAGATTATTGACCCACGGAGCTGACAATTCTAATCTGCTTGTCATCAGGAATTTCCTGATAAGACAGCACATGTAAACCTTGAACCGAGTGTTTTAAGAAGCGTGACAGCACAGGTCTTAATAATCCTGATGTGAGCAATACAGCGGGCTCCCCTTCCAGTTCGCGTTGCTGTGATGCTTCCATCAATGATTGCTGAATACGTTCAGCCAATCCAGGCTCAATGCCTGCGCCCTCTTCTCCACCGGCCTGAAGTGACTGATGCAACATCTGTTCCAACTCTGGCGCTAACGTAATTACTGGCAGCTCCGCCTCGCCACTATTGATTTCCTGAACGATCAACCGTTTCAGCGCAATTCTAATAGCAGACACTAAAACGTCGGGATCTTGACTCTTAGGCCCATACTCACTTAGGGTTTGTACAATCGATCGCATGTCTCTAATCGGTACACCTTCATACAGCAATGTTTGCAGCACTTTTACTACCGTGCTTAATGAGAGTATGTCAGGCACCAACCCTTCCACCAACTTAGGACTGTGCTTCGCGAGCATATCTAACAGGTGTTGAACCTCTTCGTGTCCGAGCAATTGATATGCATTGGTGGTAAGAAGCTGGCTTAGATGCGTGGCGACAACGGTAGCCGCGTCAACAACGGTATAACCCAAGGTTTGCGCATGCTCACGTTGATTTGCTCTGATCCAAACCGCATCAAGCCCAAATGCGGGGTCTTTCGTGGGTGTGCCATCCAATTTCCCGAATACCTGCCCCGGATTAATCGCTAATTCATCATCGTGACTGACTTCCGCATCGCCGATTTTCACCCCCATCATTGAGATGTGGTAGGTATTTGGATCTAAGTCGAGGTTATCTCGGATGTGTACAGGCGGAATAAGAAACCCTAATTCCTGAGACAACTTCTTACGCACGCCCTTGATGCGTGTTAGCAACTCACCGCCTTGAGACTTATCTACCAATGGGATCAGGCGATAGCCGACTTCCAAGCCAATCGTATCGACGTGCTGAACGTCGTCCCAGCCAAGCTCTTTTACTTCCGTCGTGTGTTGCTCTTGTTCTGGCAGTCGCTCAACCTTGCTTTCTTCCTCAGCGCGCTCTTTAGCCACTTTATCCTGATAATAAGCAAAGCCCCCTACCAAGGCACTAAACCCTAAAAAGGCCAAATGTGGCATGCCAGGCACAATCCCCATGACAAAAAGAATAGCGGCGGTAACGTACAACGCGCGGCGGTTGCCGAGTTGCTTTTGCAGCTCCGGTCCCATGTCTTGATCTTCGTTTTCACGCGTCACAATAATGGCCGTTGCAACAGAAAGTAACAGCGACGGTATTTGTGCAACCAAGCCATCACCGATGGTTAGAATAGTGTAGATTTCTATAGCTTGGCCAAAGGCCAAGTCGTGCTGAATCATGCCTATAAACAAACCGCCCACAATGTTAATTAACATAATGAACAAGCCTGCGACGGCATCCCCTTTTACGAACTTTGACGCACCGTCCATTGATCCGTAGAAGTCGGCTTCTGCGGTAATTTCCTGACGACGACGGCGTGCTTCATCTGAATCAATATACCCTGCGTTGAGGTCGGCATCGATCGCCATTTGCTTACCGGGCATAGCATCTAATGTGAAGCGAGCACTTACTTCTGAAATACGACCTGCACCTGCGGTAACCACTTTAAAGTTGATAATCAGCAAGATAGCAAATACCACAATACCTACTGCATAATTGCCACCGATGACCACTTCGCCGAATGCTTGAATCACTTTACCAGCCGCATCGCCCCCTTCGTGACCTTCAAGTAATACAACACGGGTAGAGGCAACATTGAGGGCAAGGCGCAGTACCGTTGCAATGAGCAACACCAGAGGAAAAATACCAAATTCGATAGGGCGATTAGTAAAAACCGCCACCAATATCACGACTAACGACAACGCAATATTGAAGCTAAACAAAATATCTAGCAGGAACGCGGGCATGGGCAATATGACCATTCCCATGATGGCAAGCAACACCAACGGCGCGCCCAGTCCCGATGTGTACTGCTTAATACGGTTTTTGTCTATTCGATTAAAGTAGCCAGCTAATTCCATACCACGGATTCTTGACAGTGATGAAAAACACCTGACCACTGCAATATAAATGCCAGCACAGAAATAATGGGAAAATTAGATTCGCAGCAAGCAGATGTACAGCTTATTCAAGACAATCAACCACGGGCTGATCACTTAACATGACATGGAAGAAGAAAAAGACTAAAGCAAAGTGAAACTGCTCCCGGCTGCAAGCCGAGAGCAAAAAGACGAGTTATTTCTCAGATGGTTTATCTGCTGGATTTTTCTCTGACGGGGATTTCTCTTCGTTACGCTGTTGAAAATCTGCGTCTTCATCAATGGGGTCGCCCACCACATCTTCCAGACGAATCGTTTCGACACTTCTGAAGGTATTGATTGGCCCAGCACATGCGTACAATGCAAACACAACAAACAAGACTAACGCAGGTTCAGTGGCCACAATAATAAATACAAGCAACACAGCCAATAACGCGACAAAAGGAACTTTTCCGTGCCAATCGACTTCTTTAAATGAGTTGTACTTAAAGTTGCTGACCATCAGTAGCCCCGCAACGCCCGTTAATAGTGCAACAATGATTCCATAGTCGTGGCCATTGACGTCATACTCAACACCCACCCAAACTAAGCCCGCAACCAACGCCGCTGCCGCAGGACTTGCCAACCCCTGAAAATAGCGCTTGTCGGCAATACCAATTTGCGTATTAAAGCGAGCTAATCTAAGCGCAGCGCCGGCCACATAAATAAACGCCGCCAACCAGCCAATTTTGCCCAGTTCACTCAATGCCCAATTGTACGACACCAAAGCAGGTGCCATACCAAAACTCACCATGTCGGCCATCGAGTCATACTCTGCGCCAAATTCGCTTTGCGTATTCGTCATTCTCGCTACGCGTCCGTCTAAGCCGTCAAAAATCATCGCGACGAAAATCGCAATGGCAGCCGCTTCAAAACGTCCATTCATAGAAGAGACGACAGCAAAAAATCCAGAAAATAGCCCCGCTGTGGTAAGCAGGTTAGGAAGTAAATAAATACCTTTGCGTTTAGATTGTGTCATTCACCATTCCTCTAAGATAAGCCAGCAAAGATAGCACATCTCCCTGTAAAACCGTACATTTTGTTTCTATTTGCTCGCATTAACGACGCGTAGTCAGCGCGCCGTGCACCAATACTTTATTAGTATAAACCGAACAATATCGATATCTCCAAATTCTTAGGCTGGGAATATAAATACTCTCCTGTTAGCCAGCACCTACCCAAAATAATTGCCGATTCAGATAAAATTACTAGGCTGACGAGCCACAAGTTTGGTTCTTTCCATGTGTTTTCTGAAGAAACTCTGCGACTGGCAATCGAAGATATACTTCAGACTAATAAGTGAGTTAGCTCAATTTCGATGGAATGCTTTCGCTCCAGCAAAAATTGCGGCAGGCAAACACCATTAACAGTTTTGCCCAGCAGATATGCAAAACCCGCCGGAGCGGGTTTGGTTTCAAAACACTGCGACCTATTTATTTGATATTATTATTATGTTTGACTCGAAATTGGAAATGTAGCTAGCACCACTTATTTGTAAACACAATTTTGCGTCGGCATTAGCTTTGATAATTTTTTCATATTCAAGGTAATTTATGTACACCTGATATGTTATTCCGTCTGCGCTGCTGACCTTAGGTACAGAGTTGTTAATCAAATAATGTTCTATAGTATTTCCTTGATAATGGATACTTGGAAAGGCTAGGCCCGATATATGATAAAAATCATTACAGAAACCAACTATGGCTCTCAATGACATATCGTTGCTTAAACTTTCCGAAATGACGTCAGAGTTTGAGGAAAACGAAATCTCTAGTAACTTTCGAATCTCACCCTCATTTTTATAGGATGGGAAAAGCGCTACCATCTGCTTATCAATCACAGTTGCATTTATCTTAGAAATTTGTGGTTGCTTCGTGTTCGGCAAAGCCGCGCACCCATTAACTGCAAAACAATATAATATACAGAGAAAAATCGTGCGAAACATGTCAGGCCTTAACTTAATATTTACAAAAAACTTGGCAGATTCGCACATGTCCAAGTCTTTCATATCGTTGATGAGATGTTGCATAATTTGCTGGTGCCGAATTCCAAGCTCCACCTACAGTTGCAACAACGTTGTTAAAGTTTCTCAATGAATCCCCAGCGTCGTAGTTTTGCCACACCCCTGAATTTGCTGCTACCTTCGAAAAATCGGGTCTTGACCAGCCTACAGGATCTACTGTTACCAATCTACCTACAGAGTGGCCATCTGCAATAACTTGAGCGGCCATATCTGCTCCATAACTGTGCGCTATAACAGTTCCTCCACCGTTCGTTTGGTCTATCCATAATGCCAGTTCTTCATGTTGAGTATGCTCAAAATACACTGCCGAATCACTTCCATATTTGGAGATGTGTTCATCGTATGCATTTCTCACAACTTTATTAAGTGGATTCGTGTCGTCTGTAGCACCGCCAACAAATGCTACAGTAGAGTTTTCAGGAATAGGGTCGGATTTCCAATCAGCTCTCATAGCAGCCGCAAAAGCCGCAGAAATTGCTCCATTTGCAAATTTTCCGCCTGTTAACTTAGATATCGTACCACCTACTACTGCTGAGCCTATGACTTGTGCATATGGATTTTTACCAAATCTACCTCCCATCGCAGCTCCAATTCCTGCACTCAAGAATCCGTGACCAAACTTTCCACCCTCCAAGTCGGTAATAATGCCACCTGCCAATCCACTCGCGACAAATGCTTCAACACCACTTAATGAACCACCAATGCCACCCATGATTGCACCACTGAAAGCTCCTCTAAGCGCACCTTTGAGTGAGCCAGTTGTAATTGCTCCCCCAACGAAACCCGCTGCTGCGCCACCTACAGCATATCCAATAGTAGCTGCCGCTGTTGCGCTGAATCCTCCAGCTCCCGCCGCCCATGCTGAAGCCCATCCAGAAGCAAGACCGAATGTGTAGTAGGCAGCTATAGCAGCTACAATCATCTTGCCCCACTTTTTAACGAACTTTTTAATTGACTTAAAGAAATACCCACTAGGATCGGTAAAGCTCAGCGGATTATTCAGTACATAAGCATAACGATTGTACGACTGACTATTCTCCGGAGCCTGAATAAACGGATCTGCCTGAAGGAATCGACCCAAAGTTGGATCGTAGATCCGACCGTTCATATGGATGATTTCTGCGTGGTCAACATGCTCGTGGCCAGTAAAGCCGCGGGTGGTAAACACTTGGCTTAAGTCTACTGAATTTGAGTATTGTGCAACGTCACAGCTAGCACCGCCTGAGCAGCTAATCATTTGGCTTTTCGCTAGTTGCGTCTTCTTGCCCCATGCATCGAAATACCATTTTTGTAATACTTCGCCTGAGTCTGAAACTACGGTGTCTAAGCTGCCAATATGGTCTTTAAGCAGGTATTGCTCGCTAATATTGCCCGATGCGGTGTGGGTTTGCACGCCGCCCGGAATATAGCGGCGGTACTCAGAAAACACGCCGTCTTTATAAATTACTTCAACGTTACCCAAATACAGGGTTTTGATGACTTCGCCGTTGGCAGAGGTCTCACGCTTGTAACGTCGTTTGTTAGTATCGTAAGCAAACGTCGTGGTACCTGACGAAGACTCGATACGCTGTGCTTTATCAAAAGCAGTGTACATGATTTGGTTGCCGCGAATAGACTCGGCACTCCCGTTCGCGTCGTACTTGTAGGTGTTAGTGGTACAGCCTGGCGCACTGCCTATACCAGATACGGCATGGGCCAGCCCCGCGTTATAGCAATAGTACCCCTGCCCTTTTTTGAATTTGATATTGCCATTACTGTGATACTTCACCACCTCAACATCATTGAGATGCGTGAGGCGATTCAGTTTGTCATAGTCGAAACGTTGCGACTGCACCTGTTGTGTTAGCCCCGCCAATTCCACTTGCGTATTAGCAACCAATGTTCCACGTTGACGACTTCTGAGGTTACCCAGCGTATCAAAACTGTATTCATTCTTTTGAAGCAGCTGATCTAGAGCATTTGTGGAAGTAATTCCTTTGACTAGTCCTGTTTTGTCGTCGTAGTGTTTTTCAACTTTGACTTGACTCCCGTTATAGGAGTACGATATTGGATTATCAAAGGCATCAACTTTGGTGAGCTTAAAATACACCTTATTGTCGCCTTCGGTTGCTGAGCCGCTGTAGCGAGCCTCTTCTTGCATCTCCAAATAGCCGTTCTTGTAATGGTTGCGTACGCCGTGATAATCGCCTAAGGCATCAAACTGCTGGAATACGCGACCATATTCATCGTAAACGGTTTCTTGGGTATACGACGTGCCTTCCGCCATCGTTTGAACGATACTGGCGCGACCAAATTCATCGTAGACATAGTCTTTTCTAAAAGACACTTGCCCACTACTGCAACTACTCCCTGATGCAACACACTCTGTTGTTAGCTGCTGACCATCGTATTCAAATAGTCTGGTTTGAGTCCCACTGTCTAACCGAATGACTCGTCCTTCGGTATCTCGATAGGTGATACTGCTTTGATTTTTCGCATCGGTTTGTTTAACCAGCTCACCAAGGCCGTTATATTGATATTGCCAACGCTTCTTGTCGGGGTCGTTCATGCCGATTTTACGGCCATAGTCATCATAGTAGATAAAGGTATTCACACCATCGTCGTCACGGGTGTGTATCAGATTTCCGGTTGCATCATAGCCATAAGATATGCCCCAGTTATCTGCATCTAGCATGCTGACGGTTTCGCCTAGCGCGTTGGTGGTTTCAACCTGCGTTTGAGTAAAGGTTGCGCCAGTGTCGGTCATTGCAGTGACGGTGGTGGTCACGGCATTTTCTTCATAGCTCGCTTTGGTTAGCGTGCCATTCGCTGATTTAGCCTCGACGACTCGCCCTAAGATGTCGTACGTGGTGGTAGCGTAATGGGGAGTCGCGGCAGAAAAGAAGGGGGCTGATTGCGCGATAACTCGCCCATACTGGTCATACTTGGTGACGGTGAATGTGTACCTGTTATCGAAACTCAGCTTGGCTTTAGCAACGGTGCGTCCCATTTGGTCGTAGTACGTAAATTGCGTTGTACCGCCTTCTACCACGGATTGGGTCACATAATAATAATCCACGCCTTTAGGTAACGACGGCTCTGACAAAACGCCTTTAAGTGCCCTTGCTGTATAAGACAATTGCCCCATGCTATTGGATGTCGCCACGGGCTCACCATGAGGGCTAAACACAGCTGCATACTCTACCCCGTTGATATCCGTCGATTTGGTGACCTGACCTAGGCTATTCCATTCGATGTTGTCCGTTAAAGGGCGAGATAAACTCGAATACGTGGTGTCAACATAGCGTCCTTCCGTATCAAACCTCACTTTCTTGATGCGGGCAAAATCAAACTTGTCATTGGTTAAGGCTGGCAGCGCACAATTGTCTGCAATGGGACGATTGCTGGTCACGGTGGTGGTTTTATTTCCCACACTGTCGTAACAATGACGCGTATTCACCAATTGGTGTAAAGCAGCACCTTCAGGGGCGATCGTCTCAGACACCAATAAGCCCGTTGTGGCATCGTATCCAAAACGAGATTGACGCGTGCGCGACGTCACGCCTTCACCGTCGTAACCCGCTACCGTATTATTCACACGTGTGTGGGTAACCGTAGTATCGGTAACACGGCTAATCCACCAATTACTCTCGTTCTCAGCGTTATAGGTATTTGCGGTTGTGACCTTACTCAGCTCTTTGTTATCACCGTCGTATTGAGTTACCACTGAGCGATTAAGAAGTGCGTAATGCCCTGACACCGACGGTATGTGGGTGTTGTCGGTGACAGAGTGACTACGAATACGCGACGCTACCGTTAAATCATTAACCAATCCGGTACCGATATCATCAACATGGTATTGATAATCTGTTGCCGTCTTTAAATACGGGAAGTAAGTCCCCCCGGTCAGTACCATATAGTCGTATTGGTTTTCCGCATACGACAATACATTACTTGCCATTTTGTCTGGAACAGCGTCAGAGCCATAACCAAAATACTGAAGCGTTTCAGCCGGCATACCAACAAACGGGAAGTCTTGACGATAACGCGTGCGGGTAGTCACTTTACGCTCATTGTCGGTGGTTGAAATGTATTCAAAACCCAGCGAGCCACGTCCACCCGATTGCATACGCATGCCTTCGTAGTGATAACTCACGCTTAATGAAAGCTTATGGTTCCATGGTTCAACGGTAATTGCGGGTGCCAACGAGGTTACTTGTGTAACTAAAAAACGAGGCGTAAGCACATCAACAATTGGACTACAGCTTATGCTTTCATATTGACACCTGCCAAACTGTAAAGAATCGGTCTCTGTTCCCTTTTTATAAATTGAAGCCGATGTCATAGGTCCATAAAGAATCTCTGTTCTCAGCCCCATTCCATTCACGATCCTATTCAGTTTGCCTTGCGCATTGAGTCGGGAAATGGCTGTATCATAGGCTCTATCCGCATGGCGATATGCGTCTCCGCCTTCTAAATCAACATATCCAGCCTCTAACTCGCCATCGCCGTCCCAGTCTGCAAGGTGTGGCTGAATCCCATCAGAATCATATACTAACTTAGAGCTTAACGTTTTACTGGGTGCAAAGTTACCGTCGAAGGTTTGAGCAACATAACTCCACTGCCTTTTTGTATTTTCATAAAAAACTAAATCAACTCTTCCATCTTTTGTTACATCCATGAACTGCAAATTAGAAATCGGTTGACTCGAGTACTCATTTACCGAGCCGGGCAAGGCAATGTTTACAGAATTACCAAAACGTTCACCATCAGAAAAAAATGCCAACGCATAATTCGTCGAAGAGCCTATGACCACATCTGAAAGACCATCAGAATTGACATCTGCTATAAAGACTCGCGATTCCGCCTCATGCACGGCATTAATCATGTAATTAGAATACTCTCCTAAATTTTGTAAAATGCGTGCCGACAGGCCACCTTGTTTACTTTCTACAGTAACGATGAAGGCTCCCAGATATGTGCATGCCTGTTCACATAGCTCAGTGTCAAGTTCTTTACTTTTAATAAAGAAATCTGCATTGCCATCGCCATTTATATCCATGGGTTGCTTTGACGTTACTAACTTCCAAGACAGATGCCTTTCGTTATTAAAAGGAAGTGACAGAGGTAAATTCTCAATAGCACCAAATTGATTATTTCCCAAGTTCTTGATGACGTTTAACTCTTTATTTCGGGTAAAAATAATATCCGGCAGCGCATCTCCATTTATGTCATGAAAGAGCGGTTCATCGGTAGTATCCGCCAGAGTTAACCCCAAAGAGAAAATATTGGATTCAACAACGACATCACCACATAGAAAAATCGCTACACAGTTTGAATCTTTTTGCTCAATGCTATTATTTGGATCGTAAACACTCCACATTGGGCTGCTATCTCCATTCCCCTTATCACCTGAGAGCCAGCCATGTCTGTTCCCATCTGAATGGTAGAAAACAATTTCTAAAACCCCATCAGCATCGAGATCAATAGGAATCGCTTTCACTGGAAACTTGCTTTCTTGGGAATGATTAAACGAAAAAAGTTTAACGGTGTCTGCAAATACTTTAAATATGCCTTTATCGTTCACGACGTATAATAATTCAGACATTCCGTCCATATTAAAGTCGATAGGAAACGCAACTTTTACGTCCTTGGCACCTAATTCATAGGCTAGTTTGCTGTCTCGGAGTCCGTAATTGTTAAATGCATTCCAGCTAAAAGTAGTTGCGGGATAGCACCCATTTCCATTTTCTCCACATAAAACAATGCCCTCTACGAAGTGAGCTTGACTGGTATCATCTACCGTGTAATTAAAGGAATAACTTTTAAGTTGCTTGTTGTAATGATTTTTTACCGTCACGTTGTTAAGACGGGCCACGGCATGTTCGATAATAAGGCCGTGATAGTAGGCTTTGGTGGAGTCTTTACGTGATACCTGGTTTCGCGTGTCGTAGCTAAAGTTGACGCTATTACCACTGTACGTAACAGACGAGAGCAATATGGCATTTTCGCCATACATAGTGGCATCAGAAATATAGTTAAACTTAATCCGATTGCTATCTAGGTTGAAGTTATCGCTGATGCTATCGATATTCCACCTTAGTACTGTACCGTCATCAACCGTTAACTTTGCGGTACTGTCTGCTCCGTAACGAGATGAAGAGCCATCCTCACGCTCAATAATAAAATGGTCTGGGCCATTCCCTGACGTTCCATAAGAGGTCACTCGCACTCGAGAGTCAATTTCGGTTCGGTAGGTCGTACCATGTTCACCGTACGCCCCATTGATGGCCATCAACTTTTGACCATCTAAACAGAATCGGTCTTCATTGGTTAACTGAATAGGTTGATTAAATCCATCTTGCTCGTATGTAGGACGACAACGAGAAATAGCCGACAAACCTCCTACGCTCCAGCCCATGCCAAGAGGGCCGTTGCCCGCCGACGAGTGGTAGTTCAGCGACAACGTAGGTGTAACGCCAGCAATACCTTTAGGTAAATCAATGGGGACAGAGTAAGTTGCCGCACCAGATTCATCGACACGAAACTCACCAGGAAGCGTTCCAATCGTCGCGAATTCTAGCAAATATTCACTTAAATCTGTTTTAAAATCTATGGGCTTCGGAAATGCAACGTCCGCATCCCCTTTAGCCAGATCAACCGTTAACTCTTCACTGTACTCCGCCAACGCTTCACACAGAGGCTCTGGGGTGTTGTCGTCTGGAATATCTATACACGCTATTACCTTATATACATGTACATCAGCCGCTCGTGCGTTTAACTTAACCGTGGTGTTAGTGTCGAGATATACCGTTTCGAACGCAGATGCTCCAGGCTTCTTCTCTACAAGTTTATAGTGAGTTGCATAAGGTACGTCTGACCAGCTAAGGGCAATAGATCTTTGCCCTTCAGATTCGGAAGCTACAGCGAACCCTGCATTTAGCATAACCCCAAAAAGCAAAAAAAGAGATTGAATTAACGTCTTGCGAAAAAACGAAGGGAATTTAACGACCGCTTGGTGCGTATAAAACTTCATTACTGGCACATTCCTTTATTAAATAACGTCCTTTGATTGAAAAGACACAGCGTAGTGAAATAACTGCACGTTACCTTTCAATGCGTGAAAAGTGGCTTTTACAAACCTAGAGATTTAGCCGTCGTTGATACGTGGAAATATGATCTACATTTTTTGTTCAACAACATCCTATACAACCCTGATTCCAATAATAGTGATGTAGAGCCTATACTATTCCCACTGGAAAAAGTGGTTAAAAAATTGACGCTGAATTTTACAAACATCGACGAGAAAGTAAAGGAGTGCCATCATCACTCGCTGAATTTTTATTGATTTAAGCGAATTCACTCGAGCAATTTTGTTGTGTTGTGGTGTCGATCTGTCTCCAAATGGGGATACCACGAACATAATCGTCGATTATTTTTACACATCTCGTATAATATGGCGGTAAAATTTTTACATACCCATGATTTATATGGATTTTTATGTCAGGCACAGTTTTTGCTTGATTCATTCGATAGAGGTATAAGTTTCAAGCCCGTTGTTCGGTAACAGCGGAAGTAACCGAGAGGAAGCATCCATTATGCTTAAGCAGTTTGCACTAAGTGCAGCACTTCTTATTTCAGCGTCTTCAGCATTAGCTAGCACACAAACGTGGGATTTTGCTAATAATAGCGGCAATTCATTGTCTTATGGGAACACGTCTAATAACGTGGGCACAGGCAGCTATATGTCTTTGACAGACGACAATATCGATTTGGTTGTTACAGGTTGGTCGTCAACAAGCTCCAGTGGCTCATGTGCTCCTGGCGATGCATCATGTAATCGCTCTCATAGCGGCTACGACGGTGGCGATCCATTTCTTCGCAGAGGTGAGCTGAAGTTATATAGCGGCGGCTTGGGTGTGATTAATGGTGATGAGGGAGATGACAACCCAAATCACTCATTTGACAGCATGTATGGAAGCAGCCGAGACTTTGATGCAGCGCTATTGCAGTTTGACGAAAAAGTCATGCTAGATGAGATCGACGTAGATTGGATTGGCAACGATTCGGATATTTCGGTTTTGCGTTATACAGGTCAAAAACAAAATGGCAGCCCATTCTCAACGTCAGACACTTGGGCAAGCTTGTTAACTAAAGGCTGGGAAGTGGTAGAGAATATCTCAGACATGCCTTTAAATGGCTACTACTCTGTGGCTGAAAGCGCAGAGTCTTACTACTGGTTGGTGGGAGTATATAACCCCGTATTTGGTGGCGCATTGTCAGCAGGTAATGATGCATTCAAACTGGCTGCGGTCACAACCACTAAAACAGCGCCGCCGCCTACCAGCGTGCCAGAACCTGCCACATTAATATTGATGCTTGCGGGCTTACTCGGCCTGAGACGATTGCGCGCATAGCGTCTTTTCGTTACGAAATATATTTAGAAAAAAGACGGTTCGCCGTCTTTTTTCATATTTACCCCTGTTATCCCTAATTTTGCTCATCGATTTTTGATATGGCGTTTTATGATTTGGCTCAGCTACGTTATTATGCAGTGAGATGTTCCGTTAATAAGGATGGTTTGGTGAAGTCGACCAATACATATTTCAAACGCCTGTCGCTTGCAACGACATTGCTGTGCTCGATAGTCAGTTTTTCGGCCTTAGCTCAAGACAGCAGTGAATATTATGAAAAAGCCCGTATTGCCTTTGCTAACGATAAATTGCAAGAGGCTTACATTCATCTTAAAAATAGCCTGAAAGAAGATGAAGATAACCTCCCTGCAAAAATTTTGATGGGGCGAGTTCTGCTTATTAACGGGTATATGGAAGAAGCCGAAACCGAATTCGAAGAGGCGCTGGCAAAAGGTGCCGATCCTAACTTGGTCGCGGAGTCGTTGGGAAAGGTTTGGCTTTTCCTTCAGCATCAAGACAAACTCCTTTCAACTTCTATGAAAGGGTTAACCCCAACGAATCAGGCAAATTGGTTAAAACTTCGTGCCACTGCGCATTACGCCAAAAAGCAGTATGAACAAGCGGAAAATGAGTACGAAAAGGCACTAAATTTAGCACCCAATGATATCAGTATTTTAACCGCATATGCGTCTATGCGGTTGAGTCAAAACAACTTAGATGCAGCAGAAACGTTGCTGTCAAAGGCCTATAAAATCAATCCAAAACACGGTAATACGCTAAGGTTACTTGGCGAACTCAAGAATAAACAAGGTGACTTGAGTGCAGCTAAACGTTACCTGATTGAAGCGAATGACGTGCTAAAAGACGATCCAATGGTAAAACGCTCGTTGGTGTCTTTGTACTTAAAGCTTGAAGACCAAAATAGCGCACAAACCGTTTTAGAGGACATACTGGCTCAAACGCCTAACGATCCCTTTGCAACACTGGTTAATGCTTGGGTTCAGGCACGTAAAAACGAACAACAGATGGCCTCTACGGAACTTGAGAAGTTGAGCGGCCAATTAGCTTCACTACCAGCTGAACAAATTAAAAATGACCCTCAAATGGTTTACATGTCTGCGCTTACTGCCTTTGCGCAAAACAATTTTGAGCAGGCTAATACATTTCTGAATCAGTATCTTACCTTACAACCAGAGAATGAAACCGCGGTGAATCTGTTGGCAGAAACGCTACGAGAATTGGGCAAATACCGACAAGCACTCGACATTATGCAGCGCAATGAAAGCGCCAGAATGCAAGAACTCGACAGCGCAATTTTGCTTGGTAACCTTTACCTTGCCAATGATAAAACCTTTAAAACAATGGAAATCGTTGACGCATTAAAATCTCGCTTTCCAAAAAACAAAGACGTTGAACTCCTTGAAATTAAAACCTTGATTGCGCGAAAAAAGCATGAACAAGCATTCAGATTAATTTTAAATTCAGAACACAGCAAAACCGATCCGAATTATGTGCTGACTTACAGCTTGCTGCTGATGGAAACGGGTAAAGTTAACGAAGCGATTGCCGTATCTGATGAGTTAATCGAGATTGCCCCAAACAGCGCCGATTTCAAGAATTTTAAAGGTGCATTGCTGATTAAAATGAAGCGTTGGGATGACGCTCTTCGATACATTGAAGAGGCCTTGTCGATTTCTCCTAATCATTTTTCAGCAACATTCAACAAGGCTAATATACTCGCCGCTAAAGGTGAATATGATAGCGCAAGAACGTTGGTAACGGGATTACGGGAGCGACAGCCTGCTAATAAAGATGTTAAGCAGCTAACTGCTCGGCTCGATATTGTTGAAGGGAATACTGATTCAGCCACAGCAACCTTGCAAACGCTTCTGGGGCAGGATTTTGACAACCTCGCAGCAAGAGAGTTGCTTGTCGATGCATACGTACAGGCAAACGAATATGAAAAGGCGCATCGCCAGGTAAATGAGCTTATTAAGCTTGCCCCTAATCGTCCGGAATATAGCCTAAAGCGAGCGCAATTGTTTATTCTCAGAGAGCAACCCGAGCGAGCAGAGCGTGAGCTTGCGAAAACGCTAGAAAAAGCCTCTGACAACGGGGAGCTACTTTTTGCCATCAATCGCATGGCATTGCGGATACGCGCTTATGACATTGCAGAACAAAGCATTACAAACGCGGTAAAAAGCGCGCCTGACAATAGTATATTTGAAAAGCAGCGAGTAACGACATTCATCGCTGCGGGCCAATTCAAACAGGCCAGTGAGGCACTCAGTGGCTTAATGAAGAAAGTAGGACGCACCGCTGAATTGCTGACTATTGCCGCTGACATTGCACAGTCTGAACAACACATGGAGCGCGCTGTCACCCTGTATACTGAAGCCCTTGAAAAAACGTCGGGGTATCGACCAGCTATTGCCAGTTTATATCAGCTAACCCGTCAAAATTTGGGGGTTTCTCAGTTTGAGAAATTGGCAACGCGCCACATTAGCGCCCAAGATGGAGACTTATTTACACGAAACATGTTGGCCGACTTCTACATGAATCAACACGCTTACGATAAAGCGCTGCCCCATTATGAATACTTGCTGACAATTGATACGTTACCTCACCGCGCATTTATTCTAAATAATGTCGCCAACATCTTTATCAACAGTGACGTTGAAAAAGCTTTCGATTATGCGAAACAAGCGCTAGATACTGGCACAGAGGCTCCGTCAATTTTGGATACTTACGGATGGTTACTCGCTCAAAAAGGGCAGTATCGCGACGCACTCGACGTACTGCGCCGCGCATTCAGCATGAACGCTAACGATCCAGCGATTCGATACCACTTAGGTTATGCCCTATCTAAATTGGGAAGAACAAGCGAAGCCAAAAGTGAATTGCAAGCCGCGATCAATACGCAGCAAGATTTTGCTGAACGAGATGATGCAAAGGCCTTGCTTGCTAGTTTGCAATAACGTCGAGATAGCAATAAACAATCAGAACGAACAAGGGCGTCATTTGACGCCCTTGTTGTGTTTAGTGAATCGTTAACCCTTCGTGGTTTGCATCTATCCTGATTGTGCTATCAGGTAGCATCTCACCAGACAGGATTCGTTGTGCCAACGGGTTTTCAATTTCCGTTTGAATGGCGCGTTTCAGCGGCCTTGCCCCAAACACAGGATCAAACCCTGCTTCTGCCAGTTTATCTAATGCTGCACCAGACAACTCAAGCTTATACCCTTTGTCAGCGAGGCGTTGGCGAAGAGAAAGTAACTGAATTTTAGCAATCGACTTAATTTGTTCTTTGCCCAACGGATGAAACACGACGGTATCGTCAATTCGGTTTATAAACTCAGGCCTGAAGTGCTGCCCTACTACCGACATCACCCGCTGCTTCATTTCGTTATACTGACTTTCTTGATGCATATCTTGAATAATGTCAGAGCCAAGGTTAGACGTCATGATCACAACCGCATTTTTAAAGTCAACCGTTCGCCCTTGCCCATCAGTCAACCGTCCATCGTCTAGCACTTGTAGTAAAATGTTAAACACGTCCGGATGCGCTTTTTCGACTTCATCGAGCAAAATAACGGAATATGGCTTGCGACGCACAGCTTCGGTTAGGTATCCCCCTTCTTCGTAGCCTACATAGCCCGGTGGTGCCCCCACCAATCTCGCGACAGAATGCTTTTCCATAAACTCCGACATATCAATACGAACCATGGCCTGCTCTGTATCAAACAAGAAGCCCGCGAGTGCTTTACACAGTTCTGTTTTACCCACGCCTGTTGGGCCAAGAAACAGAAAAGAACCGATAGGTCGATTGGGATCGGCAAGCCCAGCTCGCGAACGACGAATGGCATTAGACACCGCATTCACAGCTTCACCCTGCCCGACAACCCGATGATGCAGAACGTCTTCCATTTTTAATAACTTTTCTTTTTCGCCTTCGAGCATTTTTGCAACCGGAATGCCTGTCCAGCGCGACAGTACCTCGGCGATTTCATTGTCGGTGACTTTATTTTTCACTAATTGCGTGTCTTGTTTTTCTGCTTCAGCGGCGCGTTCAAGTCGATGCTCTAATTCGGGAATGCGCCCATACTGAAGCTCAGACATGCGATTTAAATCTGATGCTCGACGCGCAATCTCTAAATCCAGCTTCGCTTGTTCTAGTTCAGATTTGATGGTCTGTGTACCTTGCATGGCTTCTTTTTCAGACAGCCAAATTTTTTCTAAATCTGCATATTTTAATTCAGCTTGTTCACGCTCAAGTTCAATTAACTCTAAGCGTTTGGTACTGGCGTCGTCTTTTTCTTTAGCTAGCGCTTGCTCTTCCAATTTCAATTGAATGATGCGTCGTTCAAGCCGATCCATATCTTCTGGTTTAGAATCCATCTGCAAGCGTATGCTTGATGCCGCTTCATCTATTAAATCGATGGCTTTATCGGGAAGTTGTCTGTCACTGATGTAGCGATGTGACAAACTCGCCGCGGCAACAATAGCGGGGTCGGTAATGTCAACCGAATGGTGCAACTCATATCGCTCTTTTAGGCCGCGTAAAATAGCAATGGTATCCTCAACACTCGGTTGCTCTACCAAGACCTTTTGGAAACGGCGTTCAAGTGCAGCGTCTTTTTCGATGTACTGACGGTATTCATCTAGCGTGGTTGCGCCTACACAATGCAGTTCACCGCGGGCAAGTGCGGGCTTAAGCATATTCCCCGCATCCATTGCACCATCGCCTTTGCCAGCGCCAACCATTGTATGAAGCTCGTCGATGAAGAGGATCACGCGACCTTCTTCTTTTGATAATTCATTTAGCACCGCTTTTAAGCGTTCTTCAAATTCACCGCGATACTTCGCGCCCGCCACTAACGCGCCCATATCAAGTGACAGCACGCGCTTGTTTTTCAGCCCTTCTGGTACTTCACCATTGATAATTCGTTGCGCGAGTCCTTCAACGATAGCGGTTTTACCAACACCGGGCTCGCCTATTAATACGGGATTGTTTTTCGTTCTCCGCTGAAGTACCTGAATAGTTCTGCGAATTTCATCATCTCGACCAATCACCGGATCGAGCTTACCCTGCTCGGCACGCTCAGTCAGATCAGTCGTATATTTTTCGAGAGCTTGCCGCACATCTTCTGCGTTCGGGTCAGTGACCTTCTGGCCACCACGCATTTTCTCAATTGCCTCTTCAACTTTCTCTTCCGTCGCCCCCAACTGCTTCAATATCGTACCTAGTTTGCCTTGATCTTGAAGTGCAGCGAGTACGAATATTTCAGAGGTGATGTAGTCATCTTTACGTTTTTGCGCAATTTTGTCGCATAAATTGATCAGCACAACCGTATCTTTACTTAACTGCACATCGCCGCCAATGCCGTCAACGCGAGGTAAACGCTCGATTGCTTCAGACAATGCAGACCGGAGGCTGTTAACATTCAGCTTGGCAGTGTCAAACAATGGCCTGACGGATCCACCCTGCTGATTCAGCAATGCCGTCATTAAGTGCACAGGCTCAATGTATTGGTGATCACGTCCTAACGCGATAGATTGCGCATCAGAAATTGCCATTTGAAACTTACTGGTAAACCGATCTAAACGCATAATGCTCTCTCGAAAATCAAACTCTGACTAATGTATGGGTATAAAATTAAATATATTCAAGTCTGCTAAAAGGAAGATTGATCTATGCTAAGTCGAGGGCTAATTGGGAGGCTAACTCGGTCTTGTTTTTCGCTTGGCGTATAGAAAAACAAAAACCAACACCAATCTTATGTCAACGCTATAACGGTTGCGACTCTACCGCAATCACTTAAACCTTGGTGCGTTGCGCGCCGATGCGAAAAAAAGAGGTCTTCGTTTGCGTAGGTGCATAATTGACTTTGATACACGTGTTGCACCCCCAAAGAACGTAGTTGTAACGCCGCAACCAAGGCCATATCTATATGATACTTTCCCTGCTGCTGGCCCTGAGAAATAGCATTCGAATAAGATTTAAATTGCTTTGCAACCTCTTGTCCTACTTCGAAATGAGGCTGAGAAATGCACGGCCCAATCCATGCTACGAGCTCGTTTGCAGGTCTTGGCAATGCCGCAAGAGATGAGTCAATAATTGAATTCACCAAGCCACGCCACCCTGCATGAATGGCACTCACACAATCGCCCTGCACACTAGAAATAAGAATCGGAATGCAATCAGCGGTCATAACTGCGCAGGCGACATCGTCACGCGAGGTAAAACTCGCATCGGCATGAGCCTCTGCGCTGCCAGCTTCAACAATTTTGTTGCTGTGGGTTTGATGTAGCCAATGAATCGGCTGCTTGGTAGGAAGCATGTTGCGGTTAGCCTTCACATGCTCAGGATTATCTTTCACATGCATACCCACGTTTAAACTGTCGTAGGGAGGCTGGCTCACACCTCCCTTTCGTGTTGTGGTATACGCATCGACCCAGTTAGGGACATCCCAATCTGGGGTGATAAGAGAAAGCTGCGTCGACCCGCTATTCCCAGTCAACGCCATGCTCTTCTGTGTCTTGCTTCAATACAGCAAGCAATTCCACCATATCATCGGGTAGCGGCGCTTGCCATCCCATCCACTCACCTGAAATGGGATGCGCCAGTTCTAACTGCGCAGCATGCAACGCTTGACGGTTAAAGGTTCGCAGCATGTGTACCATGTCTGGCCCTGCACGTTTTGGCAATTTCGGACGCCCGCCATAGAGCGGGTCGCCCACCAGCGGATGCTTTAAATAAGACATATGCACGCGAATTTGGTGGGTTCTTCCGGTTTCAAGTTTCAAACGTAAATGGGTGTGCGCTCTGAATTTCTCCATCACGCGATAATGGGTGGTTGCCAGCTTACCCGTTTCACGAATCGCCATACTGGTGCGCTTAGTTGGATGACGGCCAATCGGTTGATCTACCATTCCACCAGCCACCATGGTGCCATACACAACGGCTTCGTATTCGCGACTGATTTCTCGCGCTTGTAGCTGCTCGACTAAGTGAGTTTGCGCAGGAATCGTTTTCGCGACAACCATCAACCCTGTCGTATCTTTATCCAATCGATGAACAATGCCAGCGCGTGGCACTGTGGCAATATCGGGAACATGGTTTAACAAGGCATTCAAAATCGTGCCATCGGCATTACCAGCGCCAGGGTGTACCACTAAATCTCGGGGTTTATTGATCACTAAAATATCGTCATCTTCATAGACAATATCCAATTCAATATCTTGTGCCTGATGACTACCATGCACTTCAATTTGGGCATTGATGGCCACGCTCTCTCCGCCCACCAATTTTTCGCGCGGCTTAGATACGTTAACATCATTGACACTGACATTGCCCGCCAAGATCCAATCTTTAATACGCGAACGGGAATAGTCTGGAAATAATTCTGCTAAAGCCTGATCCAAGCGTTTACCATAGAACGACTCTGGCACAATGGCGTCTAGCTCAACTGATTCAACATTATCAGTCATGTAATAAAACAACCTACAAATCTAGTTAATCAGCTGATTATACTACGAATCGCAGCGAGTTGGGCAGGGTTAGCATATCTTTGAGCAGAAATTTGGCACGGCCCAGCGAAATAGAAGACTTAAAAGTGTATGCCCTGGTTATATGAACGGAACTTTTCCCATAGGTTTCACTCTCAATGAAGCATTAAAATTAACATGTGCATCCAAAATCACAGTACGTTAGAATGCTGCGAGTTTGATTTTTCGAGTGCCAGCTAAGGCACCATATGTATAACGATAAGAGTGATAATGAATATCAAAGCTTTATTAAAAACGCTTGCTGTTGCGGCTACTTTAGCAACAATGTCAGGCTGTTCGTCATCACCGGATGATGAGGTTGTTGTTGCCAATGACACCGCAGAGCAACTGTACGAAAGAGCAAGAACCAATTTAGACAACGGAAATTTCTCTGGTGCCGCGACCGTTTTGAGCGCGCTAGATTCGCGTTTTCCATTCGGTCCGCTGTCACACCAGGTACAGCTTGACTTAATTTACGCGTACTATAAAACTGGCAAAACCGATGAAGCGCTAGCCACCATCGATCGCTTCGTCAGGCTTAATCCAAATCACTCCGACGTTGATTACGCACTCTATATGCGTGGTTTAGCAAACATGGACGCAGACAAAAACTTATTTCAAGAGTTGGTAGGAATCGATCGCTCAGACAGAGACCCTTCAAGGTCGCGTGAAGCATTCAACGATTTTAAAAGTCTGATTCAAAAATACCCGGACAGCAAATATGCTAACGACGCGTTAAAGCGCATGGCGTTTATAAAGAACCGTTTGGCAAAGTATGAAATCATGATTGCCCGCTTCTACATGAAACGAGAAGCTTACGTAGCGGCTGCAAATCGAGGTAAATTTGTCTTAGAAAATTATCCCGATTCAATCCATGTGCAAGAAGCACTGGAAATTATGATTGAAAGCTACGATCAATTGGATTTGGTCGAGTTAAAACAAAATGCGTTAAAAACCCTTCGTCTCAACTACCCAGACAGTTCATACGCTAGCTAGCATTAATGTTCACACATAGTGTTATGTGTGAACACGTCTCCGCTATTCTTTACATACAAAAAACGCATACCCTTTCAGATACCTGCAAGGCGTATGCGTTTTTGAAAACGTTACTGTTTCTAGCCTAGAAGAACAAGTGACTGAATGGGTTGAGTAACCGCGCAACGCCCGAAGTAAAGTGCAACGGTTTGTCAACGATACTAAACACCAAACATCCGTCAGAAGTATCTGCCTTCGGTGTGTGCTTGTGCGTTCCATCCAAGGCGATGAAGTCTCCGGCATCATAGCGGCCGATTCCGTCGCTGAATTGCCCATCAATCACAAGTGTTAGCTCTTCGCCTTTGTGAGTATGCTCAGGCACACTCCCGCCTTCTTCCATAAATATGAAGTTAGCTTTCGTGCCATCCCCTAAGTTCACAGGCGCTTGCCACAAATTACCCAGCAAACGTGACCAATTGCCAGTTTTCGCTACGTATCGCTGCAATGCTCTTGGAACGTGAAACCGCTTGCCGTCGAGTTCTAGCGTGGGTTCAACAAAAATACCTCTACGCGCTTCAGCTTCAGGCAACCGTAAGATATCTGACAACATCGTGTCGTATTCTATCGACATGTCGATAGAAGCGTTGTCAATTTCTCGGCTGCCTATTTCGTCTAGGAACAGGCACAGCTGTTGTTGACACTTTTCGCACATATCTACGTGAGCAGATACCATTAACGCCACACCAGGTGAGCACACACCTTGCGCGAAAGACTGCAACTGGGTAGCAGTAGGATGCAAATTAATCATACTCTTGTAACATCTCTTTTAAACGCTGAAGCGCCAGCCGGGTTCTAGATTTTACTGTTCCCAAGGGAATATCTAGCTGGTCTGCCACTTCCTGCTGTGACTTGCCTTCGATATAAATCGCTTCGATCACAGCTTTCTGCTTGGCGGGTAACTGTTCAAACAGATACCCGACCTCTTCCAAGGTCACTTGCTGGTCAAGTGACACCTCATTGCTGTCTGCGGTGGTCTCACACAACACAGGCCACAAATCGTCTGAGCAAATATCTTCCTTTCTGTTTTGCTGCTTTCTCAACATGTCGTAGCGAATGTTTCTCGCAATGGTAAATATCCATGTTGAAGGTGAACCCTTCTCTGCGTTGAACAAATGCGCTTTTTGCCATACATTCGACATCGTATCTTGCACAAGCTCCATCGCCAGTGCCTCGTTCCCCACTTGCTTTAACGCATAGGAGCGAAGACGAGGTGCGAAGTAACCAAATACTTTAGCGTATGACGCACGGCATCGAGTGGTTGCTACTAACGATAGATACGCAGCCATTTCTTCGGCACAGTCTTTTGGTTTCGCGGCTTGCAATTGTTTGGTTTCCACTGGAATTCCGATTAGCATATCCGTTACCTTGACGTGAACAATAGTTATGATTACGCAAGACACAGAAAATGGATCACTCCATTAAGTGTGTCAGATAATTGAGCACTTTGCTGTAATCTTTTTCAATTAAAAAGCGTTGCTTTTGCTCTGCATCAATTGGCAATAGTTCTAGCCAACGAAACATTACCCAAGCGGGATCCTCGAATTTCGGCGAGGGATATAACCTTCCGACCTCAGGATACGCATTAAACAGCTCTTTCAGCTTGTCATTTACAGAGCCCATTTGCGTACTTGCAGGTTGTTCATGCCAATTACCCAACCAGTAGCACTCACCTAGCCTAAGGCCATCATCCTCTTGAGAAATCGATTCAATAGCAATACAACTCTTTCCCTCGACGGTAACCCCCAGTAAACCGTCTTCAAGCAAATCAAAGTCGGTCACTTTGGCATAGGTACCAATCGGATAGATGTGCGTATTGTCTTCTTTGCTTCCAGCGGCATTTAACATACACATGCCGAATCCTGAGTCATTCGCGCACGCTTCTTTGATCATTCGCGTGTACCGCGGCTCAAATATTCGCAAAGGCATCTTGCCGCCGGGTAAAAGGTGCGCAGACAAGGGAAATAGCGGCAGCGTAAATCGCTCTACATTTTCCACATTGTGTCTCCAATAGCCTTGATAATTCCCTTTACGAAAGGTTTCGCGCTTTGGATTAAAAAAAATGCCATATTGGGGAGTGATCTCTTTAACTGGATTTACGTTAAATAGTGTATGAACGCTAAGGGTCTAATTTATCTATGAAAACTATGCTGATTACGGGCGCAACATCAGGAATAGGCCGTGCCCTAGTTAACGTGGCGAGCGCAAATGATTGGAATGTAATAGCTTGTGGCAGAAACGAAGCAGCCTTGCAACAACTCAGAATGATCAAACAGGTAAAAGGTATATGTTTCGACGTGACGCAAAAAGACGCGGTAAATCAGTCTCTTTCTAGTATCGATGCCCCAGATGTTGTTGTGCTCAACGCGGGCGTGTGTGAGTACGTTGATGTAGAGGCATTTGACTCAGACATGTTCGAACGCGTATTTGCAGTGAATTTTTTTGGTGTGGTTCACTGTATTGAAGCCCTGCTTCCTAAATTACGAAGAGGCAGCCAAATTGTCATTGTCGATAGCCTTGCACGACTATTGCCTTTCACCAAAAGCCAAGCTTATGGTGCCAGTAAAGCGGCAACCCATTATTTAACCAAAACCTTAGCGGTAGATTTAAAGGCCCGTGGCATTATAGTGCAATCGGTTAGTCCGGGATTTATTGAAACCCCCATGACTGACCAGAATGACTTCGACATGCCCATGAAAATGCACGTTGATGATGCGGCAAAAGCGCTCTTTCATGGCATAAGGCTAAAAGAACGATCTATTTATTTTCCTTACGGATTTGCGTTCATATTACGCGCACTCTCAAAGCTACCTAACGCAGTAAAAGTGTGGTTGGGTGGTACGTTAAACAAACAATAATGTAAAAAGCGATTTCTTCATGACAAAACGGATTGGTATTATCGGTTCAGGTATTTCAGGGCTCACTTGCGGTTATTTACTCAGCAAAAAATATGACATCATAATGCTAGAGGCAAATAACTACATTGGCGGGCACACAGCGACTATCGATGTCGAAACACCAGATAAAACACTTGCCATTGATACCGGTTTTATTGTTTTTAACGACTGGACGTATCCCAACTTTATCAAGCTTCTCGACCAATTAGGGGTAGAACGACAGCCCACAGAAATGAGTTTTAGTGTACAGAATCCATCTATTAATTTGGAATATAATGGGCATGACTTGAATACACTGTTCGCACAACGTCGCAACATTTTTCGCCCCTCTTTTTATCGGCTTATAAGCGAGATATTGCGCTTCAACAAATTGTGTAAACAACAATTAGACAAGCCCCACGAAGATGCAACCTTAACCCTATGGCAATTTTTGCAAGCGCATACATTCAGCGATGTTTTTGCAGTTAACTATATTTTGCCAATGTGCGCAGCGATTTGGTCAACCAGCTTAGACGATGTAAAGCAATTTCCACTGACCTTTTTCTTACAATTTTTCAGCAACCATGGCCTGCTCAATGTCACAGACAGACCACAATGGTATACGCTAGTTGGGGGTTCAAAACAATACATTGAGCCGATAACACGTGACTTTAAACACAATATCAAACTCAATAGTCCGGTATCACGTGTCATTAAACTCGCTGAAGGCTATCGTTTAGAAACGCCATCAGACAGCTATGACGTTGATGAGGTCATATTGGCCTGCCATAGTAATCAAGCACTGGCAATGCTCGACTCTCCTACTGAGCAACACACCCAAATACTCGGTGCTATTCCTTACGCTGAGAACGAAGTGGTGTTACACACAGACACCTCTTTATTGCCAAAAAGGCAACGCGCATGGGCAAGTTGGAACTATCATTTAACTCAGGGGCCCGACGCCAACCAGCGACCAGCAACCGTGACTTACAACATGAATATATTGCAATGTTTGAAAGAAGATACTACCTACTGCGTGACGCTAAACAACAGTCACGACGTTGCACCCGATTCAATCATTCAGTCTTTCCGTTACGCCCATCCGCAGTTTAGCCAGCGCTCAATGCTCGCCCAGCAACGACGAGACGAAATATGCGGGCGTGACGGCATTCACTTTTGCGGCGCTTATTGGTACAACGGTTTTCATGAAGACGGTGTCAAAAGCGCGCTTGACGTATGCAAACGATTTGGAACCGACCTATGATGAATGATAGCAAACAATTGGAAAGTGCATTGTATGTAGGCACCGTATTGCATGCTCGGCATAAACCCAAAGTGCATCGATTCACTTACCGTATTTTTTTGTTTTGGCTCAAGCTAGACGAGATAGAAAAAGTCGCCAATCAAGTAACAGGGTTCAACCTGAATGGCTTCTCGCCCGTTACCTTTCGACGTTCAGATTATTTGGGGGAACCTGACACCTCATTACAACAGAGTGTGCTCAACAAGATGTCATCATTACATGGTCAGCCTCTTGAAGGCGACATCTTTTTGTTGGGGCAAACTCGCACGCTCGGCCTGTATTTTAGCCCAGTCAATTTTTACTACTTACGTAACCCGTCAGGAGAATTTACCCACATGCTGGCAGAAGTCAGCAATACACCATGGAATGAACGCCATCATTATTTGGTAGATTTAAACAAACAAGAAGACAGCATAAAAGCATTTCACGTATCGCCTTTCAATAACATGGAAATGCGTTACAAATGGCGCGTAGCTCAGCCTAAAGACACACTTAAACTACACTTATCATGCCATGCAGAGAGTAAAGAGTTTGATGCTGCACTCAATTTGCGTAAACAAGAACTGAACTCAAAAACGTTATTTCGCGTATTGGTGAGTATTCCTAGTATGACAATAAAAACCGTGGTGGGTATTTACTGGCAGGCACTAAAACTTTGGGTAAAAGGTATGCCAGTGTATCCCCATCCGAAATCGTAAAATGAGACCGTGTAAATTATGTTAGAACGTGAACAGCATCTGGCCGAGAGCGCCCCGATATCCGTGCTCGATGGAATTGCAAAAAAAGTCTTGGTCAAAGTCTTCTCTTTACTACCTAAAGGAAGCATGACTCTGACTGAAAATGATAGATTAGTTGGCGACTTTGGTAACCGTGCAGACGCCCTTCACGCACACATAAACATCATTGATACCAAGGCCTACAGTCGACTGCTGTTTGGCGGCAGTGTTGCATCAGGAGAAACATATACTGACGGGCTTTGGGATACGCCAGATTTAACTAGCGTAATACGTATATTTGCCAGAAATTTACCTATGCTTGATGCTTGGGAGCGTAAAGCAAAATGGATTGCGCTGCCGCTTCGTCAATTAGCTCATTGGCAAAATCGAAATTCACAACGTCAGGCGCAGCGCAACATTGCCGCTCACTATGATCTTGGTAATGCGCTTTACACCCGCTTTTTAGATGAAACCATGATGTATTCGGCAGCCATTTACCCCTCTAATGATGCATCATTAGAGCAAGCTCAATACCACAAGCTCGCGTCGATTTGTGACAAACTACAACTATCAGAAAAAGATCACCTACTTGAAATCGGCACAGGCTGGGGTGGCTTAGCCATATACGCAGCAAAGCATTATGGATGTAAGGTTACGACAACGACGATTTCAGAAGAGCAGCATGCCTACGCGAAAGAATGGATAGCGCGAGAGAACTTAGACGACAAAATTACGCTGCTCAAACAAGACTACCGCACACTTACCGAGTATGGCACAGGCAAGTACGATAAAATCGTATCGATTGAAATGATCGAAGCAGTAGGAAAAGCCTATCTACCTACCTTTTTCAAAACCTGCAATGCGTTACTTAAAGAAGACGGCATTATGCTACTGCAATCTATCACTATCGACGACCGCCGCTTTGAGAGCTATAGCCGTAGTGTAGACTTTATCCAAAAACACATCTTCCCAGGTGGTTTTTTACCCTCGTTATATATGCTGAACAATCACCTGAAGCATTACACCAACATGATGATTCGCGATACTCATGACATTGGCATTGATTACGCCAGAACGTTACAAGATTGGCATCGCAACTTTAACGCCTCTGCGCGCGATCTACTCAATAATGGCTACGACGAGCGGTTCATGCGCTTGTGGCGCTATTATTTCTGTTATTGTGAAGGTGGTTTTTTAGAAAGAACCATCAGCACGGTTCAGTTGGTATTGACCAAACCCGCCTGCACAGCAACGTGGGTAAGGTAATGTTTCGCACTTACCTTCGCATCTTTACCATAATAGCCGGATTATTAGCGGTAGCAGTTACAGCAAATACTTCAGCTTCGCCGACTTATTCATTGGATGGCTTACGCGAAGTAGGATCAGCGCGACTCAGCGTATGGTTTTGGGACGTATACGATGCCACGCTTTATAGCCCGTCGGGAGATTACGAGACGTCTCTTCGTCCGCTTATGTTGAGCCTGAATTATTTGAGAAATATCGACAGTGACGAATTGGTCGAACAAACTCAAAAGGAGTGGCGCAAACTTGGTGTTACTCACTCTAAGGTATCGACGTGGTTAGAAACGCTGGCTCAAATTTGGCCAGATGTGAAAGACGGCGACCAACTATCATTGCTCGTCACCGCTGACAACACCAGTCACTTCTACTTTAACCAATCACTGATTGGCTCTATACCAGACGCCGACTTTGGTGAGCACTTCCTCGCTATTTGGCTATCACCGGATTGCAGCTTCCCAAAAGCCAGGCGCAAACTTATCGGAGAAAATTAACATGAAATTCCATTTCCTCATTGTGGTGGCTTCGATAAGTTTAACCAGCTGCTCAACGCAGCTAGCAGACTACAAGGGCACTTCGCCTGAATTCTCGTTAACAGAATACTTTAATGGGCAGGTGACGGCATGGGGTATTGTAGAAGACTATTCTAAAAAATTAACTCGTCGTTTTTGTGTCGATATTATCGGCTCGTGGGAGCCCACAGAAAATGGCATGTCAGGCACGTTAGATGAAACCTTTTATTATGCCGATGGCGAAACTCAAACGCGTATTTGGCGCCTGAATATATCTCCAAGTGGTGAAGTAACGGGCACTGCAGGAGACGTGATTGGCACAGCAACTGGCAAAGCAGAAGGAACCGCATTTAACTGGGAGTACACGCTCACCGTCCCTGTGTCAGGTACGACATGGGAGTTTGCCGTTGACGATTGGATGTACATGATGGATAACAATCGCCTAATGAACCGTTCATATCTGTCAAAATGGGGTGTTACTGTGGCAGAAATTTCGATATTCTTTGACAAAACACAACCTGTCAGAACCTGCCGTTCTGAGTAATCAGTGAGTAAAAAGAAAAGAACAACGCATTATGCCAAGCTGTATTATTGAATATTCAAAAGGTGTTAGAGATCTCATTGCACCACGCTCTATTGTTGAAAGTGTGCACTTAAGCGCCATTCAAAGTGCTTTATTTTCTACCAAAGATATTAAAACCCGCGCATCGATTTGCAAGCACTACAAAGTGGGTGACGGTAATGACGAGTTCATTCACGTTGTATTGTCGATCATGCCCGGGCGTACCGAAAGCCAAAAAGCCAGATTGTCTCAAACGGTTGCAGAAAATCTGGCTGAACTGCCATTAACGAACATTTCAATTACCGTGCAAGTTATTGAAATAGATGCGTCCAGCTACACCAAAATTCTACAGTAAAATCAACAGAGTAAAACATGGCTCAAAGGGCATAAATATCTTGCCCTTATCTTCGAAAGAAGGGATAGTTAGCCCGTAATTTACTTACTCGAAAAGGACTTCCAGATGAAAACAAACACGTATATTGTAGATCGTGCACTGCACTGGTCAGCCGCGCTGATGTTACTGTTTATGTTACTTAATTTGTCTTCATTACTGCATAATATTGACTGGGACATAAAGGGACAAATCACCCACAGACAAGAAGCAGTTGAAATACACGCACTTGTTGGCATTTTATTACTGGTTGTTACCTTCGTGCGAATCGTGATGCCATTCGTTTCAAAAGAAAAGATACCAAGAATAAAGCCAACGAGCACAGCCCATAAGGTCTTTATTCAAGCCACCCATATTGCTCTGTATTCTTGTATCACGTTACTTGTATTAACCGGCATTATCATGATCAATAATTATGAAATTCCAATTCATATATTTGGTTTTGTCGTGGGTGATAACAAAGAAGCATTTTATGACTTTTTCCCTAAAGTCCACGCCATCCATATATTACTTAAAGACAGTATTTGGTGGTTAATTGCCATTCATTTTGTCGGCATTATGTACGCGAAAAAATAGTACCTAGCCTATTCCATCGCGGCGCAGAAACAATACGGTAAGAATCCTCTTTGAAAAAGAAGGTGTTGCTTTACTCCCAAGTATTGATAGTTTCCCCGACGAAAGAAGCCAATTACTCTCGCTTGATCAATATAAACGTTCTACAAACAGAAAAGGCGCATGATGCGCCTTTTCAATATAAACTCGTACGTAAGGCTATTTTTTATTTGGTCTGTAGACTTTCACATTCTCGAAACCTTGCTCATGTAACAACAAGGTTTGAAGCTTACTCATTACGCCACGCTCACAATACAGATAATAATCTTTACTCTGATCTAAGTCGCCAAACTGAGTAGACAACCGGAAAAACGGAATGTGAACGACATCAATATTGTCTAGCTCTAATGGGTTTGCGTCTTCTTCTTCAGGTGCACGGATATCTAATACCACGGCCCCTTGGGGCAAAGAAGCGGTGGATTCAACCTCTCTGATTTCTTCTTCGGTTTCTTTCGCAATAGAACGAATATCTCTAACATTCGCCGCTTTAACAACGCGATCAATTAAATCCTCAGGTAATTTGGCTTCCTCTTCTTGTACTTTTTCCAGTACCGCTCGTACCGTCGGATTCTTCGAAATTACACCGCAATATTCAGGCATAGTTTTGGCGAAATCCTCAGTTCCAATTTTACGGGCAATGTCAATAATTTCAGATTTATCCATGCAAATGAGTGGCCTAAGCACTAATTTATTCGTGGCTTGCTGAATCACATGTAGATTCGTCATTGTTTGGCTCGACACCTGCCCCAACGCCTCACCAGTTACCAAGGCATTTATTTGCAAATTATCGGCGACTTGCTCTGCCGCTCTGAGCATCATACGCTTCAACACAACGCCCATCATGCCATTATCCACGTGCTCTAGAATGGCTGTTACAACGGGTTCGAAATCAACCGCTACAAACTTCACTTTATGAGAGCTACTAAACTTCTTCCACAAGTAATAGGAAACCTGCTTAACGCCGATCTCATGGTCGCGCCCTCCCAAATTGAAGAAGCAGAAATGCGTTTTTGCACCGCGTTTGATCATTTGGTAACTCGCCACACCAGAATCAAACCCGCCAGAAATAAGAGAAACCACATCTTCTTGAGTTGGCAATGGCATTCCGCCCAAACATTTAAATTGATCTTTGACGATATAAAGTTTGTCTTTATCGATTTCGAGACTCACCACAACATCGGGCTTGGATAGATTCACGCCACCTGTTTCGCAAAACTGATTAAGACCGCCGCCAACATAGGCGGCCACTTCCGTTGAGCTAAACGTTTGCTTGCCTTTTCGTTTTACTCTTACGGCAAAGGATTTACCCGCTAGTTTGTCATGCCAATACGCCTTGACTTGCTGATAGATATCGTCAATATCAACATACTCACTTTCCTCTACCAGCAAAGCTTGTTCAATTCCTGGAATATTTCGCAAAATTTCAGCAAGTTGCGCTACATGAGGTTGTGCAGACGGATTCACCATCACCACCAGTTTGTCATACAGATTACGTACTTCCACTGACAGCTCATTTTGCTTGATAACTAACCGTATATTCGACTCAAGTAACTTCGTAAAACGCTTTCTTACGGAGCGGCTTTTAATCGTAATTTCAGGGTGCAATTTAATAATGAACTTCATAGAAACGCTTCTGGCTGATAATTGAGATAACAAAAATGTCGGCGGATTATACATTCGTCCCTTGATATTACCAATTTAGTACATTAAATATCGCTTGACGTAACTTTGTGGTTGCTATTTTTTACCATTCATCTCATCATTTTCCACGTTTAGCTAGGAATGGTTAAACATTTATCATTTTTTAACATTTAATTATGGAGATCTCATAATGTTAAAGGCATTAGCGAAATCATTTCCTTTACTCGCGCTGTTTACAGTCTCTGCATCTAATGCTGCACTTCTGACATCAGATTTTGAAGATATGTCTGAAGGTTTTGCTGGTACATCTTTTACAAACAATGGCATTACGTATTCTGAAATGGCCCCCTTTGACAACACGTACGAAGAGGGAGTTATAGATACCTTCGGAAGCAGTGTACCCAATTCAAATGTACTGTTAATGGGAGGCTTTGGTCCTACGCCCGGCCCAAGTTTTTCTCTTAACAGCTTCTCAACTATGACGCTGACATTCTCAGGACTAATTGCTAACTCAATCGGCTTGGACGTCATTACGGGTTACAATAATCTAAACACCCCCGCCTTGTTGTTGGACGTCATGTTTCAGGGGAATGTAGTGGGCAGCACCAGTCTTCAATTTCCGTCACCTGCTGGCTTTTATCGCTCAGATAGACTGTCTTTCTCTGGCGCACAATTCGACAGTGTTAGACTATATTCCTCTGATACCAATGCATATTTAGGTGCCGCATTTGACAATGTATCTGTCAATATTGCTGAAATATCAGAACCGTTAACATTTTCTCTGTTATCGTTGGGCTTAGCGGGTATCGCCTTTAGCCGCAGAAAAACTAGCTAATAGCACCCTACAAATAGAGCCGGATTTTAATTGGAATCTGGCTCTATCACCGAGATCGGTTTCGACAACTTAGGCTTACCTTGATTAATGGAGATCTCTACTCGACGATTCCGGCTACGATCTTCGCCATTTTCATTCGCAGCTAGAGGCTGCGTATCGGCACGCCCCACTACCTCCATTCTCGACTCATCGAATCCCGGTGCGGTCCTTAGCTCCTCAGCTACCGCAACAGCGCGTTGAGAAGAAAGGTCCCAGTTTGATCGATATAACTCATTCGAGATTTGCTGGCTATCGCTATGACCAGATATTTCAATTTCTCCGGGCATATCTGCCAGTAACGTACCTATCTTTTGTAGAATCGGTTTAAACTGTGGTTGTAAAAATGCAGAACCAGCAGAAAACGATCCGTTTTCTCGAATTCGAATGGTGATTTGTTGCCCCAACGACTCAAGTTCAACCGAACCATCTAATATCTGCTTTTGAAGCTGTTCAGCCACTTTCTTAACTTGTTCATTCACCTCTTGCTGCTCTGCGCTTTGTGAAGCGCTAGAGGAAGAGTCTGTCGTGGTTTGCTGCGCAGATCCACCACGCTGTTCACCCCGTTGTTTTTGACGTCCACCTGCGGAGTCTTCATCACCTGCTTGGAATTCAAGCATTTGCTGGGTCATATCGATGGTTTGTTGTTGAAGGTTTTCGATAGGCGTAGGGTCAGGTCGCCCAGGCCTAAACTCCATCGCAATGACGCTGGTTCCCTTGGGAATATCTTTTACTTCAATTTTATTCTGTACACCAAACGCAAACTTCATTGAGCCTGCAATTTGTTTGAATTTGAGCACGTCCATTTCTGAGAACGCAAGCAGCAGAACGAAGAAGCACATTAATAATGACATAAGATCAGCAAACGTCCCCATCCAAGCAGGTAAACCCTCTGGTGGACATTTAGGACATTCTTTCTCTTCTGCCATGACGCTCTCTACTCTTCTTCAGTATTGTCGTTTCGCTTACTAGCGGCCAGATAGTTTTTCAAAATTCCTTCTATTACCCTTGGGTTTTGACCATCAGCAATACCGACAATTCCGTCCAATACTAAACTTTGATTAAGTTGTTCTTCCAATGCCCTGTTACTCAGCTTTACAGCCATAGGCAAACAAATGACGTTGGCAAGGAATGCACCATACAAGGTCGTTAGCAGCGCTACGGCCATCGCGGGACCAATCGATTTTGGATCATCCATGTTGGACAACATCGCCACCAAGCCAATTAATGTACCAATCATTCCCATCGCCGGTGCCACATCGCCCATTCCTTTAAAAATAGCGGCGCCAAACTCATGCCGAGCGGTTGTCATGCTAATATCTTTCGCGAGTGTTTCACGCACGACTTCTACATCGTGGCCGTCAACTAACATATCTACGCCCTTTTGCATAAAGGCATTTTCAATTTCAGCTTCTTCAAGCGCGAGAAAGCCTCCTTTTCTCGCGGCATCTGCCATTTCAACGATTTTTTGAATCAATTCTTCTGGCGCTTCAATTTTGAACATGAAGGCTTTGCCGGCAATTTTACCTGCACCGAAAAACTGCCCCATGGTGTGTTGAGAAAGAATAACAAACAAGGTGCCACCAAATACGATGAGAACCGACGGCACATTGATAAACATGCCAATGTCTCCGCCCATAACCATCGCCATGACCACGAAACCGATCGCGCCAAGCATACCTATTAGGGTTGCTAAATCCACGTTATCCTCCCAACTTACGGAATATGTAGAATAGAGTTAGACTATTAAAAACGTTTTCTGTCTATAATGCTAATCGCTAATTGACGAATGCTCAATTTATTACTTAATAATCAGGTATTAAACTGTATCTTCTCCCATGTATCGACGCTGTAACCATTTACTTAACCAATAGAAATGAGAAAGTCGTCAAGATACCACGTAAATAGCCTTCCGAAATCCACCTCATCACGCTAAAATGTTGACCCGCATCACACCGTCAGGTAAGGTGCGCGCTTTTGATTTTTATCTTTTTACACTGCGAGGCGTCATGACAGATAAGCAACCCACTTCATTTGAAGCATCGATGCAAGAACTAGAAACTATCGTTTCCCAAATGGAGCAAGGTGAGTTGCCTTTAGATCAGGCTTTAAAGCAGTTCGAGCGCGGGATTACCCTGATCCGAGAGAGTCAGAAAACCCTCCAGGATGCTGAGCAGCGTGTACAGATTTTACTAAATCAAAATGGGCAAGCAACTTTAGCAGACTTTGAGCAAGGCACTGATCAATAGCCATGAGCTTCAAGGATTCTTTACATCATGTTCAGGTGGATATTGAGCATCGGCTAACAAACGAAATTGCAAAGTTAGACAATCACGCGCCTCAGTTGAAAGATGCAATGCAATATGCCTTGTTAAATGGCGGCAAACGTGTCCGTCCTTTTTTAGCTTTCGCAACTGGGCGCATGCTAACCCTGAAAGACAACGATATTGCGCCGATAGCATTGGCTTTAGAATGTATTCATAGCTATTCGCTCGTACACGATGATTTGCCAGCCATGGACGATGACGATCTTCGACGTGGCAAACCCACCTGCCACATTGCTTTCGACGAGGCGACAGCTATTCTCGTAGGTGACGCACTGCAAACATTGGCGTTCGATGTGTTGGCTAATCATCCACTTTCTCAGGATTTGGAATTACGCCGAATCGCATTGATTCGGCATTTATCCCATGCAAGCGGTTACGCGGGCATGTGTGGCGGACAAGCACTAGATATCGCATCTACCAATCGCTTAATTAATCAAGAGCAGCTTGAACGTCTGCATAACAAAAAAACAGGTGCATTAATCAAAGCAGCAGTCATGATGCCTTTGGCGTTGACTGATGACAGAAATGACACCATTAGAACGGCACTAGAATCATTCGCTAGTGCAATCGGGCTCGCATTTCAGGTTCAGGATGATATTTTGGATATCACCAGCGACTCTGCGACCTTGGGTAAACCTCAAGGCTCAGACGTTGCACAAAACAAAAGTACCTATCCATCATTATTAGGATTAGAGGGTGCCAAAAACTATCTGGCGCAATTACATCAACAAGCACTACACGCGCTAGACGCTTTACCTTACAATACAGAACTATTGACTGCGTTTACTGATTATCTTGTTAATCGCGATCATTAAACGTAAATAAGAATAACTCACTTAGGCATAACATGACTCTTGATCTGGCTAATTATCCGGTTCTGGCACTTGCAAATACGCCAGAAGGGCTGAGGGAGCTTCCTCAGGACAAACTTAAGCAGTGCGCAGACGAATTGCGTCAATATCTTCTTGCTAGCGTCAGCCAAAGTAGTGGTCACTTCGCTTCAGGTTTGGGCACGGTTGAGCTGACTGTTGCGCTTCATTATGTTTATAACACCCCGTTCGACAGACTGATTTGGGATGTTGGTCATCAAGCATATCCGCACAAAATACTTACTGGCCGCCGTGAACGAATGACGACTATCCGCAAAAAGGGCGGATTACACCCATTCCCTTGGCCTCCAGAAAGTGAATACGACACCTTTGCTGTAGGGCATTCTTCTACCTCCATTAGTGCTGGATTAGGTATGGCCGTAGCGGCTGAAAAAGAAGGCAAAGGCCGCAAAGTGGTTGCCGTTATTGGTGATGGTGCAATGACCGCGGGAATGGCATTTGAAGCCTTAAACCATGGCGGTGACATGGATAAAGACCTACTAGTTGTACTGAACGACAACGAGATGTCTATTTCAGAAAATGTAGGTGCCTTAAATAGCCATTTAGCCCGACTTCTAACTGGCAGTTTTTTCAATTCTATTCGCGATGGTGGTAAAAAACTACTCAGCAATGTGCCCCCGATAAAAGAGTTCGCCAGCCGAGCAGAAGAACATATTAAGGGCATGGTAGTACCAGGAACCATATTTGAAGAATTGGGGTTCAACTACATTGGTCCTATCGACGGCCACGATGTGCACGGCATGGTAGATACCCTTCGCAACATGCGAAACATCAAGGGACCACAAATCTTGCACGTGGTAACAAAAAAAGGGAAAGGCTACGAAAAAGCCGAGCAAGATCCCATTAAGTTTCATGCAGTACCTAAGTTCAACCCTGCTGAAGAAACACTTCCGAAATCCACATCAACACAGCCAACGTTCTCAAAAATATTTGGTGACTGGTTATGCGACATGGCGGCCGAAGATCCTGATTTAATGGCTGTTACACCAGCCATGAGAGAGGGTTCGGGCATGGTGCGTTTTTCACAAGAATTTCCAGAACAATATTTTGATGTCGCGATTGCTGAGCAGCATGCGGTGACCTACGCAGCAGGGTTAGCCAAAGAAGGGCTAAACGCGGTTGTCGCGATTTATTCGAGTTTTCTGCAACGAGCGTACGATCAGCTTATTCATGATGTCGCACTTCAAAACTTACCCGTGTTGTTTGCTATTGACCGTGCAGGCATTGTGGGCGCAGATGGCCCAACTCACCAAGGTGCGTTTGATATTCCGTTCATGCGCTGCATTCCAAATATGGTTATCATGGCACCAGCAGATGAAAATGAATGTCGTCAAATGCTGTATACAGGACACAAGCTTAATCAGCCCGCGGCCGTTCGATACCCTAGAGGCAGTGGCAAGGGGGTTGATATCCAGAGCTCCATGACAGCGCTAGAAATTGGTCAAAGCCGTGAAGTGCGCCGTGGTGAGCACATTGCTATTCTTAACTTCGGTACGCTCTTACCTTACGCTGAAGAAGCAGCCGAGCGCCTTAACGCGACCGTTATTGATATGCGTTTTGTGAAACCACTTGATACAGCCGTTATCGATGCGCTATGCAGTGACCATACGCTTTTCGTCTCTCTTGAAGATGGCGCAATAGCGGGCGGAGCAGGTTCTGCTGTAGGCGAGTACTTGATGCAATCTAAACAATTGAAGCCGTTGTTACAACTTGGCTTACCTGACGAGTTTATTATGCAGGGTACACAACAAGAAATGTATACCGAATTGCAACTAGACGCCGATGGAATTGTTTCTCAAATAGAAGCGTTCAACGCAAGGTAACGATATAGAAGGGTCAAGATATTCAACTTGACCCTTTCAAAGCTATATCAACTACCTATTATAACTCTTTGATAAATTGGGTTTAGGTAGCTTACTAATTGATAAAGGCGCATCAAATACGAAGTGCAAACTGCCATCAATGTTATAACAATTCCATCGATTTACTTCACCTGACGTGACACTATAAAAATATACTATTGGCTTATTTAGAAATTCGATTTTGGATTGTTCTGCTGATATGCATTTTTCAATGTAGTTAGGAACTCCCACAATTGTTAAAGGCTCAGCAATAGTTACTTTACTTTTGCTCCATTCCAAAATCGGTACTTCCAAAGTGATCATATTTGATGGCGGAGAGGGATCATTACATCCAAACTTATTGCAGGCGCTAACTCTATAACGTCTTTGACCTGCCAAATACGAATTATGCTCGAAAAACAGAGCACTAGTAGCAGACACAGTCAACCATCCTTCATCGTTGAAATTCACCTCAATAATATAGCGGGTCGCCCCCTTTGCACTATTCCAACTAATTTTCTGCCCTGAATTTCGCTGAACTGCTATAGGGGATATAAAGATTCTATTCGGTATCGCCCCTCCGATTACATTTGATTCCGGTGAAAATGCTGAACATCCCCCTTGGTTGCATGCCGCAACACGGTAAACTCTTTCCCCAATCAAATCGCTGCAATGTTCAAAGCTTTCCTCAGCACTATTTACGTACATCCAACCTTCAGTGTTAAATTTCATTTCGAGTTTATGACTGCTTGCGCCTGAAACGGGAGTCCAACGTATATATTGACACCCTCCAACCTGTTCAGCAAAAGGAGCCAATGGAATCTGAGGTACTGGTCCTCCGATTAGATTTGAAGAGTGTGAAAATTCAGAACACCCGACCATATTGCACGCAGAAACACGGTAGATTCGCGTACCGGTAAGCTCACTATTATGATGAAACTCTGTAAATGGAGTCCTAGAAGCCTGAATCCATCCTTCGTCATCATAATTTAACTCAAGTACATACTCCTGCGCGTTGGTTAAACCTCCCCATGATATATGCTGCCCAGAATCATCTTGGTATACATAAGGACTTGCTGGTACGGATGGCTTTTCCCCTACCCAGCTTGTCCATAGCGAATAGTTCCCGCACCCAGATATGTTACAACCTGCAACTCTAAAGCGACTAATGTAATTCAAGGCATTTTCAAAACCGACTTCAAAATCTGTATACGTTTGAGTAGTGATCTCACCATCGTGAACTTGTTGTTGAAGTTTATAATAGTCGACGTTGTTTACTTCCCCCCATCGCACAACAACATGCTCCATATCAACAACCTCATAATTTGGAGTCGATAACTGATTTACATCACTATTTAAATCTCCGCATAACACATCAACAACAATTTTACCTTCAATAGCCCCGTACTGTCGCGCTGCTCTATTGGCATCCACCACGCCGTATTGAATATCAATTTCACCACAATAATCTTGGTGTGGCGTAAAAACCAATGACTGAGGATAGTCCGTTGTTAATTGTATTTCCCCTTCCTTTACGCGAGCCCAGTCTATGAAAAGCCTGTCACCATCTGGATCATAATCATTGGCAAGAGGATCTAAAGCCACACTATTACCCGACAGTACTGTTGCCGTGTCATCAACTACGATCGGGTTTGAATGTGTGCATTGAATCTCTGTAATCAACACACTCGCTTCGTTTGACACTAAACCACCTAGATCTTCCAAGGTATAAGTAAAACTATCACTGACTCCGCATATACCAGCATATGATTGATAAATTACATAACCAGTGTCTTCATCAATACTTAATTCACCAAAACGGGGAAGCGTATTAAAGTGCTTAACTTTCAACGAGTCATTTTTATCTGGATCATAATCATTGTTAAATATATGCAGATATTCCTTTCTACCTGCACGCAACCTCAATGAATCATCTCTTGCTGTTGGCGGATCATTTTTACATACTTGCTTTACGGTGACGCGGGCGCTACTAGACCATGTTCCATCAGGCATTCTAGCTTCATATAGCATCGATGTAGTATAGTCGCATGCTCCTTTAGCTGGCACATACACTATTTTTTGATCCTTTGTAATGCCACCAAACTGACTTGATAAATAGTCTTTTGCAAATATTTGTACTTGTGCATTATCAGGATTGATATCATTTTTAAGCACATCTAATTTGGTATGAACATCAGAGGAGACTACATAACTATCATGATTAACAGTGATTTTATCTTCTACGCACTGTACATCTAAAACTACCTGTCCTTCACGACTAATTACACCATCTGCATCGACTACCCGGTAAGAAAATGTATCTCTCCCACAATAGTCTTTACCTATCGGATGAGCATAAACTCGTTGATTTGATACATCAATATGAAGAGAAAAATGCTTAGGGAGGTTGGGAAAGTCATAAATTTTCAATCCTCCCTGAATTGGGTCAATAGCATTAGAAATTAAATTTAGCTGTTGAGAACGATCTTCAAGTAGAGAAAACACTCTATCTCTAACTCTGGGGGTTTTATCATCGCAAACAGGTTTTATTTTCACGTCAGCAACGCGACTCTCAACTCGCTCCCCTCTGAACCCTTTACCTACTATTCTGTATGAAAACCTATCTTCATAACAAATAATACCTTCACTTGGTGTATAACGAATAGAGGTCTTATCTGAGTTACGATAAGCACGCCCATATCGTGGCGGCGTCTCGATAATCACTTCTGTTGCTTGCAAATCATTTATTTCGTCATTTTCTAACACATTAATAATCGCGTTATCGTAACCATACACTTCGATAACATCTGATTGTGCAATTGGGAAATCAAACACACAGGCGACCACAACACTCACTGTCGCTAGCTCTGTTTTTTCACCGACATCATTTCTAGCCTGATAGGAAAAGCTATCTTTACCACAATAATCTGGTGTTGTAGGAATCCACGTTAAGGTCTGCTGATTATTTCCGACCACTAAATCGCCGTGCTCAGCGACTGTTACAACATGATCAATGACGATCGGGCCATGACCAAAAGCATGGTCGTTATCCAGAATATTAATGTCACGACGTCTATCTTCAACAACACTAACATAGTCATCATTAGCAATAGGAGTTGTAGAACTGCAATCAAAATTAATAGTTACTATTGTGTGCCTAGACACCACCCCTAATGCACTTTTTAAACGATAGATAAATTTATCGGGAGCACAATTACCTACAGTTGGTCTATAAACAATCTGTTGATTCTCATCAACCTGTACAATACGTCCTCTAACTGGCTGGCTGGTGATCTCAATCGTAGACACTCCCACAGGAAGGATATCATTGTCTAAGATGGGAAACGGATCTGGCACTTTATGCTGCCGAACTGTATAGGAATCATCGGTAGTAACAGGTACAACAGTGTCGCATGATACGTGCAGAGTGATCGTAGCGGGCTTACTTATTCTCTGCTGTGCATCTACTACGGTGTATCGTATTGTATCTGTTCCGCAAAACGTAGCATCGGTTGAATAGATAATTCGATTACTTTCTATTTTGGCATCGCCATACGCGGGCCCTGTCACAATGCGATCTAGCGTGGGGCGATAGCTAGTGGCTGGAACAATATCATTACCGGTGACGTACAGGGATTTAGCAACACTCCCCTTTTCCAGATAATAGGTGTCTGCTATAGCAATGGGCGATCTATCAGAACAATCCAAATCTAAAATAACTTTAACAGGAACAGATTTTATTCCATCGTCATTGACAAGTTGATAAGAAAAAAAATTGTCTGCAAAATCACTTTTACCACACCGCCTACTATTGCGACGATAAATAATGCTGTTTTGATTAACTTCTACTGTATCTTCATACAACGGCTGTTCAGTGATACGAATTTGGCAGAGATTATTGTCAACATTGCCACAGGAGTCATTTGATAGGACATCTAGGTGTATTTCTTTCAAAAAGCCATTGGTTTTAACAAAATCAGGATACGCTTTAATCTCTTTCGAGATAGCCTCGAAAGGAAGAAAATAAATGAAAAAAGTAAAAAACATTACGTAAAAATAATGCATATAAAACATCCCTGTTTAGAATAGATTTTACAGTGCTGTGCCGAATCCCTTGAAGATGGTAAGGGTTAAGCTTTTAACGATTAATTAGAGCCAGCCCATGCTAAGCAGGCCATGCATGCAGCCTAGTGCAAATAGTCCAGCAATGATGTCGTCAATCATAATGCCGAATCCGCCATGCACATGTTTATCAAAGTAGCTGATTGGCCAGGGTTTGATAATGTCAAATATACGAAATAATACGAACGCGACAATGGCGTGTTTCCACGTAAAGGGGACGGCAATCATCGCAATCATCATACCAGCGACTTCGTCCCATACGATGCCAGAGTGATCGTGTACTTCCATGTCTATGGCGGTTTTACCACACAAGTAGATACCGACCAAAGATGCCGCTATTGTGGCTGTAACAAACCCAGTCAAGGAGAGATAGGTTACAGCAAGCCAAATAAGGGGAAATGCGGCTAACGTGCCAACGGTTCCCGGCATTAACGGGGCGAGTCCCGTCCCAAACCCTAACGCCAATAAGTGTACAGGATTACGCAAAGAGACTTTTTCTCGACAAAGACTATCCATTAGCTAAAGTGCTCAAATCCTTTTTTTGCAGCAAAGAATGCTTCATCGCAAGGTTCGCCATCACGCTTCATTTCAAGCTTACTATTTGCACCCGTTAACTGACCAATGCATGTTGCCTTGATGTTGAAATTAGCTAACGCAATATCCAAATTGCCTTTTAATTCTTCTGGAACCGTAAAGATCAGTTCATAATCATCGCCCGAGTCTAGTGCATAACGAATAGCATCATCATGCCCTACCGCCTCTTTTAACGCGACTGACAAAGGAAGCTTGCCAATATCAATTGTCGCGCCACATTGTGAACTCTCAAGAATATGCCCTAAATCGGATAGTAGCCCGTCAGATACATCAACGCACGCGCTGGCAATACGCCTCAGTGCAGTTCCCGCTAACAACCTAGCAGTCGGATAATGTAAACGCTTAACAAGAAAGTCTTCGCTGGTTTTACTGGTAGACAACTTGCCTCGCATAATATCCAATCCAGCACCTGCATCACCCAGCGTACCTGTTACATACACAAGATGGCCAGGCTTTGCACCCGAGCGAGTGAGTGCTTGCCCTTGCGGCACAAAGCCGTGAGCGGTGATAGTAATGGATAAAGGCCCTTGAACAGTATCGCCGCCAATTAACTGAACAGCATAATAATCCGTAATCTCTGCCAATGACTGCGAAAATGTTTCTAACCATTCTTCATCAGCGTTAGGCAGCGACAACGATAAGCTGAGCCAAGCAGGTTCTGCGCCCATTGAGGCAAGATCGCTGAGATTAACAGCGACCGCTTTATGCGCAATTGCAGCAGGATTCGCATCTTTGAAAAAGTGCACATCTCCCACTAGCGTGTCGGTAGTAATGGCTAAAGATTGGCCATCAGGTATATCCGTGACCGCGCAATCATCGCCGATACCAATAACCACATCTTTTCGTTGATGACTTCTAGATTTAAAGAAGTGATCGATTATCGCAAATTCTTTCACGTTATCTCGATGCTAATTCTTGCTTTCTCAGCGTTTTCACAGCTTTATCTAGCACACCATTGACAAACTTGTGGCTTTCTTCTGCGCCAAATGTCTTGGCAAGCTCGATGGCTTCGTTGATAACGACTTTATAAGGCACATCAATTCGGCGTGTTAGCTCGTAGGTTGATAGTCGAAGAATCGCTTTCTCCACCATATCAAGTTCTTCAGGTAAACGCCCTAAATATGGCTTAATCGCATCATCTAAGCCTGAAGCATCTTTAGCCACAGCGCGAAGTAGCTCTTGAAAATAAGCTGTATCAACTTTGTGCATGTTATTGCTTGTAGCAATACTTAACTCAACCTGATGAACAGGGTTACCCGTCATCTGCCAAGAATAAATTGCTTGGAGCGCTAACTCTCGCGCTTTTCGGCGAGCAGCGGGTTTCATTGCTTCGCTCACATTAAGCTCCTTCAATTTGAGCCATTACGTTTACCATTTCTAGCGCGCCTAATGCCGCTTCTGAACCTTTGTTTCCAGCTTTTGTGCCAGAACGTTCAATGGCTTGCTCAATGCTATCAGTTGTTATAACGCCAAACGCGACAGGAATACCGTACTCCAGTGATACCTGTGCCAACCCTTTGTTACACTCACCTGCAACAAAGTCGAAGTGGGGTGTGCCACCACGAATTACCGCACCCAATGCGATAATGGCATCGTATTTGTTTTGCTCAGCTAGCTTCTTTGCTACAACAGGTAATTCATATGCACCAGGCACACGCACTAAAGTAATGTCCTGCTCGTTAACCTCACCGAGACGCTCAAGTGTATCTAGCGCACCGTCAACAAGACTTTCAACCACGAAGCTGTTGAAACGAGACACAACAAGTGCAAACTTCTTACCCGTTGCACGAACATTACCTTCAATGATATTCATTCTGTTAAAGCCCTATAAATAAAAATGGCGCGCATCATACCACAACTGCGCGCCAATTATGTGATTCCAATAGTAAATTTTATACTAAATCGTGTGATTCACACATTAACCAATTGATTGGTGGTTAAAAACACCTGCCACAATTAATCGTGAACGTATTCTACCACCTCTAAGCCATAGCCAGACAAAGCATGATATTTCTTCGGTTTGCTTAAAAGACGCATTTTACCCACGCCCAGTGACGCGAGTATTTGACTGCCTACTCCCACCGTTCGGGATGTGCCCTGCCAAGGCGCTAATGAGGGCTTCTCGCCTTTGTCTTCGGCTTCAAATTGTTGCACCTGTTTAACCAGATTTTCTTCTTTACCCAAAAGCACCAATACGCCGCCTTCTTTTGCAATTTTTTGCATCGCTTCAGGAATACCCAAGCTTCGCTCTACCGCACGTGTTGACCCCAACAAATCGTTGAGTGTGTTTTGTAAATGAACTCGAACAAGTGTGGGGGTATCAGCGGATACATCTCCTTTGCGAAGGGCAAAATGCACTTGTTGATCAATCACATCTCTGAAAGTGATAAGATCGAAGTCTCCATAGGCAGTCGGAAGCTTACATTCTGCCACTCGCTCAATCGTTGTTTCATTTAAGTTACGATATTCAATTAAATCAGCGATAGTACCGATTTTTAAGCCATGCTTTTGCGCGAATTTTTCAAGTTCAGGGCGGCGCGCCATCGTGCCGTCATCATTCAGAATTTCAACAATCACCGCCGCAGGTTCAGCACCGCCAAGACGCGCTAAATCAACGCCAGCTTCAGTATGACCCGCACGCGTTAACACTCCGCCATCTTTAGCGATTAATGGAAAAATGTGTCCAGGTTGAACAATATCATCAGCTGTCGCATCTGGTGCAGATGCGGCCAATACCGTTTTTGCTCTGTCAGCAGCAGAAATCCCTGTCGTGACACCTTGAGCTGCTTCAATCGATACAGTAAAATTGGTAGAAAACTGCGCACCGTTGTTATCTACCATCAATGGCAAATTCAAGCGCTGGCAACGTTCGGCAGTCATAGGGAGACATACTAAGCCACGCGCATGGGTCACCATGAAGTTAATTGCTTCAGGGGTAACGTGCTCAGCCGCCATAATCAAATCGCCTTCATTTTCGCGATCTTCATCGTCCATCAGGATGACCATTTTACCCTGACGTATATCATCGATAATTTCTTGGGTCGTATTCAGTGCCATTTGCGTGTGTGTCTCTGTAGGGTGTTGAGTTTAATGTTTATTATTTTCGTAGAAAGCCATGTTCGGCTAAAAAATCAAGGCTAATGTCTGAACGCGCAGACTCTGCTGCTTTTTCGCCTAGCATTAAGCGCTCTAAATAACGTGCAATCAAATCCACTTCAAGGTTGACATGCGAACCTACCTGATAAGTACCAATTATGGTTTCCTGCAACGTATGTGGGATCAATGTTAACATGAAACGGCTGCCATCGACTTCATTCACCGTCAAGCTAACACCATCTACCGTGATCGAACCTTTTTGAGCAATGTATTTCGCTAGCTCAGCAGGTGCAGTAATCCATATCTCTAACCAGCGGTCGATAGGCGTAATCGTATCTACAACCCCCACTCCATCTACGTGACCACTAACGATATGTCCACCCAAACGGGCATTCGCCTGCATGGCTTTTTCAAGGTTCACCTTGCCGCCCGCACTATATTGAGCAAAGCCAGTTTTTTTGATGGTTTCTGGCGACACATCTGCACAGAAATGCGTATCAGAAAAGCCTGTAACAGTTAAACACACGCCGTTGGTTGCGATGCTGTCACCTAAGGCAACATCCGACATATCTAGCTTGCCAACATTGACCGTGAGCCGAATGTCATCCCCTTTCGGTAACAGGGTCTCAATATGCCCTACAGCTTCAATAATTCCGGTAAACATAACGCCCTATATCTATATATTTTTCATAAATCCATGCACTTGCACAGGTGCTAATTACACAAGGCTAGCCGTGATCTTAATGTCTTTGCCTACTTGGCGAATATCTTTAATCTGTAAATCGATAACATCGTGCATCGAAGTAAGCTCAGGAAAGGCTAGCAGCCCCAAACTACTGTCTCCCATTAATTTGGGCGCTTGATACAAAATCAATTCATCGACTAACTTTTCTTTCACTAATGCGCCCGCCAGTTTCGCCCCAGCTTCCACCCATACGTCGTTGAATTCTTGCATCGCCAAATAAGCGCATACCTGTGTTAAATCAATTTTACCGCTTTGCATTGGCGCTTGCCACTGGGTGACATGTTTAGGAAGCAACGCGTTAAAGCGAGAATTGATACAATAAGAACGCGCGGATTGCGACCACACATTTAATTCAGGTGTCATTTGCCCGCGTCCATCTAACACAACTCTAGCAGGCTGCCGAATCTCAGATTCCTCTAAATCGAAGCGTTCATGATTGAACTCGGGTGCTCTCACGTTCAAAGAGGGATTGTCAGCCATTACGGTGCCAGAGCCAGAGAGTATGGCACAACTAGCTGCGCGATGTGCTTGAACATCTTGACGCGCTTCGGCCCCTGTTATCCACTGACTAAGGCCGTTGTTTAACGCGGTTTTTCCATCCAATGAAGATGCCATTTTCAACGTCACGAAAGGACGTTTATGCCGCATACGCGTCAAGAATCCTCGATTTATGGCCTCAGCCTGCGCTTTGAGTACACCAACTTCAACCGTAATACCCGCTTTGCGGAGCATGTCGAACCCGCGCCCAGACACCGCGGGATTAGGGTCTTCCATTGCACACACCACATGTCGCACGCCCGCGTCTATAAGCGCTTGAGCGCAAGGCGGTGTTCGCCCGTAATGACTGCATGGCTCTAGCGTAACAAAAGCTGTCGCACCGATGGCACGCTCGCCCGCCTGATGTAAAGCATGCACTTCAGCATGAGGCGTTCCTGCTTTTTGGTGATACCCTTCTCCTACAATTGAACCGCTGGCATCAACGATTACACATCCCACATTCGGGTTAGGCGAAGTGGTAAATCGGCCTTTTTTTGCTAATTGAATCGCTCTATTCATTAGCCCTTGCGCATCTAAAAATTGCACTGGGTCAATCTCCTAACTTAGCGATTTCTTCACCAAACTCTCGGATATCTTCAAAGGAACGATAAACAGAAGCAAATCGTACATAGGCTACTTTATCTAATTCTTTCAAGGCATCCATGATTAAGGCGCCTACAAATTCACTCTGCACTTCTCGTTCGCCTGTTGCACGTAATGAAGATTTTATCTGACTAATACAATTTTCAATTTTTTCAGTACTAACTGGTCGCTTTTCAAGGGCTCGTTGTAATCCAGCACGCAACTTGTCCTCATTAAATGGTTCTCTAGAACCATCTCGTTTTATTACACGTGGCATCACTAGCTCAGCGACCTCAAATGTCGTGAAACGCTCGTGACACTCCGCGCATTCTCGCCTTCTGCGTACCTGATGACCCTCTGCAACCAGACGAGAATCTATTACTTTTGTTTCTTGCGTCGAGCAAAAAGGGCAATGCATAATGCCATCTCATGTGTAAACTAGTTTCTGACGCGTAAACTAGCAAAATTTTGATTAGATTACATGAACAAATATCAAGTATTTACCTTCGTTTTGCTCATGAGTGTTCGGATTGCTCATGCAGACACACTAAAAGCAGACCAATCTGATACAACACACTCTGAGTACAAATGTGCGTACTTTCCTAGCTGGCTTGAAGGGACTTGGATTTCAACGAAGGATTCAGGCACAACCACAGAAACGTGGAACGTGATAACCACAGAGGTAATAAGCGGTGTTGCGCGAACGCGAGGTATAGATGGAAAAGTATCGTTTTCTGAATCGTTACTGATTGCGAAGCTGCAAGGAAAAGTTTTCTATATTGCCAAAACCCCAGACAACGTTTTCCCTGTTTCATTTATGGCACAAAGGTGTAGTGAAAACAGATTCGAAGTGAACAACCCTCAGCATGATTTTCCGGATACCATTACATATCAGTTGCAGCAAGACGGAAGTTTACGTGTTGTCATATCAGGTAAAGAGAAAGCGACGCTCACCATTCACTACAATCGCAACTAGAATAATGAAACAAAACTAAAGACGTACTCTAATGGACGTCTATATCGGGCCTTTATTCTTGCTTAGCCTGATCTTTATCTTTGTCGATCATATCTTTAAACACATCAATACGTTGATTGAGTTTATTACACTCTTTGATCGTTAATACGTAAGAACCGACAATAACAAGCAATAAAAACAACAGTATGGGGTAGTCTTCATGACTGGAGGGCACTAACCAATTAAAAACGCCAAATGTTAAAACAATATGCAAAAATGTCGCAGGGCTTCTGGGTGGCGCACCCAAGCGTTCAAATTGTTGCTCTAAGGTTTCAGGTTCAGCGTTTTCATCCTCTTTTAGCTTTGGTGCAAGTGGTCGATTAAATTCTTTCATAGTCTTCCTTATTGTGCATAACGTGCACTACATCACTCTACTGGAAGTGAAGAAATGCCTAAGTATGTCAGTGCGTCTTCAAGTGCGTTGGCATCAAATACGCAGTAGTCCATTAGTGAGTCTCTTGCCATTTGCACAAAGCGCTTTGAGACATTTTTTACATTGTCGTTGTCAGCTGGAATAACAATCGCCGTTTTTGCCGGCATACTGATTCTAGAATTATCAGAAACATACTGCGCTGTACGCTCTATAATATCTACGTCGCCAATCAAGCGCTCAACCCGCCGAAGATCGTAAAATGCGTTCATCCCCATTTTGAAATCCGGCGCTTCCATAACAAGCAACAAATGCCGATAAATTTCATAGGGCGTTACAACGCCTTCCGCTGTCACGACGACAAGGTTTTTGTCGGGATATATTTTAAATGGCAATGTTTTGTTTGCCATTTGATTATTGCCAACCATAAACACACTTAAAACTTGTATTTCAAACCCAACTGGAGGCGATATCACCCTTAACGTAGCTCGGCGCGCTCCAACTGCATTATGAATCAATGAACATACCGCGAGAGGGTGCAATTCTTTACCAAGTATGGCAATCTCTCACGCATTAAGCAAAACTATTTTATTCAATCTATCATGTACCGCTCAAGGCCTGATAATTATACAAAAGTATACTTTATACAAGTGCACCAATACATAAGTGTACTGATCTTACATTGAGCAATGCTTATATCACTTTTAACAGATATACCATTCGCTGAAGATCTACCTGCTAGCATAGCTTTAAAGAGACAGAACTGCGCCTATAAAAAAGCCGGCATACTAAACCGGCTCTTTATATTTTTTATTTACGCATATACAGGGAATGCTTCGCAAAGTGTCACCACTTCCTGCTTTACGCGTTCAATGGTCGCTGCGTCATTAATATTTTCAAGTACATCACAAATCCAGTTCGCAACCTGCTGAGCCTGCGCTTCTTTAAATCCTCGGCGAGTAATAGCGGGTGCGCCGATACGCAAACCACTTGTTACAAATGGAGAACGAGGATCGTTCGGTACAGAGTTTTTATTGACCGTAATATTGGCACGACCTAGTGCCGCATCGGCATCTTTACCCGTGATGTCTTTATCAATTAGATCCATCAGGAACAAGTGATTTTCTGTACCATTTGAAACGATTTTGTATCCACGTTCTTGCATAACAGCAACCATCGCTTTGGCATTTGCCACAACTTGTTGCTGATACACCTTAAACTCAGGCTCCAGTGCTTCTTTAAATGCCACCGCTTTAGCTGCAATAACGTGACACAACGGTCCGCCTTGGTTGCCCGGGAATACAGCGCTATTTAACTTTTTATACATGTCTTCGTCACCACTAGAAGACAAAATTAAACCGCCACGAGGGCCAGCTAAGGTTTTGTGTGTGGTGGTGGTTACAACATGAGCGTGTGGCATTGGGTTGGGATAAATGCCCGCTGCGACCAAGCCTGCAACGTGCGCCATATCAACAAGCAAATAAGCGCCTACGCTGTCTGCAATTTCACGAAAACGTCTCCAGTCAACAATACCCGAATAAGCTGAAAAGCCGCCAATAATCATTTTAGGCTTATGCTCTTTAGCAAGCGCTTCCACTTGCTCCATGTCAATCTCACCCGTTTCGGTGTTTAGGCCATATTGGATGGACTCATAGGTTTTGCCAGAAAAGTTAACGTGCGAACCGTGGGTTAGGTGACCGCCATCGGATAAACTCATACCCAACACTTTATCACCCGCACTCAATAGCGCCATAAACACCGCGGAGTTGGCCTGCGAGCCTGAGTGCGGCTGAACATTGGCATAATCTGCACCGAAGAGTTGTTTAGCTCGCTCAATCGCTAAATCTTCTGCGACATCAACGTACTCGCAACCACCATAGTAACGTTTGTGAGGATAGCCTTCTGCGTACTTATTCGTCAGTTGAGACCCTTGCGCCTCTAATACACGCGGGCTGCAATAATTTTCAGAAGCAATCAGTTCAATATGGTGCTCCTGACGTTTAGTTTCGTTCTCAATAGCTTGCCAAAGTTCGGGATCAAAGTCGGCAATATTCATATCACGATTAAGCATGGTCTCTCCTGTGCAGCGAGGGCGTGAAAATTGAGCGGTCATTGTATTCATTTTGAGCCTTTTGTACATAGGAACCGCTCGGATGAGTTGAAAAATTGTTAGATTTTTTACGCTTACCCGTTTCGTAGGAAGGCAGGCTGAACTACAATACGCGCAAACATTAACAAGCAGAAAAATTTATGTCTCAATACGTTTACAGTATGCTGCGCGTGGGCAAGGTTGTTCCACCTAATAAGCAGATCCTTAAAGATATTTCTCTTAGCTTTTTCCCTGGCGCTAAAATTGGTGTTCTTGGCCTCAACGGCGCGGGTAAATCAACCCTACTTCGTATCATGGCGGGTGTCGATAAAGAGTTTGAAGGTGAAGCTAGACCTCAACCCGGGATCAATATTGGTTACCTTCCTCAAGAACCTCAACTAGACGAGTCAAAGGACGTAAGAGGCAACGTTGAGGAAGCGTTGGCAGATGTCGTGCACGCCCTTAAACGTATTGAAGAAGTGTATGCAGCTTATGCAGAAGAAGGCGCAGACTTTGATGCTCTCGCCAAAGAACAAGGCGAGCTAGAAGCCATTATTCAAGCAAAAGATGGGCACAATATTGAAAGCGCGCTTGAACGTGCCGCAGATGCGCTGCGTTTGCCGCCTTGGGATGCGGATGTGTCAAAGCTATCTGGTGGTGAACGACGTCGTGTTGCGTTATGTCGCCTACTTCTAGAAAAGCCAGACATGTTACTTCTCGACGAACCAACCAACCACTTAGACGCTGAGTCGGTGGCATGGCTAGAGCGATTCCTCCACGACTACGAAGGGACCGTAGTAGCGATCACCCACGATCGTTACTTCCTTGACAACGTAGCAGGTTGGATTCTTGAACTTGACCGTGGTCACGGCATTCCTTGGGAAGGTAATTACTCTTCATGGCTAGAGCAAAAAGAGAAGCGATTAGAGCAAGAAGAGCGCTCAGAATCTGCACGTCAAAAATCCATCAAGCAAGAACTTGAATGGGTGAGAACTAACCCTAAAGGTCGTCAAGCAAAAAGCAAAGCGCGTATGTCTCGTTTTGAAGAGATGAGCAAAGGCGATTATCAAAAACGTAACGAGACAAATGAGCTATTCATTCCACCGGGCGAGCGTTTGGGTGACAAGGTCATTGAAGTATCAAACTTGAAGAAGAGTTACGGCGATCGTGTCTTGATTGACGATCTTAGCTTCAAAGTACCAAAAGGCGCCATTGTAGGTATTATCGGCCCTAACGGTGCGGGTAAATCAACCCTCTTCAGAATGTTAACAGATCAGGAAAAGCCAGACTCAGGCACCATTGACGTAGGTGATACTGTGCAAATCGGCAGTGTTGAGCAGTTCCGCGATCACATGGATGGCAACAATACGGTGTATAAAGAGATCTCCGATGATTCTGAAGTTATCCGCATTGGTAACTTCGAGTTAAACAGCCGCGCTTATTGTAGCCGCTTCAACTTCAAAGGCACTGACCAGCAAAAATTTATCAAAGATTTGTCGGGTGGTGAGCGCAATCGTGTGCATTTAGCCAAGCTACTTAAGTCTGGTGGTAACGTGCTGTTACTGGATGAGCCAACCAATGACCTTGATGTTGAAACCTTGCGTGCACTGGAAAATGCAATTTTGGAGTTCCCAGGATGTGTCATGGTTATTTCGCACGACCGTTGGTTCCTAGATCGTGTTGCTACACACATTATGGACTATCGCGACGAAGGTAAAATTAACTTCTACGAAGGCAATTACACCGATTACGAAGCGTGGTTGAAAGAAAACTTTGGTCAAGATGTAGTAGAACCGCACCGATTAAAGTACAAGAAAATCAGCAAGTAATTTTTGCTATTAATTTACAAAACCTTCTAAGCGCCTGCTCTACTTCAGGCGCTTTTTTATATCTCCTGCATTACCACGTCGCTATTCGTGTTGACTTCTCATTCTTATCTGCGAATAAATTCAGCGCGCCTATAAATTTGTGCTTAAATAAGGTAAGCAGATGGCCTTACATTGCTTGGAGGAATCATGGAGCGTCGTCATTTTCACCGCGTACTATTTTCAGCCCCAGCTGATATACATCTTGATGATCAACATTGGTCCACCACAGTACAGGATGTTAGCTTACGCGGGGCGCTGGTTGCCACCCCACAAGGCATGCGTTGCGAACAGGGCCAACATATTCAGTTAAACATAGAATTAGCAGGATTCGACGAGAAAATTCATATCAAAGGCGTGATAAGGCATCTTAACCCAGACTTTATCGGCGTAGAATGCGAAGACCTCGACATTGACAGTGCCACCATAATCAAACGTATTATGGAGTTGAACTTGGCCGATGAAGATCTTCTTCATCGAGATTTACAAGCCATGATCGACTATTCCACTCATTAATTAAAAGGCTATCTACACAACTCCGCCCACTTCTTGCTGCGAGTTACGGCGATTTTACGGCGAAACAGAAACGGCAACAACAACCCACTCGCCACTCCCAACGTGCCGCCGTGCTCGGTAGTCACGACAGTCACGGTATCCGCGACATCATAATCTTCACTCTCTAAAGATACTAGAGCGAGATCCGCATCCGAGTATGCATCATAACTCACTAGCAACTGATCATCTTTGGCATCGTATACTTCAATAAGTACGTCATATTCTTGAGGTCTAAAGCCGGTCACCAAGTCGCTAGACACCAATAACGCATCGTCTTCATCTTCGCCGTAAATCGCAAAGACAGAAGACTGATGGTAAGACTCATACACATTCCCTCTAGACAAATACAACACAGCATAAATGTCTGCATGACGATAGACTGTGTCAACGTCAAATTCAACGTCAATACGTGTACGATACCCATCATAATCATCATCGTAGCGGGTTGTCACCCATGCGTCATAAATCCAAAAATCAGTATTGGTGTCGTGATCCCTTTTATCCGGTGCACGAGGCTTGGCCACTTTGGACAGCAATTCTTTAGACTGTTTACTTTCTTTGGCATGACTAACGCGTAATAAGTCCCCTTGATATACTTCTTTAGACTTCACCGCCCTCGTTTCAGCCGTTACGTCATGAGTCAGCTCAAGCCCATAAGCTGGCAAAATCAACATTACGCCGCTCAAGAAGAGCGCCAAAATAGCTTTCACATTGCGTATTTTCATATCCATCACTCCATCACAAACCGTGTCTTAGAGTGTGGATGTAACAGGCTGAACCATTTATGAAAGCAAACTTAGCGCTCGTTCAGGTTTTGCTAAACATCTGCTAACGCTGCTCGTATAAACTAATCATCCAAATTTCGTTCTTCAGGCAAATCAGACAGATACTGTACAAACTCTACTTCATAACCATTAGGGTCGAGGAAATACACATTTCTACGAAATTGCGCATTTGCACCGTCTTTATGTATAGCGTACCCTGCTTGCGTCAACCGTCTGATGACACCGTCTATGTCTTGGGTAACATATGCAAAGTGGGCTAGTCCAAGCTGATTAGACGTTAAATCGCGCATACTACCTGTGCCATTATCGTTAAAGGTTAGATATTGATAATCGCTGCCAAAATGCACCCATTTACGCTCCGAACCATACCAATTTCCTTGGCCTTTACTGCGTATAGCCCAATGCGGAAAAGCAGCGCGATAAAAATGTAATGTTTGCTCAATATCAGACACAACTAAATTTAAGTGCTCCAAATGCATGATAATTCTCCTATTTATGTACCATTAAGTCATTCATGTATTTCACGTACTGAGATTGCCAGAGACAGGCATTGGCTTTGACCTTCGCAGTTATCTTTGTAAACAACGTTTTCATATTGTTTCTCCTCAGGTTTTGTCAAAGCATAAAACCTCAAGTAAACTTGAGGTAAAGCACTTTTTTCTTTTTTTCATATAGGTCGGTTCGGAGCACAAAAATGACAAAATCAACGAAAGTATTCAGTGTTGGGGAAGTCGCAAAAAGAAGCGGTGTCGCAGTCTCGACCCTTCACTTCTATGAAGAAAAAGGCCTGATTCACAGTCGCAGAAACACAGGCAATCAGCGTCGGTATCAACCTGATGTACTGCGGCGTGTTTCTGTCATAAAGGCAGCACAAAAAATGGGTGTCAGTTTGTCTGAAATCGAACAAGCCTTTGCCACACTGCCGAATAAAAGAACACCAGACAAAGATGACTGGGCAACCTTAGCGAAGTACTGGCGGGTGTTACTAAACCAAAAGATTGACTATTTAACGTCTCTCAGAGATTCTTTAACAGGATGTATTGGCTGTGGTTGTTTATCAATGAAGCATTGCCCGATTTACAATCCCGATGACATGCTCGCTGAAAAGGGAACAGGCCCAGTCTTATTAGACCAAGCCCAAGAGGACTAAATGGCTTCAAGTGCCTCGGCAAGACGCGTGACGCCAATCACTTCGATGCCAGGTATTGTTTGTTTTGGCTTGTTGGCTTTCGGTACGATGGCTTTCTTAAAGCCGTGTTTTGCCGCTTCAATAACGCGTTCTGTGCCATTGGGAACGGGGCGAATCTCTCCAGCAAGACCTACTTCACCAAAGGCGATCAACGTGCGATCCAATACTTGGTTTCGAAAACTCGACACCATTGACAGCAACAAGGCTAAATCAGCACTGGTTTCAGCAATTTTAACGCCTCCTACCACATTAACGAACACATCCTGATCATTCATTTGCACGTTGCCATGCCGGTGTAACACAGCGAGCAACATCGCTAAACGATTCTGCTCCAAGCCGACCGAAATTCGTCTTGGATTTGCCATTTGAGAGTAGTCCACCAACGCCTGAATTTCTACTAGCAACGGGCGCGTCCCTTCCCACACCACCATCACAATACTTCCAGACGACATTTCTTCATCACGACTTAGAAAAATGGCAGACGGGTTACTAACTTCTTTCATGCCCTTATCAGTCATGGCAAACACGCCAAGCTCATTTATTGCGCCAAATCGATTTTTATGACCACGCAAGGTTCTGTAGCGGCTATCGCTATCGCCATCCAGCATCATTGAACAGTCAATACAATGTTCCAGCACTTTAGGCCCAGCCAGACTTCCTTCCTTCGTGACATGACCAACAATAAACATAGCGATATGATGTTGCTTAGCAAATCGTGTAAGGTAAGCCGCGCTTTCTCTGACTTGAGAGACACTGCCCGGAGCAGATTGCACATCGGCAACATGCATCACCTGAATAGAATCGATAACCATTATCTCCGGCTTATTAGCAAGCGCTAAATCGCAAATGGTTTCGACATTGGTTTCAGCTAGCATCTTTAGTTTATCGTTTGGCAATCCTAAACGCTGTGCCCGCAACGCAACCTGTTGCAAAGACTCTTCGCCAGTGACGTATAGCGCACTCTTATCTTTAGCGAGCTGACACATAACTTGTAACAGTAAGGTACTTTTACCTGCACCTGGGGAGCCACCAATTAACATTGCCGCCCCTGGCACCACGCCCCCACCTAAAACGCGGTCAAGCTCAGAAAACCCTGTGGTAAACCTTGGCAAAGCCTGCAAGTCGATGTTGTTCAACGTTTCCACTTTCGCTGCCGTTTGGCCGGCATAGCCGCGGGTATTGCGTTCATTGCTTTTCGCTGGGCTGACTACAAACTCAGAAATACTGTTCCAAGCGCCACAGTCATTACACTGTCCCTGCCATCTTGGGTAATCCGCCCCACATTCAGAACACACATACGCTGTTTTTCTTTTTGCCATGCAACTGCTTCACTTTCACGGTTAATCAAATCTTCAAAGAGCACAACATGATAATGCGCAATCTTATTATGCTCCAGTCCAGATAGAAAAGAATAAAGCTTTTCCCAATCTCTTGTCTGCGCTATAACTTAATAAACGCCTTATATAACGATGCATCGAAGACGCTTCATGCTTACTTATATGTTGCCGATACAGAAATACGTCGCAAGCAGCGCAAAGAATACATGTCATCATGAGTCAGGATTTAGAAGAGTATCAACACATCATTGAGCAGCTAAAGCCAATGATAAGTGAACCGGAATTTAATCAAGCGCTTAATCAGCAAGCGGCGGGGTTGTCTAAGTCTAAACGCTTCTTAATTAAAATGGAGCTAAAACGCTTGGCGCGTCCTTGCATTCGTGTGATTGACTTGCGCGGGCAAGTAGAAGGCGAAATCCGAGAGTTTGAATACGCAGGAATTCGCCATTTTCTTGATGATGCGGCCATTGAGATATTCGAACGCCAAGTACGCTCATTCGGCGATTACACCATTGGCGTTTACGAGAGTGTGGTCAACGTTAACAGTCCCTCACGAACGCTGTACAACAAACTGCCGTCAGCGATCCCCGACAGTATCGTCGAAAACATTAAAGATAGCACACCGTATAATGCCCCCAATATCGCTTTTGGCGACTTTGCTCAGCGCCATGAAGAGCGAATGAACTATGCAGTATCTATAGAAGTCTTCACAGAACTTAACAAAGGCATCCCTGCCAATACGGTTGATGTATCCGTCAGTGGTTTAAAAATAAAAGTGAACCAGAAAGAGCAGTTTAAGCTGGGTGACAAGCTCCTTATTCAATTTCGAGGACTTGAGGGCGAATACAGTTTCGACCGCCGTCAGAGTGTGCCATACATTGTGATGAGTATTGAGCACAAAAATAAAGAGCAACGCTTGTCGCTTCGTCGTGTATCTGACATTCCTGTGCCAGAATTTGATCACTTCATATCTCGCTTTATACACGGTAACAAACGCCGCTATAAGGTCAATATGGACAACACGCTTGAAGCCATTCAATACAAAATGTACGAGCAATACTTCATGCCAAACTTTTCTGGCCTGCCCGTATTTATTGAGTGCATTGACGACGAGTATAGCCCTCGCTTTGCCATGGCCAACGATTGCAATCGCGATATTCTTCAATATTGGAGTGACGAACAACAGGAAATGCGTCTTGGATACGCGTTTAGTCATGCCCGCATTCAAAGAATACTCAATCGCCCACGTACACAGTGGAGCACTTTCTTATATGTATTCAATCACTTAAAAGACGATAAAGTGTACTTTTACTCTGCTACAAAAGAAGAACTGTTGGCTAACCCTATCATGATGACATTGTTTCTGGGATATGGCGCTCGCAAAGCGAGCTGGCGCATTTTTAATATCCAATTCAGTGAAATGTCGATGGAACAAGCACACATTCCCTTGTCGATCCCCGACTCTGTTAGTCCTGCCGTAAAACGGCAAAATACCCCGCCACCACCAAGACTATTGGCAAAATTGAAGCACCTTACTCACTTCGCTGTCATTACTGACATCACCGATGAGCACAGCCATTCTGGCTACGAACTATTACCCATACGTAAAGAGCAAATTGGTGCATTGAAAGTATTTGGGCACCCTAAAAATCGCCCACCTAAAGAGATAAGCGCCTTTCGCTTTAAGTACTTCAATCAACGTAAAGAAACACGCTATCAGCTTCGTACAAAAATTGAAATATTTGTAGATGACATACTTCTCGACGGTGTAAGTGAAGACGTTTCTGTAAAAGGATTGCGGATTGAACTTCAAAGCTTCTATCACTTGCCTGAAAATTCAGAGGTCAAAGTATCGTTTCCACAACTGCAAAAAGTGACCAGTAAGTATGCGTTGAAAGACTTAGTATACGTGGTTAAAGGCATTTCACCAGAACGAAATATTTTGCATTTGCAAGCAGTCAATGATCTGGTTAATAACACCGCACAGCGTTTTTTTGATGAGCTAATCAGAAAAAATAAATCTCGCTTAGTGGCATACAAAGAGGAAGAAGATATTCCTGGCATTGGTACTGCACTTAGAAATGTCTACACCCAAAATTTGGTGCATTGCGCTTTTTTCATCCGCAAAGACGGTATCAACTTTATACCCGACGCGTTGGCCATGCAGCAAAAAAGCCCAAGGTTACAGAGCCTATTGAATTTTGATGCTGAACCAGGGTATTCGAACTTAAGTTTTCTTTATCATGTTGGTCTTGATAGTCAGGACTTCATCTCAACAACGCTGAAAAGAATCAAACCTCATCAGCGCCCTGTGGCGCGAGACTTGTTTATTGCATTTAATCCGAGCAAAAGTGTTAGAGAAGGTGCAATCAAATGTCGCTTTGCAGAACAGTTCAATTCCCATAAAGAACGCAGAGCCTTTATTAATAGCGCGCTTAAAAACGGGCAATTTATTGGCATTCGGGTTTACCTAACACGTACTGGGCGTCCTGACACTGAATTTCTACAGTCAGAAATTAACTATATTGGTGTGTATGCGGTACACAAAGCAAAGGTGATAGAAGAGCAACTGTGGAATATTGTCGGTATGGGGGAGCTGATTGATATCAGTGATGACATTATGCAACGTTTTCAATTCAGTGAAGAGGAAATAAAACATAACGCAGAACCCATTCAACACGAAATAAAAACCACGAAGATAGAGCAATTATTGCGCGCGTGAGATACGCTAGTCTGAAAGACTTCTCTAGACACTGAGCGGATAGAGGGGAATAATGTGGTGTCAGCCAATAATAACGATACGACAATGAATCACTTTTTTTCTAAACCACGCAATCCACTCTTGTGTGTTGGCATGGTATTAATATTTTTCGTTTTATTTCCAGCCTATGCGGCCAAAGAAGTGACTATTGCTGTCTATGAAGATCATGAAAAGTACAAAGCTGCGTCTCGCGCTTATGGCATTTCATGGATACTATTGCAACATGCAGCAGCGCAATCTGATATTGTGTTGATTCCGCAAGCCAGTACTTGGGAAGGCGGAATTAGAAGACTTAAAGCAGGCAAAGTAGATTTACTCTTCATGGCAATCAAATCGGCAGAGCGAGAAAAGTGGGCGCATTTTTCTGCTCCTTTAGTTAGTTTAGGGTCAGCCATCTTTACCCGCCCTGATAATCCAGTAACATCAATTCCAGACATCGATATTCAAACCAGCAGTATTGGCGTAATAGAAGATTCTATTCAAGCCAACTTCGCACAACGAATCGGTTTTGAAAATATCTATTCTACTGTTGATCGACTTCAACTATATAAAATGCTGAACAGCGGCCGTCTAGACTACTTGTTCTTTAGTATTGGCATTATCGATATGCATTGCCAATACCATCATGAACCCGCTACGTATGATTGCCTCAAGCAAGTGGGTAACGTATATGACAGGCGAACAGTACATGTCGTTTCTGCGAAAAAGTCTAAAAAAGGTAAGCGTATACTTACATCTATCGACAGAAATTTAGAGGCGCTGGCTGTCACTCCCTTTGCCAAATCACTATTCGACGAATTTGATGCGCCAGTAGACGCTTACGACTACTGGCTAAACCAAATTAATGAGGCGAGCGACACTACGCCTGAGCAGGCAAATTTCGACAACTAAGTTTCAACAATATTGCCCCTGCGAATGCAGATAACAGCGACGCCACCAATACTCCCAGTTTCACATTCGCAATGTATTCAATACCTTGCGTTTCAAATGCCAGCGAACCTATAAAGAGACTCATGGTGAATCCTACACCGCATAGTAGAGACACACCGTAAAGTTGCATCCAAGTGCTGTCTTTGGGTAAACGTGATAATCCTAACTTTATCGCGATCCAGCATGCGCTAAAAATACCAATTTGCTTGCCTAAAAATAGACCAGCAATAATTCCCAACGTAACTGGATGAGCAAGAGATTCCAATGTCACACCTTCCAGTGACACGCCAGCATTGGCAAAAGCAAACACCGGCAATATGAAAAATGCGACCCACGGATGTAGATCATGCTCCATCTTAGACAAAAGCCTCTGATCGTAGCTATTTTTAACGTTAATCGGGATAAACAAAGCGGCCAGAAACCCTGCCAAAGTAGCATGAACACCTGACTTCAATACTGCCGCCCATATAACAATCGTGACGATAATGTAAAACGATACATGTTTAACGCGCAGTCTATTAAGGGTAAACAACACAACAAAGCCCGTTGCCGCAATCATCAAAGACACGATCGATAAGTCTTGTGAATAAAACAGTGCAATGATTACGATAGCAGCGATATCATCAAAAATAGCGACTGAAAGAAGAAATAGCTTCAATGACAATGGCAATTGTTTTGAAAATAGCGCAAAAATACCTAACGCAAATGCAATATCTGTCGCGCTGGGTACCGCCCAACCAGCAATGGCCACTGGGTTATCAGCATTTAACCAAGCATAAACCAACGCAGGTACTGCGACACCAGCGACTGCGGCAATAAAAGGCAACACGATTTGTTCTTTAGAAGATAATTGCCCTTCTCGCATTTCCCGCTTTACTTCTAAGCCAATTAAGAAGAAGAAAACAGCCATTAAACCGTCATTGATCCATAGCAGAAGGGGCTTAGCGATCTCGAACGCACCAAACCTGAAAACGACGGGAATATCCAACGTATTCAAATACCCCAACGACCAACTACTATTCGCAATCACCATAGCCACTAAAGCGGCAAACACCAACAAGGCGCCACCAAAGCCTTCGTGTTTAACCAATTGACTAATAAGAATTTTCATATATGCCTCCAAAACTCGTTTGGCATTTATACAGAGTAAGCCTTAAACTTGATAGTCGAATATAAATTCCATACCATTCGAAAAAAACTGATAAGAAAACTGTGAAACAGCTCAATTACCATCATCTCAATTATTTTTATCACATTGCCCGAGAGGGAAGCATTGCCGCTGCCGCAAAGCGCCTTAACTTGACACCGCAGACCTTAAGCGGACAACTCGCCAGTTTCGAAGATTATCTGGGTATGCCGTTATTTGAGAGAAAAGGGAAGCGTTTACTGCTAAATGAGCAAGGAAAACACGCATATGATTATGCCGAAGATATATTCCGTCTCGGTGATGAATTACAGCAAACATTGTCCTCTAAACTCGCTGAACGCCAACTTCCTCTAAGTGTAGGCATAACTGATGTAATTCCCAAGCGATTCGCATTCGAGTTCCTATCGACTGCTTACCAGGAATCACAATCATTAAAATTAATATGCAAAGAGGGAAAACTGGATCACTTACTAGCCGAAATGTTATTTAACAAGTTAGATATCATCATTTCAGACTGTGCCATTCCGCCCGGCAGTAAACTAAAAGCTTACTCTCACCTTATCAACGACAGCGGACTCACCTTCTTTGCCAGTCACGCGCTTACAAAAAACCTCTCAGGTCCCTTTCCGGACTGTCTGGACGGCCAACCCTTGCTGCTCCCATCCGAACAATCATCTATTCGCATTAACTTGCTATCATGGATGGAAAGACATGGCATCAAACCCATTATCACCGCTGAATTTGACGACAGTGCACTCATGAAATATTTTGGTAATGCTGGTATCGGTATTTTTTGTGCGCCGACAATAGTCGAGCACGATATCCTTATTCATCATCAGGTTGACATCATTGGTCGAACCGAAGATGTACGCGAGCAGCTTTATCTAATCAGCACTGAAAGAAAAATCAAGCACCCTGCTATTGTCAAATTGCTCGCACCTTACAACAAGCACGCGAGTTAGGTTTTTTTGGCGGTATCGCAACGCGCTTTTTGTGTTGGTGTCCGGTTCTGCAAAATGCCAATAGCGCTTATTCGGCAGTGTGGCGCAACATTAACGAAGGTAACACAGCAAGGTATCTAAACCTGAAAATTGAATGGCCGTTTGTGCTTGGTCATTCACCACGGGCTTCGCATGATATGCCACACCTAGATTAGCAGCATGAAGCATAGGTAAATCATTCGCGCCGTCACCCATCGCCACCGTTTGCGAAGGCGTAATACCGTACTTCTTGGCCAATACTGACAATGTTTCTGCTTTAACTTGCGCATCCACAATACGCCCTTCCACTTGCCCTGTCAGTACGCCGTTATCAATCGCAAGCTTATTCGATACGGCTTCATCCAGTCCCAATCGCTCTTTTAAATAGTCGGCAAAATACGTGAATCCACCCGAAGCGATAGCAATACGCCAACCGTGCGCCTTCAGCGTACCAATAAGCTCCTCTACCCCCGGCATTAACGGCAGTTGGTCTCGCACCGCTTTTAATATTTGCTCTGGTGCACCAGTCAAACAGGCGACACGACTGGTCAAACTATCAGCAAAATCCAATTCTCCCTGCATTGCGCGTTCTGTCACTTCAGAGACTTGCTGACCCACTCCTGCACGTTTAGCTATTTCATCAATACACTCAATGTCGATAACTGTGCTATCCATGTCCATTAATAGCAAACCAGGCTCCGCCAGCGTTGGAAAGGCTTCGCTGATTAACGCAATTTCAACCCGTAAACGAGAAGAGATAGGCTGTAATTGGTGAGGATGGACTTCTGCATTAGGTATAAGCGCTAACTTTGCAACAAGTACACTGCCTACCTTAACAAGGGTGCAGCATTGAATCGTATTCGCTAACTCAGGTGCACAGAGTACCGCTTCAATCTTCTCAAGATTGAGCGATTGTGCGGTGACGGCTAAGTAAGCGCCTTCACGGCAATCTGGCAATGCACTGTCATCACGACTCTCAAGAGCGACACCGTTAAGGTCGACTTCATTCTCAGCAGAAAGATGGTGTTTAAAGAGGTTGAACTTCATACCCGCATAGCTTTCAGCGAAGACTTGAAGCCATTGGCTAGACAAAAAGGTAAGGTTATCTACTGAATACTGATACACAAAACTTCCATCGCGAATACCAAAACAGTCAAAGATTGTACCCATAAATAGGTTCCTTTGTCAGTTAAGAATTTTAACCTAGTGATGAGCCATATTCTGAACGCCTATCGAAACATTTCGGTCAATTCGACGATAACAAGTGCTTGGCAAACACATGCAATTCACCTATTGTTCGCATATGAATCTGGTTAAACGTAATACGTCAGTAGACACCTTTGAAGCGAATAGAACGTTCGCGTTAGCTACGAACGATAAGCAACACAGTAATTACAGCATCTACAAGCGGCTCGCCAATTTGGTGTTGGCCGTATTCACCTCTGTGATATGCATCAACTTGTGGCTTCTGAGTCAGGATACTGCGCAAAATTGGCATGATCGGCAAGCGGGTCAGTTAGGCAGAAGCCTCGTGCAATTGTCTGCACAAACACTCGCGTCTGATGTTGCAAATATCGAACAAGACAAGATCCAAGGTACATTATCTTATCTTATCGCCGATCACCATGTGATTAGCGCAACCGTCCACGATGCAAAAGGAAAAGTAATAGCCACCACCCATCCCGCCCTATCTATGACAAAACAGTTGGCTGATTCAACGAAATTGCCTTTGGTCTTTATTGAAGAAATCATCTATGACAGTAATATTGTTGGGTATTTGCGTATACAAATTGACGAATCCACTATCATGGAATATCACGACGAGTATCAACGCCAACTTTATGAGCAAGTATTGGTACTGATGATGCTAGCGGGCGCGATGGGCATTCTAGGTGCGCGCGCATTCTACAAATTTAGGTACCGTCACATAAAAATGCGTGCTAAGAAACGTCCAAAACATCATCTACATCAAACAGCACAGCAAAGTTTGAAGTTGTAGCCTTCGCGATGCTAGACGCCGTCTCGCCCTTCAACGTTGCGAGTGCCTCGGCGATATCCACCAGCTGAGTCGGATCATTTCGATGCCCTTGATGACCAAATAATGGCATATCGGGTGCATCTGTCTCTAGTAATAGCCAGTCAAGGGAAGTTGCTTGAATAGCGGCGCGCGTTTTAGCTGCGCGTTGGTAAGTAATCGTTCCTCCTACACCTAAATAAAATCCCATATCAGTGTAGGTTTTTGCTTCATGTGTGCTTCCTGAAAATGCGTGAACAACACCACCACGAGGTAATTGATACTGTTTTAGCACACGAATAATTTCGTTATGGGAACGTCGATGATGAATAATTAACGGTAAATTCGCCTGCTGCGCTATTTCTACTTGAGATTCAAATACTGCCAATTGGATATCTCGAGCGAGGGGTAATGCAAAGTCTAATCCAATTTCACCAATTCCTATGAAGCCTTGCTGAGAGTTTACCCAAGTTTTGAGTTGCGCTAACTGTTCTTGCCAGCAGTCAGCGATAAAGTGAGGATGAATGCCAACGGTGTAAAGGAGCTCAGAGTGCTGTTGGCTTAGCCTGACTTGACGTGGCCAATATTCTGGTGCCACTCCCGGTATCAAAATATGAGAAATATGGCGGGCTTTACACTGAGTCAGCAAGGTGTCGCGATCGGAATCAAAGTCAGAGAAATCAAAATGGCAATGGCTATCAATCATCTTGCTAACTTTTGACTCAACCGCGCACTTGGGGATACCCTCTCTAATGCAAGCAGCATTAAGGCATTAAACGTTCTATCACCCAAGCGCCGTCCTGCTGCTTTTGGTAACTAAAACGGTTATGTAATCGGTTCGCACCGCCTTGCCAGAATTCGATCTCATGCGGGATAACACGGTATCCCCCCCAAAAGCTCGGTAGCGGAATCTGACCATCAGCAAACTTTTTCTTTACCTCTTCAAATTTACTCATCAACAACTGACGCGTAGAAACGGGCTTACTTTGCTCAGACGCCCATGCTGCCAATTGGCTTTCCTTTGGGCGACTCATAAAATATTTAGCGACTTCTACGGTAGACATCGGCTCAACTTTTCCACACACCTTGACTTGGCGCTCCATAAAGTGCCAAGGAAAATGCAATGAAATACGATTGTTGGCAGCCAGCTCTTGTGCTTTTCGGCTTTGCGTATTGGTATAGAAAACAAATCCATTTTGCGACACATCTTTCAATAAGACGATCCGCTGAGACGGCTGACCATCTGCATCGACGGTAGCTATTGTCATTGCAGTCGGATCAGGAATGCCTGCATCGATGGTATCTTGGAGCCAGCGATCAAATTGCTGAATTGGATCATCAAGAAGATCCTTTCTGTCTAGCTCTGCGAGTTGATAATCTCGACGTATATCTGCAAGCGTTTTCATGTCTATCCCTTTCAATCAAAATTGGTGATCAGTTATTACGACTACGAGGCCTGTTCGCACACTAGCGCATTTAAAACCTTAAACGTAGTGTCGATTAAACTCGATCACCGTTAATCACCTATTCACACCTATCAACATAGCGCATAAACGTATGGCTTACTTTCCACCTAAAAAAGTCGAAAAGGCGGCTTGTATGTTACAGCTCGTGGTCGCCATACCCCATACTTCTGAGTGCGCGTTCATCGTCAGCCCAGCCAGCTTTCACCTTCACCCAGAGCTCTAGAAATACTTTGTTATCGAACAGCGCTTCCATATCTTTGCGCGCTTCTGCACCAATGGTTTTTAAACGCTGACCGCCTTTGCCAATTACCATGCGCTTTTGGCTTTCTCGTTCCACCAGAATCAATCCGTTGATGCGATATACACCGTTGTCACCCATAATGAATTGCTCTATTTCTACTGTAACCGAATAAGGCAATTCATCTCCGGTATAACGCATTAGCTTTTCACGAATAATTTCGGCGGCCATAAAACGGCTTGAGCGATCGGTGACATACTCTTCAGGAAAGTAAAACTCACTTTCAGGTAACGAGGCGTGCACCATTTCACGAAGCTTATCTACATTTTTCCCAATTTTCGCTGAGATAGGGAAAATATGCTCGAACTCACCTTTTTCGTTCAGCCACTGAAGGTGAGTCATTAGCTCAGTTTTATCTTTAACTTTGTCGCTTTTATTCACCACCAACCAACAAGGAAGGTTAGCTTGCCTCACTTTATTTAGCACCAGCTCATCATCGTCTGTCCAGCGTGTGCCTTCCACCATAAATAGCACTAGGCCAACATCCCCTAGCGAACTTGAGGCCGCGCGGTTCATGAGCCGATTAATAGCACGCTTTTCTTCATTGTGAAGTCCGGGCGTATCCACAAATACAGCTTGGTAGTTATCTTCTGTGTCAATCCCCATCACACGATGTCGGGTGGTTTGAGGTTTACGAGAGGTTATACTGACTTTCTGTCCGAGTAACTTATTGAGTAGAGTCGATTTTCCCACGTTAGGTCGGCCAACTATGGCGACCATTCCGCAATACGTTGTATCAGTCACTGTTTAATTTCTCCAGCACTTTACGTGCGGCTTGTTGCTCGGCTTTGCGGCGAGAATTTCCTCGTCCGATCGCTGGGTTATCAAATACGGTTACACGGCATGAAACTTCGAATGTTTGGTCGTGGTCTTTGCCTGTAATATTCACAATATCGTATTCTGGCAAAGGCAACTTTTTACCTTGTAAGTATTCCTGTAAGCGAGTTTTGTCATCTTTCAGGTGCACGTCTGGATTGAGGCTTTTTAAACGAGAATCAAACCACTTTAAAATCAACGTTTCACAGGTAACGAAATCTGACTCCAAATAAATTGCACCAATGATAGCCTCTACTGCATCAGCCAATATAGAGCTGCGTCTGTGACCGCCACTTTTGAGTTCACCAGGGCCCAATTCCAGCAACTCGCCAAGCTCAAAATCTTTGCCCAATTCAGCCAACGTTTCACCCTTCACCAACGAGGCACGCATACGGGTTAAACTGCCTTCTGGCTGCTTAGGAAATTGCGTAAACAATTGCTTGGCAATGACCATTCCCAATACTGCATCACCCAAGTACTCTAAGCGCTCGTTATGCTTCTTGCTTGCACTTCGGTGCGTCAGAGCAAGCTTTAAATTGGCCGCGTTATCAAAGGTATAGCCCAGTTTTTTATAAAGCTGAACATATTTCAAACTCTCATTCATTTATTGAATGCCACCAACGCGATTAAAACGGACACCTGTAGGAACCCAAGAAAACATGCTACTTGGTTCACGATCAAATTCGAAACTAATCCAGATAGCGACAGCTTTACCCACTAAGTTTTCGTCAGGTACAAAGCCCCAGAATCGGCTATCCAAACTGTTATCCCGATTATCGCCCATAACGAAATATTGTCCTTCAGGCACTATCCACTCGTCGATTTGCGTACCCGGCTGACGCGGCCCATAGTGTTGAACATTTGCCATTGCTCTGGGGTTGCGTAGTATTTCGTGTTCCATCTCACCTAACTGTTCCGTGTATCTGGCAAGTGGTGCGCCTTGGGAGAAAAATTCACCACGTTTTTCAAACGTCAATTCAACAGGTTGCATCGGCTCGCATTCAGTTTTTACATCACACGCTTTCTTAATAAAGAGCTGTTTGTCGCGGTAAACAACTGTATCCCCCGGAAGCCCTACTACACGCTTAATATAGTCAACATTGGGTTGAACAGGATATTTGAACACCACCACATCACCACGCTCAGGTGTTCCTGTTTCGAAAAACTTGTTTCGTACCACGGGGTCTTTCAACCCGTAGGCAAACTTTTCAACCAAAATAAAATCACCCACCAATAAGGTAGGCATCATTGAGCCTGATGGAATTTGAAACGGTTCATAAATAAACGAACGAAGCACCAACACAAAAGCAATCACGGGGAAAATTTGCTGTGCAGTATCAACAATAACCGGAAGTTCTTCTTGCTTCATTTCTGCCGCAGTTTGCAAATCTCCACCATTTTGCTGTGCTAATGCCAGTTTTTCTTTGCGCTTGGGTGCAAAAAGCAATGCATCTGCAAGCCAAATTAAACCACTGGCTACGGTTGCAATGACCAAAAACAATGAGAAATAGTTTGCCATCTATTTTCCTACCTTGAGTACGGCTAAAAATGCATCCTGCGGCAACTCTACGTTCCCAACTTGTTTCATGCGCTTCTTACCTTCTTTTTGCTTCTGTAAGAGTTTCTTCTTACGGCTAACATCGCCACCATAACATTTTGCAATTACGTTTTTACGCAATTGTTTTACAGTGCTACGAGCAATAATATGGTTACCAATTGCGGCTTGAATGGCGATATCAAACATTTGTCTAGGAATCAGTTCTCTGAGCTTTTCCACCAGTTCGCGGCCACGGGATTGTGCATTATCACGGTGGGTAATGACCGCTAATGCATCTACACGCTCTGCGTTAATCAGAATATCCACACGCACCATATCTGCGCCTTGGAACTTCTTAAAGTTATAATCTAATGACGCGAAACCACGACTCGTAGATTTTAAACGGTCAAAAAAGTCTAATACGACTTCTGCCATCGGCAATTCGTAGGTTACTGCTACCTGTTTGCCGTGGTACGACATATTCGTTTGAACACCGCGTTTCTCTACACACAAGGTGATCACGTTGCCTAAATAGTCTTGTGGAACCAATATGTTTGCTTCAACAATAGGCTCTCTGATTTGTTCGATATCATTTACTGGAGGCAATTTTGACGGGCTATCAACTTGAACCGTTTCACCGTCCGTTTTCAACACCTCATAAATTACTGTCGGTGCCGTGGTAATAAGATCAAGGTCATATTCACGCTCCAAACGCTCCTGAATAATTTCCATGTGCAGCATGCCCAAGAAACCAATTCTGAAACCAAAACCAAGCGCTGCTGAGCTCTCTGGCTCATAGAATAAAGACGCGTCGTTTAGACTAAGTTTAGATAGCGCATCACGGAAATCTTCGTAATCGTCAGAACTCACAGGGAACAGGCCTGCATAAACCTGTGGTTTCACTTTCTTAAATCCAGGCAGTGGCACATCGGCAGCATCTTTCGCCAATGTGATCGTATCACCGACTGGCGCGCCATGAATTTCTTTAATACCGGCAATGATAAAACCCACTTCTCCGGCTCTTAACACACCTGTGTCGGTTTGTTTCGGCGTAAAGATACCAACTTTGTCTACTTGGTGAACCTGACCATTAGACATGATTTTAATTTTATCTTTACTGGTTAACTGTCCTTGCATTACGCGAACCAAAGACACAACCCCTTGATAATTGTCGAACCATGAATCAACAATCAGCGCTTTTAACGGCGCATCAGGATCGCCCTCTGGAGGAGGAATTTGGTTAACAATCACTTCCAGCACATCTTCAATACCGATACCCGTTTTGGCCGAACAACGTACTGCATCTATTGCATCAATCCCTACAATGTCTTCGATTTCCTCAGCCACACGCTCTGGTTCAGCTTGCGGTAAATCGATCTTGTTTAAAATGGGTACTACTTCCATATCCATATCAATGGCGGTATAGCAGTTGGCTAGCGTTTGTGCTTCTACACCCTGCCCTGCATCAACAACAAGCAATGCACCTTCACATGCAGCAAGTGAGCGTGATACTTCATAAGTAAAATCAACGTGCCCAGGCGTATCGATGAAGTTCAATTGATACGTTTCGCCATCTTTGGCCGTATAGTTCAGGGTAACGCTCTGCGCCTTGATTGTGATACCACGTTCTCTTTCTAAATCCATTGAGTCGAGAACCTGCTCTGCCATTTCCCGATCAGATAAACCGCCACAATGTTGGATTAAGCGATCTGATAGCGTTGATTTACCATGGTCAATATGGGCGATAATTGAAAAGTTTCTAATGTGCTTGTGTTGCATAGCGTTTGAACGTTACCTACTACTGGTGCCGGCTCGTCCAGCACACTGTGTTGACTGTCTTTACAGACAGTATACGGTTGATCTTAATAAATAGGCGGGGATTTTACCGTTTTATCACGCAATTTGCGATAAAGATATGCACTACGACGGAGAGAAACCTGAAATTAAACGATAAAAAAATACACACAAATCCATATTTAGTGACGTTCTGAAGAAAAACGAATAGGAATTTTATCTTGCTCTTTTGGTAAAAGCGCAATCAAATGAGGCTCAAATCCCTTATGCGTTTGCTTTTGCATATAGGCTCTTACCCCCATAAAACTAACGAATGTAGCAAAAAAAGCACTGAATATTATAAATCCCTCGCTGTCCAATCCTAATTGTTTCCAAAAAATTCCAGACAGCGACGCCGATAAAACTAATACAAAAACGGGAAGAAGATACACCAAAGCCGACGCGTGAAGCAGCGTTCGCTCAGGGATTCCAATTTTAACTTTCTGGCCTACTTCGGCACGCTCGCTACATGCCAATTTTAGCAAATCCGTTTTAGGCGAAAAAGCCTTAGCTACGACGCCAGTTCCACAATTATCACTGGCATGGCAACTGCCACAAGTCGTTTTGATTTGCGTTTCAACCCATATCACGTCTTTGTCTATTTCTTTGACAATGCCAATCTCTTCTATCATTGGTTCGCTACCGTAATAGAACTGGCAATCGCATTCGCCGTCTGAGCAGGTACCTTACCGATTACTGTCACCGATATGCTACCGTGGTTTCGTGTTAAAAACGTGTTTGACTCACTGCGTAAAAGTAGATCTTGATCAGCAACCGCACCGTTTTTTTCATGCAAATACACTGACACATTCACGAGTCCGTCACTTAACATCACATAATCGACCCATTGACCCGTGTAAGGTAGCCGGTGCCTGTCGCGCTTAACGATCTCCATACCAATGGGCATAAAGGCCAAATTCCAAGTCGCCTCAAGTGATTTATTTGGGTTGAATTCAATAACTTGTGGGAGTTTAGAGGTTTCTATTCGACTAAAGTGTTCATGAGGAGTAGCAGTTACTTGTAGGGCTGTGACTTGAATTTGTTCCAACAAATGTCCTTTCAAATCAACCATATTTAACTTCAGTGGTAACCCTGTTGATTCGTCTAACCACAGCACGTAACCAAATCTGCTACCGTCTGTACTGACTACCCTAATTTGCTGAGCTGATCGCCCAGAAATACGGTTCCGCCCGACTAACACAAAGTCGTATGCGCCTAATAGAGTTTCAGGTGCAGATAATAACGTTTCAGGAAGAGGACCGTTGATGACATCAGAACGCATACTATACGCAGGCACGTTCGGCTCGAAGTAGCTAACTTGATCACCCATTCTAAGCACTTCCTGACCAGGCCCATTGAGCATACTCAAGTGCTCCATCTCGACACCTGTTTCACTGATCCCGTGTCGCCAAATGTAGGGCTGCGCCTCTGATCCCGGCTTAAGTACAACGAAAGAGATGTGATAATTCAGTTCTCTTACCGCTTCAGACATTTTCGTCAGCCAAGCTCGCGCTGACAATTGAGATGTAGGTTTTGCATTCGATACGTCACCTGACTGAACATCTAAGCCTTGAGCGAATGCCTGCGTGCTCAAGAACGCGAATATCACATGCAATAATGCTATTACCCGCAGTGATACGCGCCTCTTGTTATTAATGAATTTATTGTGGATTGTTTGACTCACCGTTGTCTGGGCTACCTTTTTCCTGACCGTTTAACGCTTCATCTTGATTGTGCAACGATTCGGCCTTCATGCGCAACTGATTACGGTGATCAGTTAGAAATGAGTTCACCACTTTACGCTGCTCCATCACATCAGTTCGAGGAACGGTTCGTGTTTCTTCTAAGCTGACAGGAGACAACCCTCCCTTTATTCCTGGCAATGTTGCAGGAGTAGAATTCATTGGACCGACATCAACAGGCTGATTCATTTGCTGTACGCCTATCACAACGGCAGCAGCGACAGAGGCAGCAATAGCGAGCTGTCCGCCCTGTTTGATAAATGGAACCACAGACGCTACAACGGGCACGTCTCGCCACGTTTTTTTAGGTGCTAAAATAGCAGGCTCACTCTCTATCGCATTTGCAACTTGCTCTGAAATATCAAAATCCGCAAATTCTGGCATTTCTTTACGCAACGAATGCCGTATCAAGTGATAACGTTGCCACTTTGCATTCAACGACTCATTATCATTTAGCGCACTAATGAGGGACGAGTCTTGCGATTCGCCGTCAACAAATGCTGATAAATTTTCATGCTCTTGCGTCATATAACGTTCCTGACTTAACGCTTAAATTAAAAACTGGTTATCAAGGGTAGTATCGTGCAACATCAACACATTAGCTCTTTTCAAGCATAGGTTGAAGCACTTTATCAATCGCCTCGCGCGCACGAAAGATACGAGAACGCACAGTGCCGACTGGGCAATCCATAACATTCGCAATATCTTCGTAGCTTAACCCCTCTAACTCTCTCAACGTAATTGCCATGCGTAAGTCCTCTGGCAATTGCTCGACGGTATCAAACAACACTTTTTCAAGCTGGTCTGACATAAGACTGCGCTCAGGCGAGTTTTGTTCCTTAAGCGCATCACTTCCATCGTAAAAATCGGCCTCTTCCGCATCTACGTCGTTGGCAGGCGGTTTTCTCCCCTGCGCAACTAAATAATTTTTCGCACTGTTTACTGCAATACGATATAGCCAAGTATAAAATGCACTCTCTCCGCGAAAATTGGGGAGCGCTCGATACGCTTTGATAAACGCTTCTTGCGTTACATCGGCTACATCGCCAGAATTTTTCACGTAACGTGTTACTAAGTGTGCAACCTTATGTTGGTATTTTTTAACCAACAGATTAAATGCATTTTTATCACCTTGTTGTACACGCTCTACGATTTGTTGATCTGTAATCTGCTCGCTCATTCGAGCCCATTCTCCCTCAAAAAAAACTACCTAAGGCTCACGCAAGCACTTTGATAGACTCTGCCATTTTCGAAAAGTTCGATACGACTTGCTGTTTTCTTTTAATTATTTTTACAAGAGGGCAATTTTTGCACCCTCAAATGATCATAATGCTTGATTCTTATGTGCCAATTAACTGTACGCTGCATACGCGCTTACAACACAACACTATCTTGGCGAGGTCATGCACTATGCTAGCACTCACATTAACAGAATACTATTATTGCCCCACCGTGTTATCCATCAGCACAATCAAATAAATTCCCGCGTCGGTGCAAACCTGCCAATCACAGTACGTCACAAAGTTTTTATTGTAATTAGCCGCCTATGAATTAGTATTCTCGCAATAAATCTGTCACAAATTGGTTTCGAAGAATTTAATGGGTTCTAATATTGAGCATCGTTGCGACGTGTTAATCATCGGAAGTGGTGCTGCTGGTTTAAGTTTAGCGTTAAAGTTAGCCGAACATTATCACGTTATCGTACTAAGCAAGAGTGAGGTGTCTGAAGGCTCTACACGTTATGCGCAAGGCGGTATCGCCGCAGTATTTGATGAAAACGACTCTATCGAATCTCATGTAAAAGACACGCTCAATGCTGGCGCAGGCTTATGCATAGAAGAGAGTGTGCGATTTACCGCTTCTCGAGCAAAAGAAGCGATGGAATGGTTAATAAATTTTGGCGTCCCGTTTGACACCGAAAAAAATGACAAAGGCGAAACGCGCTTTCATTTAACGCGTGAAGGCGGCCACAGCCACCGCCGTATTCTCCATGCTGCTGATGCTACAGGAAAAGCCGTTCAACTTACCCTCATTGAGGCCGTTCAGCAGCACCCGAACATCCATATTTTTGAACGTTACAATGCTATCGATTTAATCAAACCCTCGCGCGATAGCGTAAAATGTCAGGGAGCGTACGTATGGAATCGCCGCCTTGAGCATGTAGAAGTCATTAGAAGTCGATTTGTCGCCTTGGCAAGTGGTGGCGCAAGTAAAGTGTATCAGTACACCTCTAATCCCGATGTATCAAGTGGCGATGGTGTCGCTATGGCATGGCGCGCGGGGTGTTCTGTCGCGAATATGGAGTTCAATCAATTTCATCCTACTTGCCTTTACCACCCTGAAGCCAGAAACTTTTTGATAACCGAAGCGTTACGCGGTGAAGGCGCAATCTTATGTCACGCCAATGGCGAACGCTTTATGCACAAGTTTGACGAAAGAGAGGAGCTCGCGCCTAGAGACATAGTCGCACGCGCAATAGATTACGAGATGAAGCGAATTGGCGCAGACTGTATGTACTTAGACATCAGTCACAAGCCAGCTGACTTTATTGTTAAACACTTCCCAACAATTTACAGAAAGTGTCGCTCACTGGGTATTGATATTACGCGTCAGCCGATCCCTGTGGTTCCAGCTGCGCATTACACCTGCGGAGGGGTAACAACCGATTACAACGCCAAAACCGATCTGGACAATGTGTATGCCATTGGTGAAGTCGCCTACACGGGGCTTCATGGGGCTAACCGAATGGCCAGTAATTCGTTGTTGGAGTGTATTGTTTTTGCGCATTCAGCGGCAGAACATATTATTTCTCGAGCTGACATACTTCATAGCGAAGCTCCCATTGAACCTTGGGATGAGAGCCAAGTCACAAACTCAGACGAAGAAGTGGTCATTCAACACAACTGGCACGAACTGCGATTGTTTATGTGGGACTATGTTGGAATTGTCAGAACGACCAAGCGTCTTGAACGAGCGCTACGAAGAATTGAACTTTTGAAACAAGAAATTCATGAGTATTATGCTAACTTCAAAGTCAGCAATAACTTGCTTGAGCTACGTAATCTTGTAACCGTCGCCGAGCTGATAGTGCGTTGCGCGATGGAACGCAAAGAAAGCCGAGGGTTACATTACACCTTGGATTATCCTGATATGTTAGCCGAAGCAAAACCAACCTTATTGCCCGGTCGACTTAAGCAATCAAACCAAACTTTCAAGCCGTAAAAGATACCAAAAATCGTATGATCAGATTGCCGCGAATTATACCTTCGCGGCTTCATTCCATACGGGTAAGCCATGTAATACTTTTGCACGAAGATGCAATCTTTTAAAGTCCTTTGAAGAAAGCGAGTATTCACATACATCACTATTTTTTTCTGTATTTGCAACGCACACCAACGTAGAAGGCAATATGATTGCTTGCTTAAACTCAACATCAATTGAAAAAGACTTAAATGCCTGCCCACACACTTGCTGTGGCTTTATTCCTTGAGGATGTGTCATTAAAAAAGAAAGTAATCGCGCTTTTGAATACATGCCATGCGCAATAGACGCTTTAAAGCCAAATAGTTGGGCCATCACAGCACTGATATGAATGGGATTATAATCGCCCGAAATCCGAGCATACTGCCGTCCGGCGTTAGAGGCAAAACGCATGTTTGCGAGCAAATTCGCGTCATCAGGCACCCCGTCATTACGCACAGTTTGGCGACTCTGGTTTAATTTATCTTTTATCTCCCGCCTTTTAAAGTAAGTACTCACAGACTTCCAAGCAATCTTACTATCAATAATAAGATTACTATTTATGGTAAACTTCACACCTTTCTCAACATGTATGATTTGGCCTATGCTACATACCAATTCGCCTTCTTTGTCACGTGTTATTGGCTGTAGCACTGATATAGAATTACGTTTATGAATAACCCCCATAGGCGAGAAGGGAAACTCTTTACGAAGCATCATTGCCAAGTGAAATTTGAAGGCTTCAAAATGCGGCAGAATTGGGTGCATCTGCATGTGAGCCTGAGGCGCATATTGCAATACTTTATGTACACTTTCTAAATACCGCTGTGCTGGAAACACCACCCGTTCACAATGAAAAGCAGGAAGCAAAGACAGGTCTTTCTGTTGCGATTGATTACATCCTCGTTTTACCGCCGATTTGAGCAAAAGCGGCCAGATAGTAGGCATAGCTTGATAACGAATGGTTGGCGCATCTAGGCAATTCATTTACAACAAACTAAATGGCGAAGAACGCGTATGTTTTACCGTATTGACAACACGACATAGCCGACGAAATGCTTGATGGTCAACCTGATCTTTGGCTAACCAACAAACACGACGTTTTCTATTGTTTTCCTGTAACATGACTAATTTCACGGCCCACGGCCCAACCAATGAGGAAGGCAATATTATATTTCGATAGGCATCTTCACGAAACCGCACAACCCCTTCCTCTTCAAGAAATAACCAGTATAACTGGTTAGGTCTAAACAATCCGATGACATGAAAAACCGCGGCCAAGGCGATAATAACACTGACAGTAAACTGAGCCGCTATCTGATACTCAAACACAGACGGTTGCCACATCCAAACAGATGCGAGGCAGAAGGCAGCAACAATCCCACTTGCAATTGCTTTCAAATAGGAAGGGGTAACAAGAATATTAAACTTTAACACGATGTAATATGTGTGAAACCATACGGGCCAGTTCAGGATCTTTACAGGCTTCATGCCCCATGAACCAAGCAAATAAATCAGGATCGTCGCACGTTAACAATCTTTCGAATAACACTTGGTCTTCTTCACTTAATTGATCAAACCCTTCTTCTTCGAAAGGCATAAATAAAACATCTAGTTCTAGCATGCCGCGGCGGCAAGCCCACCTTAATCGAGAACGACGCTTTTGAGTGAACATGAAATTACCTCAAGATTTATGCACTTATTAGTGCTAGTTTTTTACTATTCCCCATAGTAACACTGTCATTACGCTTGTTTCTACTGACCTTGTCCCCATATTGAAAGACAATATGCATTCAGGAATTAAGGAATCGCTTTGAGCGCTTTAGCAACGTTACCCCATAATTTGTTCTGTGAACTCGATTCAATGAGTGTTATCCATGTACATGGCGAAGAATCAATCAAGTACTTGCAAGGTCAAGTCACGATAGATATGGCTGCTGTAAACACGAATAACGCTGTAATGGGTTGCCACTGTGACTTTAAAGGGAAAACGTGGAACATCTTCTACGCACTGGCTGAAAAACCAACGTCAGACTCTGGTGATATTACATCGGTATACTTAGTTAATCATAAAGGCGCAACAGAAAAATCATTAGCTGAGCTCAATAAATACGGCGTTTTTGCTAAAGTTGACATTCTTGATGTCTCAGCGCAGTGGCAGGTTTTTGGCCTAGCAGGCGAAAGCGTAATAGACGCGCTAAAAGCGATCATTCCATTACCTTCAGACGACGACCTTAACGTCGTTCAACATGACGATGTTAAAGTAATCACACTATCTCACCCTATTCCCCGTTACTTGGTATTGGCCCGCGGCGATATAGCGGATAGCTTGAAAGAGAGTATGTCATCGTTCAAGGAACACCCAGCCGTTTGGGAAGCTTTAGACATTCTCGCCGGTATTCCAAATATTCAAGCGACGACGCAAAATGAGTTTGTTCCTCAAATGATGAACTTACACGCTCTTAATGCGATAAGCTTTGATAAAGGGTGTTACATGGGACAAGAGGTAGTCGCACGAACCAAATATTTAGGGAAAAATAAACGTGCTGCCTTTATCCTTAAAAGTGATGACAACACCCAACTGGTTGCTGGTGACACGTTAGAAGTTAAAGTCGACGAAAATTGGCGTCGTGGCGGCACTGTGCTTCGTTCAGCAGCCTTAAACCAAACATCATTTGTGCTTGCAGTACTCCCAAATGACACGAAAACCGGTGATATTCTGCGTAGCAAAGACAATCCCGATCAGATTTTGACAGTGCTTCCATTGCCCTACTCTTTGGAAGACTAAACCAGGAAACACAATGAAAATTACAGAAAACAGCGTAGTGACACTTCATTTTACGGTATCTACCACAGATGGAACCCAAATTGATTCATCAAGAAATGGCGAACCTATGGTCGTTTTACACGGTAGTCACTATTTAATTAAAGGGTTAGAAGATGCGCTAGACGGCCGCGAGAAAGGCGATACCTTTGAGCTCAATGTAGAACCAGAGAATGCGTATGGTGAGCGTCATGATGCGCTGGTTCAAATGGTACCTAAAACCATGTTTGAAGGCATGGACGTAGAAGTTGGCATGACCTTTAGAGCAACGACAGATGAAGGAGAACAGTCTGTTATGATCATCGATCAAACCGACGACGAAATCGTTGTAGATGGCAACCACCCACTCGCAGGTATTCCACTTCACTTTGATGTTGAAATTCTTGACGTTCGAGATGCGACAGAAGATGAAATTGCCCACGGACACGCTCACGCAGGAGGAAGTTGCGGCCACCAGCACTAGTCGGTATTTATTAAAGCCGTAAAATGAAACGGCTCGGTAAACTCCACCAGTTTACCGAGCCGTGAGAATTTTGAGCGTCCTTCTCAGCTGTCCATTGCTATTACACCATCCCGGTTAACGTCCGTATACGCCCCTTTCCCTCTAATCTCACTCATCCTAAGTGAGTCACTCTTCCATAAGTGCGTTCCGTTTCCATTTTCCTTGTTTACTGTCCATCCAGCCGACAGTATTTCTCGTCCTGAGATTGTCCAGTTGCTCATCCGTGCGTTTTCCTTAACACGTTGTTCCTTCCTGAAACATCCTACTTCATCCTGAAGTGTCCTGATTTCTTCCTGAAATCTCCTTTACCTCTTCCTGAGGTCGTCCTGACTCATCCTAAGCTCTTCCTTGTCCTCTTCCTGAGGTGTTCCTGACTCATCCTAAGCCACGTCCGTGTTCTCATCCTGAGAATTCCATATACATCATGTCCTTGATGTTCCTAGTCACCTTCCTGGTGCCGCTCCTTTCCATTCTCCATTGTCAGTGCCCTTCCTGCGACACGATTCCTCATCTATGAGGTTGTCCCAATTCTTCCCTGCGTCTTCCTGACCCGTCGTGTATCCTTGTGACGGTTATAAAGATAAAGTATTTGGTATCATTTGCTAGTAGGTAAAAAATTAATTTTTTGGGTTTACATCACTACAATTTCTCAACATGCTGTAAACATATGAAAACTAAAGGGCTTGATGAGGATGTAAGCAAGAAGGGAGTGATAAATTACTCGTTTGTCCTACACACTTGTAAGATATTTCGTACAAAAGATGAGGCAAATATCTTAACCGCGAGAGACGGTGATATTTGTTTATAATAAAAACATCACAAAGAAGATCATAAAACGATCGATGTTGCGATCCCTCTATGATCTTTACCTTATGAACAAGTGGTAAGCAGCACTAACCAATACTATGAATCACAGGTCGAGGCCGAAACATAATCTGCCCCGTAATGTGACCCACCTGTAGGTCCCCGACCATTTGATATTGTCCATGCTCAAAGAATGACAGGCATTTAGGCAGCGTTACATAGACACCCACGCCTTCACTGTCAGGGATTTCAAGCATCACGCTGTCAATCGCGCTCATAAGCTTGTGACCTAAGCCATGATGCTGATGATCAGGTCTCACGCCAATAAAGGCGAGCATGTGAAAATGGTTTCCAGGTATTTTTTCTCGTACTTTCTGTTCTTTTTCAAGCATTTGTTTAGTACTGAAAAAGCCAGCCGTTAGCAGCATTTTTAAGCGCCAATGCCAGTAGCGCCCAGGACCAATATCTGCATTGGGTTCAAGCAAGCATGCAACCGCAAGTAAGCGATCCTCATCGAAAAGCCCTATCATAGGCTGCTTAGCTGACCAAAACGCATTGAGCTCTTCACGAATTGCCGCACGAAGTCGAGATTCATAACCTTCTTTCTCAGCCTGAAATATATCAATGAATAAGGGATCGTCATGATAAGCTTGATATAAAATTGATCCTGCTACTTTGAGATCTTCTGCCGCAAGATAGACTGCTTTCACATCGTTATAAGACGTTTTTTTAAATTTTGGATTTAGAACTACCACATCCGAAGCATATTGATTCGCAGACATATATGTTCCTTTTTAGCGCACCTTTGCCAATGTAAACTAATTAGCAAAGACTTTTAACAACAATTTAACATTATTATGATTTTACAATTAGAGCGACTTCAATACATTGTTACTTCTAGCACAGTAGACAATATCAAATAAGTAAAGGTTTCATTGAAAATAAATTGATCTCAACACAAGCCATACGTCTATCATTAAATAAGTAGGCTATAAACTTCAGTGAGGTGAGACATGCTTTCTAATACACATATGTCAATCAACGATCTATTTACGCAATTGGGACTGCCATCTAACGATAAGGCGGTTGACAATTTTATTGATAAACACAGAGGGCTTCCTCAATCTACGCGCTTAGAAGATGCGCCTTTTTGGTCTGCGTCTCAAGCAGCTTTTATTGAAGGTGCGTTGAATGAAGATGCTGAGTGGGCCGAAGCGATTGATCAACTTAATATGCGACTGCGCTAAAGGCCAAAAGGATCTATCTAAATGAAGGGCCCAGACATGCTAGCGGGCCCTTAGACATTAGGTGTGAGACGATTACATTTCGAGGTATGCTCGCTCCCCCCATCCCACAAGTGCACCACCTTTGAAGACTAACGGCGTGCATTCATCTTTGGTTGTCGCACCGTCGCCTTCGGCACGCTGAGTTCGATAGAACAGCACCTGAACACTGCGATCTTGTTTGTTATACATTTCATTGAAGTCAGGCACACCCATTTTGTTTTTAACAGATTCTACTGACATTCCTAACTCTAGTGATGCGATGTGAGCGCGGTTTTTACGCTCTTTTTTCTGCCATGACGAATGACTATACGAATCGTAGTCATCATCTCCGCCAACAGAAACAACGCAGCCAGACAGTAAAAGAGGGGCAGAAACAGCAGCAGCAAGTAGTAATTTTTTCACAGTGTGTATCCTTAATCATTATTAGTTCATTCGTGATACCTGAACGTATCAATATTAATGCCAAATAATCAACTTATTGTTTTATAAGGACTTTATATATTTCATTTGGATTTTGATTATCGTAAAATGACTGTATTCACCAATATTTAGTTTAAATAACCAAATACGATGTCAAAAAATACAGATTACATATTATCCCTTTGCCATTCGCTATCAGAAAAAGGCTTAACGCCTACTGTTGGGTTGATTAGAAGCAAGGCCACTCGTGCCCTGACAGTACCAGAAGTGATTAGCACACTAAAACGCTGGAAAGAAAATCCAGCATCATATAATCAGATTGCTAGCGACGAGATGGCTCCCACAGAACACGCGAGTAGTGAGGCGACATTGGAAGCCAGAGTGAATAAGTTAGAAAAAGAAGTTGCTATGCTAAAAGCACTCATTGAGAAATCAAGGACACAACTTATCGACAACTGACGCTGTTATTCTTGATACCTAATCTGTTCGGCGCAAAGGCTAAGTAAAGTCTGGTTCTAACTGCTTAATGAAACTGGCAAGGTCGTCTGCCAACTTTTCTTTTGGCAGCATGCCGACTTGCTCCAGCATGACTGCACCCGATGCATTGTCAACAGTGATGATAAAGTCTTCTTCATCTGTTACCGCGAAGAACAGTGTTTCAGCTTGTTTGAGGCGACGTTTCATTAACACATGACCAACTAAGTTTTGCTGCAAACGGATAAAATCATCGTTGTTCCAAGGCATCAGCAATTGCAATGATCCACGAGATGTTTTTGCATTGAAGTTATCACTCCAGTAAGTCCCAAAATACGCCTTAAACTGTGCGTTCAACGTCATCTCCAACGCGCTTTCAACACCCGAAAAGTCACCGGGCACATCTCGCTTAACGGGCTGCCATTCTACCCAATCTCCGTCATCACCAACCTGCAAATAGCAAGCAGATTGCCACTGGCTGTCGAATTCTATCCGCAATGCATGATCTTCGGTCTTTGCGGTTTGAAAGTAGCGTTGAATAAAATCTGCAAGCGCGTCATCGATTGTCTGCATAAGTCCTCTAAATACGTTACAATTAGTCGCTTTGTAGCGATGTCTTTCGGGCGGTTAAAGCGACGTGTTAATGTCTAATAACATTAGATATAGGGTAATACCCGAAAAGTAGCATGTTTTTGCATTTTCGTCGTGATTATTCGTATTAGACATGCTTAATTATGTTCATTTGAGGCTCAAACACCATGACAGACAAAACACCGCATTCGCCCCATCAACTCGATCATTTAAGCTTGGGCAAAACGGTTGAATACACAAGTACATATGCGCCCGAGCTATTGCAAGGTGTTCCAAGAACTCTGAGTCGTGACCAAATCGGCGTCACTGCATCAGCGTTACCCTTTCATGGAGAGGATATTTGGAATGGATACGAATTGTCATGGTTAAACGAAAAAGGCAAGCCACAGGTGGCGATTATGCGATGTTCTGTGCCTTATGACTCACCGAATCTGATTGAATCAAAATCCTTCAAATTGTATCTGAACAGTTTTAATCAGCAAAAAATAGCCAGCGTCGATGTGCTTAAAGCCACCCTTGAAGCAGATCTGTCGGCAACCGCAGGTAAGCATGTTAGCGTAGACGTATTCTTGCCCCGCGAGTTCGGGCAACAAGACATGGCGAATTTACATGGTGAAAATATTGATGATATTGATATTGACGTCACAGATTATGACCTCAACGTAGATTACTTGGCACTTGAACAAAACGCAGAAATAGTCACTGAAACCCTCACGAGTGATTTGCTTAAGTCCAATTGCCTTATTACCAATCAACCAGATTGGGCCAGCGTGCAAATCGCTTATACAGGTAAAAAAATAGACAGAGCTGGATTGCTACACTATTTAATTTCATTTCGCATGCATAATGAGTTTCATGAGCAATGTGTTGAACGAATTTTTGTAGATATAATGGCTAAATGTCAACCTGAGTCTCTTACCATTTACGCTCGGTACACTCGCCGAGGCGGGCTCGATATTAACCCAATACGTAGCAATGTTGACTATTCACTCACGCATGCTAGACAAGCCAGGCAATAAGAAAACATCGCGCTTTAGTGAAAAAGCGTTTTGCTAAAAACACTTAGAGCGTATTGGATGTTAAGAAAACATTTCATTCAAAACGCTCTGTTCCTACTTGCCGAATTTGCATAGGGGTTGCATTATTAGTAATAACGCAACGGCTCAAAGGATACAGGACAGGTATGAAATCGATTCAACTCAATCCCGTTGGCGCAATGAGCCAGCTTTCACAATCTGAAGTCGATCACCTCAGACAGTCAACAAATAGTCAGCTTTACGCTTTATTCAGAAACTGCTGCTTAGCGGTGTTAAACAGCGGTGTTGAGCAAGACAACTACGAAGCTATGTTTGCGCCTTATGAAAACTTTAACGTCAATTTAGTCAGGCGCGAGCGCGGCGTAAAAATAGAGCTTATTAATCCTCCTCCCGTAGCGTTTGTCGACGGCAAATTGATTCGAGGAGTGCACGAACACTTGTTTGCCGTGCTAAGAGATATTCTGCATATGGGTGCGAAGTATCATTTACCCGATGCTGACACCCTTGAAACTCGCGTAGTCACCGATATGGTGTTCGATATGTTGCGCCATGCCAACACGATTCATGTAGGCGGAGATCCGAATATTGCCGTGTGTTGGGGCGGCCACTCAATAGGCGAAAGTGAGTATCGCTACACCAAAGAAGTCGGCTATCAGATGGGTCTACGCGAAGTAAATATTTGTACAGGATGTGGTCCAGGAGCGATGAAAGGCCCAATGAAGGGGGCCACTATTGGACACGCGAAGCAACGTTACAAACGAGGACGGTATTTAGGTATCTCAGAGCCAAGCATTATCGCCGCTGAGCCTCCCAACGCAATTGTGAATGAATTGGTAATCATGCCTGATATTGAAAAACGGCTTGAAGCATTCGTCAGAATTGCGCACACCATTGTCATTTTTCCGGGCGGCGTCGGCACTGCCGAAGAGCTATTGTATATTCTTGGCATTATGCTTCATGATCAAAACTCAGGACACGTGCTTCCGATAATCCTGACCGGCCCGAAACACTGTGAAGCCTATTTCCAAGCACTTGATAAATTTATTGGCGCAACACTAGGCCCAGAAGCACAACAGCTATACGAGATTATCGTCGATGATCCTAAACAGGTGGCTTTGAAAGTAAAACAAAATCAGCAGCTGGTAAACGATTATCGTCGATCAACCGGTGATTCCTATCACTTTAATTGGTCGTTAAAAATTGATACACAATTTCAAGTGCCCTTTATTCCTACTCATGAGAATATGGCTGCACTAGACCTGCACATGGAGCAGGAAAAGTCAGAACTTGCATCCAATTTACGGAAAGCATTTTCGGGTATTGTTGCAGGCAACGTAAAAGCCGATGGCATTAAGCAAATCAGGGAGAAAGGGCCATTTGAAATTAATGGTGACTCAACATTGATGGCTATGATGGATGATTTATTACGTTCATTTGTCACTCAGCAGCGTATGAAGCTTCCTGGAAGCGAATACAAACCGTGTTATCGCGTTGTCACTGAGTAAATTCTAACGATATTACGCCAAGCATGTTGACCTTAAATCGGTAAAGTTGCAGAATTTCGCGCTGGGCGTTATGACTAACCGTTGCCATGCGCGTAAAATAATAAGAATGAAACGTGTGAAAGAACTATGATGAAAGGAAAAGTTGCGAGGCGTATAGCATTTGGTGTGATACTTTACGGTCTGTTTGCTGCCGCTGTTGTCTCATTTTATCCGGATAAGCCGGAAGACATGGACTGGAAGGACAGAGAGCAATTTAACAAAGTACAGATTGCCAAACTTGAGCTTGGTGCCAGCCGAAAAGAAATTCTCGCATTGTTAGGCTCACCTGATATTAGCGAAGCTAAGAAAGTCGGCAGCGACCAGCTCCAAGTTATGTTTTACAGAACGCAGCACAAAAAATCTGATGGCATTACCACTCGCAATGAATGCACGCCACTGCTTTTCGAAAATGATACGCTTGTTGCTTGGGGTAATGGTGCTTATGAAAATTACACTGATGGTTAAGCAATCACCTTGCATTCAACCCAACTAAAGGATTATTACCAGACACTGATCGGGCTGTTAACTTCCTATAAACAGCCCGTGGTGTCTTCGAGCTCTATCAAAGAAACACTTACCTTCTCAGACCACGTTATTAAACAAATTAAAGAGAACCCAGACGTATGGTTTGCGCAAACACAGTTTAACAAACCCCATCTTCCCTACTCGTTAAATCTAATTTCCAACACCGTTATCTACACTGCGGTAATGGGTATGCGTAATCACATTAATGATTCGTGTCTTCAGCAGTTAATTTGTGCGTCAATAAGTTTATTAGCAACCAATATCAATGCCACAGAGTACGCCCAACGCCCAGCATTGAGTGAGCGAGGAAAGGCAAAACTAGAGGCGATTGCACAGGCTTTACAGTCATCCAGTCTAGATGTTTGGGCACACTGTATCAAGCTTGCCAAAATCACTTTGTTTACAGCCAATAATAAAGAGGAGTTAACCGCATTACGAGGGCAATATTCTCATATATTGGCAATAGCGTTTATTCTTGCTACCCAGCAAACACAGAGTAAAAGCAACGCTCCTTTGTCCTTTGCTCGTTTATTATCACGCGTGCTGTTAATGATTCCTGACCATTGGCATCAATACGTTGAAACGCTTCTACTCTACCCAACAACAACCCCCCCTGGCACACTTATTCAAACCCATATCATGGAAAAGGGAACCGTGGTTAATATCACCCACGAGGGCTGTGTGGCCTGCTTCAATGATGGAAGCACATCTTATTATAAGTACCTGCATAAAGATGCGATTGCACGACAATCAACTATTCGCCAGTGTAATAGCTTCGCGTTATTCAATCGTTTCTGGAACGCTGAATTACAGCATTGGCAGCAAGACAAAGCCCGACTGACCAACGAGCTTCCTATTCCGATATCACATTCAACTTTCAAAATGGATGCCCCTCCCACCGTTATCAAAGACATTCAGGCAAGCATCAGGCAAAAAGATGTCGACATGGACAAGCTCGCGGAACTGATTAGTAAAGAGCAATCACTTGTACAACATTTAACATTATCAGCCTCGCAGGCCAGTAGGAACAAATTGCCTGTCAGTGATGTAAAACACGGCTTGATGATGCACGGCTATATCAAAACCAATAGTCTATTATTGCAGCAAGCCTTGCTATTGAGACTCAATCAACGTTATTTCCCGTTACAGGAAACGTTTATTCAGTTCACGCGCCTACGTGCCCAGATTGCAGAACTGTTGATGGAGCTTAAAGAGCCAATGCTTAAAGAAGAAGCAAGCACGTTAGCCTGCTTTGCAACCAGCGGGCTATTTTCTGTTCCAATACTCAAAGGCACATTACGATGGCTACGTCAGGACCACTCTCTCTATAGTACTAAAGCGTTGAGCATAGGCGAAACTGGAGACAATATTCACAATCACAGTGTCAAAATGAGTGAGTCTTGGGACCTCCCACCCATGCATATTTTAGCTTTGCGTAACCATGACATCATGCCAAACAAACTCCCTGCACATAAAGTAGCAGCAAAACTTAGTGTCACCCTTGGCTTGAGCTTAATATTGAGCAGACAGATATACTTTGCAGAGCACAGCCACTGTCAAAAAACACAAGCATACTTATCCGCTGGATTGGCGTTTTTAGATCTGCATCCTCGTGATTTACCCACGCTCTGTGAAAAAGCTATAGCACTCTATCCGGTATTCTCTCCGCTAAACACGTGAACCAGTAATCATCGCAATGAGTGACAACATCAAATTATGTTATGCAGGCATTTCAGAATAAAACGATTCGAACCAAACTCACGACATCATGTTTACAATTGGGTTAATTATCTCGATATTAAAGCGTAAAATCTGGAAAATTAACGCGATTAATGATATAAAACGCGCCCTGAAATTTCCCAGTCGTTCAACTACACTTTGCTAGTTCATTTACGACTTTATTAATTCATTTAAGGAATGATTTATGACTCAACAACGCATCACTGTGATCCGCGGTGACGGTATCGGCCCCGACATTATTGATTCTGCATTAAAAATCCTAGAAAAAGTTGGCTGTGACTTCGCTTATGATTTTGCGGATGCAGGTTTGGTTGCGTTGGAAAATCATGGTGAGTTGCTTCCTCAAGCTACCCTTGATCTTATCGAGAAAAACAAAGTTACGCTTAAAGGCCCGCTAACTACACCAGTAGGCGAAGGCTTTACTTCAATTAACGTAAGCCTACGTAAAAAGTTCCAGCTTTACTCTAACGTGCGCCCAGTGATTTCTTTCAAAGGCACAAAAGCACGTTATGAAGATATCGACATTGTTACAATCCGCGAAAACACCGAAGGTATGTATTCAGGTCTTGGACAAGTTGTGTCTGAAGACGGAAATGAAGCAGAAGCGATGAGTAAAATCACGCGCAAAGGTGCAGAGCGCATCGTTGAATTCGCATATGAACTAGCGCGTCGTGAAGGCAGAAAAAAAGTTACAGCAGTACACAAAGCCAATATTCTTAAGTCTACCTCTGGCTTGTTCCTTAAAGTTGCCCGTGAAGTAGGCGAGCGTTACCCAGATATCGAATCTGCGGAAATGATTGTTGACAACACGTGCATGCAGTTAGTGATGAATCCGCATCAGTTTGACGTTATCGTTACTACTAACTTATTCGGCGACATTATTTCTGACCTATGTGCTGGCCTAGTAGGCGGCTTGGGTATGGCACCAGGTGCTAATATTGGCCAAGATTGCGCAATCTTTGAAGCCGTTCACGGCAGTGCGCCTGATATCGCAGGTAAAAACCTAGCAAACCCAACGTCAGTAATTTTAGCTTCTGTACAAATGCTTGAGTATTTGGGCATGGCAGACAAAGCGGAAAAAATCCGCAACGCATTGAAAGACGTTATCGAATCAGGTGATCGTACAACTCGCGATTTAGGTGGTGAGCACGGTACAACTGATTTCACTCAAGCGATGCTTGATCGTCTATAAGCGTTGCTTATTTAGATATAGAAGAGCCAGCGTTTTCGCTGGCTTTTTTGTTTTTAACGTTCCCCGACTTTATTGTCTTTACGGTATGCTACGTTCTTTGATGCTACCCCTTAGTAACGAGATTATATTGTCGGGTTGCCAAATACGACCAGAAACGCTTGCTTAAAGGGCGGGTTCGCTCTCTTTGGACTCCCGCGCGGTCCTTATGAAACTAAACAATATCCCCTCTACAACTCGCCTTTAGTCTAGAATCACGCAAAAACAGAGAACTGTCCTTCACTTGTCACCTTAAGATCAATACACTTTCCTCTGTGTCAGGAAGACACAACCTGTAACGTTGCGAACTCATCACACCAATGTGCTCCTTCGCAACTTTGCTCCTCGAAATAAATAAGGAAATACATTATGAAGTTTTTCATCCCATTCATTCTAGCTCTCTCATGTGCTACTCAAGCTAATTTTGCCTATGCCAAACCTAAAACATTGGAAGAGAAAGTGGCCGCAGCGCAGGCGATACCAAGCACAATCAATATTAATTCAGCCTCTGTTGATGAACTTACGCGTTTACCTGGCATTGGCAAAAGTAAAGCGAAAGCAATTATCGAGTACCGTGAAGCCAACGGTAAATTTGATAAGGTAGAGGAACTTGTGAAGGTAAAGGGTATTGGTGTAAAAATGGTAGCAAAGCTATCCAGTATGGCGAGCGTTTAACTCAATCAAAAACAGCAATAGCGTTTCATTTTCTATTGCTGTTTTCAGCTTCTATTTTCAGTTTCTGTTTTCAGTTGAAATACTAAATTGTGATGTGTACCACTATCAATTGATTAACGTTTTCAAGTAATCCGCTAGCTCATCTTTGATTTCTGGGTGACGCAAAGCATATTCAATGTTGGCTTTCATATAGCCAAGCTTACTTCCGCAATCGTGGCTCTTACCAGTCATGTAGTAAGCATCTACCTGCTCCGAATCCATGAGCGCATCGATTGCGTCCGTTAACTGAACCTCATCTCCTGCGCCAGGGGGGGTTGTGGCCAACAAATCCCAGATTTTGTCAGACAACACATAACGTCCAACAACAGCAAGATCGGAGGGAGCTTCATCAATCGGCGGTTTCTCTACCATTTTATGAATTTTGCCAGACTCGCCACTTTCTAATTCGATGCCTTCAAGATCAACAATACCGTATTTGCACACCTCTTCGTGAGGTACTTTTTCTACCATAATTTGACTAACACGACTGGTGTTATAACGAGACACCATTTCAGCCAAATTATCTTTCTTTAAGTTACTTGCCGCTTCATCAATGATGACATCAGGCAGCACGACCGCAAATGGCGCATCACCTACTAGCGGCCTCGCGCACAAAACCGCGTGCCCCAAGCCTTTCGCCACCCCTTGACGCACATGCATGATGGTAACGTCTTTCGGACATATATTTTGAACATCGTCCAATAACTGACGCTTTACGCGTTTTTCCAGAGTAGCTTCCAATTCAAAGCTCGTATCGAAATGATTTTCGATGCTATTTTTACTGGCGTGTGTTACTAACACAATTTCTTTAATACCAGCCGCAACACATTCTGCCACCACATGTTGAATCAAAGGTTTATCGACAACAGGTAACATTTCTTTGGGAATAGCTTTCGTAGCAGGCAACATGCGTGTTCCTAATCCAGCTACCGGTATGACTGCTTTTTTGACCTGACTCATCATCACTCCCTACATTTATTTAGTCTGCTGCTTAACAGACAATCCTCGTCCTATAGCGTAGTAGTGCACGCCATACTCAGCGATCAACGCTGGGTCAAACAAATTACGCCCATCAAATATAAGCGGCGTGCTTAACTTGTTTCGAATTAGATCAAAGTCAGGCGCTCTAAACGCTTGCCATTCAGTGCAAATAACCAAGAAGTCAGCGCCATCCAACGCGGCTTCTTTAGTCCCCATTAAACTTAGGTCATCTCTACTACCATAAATACGCTGTGTTTCTTCCATCGCTTCAGGATCGTAAGCCTGTACAGACGCCCCTGCTTGCCATAGTTTTTCCATCAGTACGCGGCTTGATGCCTCTCGCATATCGTCAGTGTTAGGCTTGAACGACAATCCCCACAGCGCAACCTTTTTTCCAGCCAGCTGACCGTCGAAATGAGCATGAATATACTCAAACAGCTTTTCTTTTTGGCGATAATTAACGGCTTCGACAGACTCTAGAATTTCAGCTGTGTACCCAACTGTTTTGGCACTGCGGATAAGCGCTTGAACATCTTTAGGGAAGCAAGAGCCACCATAACCGCAGCCCGGATAGATGAACTGATACCCGATGCGAGGGTCAGAACCAATACCTTTGCGGACATTTTCAATGTCTGCGCCAAATCGTTCCGCAAGATTTGCCATTTCGTTCATAAAGCTGATTTTAGTAGCCAACATACAATTGGCAGCATACTTGGTTAGCTCTGCACTTCGAATATCCATAACAATGACCTTGTCATGATTACGGTTAAAAGGCGCATAAAGCTCTCTTAGCTTCTTCTCTGCTTTTGCATCATCTGTTCCCAATATAATTCTATCTGGACGCATGCAATCATTAACGGCGGCACCTTCTTTCAGAAATTCAGGGTTAGATACCACGTTAAAAGATAATGCTTTGTTCTTTTCCTCAAGCACAGATTGGACTTTCGCCTTTACTTTATCCGCCGTTCCCACAGGCACCGTCGATTTATTGATAATAATTTTGTGCGATGTCATATGAGATGCAACAGTCTCAGCCACTTTTAACACGTACTTTAAGTCAGCCGAACCATCTTCATCTGGTGGCGTACCAACAGCGATAAAGATCAAATCGCCATGTTCTACACCCATTTTTGCATCGGTAGTGAAATCAACGCGTCCCGCTTCGAAATTTGAGGTAACCAGCGGAGTTAAACCTGGTTCATAAATTGGAATGATACCTTTTTTCAGGTTATCGACTTTAGCTTGATCTACATCCACGCACACAACATCGTGGCCGACCTCAGCTAAAACAGCTGCTTGAACCAGCCCGACATAGCCAATCCCAAAAACAGTTACTTTCATGATTACTAAAATCCTGTCACTTAGACTATATTTATTGCACTTAATCCAGGGTGCAATTGTTAACTAGATGTAACGATTACAATTATTATCAAAAATCATTGCGATGGTATTTGAAACGTTATGTAGCCTAACATACAATAGCGCCACTTTTCGCTCAGTAGCACATTATCACGTATTTAATTTAGGTCTGCAAAAAAAAGCAAGGAATCTTCCTTTGACAGCAAGTTTTTTCTCATTTTTCATTTCATTTTTGTCTGTATTTTGCTCTGTATTCGTTCTCCGTCCATTAGCAACGAATTTTGGTCTAGTTGATAAACCTTGTAGTCGCAAGCAGCACGAAGGTGACATCCCATTAGTGGGTGGCTTGGCTATATACGTCGCAATTACACTATGCAGCTTTTTAATAACACCATTTGAAGCACAATATAAAATGTATTTATTATCGACATCGTTCATGGTGCTGATTGGTTCCCTCGATGACTTTTATGATATTGATGCTCGCTTACGACTAATAGCTCAATTTTTAATTGGCTCCCTCATGGTATTTGGTGCCGACTTATACATCAGTAATTTAGGCTCTCTTTTCGGCATGGAAAGTGTGGAGCTAGGTGCATTTGGCCCTCTATTCACCGTATTAGCAGTTGTGACTTGTATCAACGCATTTAACATGACCGATGGGGTAGATGGTTTAGTAGGCATGCTTAGCCTTAACACATTTTTATCTCTGGGGATCCTCGCTTACGTTTCTGACTTTCAATTTAGTAATAGCCTCACCTCAGTATTAATTGGTGCAATCATTGCGTTTCTGTTCTTTAACTTTGGGTCGTTCAAACAAGGCCGCTACAAAATTTTCATGGGCGATGCCGGAAGCATGCTAATGGGTCTCACTGCAATTTGGTTAATCACTTACTCAACGCAGTCAGGGCAATCTATTATGCGTCCATCCACTGCACTTTGGCTGATTGCTATTCCTTTATTGGACATGTTTTCTGTGATGATTCGAAGAATTAGAAAGGGGCATTCACCGTTAAAAGCAAGCAGGGATCATTTCCATCATATTCTTCTTCGCCGAGGTTATAAGAAGACGTCAGTGTCCTGCATGATTGCTTTAGCTAGTGCAGCACTGTGTGCAATTGGTGTGATGATTGATATTAATAAGGTTCCAGATTCAGTGAGCATTTTAATGTTCATTACCGTCTTTGTAGTCTACAACTTACTTATTGCAAACGAAGAAAAAAGACAATCTGCACGTTTGACTGGCAGGTAAACGCTTATAAACTTAGCTACCTCTAAGGGATGACACATACACACTCATCCCTTAGGTTGTCTCAAAATCTATTCACGACTCTTCACCAACGGATCGTAGTATCTCACTACGCAATCTTTCTTGAGCAAAGAAAGCCTTCTTTTTAAACGGTTTTAGTACAACTGTATTTTGAACGATTTTATCTATCATTTTAGGAATCTGAACATACTCCCACGCCACTAGCGCATGGCGATTGTTTTCCATAAATGTCGCGATATCACTTTGATGCTTATCGACCCTTTCAAGATTCGGTACCAAGATAAGCGGCTTTTCTAGTTCAAGCAATTTGTAAGTTGAACCTGCGCCAGCATGCGACACGATAATATCTGCTTTGTCATACATAGCTTCGATATCGTTGGTAAAATCAAAATAGGAAGCATTCGAGGGAATATATGTGCTAGGACCAGTCTGTAAAATAATTTGATGTTCATAGTGTTTTGCTAGAACATCCATATAGCCAATAAGTTCATCAAAGCAAGTGGTACCTACTGTCACAAATATCATCATTACAATAACCCTACATATTTTGCTTTAGGGTATAAGGGCTGTAAATGTGTATGTTGAACCCAAAATTCATTGGCTATGTAGTACATTAACCTTCCCGTTAACGAGCGCGTTGTAAACCGACTCCATGTCTCTAAATGAATAACCTTTACCCCTTTTAATCGAGCAATAATAGCGGGGATAACAGCGTGCCCCGGACCAGTAGAGAGGACCAAGGTAATCTGGTTTTCTCCAAACAAAACATTGGCAGCTCTAAAGGCGGTAATTATACGCTTGATGGAGATCCAAATTGATTGATTGTCGTGTTTGTCACGCATTTCTGAAGAGAAGATATATTTTGCGGCCACATTTAAATCGTGTCGTTTAGCGTCAGTGTACGCAATATATTGACTGTTTGATAAAGCCGGCATACTTTTAGTCAGTCGGCGCATCTGTTCTTCATGCCCGCCCATACCGTAGACAAGTAATACCGCTTTTTCTTTAGAGTTTTTCATTATCAATGTCTGTTATAAATAGAGTTAACTTAGCGTGGTTGACTAAATTCGTATCCGATTAAAGCTATATATAACGCTGTATAAGGCTTTTCGCTATATTGCTTAATCGGTGCGTGTTTGCACGGGCAATATTAACGCTGTCTAGAGTCACACCTTGGCATCGAATGATAGCATCAATGATATTACTGTGGATCCAAGCATCGTCATTTGGCACGATAAATCCATTTTGACCGTCACGTATTTGAGCTTGAGCGCCGTCTGTATCTGTTGCCAGCACGGGTATGCCACACGCATTGGCCTCAGTCATGACAAGTCCAAAAGATTCGAATGCAGAGAGGTTAATCAGCAAGCGGCTAGCATTCATCAACTGTGCAATTTCAGTCGGTGAAGCGAAGTCTACATGGTGAATGTTAGATTGTTTCTCACTCAGTTCTTCTATTCTCGTTGCATAAGGACCACGTCCCACAACAACACACGTCATATTTTCTGGCATATTTTCCAATAGTTTAATGAGGCGTTTCGCCCCTTTTAGCTCTATCAGTCTGCCAACAAATATAAAATCAAAGCGCTTTTCAACTCTTCCTAACACACGAAAATCATCTTTAATTCCCGCCGACAGCACGGTTTGTTGGCCAATAGGTAGGTTTGCCCTAATCCGAAGCTGTTCTGAAACGAAAATACCTTCATCTACATATTTGAGCATCGCACGGTAGATTTTAGAGGGAGGCTGGTAAGCGTACACGTCACTACCGTGAAAGGTCACGAGAATTTTCACCTTTGAATTGCGGAATAAGCGATAAATAACAGCGAGTAAAATGGTTGGAAAATAAAAGTGTACGTGAATCACATCCAATCGCTGAAAACTGAATACGTATTTCCAAATGAACCGTAACAAGAATAACGGATAGCGCAAGACAGCATGAAGCATATTGCGTTTATCGAGGGTTAGATAGAAGAAGTCAACATCCACATCATCTGTGTACTTTTTCACAGCCGCCACTTGGTTAACAACAAACTGCCCACCTTCTGGATGCAAGTCAGAAGGCCCCATATTGGATAATATGAGAACCTTTTTGGACTTAGCGCTTTGCGTCATGCTGTGTCTCAAGATAAGTTTGAAGCTCCTCTTTGCTCCCATGTTGAAAGTAAAAATACTCGTCGTCAAACTTGATTGGCCGATCTCTACCATAGCCAGATACGGTAACCCCGTAACACCCAAATACCTTAAGTATTGCTGACTGCACTCTATGTAACACTTTTTGGAAAACGTTGTTTAGAGGAGGCTGATAAAACAATGATTCAGGTAATGCACCTAATATGGCACTCGTTGCTATCGCAAACTTTCTCTCAGGTGAAATTTTGTTATCTCTTGCTTTAATCGCCATGTAGCGGCTTAGAAATAACTCAGCGTATTTCATATCAATGATAAAAAACGATTGCTGAAGTGGTTGTGCCAATCCTCGCTGTTTGCCAAACACAAACGGACGTTTCATGTTCGCAATTTCACGCTCTATTATCCCCTTGCCCTTCAATAACGCGTCTTGCTCCACATAAACAAAATAGTCGCAATCACAGTTTATGGCATAAGACAAACCCAGCAATACAGAACGCGTCCACCCACTGTATTTTCCAGTATGCTTAGTGGAATGGCCGGGGTTTTCATTTAACGAAATAAACTCTATTCGAGGATCATTTCTATCAAGTGGCGGCTTAGTCGGCGAACAGCTATCGACGATAACAATTTTTGAAGGGTTCGTATTCGTGTTAACCGAGTCATACCATACATGGTGAAAGTCTTTACCACGAATCTCATCATCACCATACTTAATTCTAAATTCATTGTCGTCTAATGATGGGTTATCGGCGCACCACCACCCACTGCCAATAATGTACTTCATGCCAACGTCCTTTTTATTTTACCCAACAATAATCTCCACCCTGCTCCTACAAGTCCCATTGTAATTTGCATACATTCTGAAACAGTATGATGAGTTCTTGCGTAAGCAAAGAGGGGGTGTAGTTTTTTTGTTCTAAGTGCCGTATTGCTGACTTCCTTTAGTAAAAAGCCAACTCGAGCTTCTGGAGATAAAAAACCTTTATACTCTTCAAGCCATGACAAAGAACGCTCTACAGATATTGACTTGAATGTAATTCGCTCTGACGCAATCCAGATATAGTCAACAAGGGTTTCATGAATAAACGTGAATTTTGCGCCAGCTTGCTCTGCTCTCAATAGAAAATCATAATCCTGATGGCGTTTTAATTCGGGGTTAAATAGTAGCCCTTTTGCAAACGAGGTATGCATAAACAAACTTGATGTCTGCATCACACCGGCGTGAACAAATAAATAATTACCGAGTGACTCGTCTTCAGCTATCGCATTTTCAGGTTTTACCGTAATGTCACTCGGCTTTTCAGAGTTGTAACAACGGAGCTGCGTATACAAAACATGTTTATCGTTATTTTGAGTAATGTGTTGCAGCTGCACGTAAAGTTTATCGTCTTGCCACAAGTCGTCTGAATCTAAAAATGCCAAGTACTGCCCTGTCGCATTGTTAATTCCCGTATTGCGCGCCTGCGCACCATTTAAGTTAGTTGAGTGGCATATCAATCTAATTCTTTCATCGCCCAACGATGCAATAAAAGACTTGAGCAATGCGACATCCTCGGAACCATCATCAACGATAATCAGTTCCCAGTTTTCATAGGTTTGCTTTACTACAGACAAAATAGAGCTTTGAACAGCGTGAGCGCGATTGTAATGCGGCATTACAATGCTCACTAAAGGTGAGTTAATCATATCGTGTACTGAATATCATCCGAAAATAACGAGATAAAAGCATTAATAAATTGGCTGCCTGAATAGAGAGCCGGTTCAGTATTACTGCCTAAAGAAAAAAAGAAGTTTGCGTCATTCAGCCACATTACGTAACCAAATATCAGGTAATGAAAAACTAACAGAAGAAACATCACGCTTCTGTCTAAACAGACGTTTCGAAACTGGCTTAAATACTGCAGTAGCAACGGCCCATATAGAATGAAAAGTGGCATAATAAAACGATAAAGTTCTTGGCCAGCGAGGAAAATTGCTACAGCGCCGAGAATAACGTAATAAAAGCTTAAATTAAAAAGCTGATTAAAAAGCCCGCTTTTCATTTTGCCATATTGTGTAAAAGCAAGAAATACTACCACGGCAAACAGAAGCAAAAATGGTGTTTTATCGAATGCAGGTTCAAACTGTACGCGGTTGAGTATCTTTCCGATTACGTAAAAATGACTAAAATTCGACAACACCTGACTTAATAAGAACAAACTCGCTACCGCAGCCAATAATATCCCTACAAACATCAGCAGCTGTAACACGGAAAATCTACGGTGTAAGTATGGCGCAATAACCACAAGCGGAAACGCCAGAGCAAATGTTGAAAAATGCACCAGCCCTCCCGCCAAAGCAATCAGTCTTCCCTTTTTAGGCGACTCTGCGGCGACAACTATTCCATATATGACAATAGGAAGTGCCATCATAGAGCGAATAAGGTGCCATTGAAATTGGAAAAACTTAAAGTAAAGTACGGTAGCTAAAAATGCTAGTAACACCGCCTGAGGCGATAGCTTCCTCATAAGAAAGACAGTAAAGAGGTAAGATAAAAAGATCGTAAAAAAGAAGTAAAAATACATATGATGCTCGGTGAGCATCGCCACAGCATAACTGTATAAGCTAAAGAAAATATCAGCATGATAGGCGTATCGAACGGATACCGGTATCATAGAAATTAAGTCAATGTAGTGGCTATAGGCTCTAAGATAAGCAGGCCCATCGTCAACGTTGTCCCATAGATTACCGACATCCCGACTTGCTATCATCACTGCCAAGCTAAAACTAATTAGCACACACAACAAGATAGATTGCCGTTTAGATGTTATTTCGCTTTCAATGAAACACGCATAAAGTACGATTAGCCCTATCCAAACTAAAAAAGGCAGAACAAACCATCCTCCCACCAGCGCACAAAACGCAAGGCCACTTAAAGCGGCTTGTTTCTGAAATATATCACTGGGTCTTGATGCAGCCTTGAACATACTTAAATACGTCTAAACACCCTAAAATAATGTAAAGCAAGCACGCCAATAACAGACAACAGCCCGCCAAACATGGTAGCAAGCACAACAATTAATGCTCTTCTTGGTGACGATTTCATTTCAGGCGATACGGCAGGGTCAATTACTTTTAGGGCAAACTCTTCTTCCACTTCGGCAAGAAGCTTACGTTTAAGCTCTTCTTCTATTAACTCGAAAAAAATGGCCTTGATTTCTACATTATTTATATTTTCAATTTTCTTCGTTAGATACTCTATATAAGCGGTTTTTTCTCTGATTTCTTTAGCGCGCAATTCTGCGTTTAAAAGCTCAATAAGACCTTGTGTCCATTGTTGAGCCAAATGCGGGTTAATAAACTCAACTTTAATCGTTACTAATCCGGTCATCGCGTCTTGATCAACTGAAAATATTTCCATAAATTGTTCATAAGACTCTAAGAGCGAGGGCTCAGGCTTTTTCAAGCTACGTTCGTCTATCTCTCGCACCCATGTGTCTGATTGCGTGTCATACACCGATGGATTAAAGGTCATGGCATTGGTGACCGGATCCCAAGTTTGAGCCGCAAAAAGGTATTGTTTAATGTTTTCCTGTTCCACAAACTTTGCAATGAACGTTCGAGACTGTATGGTTTCCATCACAATGTTCGAGAAGTTATTTTTTGAATTAATATCCACACCCGCCAAACTTGCTAAACCACCTAGCTGACCACCCAACGCATTAAGAATATTTGAACTTTCAGCTTCATTAATTTGCACAAGTGCCGATGATGTAAACTTATTAGGTAATGATAAAGCATAAAAAATAGACCCAACGGCAAACATCACGGTTACAATAATTACGATCCATTTTTGTTTCCACACTACGCCTATAAGCTCAGCCAGTTCTTCAACCGCATTTAGCTCTTTGTTTGTATTCTTATCCATTTATTTGCCTTAACGCATTCAAATAATTTTTCTGCTACTTTGATACAATAATTCAGATTTAACAATTAAGATTATTGGTACTGTTATGCAATGAGCGCTTCTATAAACGCTTTCCATTTAGGAAGCAGCGCTTCTTCCGAGTAGGTGTTTTGCATTAACCTTCTATTTTGAGATACCGTTCGTTCTGAATATTTGGAGAACATTTCAAATTGCATATGAGCAATATCTAAACTGTCTGATATTTCAAATTCCATATCCCGCATGGATGAAAATGTAGAGGTGTCACTCCTGACAAATACTTTTCCACCGTTAAGGAACATTGAATATACGGCATATAGCCCCTGCTGCCTTTTGTGAGCAAAGACACAAATGTCGATTTTAGTGAGTAAGTCATCATATTCACTCTTCGACAGCATTGAGGTGATCGGCGTAAACTTGTCTCCGAAAACCTGAGTGCCATGCTCTACTACTGTTTTCACATAAGCTTCAGGCCCGCCATAATTTAGCGGCACGACTATCTCAATATTCTGCTCTTTAAATTGAGAAAGCCACGAAAATGCATCGATATGATGGTTACTTTCTGCCGCGCTATTTCCCACCAGTATCCGCTTAGTCTCAGATTGCTGCACGGCACCATTGTCTGTCCCTTCCACCCCAATCAAAGGGTAGGGTAATACTTGGAGATGATCGATACCAAAGGTTTGTTTTGCAATTTGTGCATCCCCTTTGTTAAGGGCACTCACTTTGCGCATTTTCTTAGTCAATAAGATGTGTATCACGTTCATCAACTTGCGCTTTAAAGGTAAACGCTGCTCTTGATGCTGATACATATCTGCTCCCCAAATCTGCCAAGCACAGCGATGAATCAGATTTGAAAACAGTAAATATGGCCAAACTTGCCTTTCAAACATACCATGAAAAATAAACACAGTATCTGTTGGCATCGCTTTCATTTTTTTAAACAAGTGCTTGCCAGAATCATAATACGTAAAAGCAGCATGCTTGCCCTGCTCCGCGTGATACCACGCCCAATATTGTTGCTGTGCATTAACATTCTTTGTCGCACTGCTTAAAAATGCCTGCATAGGTACATTATGGTGGGCCGTTTGGCCAAAAACATGTACAACAATTTTCATCGGATTAACATGCAGCCTTCGCTAACGCTTCAAGATACTGGCCATATTGGGTTTTAGCATTCAACGAAGCTTGTTCTTTAAGTCCAGCTAAGGATATCCAACCATTGTTAAAGGCAATCTCCTCTAAACACGCGATTTTAAACCCTTGGCGTTGCTCCACGGTTTGTACAAATTGCCCTGCATCCATAAGGCTGTCATGTGTGCCGGTGTCAAGCCACGCAAATCCACGTCCTAGAATTTCAACGTGAAGTTGACGCTCTTTAAGGTAAACCTCATTAATGCAACTAATTTCTAATTCGCCACGCTGAGAGGGTTGAATCGATTTTGCAATATCAACAACACGGTTATCGTAAAAATATAGGCCTGTCACGGCATAATTAGATTTGGGCTTTGCTGGTTTCTCTTCGATACTTACGGCATTATAGTGCTCGTCGATTTCCACCACACCAAAGCGTTCAGGATCATGAACTTGATATCCGAATACCGTCGCTCCCACACGTTGCTCGCTGGCATGTTTTAATTTAGGTGAAAAACCCGAACCATAGAAAATATTGTCTCCCAACACCAGGCAACAACCATCGTTTCCAATAAAGGCCTCAGCGATAATAAATGCCTCAGCAATACCATTTGGCTCTGATTGCACTAAATAAGTAAAAGACACACCAAATTGACTGCCATCACCAAGCAACTTAACGAAGTTTGACTGATCTTCAGGTGTTGTGATAATTGCAATGTCTTTAATGCCGGCTAACATCAGCACAGAAATAGGATAATAAATCATCGGCTTGTCATATACAGGCATAAGCTGTTTAGACGTGCCTAAGGTCAGTGGATGTAGACGTGTACCACTTCCACCAGCGAGAATAATTCCTTTCATTTTCACTCCTTATTTGTACGTTCGTTCACTGCTTTAACGACCTACTGTTCGAATCGTCGAGGTAATCAAATCTACTACATCCAGCGCCAAGTCTGGATAAATGGGCAAGCATAACATTTGATGACTCAATGTTTCTGCCTGCGGTGCAGTGCCACGAATTTGGTGATATGCCTTTGACAACGTCAAACTGGGGCGAAAATAGCGCCGTGGGAAGATGTGCTTCTCGTTCAATGCGCGCATGATGGCATCTACGTGGTCATTGCCGCCGTGACATTTAATCGGACAATACGAATAGTTATGCGACGAAGGAAATAATTGCGACAACATACTAACGTCTGCGACGCCAGATAATCCCTGTTCATACTGAGCGTAAACCTGTTGCCTGGCTTCAATAATATTTACAAGGTACGGAAGACACGTTAACCCCATTGCGGCGTGGAACTCACTCATTTTCGCGTTCATTCCAGACTCAGCGATATCCCCACTGGCATCTAAGCCAAAGTTCATCAGTTGCTTCAGCTGTGCTTTCTGTTCTGCCGTTTTTACGACGATACCGCCGCCTTCAACAGTATGAAAGAGCTTCGTTGCATGTAAACTAAAGCATGCCATGTCTCCCTGAGCCAATAAACTCTCGCCATTATCAACCGAAGCCACACTATGCGCAGCATCGTAAATTAAGGTTAATCCATGGCGTTTGGCAATATCTGTATATTTTTCATGATTTACTGAAATACCGTAAACATGCACAGGCAATATCACCGCCGTGCGCTCAGAGATCATGCTTTCAATACTGTTTGGGCACAGTGTCAGGCTAGTGGATTCGACATCAGCAAACACGGGAGTAAACCCAGCCTCAATAATGGCGCTCGCCGTCGCCGCGAAAGTAAACGGCGTGGTTATCACTTCGTTTCTATCTTCACAGCCAGCTTCACGCATTTCTTGCTTCAAGCTCATCAACGCTAGCGTAATAGCAGAAGTGCCATTATTACAAAGTACCAAGTTGTTTACGCCAAACGCCTTTTCAAGCGCGGCTTCCAGTGCCTGCAGTTTAGGCCCGTTATTGGTTAGCCATCGAGCATCCCAGATATCTTTTAGGTGCTCTGTGTATTCTTCTAACGGTGGCAAAAAGGGTTTTGTTACATCTACGCGCAAAACAGTCATTCCAATTAATGTAAGTTCAACATCTTGTTATTAAGTAGAAGAGATGAGAATTTCTGGGGTTCACTTTCTAAACGCTTATACCATTCTAGCGTAATGGTTTTGCTGGTTTTAAGCAGCTCACCACGGCTCAACGCTGCGCAAATCTCTGTCACACCATCTTCGGCCTTCATTAATGGTTGCCAGCCCACCTGCTCTACCACCTTATCAAAATTCACACGGTAACTACGATGATCTGGGTCGCCATACCATTCAATATCTACGCGCTGTCCCAAAAACGAAGAGACTTTCTCAGCTACGATCTCGCCCAATTCGCCAAGACGGTAGTTTTGTGCATCGCTACCTGCGTTAAAGATTTCACCATTCACTTTGTCCGCATCGGCAGTAAGAAGCGCAATCATTAAACGCGCCGTATCTTTCACATGCAACATTGGACGATACTGGGTACCGTCTCTCATGAGTGGTAATTTTCCATTATCCCAAGCACCATAAGTCATACCATTGATGGCAAGGTCAAAGCGCATTCTCGGGCTATAACCGTAAATCGTAGATTGGCGAATGACCGTTACAACAAAGTTATCACCTGATAATGGCAAAACGGCATTTTCGGCCTCGTAGTTTGCCACTGCATAACGAGTTAGCGGATTGACACTGGCCGTTTCATCAACGATGCTGTCCTGAAAACCGTAAATACTGCAAGATGAAGGTAAAATATAGCGTTTAACACCATGGCTTTTGGCCAGTTCAGCGGTTCGTTTTCGGCTTTCAAAGTTGATTTCAGTGGTGGCTTGCGCAAAGGCATCGCCAGATGGATCATTAGAAATCGCTACCAAATCAATGACCGCATCAACCTCTTTAAACAATGCTGGATCAATACAGCGTGAATCCATTTGAATTTTGGTTAGGTGTGAAGACTCCAAAAGGCAATCACCGAAAAAGAAACGATCAATCGCAATCACTTCGTGAGACGCCTCTAGCAATAAAGGCACGAGAACGGAGCCAATGTATCCAGAGGCACCAGTAACGAGTACTTTCATACAGTAATATTCCTTTGAGTTATCAGACTCAACGCAAATAAAAATGGACTATTGCACAGTTATCTGTGCAATTTAAAAAAAGGGTGTAAATGATACACGAAATCAACGCTAAGCGCACTAAAACTGTCGCTTACGTCCTGACTTCATCGGTAATACGAGCACGTTCAACCTCAAATTTCTTTTTCCAGCGCATAATGGGCTTTTCAAAGAAATGGTAAGACAGTGGCACAATCACCATTAAGAGCAAAATGCCAACGACGGGATGAGGAGGCCATAACTGCCCTTCACCTCGTTCAGGTGTTGTTGATAATAACAACCCCTGATAAATATATACGCCATAAGACACCTTACCGATATAAGCAAGAGGCTGGAATTCGAGGCACCGAGTCAACATACTTGACTGACTAAGCACTATCCAGCCAACAAGCATGGCAATGCCTGCTCCGCGAATATAACTACTCTCTAGGGATAAGTTCTCTGGTATCACAATACTATTGGCAAAAAGTAAGATGCCTATCACGAGGCCCGTGTAAGAGCCTATAAACTGGTTAAACCGCGAAGGCGCATCTGAGTACATAAGCAATGCTAGCAAACATCCCCACGCAATATTACTGCCTGCAACCCATGTCCACCTGTCAACAAAATAGGCTTGATTTACTGACGTATAATGCATGAGGTAATTTGCACTGAGATAAGAGGCCGCAATAAAACCCACTACAAAAATAGGCAGGAAACGTCGCTTTACACCATATAACAACGAAAAGAAAAGAGGCCATACAAGGTAAAAATGTTCTTCTACCGCTAAAGACCATGTATGCCCCACTAAGTTGACATACTCATTTCGGGGAACAAAATTATACGCATACAACCACGCCCAGGTCATGCTACCTAAAGCTTGCTGATTCCCTGCCGCGATGAAGAGTAATGTGAGTAACACGAGCAACAAAAAGTACAATGGAAAAATACGTAATGCTCTACGCACAAAGAAATCTTTATAAGAAATACGCTGATTAATTTGCCACTCTTTACACAGTAGCATAGTAATTAGGAATCCAGAGAGTACAAAAAACAACTGTACCCCTGTTGTGCCTTTAACCATTTCAAACATGCCAAATGAAATCCATCCATCATTTAGCAAGTTTTTAAATATATGCAAATGTGTCAGTACGACTGAAATAACCGCAATGGCTCTCAGCCCATCTAACCCCTTAATCTTTGTCATGACTGTGGATATCCAAACTTCGCGCAATGCTCAGCAGTAATCTCGTTGATCATCGCCAAATTCTCTTCTTTGAAAAATGCATTCCATGTAAGAGAGTTATCTCCTTTTGGCTGCTTTTGAACGTTGACTTGTTGATCGATATTTTTCACTGTAGGCATACCCAACTCGTCAAGCAATGCGTAAATTGTTTGCGCCTTATTCTCGCGAAAATCCTCATAACGCACCAAGTGCATCTGCCCTTGGTGCTTTAAATACTGTTCATTTAAATAACACCATCTATGGGCAAGTGATTCAATCATGGTTTTCGTAGGCTGCCCTGTTAGCCAGTCAGAGTCTAAAATACGTTGCCATGCAGGCGCGTTCAACACAGCATTATCGGCAATATTTTTATCTCTTGAGTCTCCTGCTATCTTCACACGATTCAGTATGCTTCTTATATTGTCGCGTGGATCCCTTACAATATAGAGATAGTTAGCATCGGGAAATCGCGCCACCAGATCATCATTGAACATGGAGAGGGACGGTTCTTTGATGATGTCTTTACTAAATTCGTACCGATACGTATTCACCCATGTATCAAATGGCAGTTCTCTGTTACGTAACGCTAGCTGCCAATCTGGTTTGGCGATGCTACGGGTGATATCAAGGGTTAACGATTTATTGGCTGCATTTGCCAGTAGCCAACAAATAGCAGAAGTACCTGACTTTTGGTTTCCTAACACAAACAATGGCGTTTCATTAACGCGGTGACATTGATAATACACATCTCGCACTTTATGTTTTAAAGGGCGAAGTAACGATCTAAGCATGTGAACGACGAACTCTGTTAAAATGGCGCTTAACATACAGGGCAACGGCCCCAAATACCAGCCCCCATATAGCAATATGGGCAACCAATTGTTGCTCTGGCGGCAACGCAAGCAGCGCAACCCCAGTGTATATGCTGGCGCATAGTCCAGCAAACACAACCAGCAAAGCGAACTGAATAAACACAACACGGAAGGGGTTAAGTTTTGCTATCCCCCCTAGCATTAACCACGTGTGCGCAAATAAAATGGTACCTTGCAAAGCAAACATACTATACACCAGTTCAACAAGTGTATGTTGCGCGGCAACAATATAAACGATAGCGCTAATGGGCAATAACGTCAGGTTCCACCAAAAAGACGCTTTTACGGCGGCTCGGCTCATGATCACCTGCCCACCTACATTCACCAGCATCCGCAGAGCAAACACACCACAGAGTATTTGCAACAACATACTGGCTGAACGATAAGACTCACCAAAAAGTAACACACACACGAGTTCGGCATTAGAGCCGATAACAGCAAATAGGGGTAACACCAGCGCAGCCACGCTACATAGCATGATGATGTACAAACGCTGTAGTGGCTCGCGTTGCTTTTGTTTACTCAATAACGGCAAGCAAATACGCGATGTTAATCCAGATACAAATACCGATACCCGCATCATTAGCGCTTTTGCCGCGCCATATAGCGCCAGCGCTTCTGCCCCTAAAAAACGGCCAATAATAAAGACATCAAGGTGGCTGGCCAACTGATTAACAAACATAGCACCCGTACGAAACGCTCCAAAATAGGCCAAGTATTTAATAGTGCGAGGTGTAATATGCCAGCTTGGAAAAAGTATTGCGCCATGATAGTGGTAAACATATCGATACAGCACCCATAAACGTGCAGTATGCCCTACTGCCATGCCAATCAGCACACCTGTTAAGGAAGGCGAATACGCCAAGGCTACACCAATTGCACTAAAGGTAATACTGCTCCAAAGCAGTTCAGACACCGCGATGTCTTTCCACTTAAGGTCGCGTTGTAACTGTGAAAAGGGCACGTGGGCGAGTGTCATTAACAGTAACAATATAACAGAAAGCACGAAATGCACCCCCGAAAGCTGCGCCGAGAAATACCCAAACACAGATTGACCGACAAGTAGCAATAGCAGACCAATCAGCGTGGCCACAATCAATTGTAACGCCACTATATTACGCAGCAATGTGGCAGAGCGGCGTTGACGCACCACAATCAGCGTGCCTAACCCAAACTCGGTAGGGACAGAAGCAATAATAAAAAAAGACTGCAACACGACAAAGGCAGCGAATATCGTATTGTCGAGTAGCTGGGTTAACAGCATCAATTGAATTAGTTGTATAATGGCGCGAATTATAGAAACTGAGGCTGTCCAGCTAATACCACGGGTTAATCCAGCCCGCATGAATGTTCTCCTAACGTGAAAGCGTGGGGTCTATTTATAAAAAAAGCGAGCCAAACGGCTCGCTTTATATAATCACTATAAACTATTAATTAATAAATTATAGTTCAGTAGTTTGGATAACTGCACGGCTACCAGACGTTTTGTTAACGTACTGTGCAGAGATGTCGATTGCTTTAGCTGTACCTTCGAATACCAAGTCAAAGCCGAACGTTGCACCAGCATTGTTTGCTGCTGCTGCCGCAGCGATAGCAGAAGCAAAGTTCATGCTGCCGTTACCCGCTAGTGTACCGATGCTACCAACGTTAACTGCTGTACCATTTACATAAAGTACTAGCTCAACCTTAGCATCAATAGAGCTACGGTTGTTGGCTACTACTGCAGAAGCGTGCTTGCTGTCGAATACCATGAATGGTACGTGGAATGTAGTGCCATTGTTCACCCAAGAGCCAAGCTCACCAGAAAGGGCTGGTGCTTCAACTGTACCATCAAAACCAACCACTGTACCAGTGAACGATTGCTCAGGGATAACGTAATCAGCTGTACCATCTACAGTGAAAGTGAGGGTTACCTCAGAATCAAGCTCTGTATCTACAACTTGAGTTACTTTTACAGTGTTCTTCTCTACATCAACTGAAAGATTTAGAGTATCTGCGTTTACGCCTCCAGATACACTTCCAGACAACAAGTTTGGAACCTCTGCGCCAGAAATTTTACCATCAGAGTTTGCGTCAAACGCTAGAGCGAATGACAAGTCAGAGAACTGAACAGTGTGCTCAACTTTGTCAATAACCAGATCATAAATATCTGCAGTTGCATCACCAAGCTCCAATACCAACTTATCAGATGTAATGTTTGCATTACTCTCGATAAATTGAGTACGGCTAGTACCCACATCAATAACACCGTCTAGGCTTGAATCAGCTTTTACGTTTGCAGAAAAATCTTGAACAAATGTTGCTACAGTAACTGCAGGAGCTGCATCGTATTCGCCATCGTCATAAATGGCCTTAGACTGAATAGTGATTTTATGATCTTTTGCTGTTGAAGTAGGTAGAAGGTGAAGATCTGAAATCGTAATTGTTGCTGGACCAGACACAGGAAGATCTGCTGTTGCACGAACTACGATTTGATTGCCCGTCGCAGAAAGAAGCGATACACCGTTAGCCACAGAAGATTGAACATCAACCGCCTGAGTTGAATCAATTGTTGCACCACTGATAGTGAAAACGATTCTATCATTTTGAACGATTGTTGTTCCAACTGTTAAAACGATATCGTCAGCAGCATTAGTAGCGGTAGCAGTATCAACGATAATCTTTTGGTTTGCACTAGTTTGTGCAGCGTAACCTTGAGTAGATACATCCACATTGGTTACTGCGATAGAACCAGCAGATGCCGCGCCAGCAACACCAGCCATTGCAAGAGCAAGAAGTGTCTTCTTAAACATAGTTATTTTCCTTTAAGTTTCATGAAACTATGGAGCAAGAGGCAACGTTTGATTGTCTTGTTCCAGTAGTTGAGTTTATCTGTTTACGCACATTAAGGAATACTTAAACAGAAACATGCGCAAGTGTATTCCGTTCGCTTTACTGGTGTCAACCTTACAACCACACCAAAATCCTAACTGAGTCAGTATTTTAGCACAGATGTTTACATTTTCACCAAAAACGAAAACTCTTTATCAAGAAAAAGAATTCACTTGTCTAAAATATTACCCGATACAACATATATTCTTGTTCGTATGCTGGATATTATCCATTGTTGTTATCGGCTGCTTTTGCTATTTCAAAAGCCTGCATTATTTTTAAATGAAATTACTCATAATTTCAAGGTATAAAGTGTTAAAAAGTGTAGCTAAATAATACCTAATTACCTTAATTTATACCTGATTGCGCATTAAAACGACAATTGCTGCATCGAGTTTTTAAACTGGGATTTTATGTCTTCCCATTGTTCGCGTTCTTCAATAATTCGTGGGGTAACAATGACTACCAATTCAGTGCGATCTTTCACATCTGATTTACTCGAAAATAAATTCCCCAGTACAGGAATATCCCCCAGTACAGGCACCTTAGAATGGGTATTATTGACGTTTTCACTAATTAACCCGCCTAATACAATGGTTTGCCCCGAACTTGCCACCACTTCGGTGGTCATTGAACGCTCAAAAATGGAGGGCGTATCACCTACAGAAATACCATCAGACAAGGTATTACTGATTTTCTGGGATATTTCCATGATCACCACGCCTTGGCTATTCACTGTAGGCCTTACCTCAAGGGTTAGCCCTGTCTCGCGAAATTGTACGGTGTCAAGAATGGTGCCGCTATCTGGCACGATGGTCGCACTAGCGATAGGAATATCGGTTTTGATTTCCATGGTGGCGCTTACGCCATCTCGTACCACCAGCGAGGGGCGCGATACCACATTCACCAGGGTATCTTTGGCATTTAAGTTAGCATTTACGTCCCAATCATTGCTGCCAGTTAACACATAACTTAGCCCACCGATTTTATCCAGCCCCATCGTACCTTTGTTACCTAGGGTGTAATTGTTTTCCTTTAAAAAGAAATCTACACCAAACTTAAATTCATCACGTAATGATATTTCTGCAATAACCACTTCTAACATGACTTGACGCGGCAACACATCTAGGCGCTTCATAAGGGGTAAAAGTTGTTGGTATTTCTCACCTGAAGCAAACACGATCAATGCATTGCTGCGTTCGTCTACCACAATTTGCATGTCGCTGTTGCTGGCGCTTGTTACGGCAGGCGCATTATTATTGCGATTACCGCGACGATTATTACCTTGATCATTACTTTGCTGCGCGCTGGGTGTTGGGGCGCTGTTACCTGCGCTGCGACCGTTTTGCCCTGGATTAATTAATGGTGCAAGGCTAGCAATCAAGTCGGTTGCACGTGCAAGCTTTGGTTGATAAATAAAATATTGACTGCCGCCGCCCTTGGTGGGTTTGTCTAGTTGATTGATCCAATAATCTACGCGGTCTAGCACTGCCTGCGACGATGCAAATATTGCCACAGAGCCAATATGGTCAAGAGGGATTAGCACTACGCTTTTTCCAACTGCTTGCCCCTCTGATACGGAAATGCCTTCATTTTGCAACAGCTTTTGAATGTCTTGCATAAACTGCTCTGGCGACATAAATACCAATTCAGCCATACCCATATGCTTGCTTTGATAGAACGGCGTATCAATAATATTTAAAAACTCTAGCGCTTTCACCACGTCTTCACGTTTGCCACGGATGTAATAAATTCCCTGTTCAAAGTCGATGGTATATTTGGCGTTAGTTAAGTTTTGTAGTAAGGCGTTGTAATTATTTCTGACGCCATATTCAAGCGGTACAATTTGAAACACTTCCCGACTGGTTTGAGGCACGTTTTCTGGCGACTTGCCAAACCCATACATAACATCACGGCCGGCGTTGTCGCTTTGCTGTTGCGTAATGTAAAAAATATCATTATCAAAATGGATATGGTAGCCACGCTGACCAAGTAGCTCTTCGCTTAGTAAAAACAGGCGCTTTTTCGAAATATTGTCAGATATGGCGAGGGTAACCGGCTCGGCATCGCTTTTTGCTTTGGTATCGAGCACATAGTTAATTTGCAAAATGTCGCCCAAAACGTAGTGCAGCCAATCGTTTAAAGCAAGCGCTTCGGTCTGCAAACTCACCGTTTTCTCGTCGGGGAAGCGGTTGGCCAAATCGGTGCGCCTTGGCATGTTAAAGCCTTGGGCTTGCTCGTTGGTTAAACGCGTCAATTTCCCTCGTTGTTGCTCATTACTCTCTTTCTGTGTAGGTAACGCTTCAGCATTAACTACGTCAGCGTCTGATTCTAGGTATGACGGCGTAATATAACCGGCTTTTTGATCGCCAGACAATGACGCGCACCCCGACAAAACGAACGCACAACAAAATGATACTAACTGAATTCTTTTCATACTTTCTTTCTTATGCCTTATCGTGATTTTGACGCACGCAGCTGTAGCTGAATGGCTCTGTCTGCGTCAGAAACGCTTATTAAATTAATGAATCCGCGCTTTACGTCTGTTAGTACATATCCGAGAATTTCTTCATTGAGTTTTAGTGATACAACCTCGCCGGGTGTTATCGGCTCGCGCGAAGGTGTCTGTTTATTCACTTCGGCGTCAGTCACATTGACTCGCTCTATCAGCACGCGAGGCTCTGCACCTTGTTGCACCACAATGGCACGTAGGGTGAGAATTGACTCCCCTGCATAAATTTTATCAAGCTCGCCCCGTTGCTTACGCTGCTCGTCTTCGCTCATACCCAGCGTTTTTGGCGCAATTTGCGTGTCGCTGGTAATATCTGGAAATGTATCAAAACGCGCAATCACGGCGTTTGATTGGCGCGCAGATAGGCGATGCACACCCGCAGTATTTTGACTAACCTGCACAGTAGCATCTAGTGCTGCCTGACTGCCAGTGATAACAATGCGTTGAGTAAAATCATACGCTAGCAATCCGCATATCACTAAGGCAATATACCATTTACCCATTGTTGCTGACTCCTTGATTGCCCTGCTCACTCGCCTCGCCAGAGAGCTGAAATACCATCGCCTCTATTGTGCCTCTTGCGGTACCTAAACGCCCTGACGTTTGCTTTTGCACCATATAAGTAAAGCGACTCAGATCAATAATTTTTTCTCCAGATTCTAGAGCAAGGTGAAATTGCAACAAATCGTAGGTTTTTCCTGAAAACTGAAATGACATGACATGGCGACTGATGTTTGTATCTGGTACTTCTCCCGAATACCCCCACCCAAAATTACTCATTGTAATGTTATGCTCAGACGCAAGCTGCTCTACCGTTTTTTGAATCTTTAGCTTTAACGCTGCGTTGTCACCTGATGGGTAAAATTGCGCTTGCAAAGACGAAACGTCGTTTTGAAGCTTCTTTAATAACGATGCAGTTTGTGCCTGATTTGCAATGGCGGCTTCCCCTTTTGCAACCCGCTTTTGTTGATACACGATGCGTTCGGCATATTCTTGCTGCCAGGATAATATCGGCACAACCGCAAACTTTGCAAGAAGCAAAATACCTAACAACGGCATTAACACTGGATAGCGATGTATTACATCCATTACTGCAATGCCTCTTGATTCTGCTCAGAAGGGGTATCTGGCATAAGTTCGAACCCTAAAATGAAGTTATCTTTATTTCCACGCCGCGTGACAGTGCCTTCAAACCTTGCATCTTTTACGCCTGGCATTTTTACCACACTGGTTAGCAGGTCGGTGGCTTTTTGCGCTTTTCCGTAAATTACGTAACGCTGATTCTCACGTTTAATCTGCGTTACATCTGCCTGCTCGAATATACTGGCAAATATCAGCCACGCATGAGAGGTAACAGCATAGTCTGCCAATGCCACGCGTAATGCTTGCTTTTGCTGGCTAAGCGCACTCACTGCATCGAGCGTATCAAACGCATCACCCAACGTCGCTTTTTGCGCTTCGTATGCGTGCGAGACCTGACTGTGCTGATAATATAAATAACCCGATGACAATCCTAAGTACGCAAAGAACACCACCAAGCTAGTGCCAGCCAACTTCATTAAACTCGCTTTATCAATGCTATGGCTTTGCACACGAAAAAACGGTAGCCATTGAGCTAGTGGTAACGCCAACATGCCTTGTATTAGGCTATCTGCATCGGCATTACGGGTGTATTCAGCCGTATTGGGCGAGTAAGAGCCCGTAGAATCATTCGATACCGCGTTGTGGCTTGTCGCGTCTAACGCAAGACCTGTAGCCTGCACGAAACGAGAAAGTGAAGAAACAATTGAATTTTTCACCGCTGAGTGCAAACCAAGCTGGTTCTTTCCGATATATAACACGGCGCTACGATGGTCTTTCCATTGCCTTTGAATCGCCACCGCATTCGGTGGCATCATATCGGCAGACAGCACAACCGTTTCAGGAATACGCACCTTGGCTCTGGGTACATCATTTTTAAAAACCCAACTATTCACCCAAGACTCTGTTGCCGTTGTATGCGTGATTAACGCATGGTCAATCTGTTCAAGTTTGAGCAAACCTTTAAGTTCTTTTGGCGCAGCAACTGGGTAACGTCGACACGATTCGGCAACATATTCTTTTGCGACGATCATCACATCAATCACTGAATCTAACGAGGTTTCTGTCATCTGCCACGTATTTTCGCTACGCGCTATGCGAAACAAGCGACCATCGAAATAACCTATACGAAGCCGTTTTAGTGCCGCTTGTTTCACGTTATCCACTATCATCTTACTACCATTTTACTTCGAAGTAATTTAGAGGAGAATGACGACCGGTTGCATACGGATTTACATCCACAATCATCTCCTTACTCACATTCACTTTGTCTACATTAACATCTATTCGAATCGTCATCGTTGTACTCGGTGCGAATACGGTATCAATAGTTTCTTGCATGCCTGTTAAACTTTCAAAGCTCACTTTGTCTAACCCACCATTCGCTCTGGCACTTACCACCTCGCGTGCGATATTGTCTCCAACATAAGATGCCAGCACAAATTGAGGTGCAGTAGTCGGGTTAAAATGTTTCTTTGGATACACCGTTACAACGTTTGCTAGCAAATCGTAAACGCTATTATCAATACCCTGTACTAACGCTAATTCTTCGCGTAGGTAGATGTTGCCATTTCTCGGTCCGACAACGTAATCTTGCGCTTCAGCGCCCTGCAAGCGCGCGAGTGTATCAGTATCTTGCCAATCCAACAAACTCTGCTCAATCACAATTCCACGCTCATTCGAATACCCCAGTGCGCGTAATAGTGGTTGAAAATGGGAAGACGCCAACTCTTTTACATGCAACAGTCCCGCATGATCTTGAATGCGAATAGCGATATTTTCGTCAATATAAAAAGGTTGACCAAAAAAGTTCCAATTGCGTACATACACATTCGTATGCTCATGCACAACACGTTTTTCTTGTGTGAGCAACGCAAATAACAGCTCACTTTCAACCGACTTAAGTGTCAAAAACCCCTTGGCGTTATCTTGAGACAGCAAAGCAACGGAAACATCACTCTTCACTTTTGCTGTAACGTACATACCAAATATGCTCAAAACGGCAACAATTAATAGCACTTGAATTAACGCAATACCGTTATTAAGTCGGACCATTATCATTTAACCTTAACGCTAAAACACACTATCGTAGGTATCCAATAGCTTCTCCGTTTCTATCGGCAATGCCACATTAATGTTTACTTCTCCTTCGGGTGTTTGAATATGCAATAGCATCAGTTCGGGAAGAAGTTGAGATCGAACACTGTTATACGCATTAAACCACTGTTTCTGAGGCGAACGTGATGCCGTTGAGTCAAGACCATTTTTTGCTAGGAGACTTTCCCAACCGTAATACGAAAAAGCAACAGCGTCTAACGAGAGCTGAAATCGATGTACATTCTCAAACTCTATACTTTTTTGCTCAGCAAACAGAGGGCTTGCAGAAAATCGTACTTCTCTGTAAACAAGTTCTGCATTCTGACTCGTACGGTCAACAAATAGTTCAAAAATAACGGGTTCGTCGTCATGGAAAAGCCCATTTCGAGTAACGCTAATCAATCGCTCTTGTTGCCCTTCTAAATACAGACCAGAAATATCGTCGGAATAAAACCCTAAAGACACAATACCGCTCAACACCTGATGAATCCGACGTATTTCAAGTGCTTGATTTTGCACCATGTTGTCGCGCTGCGATTGACGTTCCCAACTAGAGGAAAACAATTTATAGGCGTAGCTACCGGTTAGCATTACCATCATCAAAATTGCGACAGTGATAAGCATTTCAACTAACGTAAATCCGTTAGACCTCATCAGTATGTTACCTCTTTGTAACGATACTCTTGCTCTACTCCCTGACTCTTTATACGCAACGTAACATCCCATAATGCAAAGCGTGCCGGATTAAATTCAACACCTTGGGTCAAATCTAGTCCAGATTCGGGCGCGGCAGCTCTGGCAATTTCCGTTGCCTGCCAGCTGGCCGTGACCCCCATTATTTTCTCTTCACCACGTAACAAAGATGCTGACTCGCTATGCTGGTGCCTTAACTTTATTTTGATGTTATCGATAAAAATAGGAAGATAAGCGTTTTGTTCAAACGTACTATTCGCTTTTTGTCCTGACAAGTATGCAGTCTTAAATATCAGCGAGGTCAAGGATATCGCTGCAAAAAGAATAACAGCGGCAACCATCACTTCGAGTAACGTAAAACCTTGTTGTCGCTTACACTCACCCATTATTATTTCTCAATGTGCCCTAATTGGAGTGAGTAATTCTTATTGCCAACCTGGTAATCAAGGGAAACGTTTGGCGTAAGCCCTTTACGGCTATAAGTGATATCAGCTGGCTTAAAAAAGAGATATGAAAATGACTTTTCAGATAATATTTGCGTACCTGTTTTGACTGCTACCTGTTTTCCATTAAACGACAACGATAAAGGCGAACCCAGCATAATAGCTTGTTTAGGAAGACCGGCTAGCCAACTGTTTAGCTCTAGCACTTCAACGCGAACACGCGTTTTTTCAACCTGATTTAAAACAAGGGGACCAACCAAAGACATTAACAGTGTCACAATAGACATGACAACCAGTAGCTCTATTAGTGAGAAACCTGTTGAATCAGTTCGGTTAAAACGCGACATCGTTAACAGATACCATGCTCAGCAGCATCGTGACAACCACACCGCCGATAAAGGTTGCCATAAACAAGATGAGTAACGGCTCAATGAGCGTTGTCATACGCTGGGTTAGGCTTTCAAATTCATCTCTGGAGCGCTCTGTGATTTCGTCAAATACACGCTCTAAATTACCCGACTGCTCACCGATCTCCATCAAAGACACATAAAAATCGGGAAACAATGACACTTGGCTTAGCGAGTTGGTTAACCCATCACCTTGCTTTACTTTACGGTTGGCAATCTCTACTTCTCTTTGCAGTACATGATTTTTAACATTGCCCACAGCCATACTTAACGCGTTGTCGACATTTACGCCCGATTTGATCATCATGGCTACGCTGCTACAAAAGCGAATTCTCTCAGCCAGAGACACCATCGTTTTGACACCAGGAATACGTAACGCAAGTTCTGACCACTTCCTCTTTACTTCTGGCCGCCTAAAAGAATAGGTTGTAAACCCAATCGCAATCGCAACCGCTGCAATAAGTAACCATTGATATTGAACCATCCAATTACTGGTTAAAATCATTGCGCGTGTGTACCAAGGCACAGCGTCTAGATCAGTAAACATGGATGACATTTGCGGAATAATAAAATTAAAAATAAAAAATATGCTGGCAACACAAACGAACAAAATGACCGCTGGATATACCATTGAACTTACGATTTTACGTTGCAACTCTTGCTTGAATTTCAAGTCTTTTGCCAATTCAGTAAATACTTCAGGTAGATTACCCGCTGCCTCACCGATTTGAACTAAGTTACAATAGAGAGGTTCAAACACCTTCGGATGAGATTTTAGTGCATCCGTTAAACTCGCGCCTTTTTTCAACTGATGACTTATATCAGTAATCAACATTGCAAGTGCGGGATTCGCTTTGGTTTTGGCAATGATGTCTAAGCCTTTATCGACTCGTACACCCGAGGTTAGCAAAAGTGCTAGCTCGGCGGTGAAAAACTCAATGTCTTTCATTGCAACTTTATTCTGGGCAAATAACCCAGTGCCTGCACTCGCTTTCACTTCGCTAATATCTGATGTAAGAAGGCCTTGCTTTTTCAAAGCGGCCAGTGCCTCAGTTTTGTTTACCGCCTCTAGCTGCCCTTCCAGTTTAGCGCCGGCACTGTCATAGGCTCGATATCGAAATAGCGCCATTAGCCAGCAACCCTCAATACTTCATCGATGGTCGTTTGTCCTAAAACAGCTTTGTATAACCCGTCTTCAATCAAGGTACGTCGGTTCAATTTAGCATTGTGTGCTTTGGCTCTATTTACGAACTCAGCATCTTTGGGCATTGCTTTGATGTCGTCATCGCAACGTAAGTATTCCGTAATCGCAAGACGCCCTTTGTAACCAGAATTTGCGCACTTTTCACACCCAGTTGACTGCTTAAGATTTATCTCAGTCATACCGAATCGATCGGCGAACGTACGTAAATGGTACTTTTCGATAAGCGCATCTTTCTCTGGGTGCGACACTGCACAGTGCGTGCAGACTTTTCGCGCCAAACGTTGTGCCACTACCGATACCAAGGCAGCATTGAGTAAAAATTCTTCCACACCAAGATCAAGCAAACGCGTATATGCGCCAGCTGCGTCGTTGGTGTGCACAGTTGAGAATACCAAGTGACCGGTTAACGCTGACTGAAGCGCGATTTGTGCAGTTTCATTATCACGAATTTCACCCAACATGATTATGTCTGGGTCTTGTCGAACAATACTTCTCAATCCTTTTGCAAAGGTAAAACCAATGTCACTGTTTACTTGCACCTGATTTACCCCTTCAAGCTGGTACTCAACGGGATCTTCAAGTGTAATGATTTTTACGCCGTCATTATTTAGCGCATTCAAAAATGTATATAAGGTTGTTGTTTTACCTGAACCGGTTGGGCCTGTAAGTAAAACCACCCCTGAGGTGCGTTTGATATCTTCTTCAATTAATCCTCGGATGTCATCTGACAACCCCAAAACAGACATGTCGTAGCGCACGCTGTCTTTGCGGAGAAAACGCATTACCATCGATTCGCCCTCGTTCAGAGGTAGTGACGAGACACGAATATCCAGCTCTTGATTAGCGATTCGCATTTCAATCTTGCCATCTTGTGGACGACGACGTTCCGCGATATCCATGCCCGACAGTATTTTTAGTCGCGTAACAATGGGAAGCTGCATCCTCGGCGCTAATACTTCGGCTTCATGCAGTACACCGTCAACACGAAAGCGCGCTCTGTAGCGTCCTTCAAATGGTTCTAAATGCATATCAGATGCGCCTTGGCGCAGCGCTCGCGTTATCAAGGAGTTAAGAAGGTTAACGGTTGGCGCTTCGGAGGCCATTTCTCGGAGCTTGTCTTCTTCTGCATCAAAATCAAAGGTATCATCATCAGTGGTATTTGCTTCAAACCTTGACGATAACGTGAGTATCTCAGATTCAGTACCAATAAAAATCTGCGTTTCAGAATCTTGTGATGCTAAAAATTCGTTAAAACTTAAATCAAGCGGGTCTTTGCAGACCACTGTCATTGAGCCATTATCGCTCGCTAAGGGAACCCAACCTTGATCCAACATCAACGTTAGCATATTGGAATTGATATCGGGTGCGGGCGTATCGGCCCACTCCCCCATATCTACACGAGGCAGGTTTAAATATTGAGAATAAATTTCTGGAATTTGATCATCGGGCAAGCTTCCCATATTTACAAGAATTTGCTCTAGACGACCACCAAACCGACGTTGATATTCCTCAGCTTTTTTCATGTCTGTTGCAGACACATGAAACTGCGTAACAAGAAGCTCTGATAGATTCATTAGAACGAATACACAATGTCTGCGTTGTCGTCTTCGCCGCCAGGCTTGCCATCCGCACCCAACGAAGCCAAATAATAAGGATTTCCGTCTTCTCCTGGCTTTTTGTACGAATAAGGGTTATCCCATGGGTCTAACGGTACAGATTTGGGTAGATAAGGGCCGTCCCAGCGAGACTTATCACTGCTGCGCAGCTCTTCTAAATTATCAGGATAGCTGCCGATATCCAGTCGATAAGTATCTAGCGCTGTACTAAACATCTCTAATTGCGCTGCGGCGGCTTTCTTCTGAGTGGTATTCACTTTGCCCATCATTTCTGGCGCAACGAGTGACACTAACAGCCCCATAATCGTAATAACGATTATTAGCTCGATCAGCGAGAAACCTTGTTGTTTTCTACGTTGTAATTGATTCATAACTTTCTCTAAACCTTTACACTAACTTACAAACTGCCGATTGCAGCAACAGCAACCGCCAACTGATAAACAATTTGCGTAGCATTTGCCCACAACGACATATTGTCTACGTTATCTGAGTCAAATGGCACGACGATTGTATCGCCAGGGCGTATTTCTCCCGCGGCACTATCGCCAGAAAACCAAAAGCCGCCATCTCTATCTGGAATATCAACTTGTCCATTGGCACGAATAATATAGGTGTTACCTTCATCGGCAAGCGATCTAAAACCGCCACTTCTGGCGATATAATCTTCATAATTTAAACCAGCGGTGTAAAGATGTGACGTAGGCACATACACTTCACCGATTACATTCACCGATTGCGTTTCTCCTGGTACGTATAGCACATCTCCGTTTTCAAGCGCCACATCTGCTGATTCGTTGCCCTTAATCACTGATTCAAAATCAATAACCAAACGACCTACCGCTTCTGTTTTGGTCAGATCATTCAAAAGCTTTTTGGCTTCATCATAACTCACCATGGCACCAGCACCCGACTTACGACGCAAGCTCTCTGACGCAATTTGCTTTCTTAGCTCTTCAGCCAAACTGCGTAGGTTCTTGCGCTCTTGCTCTTTTAACGACTCACGCGTAAATACCGCTGCATTTGGATTTCCATATGACGTTAATCCTCCTGCTCGTGCAACTAAGTCTGAAAGAGTTTCACCGCGGCGAATAGTGTATTCACCAGGAAATTCCACTTCCCCCATAATTTTGACTTTCAGCTCCTCTTGCCAAGAAGGCACGGAAAAAAGGTTTACGCGATCTTTGCTCTTTAGTTCAATAACTTGCTCGCCAGCAACCACTTTGCCGGGGCTAAAGCCAATATGTGCAACTTCGGCAACACCATCGTTTGAAATAACAGTACGAGTAATTTCCGATTTCAATGGATAGGTAGATTCTGTTAATCCGCCAGCGGCTTTAATCAATGCATTAACATCAGCATTCTCTGTTAATGGATATAAGCCAGGGTTTTTGACTTCTCCAGCCACCTCTACGATTTGTAATGGTTCGCCAAATCTAGCTTGCTCTTTCAACTTCGCAATAACAGGTGACAGCATACGCTTGCGTGAGAAATAGGTTGCATCTTTATATTGTAAAACACGGTTACGCTCATCTACCGAAAGTTCTACTGACGTCTTATCTTGCAGTTGAGTAAGCGTGCTGACTTCTTCTACTTCTGATATTTCTTTCGGGTTTAAACCCACGCTTTCCCAGAACTGTTTGTCTTCAATGTGTTTTTCCCACAGCTTTTTCTGACGCTCTTCGATCTCTTCTTCGATGTAAGCCAACTCTTGAAGGTTCACATCACCTAATAACTCGCTTTCCACACGTGAAAAGACCAAAATCGTGTCATTCATTTGAAGCGGCAAGTTAGCCTCTTCAACTCCTTCAACTACGTCAGTTAAATCGGTTTGAAGCGCACGAATGTCTCTATTTCGGTTATACTCACGCAAAATAAGCACATAAGACAAATCGGCATCTTCCAATACATCTCTATGCAGGTTACCCAATAGGTCACCAATTCGCAGGCCGTTTTTCCACTCATACTTGCCTGGGCGCGCCACCGCACCAATCAACGATACAGACTGGGATACATAAGGTGTTACTTTGGGCACGCGAATTTCATCCCCACTTCGCACTGTCGATGCAGAATCAGTCAAATCAGCCGTGACTTGAAGTTGTACACCATTAATGAAGCGCTTGATACTAATCGCTTCACCATAGCCTTCGGGTAACTTCCCTCCCGCCAATGCAATGGCTTCGTTAAGGGTTTTTTCACCCTTTAATTCGTATATTGCAGGACGACGCACCTGACCATCAATCGTTACCGTATCTTTCACCGGCGGAATAAATACCACGTCCCCTGCTTGCAGCTGAACATCGTCGCTAGAATCACCATGATTGAGTAGATCATATAAATCAAATGTGGTCACAAGTTTGCCATTACGCTTAAGCTGAATATTACGTAACGATGCAATCTCGCTAACACCGCCACTGGCGAACAGCGCATGGGTGATAGTCGACAACGAACTGACATTGTATGCGCCAGGCTTATACGCCTCGCCCATTACATATACACGCATTGTGCGTAAGTTCCCGAGAGAAACACTGACTTCAACACCAATAATTTGCTGTTGCATTTTGTTTTTGATTAGCGCTTGTACATCTTCAAACGTTTGTGATGCAACAGAGATGGGCCCTAACTTCGGAACAACAATTTTACCGTCACGGTTCACCACTAGCTCATATTCAGCATTTTCTTTACCAAATAATTGCACCATCAACTGATCTCCGGGACCAATACGATAATCGAGTGGTACGGGTAAATCGTCGATGGGTGTGAATGTCATCGGTTCGTGAGCAAAAAGGTCAATACCGTATAGCGATAACTCGCCTTCCTTTTCCTCTTTATTTAGCTCGTTTGGCTCTACTGGATTGCCAAACTCATCAAAACTGGTGCCACGAGGATACGTTATGCTCTCCTGAGTTAGCTGGGCGTCTTGCGACATTCCACCGAGGCTGTTGATGCTATCCAAATCAATACCAAACTGTCGAGCGATTTGCTGTTGCTGCGCTCTTGGAAGCTTTTTAAATTGCTCTATTTGCTGAGGTGTTGGAGTTTGTGCAAAACTGCTGGCACTGATAGTCATGAGTGTGACTGCAACAAACGAAATAAATCGACTCATAAAATTCGACATTTAGCATCCCTGAAGCGTTAACTAGCTTAAAAATACGGTGTTATAAAAATGGTCGCGTATATTAACGCATTTATCTGTCTGTGAAAACGGTTGAAAAGTTCCCATTTCTACGAAAAAAAGCCATTCATCGCAATGGGTTTTAACCCTATGTATTTGTTGATTTATTTACCTATTATTTGCATAAACACCCATCCTACCAGATTAACATCTTGACGCATTTCCTTGTTTTAAGGCGCTAGCTTTAGTATAAAATCGGCAAATTACGTCCGCACGCGGGTGAAATTAGCAACGCAACACTAAGGAAAAATGCGCAATTTTATGCGATTTTTGCAGTGTATTAACCACGATTTTGACGACAAACGCCTCCATATCCATTAGAGAGGCGCGAAAGGCTTAATAATGACAGAAGCAACAAAAACGAAAGATTTCCTCGGGCATCCGGGTGGACTCTCAACCCTATTTTTTACCGAAATGTGGGAGCGAATGAGCTACTACGGCATGCGTGCACTTCTTGTGCTGTTCATGACGGCGAGCATGCAAGAAGGCGGTATGGCAATTACTGTCGCCTCTGCTGCGGCGATTTATGGTTTATATACCGGAGCTGTATATTTCATGGGCTTGCCTGGAGGTTGGATTGCTGACCGTTTAATCGGTGGCCAACGTGCTGTTATGTATGGCGGTATAATCATCATGGCGGGTCATATTGTTTTGGCCATCCCAAGTGACGCGACCTTTTTTATCGGCTTAATTCTCGTCGTATTGGGAACGGGTTTATTGAAACCCAATATCGGCGCAATGGTTGGTCAGTTATATGCCAAAGAAGACCAGCGTCGTGACGCGGGTTACACCATTTATTATATGGGTATAAACATCGGCTCAATGATTGGCTACTTTGTATGCGGTTGGTTACAGGTTGAAAAAGGGTATCACTGGGCATTTGGAGCCGCTGCGATTGGTATGGGTTTAGGTTTAATTCAATATAAACTGACCTTGAACAAGCTTGAGGGTGCTGGCTCTGAGCCAACGGTAAAATTGTCTTCTGGCGCAACCAAAAAAGCGTGGACAGCAATCGCCGCGTTTTTGGTTGGCCTTGCTGCTATTACTACCATGATGATGACAGGTGTAATTACGATTGATCCGGTCACAGTGGCTAAATATGTCGCCGCTGCTATCACTGTTGTATTTCTAGCTTACTATGCTGGTATTTACTTTTTCGGTAATTTAACCCCAGATGAAAAGAAACAGTTGGGTGCACTCTTTTTGGTTTGTTTGGCATCGATTTTCTTCTGGGCGGGATTTGAACAAGCGGGCTCATCGCTAAACTTGTTTGGCCGCGATTATACAGACAGAATGATTGGCACATTTGAAATTCCAACAGCTTGGTTCCAATCAGCCAACTCGATTTTCATTATCATTTTGTCGCCATTTTTCGCTGCACTGTGGATGAATTTGGGCAAACGCATGATCACTCCGTCATACGGCATTAAGTGCGCTATCGGCTTAATCATCATGGCTTCAGGCTTCATCGTCATGTTCTTCGCTGCGCAAATTGCAGCAGCAGGCCTTAAAGCCGCGCCATTTTTCTTGGTTGCAACGTACTTCTTGCACACGGTGGGCGAGCTTTGTCTGAGCCCAGTAGCATTGAGTGCGGTAAGCAAGTTGTCTCCGAAGCGCTTTGCGGGTCAAATGATGGGCGTTTTCGTTCTCACTTATTCAATTGGTAACGTAGTCGCTGGCTTACTTGCTGGTAGTTTCGATCCAGAAAATGTTGAGCAAATGCCTGGCCTATACATGCAAATTGCATTGTTCAGTATCGCGATCGGTATCGTGATTGCGCTACTAACAGTCAAAACAAAAGTATGGGAAAAGCTAGCTGAGAAAAAAGACTGCAACCAGAATGTAGAGGGCGCAGCCGCGTAAAAACGGTTTAAACCCCAAACAATTTACTCTAATATTATGCCCAACGTTAGGCGAATAGCCCGTTGGGCATTTTTATATCTACATGAAATTTTATTTTACTACCCGTCATATTCCCGAACTTCAAGGGCTATCAATGGCAGAGCGAATGGAAAAGCTCAAACGCGCCGAAGGCAAACTAACACCACCTGAAAAGCTGCTATTAAATATATGCAAACTGCTTGTGATTGTGCCCGTGTTTGTGTTTATTCTTAAGTCTAGCGAAAACTGGCTTGCACTGCTTTGGGCTGGATTGTTTATTCTAGCGTACCCGTTTTTGTTGAAGCCGTTTCAATACAGTATGTGCGCAAAGTACCTCTCTTCTCCGTCCCCCCAAAATAAGAGTAGCGAAGAATGAAAACAGTCTTAGTCACAGGTGGTGCAGGGTATATTGGTAGTCACACAACGCTGCAATTGCTTGAAAATGGTTACAACGTCGTTGTGCTAGACAACCTGAGCAACGCATCAGAAGAATCACTTCGCAGAGTCGAGTCGTTAGCCAAAAGATCGTTATCTTTCATACAAGGCGATATTCGCGACAAGTCCACGCTAGAGCGGGTATTTACAGAACACAACATCAATGCGGTTATCCATTTTGCAGGGCTAAAAGCAGTAGGCGAGTCTGTAGAAAAGCCGATGTTATATTACCAAAACAATGTATCTGGTACGCTAACATTGTGTGAAGTAATGGCAGCACACAATGTTAAACATATCGTATTTAGTTCCTCAGCAACGGTGTATGGCGACCCAGTTTCACTTCCATTACGCGAAGATATGCCAACCGGCGTGCCTACTAACCCATATGGCCAATCTAAATTGATGGTTGAGCATATACTCAAAGATATCGCCAAGGCCGATGCTAATTGGAATATTGCCCTGTTACGTTATTTTAACCCAGTTGGCGCGCATATTTCTGGTGACTTGGGTGAAGATCCGCAAGGTATTCCAAATAATCTAATGCCGTTTATTGCTCAGGTTGCCACAGGAAGACGAGACTCTCTCGCAGTGTTTGGTGACGACTACGACACCGCAGATGGAACAGGCGTAAGAGACTACATCCATGTTGAAGACCTAGCTAACGGGCATCTTAAAGCACTTGAAAAACTTGAATCGGATGTTGGGTGCGTGACCTACAACTTGGGCACTGGGCAAGGCTACAGTGTTCTAGACATGGTCAATGCCTTTGAAAAGGCCAGCGGCAAACCCGTTAATTATCATATTGCTCCGCGCCGAAGTGGTGATGTAGCGGCCTGTTATGCAGATGCGAGTCTAGCTTGGAAAGAACTAAACTGGAAAGCGTCTAAAAGCCTTAAAGAGATGTGTGAAGACACGTGGCGCTGGCAATCTAAAAACCCGATGGGATATAAATAATGTAAAAATCCCGCATAAAAAGCGGGATTTCATATCGCGTTAGACAAGGTGAGTGAATGTTGTTGCCTGTCTCTATTGATGAGCCAAGGCACAAAATTCAACAGCGCTAAAGCTCATCAAGAAGCGCGTCTATCTCCTCAAGCTCTTCTTCACTTTCGTTTGGTGCCATCTCTGGCACTTCATCTTCGCCCGCTTGACCATCAGTCACTTTAAACGTCAAATTCTGAAAATACGCATTCTTTACAAAAGTATAAGGGTCGAGGGATTGTTCGAGCATCTGCTCCTGCTCTATGAGCGCGGCGCGTGTCTCAATGGCTTTAATCCCTGCTCGCATAAATGACAAATAGAAGTTCAAGTCTGCTAAAGGGAAGTATGCGCTGTCGACAATATCCCCAGCACCAGATCGCACATCGTTCGGTCCTAATGCTGGGATCATCAAATATGGTCCAGTCTCAACGCCATATACACCAAGTACTTCTCCAAAGTCTTCGTCTTTAACCTCAAGGCCAATTTCAGTCGCGACATCGAAAGCGCCTAGTATTCCCACCGTAGAGTTAAGCACAAAACGCCCTATACTCACCAATGAGTCATCGACTTTGCCTTGCAATAAGTTGTTTACCGTATTAGCAGGTTCCTCAAGGTTTTCGGCCATATTTAGCAGCCCTGTTCGAGCAAAACCTGGCATATAGTCAACGTAGGCGACAGTCACAGGGCGTAACACATGCTTGTCTAATACGTCGTAGTTAAAATCCCATAGCTCGCGGTTGACGCTTTCGAATGGGTCTTTCGGATCCGCGTGTTGCTCAGCCTGTTCCTGCACAGATGAGTTTGAGGCACACCCTGTTAATACCAACAAAAACATCAACGCCGTAATGCGCAATACTGATTTCAAAATAACTCCTTATCTATGATACGTTGCGCACTGAGTGCGATTTATGACTCTGTTCCGACAAAGCATGCTGAAACACCGACCAACATGCTTAAAACAATACAACAATCGGCAGAAAATTAGGTTAAGCGTTAGTAACCCGCACTCGTCGCATTGGGATTAACATGTTTAATCCCTTTCATTTTCTCTGCCAATTCAGCTGGCATATATTCTTCATCGTGCTTCGCTAACACTTCTTCTGCGACGATCACGTTGCTTCCTTCTAGTCTGCCTGTCGCAACGATTCCCTGCCCTTCACGGAATAAATCGGGTAGTAGCCCTTCATATACAACCGTGACTTTAGGGCCGGTATCGACCAAATCAAACCGCACAGCAAGTGAGTTTTCATCTCTTACTACGCTGCCGGGTACAACCATTCCCCCAATGCGCAAACGCTGACCTACAGCGGGTGTATGCCCTTCTTTACCTTCAATTATCTCTGATGGCGTATAAAAAAGATCAATATTCTGATTCAGTGCATACAACATGGTTGCAACAGCAGCACCGAAAATAAGAATAACTGCAGAAAATGATAGTAGACGCTTTTGACGACGTGTGATCATGTCGGACAATCCTTATAAATGTAAAATTCAGTGTGTCATGGCCAAGTTTCAACGGATTATGCTTCTTGCTCACTCCGTTGTTTGTCTTTCATTGCTGCAATGCGTGCTTTACGCTTAACTTCATCGTGAACGTAGTGCTTTAGCGATTTGCGCTGATATAGGCTTTCACCAATAATCATCAGCATGGCGACAATACTCACGCCGAATGCCAACCAGACAAAAAAACCATAACCGCCCATCGCGATGAAATCTGAAAAACTTGAAAAATGCACGGGCCTACTCCTTATCTTCACGCATTAACGCAATTACCCACGGGCGATGTGCCTCACGTCGAATAATTTCATTTTGAAGACGTAGCAACGTAACGTAACCAATGTACATTGCCATACCAAATAAACTGATTAGCAAAGGCCATAGCATCTCTGTTGCAATCGAAGGCTTTGCAAATTTACTGATTGTGGCACCTTGATGCAGGGTGTTCCACCACTCCACAGAAAAATGAATAATAGGTAAATTGACCACGCCAACGATAGCCATTACACCAGCAGCTTTACCCGCTTGTTGTTTATCATCGAAAGACTTATACAGCGCAATCACGCCTAAGTACAAGAACAATAAAATGAGTTCAGACGTTAAGCGGGCATCCCATACCCACCACGTCCCCCACATAGGCTTACCCCATGCAGCGCCAGTAAACAGCGCCACGAACGTGACCACCGCGCCGACGGGCGCAATAGCAATCATGGTCATAAATGCAGGGCGAATTTGCCAAACCAGACCAATAAACGCCGCGATAGCCATAGCGCTGTATGCGCCCATAGACATTAATGCACTGGGTACATGAATATAGATGATTCGAAATGAATCTCCTTGCTGGTAATCAGCAGGGGCAAACAAAAGCCCCCAAGCAAAACCTGCCACAAGTGCAATGAGAGCTGAAATTCCAAACCAAGGTAATAGTGTTTGACTTAACTTATACGCTTCTTCTGTTTTTGCGTAAGGATGTAACCACTTCCACATTTAATTTTGACTCACTCGTAAAGCAAAAGCTGTTGCCGCCGGCGACAGTGCCAACGCCAATAAAAACAACGCCGCTATAATACCCAGTTGACCATTGTAAGGTAAAGATAAAGCGGCAGCATCCACGGCTGATGTTGCGAATATTAATAATGGAATAAATATAGGCAACAAAAGCAATGATAACAGTACGCCGCCCCGCTGAAGCCCCACGGTTAAAGCAACGGCAATTGCGCCGATTAAGCTTAAAATGGGGGTGCCTAACAAAAGCGTCGCTATTAGAGAAACGTACATGGCTTCTGTAAGGTTCAAAAACAAGGCGAGAATAGGAGATAGAATAAGTAAAGGTAACGTTGTACTTAGCCAATGGGCAGCAACTTTTACCAACACAACCCACGATAACGATGCACCGCTTAACATCAACTGTTCGAGTGAGCCATCTTGAAAATCTTCTCTGAATAGCCGGTCCATTCCCAACAAAGACGATAACAACGCAGCCACCCATATTACTCCAGGCCCCACCTTTTGCAGGGTTTCTGGACCAGGACCGATACCCAATGGAAATAGCGTAATGACCAAAAGGAAAAACATGATCGGCTGCAACAACTCTGCGCGCTGCTTATAAGCCAGAGCCAAATCACGTTGAAACAATGAAATCAAAGGGTGTGTCATATGCGGTACTCCAGCGCTAATTCCCGTACCGGAATTGATAACGCTAAATCTTGGTGTGACGTCATTATCACTCCGCCACCTTTTGCAGTATGCTCGACTAAACGCGCTTTTAAAAGTGCTATGCCTTGCACATCAAGCGCCGTAAAAGGTTCATCAAGCACCCACATATCTGCATGATTTTTTAGCCACAGGCGTGCAAGTGCAACGCGGCGCTGCTGGCCGGCAGATAAACTTGAAACAGGCAAGGTTTCTAAGCCCACCAATCCCAGTTCGTCTAGCACGCTAACGATATGATCGTCTCTGACAGATATCTGATGTTGTTTGCACCAATGACGCAAATTCTCCAGCGGACTGAAATGCGTATTCAAGCCAAGCTTGTGACCAAAGTAAACCAAATGATGGTGAAATACATCGTAATGGCTACGAATACAGTTGTCTCGGTAGGTAACCGAACCAGTATCAGGTGTAGAGAGCCCCACTAAAATTCGGATAAGCGACGTCTTTCCCGCCCCGTTAGGACCTCGAATGTATAGAACATCAGACGGTTCAACAGCCAGCGAAATATCATCAAATAGTAGACGATCCCGTTTACTGCAACTTAAGTGATGGCCAGATAGTAAAGACAAACGACCTATTAACCCCGTAAATTAGGATGAAAAAACGGCGCGGATCTTAGCACATGAGTCAAACCCAGTCTTATAAAAAAGCGTGAAATATCATGCAAAAATATGTAAAAAAATATATTGCATTGATGTAGTTCAAACAGACGTAAAGGTTTATGCTAAGAAAATGCCATTAACATTATTTTATTTGTGGGTATAGCATGTCCACACCGACCCCCTCTATAACTCAGCAGTTGTCCCAGTCATTGAGCCAGCTCACTAAGGCTGCATCCACTACGCAGGCTGCAAAATCGGGTGTAGACGTGACTGTGCAACAAGGCGTAGGGAATCAGATTATTTTAACAGATACTCGTCGCCAGAACGTGACAATCCCAACCCCTCGGAGTCCCAGCGCGATAGGGTTAGCGGCAAATGGTCAATATCGAATTAACGTGACGCAACATCAAGGGCAACACGCACTTCTTTTTAAGCCACTAGATTCCGCCTCACCCTCCTCGTTTTCAACTTTACAACAGACGACCACAGCACTTGCTGGCAACGCGGTGAACACGCAAGACGTGTCCCGACTACTGCAAGGCATCACGACCGACAAAATGCTCAATATTGTGCGAAATCTGGCAGCACATCCGTTGCCTTCATCGCCAAATTCATCGTTTCAGATTATTAACGCTCGTGTGCTAGCAGCGGCAGGGCAACAGGTTACACTGCAACTCTCATCTAGCGGCGTCAATCATCCTGTAACAGTAACACTGCCAGAAGGACAAACGCCGCCCAAGGTTGGGCAACAAGTAAACGTAGCACTAACACTCAAAAATCAATCTGTAATTGCAAACATACTTGCGCCTTCACAGACCACAAAGGGTGAGAACAAACGAGAATTTAGTACGCTAGCAAACGGCCAACTACAAGGGAATCTGGCCAACATACTCCCAAAGTTGGGACAAGCCATTAGCTTAACCGTCGACAAGCAGCAATTAATTCGCGTTCTATTTGAGGTATCGCCGAGCCAAACAAAAGGGCAAATTTCAAATAGCTTGGCGACAATTCAAGGTGCTAGCGTTCCTATTTCGCTTAGCCAAACTGCTAAAGGCTTTTCGTTAGACATCTCTGGCATGGGTCAATCTGGAAAAGGCGAACACCCTTTCGCCAATGCAGCTAAACCTGCATCGTTGTCGCTGCCCATTGACAGCAAAACGTTGCAAACACTTCTCGATACCTTCCCCAAATTTAAAGGCAATATAAAAGAAGTAAGCGCAAACATACAAAACCCAATTCATTCACCAACGCCAGCAAGTTTAACGGCTCAAATACAGTCAGCAGTGCAGCAAATGGTGCGTCAGGCTATGCCACTCGCCGACAGTCCTTCAATTGGGTTAATGCAAATTACTCAAGCGTTGAGCGACACACAAAATAAAAGCCCCGAAACCAAAGCGCTATTGCAACAACTGCAACAGGCATTGAAGGTCGATAAGGTCGCAGGTGATTTACCTGACACACAGCAGCTAAAAACATTGTTAACTGCACCTTCGGCTCCCATTACGCCAGTAACCTTGACACAACCTATTAACCAACAGGGGATGATGGCTGGCTTAACAGCAATATTACAGGCGACATTATCATCAAGGCTTGCTAAAACACAGCGCGGCGCAGCGGATACTCTTATGACCAACGTGCTGACATTTCTGACTACAACGACGGGCAAGCGCCCCAATACGGTATCACCGCGAACACAGCAAGATTTGTCGCTTATCGACAGTAAACACAGTTTATTAAAAGGATTAGGTAAGATTTTCGCGACGCATCAACAAAGCAAAGCCCGTTCAGCTGAGCAAGCGATGCAAGGGCAAGATGTACTGTATTATGTACTGCCTCAACAGCAAGGTCAGCCACCAAAAGATATAGAGCTACTGATTCGTCGAGAGCAAGATGCTGAAAACGGAGAAAACAAGCAAACAGATAAACAGCAACGCTGGTTATTAACCATGAAGTTGTCGGCTGGCGCTTTAGGGGATGTACTGGCGAAAGCGGCGTTAACCAGTGAGTCAATAAATATCGACTTTTACACCTCTTCAGACTCCCTTACTGACTTGATACATCGCTATTTGCCCCTGCTTACAAAACGGCTGGAAGACGCAGGTATTCTTGTCGCGAAAAGTAGCTGCCAACGGGGTCACATCCCCGATACACTAAATAGCCGCCCTTACTCTATTGTAGAAACCCATGCCTGACAAACGTAACCGAAAACGCGCTGTAGGATTAAAATACACGCAAGGGGATAAGAAAGACGCGCCCAAAGTTGTCGCCAAAGGATTCGGTGATCTTGCAGATGAGATCATTGCTGCTGCGAAAGCCCACGGCATATTAATTCACGAGGACCCTCACCTCATTGATGTGCTGGCACGACTCGACTTAGGGCAAGAGATTCCTGAAAAGCTCTATACCGTTATTGCAGAACTTATAGCATTTTCGTATGTTCTTCAGGGTAAATTCCCTGATAGCTGGGCCAAAACCCACAATAAAGTGTCTAAAAAGGTGTAGCACCATTCACACTCCTACAATTTTAAGTTGCGATGCAATTTTGAACTGGTATATTTATTTACCTGAGAAAGATTGATGTATAAAGAGAACAACATGAGACCCAACTTCGATGACCTCAAATATTTTTTAGAGGTAGCGAATACAAGGAATTTGTCACGGGCAGCAGAGCGACAAGGAATTACCCAGCCCAGTATCAGCGCAGCCATGAAGCGTCTGGAAAGCAGCCTAAACACAACGATACTGCTACGTAACAGCAATGGTGTGCAATTAACAAAAGCAGGCGAAACGTTGCGACTGCAATGTCAGAAATTTTTGTCTGACTGGGAGAACATCAAATTACAGGTAAATCGCGCAGATACAGAACTAATGGGTAGCTTTACGTTAGGATGTCACCCATCTGTTGCGCTATACACATTGCCTAAATTGCTTCCGCATTTACGTGAGACCTTACCTCACATATCATTTAATTTTAAACATGATCTATCACGCAAGATTACTGAACAAATCGTAAGTTTTGAACTGGACTTTGGACTAGTTATTAATCCTACGCGTCATCCAGATCTGGTCATACGTCCTATTCTAAAAGATCGTGTTTGCTTATGGCGCAGCAAGCATACTAAAACAGACAAAGCCGAACGTGGTGAGTCACAGAATAGGCAAACGTTGATCTACGATCCTAATTTAAAGCAAAGCCAAGAAATCATTAGACAGCTAAAATCGCATTCATTTCATTTTATGCATTCAAACAATTTAGAAGTGATCGCGGCATTAATTGAATCAGGCGAGGGAATCGGCATTTTACCATCGCGCGTTGCACAATGTTACTCAGACACGTTGGTTGAAGTAACAGACTGTCATTATCAGCCTATTCGTGATGAATTATGTTTGGTGTATCGAGCTGATTTTCAAAACCTAACCATTTCAAGCCATTTAGGCAATGAAATCAAACACGTGTTAACTGAGACAGAGACTGAAGCTGAACTGTCGCAACATGTGGCGTGAGTTACCACTTAATAAACAATAGCGCTTAGCGAGCATGATGTTGTCATGCTCGCGTGAAGCTTACCTCTTACTCAAATTCATCACAATCAATTGCTGTCACAATAGCATGTGCGTCTTGAAAACGAGATAGAGAAGACAACACATCACCGAAGGTCTTTCCATTTTTTGCATTAATAAGCACGTTAGTGCCATAGTAAAGCTCATCAAAGTTAAATTTATACATAATTCCTTCGTGCGTGATTTTCTCAGGTGTCATCGGGTAATCTTTTCCTCTCACACTCACGTTTAACTCACTCGCAATGGTTGCATAGTTTGACGAGAAACTGTTGTTTCTATCAAGTGCAATTGCGACTCCGCAGTTACCCTCTCGAAGTTGAGGGTAAACGACGAATAGGTGCGCTTCAGACTTTGCGTCTTTTAGCGTTATAAAATCGGCGTCAGTTTTGAACCAGCTGGCTAAATCAGCTGATGCTGTAAAAGATAAACAAGACGCAAACAGTGTCAAAAGTGATAACTTAGCGATGGTGTTCGCTGGTTGTTTTCTTGGTGTCATGTGAATACTCCTCGTGGTTTAGGTTAAATATACGGTCAATTATTTAACCTAAACCAGTGTCGCAGACTTGAAAAAGTGAATGTGACTCTCGCTGTAATAGCCTAAACGCATTCACCACAGGACACTTGGGTGCGTTAACCGGCTATCGGTGAGGTTCGTCTTTTGACGTTGCCGGCATCAGCGATTAATATTTGAGCTGACATGAGAGGAGTTAACGGGCTATGACACAATTATCAGGCTCATGCTTATGCACAGCGATCAGCTACATCGCAAACGGTACGTTTGACGATTTTTATCTTTGCCATTGCAAGCACTGCCAAAAAGACACGGGATCGGCACACGCCGCCAATCTGTTTTCGTCTAATGCTACACTCCAATGGCAATCAGGCGAAGACATGATCAGAAGATTTCACCTTCCTGAAACCCAACACATTAAAAGTTTCTGTTCAAAATGCGGCTCTGCTATGCCCAGTTGGCAAATGGATAACCAGCTGCTCGTCATTCCAGCTGGAAGCCTAGACCATGTGATTTCAACACGCCCAACTGCACATATTTTTACGTCCAGTCAAACGTGGTGGGCAGAGAGCCTAGATGCGATTCCTCGGTATGACTCCCTTCCAACAACATGATCGAATTCCATCTGCAATGTGATAAGTGCAACGCAGACACTCGGTTTATCGACCTTCTTTGCCAATAGTTTGAAGCAAACTCACCTCAATGTTCTGATGCCACTACCCTTGCTTTCTTCGCAGCTGCGACCATGTGGCGCAAATTCACTTTAACTTCATCCCACCCCCGTGTTTTTAAACCGCAATCTGGATTCACCCATAATTGATCTGCTGGAATGCGCGAACAAGCGTGATTAAGCCTGTCGAGCATATCGTGCGTCTCTACCTTATTAGGAGAATGGATATCGTATACCCCAGGGCCTATGTCATTGGGGTAAGCATAAGTATCAAACACGTCAAGTAACGTCATATTTGAGCGTGCCGTTTCGATCGTAATGACATCGGCATCCATACGAGCAACATCTTCCATAATTTCACCGAAAGAGGAATAGCACATATGAGTATGAATTTGAGTTTCATCTTTTACCCCGCTGCTGGCAAGTAAGAAGCAGTCTACAGCCCACTGCATATAGTAACGCTGCTCATGCTTTTTTAACGGTAGTCTCTCTCGTAGCGCCGCCTCATCAATTTGAATAATTCTGATATTAGCCGCTTCTAAATCGTTAACTTCCTCTCGAATCGCCAAAGCGATTTGTTCACAAACCTTATTTCTCGGTAAGTCATCTCGCACGAAAGACCAATTCAAAATGGTAACCGGCCCAGTTAGCATGCCTTTAACAGGTTTGGCGGTGAGGGATTGTGCGTACTGGCTCCAAGCAACAGTGATAGGTTTTGGGCGGTGAACATCGGCATAGATAATCGGCGGCTTAACACACCGAGAACCATAAGACTGCACCCACGCAAACTGGCTCACGGCGATACCTTCTAAATGTTCCCCAAAATACTCCACCATGTCGTTGCGCTCAGGTTCACCATGTACCAACACATCAAGGCCAAGTTGCTCTTGCACATCAATGACATGTGCGATTTCATCTTGCATCCTTAAAATATATTCATGCTCACTTATTTCATTGCGTTTAAACTTTGCTCTTGTAAGGCGGATATCCGAGGTTTGTGGGTACGAGCCAATGGTGGTCGTAGGAAACAGGGGCAAGGATAACGCCGATGCCTGCGTCAATTTTCGTTGACTAAACGTAGACTGCCTCTTGAATAAACTGGAATGAAGCGATGAATCTCGCAATTGAGTTGCGTGGTTCGATTGCGCTTTTTCATAACCTTGAGAAGCACTGTTTTGGCCTAACTCGGTCGAAATACTGTCGCGCCCTTCATTTAATGCGTTTTTCAAGTAAACCAATTCTTGCAACTTTTGCTTAGCAAAAGACAGTCTGTCTTTTAATCCACTTGGAATATGGGTTTCAAGTTCAACGTCAATCGGTACATGCAACAACGAACACGACGGTGCCAGCCACAACCTATCTCCTAATTGCTGATGCAGCGGTATCAATTGTTCTAAACACTGATTCAGCCTTGCTTTCCAGATATTTCGACCATCAATTACACCAACAGACAGCACTTGGCTCGCCTTTAATGTACTTGCTATGGCGTTTACCTCATGCCAGCTATCTATAACAGGCACATGAATCCCCGCAACAGGAAGGGCTGATACGATAGAAAGGTTTGCACCATAGTCCGAAAAATAACTGGTTAGCAGTAGCTTGATGTTCGATGTCGAGAGATAATCGTAAGCATACTGCAACGCAGTTTGCCATTCGCGATTTAAATCTAACGCTAATACGGGCTCATCGACTTGAACCCACTCGACGCCATGCCTGTAAAAGTTAGCCAGCAGCTGAGCGTAAATAGGCAAAAGCTTAGGAAGTAAAGTCAACTTCGTGGTGTCGTCAGCCCCTTTTGCTAAATACAAATAGGTGACCGGCCCGAGGATCACCGGCTTTACTTCTGCTCCCACGCTTCTTGCCTCATTGATGTCTCGGTTTATGCGCGACGGGTTTAGCGCAAACGACGTATCAGCATCCACCTGAGGCACAATGTAATGATAGTTTGTGTCAAACCACTTCGTCATTTCACCCGCTTGTGTCTGGCATCCACATTCAGCATGCGCAGTTTGTCCTCTGGCCGCAAGAAAATACGCATCCAACGCCGTTAAGGCATATTCACTTGCCACTTTTTCCACTGACGTTGGGATATTTCCTAACATAAATGAGGTGTCCAACACATGGTCATAGAGAGAAAAGTCGCCAACAGGCACCCAATCCAGGGCAGACTGAATCTCTAGATTACCTTGGCGAATCTCTCGTGCCGTTGCGTGTAGATGTCGCTGAGACGTTTCACTGTCACCATGTTGCCAATAGTGTTCAAGCGCAAATTTTAGCTCGCGGTTAGCCCCGATACGCGGGAACCCTAAATTATGTATTTTAGCCATCTATCCGTCCATTTTGAGTGAATAGACGTAGGTTGCCTGATGCCTTTTATTAAATATATTGGTATATTTTCATAAAACCATGAATTTTAATCATATATGATTGAACGACACCATCTACGTATAATCAGCGCGGTACAGGAATTCGGCACGTTAACCGAAGCTGCGATGGCGCTTCATCTCACACAATCAGCACTTAGCCACGCCATTAGAAAATTGGAAAACCAGTTAGGCACGCCAATATGGCAAAAAGACGGCAGAAACTTAAGGCTCACCGCTTCAGGAGAGCTATTACTCAATCTCGGCCAAAGGGTGCTGCCTCAATTTGAACATGCAGAAGCGGTCGCGTCATTGATAGCAAATGGGCAACAAGGGTTACTGAGAATAGGCATGGAATGCCACCCGTGTTACAAATGGCTTCTTAAAGTCGTCGCGCCCTTTATCGAGCAGCACCCTCATGTTGAAGTAGACGTTAAACAGGCTTTTCAGTTTGGTGGAATGAAAGCATTGTTGGGGTACGAAATTGACGTACTTGTCACTCCCGATCCGTTGTACATGCCGTCTGTTGATTATTTACCCATTATGGATTATGAGCATGTGCTTGTCGTATCTCCCCAGCATTCTCTGGCCAAAGCTGCTTTTGTTACCCCAGAGCAATTAGCTCAAGAAACATTACTAACCTACCCAGTTGAACCATCACGACTTGATATTTTTTCACGATTTCTCACCCCCGCAGGAGTCAACGTTGGTAAGCATAAAATCATAGAGGCTACCGAGATTATGCTTGCACTTATTCATGCAAATCGAGGAATTAGCGCACTGCCGCGCTGGCTGGTAGAAGAGTATCAGTCAGATTATTCACTCAGCGCGATTCAACTTGGGCAAACAGCGATGAGAAAAACCATGTATTTAGGCACGCGAACAAATGAAGCCTCGCCTAATTACATTGAAGCATTCAAACACGTTGCGGTGAAAGTTGCAAAGCATGCATTTTCACAAACTGTTTCATAATAAAAACGCCAGCGTATTAGATACGCCTACATCAATACAAACTATTACAGAAATAGATAAATGCAATATCCAATCCCTCACGCCTAATTACCGCCTTACACAGTAAAAATATAATTTACCAAACTTCCAATTTTACCTGACACTTATCGTTCTGTTCTATAGACTATGCCCTTAGCAAAAGTATGTGATAACCGCCTACCTAAAGAAGGAAATATATAACGGCATACCTTCATTAGGTAACCCTCGTTCATGTTATTAAGGAAGTACACCAATGAACCTAACAACACCAATATCAGTGCTCTTTATTTGCTTCATACTCAACGCTAGTCAGGCCTTAGCCACCATTTCGGCAAAGTCTTACCTCTACGCAGATCAGGAAACCTGCCCAGCAGGCTATACTCTGGCCCCCGTGCCTAAAACTCAAGCGCAACGTGAAGCAATTTGTGATGTTCATATGAATGACTGGGATATCGCACGCCTGTCAGACAATCACTCAATCAGTGGCTCAGGATATCAGTGTGAAGTGGTAGAAAATGACTCACGCACATTAGGTCATGCGATTTGTGAACCAGCTCACGAAATCGCACTTGAGGGAGACATGTGTCCAAGTGGTTACGAGCACATAACTAAAGCAGAGGTCTCAGCTAACCCCAGTAAATATTGTGCAATGCTACCTGCCACAGGTCACGCGCTGTTAGCTGATGCGTTTTCACTGAGTGGTACGGCTGGTCATTGCGACATTAATCCTATTGATGACGGTGTTAACCAAGTTGTCGATGGCGAAACATATACCGCGCCCATGTCGTTATGTGCGCCAAGTAATAGAGTCAAGAAAGTAGCGGATTGCCCGGTAGGCACCGAGCTTTTAATTGGCAGTAACACAACAAATTTCTGTATCAATGAAGGCTCGAATACGGCGTTCGACCATTATGGTGTTGATATGTGCGCTGCTTCAGGCAAAGGTGATTTCTTAGCTATAAAACGCGTTTATACCGACCCGCTTCAAGCAGCACCTACCCCAACACTTATCTGTGAAGAGCGTACCCTACCGGTTTATTCTGCATTAGGCACGATTGAAGCTTGCCCGTTAGGTTCTGAGCGAGTAAAAGGCCAAAGCGCCCCCGACCATTGTGCTTATATATGGGGTGAACTTGGAAAAGACGTGATGGGCAATGACGTGTGTGACGGGTTTGGCGAATTTAAAGAATATATTCAGCGTATTCCACGTCGTCCTGGCCCACTGTCATTTAAAAGGGCTAAAGCGCCCGCTTCGGTGTCACCTGAAATCGAAGGCGCATACGTGTATTCTCGGGGTGAACGCGTTGCTCTGTGCACCAACGAACTGCAACCTAAGCGCAATGATTTAGGTGAAATCACTGAATGCCCACCTTACGCTGAGCTTATAGTAAGCCCAAGTGTAGGCAATCACTGCGCACTAAAAGGCGGGGATCCAGGGTTTGATATCGCTAACGATAAAGATGTGTGTGAAAAAGCCGGAGAAGGAAGGTTTGAACGTTACCTTACCCACGCATCAGGCGCAAAACTCCTCGTTTGTTCAGACGAAAAACAAGCTATTCCAGAGGCAACCAAGCTCGTTCAAACAAAATTATGCGGTACTAACGAAGAGTTTATTAAGTCTGCTTTATTCCAGCCCAGTGTGTACGACCACTGTGCACCGTTAAATGGTACACCAGGGTTTGACGTCAACGGCAAGGATGTATGTAAAGAGTCGGGACTATTAGGGTTCCAACACTATAGCTTTCCAGCCGGCGTTAAAACATTAATTTGTGAATGTCCGAGCGGCTCAAAAGGGTGTGATGATAGTGGAGAAGGTCCGCGAGCGGTTACATCGGGAGGCAATCAGCCCGCCAATTTAAAACTTAGAGCTGATTAAACAAGCACACAGGTAGTTCTTTTTTGCGCGCAGTGTTGCAAGTAATTTTACTTACAGTTTTAGCGGTCGCCAGCCTATTAATAAAGGTGACTGCTATGCCTGCACACCCGCACTTTAGCCGTGTCAGTGTGGCAAATGGGTTGTCTCAAAATACCATTAATGCGGTTATGCAAGACAAACAGGGATACCTTTGGATTGGCACAAATGACGGCCTTAACCGATTTAACGGCTACGACATTGAGCAGTTTCATCACCAACCCAAACAGCCTGACTCGTTGGCTAGTAATACGATTCACGCCTTATATGTAGATCATGACAACATGGTGTGGATTGGCACACAGACTGGGCTATCTTATTACGACTTTCATACGCAGCAGATACACACCTTGCTTGAAACCCGCCAATATAACGTTGTGTCATTGGCGCAATGGACACAGCAAACCGTATTGGTCACAACAAGAATGCAAGGTCTTTACCTCCTTAATTTGCGCGATAAAACGTTAGTCCCATTTTTATCGACGCAAGGCAACTCTCCCACACAGCCATTAAGCGATATTAGACGGGTAAGGAAAGACGCTATCGGTAATATTTGGCTTGCTACGTCCAAGGGGCTATTTAAGCTGAACGAACACACCCGCTCACTCAACCGCGTCTTCTATACGGTGCATGATTCTCTGTCTAATATTATTAACGACATCGCATACGTTGGCGACGATAAGTTGCTAATCGGAACAGCAAATGGGTTATATTTGCTTTCGCGCTCGGGGAAAATCATAAAAACCTATTTTCATCGCAATGGTGACCCATACAGCCTGCCATCTAATACGGTTAATGCGCTCCAGCTTGATAGCACTGGGAGATTGTGGATCGGAACAAGCCGAGGGCTCAGCCAGCTCGATTTGCAAACAGAGACCTTCACTACGTTTACCCACAGCAATTCCGCACCGAATTCATTAAGCAGTGATGACGTTACCACCGTGTTTGAAGACGATAACGACAACTTATGGATTGGCACATCGAATGAAGGAGTCAACACACTATCGCTTAATAGCTTGGCGTTTGGGCTTCGGTACGCCACCCCTGCAATGTCTCATTGCTTAAGCAATAATCAACTTTATAACGTGCTTGTTGCATCAACAGACACGCTGTGGATTGCCGCATATGGTGCTGGCTTACACGCGATATCAATGAATAGCCATAACTGCAAACAATTTACCCACGATCCTGACGATAGTAGCAGTATCAGCAGCCACTTAATTGCCCCAACGTCGTTATACGAGGACAGCCAAGGCTACATATGGTTTGGCACTGTTCGTGATGCATTGAATCGGCTGGATCCAACCACAGGCAAAACACAGCGATTCTACCCTGATCCCAACGGCATACAGCAAACAGGGGCGATTAGTACCAGTGCAACACGTGCCATGGTTGAAACACAAGACGGGAAGTTTTGGCTCGCGACAGATGGCGCAGGGCTCAGCTTTTACGATCCTGACACCGCATTATTTACAAACTACCTTCACACCCCAAATGATACCAACAGTGTTAGCAGTCAGTACGTTCTCGACTTAGCACTTGATAGCGAATATCTATGGATAGCCACCGAAACAGCAGGACTAGATCGCCTACATTTAGCCTCGTTGCAGTTCGAAAACTTTGGAACACGCTCTCGGGGTAACAAAGGCACACCAAACAAAATATTTTCAATTAAAGACGACAACAACGGCGTGTTATGGATGGGCACAAAGGGCGAAGGGCTCGTTAAATTTAACAAGGCCACCTACGCAGTCACCACGTTTACCACCGCCGATGGCTTACCCAACAATACTGTGTACGCGGTAGAAATTGATAAACGCGGCGACCTGTGGCTTGCCACCAATAGGGGACTTGCTCGCTTTAATCCTAATACGCTTGAAGTCGAGCGATATGCTGAAGAAGATGGCCTTCAAGCCAACGAATTTAACGTAGGAAGTGACTACTCATCTCATTCTGACACCCTATATTTTGTCGGCTCACATGGGTTCAATGCATTTTCGCCAAAAGATATTCAGCCCAATACCGTCAAGCCAGACATTGTGGTGGAGGAGTTCTTGCTGTTTAACCAGCCTGCGCCGTCCTTATATCACAGACAATCAAACGCAATTACGCTCCAACACGCACAAAATGTGATTGGTTTCGAATTTGCCGCGATGGATTTTAATGCCCCCGACAAACTCCAGTATCACTACATGATGCACGGATTTGACGATGATTGGCGCACTACCACGGCAAAACATCGCTTTGCCACCTACACCAACTTAGATGCAGGTGAATACCAGTTCAAAGTAAAAGCAAGCAATCGCCATGGTGTATGGAGCGACGAACAGACGATACATATTACGGTACATCCACCACTGTGGCTTACATGGTGGGCCATCACCCTCTACGCCGTTGTAATTATTACCCTTGGCTACGGGTGGTATGCACTTCGAATACGCAGCCTACGTGCACGCAATGTCCAGTTGGAGCAAAGCGTTGCCCAGCGCACACAAGAAGTGGTAGAACAAAAATTTCAAGTAGAGCAGCTGTTAAAAGACAAAACCAAAGAATTTGACAATATTTCTCACGAATTCAGAACGCCCTTGGCAGTCATACTTGGAAGAGCCAGAGATCGGTTAAATAAAAGCCAAACAGACAGAGATAAAGTCGCCTTTGAGGCGATAGAAAGCGTAGCCAAACGCCTTGCCATTATGGTTGACGATGTGATTGAAATGGGGCGCGCCGTCGGTGGGGTTCAAGCTGCCGAAAAATCAACTATCTGCTTTTCGCACCTGTGCAAAGACATTTGCGAAAATTTAAATGAATATGCCAAGCTGAAAAAACAAACCCTGAGCACGCAGATCACATCGGGGATGTACCTGCATTGCCTGCCAAAAGCAATTGAAAAAATGCTCACCAACCTGATCAACAATGCCATTAAATACACCCCTGAAAACGGGCAAATAGCAGTATCGCTGAGTCAGATTTCGCCTAGACAGTGTCAGCTTACAGTCACAGACAACGGCCCTGGTATTCATCCATCCCATCATGCAAAAATTTTTGAACGTTTTTATCGGGTAGACGACATGGCCGAGCAGCCGGGCTCAGGGATTGGATTGTCGTTAGTGAGCGACGTTGTCAAAGCCCACAACGGGACTGTAGACGTAAAAAGCGAACAAGGTAAAGGAACGTGTTTTACGGTTACATTTCCAATTGCCTGTGGATTTACCCCGATACACCAACCCGATACTGTGTCGCCACAGGCTTCAGATACAGCACACCCTAGCTTACTGGGCGAAGATGCGCAGGCAGATCAGTTGTCGTCTCAGCGACCTACTCGTTTACCGTCTATGGATAATCCAGCATCGTCAACAGCCCGTGATTTACCCGCAAATTCCTCCTCAGACAAGCCAACACTGCTTCTTGTGGAAGATAACGCCGAACTACAAGCTTTGCTGTTCGAGCAACTTTCGCCGTATTACCAAGTAAGCACCGCTGACAATGGGTTAATCGGTATGAAGCAAGCACAATTAGAGGTGCCAGCCATTATCGTGTCAGACATTAATATGCCGCATATGGATGGCTTTCAACTGCTCGATAGCATTAAAAACCATTCTGCCACCAGCCACATTCCCGTTATTTTGCTAACAGCTAAATCTGATGCAGCCTCGCGTATTCAAGGCTTTCACTATCAAGCAGATGGCTATATTGCTAAACCCTATCACCTTGAAGAGTTATTGGCGGTAATTGCAGCCTCATTAAATCACCAACAGCGTGTACGTTCGCATTACCAAGCGTTACCTAGCGCCGCGTCTTCTGAGCTATCCGAGCAACATGAAAGCGCAGACATATACTCGGTCAAAGCCATTGAAAATTGCCGTAATGCTCTAGAAAAGCGATATCAGGATCCGGAATTTGGCGTCCAAGATTTAGTGGAGGCTGCGCATCTAAGCGAACGCCAACTCGCCAGAAAATTTCAAGCTATTTTGGGCATATCCCCGTCGGAGTTTATTAACGAACACCGTTTAGCCAAAGGCAAAGCGTTGCTGCAACAAGGCCATCGCGTCAATCAAGTCGCCGATGACGTAGGATTTGGCTCTGCAAATTATTTTGCGCGCCAATACAAAAAGAAATATGGCATTACGCCATCTCAAGAAAAAAAGTCAGACACCCGTTAAGCACAGTATATTCATAGCAACGGCATCTCTCATGGTTAGTTAAGGCGACGAATAATAATCTGGCCCTCGGCGTAAAAACGTGGGCACATCCAGCTCTTTTTCGCTCAGTGATTCAAGTACCCGTGCTGTATCAGACATACTGTTGCTGGCGGGCGCAGACTCCGATGAATTCAGTGGGTTTGCGCGCTCGTCGCTATGTTCCAGCGTTGCGGTATCTGTTGGCGACAATGCTTGCGCCTGTACCGACGAAGACACCGAATCGGGTGTGCTTCGAACAATAGCAGGCGATACGTGCGTAAATTGTGCATCAAACCGATGCGCACCCCGTGTTTTGTCATCACCTAACCCAGTTGCCACTAAGGTCACGCGAATTTCATCTGACAAATTGGTATCAATTACCGTGCCGACCACAATCATGGCGGCATCAGAGGCAAACTGCTCAACGGCACTGCCAACATCAGAAAACTCCCCCAAACTAAAATCTAACCCCGCGGTAATGTTCACTAAAATACTCTTTGCACCATGAAAATCAGCGTCTTCCATCAGCGGGCTACGAATAGCGCGTTCGGTGGCCTCTTTCGCGCGATTTTCCCCTTGCGCACTGGCAGTGCCCATTATCGCGATACCGCGGTTGGCCATAACGGTGCGCACATCAGCAAAGTCTACGTTGATAATACCAGGGCATGTAATTAGATCGGCAATGCCTTTTACTGCGCCCAATAACACATCGTTCGCCGCTTTAAATGCATCTAATAACGAGGTTGATTTACCTAGTACCGCCAGCAGCTTGTCGTTGGGAATCACAATTAATGAGTCTACCTGCTTCTGCAAGGCTTGAATGCCCTGCTCTGCAATAGCCAACCGTTTGTGGCCTTCAAAGGGAAACGGACGTGTTACCACCGCAACGGTTAAAATTCCCATTTCGCGGGCTATTTCAGCCACCACTGGCGATGCGCCCGTTCCTGTACCGCCGCCCATGCCCGCCATAATAAACACCAAATCGGTGTCTACCAGCAAACTTCTTAGGGTTTCGCGATCTTCAATCGCGGCTTGGCGTCCAACCTCTGGGTTTGCCCCTGCACCTAGCCCTCGGGTGAGCTGGCCACCCAATTGAATCGTGTGATGTGCCAATACATCGGCCAATGCTTGGGCGTCGGTATTCAGGCCAATAAATTCAATACCATCAACATGATGATTTACCATATGGTTCACGGCGTTACCGCCACAACCGCCAATGCCAAAAACTTTTATGATGGCACCGTGTTTCGCGCGATCAGCCACCGCGTGACTGTGGGAGTCGGCGTCAAATTGCATAGTGGTTACCTTTTTCGTGTGTAATGGGTGTGTAATCCGATCTTGTCAGCGTTTTATTTTCTGTTGCAAAAACAGGCTACCAAGATGATTGCATAACGTGTTATTTCGTGGTGCGTGGTCGTGTGTATTGCCGCCGTCAAGCCAACCATTGCATATCTTTTTCAGGCTGGGGGTCGCGTATCGACACAAATTCTTTTTTCACCCAGCCCGTTTCTTGAACTTGCACTTTGTACCAGCCGGCTTCTTCTTCCAGCACAACCAGCTTTTGACCATGCTGTAAGGGGCCTCGGCGTTCTTTGCCATTTATGCTGTCACGTATATTAAGCTGTGAGGCAATCACTTCGCCGTCTTTTTCTTGCTCACAGGTGTCTTCGTGGTCAGCGGTGTGGCGGTCTATGTGTAGCACCTGACGTCGCAATGCATTGAGCGGAAACGCAGGGCCAGGATCGCACTTTCTGCCCGGTGAAATGTCATCGTGTCCCACAATTTGCTGTATCGGGTAATGGTTTTTCAGCAATAAAATCAGCCGTGTTAACGCGGTAATTTGTGCTTCGGTGTATGCACACCAATAGCCGGTTTCGCTGGCATGTTGATGCTTAGCCCGCACCACGCGGCTTTTGGGGTATGCCTTACCAAACCACGCACAGTATTGCTCGCCGACGCGCGTCAATTTGCCCGGATTAACCAATTCAATACCAATAGAAAAACGATTAAAATTGCTGCGACCTTGAAACTGGCTTTTTCCTGCATGCCAAGCAACATGGTTAAATGGCACTAATTGCACCAACTCACCCTGCTCACCAATTACAACGTGTGCTGAGGCACGCGCTTGGGGATCGCACAACCAATTGACCGTGCCGCTGAGCGACTCGTTGCCCGTATAATGAATCACCACCGCCGACGGGCTTGCTTGCATAACACCGCCTACATTAGGCGAGGCATGAAACGGAATATCTAGCAATTTATGGGCGCTGATCATCCCACTACCTCCGACGATTTTTTCCCTGTTACCAGCCGCGTCACTTTGTTGGTCGCGCCGATTTTTTCTGCCGAACGGCCAATGCACCATGTTGCCACAATGCCCGACCACCCCGCCCAAAACTCCATGGGTAGTGATGGTAGCGGCGTAGAACTAACATCCAGAAAACGCGATAAAATCGGAAAGACCATGTAGTTGGTAGCAATCATTAACAAACCAAAATACACCAACATTGGGCGAGCGCGCTTAGTAAATTTGTCATCTTGGTTTAGCTCAGCGCTGAGTATCGCTTGTTTCGCCCGTTGCTCAGACCGCAAGGTTTGTTCAATTTCCGACTCGCGCTTTTGAATAAGCGCAGCCATTTGAACCTTAAAAGCGTTTCGCTCTTCGTCGGTAGTAATAAATTGATCGGCCACTTTCGCCACGCTTGAAATCAAGCTAGACGTTCCGGTACTAAAAATATCAGTCAGTAATCCCATAATATGTTTGTCCTACATAAGTGTGCGTTGGGTTTGCACGGCTTAAACAAAACGGCGCATAACCACGAAAAAGTGAGTAAGTCATTGAGGGTGTAAATGGCGGTAGCAGTCGAGTATCCGTTAATGGATGGTGCTCAACCCCGCCGCCTAGGGTCATTACAGCGACAAGCCCCATTGCCAAAGAGCACCTGCAAAGGCACTTAATTCAGGCCAACGCGCAAAGGTTATGGCAGACAATGCCCCAGCAATGACGGCCCCCAACACGATGTTTCGGTATACCTGATATTTCGCCACGTACGGAAAGCTACCGCGATTGCCCTTCGCGTATTCTTCGTACGCGGTATAAAAGGCCGTTTGCAATTGTCGCTGTGCATCATCTTGAATTAGCTTGCCGTTTACGGGGTCAAAGCCGCCCATATATTCGCAGTACTGCTGCCACAGATATGCCTGATCGGCACCTTGGTATTGGGTTTTCTCCATCAACGCCACCAATTCACGAAATTGCGGCGGGGAAGTATGTCGGGCATGGTGCGACCAACGTCCCCACCAGCGATTCAAATAGCCCATGTGCAATTGGCGATTTTCAAGGCGGGTTTTATCGGGTTTATACCAATGTGCCATTAATGCTTTGGCTTCGTCGGGCGTTAATCGGTGGCGAATAAGGGCTTTTTCAAGTAACGTCCAGTAGGGCGCAATGCGTGTACCTACATCAAACGCCAATACCATCGCAGCCGCCGCTGGGTTATGGTATTCCAGCACGTCACTGTCGATGTAGATCACAATGCTTAACTGCTTTGCCCAGCCAGACATCAGCAGGGTACGCATGGCCTTGCGGTCTTGCTTCGCACCCAGCGCTAACCAAGGCGCTTGGCTATTTCCCGTGTCGGCACGCAACAACACTTGCACGTAAGGCGGCGATACGGTCTCTCCCTCTGAGTTATTATGCTCAGTACTTTGAGCCGCGCTGGTAGCCGTCGGCATACGTTGCGCTGGCGCATCGGGCGTGTGGCTATTGGGCGCAAGAGAATTTTCCGGTGCACCCGCTTCTAAATTTCGCCTATTTACCGCTTGCAAACGAATGGCTTGGTAAGGCAAGTCACAAATCCATCCTAGTGGGCGGCTATTGCGCATGGCCTGCATAAACTTTTGCAACACCAATTCGGTTTTTTTGGCGGTCACCTGTGCAAAGTAGGTTTGCAAATCATGAATTGGGGCATGCTCGGCACTCGAGCGTGCCGATGGGGTAAGCATTTCCATGCTATGAACGTCCTTGTTAGTATTATTGCGGCAAGCCTCGGCCTGCGCTGCTATTGGCTTAAGCCGATGGCTTTGTTTAGCGCCACTGAGCGTGTCAGCGCTGAAATTATCCATACTGGGCGTGTTTGCGTCACGCGCAGTCGTTAGTTCCCCGCGCGGGGAGCCGGGCGTACTAAGAGGTAAGTCTTTTGGCACTTTCCAGTCTTTTAACGCCGTGACAGAAGACAGCGCAGCAGGCTGCGCCGTTGTTGGGGTAGTTTTCGACATAATAAGATACCTTTAAAAAAGGGATTTACGTGTACGTAGGTCTCGGGGTTTTGCGGGCGTGTAATATCCCCACAGAGTCGCTACTACTCGTCGCACTGCCTTATTCGGGCCGCACATAATGAGCATGGAAACGTTTTTTTATGTTGTTTAAAATGCACCAACACTGGGCGCTAACACACCCAACGCTCCTTGCGTGCATCAGGCAATAAGTGTTGTATTATGCGTTGTTAATGGGTGTGTTAAACGCCGTATTGTGAGGGGTGCTACGTGCTGTGCAGATGGTGATTCTGCATGAAAGCGGTGTCATCTTCACGGGCTTGCGCCCTTATCGCCGCATTTAAATGCGCTAAGTGCCGACGAGATATCGACTTGCGTCGCAACCACCGCACACGGGTTAAGGTTGATAACGTTCGGTTTTTCATTGTTGACCTGTTCTAAAACCAAATTTAATCGGACTCACAGCCTGAAAGTATGCAACATATAATTGACGATTGTTATCTAACATGTTGGCTTTCAGCCAAAGCCGAAAGAGCTTCTAAACTATGGTAAGACAATTGACTCAGAACGTATGCCGTTAGCATACTTAAAAAAGAATCTTCATGTCTGTCAGCTTCGTCAACTGGCAACTCCTTAAGCGACTGCATAAACAGATCCCTCATTTTTTTAACCCGAGTATCAAGTACCAAAGATTTTTCCCTTTGTTCTTCCGTCTCTGGGAATTCATAAATTACCCCCCCCGCAGCGGGCTGATGGAATAAATTCCTCATAAATATTGAAGACAATGGTTCATTCTTACCTCTTATTAAAGTACCTATACTTTGCTGGACGGCCAATACCTTATCAGACGGCATGTTGAATTTATGTGCTAAATTATTTATTTCAGTATGACTAACCGACGCAGACTGTAAAGAAATAGAGCGAGCATCGACTAGATCTCCAAATCCTATTTGTAAATTAGTTGCGATAACAGAAGCCTGTTGCCCTCCTTTACTATGCCCAGTTGATAACCAGCTAATTTTTTTTCCACCACTTTCGTCAATGAGCGAGCCAAGCAGCGCTTCTGTATGGTTAGTAAGGTTATTGGTTTGATCGCCAACTTTTATATTAAACATACTAGGGATATTTACACTACCCCAATCCCATGCAGCGTCGCGACTGATTTCCGCTAAAGATCCTCTAACTGAGCTAATCACTTTAATACCGTCGGGCTCGTCTTTAACAAGAGCAAACCATCGCTCTCCTCTTGATCCATAAACTGCGCCTGTTTCAAAGTCGACTCTCTCGATGCCGGGTTCATTCGCGAGCTGCTTAAGCGCGTCTTCTGAAGGAGGATGATACCCTTCATCTCTAAGCTTCTTGTAGTCTTCAGACTTACTTAAATCACCGTCGATACTATAGGCTGCGTTAGAAGCAAATGTACTGAGGCGCTCTTCTGGCGTCATGTGCGTGCGACTTATAACTTCTGGCTGTTGAAATTCAGATATTTTAAAACGTTCATATTGGTCTTTTAACCCAACTCCTACTGCGCCTACTGCTAAGCCTCTACCAAATAGGCGCCGCGCTGTTCTCCATCCATTCCCCTTTTGATTTTCACCGGAGCCACCAGAACCTTCTCCGCCACCTGAGTTATGGTTACGATTACCATCATGGTTTTGAGAGTAACCCCCTTCTCCTTGATAGGGTCGCGACTCACTTATGCGTGCATCTAGTCCTAGGGGACGCCCTTCTTGTTGAATGTATGAAAATGGGGCGTGTGGCTTTCCTCTCATCAATCTACTTGTTGCACGTATTAATTGTTTTGGGTTAGACATAATGAAACTCCTGTTTGATATATTTAAGATGTATAAAGGATGTTATTTAGAAAGCTCTAAATTGGTCACTCGTGAGGACCGATTTCTATCGAATTGACCTGTTCTAATATTTGGTTCGTTAGGTTGATTACTTCGTGTTTGATTTTGCGATGTGACTTGCGTCAAACCCTGCTGTGTGCTTGATTCAGTGTCCTCTCCTACTCCGTTTAAGTTTGTCTGAGACGAATTCTCATTTAAGGTACTGTCTAGTAAAGAGCGACTATCCCCCTCACTGCCATTTTCCTCATTTGGCAACTGTTGTACCGGTTCTTGGGTTGGTTCGGGTGAAAGCTCGGGTGAAAGCTCGGGCGAAAGCTCGGCTGAAGGCTCGCTGTTTGTTTCAGGCGCGTCGGTATCGGCCTCTACCTGAGTTTCTGGTGCCTGTGCGTCTGGTGTTTGTGAATCTAATACTTGTTCACCAGATTGCGGCTTATTGCGGGCTGCCTCATGCTGTTTTTCAGCTTCGTCGATGGCGTCTTGCGTGTCGTTGTCTACTCTTTCACGATCTTCTTTGGCCTGCCGTTCAATTCTTTCTTTCTCAGCTTTTTCCCATTTATCGATATCTTCCTTTTCTTTTTTGGCCTGCTCGTTTAAGCGGTGCTTTTCTACTGCCAAGTCGTAAATGCCTTCAAGCTTTTTATTGGTATCGTCGTTAGCAGGAAATGCAGCGTCTACCGCCTTTAAGGTCACGAAATCGCCGCTGAGTCGCTCTGGTTCCGTTGCGTCGGTAAAGTCGGGAAGAAACGTGGTGTTACCTTGTTCATCGGTAACGGGATACAGAAACCGGCTGTTTTCTGCGTCAAACTCAGGGTCGGTGTCGCTATCAATGGTTTTATTATTCCCCTTCGAGTGAGTTGCCGCATACGCCTTTACTTCGCCCGGCCCCAATTCATTGTAGCCTTTGCCGTTGTATGGGTCTTTTGGGTTAAAACGTCCTTTGGCAAACATGCCACTTTCGAGAATGGCGCGGTCTTGTTCGTTACTTGGGTCAAGCTGATCCCGTGTGGGCAGATAACGCAGTTTGCCATCTACCAACACAGGCCCTCTAATTTCATTTTTGCCAAACAGGTTGAGCTTCAGTTTTTGACCGGGTTTAAGCCCTAGCTTTTTTTCTAGCCCAGTCGGTTTGCGTTCTTGTTCACGCTGGTTCTCGTTTTTACTGGCCTCGGCTGCGATACGGGCGGCTGCGCCGCCAAGTGCTGGAGCTGATGTTTCCGATGTGCCCGACTCGCTAGGCGATGTGTCAGACTGTGCCTCTGACGAGGCCGACGTAGGCTCTGCCGATTGCATGTTGTTGGTTTGTGCGTTTGCTTGTTGCCCACTGTTGCTCGCGTCACTGCCATTGTCGCTATTGCCATTGTCGCTATTGCCATTCGATTCTGCACTGTCGGTAATTGTAGTAGAGGCTGCTGGTGAGTTTTGTGTGTCAGTGTCATTGGTTTCTGATGCACGCGTGCTAGTTACGCCCGTAGTAGCGCTGCTGCTCGCTTGCGACGAGGCCGTTGTATTGTGGGTTGTGTCGTCAGTTGACGCTAAGGCATCAGATGGTGGGCGCTTGGCCTCTACCACACTGGCGCGTCGCTGCCGAGACTGGCCAGCAGACGACCCCATTGAACGGTGTCGAGTTTGTTGTCGTTGTTTGTTTTTCATGATGATACTTGCCATGTATAGATACAAAAAAAGCCCTGTTAACGGGGTGTGTTACCAGCACTCGCCCCAGCACATGCGACACTGAGGAAAAACGAGATAACACGCCCCACAGGGCTTGCTTACAAAGGAAAGGAAGATTTTGCCAAATTAAGTTTTGGCGTTATATAGCAATATCATTTCTACATTTTTCAGTTTTTGCTTGTCTCCTTTTGTTGTGAATGTCCATTGGCTGCCGTCTCTGGCAATTGTCATGTTGCTGATTTCTACAAATCGTTCGTTTGGCAGTTTGTGTTCATCATTAAGAATCAGGCTAACTCCTTGCTCGCCTTCCACTTCATAGCGGGTGTAAATCCCCTGAATTTGCCCGCCACTCATGTTCGGGAACAGGCTTCGTGGTACGGTCACCGTCATTGATTGGCTGTCGCTTTGCATAAATGCTTGCCATGCATCTGGGAAGCTATACGCCAAATCTAAAAATGCCGATGTGGTGTAGGGTTTGAGTGCCCCGCGCACAGCAGAGGCGAAAGCCTCGCCGCCCTGCTCTGCGGTGTAGCGCAGCTTAATGGTGACGTCGAGCAGTTCGTTCGGGTTGTAGCTTCCTGCTTTGCCATTGATGTCTAGCTTCCATAACGACACCGCGCCCGTTCCCTCGAACGGCAAGTAGCGTTCGTTGTCGTAACGCAGCTCAAACATGCCGTTGTTTTCTGTGTACTGATCAACATGCGACAAGGCAATTTGCTGGTTAGCGCGCCAGTCTGAGCGAATGCTCATAGGTGGCTGCCCCTTGCTTTCAAGCAAATGTTTCACGCCGTTAATGTCAGGCGACATAAGCACGCGGTTGTTTAACTGGGTTAACGTGGCGTTAATATGCTTGCCCTCACCAATATCAAAGGCCAGCGATATGGTTTTAACCTGACGGTTATAGTGCCCTGGGAAGTCGTGATCAAACAGTTCTTCACTTAAGCGGAATACACAGCTGCCTTTGGTTTTTAACTCCATGTAAGCCAACGGATCGTGGGCCAATAATGAAATACTCTTTGTGATCTCAAGGGCCCGTGAGTCTTGCTCCATATAGGCCTTTTCCATCATGGCAAGGTCGTGGCCCAACTTCGAGCCCGACATCAGCCCTTTACGACGGCTGTCCCAGTAACTGCCCCCAATATAGTTCACCTCTTTTTCAGGTGTGGCAGTTTCAAACTGGAAGGCTTTTTGGGCTTGCATGGCAATGTCGTGTGCCATTTTATAGCTTTGGTAATACAACCCAGACAATTGGCTACTCATCCACTGATACAAGTGTTGGTTGCTGAATTTGTTTTTCATGAAGGTCGCAATCGAGCGGTTATGTTTAATATCTTGCTCGTGAATCTGCTTTTCTCGCATTGCAATCGCATGTTGCATTTTCGCTGAAATCAGCTGTTGTTCGGTTTGTTCAACTTCATATTCAGCCAGTTCCTTTTCCAACTCCCAATCTTCTTTACTACGATTGAACTGCGCGTAAATGGCGGCTATTTCACCTCCAGTACTCAGTGCATCACCGCTGGTTTCCAGCGCATCTGAACTTTTATCAAGGAAGTCGCCAACATTACGCCCCCCCGTACTCACCCCAACAATGAACGGGCCTGCATACGCTTCTGGTAACGCATAAGCAACCGCACCAGATATTTTCATTAAGGCGCCAACGCCCATTAATGCGGTGCTGGCAATGTTCAAATCTACCTGCGTTTCTTCTTCACCAATCAGGCCCTTTTCAATACGTGTTTCGTAGGTAGTTACTTTATGCTTGGCACTTTGCAGGCTTTTTTCCAAATTACGGATGTTGGCCTCAGCGTCCGTGATCTGGTCATCTTTGATTTGGCGGTTAAGCTGCAAAATCGTGGCTTCTTGCTGGTTATGTAACATTTCCAGCTCTTCAGCTTCGTGTTTTTCAATGGTTCCCAGTAGTTCACCACCAAATTGCGATAGCTTATCGGTGTAAGCCTTGGCTTTATCGAGCATATAGCTAAAGCGGTAGTGGGGAACTTCGGTGTTCAGCATGGCAAGCGCCTCGCCAATACTGCCGCCCGCAGCCACTGCATTAACCAGCGCCATGGGATCAATTGGCGGTTGGAATAATGGCAGTGGCTGCTTCTTGCCCTCAATGTTGAGACTGTTACGTATTTTATGTAATCGGTCTTCAACGCGTGTCCAGTAGTCACTAAATAGGCGGTTTTCTGGCACGTAAAAATACGGGTTAGTAATAGAGTCATGCACCGTGCCGTCAGATTTTAAGCTGTCGTAGCGGCTGTTTATAGTTGACGAATTTTCTAAATCAATAAGAAAATCGTAGTCTTGTATTGTGTCGCTGGTAAAGTGATTAAGGTCATTAAAGGCCTTGTCGTCAGACAACACAACTTTGCCCATATTGTCTGGCTTTTTACCCAGTAAATCGTACGCCAGCACATACAGCATACGTGCTTCGTTAATGCTCTCTCGCGTGTACTGCCTAAACAGCATATCGCCCCAATCAAGCACGTTGTCGATGTAATTCATAACAATGGCTTTTTGGTAAGCAATAGGACGAAGCCCAGCAATGGCGTGCGGGTCAAACGGATCGTGCAGGTATTTGTCTAGCTGTTGCACGCTTGCACGTTGCAAGTCTGCGTTATCAAGATGCCCTTCAATCACCGCTAGCGCATCAATCACTGGGGTGATGGCACCAGAGAGCGCGTTGCCCGCTGACAAGGTTTTTGTTACCTCGCTGAACATGGCATTGTACTCGTCATTAAACCGATTGCGGAAGTTGGCAAAATCTTCCCCATTTAGCCCCAATACCGCAAAATTTGAGAGGTTCTGTGAATAATTCGATACCATTCCCATACTGCGAAGCGCATTAAGTGAACTTAACAAGATTGACGGGTTATACAGCCATTTAACCAATTGAAATAGCGCATGAAACTGGTTTGCTGCGGGAGTATCGATGCGCTGAACCACCACGTCTAATTTCGCCAGCGCATTCCCATCTAACGGCGCAATATCGGTGTTACCAGCGTAAGTTTGCTCGATGTAATGCTTTAAGCCAGCAAAGCTATCTCGATACTCTTTAGCGAGTTGGGGTTTAAACGTATCAAAGCGTGCTTGCATGGTATCTAGCACATTGTCGGAATTCAGTATGATGCCAAATTCTTCATTCAGATCAGCATGAAAAAGCCTCACAACTTCCTTATGAGGTTCTAACTTCAGCTGATCTTCGGCTGCTTTGGCAATGTCTCCCACGCGCTTATTCGCCGTCTCAAGCTCATGGCTGAGTTTTCGGTAACGTAAATGGTTTACAACAATCAATGCATCGTTACGCTTGCTGCCAGTGAATGTATTTGCCTCGGTTTGCAGCCCGGTAAGCACAGACAGAGACGATACAATCATTACACTGTCATCAGCGCTAGCGCCGCTGTCGCGAATTGCAACCAAGGCATCCTTCCACGCTTCCTCCGTTGTTCCGCCACTCGATAGATCTGGCCATGTTGCCTCTATTTTGGCTTTTATTTCTGCCCGCGTTACATTCACGTACACATGCTCAGGCGAGAGAGCGTTCAGTTGTGCTTGAAATTCGCTTGCGTCGTTGCTCAAGAAGTTTTCGATTGAGTTGCTACCAAACTGGGCGTTATATGCATTTACTGCGGCAGTAGCCTGACTCACCAAACCTTCGGTGTTGCCGTCAATGAACGGCAAAAACTTCCAATGTTTTGCGCCTCGGGTTGGATCATAAATGTGCTCATACCACTGTTTGGCCATTTCAAACTTTTGTTCTGCGTTCAAACGCTGGGCAATATAAAACGGAGCATGGAAGAAAATCTCCCAATAATACATGCCATTGGCACTGTCAAAGTCCAAATAGTTGTTTTCTGGCAGCACTTTTACGCTGTTGTTGACTTGGATATTGGTGGCACTTGACACCCCTCGACTAAACGATGGGGTTTCGTCAATTGACTGCGTGGCCAGTTGCAGCAGGCCTTTCATGCCTTTTGCGAACAACCGTTTATTCAGTTCTTTTGCGGTAGAACTGGTTAGCCGTACAATTTCGTAGTCGATATCCTCTTGGGTATAAGGCATGGCCGTATCGTCGCTGTAGCGAACATAATGCCCGTTCGTTTGCCCGTTCATCTGACTCAACAAATACAGCACGTCTTTTCCGTCCTCTTGGGTGTTAAGCGCAGCCGTAATGTTATTTTGGAACGTAGCCGGTATGTTACTAATGTTGCCCTTAATAGGCTTAGGGCTTTGTACTAAGTGCGGCGACAACCCAGATGGGTATCGATAATAATGATCGCCACACACAACATAAGCGGCACGCTCGCCGTTGGCATCTTTAAGGGTAAAGGCCGCACTCACCTTATGTCGCATTGCGCTGGGCAATGACTGAGGGTATCCCTCTTTCGGTGTTGTGCTAACTTTTCCATCTGCGATGGCAAAACAATGAACTTGGGTATCGTTGAGCAAATACAGCTGATTATCTAGCACGTAAGTGGCGCGAATCGCGTTAGCATCAAACTGACTTTCTGCTTTTTCTTTTAGCCATGTGGTGTTGATGTTTTTTTTGTTAGACCAGCGAGCCACTGCGTTAACTATTTCAGTCACGTTTGCAGGAGCAAATGCTATGTATTCCCCTTGGCTAAACAAGTACAACACACCATTAACATATAACGCCGCATGAATCGTTTTACTTATTCTCTTTCGTCCAACTTGGATATTTGAGTCTGTCTCAGGCTTCCAAAAAATTTCATTACGATCAAAACCTATTTTTCCATCTTTTACACCACTGAAAGACGTGTTGATTGCCGCATACCATCGCCCGTTCTGTTCTGGTATAAATTGATATGCTTCAACCTCTTTAGTGACAGTGTTCACTCTCACCGAGTGACTTTTTGAGTTTTCTCTATCAAGCAAATACGCCACAACACCGTCACGTTCTCCGTAAGCCGCCACTATTCGATACTCTGTCGGGTCTATTGACTCCTCATCAATCTTCAACGTCGCATTAGCGTTGTCAAATCCCAATAAACTTAACAACCCCGCCAGCGTATTTTCCCCTGACGCCTCGATTTTCAGCTTTTCATTTGCGTTACCAAAGTTGGCGTATTTCACACACACATCATCGTCGAGTAAAAAGACCTTGCCACCTAACTCGAAAGCCGCCTGTACACGATTAAAAAACGTGTCGCTGCCTGTTACGGCAAACCGTTGGGTAGACTGAGGCGCGCTAAGCGTCTCACCTGACTGGGTGTAGTAGTGACTCCCTGATATGTAGTAGGGTGTGTTATCTACGCTAAATGCTGCATCTACGTTTATATTACTTGGCAGATTGTGAGCATTGTTTTCGATTACCAGAGGGCTATTTGCATCGCCTAACGCCTTGGTTCTAGGCTTACATAAAAAACCGCCGCCTTTGTGGTCATAACAGATCCAAGGGGCGTCGGTTGTACCCGCGCCGGTGTTCAGCGACACAACATTTTTCTCTTCAATGTCGCCTTCATCAAATAAGCGCCTAAACAACGCTTTACCATTTTGATTAGAGATAGCCGAAGGCGTTAATTCCGTCTCTTCAACACTGTACAACTCAGGCGTTAAGCCAAAGGCTTTCACGAACGGAGTGGCATCCCGTCTGTTCGACGTAAACTGCGCATCATCCAAATATTGGCACACTACACGAATATGCTCGTGCTCTTTGTTATTCAGCAGCGATGCCAGTTCAACCGACAGTTTGACGTCGTTAATTCCCTTATTCGATAGCAACACGTCGGTGAGCGCGCCACCCCAGTCGTCTCGTTCAAAAACAGTTATTAGCTTTTGTGGCTGAATCCACTCTTTATTAAGATTGTAATAGGAGTAATAAATACTCACAGTTTGGGTTACGCTATTACTTTCATTTTCATAGGTTTTTTTGCCGTCCTCTTCGCTTTCAGAAAACGTAGCTCGATTGGAGTTAGGTGGAACCACATCCACCTTGGCCCAAAATACAAACACGCGATTAAACGCATAGACTGGATAAACACGCTCGGCTTCAATGGGAATATTTACCGGAAGCCAGGATTCCCAACTGTCATTTTGGGTCTCGCCAGCCAAAAAGTTACCAAAGCGGTAGTAGTAACGAACCGGATCTGACTTGGTATGCCCAAATAAGACCAACTTTTTATTCACGGCTTGGCTTTCAAGCGCGTCTTCTTCGTACAAATAGCCGCCACCGATTTTTAACCGTGACACTTCGGTATATTCATCAAGGTAGGTTTTAAACACCTTCTGCATGTTGTCATCGTTGATTTCACCTTGGTTAACGTCTTGTTCGAGCGTCACAAAGGGCGGTGTTTTGGTATCGCGAAGCTCTGGGCGAATGTAGTTTTCTGGGTACAAGAACACCTTACGATTCGCTTCCCACACACGATAATTTTGCATCCATTCCCATTTATCTTTCAGGCTGTCAACTCGCTCTGCTTTGTTGGCTGGCGTTTCACCTGACAGCGAGACAGACTCCAGCTGCATAAAGTAACGATGGAAAAACAATTGCAATGCCATTGTTGCTTCTTTTATACGAGACGTGCTGGCTTCGTTTTCCATTTGCACATCAATCAACAATGCTTCGTACAAATCTCGTGCATCGTCGATGCCGTCTAATTGACTAATCGCATAAGGCACTAACGCATCGCGCTTGATGGTATTAAGCTCTCGCACGAGCTGATCTTTTAGCGCAGCGAAGTTGTCGTCACAGCCTTGTCCAAACAACCACTGGTTGAACACCTTAGCCACCTTCCGACGCGTCGCATAGCTCGGCTGAGCATTCCCCCCATAGAGTGGATACCAAGCATCTGAGTAAGCGCGTTGTGCCCCCACATCAATAGATTGCAAGGTAGATAGAATGTGATAAATACGAATAATCAATTCAACATCAAAGCGTCGTTCAACATCATTCGTGGGTGACTGTAAAAAGGCATGTTTTTCCTTGAGCCAGCGAATATCCTCTTTCTCAAAACCGAACATATCGCTCAGTGCCCAATAAGGTTCGTCGTGCTGGTGATGGCGCGACACCAATTGCGCTAAGCTGACATCTCCCCCGCTGTATTGTTTATTCAATTTTGCAAATTGACTGATGAGTTTAATGTCACGCAGTAAATAATCAGACGCGCGGGCAAAGCGTTCGGTAAACAGCAATGGCGTGTTGAACCGATGACAGTCGTGGCTTCCCAGAGGGTTGTGCACATACTGTTTATCTCGAACAAAGAAGATACGATTTTCAAATCTGAATACACTGCTAAGGCCATCTGTTGGGGTAATAGGTGGTGTTTCAGTATTAACGTCTGAGCTCTCGCCGTCTTCGTTATTGACGCTTTGCATATACAGCCCGCGGGGAACATGCGCCTCGTGCTCGTCTATCGACTTAGGATAGCCATCGTCAAAATAGCGCGGCGCATCATCGTCGTCAGTAAACAGTGTTGCGGTATCGGTATATCGCACATATTGGTCGTGTTTGAACACGTATAGCCTGCCGTAGCCGTCGGTATATGCGCCATCAATTGAATGGTCCGCTATTTCGCCTGCGTTTCGCGCCTCTTTAAAGCGATTTTTGACTTTGCCCCACGCAATCTGCTGCCTACCAGATACAGTTCCCCAGCTTTCACCCTGTTTGTATAACCATAACTCGTCGCGATACACAAACGCGGCTTCAATGTCGTCGTGGAATTGTTCTGGCAGAGCTTGCAGTACGCCTTCTGTATCCGAAAACTCACTGATAGATTTAGGGTAACCCGCATCTACATAGTTGTAATGCCCCTCGCTATAGCGCACGTATTGGTCGCCAGAAAACAAATAGGTTGTTCCTTTATCTGACGGCGACATAGCAGGCAGGGTTACCGCTGCATCCACCATACCCGTTTGAGAAAAGTGGTTGTCTGTTTCGCCAATAGCGGCCACAGCCAAGCTATACGTATGCGCGTTGGCACCAACGAACAGCTGATCATTCACTAGCACATAGGTATTACGGGGATTGGTGTGGGCTGCGCGAATACGCACGTTGCCATGAGACGCTGCCAGCGTATCCAGTGCATATTGAAACGCCTTACCCATCCCTTTAAACGGTATTTCTTTGGTTAAATCAATATGGATACGTTTTGGGTAGCCTTCATCGACCGTGCGATAGTCTGCGCTGGAGTAACGCACATAGTGATCTTTCGAAAATAAATACGTAACGCCTTCATGCACCAAGGTGGCATCTACACCGTCACTAAGTGGGTTGTCAAGCAATCCCCAGTACTGATTTACAGGGTAAATCTCAGCGTCGCCTGTGTTGGTTTTTTCCCATTTTTGGAAGCAGGCATGCGAGATAAAATACATCTCGCTTTCAGGCCCTTGAATGATGTTGCTCACGCCTTTGAACGTCGTTTTGTTAAACGTTAGCGTCGGGAACAGCAAGGTCAAATCTTTCGGGTAAGACCAATTATTCTCGTCTATATGATAACGAACAAACTGTTTATCTTTGACGAAAATGGCGTTTTCGCCCTGAATAAACATGCAGTCATAATCAGCGAATCCGAGTTGTTTCTGGGCATCGCCCATTTCCCACAAGCAAGGGTGTTGGCTATGTTTTAACTGCGGCGTTTCATGTTGATAATCATCTGTTTCAAACACCAAATAACGGGCATGTCCAAAGGCATCCGCATGCTCGAACAAATAGGTTTTTTTCTCCCATACAAATGCCGCAGCGACACTTCGCAGTGGCCCCCAGAATTCGGCTATCGGCATAGGAGGTTCATCTAGCTTCGCTTGCATCTCCATCAGCCCATTCAACGACGAATAGGCATAGCACATGTCGTCGGCAAACACATACGTAACCCCATCTCTGCCAACAAAACCCGTATCAAGATGCCCCGTGGATTTAATCGGGTTGTTAGCGCGCCCCCATTCTTTGTCAATGTCGTAATGGGTGTTCAGCAAATGGTTGTAGCATGTTGTTTTATCAAAGAAATACGTATTGCCGTCAGTCCCTTGAAGCACCGCAGACAAGGTGTTCAATGCCGTTTTGGGCATAGTGTCAGGCGCATCGTCGAAAATATCAGGCGTGGCTGGTATAGCGACTACCTCTTTACCTTCTACCGCAGATAAGGCGTGCCACCCATTGCCTGCTGCTTGCTCGTCTGATTTATAGTTAACGTACACACGTCCGTTTTCAAGTAGCGATGCAGTAATGTGCTTAAATGCCTCTTTGTTATAGTCAGCTTCACTCTCTTCTGAGACGATATGGCATAGCTTATCTTTGAACAGATAAACGTTACGTTCATCGGCGAACACCGCATCTATGCCTTGCTCCATACCAGAACCAAGGTACATAAATCGCGGCTCATCGTTGAGCATCGTTAACGGTTTTGGATAACCAGATTCAACCTGCGCGTAAGACTTTCCTTCATAGCGGAAAATTTGCCCTCCAGACAGTAAATACGTATGGCGCGTGGGTGTTTCTTCTTGATCAACACTAGCGTCTTCGTCAATTTCACGCGAGGTAAGAATAAAGGCAGCATCAATTTTGTGCCCTTGCGCAATAGCATTGTCAGTGTTTTTCCAGAACGCGGAAATCGGAGACGGTGCGCTATCAACTAAATGGCAAAGTTCAGGATCGGCAAAGCATACAAATTTGTCGCCGCTGATAAGGTAGGTTTTGCCATCTTTACCCGCAAATGCTGCATCAACGTGGTTAAACGGAAGATCTGGCCAACGGCTAGACAAAGTGTATGGCTCTGACCACCAGCGCGACATTTGCTCCTGATCAAACTCAACGACGCGATCATCTTTAAACAGCAGGGTTTTGCCTGACAAAGTATTAAGCACAGCATCGACGCTATCGAAGCCTTGTGCGGTCAAACTGTCTGGTAAACTCCAGAACTGATCATCTTGCTCACGCGGAAACGTATCTACCTCGACGACATCAAAGATATTGCCGACCGGTTTAACGAGGGAGTCATTGTTGTCATCAATGTGGTCTACCTGGGTGTAATCAGACGTAGAGTAGCGCAAATAAACCGCCTGTTCGTCGCCTTCACCGCTATCTTTCATACCAAATAAGTAGGTTTTTCCATCTAATGCAAATGCAGCGTCAATACTGACTAACCCATGCCAGTCGTCACTGATTTTTCTTGGATAACCGCTGTCTGGCTTCGTGTAGTCTCCCTTTGAATATCGGAAATAATGATCGCTGGCAAACACATAGGTTGCCCCATCTAACGCAGTTAATGCCGCAGTAATGCCCTTACCATTGCGCCCTTTATTCGACATGTGCTGCGGTAGCTTACCCCAAACGTCTGACGTGCGAGAGCGCGTCACTTTCTCACCTATTATCTCAACGCAATATTCATCCTTAAACAGGTGAAGTGCCCCGTCATCGTCTTTAAACGCTGCGTCTATGCCGTCATTAAAGTCGTCCGGTAAATCGGCAATGTGATCTGCAATCGTTTTGGGAAACCCATCAAGAATGCGAATGCCTTGATGCTCCAGACAGTCCATGTAAGCATAGACTTTGTTGCCCGAAAACAAGATGTTGCGACCTTCATCAGAATACGCGGCGTCAATATTGCCTATTTGAGATAAGTCGTGCTCTACCCGTCCCCAATGGCGGCTGATGTCTTTCACTACTGTGTCTTGTGAACTAATAAACGCGTGATCTTTAAAGAAATACGCGTGACCATCAACCCCATGAAAAGCCGCATCTAAGGTGTGACCGAAGGCCTCTGGCCAAGCCACATCGACACCTTCGTTATGCCAGTGCGATGCAATTGATTTTGGATAGCCTTTATCAACGTATTGATAGGCAGCTGGGTTGCCCTCTCCCTGCTCCTGCTCCGCCGACATTGCGCCGTATCTGACGTATCGCCCTTGTGAAAATAAGAAAAGCTGGCCTTTTTCATCGGTATAGGCCGCATCGATTGGCGGCAAATCGTCAAATTCGTTGCGCCCGTGACCGAATCCATTTTCGCGCTGTAACCAAGTATCAGATCCACTCATCAGCACATAATAATGGTTACCACTCACAAGGTAATGGTTATCGAATCGGTCTGCAAACGCGGCATCTACTTTTAGATTATGAACAGTATTATTTCCACTACCGTGCTGTTTGAACAAGGCCCGAATTGGATCGTCACGTAACACCGCGCGCAAGGCATTGCCATTTTCGGGATCAAGCTGTGCCAATTCTACCGTCTTGGCGTCGTTAGCACTCAAATTGCTGCCGTCAACCAGCGCGTAATCGGGGTATTGGTAAATCCAGTAATTGCCACCAGAAAATAAGTACAGAAACTGTTGAGTCTCAAGCACTGCGTCAATGGTACTTACCTGTTCAGGCAGTACCAAATTTTCTGGAAATTTAGCCACCAAATCCTGGTCATGAAAGGCAATATCGACTTCTTCATGCGACAGCTGAAGCTTGTCTGCTAACATGCCAAATTGTGAAATGCGTTTCATGGCACTGATAAACGCGGGGTCGTCAGGTAATTCAGTAATGGCATCGAAGATATCTGCTGTGGCAAACAGCGGTAGCATCCACGCTTTCACCACGGCTAATTGCTCACCAAACATCGCTTTGGTGATTGTTGTCATACTTGTGCTGTCTAAGCCAAATATGCCTTTAAGGTGATTAAACAACGTTTGGTGCTGTTTATTTGCAAGTGCTTTTTCAATCGAAATAATCTCATCAATTGTTGATTTAGTTCGCTTTGCAATGCCTTGCAACAAGAAGAATATGTCTTTGTTAAAGTCTTCAAAACCTGCAATGTTAAAGCCAACCACATTGTTAGAATCTAACAGGTATTCAAGTTTGTTTACCGGAATATGGCGTGTTTCTGTGAGTAGGTTTTTCTCTATTAAGCGAGACATCAACTCAGCAACTTCGTCAGCAAAAAACTTTTTCTCAAGCAGTGGGCGATCAGTAAGCTGGTATGCTTGTGCGTGTTTCACAATCTGCTTCATGCGCATGAAAACAGCACGCGTCGCCTGTGGATCAAAGTAATAACCCAACACCAAATTGGTGTGATTTTCCTCTTTCTCGAAAAACGTCACGGCATCGACGGTCAAGTAGTGGTTATCTAAAAACTGATGCTGCAAATCTTCAAAGGCCCAATGCGCCACCAGCCTCTCAGCCAGCAATGACATATCGTTGTTATCTACAGTAAGATATTGGCGCTGATGACCCACTACTTTGTGCTGCAAAATGGCATGGATACGCGCTTGGTGTGCAAAAAACGGTAGCGCGAGTTTAAACTCATCTGCCGTTGTATTCAGTAATGCCACCTTATTGATCAGCCGCTGAGATGCGTCTAAATACCCGTTAAACTGAAGATTCTCAATCAGATCATCAAGATCCTTTTCGTTTAATTGCAACTCATCGAATACGCTTTTTGCGACAGGAAGCGCGGCCAACTCAAACTTCAACACCTGCTGATGCAACATCGTAAACACATCATACGTTAGCGCATTGATGTGTGTGTTGGTATCGAAGTTTTGGTAATTGTCATGCAGACTGAAAAACGCACTGTCTTTTATTTGCCCATCTTCACTGATGTAATGGTTAAACATCAGATTGTCATACAGTTCCTCATACTCGGCATCGGTCAGTGGTGCAGACAACTCAAGCTGGCGCAAGTCTGATGGGTATACATGAATAATGACGTTTTCAACGTCTTCTGCCTGGCTTGCTCCTTCTTGATAAAGTGCATGTATTTTTTGGAACAGCGGATAAGCCAACGCGCTGAAATCGGTTTCTAGATAAAATTCATCTTCTTTTTCAGGCAAATTTTGAATCAATATGCTGCCGTTACCGTCAACAAGGCCTCTAAAAACCAAATTACGATGAATTTTGTCTTTGACACTTTGCTCAACACCCAATCCCATGAAATCTTCATATTCAACATGGGCCATCGCGTGAATCGCGCGCTGCGCTAAAGCGGTTGATTGGGCCTTATCATCATCCGCCAAATACAATAAATGGGGGTGAGCAGTATTACGCTGGTGCACAAGGTTTCGAAAAATCACGCCTGCGGCGCGAGCATCGAATTCACCTTTTTGAAACGTTTTCTCATCAATACGAAGGGGTTTGAAAGCTGCGTGTAGCGCATGTAATTGGCTAATCAGTTGTTTATCTGCATCTTCAGATTCCGCCGAATGATGATGGTCACCTGAGGCGATTTTCCATAACTCTTGCGCAGAAAAATCATGAGCGCGCATCCACGTTGTTAACGCAATAAGCGTTTGTAAAAGCCATATTTTATCGTTCAGGTTGTCACCTTGAAATAGTGTCAACGCGTGATTTGATGAGGGCTTAAATGTGACAAAACAGTCATGCTGAACAAACGTATCTAAACTATAGTCTTGCTCGATTAGATCAAACAGGATGAATAAATCGTCGTAGCTGATATCTAACGCTGAAGACAAGCGTGTAAAGCGGTATAAAAGGTTTAATAGCGCAACTTTATTGCCGGTATTCTCCCAAAGGGCTTCATCTTGATCTCTTGCTTTCAGTGCTTGCAAAATAGTGGCTACGCCATTTTTGGGGAGTTTTAGTGCATGCTCAACCCGTTTGCGGAACGCTTCACTCGATTGTGTTAAAATGCCACTGGAATAGGTAAGTTCTTCATACTCGGCTGACAGATACTGATGCGGAACAACATGGTTACCTTTAATATAGCTCCCTTCTTGTTTTACGCAGCGATTGTTAAACGTGGTGTTAAATAAATCTTGCGGAAGTTCACTGTCGCCATGTCCGACTTCATTCATGTTCGTAAGTAACGCCATGACCTCTTCAAACGTCACGCTGAGCTTCTGCTTAAGTTCTTTTATCGCAGCAAAGATGCGGAAGGATTGCGTTGTTTTAACCTCTTCGGATTCGCCATTCAGTTTACCCAATGGCGCTTTATATGCTAAATGGCGCAGCACCCTATCTACGTCTGTGAACGTTGTACCGATTTTTTTGGCTAAACGAACACTTCGATGCACTCGCGCTAACCATTTTTCTGTGAGTGATGTTTGAGTTGTATTTTTTAAAAGCAACGTGGTTTCGGTATTATTTAATCCCACGTACGTATCTATGTTTCCCGAATGCTGGTTAATATAGAACAAAGCTCTGGCATGCGCTTCAGACTCATGCGTATTCTGATCTAACAACTCTCTGAGCTCGGCGGGCGTCAATCCGGTTTTACTTAAAAATGTTGGCACATTGGCAATTTTCTGCGAAAAATCATTGTTATCTAAACCTTCATCAAATCCATACCGAGGTTTTATTTCATTGATATCGAAATCTTGGGCAAGCTCTGTCCACTCTGAGTCAGATAACCCCAACGACTCTCTCACTATCACATCTTCATTCCATTCGGTTGCGAATAGTTTATGGAATTGTTCTGCTGATACGCCCAGATACTTAAGGTGTAGCTTAAGCTCCTCATTGGATAAATCGAATGGGGTATGCGTTGGATAATTCGCGTTTAATAGCTGATGTGAAAATACCCCTTCTTTAATCGTTTCACCGCCTTCATTGGTGGTTTCTTTGTCAAGTTTTGTTTCAAGCACTTCATTAACAATGGTTAAGTACGGCACTAAGGTATAGGTATTTTCTTCGTTGAGTAAGCGCGCTCGAATGTCTTGCCTACGATTATCGATAATCGCCATACTCTTAGAGTCTGGACTATCTTCAGCAGTAGAGTCTGTTTCCTTTACTGTGGCGAATTCATCATCCATAAGTTGCAGAAGGTCGGCCATATAGGCCGCGGGAGAATAGACAGACCGAGAGTCATCCCCCTCTTTAAAATCGAGATCACCAAAAATATCCTGATAGTCATAAAGATTGTCGTTGCGCATAACATTGTTCACTTAGTAGTTTACTTCTTTGCCCTATTCTTAAAAAAGGCTAAAAATTTAATAATTCGCTTGAATAGCCAAAACGTTTTAATATTTAATTTAATGTACTTTCAGCTGCTTAATATGAAGTTCATTCTTTTGAATTGAATTAATATAGTTTAAAAGGATCTGACTTCTTATCGCCTTTGCTTTTTTAAACACCTTAAGTGCGTAACCGTCATCCTTATTTTTAAAAGCAGACTTACACTTCTCTAGAAAAACGTCTTTTGACATAGCCGCCACTTGAATAGATGAATGAACATTGACTAACAGTAAGGATTTAGCTACCTCTAAATCTTCTTCACCTAACATTCTTACAATACGTTGATAGGCCTTTACTAACTTAATAGCCTCATTAGAATCGATTTCGCCAAAATCAACCAATTCACGCGTGGATTTTTTTCCTAGATCAATCGTCGACCAATCCACACTTGGGTTACTCTCTATAATAGATTCAAGACCAGCTACATTAATATTCTCTTCAATACCCATAAGACACCCATAAAAAAACCCAGCGAATGCTGGGTTAAAGATAAAAAAGCAGCCAGTAAAAGTGATTATTTGTAATTTTAAAATGTTAATATGAAGTAAATTAACAGGAGAAAATAAAATTACCTGGCTGCTTGAAACCAATTATTTCTTATTACGCAAATGCTCTATTATCACTGTCACTGCCTTCAGATAGTCGACGCAATAGGTCGTCAGGCAATGTTTTCCCTATTGTGGTTAGCATTTGGTTCTCACTAAAACCCGCACCCTGAGGGACCTCTTGGCTAGCTTCGTAGTGAGGCTGCGCCTCTACAACGTCGTCGTCGCTTTCAATAAACTCAACAGGTCTTTCTTCATCGATCATCATGTTACTTTTTTCAGTTTGAAGCTGTTCGTTAATCTTCCCAACTAGCTCGAAAACATCTACAAATGGGCGTTTAATAATGGCAGAAAGTGCTTTTTCTGATTGTTCCTTCGTTAATTTAACAGTAAAGAAATCAATAGCATCGCTTTGTTCAACCTGCTTCTTCAATTTATCAATTGTAAAATAAACATCTTTATAAACCATTTCAGACATTGCAGAAATAAGCAGTTCAGCTTCTCTACCGTTTATTTTCACATTTAAATCAATTTCACTCATAAATACATCCTTAAATTTTAATTTTATTTCGACACACAATTCTTAGCATGGGTTTATTTAATTAAATTTTGACTCAGGAAACAAACGATTCTGGAAATTAAATAATTTTTTTTCAAAAAATTATGGATATTTTACACACCAATCAAAAAAAGAAATAGGTAGAGATAGGGATACTGGTAAAGATAGAAATAAATTACGTGTAGGGATAGTAAGAAGACATCTGCCTCGCAACATAATGATGCGAGGCGGGAACATCAGTTAAATTGACGTTTAAGGTGGGTGTGAAGCTGATCTTCTAATTCATAGATGTGTTGCAATAAAAAGTCTAGGCGAGATTTCCAATGCCGCTCCCAACTACTTGGAGATATTTCAGCGATTGACGCACGTTGACGACCACTCAATACCATCGCGCCAGTCCCTCTGCACCTGCCGCATTCTTCAGTGGAAAAAGCATAGTTACGTGAGGTAATCACACTGCCTACACCTTTGCACTTTTTACAGGTAACGCCGTACACTCCCTCCAGCATCATGAGTTGCGCCAGACCGTTGGCACTCTTTAGGCCTTGCGACCAATTTTCTCGGCTTGCGCAATGCTCAATATAGCTTTCAAGATATTCAGTGAGCTTTGATGCTGCCGCATTATCATCACAGTACTTTGCCAAACCGAAGTACGACGCAGGTTTTGATAACCCTTTGAATCCTAATGCAGCAGCGACATCACTTCGCGTAATCTGTTGTCTTCCTGCACCGACAGAGTCTAAACTGACTCCGTGTGGAACCAGTTTGTTAAGTAGTGACGTACTCATGCGGCACCTACAATTTTTCGCACCATATCAGGCAGTAAGAAAAATTGCTCAGCGAGCATTTTGTGATTGATACCTCTCACTTTATTTAATTTTTTGATTGTAGAAATTTCAGCATCAGTTAACAGAGCTTCATTTCTATTCAAAAAAACCTTAATGTACGTTGAGCGGTTGGGCTCATTGTTCTCTTCTTTTCTGTAGCGATATCGCTCGCCGTACTCTACATAGTTAAAAAATCGTGTGCAGGCCAACTTTTCCTGCTTGCACTTTTTTTCAAAGGCACACGTTTCACAGGGACTAGGCTCTGAGTTAAACGCACTTGCTAGCCAGTCAAAACGTCTTTTTGCATTCTCTTGAAGTCGTTGAGCTAATACATTCATTGTCTTCCCTCTATACATATTCTAGTTTTGTTCGAGTCGATATCTGTTAGTCGAGCCTTAAGAGTGGAAGATATTTTTACCAATTAAAACAAAGGGATAGATAGTTGTCTGATATGTGCTAGTTAGTGTCTGATATGTACTATCACGACGATGGGGTGTCTGATATGTGCTATTTGAAAATCATCACTTCGTAGGGGGAAGGAGAGATACATGGACGGCGGTACTTTTACAATTTTAGGGGTTAAAACAGGCTAATATCGTCGACCAGAAGAGCCGTATTTCAACTCCCCATCTACATGGCTTAAGTGGGTTAAACCATGTAAAAAATAACGTTTCGAACATGCGAAAGTGTATAGGACTACCCACTTTTCAGTAATTCTTAGTGGCTTTATGGGATTGTTAACGCAACAAAAGTTGACCTAAATAGTATAATTAACCTTCTAGACAGCGATTGGCGTTTAACCACTTTTTCGCTTTTCGGCTCACCTGCTTGGTATAGTTATTATTCAAACTCCTCAAATTGGCGCGTAATAACAAAGCTTCAGCTCGAAAGCAAAGCACCTTTGCCTAACACCGCCTTATATAATCTAAACCTTGAAGACTATTTATCAATTACGGATTACAAACTTATACTAATCGTTTCAACGCACTTTAATTTAATGATGCCACAAGCATGTCATCCTGAAACTGTTAGCTCACAGACAGTTGAATACACATAATGCAAAGATCGACAATAACGCTTTTCCTGACTACCTTACCAAAAAGTGCAAGCATCACTTGCACCTATTATCGTTACACATACAAAGAGCGCCCTGATAGGGCGCTCTCATTTGAGTTTTCATGATGAGTTAAATCAAGACGTCAAGCCACCGCTTATTCGCTTGGTGCTTCTTCTAGCACACCATCTTCCGGTTGAACCGTTTTAGATAGCAGCAATTCTGCACGTAATTTAGTTTCGATATCAGCGGCCATTTCAGGGTTCTCTTTAAGATAGCGAACAACATTCGCTTTACCCTGACCAATTCGGTTACCGTTGTAGCTGTACCACGCACCGGCTTTTTCCACCAGTTTTTGTTTCACGCCCAAATCAATAAGCTCCGCTTCTTTAGAGATGCCTTCGCCATACATAATCTGGAACTCGGCTTGCTTAAATGGTGGTGCAACTTTGTTTTTCACCACCTTCACGCGGGTTTCGTTACCTACGACTTCATCACCTTCTTTAATAGCACCAATACGACGAATATCTAAACGTACAGACGCATAGAACTTAAGTGCATTACCGCCAGTAGTGGTTTCAGGGTTACCAAACATAACACCAATCTTCATACGAATTTGGTTGATGAATATACACAGCGTATTTGAACGCTTAATATTCGCAGTCAATTTACGCAAGGCTTGCGACATTAGACGTGCTTGTAAACCCACGTGCGAGTCACCCATTTCACCTTCAATTTCAGCTTTAGGTGTAAGAGCCGCCACCGAGTCAACAATAACAACATCAACAGCACCAGAGCGAACCAACATGTCGCAGATTTCTAGCGCTTGCTCACCAGTGTCAGGCTGCGAAACCAATAGCTCATCAATGTTCACGCCAAGTTTTTCTGCATAAACAGGATCAAGAGCATGCTCAGCATCTACGAACGCACACGTTTTACCTTGCTTTTGAGCTTGTGCGATGACTTGTAACGTTAACGTCGTTTTACCCGATGATTCCGGACCGTAAATTTCAACAATACGCCCCGTTGGTAAACCACCTATACCTAGCGCAATATCAATGCTCAGCGAGCCGGTAGAAATAGCTTCAATATCCATTGCTTGGTTATCACCAAGGCGCATAATTGAACCTTTACCAAATTGCTTTTCAATTTGACCTAATGCGGCAGATAACGCACGTGATTTATTATCATCCATCGGTGTACCTTCAAATAAAACGAGTTAAAACGTATGAATATGACATTCACTAACCAGTGGTTCATTAATACTCATGTAGAAATACAACATGTGAAACACTGGGTACTTAAGAATATGTAGTGTCATTCATTTAATGTGGAAGAGTATACTGTATAACCATACAGTTACAAGTACTGTTTCGATCTTTTTCTAACGATCGTGCTAGTCAGGCATATTATCTAAGATCTCTATCAAGCTCGTCAAAGCAAATTCTACCGCCTGATTACGAACAGCTTGTCGATTTCCAGAAAAAACCCTGTGTGATGCACTAAGCTGACCATTTACGTAAAAACCGAACCACACTGTGCCGACGGGTTTTCCTGATGTTGCCCCTCCTGGGCCAGCTATTCCGCTCACAGAAACGGCACACTTTGCTTTTGCACTACATGCAGCACCTTTTGCCATTTCTAATACCGTTTGTTCCGACACGGCCCCGTGTTCCGATAGGGTGTTATCAGACACGCCAAGTGCCTGTATTTTTGCCTCATTACTGTATGTAATAAACCCTTGTTCAAACCACGCAGAACTTCCAGCAGTATCAGTAATGGCAGCGCCGATGCCACCTCCCGTGCAGGATTCGGCAGTAGTGACTGTCCATTCTCTCGTAAGCAAAACCTGCCCTAGGCGTTCAGAAAGCATTTCAAGCTGCGTCATTCTCTCTCGTCCTTACTCAGTTGTGGAAAACGGAAAAACCAATCATCTGCGATGAATTAACGGCCTCTAGGTTACCTTGGCTTAGGAAAAAATGGCAGTCGAGTTTTCTCGGTATCTTTTCCCGATCGTTTATTTATTTTTCCCTATTCGCTCACATTAAAATTTACGTTAAAATCGCTGGCTTTCGTGTAGCGCCTCCAGAAATATGCGTTGTGTCTGGGGTAATAGCGCGCTCACCCCTCTTCCATTTAACGAAATAAGAGAAAGTAACGTTAACATGAGTACCCTACCGACTGATGTCCAAAACCACACGCCTATGATGCAGCAATACCTTAAAATCAAGGCAGAGCACCCAGACATTCTCTTGTTTTATCGTATGGGAGATTTCTACGAATTATTCTTTGATGACGCCAAAAAAGCCGCTTCATTACTTGATATCTCACTCACGGCACGAGGAAAATCTGGCGGGAATGCCATTCCCATGGCGGGCGTACCCTATCATGCCGTAGAGGGATATTTAGCACGTCTGGTTAAAATGGGAGAATCAGTTGCCATTTGCGAGCAAGTTGGCGATCCCGCCACCAGCAAAGGCCCCGTTGAACGAGCCGTTCAGCGAATTGTTACTCCCGGCACGGTTACCGATGAAGCGCTACTTGAAGATAAACGCGATAATTTACTGGCCGCAGTTTATTCACAAGATGAAAAGTTTGGGTTTGCAACCATCGACATTAGTAGCGGCCGTTTCGCTATTTGCGAGCTAGCCGATCACGCAGCCTTAAACGCCGAACTACAACGCACTCGTCCCGCAGAATTACTCTACCCAGAAGATTTTGCGGCGATGCAGGTTATTGAACCATACAAGGGGTTACGCCGCCGCCCTATTTGGGAGTTCGATTTTCAAACGGCCACACAGCAACTCAACCAGCAATTTGGTACAAAAGAATTGAATGGATTTGGTGTGCAAGATGCTCACCTTGGGTTATGTGCAGCAGGCTGCGTTATTCAGTATGTTAAAGACACGCAACGTGGTGCCCTTCCCCACATTCGCAGTATTCAGTTAGAAAATAACCAAGATAGTGTGTTAATGGACGCCGCAACGCGCAAAAACCTTGAGCTCACGCAAAATTTGTCAGGCGGCCACGAGCACACGTTAAGTGCCGTATTAGACAATACCTCTACCGCCATGGGCAGCCGTTTATTACAACGTTGGATTCATCGGCCACTCACAAACACCGCGATGCTAATAGGACGACAAGATACGATTGAATGCATTCAAGAACAAGACTATACAGCGCTTCAATCTTTATTAAAGCACGTCGGCGATATAGAGCGTGTGCTTGCCAGGCTGGCATTAAGAAGTGCAAGACCTAGGGATTTCTCACGGTTGCGCCAGGCTTTTCAACAATTGCCCGATATTCAGTCGTTTATTTCTGAGACATTGAGCGTAGTAAACTCATCGGACTCACATCCGCTAACAATGCTTAGCCAAGATATCTCCGACTTTCCTGCTTTGCGTGAATTACTCGAAAAAGCGATTATTGAAAATCCTCCCGTATTAATCCGAGACGGCGGCGTTATCGCCTCAGGTTATGACGCAGAACTTGATGAATTACGGGCGCTGTCGAAAGGCGCAACCGATTACCTTGAAGCGCTGGAGCTGCGAGAAAAAGAACGCACAGGTATTCCTACTTTGAAAGTCGCCTATAACAAAGTGCATGGCTATTACATTGAGGTAAGCCGCAGTTATTCTGATCAGGTTCCCGCCGATTATGTCAGGCGTCAAACCCTTAAAAATAATGAGCGCTACATTATTCCCGAACTGAAAGAACACGAAGATAATGTGCTTACGAGCCAAAGTCGCGCGCTGGCACTTGAAAAGCGCCTATACGATGCACTGTTTGACGAAATACTCCCACATTTGTCAGCACTGATGCAAAGCGCCCATGCCTTGGCGGAGCTTGACGTGTTAACTAACTTAGCCGAACGGGCTGAAACCCTAAATTACTCCCGCCCTGAGTTAACCCAGTCTGTCGGTATTCAATACGAACATGGCAGACACCCTGTGGTAGAAGTCGTGTCTGATTCGCCGTTTATTGCCAACCCCCTAACGATGGACCAACATCGCCGCATGCTTATCATTACTGGTCCCAATATGGGCGGTAAATCGACTTATATGCGACAAACCGCACTGATCGTATTGATGGCTTGCATTGGCAGCTTTGTACCTGCCGACCATGCTCAAATTGGTCCTATAGACAGAATATTTACGCGTATTGGTGCGTCAGACGATCTTGCCTCAGGCCGCTCCACGTTTATGGTAGAAATGACAGAAACGGCCAATATATTAAACAATGCAACGGCAAACAGTTTAGTACTGATGGATGAAATCGGTCGTGGAACCAGTACCTACGATGGCTTGTCTCTAGCGTGGGCAAGCGCGGAATACCTAACCACTAAACTCAGTGCCTTCACCTTGTTTGCAACCCACTATTTCGAACTGACTCAACTCACCGAGCAGTACCCTCAACTTGCCAATGTGCATTTAGACGCCGTTGAGCATAATGACAGCATTCGCTTTATGCATGCCGTTCAAGAGGGTGCAGCTGACCGAAGTTATGGACTGCAAGTCGCACAACTCGCGGGCGTGCCTAAGCCTGTTATCAATGCAGCAAAACGCAAGCTAATGGAATTAGAGGCCCACAATATTGTGAATGCATCCGATTCAGCAACTCAAAACAATCAAGCCGCGGAAAACGTACAACCCTCTTTACTTCCCATAGAGTCGGAAGTAGAGCACACATTGGCAAACATCGACCCAGACTCTCTATCTCCCAGAGAGGCTCTCGATGCACTGTATCAACTGAAAGCATTACTTAACTGACGCGATTACAACCTGCCATGAAGCTAAATACCCGTGGCAGGTTACTTCAATTAACGTCCATACTCTCAGCACACCTGCACATTCTCAACACGTAAAGTGATCCGAAACGCCGTTTAATTGCCTACTATATTTAGGAGCTCAATGTCATCTGTTTACGACATATAAAACACCAATAAGCCGCTCCGAGAATGCACTAAACTCGCTATAAAGGTTATCAGCTAAAGTGCAAACAAAAGCGATAGGGTAATGTTAAGAACAACATTATGGTAAAACAATATCAGTCTTATCTGTGTAAGAGGTTTCTTCGCTCAACATATTCACGACGGATGGCGAGCCGTTTATTATTGGTGTGTTCATTGACGTTCATTGCTGGCGTATTTGCATTCTATTCTTTATTTGAGATTCGTAAAGAAACCTTGTCCAACCAAGTACAGCGCGCCGCTAACGAATTTACCGCCGATTTAAACCGACAGATTGGCGCGAATACGGATTTTACTCAGCAACTTTACTCAGAAATATCCTACTACAACCTAATTCGAAAAGGAGAGCAGTTTGATGGCGAAGAGCTGGCTAACGTCTTTGCAAATCATCTGGCACGCAATCCCACCCTTTACCAACTTAGATGGCTTGATGAAGCGGGCAACGAAAAGTTAAAAGTTATCAAGGAAACCTCTGGAAAAATTACCCGTTTAGCAAACGATGCACTTGTCAATAAAGGGCACAGAGATTACATGCAAGCAGCAAAAAAACTGAACGAGGGAGAAGTCTATCACTCTGCGATTGACTTGAATGTGGAATACGGAAAAATTGAACGTCCACATAGGGTGACTATGCGAGGGGTCATTTATACTGGTCACCACGGCTTACTTCCTGGCTACTTAGTGGCTAATTTCCAACTCAACAATATAATGCGAAAAGCCTACAGTACGAGCGCATTACTTTATTTAACGGCCCGTGATGGTTATTGGCTAAAGCACCCTGATAAGTCAAAAGAATGGGGGAGTCAACTCAGCGAAACAGATGCTAACGCTATCCGAGACGTGCCTGACCTGTGGCAGTTTGTCAACACAAAACACTCTGGAAGTATCGTCCAAGCATATGGAAAACTCTGGCAAATATTGTCTCTTAAAACCGAACTCAACAATATCAATGGCGAGCTTGAACAAAATTTGTTTGTACTTTCTTCAACCACAGAAGAACAATTAGCCTCACTCTTTAAAAATACGTTTTTATTGGTTGCCTTTCCAACCATGCTTGTATTGGTTTATGGCATCTGGTCACAACATAAGTTGGTGAAAGAAGAAATTCGGCAATTGGCGCTAAATGAAGAACTACGCGATGAAAAACGCCAATTGGTAAAAAGTAACCGTGAACTAGAGAAAACCCTCAAGCATCAACGCTCTCTTCAAGATGAATTGGTAGAAACTCGTAAGCTGTCCTCGTTAGGAATGATGGTGGCTGGCATTGCGCATGAATTAAATACGCCAATTGGAAGCGCTATGATGAGCGTGTCTACATTGCAGGACAGGTATGACAGCTTAGCTGAACGTCTAAAAAAAGGTGTTACCAAAAGCGCACTGGACGATTTCCTCTCGCTCAGTGAAGATGCACTAGACTCAACCATGCGTAATCTATACAAAAGCGCAGATATGATTCAAAGTTTTAAACGTTTGGCACTTGATCGTACCTCCATGACGTTGGAGGACATTCACATCCATACTATTATCAATGACTTGATCGTTATGATGTATCCTCATTTTGAATTAAATAGCGTAAAAATAGCAATTCAATGCGATGAAGCCACCACTCTGAAAACGTACCCAGGCATTTTATCTCAGATACTACAGAACTTAGTAGAAAATGCGCTGCATCACGCTTTCCCAGATGGCCAAAAAGGCAAGCTCCAGATAGCGGCTAAAAAAGAGCGGGGGCTTGTACATATTACCGTGTCTGACGATGGTGTAGGTATCTCACAAGACATAAAAGAAAACATCTTTGACCCCTTCGTTACCACAAAGCGTGGCGAAGGAAACACGGGACTTGGCATGCATCTGGTACACCAATGGACCACACAAATTCTTAAAGGCCGTATTTATGTTGAACCCATGATTCAAGGCGCGCGTTTCGTGTTAATACTGCCCTCATTAAAAGAGGAAGACGTAAACGGTACCACCGCTTAGCCACATTTTTTACATTCTTTATGAGTGACATTGGCGACGCTTTCACTTATACTGATCTCCCATCTTGATATCATAAAACGCATTTCAAAACGCGTTTTTTCCGACAACTTCTACGCCTTAGGTTACGCATGACAAATTATATTTTCGTCACAGGTGGTGTTGTTTCATCACTTGGAAAAGGTATTGCTGCGGCCTCTCTCGCTGCCATTTTGGAAGCACGAGGTCTTAACGTTACCATGTTGAAGCTCGACCCTTACATTAACGTTGATCCGGGAACGATGAGCCCGATTCAACACGGGGAAGTATTTGTAACAGACGACGGCGCTGAAACCGATCTTGACTTAGGTCACTACGAGCGATTTATTCGCACTCGTATGACAAAGCGCAATAACTTCACAACCGGACGCGTATACGAAGAAGTATTACGACGTGAACGCCGAGGAGATTACCTTGGTGCAACCATTCAGGTGATCCCGCATATCACCAACGAAATCAAGCGTCGTGTTATTGATGGTGCAGAAGGGGCTGATGTCGCCATAGTAGAAATTGGTGGAACCGTAGGTGACATTGAGTCGCAACCGTTCTTAGAAGCCATTCGACAACTGGGCACAGAGCTAGGTCGTGACCGCTCCATGTTTATGCACCTTACCTTAGTGCCTTACATGGCGGCATCTGGCGAAGTTAAAACCAAGCCCACTCAGCACTCAGTAAAAGAGCTGCGTTCTATCGGCATTCAGCCAGACATTCTGGTCTGCCGTTCAGAAAGTGCATTGCCGTCGAATGAGCGTTCGAAAATTGCATTGTTTACTAATGTTCCAGACAAAGCGGTTATTGGTCTAAAAGATGTAGATAGCATTTATCGCATTCCTGCCGCCTTAAAAGCACAAGGCCTTGATGAGCTGGTAGTCAACCGATTCAGACTAGAATGTCCTGAAGCTGACTTAACCGAGTGGGAACAAGTGCTTTACGCAGAATCGAACCCAACGGGCGAAGTCACTATTGGGATGGTGGGCAAATACGTTGAATTGCCTGACGCGTACAAATCGGTTAATGAAGCCCTCAAACATGCGGGACTGAAAAATCGCTTAACCGTAAATATTCGCTATGTTGACTCACAAGACATCGAAAGCAAGGGAGAAACCGTACTTCACGGGCTTGACGCCATTCTTGTTCCGGGTGGATTTGGCGAGCGTGGCGTAGAAGGTAAAGTAGCAGCAGCAAAATACGCGCGTGAAAATAACGTGCCTTATCTTGGCATTTGCTTAGGCATGCAAGTAGCGTTGATTGAGTTTGCGCGAAATGTTGCCGGTATGGAAAATGCTAACAGCACAGAATTTGATGCAGATACCCCCTACCCCGTTGTTGGCTTAATCACAGAATGGCTAGACGCGGCAGGCTCTACAGAGGTCAGAGATGAAAGCTCTGATTTAGGTGGTACTATGCGCTTAGGCAGCCAGCTTTGTCACCTTATTCCGGGAAGTAAAGTGCATGCGCTTTATGGCTCTGACGAAATTTATGAACGTCATCGCCACCGTTACGAAGTGAACAACAACCTGCGAGAACAAATCGAAAATGCAGGATTGATTGTGTCTGGCTTGTCTACAGATAAACGACTAGTTGAAGTGATTGAGCTGAAAGATCACCCTTGGTTTATTGCCGGGCAATTTCACCCTGAATTTAACTCTACACCACGCGATGGTCACCCATTATTTGAAGGCTTTGTTAAAGCTGCGGGTGATTATCACAAAGAAAATAATTAATTGGAATGTTGGCTCATTCGCGGGCCAACTTTACGGAAGAACGATTTACTTTTAAGGCAACAAATATGGCAAAAATCAGCAAGATCATTGGCCGTGAGGTCATGGATTCGCGTGGGAACCCCACGGTAGAAGCAGACGTATATTTAGAGTCAGGTGCATGGGGACGTGCATGTGCGCCTTCAGGTGCGTCAACCGGTTCTCGTGAAGCCTTGGAACTGCGCGATGGTGACAAAGCACGTTATCTTGGTAAAGGCGTTTTAAAAGCGGTGTCTGCAGTCAATCAAGACATTCAGCAAGCGCTAAAAGGGCAAGATGCCACTAACCAGCAAGCAATCGATAGCATTATGCTAGAACTTGATGGAACAGAAAACAAAGAAAAACTGGGGGCTAACGCGATTTTGGCTGTGTCTTTGGCAACAGCAAAAGCGGCCGCAATGGAAAAAGGCATTCCGCTTTACAAGCACATTGCTGAGCTGAATGGCACTGCAGGTGAATTCTCTATGCCGCTGCCCATGATGAACATCCTTAACGGGGGTGAACACGCTGACAACAACGTTGATATTCAAGAGTTTATGATTCAACCCGTAGGCGCACCAAGCTTCAAAGAAGCGCTGCGCATGGGCGCTGAAATCTTCCACCAGCTTAAAAAAGTGCTAAGTGCCAAAGGCCTAAACACCGCAGTGGGTGACGAAGGCGGATTTGCGCCGAATCTGAGTTCTAACGAAGAAGCGCTTACCGTGATTGTCGAAGCGGTTGAAAAAGCAGGCTACGAAATGAATAAAGACATCACACTGGCGCTTGATTGTGCGGCATCTGAATTTTATGAAGACGGACAATACAATCTGAAAGGCGAAGGCAAAGTCTTCAATTCAGAGGGCTTCAGTGACTACCTAAAAACGCTGTCTGAAAAATACCCGATTATTTCTATCGAAGATGGATTAGATGAAAGTGACTGGGAAGGTTGGTCTTATCTTACAAAGATTGCTGGCGACAAAGTTCAATTAGTAGGTGACGATTTGTTTGTCACCAACACTAAAATATTAAAGCGCGGGATTGAGCAAGGCGTTGGAAACTCCATTCTTATCAAGTTCAACCAAATCGGTTCACTAACTGAAACGTTGGACGCGATAAAAATGGCAAAAGATGCAGGCTACACGGCCGTTATTTCTCACCGTAGTGGTGAAACGGAAGATGCGACTATTGCTGATTTAGCAGTGGGTACAGCCGCAGGCCAAATTAAAACGGGTTCACTTTGTCGCTCTGATCGCGTTGCTAAGTACAACCAGTTACTTCGTATCGAAGAAGAACTACAACAAGTTGCATTTAATGGCCGCAAGGAAGTAAAAGGTCAGTAATCTGGCTTAAAAACGCTAAAATAACGGGAGACAGCATTGGTGATCCTTGGTTACCATAGTGTTTCCCGTTTTTATTTGGTGGGCCATCAACGTGGCAAAGAGCAGTGATTCAAAACAAATTGATATCTTCTCTCAAGACAAGCAACAGCTGGCGTATTCACAGTTGTGTAACGCTCTGTATGAACGAGAGTTGCTTGCCCTTGCACACCTTTCTGAATCGCAAGTACCTACACTTCAACACAAACTGACAAACTTGTCTAAGCATGTAAAACGCACCGCAGATCATCTTCTCAACGCAAACGCCCCCATTAACGTTGATATTCACAATGCCAGCTGGCAAGCCAAACAAGTAGCTAAATGCCCCGCCTCTGATTGGGATGCCGCTAAAACAGAGAGCTGGTTTATTAAACACGCCAGTATGGGTATCGCTGTGCCGGTGTATGTTAATAACAATGGCGTAGAGCACATTGAGTTAGACTCTATAGACAGAATTGATCAGCATCAAAGCCGCTTGCATTGCAATAAATTTCGCTGGTTCCATTTCAATGGGCAACCTGCAAATGAATCCGCGTCTACACTCAAGCGTGTGTTGCACCCAACTAAATCTACTATGGTCGCTGCATGTTGTGGTCATGTATGGAATCACAAAGGGCGTGCACAACCTCGTCCCCTCACACTGCGTGAATTGTTATTGTCTAGCACCATCAATTGGAAGACATTTCGTTGACGATTTTAGGACATAAGTAATGATTGCCTTGTACTTTTGCTTGTGCTGTAATCATGAAAATTAAAACAGTTAAAACAAATAGTTAATTTGCATTGTTAGAATAAAAATATCTAAAAACACCACATGCAAACAGGAGGTCGTATGCGTTATGTGAACCTGCTTATTTTGGGTTTAATATCTGCTGTAACGCTTTATGGATGCGGAAGTGGCAATTCAACCGATTCCTCTCGTTCTCAGCAAACTTCGCCTACTACACCGCCTTCAGACAACATTGCTTCCGCAGAACCAATAGACAAAGATGTGGCATTATTAATGATTGGAAATAGCCACACTACCGCAAATGGATTGCCTTTGATGGTAGGGAAGCTGATGAAACAAGCACTCCCAGACAAACGCATCTTAGTTGACTACGCGCCTACCATTGCATTTCTCTATCAACATTTAGATGAATCTACGACGCTTCGAAAATTTGAGTCTCGCCAATGGACTCACGTTACGCTGCAAGCACAGCGCTACTCTCAAAGTCAATCAGTTGATTACCCGACAGACGCTGCCAAAGCATGGGTGGACAAAATCACCGAACAAGGTGGAATGGCGGTATTCTTTCCAGAATGGCGACAATGGGGACGCGGATGGGAAGGCGAATATTTACATCAACTCTACAGTAGTATTGCGGATCAAGCTCCGGCTTGTGTTTCACCTGTTGGCATGGCATGGGATATCGCCTCATCTATACGCCCTGATTTAACGCTTCATGCGCCTGATGGCAACCATGCAAATCTTACGGGATCTTTGCTCGCAGCATTGGTTATCACTGAAACTATCAGTCAATATCCAGCAGACCTGCTAACGCCAGATGAAACCATAGATGTGAGTCCAGACGTTCAAGATTTTTTAGGCCAGGTAGCATCACAAGCGCTAAAAGAATACCCCGCTTGTGAAAGGCTAAACAACTAACGTCTGGTGCTAGGTGCATTGCTGATTAGCAATTGAATATAAAAAAGATAAGCGTAAATCAAACGTGTCACTTGAGTAAAAAAAGTATAAGCATATACCGATTAACTATTAAAAAACTTGTTAACTTTTATTGACGTTTAAAAGTAAATCGCGCTTTAATGAATGCAGAAGAACATTTTATGCACTGAATGAGTTACCAAGCGCGACAAACTAAAAGCAGCAAACACAGATACGTTATATTGATATGAACATGAAGTCGTTACTCCTTATTACCCTACTCCTCATGGCAGCAAGACTGCACGGGTAGGTTGTAAATAAAAAACGACCACATTCAGCAAAAACCCGTGCAAAAGCACGGGTTTTTTCGTTTTAGGCCAACGGCAACGTCACATTGAAGGACAACACTATGAGCAATCAGGTTAAGATTTTCGACACCACATTACGTGATGGTGAGCAGGCACTCCCTGCCAGTTTAACAGCGAAAGAAAAACTCCAGATTGCTTTAGCGCTGGAACGGTTAGGGGTAGACATTATCGAAGCCGGTTTTCCGGTCTCATCGCCTGGTGATTTCCAATCAGTCCAGAGTATCGCCCAAAACGTAAAAACGGCCACCGTAGCAGGTCTCGCAAGAGCTTTACCCCAAGACATTGACGCCTGCGGAGAAGCGCTAAAGGTAGCCGAACGATTTCGAATCCATACATTCATTGCCACGTCCGATATCCACGTTGATGCAAAATTACGTAAATCTCATGACGAAGTGGTTGAAATGGCTGTTAAGGCAGTAAAGCACGCGCGGAGGTACACTGATGATGTTGAGTTTTCATGTGAAGACGCAGGCAGAACACACATAGATTATTTATGCCGAATGGTAGAAGCCGCGATTCGCGCTGGCGCAACAACCGTCAATATTCCTGATACGGTGGGTTACACCACCCCCACAGAGTTCGGAGGCATCATTCAGCAGTTATTCAACCGCGTCCCAAATATTGATAATGCGGTGATTTCAGTTCATTGCCACAATGATTTAGGACTCGCTGTAGCCAATTCACTGGCCGCTGTAGAACAGGGAGCACGTCAGGTAGAGTGTACCATTAACGGTATTGGTGAGCGCGCAGGCAACTGCTCATTAGAAGAAATCGCGATGATATTACAAACCCGTCAACACATGTTGGGTTTACAAACCCGCATTCGCTCGCAAGAAATTCATCGCACGTCTAAATTGGTTAGCCAACTTTGCAATATGCCTGTGCAGGCCAACAAAGCCATTGTCGGCGCCAATGCATTTAGCCACTCATCAGGTATTCATCAGGATGGCGTTTTAAAAGCCCAGAACACATACGAAATCATGACACCTGAAAGTGTCGGCATCAACAAAAACAACCTGAACCTCACCTCACGTTCAGGCCGCCATGTCATTAAGCATCGTTTACACGAACTAGGTTATCAGGAGCATGATTTTGATTTAGAAGCCGTTTACGATGCATTTTTAAAACTGGCGGACAAAAAAGGGCAAGTATTCGATTATGATTTAGAAGCCTTGTTATTTTTTGACCAACAGAAACATCAACAAGCACACTACCAACTCATGTACCTGCACGCCAATTCAGGACGCGAGATCATTCCCAGCGCTACCGTAAAAATGCGCGTAGGTGAACACGAAGTTACGGAATCTTCTGTCGGTAACGGCCCAGTAGATGCCGCCTTCAACGCCATTATCAAAGTGCTAGGGCACGATGATCTACAGATCGTCGATTTTAAATTAGATTCAAAAGGTGAAGGTGCAGATGCACTCGCTCAAGTGAGTGTCGTCGCAGAGTACAAAACACGTCGATTCAACGGAATCGGCTTGGCCACCGACATTGTTGAGGCTGGCGTGAAAGCGCTTGTTTACGTACTTAACAATACATATACCGCCGATCAGATCGATCAACAAAAACGTCAACAGCAGCATGTTGCTGGTGTGTAAAAAATAAAAAGGAAGGAATAACCATTATGCGCCAACACGCTATCGCTGTATTAGCCGGAGACGGCATCGGCCCAGAAGTTATGCATGAAGCCCTAAACGTGTTAGAGGCAATCAGTCAAAAATCAGGTTTTTCAATTACCCTCAATCAATTTGATGTCGGCGGGTGCGCGATAGACAAACACGGTCATGCGCTTCCGCAAGCGACGCTCAAAGGGTGCGAACAAGCCGATGCCATTTTATTTGGCTCCATAGGCGGGCCCAAATGGGACTCTTTGCCGTTGGAGCAACGCCCTGAAAGAGCGGCATTACTTGCATTACGAAGCCACTTTGACTTGTTCAATAACCTTCGCCCAGCCAAGATTTATCCGGGGCTTGAGCATCTGTCTCCTCTTCGCGCTGACATCGCCGCATCAGGCTTTGATGTTTTGGTTATGCGTGAACTCACCAGCGGGATCTACTTTGGTCAACCCAAAGGTATCGATGGCGAAGGCGAATCGCAGGTTGCCTATGACACCATGCGATACAGCTATGGCGAGATTGAGCGAATCGCAACCCAAGCGTTTGAAGCTGCAAGACTACGAGACAAAAAAGTGACGTCAGTCGATAAAGCCAACGTACTGATGTGCAGCCGATTATGGCGAGAGGTCGTAGAAAAAGTCGCACTGCGCTACCCCGACGTTACGCTAGAGCATATGTATATCGACAACGCCACAATGCAACTATTGAAAGTACCACAGGCATTCGATGTCATGCTTTGCTCAAATATGTTTGGTGACATCATCTCCGACGAGTGCGCCATGATCACAGGCTCTATGGGGCTCCTACCTTCAGCCAGTTTGAACGCAGCAGGGTTTGGTCTTTACGAGCCCGCAGGGGGGTCGGCCCCCGACATCGCGGGCAAAGGTATTGCTAACCCTATCGCACAAATATTATCGGCAAGCATGATGCTTCGATATAGCCTTCAAGAACATGAAGCAGCAGATGCCATTGACGATGCCGTAAGTGCGGCACTGAACGAAGGCATATTGACCGCCGAACTACTGCCATTTGAACAGCGCCATCTTGCTCACTCTACTCAAGATGTAGGTAACTTTATCGTAAACGCCATTATGAGTAAGGAATAACCACCATGGCTCAAACCTTATATGACAAAATCTGGGCATCGCATATTGTCGATCAAATCGGTGAAGACAGCCTTTTGTATATTGATCGTCACTTAATACATGAAGTGACTTCCCCCCAAGCCTTTGCAGGATTAGACGACAAACAGCGTAATGTAAGGCGTCCCGACAAAACCTTTGCCACCATGGATCACAGTATTTCGACGCGATCTTTGGCGATTGACGCATGCGGACCAGATAATAAACGACAACTGCAAACCCTGATGAATAACTGTGAAAAACATGGCATTGCTTTGTTTCCCGTTGGTCACAGTAAACAAGGCATTGTTCACGTCATCGGTCCTGAACTTGGCCTAATTTTACCTGGCATGACGGTTGTATGCGGCGACTCTCATACAGCAACCCATGGTGCGTTTGGGGCCTTGGCGTTCGGCATCGGTACCTCTCAGGTAGAACATGTATTTGCGACACAAACACTGAAGCAAACTAAAGCAAAAAGTATGCGCGTAACCATAGACGGTACACTTGCTGCTGGAATAACCGCCAAAGACATTGTGCTTGCAATTATCGGCAAAATCGGCCACGCGGGCGCAACAGGGCACGTTATCGAGTATGCCGGTGAAGCCATTCGTGCTCTGTCGATGGAAGCGCGCATGACCATTTGCAATATGAGCATCGAGGCGGGTGCAAAAGCTGGATTAATCGCACCAGATAATATCACCTTTGACTATATTCAAGGTCGTGATTATGCCCCTAAAGGCGAGAGTTGGGATGCGGCGCTTGCCTACTGGCATACATTGCATTCTGACGCCGATGCTACATTTGATGTTGAAGTGACGTTGCCAGCGGAAGAGATTGGCCCACAAGTGACTTGGGGAACCAATCCCGGTCAGGTGATTGATATTAATACCCCCATTCCCGCTCCTGCCGACTTTGTAGATCATGTTGAAAAAGAAGCCGCACAAAAAGCGCTAACCTACATGGGATTAACCGCAGGCCAACGTTTATCTGACATTGCCGTAAGCCATGTATTTATTGGTTCATGCACCAATAGTCGCATTGAGGATTTACGTGCTGCAGCAGATGTAGTAAAGCGAGGTAAAGTAGCCCCCTCGGTAAAAGCTATTGTCGTGCCTGGCTCAGTCAGCGTAAAACAGCAAGCTGAAGCAGAAAAGCTTGATGAAGTCTTTAAGCAAGCAGGGTTTGAATGGCGTTTGCCAGGTTGTTCAATGTGCCTAGGTATGAACGACGATTTACTAAAAGCAGGTGATCGTTGCGCTTCCACTAGCAACCGCAACTTCGAAGGACGACAAGGCCGCGGCGCGCGCACGCACTTGGTCAGCCCCGCTATGGCGGCGGCCGCAGCTTTGCATGGTCACTTTGTCGATATTCGTAATTTACCTCAACAATAAGGAGACGCTATGACAGGTATATCTTCACATTCAGGTACGGCGGTTCCTCTAGACCAAGCAAACGTCGACACCGATCAAATCATTCCAAAACAGTTCCTAACTGCCGTCAGTCGAGTGGGGTTTGGGAAACACTTATTTCATGATTGGCGTTATTTGGACTTGTACGAGAAAGAACCCAACCCTGACTTTGTGCTTAATAAACCGGAGCATCAACAGGCAAGTATTTTATTAAGCAGAGAAAACTTTGGCTGTGGTTCAAGCCGTGAGCATGCCCCTTGGGCACTAGGTGATTATGGTTTTAAAGTTATTATTGCTACCAGCTTTGCTGATATTTTTTACGGGAATTGCATTAATAACCAACTACTACCTATTCAATTAAACGAACAAGACATAGATAGCCTATTTTCACTCGTGTCAGACGATCCATTGATATCTATAACGGTAGACCTACCAACACAAACCGTTGTGTGTAACGGAAATACCTATGATTTTGAGATTGAAGCCCATCATAAGCACAACTTAATAAATGGGTTAGATGCGATTGGATTAACGCTAGAAAAACTTGAAAAAATAGAACAATTTGAAGATTGTCAACCGTCTTGGCTACAGCAACAAAACTAGGGCTTCACGTCCGATGAAAGTCTATTTACACCGCCTCTTCAATGTATGTTTTCAAAGAGGCGGACGCATATTGAGTTGTTGATGTGAGCTCGCTTTCTGTTCTCACACCATTTAAAACGATGCTGAATAATTTGACCGATACATTACTCGATTTTTAAGCGTTCTTGATAAGGCGGCCACCCTAAAGGTTTGCCAGCCAAAACATGCAAATGAATATGATAAACCGTTTGTCCACCAAATTCGTTGCAGTTCATCACAGCACGATAGCCCTGCTCTGCAAACCCTAACTCGTTTGCGATTTTTGCCGCCACCCAATATAGGTGCCCGACGATTTCACGGTCATTTTCTTGAATATCATTAATCGTCGCTATCGGTTTTTTAGGTATCACCAAAAAATGCGTGGGTGCTTGTGGATTAATGTCATTAAACGCCAGCGCGATATCATCTTCATAGATAATTTCTGCGGGGATTTCCTTTGCAATAATCTTACTAAAAATCGTGTCACTCATACGTTATTCCCTCGTGTAAAACGCCCAATTAATCAATTGGGCTTCCAAGCGTATTTACGCTGACTCACCAATAGATAATGCCCAAAATTATCGCGCCAAGTAACAGTCTGTAAATCACAAACGGCAACATGCCAATACGCGAAATCCAATTGAGGAACAAATAAATACACAAATATGCACTAAAAAAACTTAAGACCGCACCGTAAATAAGCACATTCCAATCGACGTCTGTGGGAGATTGCACGAGGTCATAGGTAATCAGCACCCCCGCCCCTAAAATAACAGGAATCGACAATAAAAATGAAAATCGCGCTGCACTCTCACGGTTTAACCCTAACATCAATCCAGCAGTCATGGTAATGCCACTTCTTGATGTACCCGGAATCATCGCTAGTACTTGGGCTAAACCAATAATTAAGGCAGACTTCCACGTAATTTCATATACATTCTTACGTAGTTTTGCTGTTGCATCGGCATACCAAAGCAATAAACCAAACCCGATGGTAGTGCAGGCAATAACCAGTGCCGAGCGTGCATAAACCTCAATATAAGACTTAAACAAAAACCCCATAACAATAGCAGGGATTGTCGCCAATATGACCCACCAGGCTAATTTGCTGTCATCAGTTTGCTGTTTAGTAAAACCGTGCGACAGCCAGGCAACTAACATGCGCCCAATATCTTCACGAAAGTAAATCACCACAGCCAATAAACTGCCTACGTGTACAGCGACATCAAAGGCCAAACCTTGATTTGTCCAACCAAGCAACACAGACGGCAAAATAAGGTGAGCAGAACTGGATATTGGTAGAAACTCTGACAACCCTTGAATTAGGGCAAGAATAATGATTTCAACAATACTCATGGCAGTGTGTCACTCCAGTTAAAATCAATCGCCCATAACTTTTGCTTCGGATTGTGATAGTGCTTCCACATATCACTTAAGCGGGTATCGGTAACAGGATGAATCATTTCTGGTGCTAATTCGCTAAGGGGTAATAGCACAAACGCATTGGTGCAAATCTCATCACGCGGCAATTGAACAGGCGCATCGCATACGACACGGTCGTAGAATAAAAGATCTAAATCGAGTGTACGAGGAGCAAACTTTTTCTCGCCTCGCTGACGCCCATTCTCAGACTCAATCCCTTTCAAGGTCGCTTCTACCTCTTCTAAAGATTTGTCAGTCGCCGCCTTTACCACCAAATTGTAAAATGGATTGCCGTTGAATCCGACCGCTTCGCTTTCGTAAACAGTTGACACTTCAACGTTTTCAAATTCGGACAATAGCGCCCTCACGCCATTTCGGGTGTTAGTTTCCCTATCAACATTACTGCCAACACTAATATATATTTGATGCATCAGACTCAGGCTTCTCGGGTCATTTGAACCGCCACTTTTTGGGCGTTATCCAGAATATTGGGCTTGGTTAATGTAAGGGTGACATTTAACAGTGGATAGGTTGCCATAAGCGTATCGATAAGCTTTCCTGCAAGAGCTTCCAATAGTTGAAAATCGCTATCAAGTGCTACCTTCTCTAACAACTCGGCCGCCTTGGCGTAATCAACGGTATCGTTGACATCATCCGATTGGGCCGCTTTAGATAAATCGAGCTGCATAACAATGTCGACTAACAGTGGCTGTTTAGACTCCCGCTCCCAATCGTACACGCCGATTAAGGCATTAATTTTTAGCCCCTGTATTATTATTTTATCCATTTTTTAGCCCGCGAATTAACAAAGCCTGTATTGTCGCTAATTTTTCAGCAGGTGGCTAGAGCAACACAAAAACCAATTTAGCAAAACGACGTAATAGAAATAGAGGTAGTACCTTTTTTGCACATAAAACAACTGGTTCGGGTTGTTGTTTTCTCATCAACCGATTAGGATATCTTCATTTAATTGAGGCGATACGTCTTTTCTGTTCTTAAGGCAACGCTATGACTGCACTGACAATTTTGCTGCTCGTCAGCGCTTATCTCATTGGGTCGATTTCCAGTGCCATTCTGATCTGTCGTCTATTCAAACTTCCAGACCCAAGAGAACATGGCTCATCAAATCCTGGCGCGACCAACGTGTACAGGCTAGGGGGAAAAATTCCCGCAATCATGGTACTGGTGTTTGATATCCTCAAAGGCACCATTCCTGTCTGGGGCAGTTACTTTCTGGGTATTGAAGCGTTTTACTTAGGCCTTATTGCCGTTGCGGCGTGCTTAGGGCATATTTTCCCCTTATTTTTTGGCTTCAAAGGAGGAAAAGCCGTTGCTACCGCCTTTGGTGCCATGCTTCCTATAGGCTTAGGATTAGCAGGACTGCTCATTGTGTCTTGGGGATTTGTCGTCTACTTAACTGGCTATTCATCATTGGGCGCCATTGTTGCAGTGTCACTGGCCCCCCTGTTTACATTCTGGATTAAACCTGCATATACCATTCCTGTAGCGATGCTATCTGCTCTGATTATCTTGCGACATAAAGATAACATTGTGCGTTTAATCAAAGGACAGGAAGGCAAAGTCGCTAAAAAGCGCCGCCTTCCGAAACCTGAATAGTTCGCGTACGAAAACCAGTTCTCTGTTTACAGAGGCGGCAGTTCGTCTAAAGGCCAACGTGGTTTAGCCTGCGCTGACAAGGGCGATGTTTGACCTGCTTTTAAGCGCTGAAGGCCAGCATAGGCAATCATTGCGCCGTTATCCGTGCAAAATGCAAGCTGAGGATAAAACACTTCCCCGCCAATTTTGTCCATTAAAACAGCGAGCTGTTCTCTCAGCATTCTGTTGGCGCTCACTCCGCCAGCAATAACTAATCGCTTCAAGCCCGTTTCTTTGAGCGCGCGACGACACTTTATCGACAGCGTATCTACAACGGCTTCCTGAAACGCATACGCAATGTTTGCTCGCGCCGCGTCATCATCACCGGCGTCACGAATAGTATTGGCAGCAAAGGTTTTAAGCCCACTGAAACTAAAATCTAAACCAGGGCGATCTGTCATAGGTCGCGGAAAAGAATAGTGCCCTGGTTCGCCCGAATCAGCCAACTTTGCCAATAACGGCCCACCCGGATAGTCCAATCCGAGTAATTTGGCGGTTTTATCGAAGGCTTCACCAGCGGCATCGTCAACCGACTCGCCTAGCACCTCGTATTCACCAATACCTTCTACCTTAACCATCATTGAATGACCACCAGACACCAAAAGCGCCACAAAGGGAAAAGCGGGTTTAGGATCGTCTAGCATTGGTGCAAGCAAGTGCCCCTCCATGTGATGTACGCCAATAGCAGGTTTGTTCCACGCGAATGCCAAACTGCGAGCCACCGAAGATCCCACAAGAAGCGCGCCGACTAAACCGGGGCCTTGTGTAAACGCGATACCGTCAATATCATCCTTTGTACAATTCGCGTCTTTCATTGCCTTTTGAATCAGCGGCACTAATTTTCTTACATGATCACGTGATGCTAGCTCTGGGACTACGCCGCCATAATCCGCATGCAACTTTACCTGACTGTATAATTCATGAGATAGTAGCCCTAACTCATCATCAATAATCGCTACACCTGTTTCATCACAGGACGTTTCGATACCTAATACACGCATTGATGTGCCTTCTTGACCTTAGAAAATTGACGGGAAGTTTACCGTTTCAATCAGGATTTCGCCAATTATTCGTAGTCTGGGCTTTACTTTGCTGTCAGATATGATTAAAATTCCGCACCATTTTTAACCGCACCGGTTATTTTTTGAGCTGGTAGAAAACAAATTTATTTTGAGGTGAGATTTTAATGCCAATCGTTAAAGTAAGAGAAAACGAACCATTTGACGTAGCTCTACGTCGCTTCAAGCGTTCATGTGAAAAAGCAGGTATCCTTTCTGAAGTTCGTCGTCGTGAGTTCTTCGAAAAGCCTACTTGGGAACGTAAGCGCAAGAAAGCGGCTGCTAAAAAGCGTCACTTGAAGAAGTTGGCTCGCGAAAACGCTCGTCGCATCAAATTGTACTAATCTCGCCCTGTAGCACCGTCATGCGGTGCTACTTGGTTTAGGCCTGGCTTTCCAAAGAGTTTATTTCATGTCATTGCTTGAAAATCTTAAGAACGCGCAAAAAGACGCAATGCGTGCCAAAGACAAACTACGTTTAGGCACAATTCGCATGGCGCTTGCGGCGGTTAAGCAGAAAGAAATCGACGAAAAAGTCGAAGTCACTGACGAAGACGTTGTTGCTCTTCTCACCAAAATGGTTAAACAGCGTAAAGACGCCGCTAGCCAGTTTGAAGCAGCAAATCGTCAAGATCTCGCAGATAATGAAATCGCTGAAATTGCCGTGCTGCAGGACTTTTTGCCTCAGCCCTTAACCGAGAGCGAGCTAAATGCCCTCATTGACGAAGCTATGTCTGCAACAGGTGCCAATGGCATGCAGGATATGGGTAAAGTGATGGGTTGGCTAAAGCCAAAAGTACAAGGGCGCACTGACATGGGTAAGCTAAGTGGCCAGATTAAAGGAAAGCTAACGGCATAAGCTGCAATTAGCATTCTGCCTGAGCCGCGATATCTGTTTCTCAGTATTCGCACAAAATAAAAATAAACAAGCCGCACATCTTAGATGTTGCGGCTTGTTTGTTTGCACTGCTAAAGTAACGACTCCACGTTTTTTATAAAGCATTATGGCCGGAAGAATACCACGCGACTTCATTGATGATATCATCGCCCGAACAGACATCGTCGACATTGTCGATAACCGCGTTCGGTTAAAAAAAGCAGGTAAGAATTATCAGGCCTGTTGCCCTTTTCACAACGAAAAAACGCCATCATTTACCGTCAGTCAGGATAAACAGTTTTATCACTGCTTTGGGTGTGGTGCTCACGGCAATGCGATTTCCTTTATTATGGAATTTGATCGCCTAGAATTTCCTGAGGCCATCGAAGAGCTCGCCTCTTTTCACGGTATAGATGTTCCAAGAGAAAAAGGGCAAGGTCAGCCGGATCCTAATAAACGCGCTCAGCTCGAAGATGATTTTGCGCTTATGGAGCAGGTGTCACGTTTCTTTCAACAGCAGCTCCGGCAACATCCAGAAAAAGATAAAGCCGTTGAATACCTCAAAAGTCGTGGTCTCAGTGGTGAAATTGTTAAACAGTTCGATATCGGATTTGCCCCACCAGAATGGGATGGCGCACTTACGGTTTTTGGCAGTACCCCCGAAAAACAGCAACAGTTACTTGATTTAAAGTTAATTACAGAAAACGATAAACGTCGACGATACGACTTTTTCCGTGATCGCATTATGTTTCCCATCAGAGACAAACGTGGCAGAGTGATTGGCTTTGGTGGGCGCGTGCTGGAAGAGGGCGGCCCAAAGTACCTGAACTCACCAGAAACGCGCATATTCCACAAAGGACAAGAGTTATACGGCTTCTATCAAGCCAAGCAAGCTAACCGAAAATTAACACGACTTATGGTTGTGGAAGGCTACATGGATGTAGTGGCCCTTGCACAGTTTGGTATTCAGTATGCAGTTGCAGCATTAGGCACCTCAACAACGCCCGAGCATGTACAAATGTTATTTAGGGCAGTGCCTGAAGTCATTTGCTGTTATGACGGTGACCGAGCAGGCCGAGAGGCTGCTTGGCGTGCACTTGAAAACGCCCTCCCCTACTTAAAAGATGGCGTACAAATGCGCTTTCTGTTCTTACCCGATGGAGAAGATCCAGACAGTTTAATCAGAAAAATAGGAAGAGAGGCATTCGAGCAAACGCTCGATAACGCCGTACCGCTATCTGAATTTTTCTTTGAAAACCTTACCCAGCGTCACCATATAGGTACACAAGAAGGGAAAGCTGCACTAAGACAAGAAGCCCTTGGTTATATTGAGCAGATAAAGGCAGATAATTTGTCGGCTCTGCTTCAGGAAGAACTCGATATAAAAACCCGCGGGCACCTTGCGTCTGCACAGGCAGTTAATCGGGATATGGGCTCGGTTAAGAAGTTCGACAGTAGCCGTCCAGTGCGTACCGCAATATCACCGGTTCGCAAATTGATACGACTATTACTATTGAGACCACAACTGGCAACCAGTAATCCAGAAGTGAATCCTCAGCCATTAGACGAACAACTTAGCCAGGGTCTAAAAATATTAAAGAAGCTGCATCACTTCTGTATGCAAAATGCATCAGCACATACTGGCCTCGTGCTGGAATATTTTCGAGATGATCCAGATGGAAAACACTTAAATAAGTTGCTTCATGCTGATCACGATGCTGATGAGACAAACCCAGACAAATTATACAAAGACAGCTTTAGTCGATTGATTGAACAACAATTGCACGCAAGGTTTGAACAACTTCGCGTAAAAAACAGTCTAACTGAGGATGAAAAAAGAGAGTTTATGCTGTTAAGTCAGACCAAAATGACCTATACAACAGAGTAGACTGTCAGATGCAAATGAAGGTGTACAGGAAAACACCAATAAAGGCTAGCCGAAAGAGGGGCGTTTCTGCTATACTGGTTAATTCGCTAACGCCTCACAGCAAGCATAGAATTTAGCCGTTAAAACGTGACTTTGAGCGCCAAAATATTGGGGTATAAACACGGTTTAACGCATTTTTAACTGATTTAACACATGTAGGTTATATGGTGCAAAGCAAGCAGTCTCAGATAAAACTTCTCATAGCGAAAGGCAAAGAGCAAGGCTACTTAACATTTGCCGAAGTTAACGATCACCTTCCTCAGGATATCGTTGACTCCGATCAGATTGAAGACATCATTCGTATGATTAACGACATGGGTATTCAGGTGTTTGAATCAGCACCTGATTCCGATGAATTGTTGATGGCAGAAACAACGGCAGATGAAGAAGTTGCAGAGGCTGCGGCCCAAGCTTTGGCTACCGTTGAGAGTGAAATCGGTCGTACAACTGATCCTGTGCGCATGTACATGCGTGAAATGGGTACAGTAGAACTATTGACGCGAGAAGGCGAGATCGAAATTGCCAAGCGCATCGAAGAAGGGATTAATCAGGTTCAGTGTAGTGTTGCTGAGTATCCTGAGGCAATCACATACCTACTTGATCAATGGGACTTGTATGAAGCAGAAGAAATTCGCCTGAGCGATATTATTCTTGGCTTTGTTGATCCTAACGACGAGCAAGATCTTGCGCCTACTGCGACTCACATCGGTTCTGAATTGTCAGAAGAAGAACTGGAAGATGAAGACGACGACGATAGCGATGATGACGATGATTCAGAAGACGATGACAACAGCATCGATCCTGAATTAGCACGCGAAAAGTTTGCAGAACTTCGCGTTCAGTACGACAAAACTCGTGATGTTATCAATGCTAAAGGTCGCGCGCACAAAGACGCAAAAGCGCAAATTGAGCAGCTTAGTGAAGTCTTCAAAGAGTTCCGTTTAGTACCTAAGCAATTTGATCGCATGGTGAAAAACATGCGTGAAATGATGGATAAAGTACGTGTTCAAGAGCGTATTGTCATGAAGCATTGTGTGATGCACGCGAAAATGCCGAAGAAAGAATTCATCAAAATTTTTGCAGGAAATGAAACCAGTTCTGACTGGTTAAACGCCGCTCTGACGTCTGGCGCAGCCTATGCGGCAGAACTGAAAAACCATCAAGAAGATATTGAGCGTGCTATTTCGAAGATGAATCAGGTAGAAGAAGAAACTGGCCTGAACATTGAAGATATCAAAGACATCAACCGTCGTATGTCAATCGGTGAAGCGAAAGCGCGTCGAGCGAAAAAGGAAATGGTTGAAGCTAACCTGCGTCTTGTTATCTCAATCGCGAAGAAATACACCAACCGTGGTCTTCAATTCTTGGATCTGATTCAAGAAGGGAATATTGGTCTAATGAAAGCGGTTGATAAGTTCGAATATCGTCGTGGTTACAAATTCTCGACATACGCTACATGGTGGATTCGTCAGGCTATTACGCGTTCAATCGCAGATCAGGCAAGAACAATTCGTATTCCAGTGCATATGATTGAAACGATCAATAAATTGAATCGTATTTCACGCCAAATGCTTCAAGAAATGGGCCGCGAGCCAACGCCTGAAGAATTGTCGGAGCGTATGCTAATGCCTGAAGACAAGATCCGCAAAGTATTGAAGATTGCAAAAGAGCCAATCTCAATGGAGACACCAATCGGTGATGATGAAGATTCACATCTTGGTGACTTTATTGAGGACAGCACGATTGTGCAGCCTCTTGATTCAGCGACCGGCGGTAGCTTGAAAAACGCAACACAAGAAGTCCTTGCGGGTCTAACCGCCCGTGAAGCGAAAGTATTGCGTATGCGTTTTGGTATCGATATGAACACTGACCACACGTTAGAAGAAGTGGGCAAACAGTTCGACGTAACCCGAGAGCGTATTCGTCAGATAGAGGCCAAAGCTTTGCGTAAACTTCGTCACCCGAGCCGCTCTGAGCAACTACGTAGCTTCTTGGACGAGTAAACGTCTTGTATTCGATAGATTTTAAAAAAGCAGCCTGAGGCTGCTTTTTTTGTGTGTCACAGTGTATCTCTTTGATCATGCGGCATCATTCCCGTCAACCATTGCTATTAATACGAAAATATTCGACTAAGCTGAATAGAAACGGAATTTAATGAGACAACAGGAGTATCTCGTGCGCGAAAGCAATAAAAAAAGTAGGAAATTCAAAATAGGTTTGAGTGCCGCTTTCGGCGTTAGCGTAGCTATTGCCACAAAAAGCCTGGCCACCGGCATATCTGTTGGATTTATGTCGGGCCTAGTGTTGTTGCTATGGCACTATCTAGAGATTATCCGAACACGCAAAAAATAGAAAGAGGCAGGTACACAAATTTGTTACAGGGCCTAATCAAGGCCTGACCAGACAAACAAAATCCTATTCACTCGTCTTTCGGCTCACCACTTATAGTTGGATTGTATTCATAACAAGAAATGGCTAAAAACGATAGCAGGTTTTGTGTAACCTTTATTCATTCTATCGTTAAATCGTATTTAGTTCGGCCACATGAGGCTAATGTGGCCGACAGATGGATTTATTGAATCCCTATGTTTTTAAAGCCAAGCTCTTTATTGCTAGCTTCAAATCCTAGTTTAAGAATATGGCCGTAATGCAGATCAACGCCATAAAAAACGACTTTCACTCTCGCTTCAACTCCTTGAGGTAAGTCTAGGTTTCGACCATAACGCTCAACTTTTTGGCCACCACGGTACATGTCGTAATCATTGAATATTGCCCCATCTTTCATGACGAGTCGCCAGCTGTCAGCATCAACTCGGCGTTGGCCGCGGCGATTCTTCACTACAACATAACAAGAAATAGTATCGGCTTCTCGTTGACACGCTCTGTGGGCGAACTCCACCCCCTTATGATACAAACTCCCATGTTGTGCGGTAACCCTTGGAAGCCCCTCAGTAAAGTCGGGGCTGTTATATTCCATACCAATCAAAAAGAAGGTAAAACACGAGGCGATGAATACGAGAGGAGAAGTAATAAAAAATGTTATTTTATTTTTTAGATACGAGGACACCAAAATGGCAATAGCAAAAAAGAAAACCAGTGCCCCTATTAACACCAATACATATTCAGGTCGAATAACACCATACAAATAGGTAAGCGGATCAGGAAATACATACTGCACCACTGCCCACAACACGCCAAGTATTCCGACTACAAACGAAAGTATCACTTTCAATGCACTTGAGGATTTCACCTCTTCAGCTACGACACTATTTTCCATATACAGCCTATTTTTATTATTAAGTGGGCTGCATTCTAGTCAAAAAACGAGGGTGCTTCGAGCATTTTTTTACTCCATTGTAAGCCTACCAGTTCTGTTACCCAAAATACCGTCGTGGCGTATTACGTCATGAATGGCGTTGCGCTTGCAACGGGACTCTACTAAACCCGATGCTAACTCGCCTCATTTAGGTTCGCCTAACTCGCCAAGGCGGGTTAACACGATTATCGCCCGCCCAATACAGTTTAATTAGATTACCTGCGGGATCTCTGACTATCGCCTCACGCCACAAGTAAGGCTGATGGTGAGGGAGTTGTTCAAATTCAATGCCTTTTTGTTGCAACCTGTTACATAGCATATCTAATGCTTCATGTTCAAAATACACGACGGTTGGATTCGGGGTGCGCTGATCTGTCAGGCTCAATGAGAATGTTGCACCACCGTCTTCACAATAAAATCGAACATAATGGTCAGTATCAACAATTAGCTCAAAGCCGAGAGTGACATAAAATGCTTTAGACGCTGCCATATCTGTAGCCGGTATGGTCACTTGGTTCATGTTCATAGGGTTACTCCTTGTTTTACGACTCTTTAGGTCATGCAGTAGTTATCACACATCCACTCAGCAAAGTCTTATTGGAAAGAACGAACAGGGTAATCGTAAATTTTCATTGTCTTCTTTACTGCTCGTCGACTATTTTTGAAGCTATGCGGTTGAAATTAAAACAAACGCCATCAGATGTATGAATAACAGGGTTGTTTTTCGCAACCTGAATTTATAGCAATTTGAGATACCTTGGATTGTTTTTGCAAACGAAAGGAGAGCAATGTGACAGAGATCGATATTGGAATTAACAAAGCAAATCGTGAAAAAATCGCGGAGGGCCTCACCAAGCTTCTGGCAGACTCATACACCCTATATTTGCAAACCCACAATTTCCACTGGAACGTAACTGGCCCGCAGTTTCGCGAGCTACACCTTATGTTTGAAGAGCATTATACAGAACTGGCAACGGCAGTAGACGACATTGCTGAACGTATTCGTACGCTCGACTTTCCGGCTCCTGGCACGTACAAGGAGTTCGTTCGATTAAGCTCGATAGAAGAAGTTGACGGTGTGCCAGAAGCGTCCGACATGGTACGAATTCTGACAAAGTCTCACGAGCAAGTGGTTAAAACGGCACGTGAAGTATTGGCACTGGCACAAGATGCAGATGATGAATCATCGGCTGCTTTGGTGGGCGACAGAATGAGTATTCACGAAAAAACCGCGTGGATGCTGCGAGCAATGAGTAAATAGTATCGCTCGCGCTTCGTATTCACTTAAAATGCGAATATGAATCGCAATGCAAAGGGGCAGACCGTAATGTCGCGTTCTGCCCTTTTCAATTCTACTCGGTTAAATCGTCGTACAGAGTTTTCGATTCCACAGATTCTGGTTATTGCGAAACGAAAAATAGTCGTATGGTTGCCAGCACCGAGGAATCAATTCTGCCGCTCCACGCTGCTCAAAGTCATGGTAAAGCTTACTGAGTATTTCCTTAAGACGTTCAGGGCTGACACGCTGTAATTTTTTACGCGTATTGGGAAAATACAAATTTCGCTCAACAGAAATACGGGCATCGTTGCCAAACGCAATGTATTCTAAATTTCGCGTCACAAGACGGCATTGCGGGACTTTGGGGTTTTGCGGATTTAGCCCAGTTACAATTGCATATTCATAACGATCTAAATCTCTATCCTGATCATCTTTTGGTATGTACGCAATACCGTAACCTTGAGGGAAATACCCCACAATTTCCACCAGCTTTTCAGCTGCCGCAACATCAACGGCACCTTTTTTTGCAACTTGCTCAAGCAATAATGCAGCTTTTGGAAGCTCTCTGACGTCGTAGCCGGCTTTCGTTGATAAAATCACCGAGGTGTATATTTGAGGTACCTTAATAAGATTGCCAAGACCTTGTTTTGGCTTTATCGCATCGTTTAACATGGTGCGAATAAACACCAGCTTGGCTTTTTCTCTTTCTTTAAAGGCTTTACGTTCGGTTTTGTCATCGCCACGATAAGGCAGCGCGCCCAACCCATGACTCATGTAATCAAGAGAGTGCTTATGGTTGAGCTTCAACATTTGGATACGATCATCGCCTTCGAGTAACCGAAATTCGTCTAGATCGCCCTTCGGCCCTTTTAACAGCTTCACAGCATCTAAATGCAGCATCCCCACATCCTGATAAATTGACGCCATCATAACTGGGATGACCACTTCTCTTTGAAACTCGGTTAAATCATCCTCAGGGTTTTCAGGATATCGTCTATCGGCTTCGTAATGCTGCAAAATATACTTGTTAGTTATCATGCCTGCGGTAAGCAATTTATCAAGCAAGCGAACAGCCAATACCGCTTTATACATCGGTTTAAAGCGTTGATGCGCTACTTGTAAACGTGGACCATCACCTGGCGATAACAGCAAAATTGTGCCTAATAATTTCGCTGAATTTTGAGCCGTTTCAGCGCCATTTGTGCCCTCTGAAAGCCGTATAAGACGGGTACAAATGTCGATGCACTTGTCTAAGCGTTTGACACGGTCGTTTTCAATCGACTGTTTCAAGCTGGCTAATTTTGCTTCAGCCGCCTCAAGCTGTTGTTTAGCCGCTTTAGACTTTGTCCAACTGGCGGTTTCCACTTCCTTTTTTGCTTCGTCAACCTTCGCGACTTGAAGTGCAACTCGTGCTTTGTCATCGTCTTGAATGCCAAAAAAAATAGACGCTTGTTCATACAGGGAATCCTTTACCTGTGTATCTGAGTAGATAAGGTTTTTAATATCGATCACACTTTGTGTAAAGGTCGATGCTCCTGCAGGTCCAAACATAACTGCTAATTTTTCTCCATATAAACAAATATTTAAGGAAAGATAACGACGCTCGCCTACGCTCAAAGAATAGTATATTAAGTGACGAATTAAGTGTAGCGTAGTCACCAAGCAAATGAAATTAATGCAAAAAATAACCAAATGTTACCCTTTAAAAACCCGTGTTTAGGTATGTTTTTTCCCTAATAGGTAGTATTTGCTTGATCTTTACATCCCTTTTGAGGGTAAAATAAAGTAACACATACGAAATGTTTTAACGTTTTTCACACCAACCACGACGACCTTCTCTCAGATGATGTTCGGTGAACCCATTGCGAGACGGTACATTAAAACAATAACAAACATTCAGTAAGTGTGATTTTATGATCGGCCAAAAGACTATTATTGAGCCCAAACAAGCAAGGAGTAAGCGCACGCAACAAAAGCTCCTTGACGCATTGCATAGTTGTTTGGAAGAGAAGTTTTTCGAGAATATCAGTATTCAAGAAATTGCTCAGCGTGCAGACGTCTCCGTCGGTTCTTACTATCGACGGTTTAGGAATAAAGAGTCTTTGCTGCCCATGTTATATGACGATTTCAGCAATGACCTTGAGGCATGGATCGCTTCATTAGAAGTTAAACACTATGGCAATCTTCACGATGCTATTTATTCAGTGAATAAGGAAATTTGGGCATTTTTAGACAGTAAACGCAGCGTACTGCGAACACTGCATATTAATGCTCGTATCTATCCTGATTTTGTTGATAATGGGCGTTTACAACGCCGCCGTGAAGAGTACGAACGAATTGCTCAGGTTATATTGCGCTATCGCGATGAAATGACCACAACATCCGCTAAATCAGCGGTTTCTATGGTGATTCATACGTGCGTAAATGGCATTTTAGATAAAGTGCTATACCCTGATTTAACCCCTGCAATTGCGTCAGGACATAGCATAGAAGAATACGTGCAAACGCTATCTGAAATGCAATACAAATACCTGACCTAGGTATTCAAGTCAGTTCCGCATTACCTTATACACATTATAAGGTAATGCGCCTTATCGCTTATTATTCAGCTGTATATTGCTCACACAGCCATCATACTCGTCTAAATTATCCATTCTTTGATCTAGTTCAATAAAATTGTCACAAACAAGGTTTATTTTATCAGCCAATTCGTATTCGTCCTTTTCACTTCATTTTGGGGGCGTATTCAACACGAATTTTTCGGGGTGACACTGTCACCCCTTTTTTAGGCCATTTGCATGCCTAATCACCTTTCATAACGCCCAGAATCTCTGCATACTAGCGTTAAACCTATATTCAAATCAGATTCTTATGAGCAACGAAATCACACAAAAGCAAGCCTTGCGGTACAACCGTCAAATTGTATTACCCCAAGTGGATCTCGCTGGGCAAGAAGCCATATTAAATGCACATGTGGGTATTGTTGGATTAGGTGGATTGGGTTGTGCGTGCGCGCAAGTACTGGCAGCGAGTGGCATAGGTACATTGACTCTTATTGATGATGACCATGTTGAAATCACTAATATCTCTCGTCAAGTGCTGCATCTAGAAGCAGACGTAGGCAAAGCCAAAGTACAATCTGCGGCAGAAAAACTGGTGCAAATCAATCACGACATCTCACTGAAACAGTATGAATCTCGACTTGAAAACAGCAACATTGAGCAATGCCTCAAAGGGTGCGATATCATCATTGATTGCAGCGATAACATGGCAACACGCCAATTAATAAATACCTATTGTGTTAGGCAACAGCGGCCCCTTATCGTCGGTGCAGCCATTCGTTTTGAAGGACAAATTAGTAGTTTTTTGCCCGATGCAAAATCTCCTTGCTATCATTGTATGACACACAATATTGACGCACAGATGTTATCTTGCACCGAAACGGGCGTGCTGTCTCCTCTAGTGGCCATTATTGGCGCGATGCAAGCACACGAGGCACTCCGCATGCTGGCAAATATTGGTCAGGCGCTCAATGGGAGGTTGCTCTGCTTCGACGGGTTATATATGGAATGGCGGGAGATGCACATCGCGCCATTAAAAGGCTGCCCGGTTTGCCAGCTCAAACAAGCAGACTCGCGCTAATTTACAATAGGTTAGAATATGATTAAGTTCCCTGCTCACGGGCATGTGGATTTTACCGTGTCTCCTCCACTGTTAATTATTGACGTAACAGGCCCTATCAACCAAGAGGGGGCTCTGATTTATATTGAAAACGTCGCGCACTATCGAGCCCAATTATCGAGCGGCCCTTGGGCAAGCTTGGTGTATGCAAAACATTTCGAGCTAATGTCAGCAGATACCCGAGAAATTATGATTGGCGCCATCCACAAAGCAAAACAAGTAGGGCTGGTTGCAACAGCAGTGATATTTAACGATGAACGCGTTTCACATGCGGCAAAGGCATTTTGGGCAACTATTTACAATAAAACAGATTTACGCCATGCCTTTTTTGAAAACGAGACGGAAGCAAAAACGTGGCTGATTGCGCAGGTGAACCACTCTCTCACCTGCGTTAATGCCCGTGAATAAATTTAATAATAGGTAGGGCAATCTGTGTGCAACTGCGGATCTTCATGTAACTCATTACAATTCGCCGTAAAATGGCGGTCGTCTGAGCAACGCTTTACCTGCACTGTATTCTGAAATGTATTGACATCAATAACTTCTACCGCATCCTGATGGTATTCCACCACCATTCCCGGTTTTAAATGTGACTTGTCCATAGCGCGAACCTCATGTTAAGCCCGCCTAACAATATGCCCGCCCTTTGATATAACTGCCAATGCTTTGTTTGCCTAAATGCGCGCATTTATAGAACCCAAAAGAATATAAATAAACCAAATGTAAATTTGGTTTTATTCCTAAGATAGACATTAAACACTGACACACAAGCTAGGTAAGCCGCTCGTACTCAGTAAAGCACTTATACAATTGAGTGCCACTGAGCACTGAAGCCGATGGAAAATGTAAAATCGTAATCAGATCACATGGCGCTGCAATCTCGTATGTGGCACGCGCATTTTCTAACTCATCGACATTGAGCACACGTGCGAGAGGCTGGCCTTTTTTCACTTCTTCACCTGGCGCAACCAAATATTCCACAATCCCTCCTTGTTGCGTATAAAGAATCTTATAATTCGCCAGCTTCACAGACACACGACGCATGTCAGCAGGTTGGTAATCAGCATCAATCAGTGCACCTTTATTATTTAAGTAAGACATGACACTGACCGCATCAAACTTACCGTCTTCAAAACTGATGACTTCCTGACTCCCCATTTCCAAGGTAAAGGCTTCAACGTTAAACTGAATATCTCGTTGAAACTTCTCTGACAATAAGTTTTGCAGCGTCCACCACGGACAAAATGTCGCTTCATCCAAAGCACCTGCGAATTGATTGGGAATAAAAATGACATGAGGAATGTTAAACAAAGTCGCAGATGCTTTGGCATACTCGGGCACGTAAATATGACGAGTAGATACTGGCCCATTGTGAATATCGATGACGTAATCCGCATCAAATGCCAACTGCTGTAACTTTAAGTTCAGGCGATGTGCAAGCCCCAATCCCCAAGTTTGAGACAGCTTTTCGTCTAGGCGTTGCTTTACCTCATCTCTGAAGCGAGACTTCACTTCATCAAGGGAGTCGCCCTCTTTAACACCCTGTGCAAACGCCTGTACCAAGGATTCGTCGTAGTAATAACCTCGATTCCAATTGGTACCATTCACTGGGTCAAATCGCCCAAGAGTATATTCACCTGCTTTAATATTGGTTCCAACTGGGTTGCAGTTTGGCACAAGAATAATTTCGCCACGTATTGCGGTGTGTTTAAGCAGTTGAATCAAATGGTAAATGACAACATTGCCCTGCACCTCAGCACCATGAATCGAGCTTTGAATATAGACCTTGGGTCCAGATTCGCGGCCCTTAAAACGGTACAAAGGAACATTCATATTTCGGCCAGACGCGTTTTGCGCCACAACGAGGTAGTCCTTACTAAATTGGTTCATAGCTGCTCTTATGGTGGCTTAATGTGACACGGGAAATAGGGGTATTATAGTGCTGGGGTTCAATCTACCGCTACTGTTTTATCTTCGGCAGCGTCTCTCCCAACCGTTTAATAGTAAGGCTCATGGTGCATTTTCTAGTATGTAAGCGATCCAAAACCGTCAGCATCAGTAATACTGAGCATAGAACGAATAATTTTGAGACATGATGTGACGGTAAAAACAACTCTGATGTGGTTTCGTCAAGATTTGCGCCGACGAGACAATCCCGCGCTACGCGATGCTTATGAACAAGGCAAAATTCTACCTATTTATATTTTTGACGACACACAAACAGGCAAAACAGCCATGGGGGCAGCCAGCAAGTGGTGGCTTCATCACTCGCTCAATGCGCTAAATGAGTCACTCAATGGCCATTTACATATTTTTAAGGGAGATCCCGAAACGATTATTCCTGAGATTTTAGAAAAGACGGGAATTCAACGTGTCGTGTGGAACCGCTGCTACGAACCTTGGCAAATCAAGCGCGACAAAGCCATTAAAACGCATTTAAAAGAAAACGATATTGAAGCCCTCAGTTTCAACGGCAGTTTGTTATGGGAGCCATGGCAGGTACTTAAAAAAGACCAAACGCCATATAAAGTGTTTACTCCTTATTACAGAAAAGGCTGTTTGCAACAACCCGAACCTCGTATGCCCCAATCTGCGCCAGATCGCATTACTTATGCGAAGGATTATGATGATTGCCTAACACTTGACGAGTTATCGTTACTGCCTGATATTCATTGGTACAAAACCATGGAACAATGCTGGAAGCCTGGGGAAGAGGGCGCGGCTGACAATCTGTCTGTTTTTTTAAAGGATGCGTTAGAAGGATACAAAGACGAACGTAATATTCCGAGTGTGGTAGGCACATCACGGTTATCTCCTCACTTACATTTTGGTGAAATATCTCCCAATCAAATTTGGTACGCGGCATTAGACGCAAAACAAGGCAATACAGATAACGAGCATCTCGATACCTTTTTAAGTGAATTGGGATGGCGTGAATTTAGCCACTATCTGCTGTTTCATTGGCCGCGCCTACAAACACACAATTTTAACGACAAATATAATGATTTTCCGTGGCAGCAAAGTAAGGCGAATCTACGTGCATGGCAGCAAGGCCAAACTGGTATTCCAATCGTTGATGCGGGCATGCGGGAATTGTGGCAAACCGGTTATATGCATAATCGGGTACGCATGATTGTCGGCTCGTTTTTAGTTAAAAACCTATTGATAGACTGGCGAGAAGGCGAACGCTGGTTTTGGGATTGTTTAGTGGATGCAGACATGGCTGCAAATAGTGCAAGTTGGCAATGGGTAGCTGGCTGTGGGGCTGATGCCGCACCGTATTTTCGCATTTTCAATCCAGTATTACAGGGAGAAAAGTTTGATACTGAGGGCGAGTATGTCAGCCGCTACTGCCCTGAACTGAAACACATGCCCAAGAAATATATTCACAAGCCTTGGGAGGCACCCAAAGAGGTACGCCAAAAAGCGCAAGTTGTGATAGGCAATACTTACCCAGCCCCCATTGTAGACCTAAAAGCCAGCCGCCAGAGGGCGTTGGATGCGTATGACAAAATTAAGTAACGGCATACACGTATTTATTTAGTACAAAAGGCACCGTGATGAAGACCCTTCGCCTTATTCTAGGAGATCAACTCTCCACCGATATCTCGAGCTTGCAGGATATCGATAAGCATAGCGACATTGTATTGATGGCCGAAGTGAGAGAGGAAGCTACTTATGTCAAACATCATAAGAAGAAGATCGCGTTTTTGTTTTCTGCTATGCGTCACTTTGCCAAGCAACTAAACAGCGACGGCATCAATGTTCTTTATATCGATTATGAACATCCTGAGAATCAGGGTAGCCTATTTGAGCAAATTAAATATTTCTGTCAGTCGGAGAATGTGGCACGAATTGTTGTGACTAAACCCGGAGAATATCGGTTGCTTGACGACATGCAGCAATGGCAGGCAAGGCTAAATATCGACGTTGAGCTACGTGAAGACAATCGCTTTTTGAGTACGCCTGAGGATTTTGCATTGTGGGCGAAAGGGCGTAAGCAGCTGCGTATGGAATACTTCTATAGAGAAATGCGGCAACGTTGGCATATTCTTATGGACGGCAAAGATCCTGTCGGCGGTAAATGGAACTACGATGCGGCAAATCGCCAGAGTTTGCCAGATAACATCACCATTCCATCACCGACTCGGTTCGATCCTGATGCACTGACAAAAAACGTTATTACACTGGTTGAAACACACTTCAGTGATCATTTTGGTTCATTACAAGATTTTCATTTTGCCGTCACGCGTAAACAGGCATTGACCGTATTGGCAGCCTTTATTGACGAACGACTCGCGCAGTTCGGCGATTATCAAGATGCCATGGCAAACAACAAACCGTGGCTATTTCATTCTCATATTAGCTTCTACTTAAATTGCGGTTTACTGACACCCAAAGAGGTGATCAACAAAGCACAAGAGGCTTACGATAACCATCAGGCTCCGCTTAATGCCGTAGAAGGCTTTATTCGCCAAGTGCTTGGCTGGCGAGAATACGTAAGAGGGCTGTATTGGTATAAAATGCCTGAGTACAAAACCCAAAACTATCTGAACGCCACGCGCTCGCTTCCTGATTTTTTTTGGGATACCAATACGAAGATGCAATGTCTAAAACAGTGCTTGTCTGATACATACAACAATGCATACGCTCATCATATTCAGCGGCTAATGGTCATCGGCAATTTTGCACTTTTAGCAGGCTTGGCACCTGATGAGGTTAACAACTGGTATTTATTGGTGTACGCAGATGCATATGAATGGGTAGAGCTACCAAATGTAACTGGGATGATTTTGTTTGCCGACGGTGGCGTACTCGCCAGCAAGCCTTATGCGGCCAGCGGAAATTATATTCATAAAATGTCAGACTACTGTCAGCATTGCCATTACAACGTAAAAGAAAAAAATGGATCACAAGCCTGCCCTTTTAACTATCTTTATTGGGACTTCTTAATACGCAATCAGGACAAGCTCGGTCGAAACCCTCGGTTGGGCATGCCGTATAAAACACTCACTAAAATGACAGCCGATAAACAGCGTCTCATCCAAGAAGATGCCGAAGCGTTTTTTACCAAGCTACACAACCATGAAGAAGTCTGACTTACCTCAAAAAATATGCCCTGTCTGCCATCGCCCGTTCACTTGGCGGAAAAAATGGGAAAGAGACTGGGAAGACGTAAAATACTGCTCAAAACGTTGTGCGGGTAATAAACGCAAAACACCTCATTGATTACGCCTCAACTTCACTCAATGTGAGCAAAGTAACTGCTGTCACTGCCTCTATTATACGATGGAGACACCCACTTTTAATTAGATGAATACGGAACAACAGAACACGCAAAATGACTATCTATCCCCCAACCTAAGCCCACTTTTTACTCTTCCCTACTATGCTGTCATATTTACTAACACGCGTACCAAAGACAACAATGGACACAGTGCTATGGCAAACCAAAATATTTTTAGAACTTTATCTACAACAGAAAGAATTACTTAGGCACAGACCTCTTATTTTCGGCCAAATCTCAGGTGCTGAACCGAGCAATTGCCACTACACTTGATACTGTTGTTATTCATTGTTTTTAACCCTTAAGGAGAACAGTATGAGTGATGACCGCAAAGTCCAACGAGATATCCCTCAGGACAAGTTAAGTGAAACCCGTGAGCAGTATGAAAAAGACGGCTACGATGTAGATGTAGAAGTGCAACGTGATGGTTATTACACCATTAACGCTCGCCGCCGCTACGACTATCGTGACGACGAATATAGTCGCTAAGAACCCAATCCATTCTCGCCAGCAAGCGCACTGCTTGCTGGTTTTTCTTTATCGTTGAGGTGTTCGGTTAGGTAATGTGTGGCGCGCTAAAATGCGTCTCGCATCTTGCTGAACCGCCTCCTCTTCGCGAAATGCCCACAGTTTATCTCGGGCTTGACGATATCCTTGTTCAGTATCAATGATTGGTAAGGGATAGTCTTTCCCCAACACCACGCCGTACATACTTTGCTCCATCGACGTCATCGTCCAAGGCGAATGTATCAACGCATCGGGCAGTGCACATAATTCTGGTAGCCACTTACGCAAAAAAATGCCTTCAGAGTCCTTATCTCTAGACTGTTTCACAGGGTTGTACAATCGAATAGTATGAATGCCTGTCACCGCGGCTTGCATTTGAAATTGTGGATAGTGAATGCCAGGCTCAAAATCTAAAAACTGTTTGGCTAAATGGGTCACGCCTCGACGCCAATCAATGTCTAACTGGTGAGACAAAAAACTCACTAGCAAAGCGCGCATGCGAAAATTCAAGTAACCTGTTTGTATTACACAGCGCATGCATGCATCCACTAACGGTATGCCCGTTTTGCCCTCCTTCCATGCTGCTAACCGTCTATCTGATTCTTCGCCAGTCAAATATGGGTAGGCTGCGTAGCCATGGTTAATATGTCTCACCTGCATGTCGGTTTCACTTTCAAACTTTTGCACAAAATGATTGTGCCAGTGCAATCGAGACAACAACGCAGTTAATGCTCGGCTGCCGTTGAAAACGCCTTGAGACTTCTGCGCCTGCACGTATTGGTACATTTGTCGCAGGCTCATATTTCCCCACGCGAGATAGGGTGACATCCGCGAACAGGCAAAGCGGCTGTTATAGGGCTTTGAAATCTCTGCCGCATAATGTCGTCCTCGCCCTTTAAAAAAGTCTTTGAGAGTATACCAAGCGCGCCGCTCGCCGCCGGGTTGAAACTGTACATGAGGTTGTGTCCAAGTAGCTGGCGGTTGCCACTGCAAAGACATTAGCGCGGTGTGCAATGCGTTGTCTGTATGACTCAACCAGCGAATATCGGTTAGATTCGGATCGTCACACTTCGACTGCATCACGCTATACCAATGCTGCTGCCACGTTTGACGATGTGTTAGCCCTCGAATAACCGCGCCGTAGCTAAACTCTTTCCACTCTACTTGTTGTTGTTTGGACCATCGACGAACGGCTTTATCACGTTCAAAGGTATTCAACAGACCCACTTCTTCGAAACTCAACAGCCGCATCTTCTTATTGTGATGCAACATACGTTGTCTCAACTGCTCTAGGACGTCAGTCGCCTCGCCGTGGAGTACCAATACCCTAGGCGATTGGGCAAATTCTTGGTGTTGGATAGGTGGGTGTGTCTGATGACTATGTGAGCGCGCTCCTATGCTGAGCAACTGGGTGTTTAAGTCAGAAACCGACTCCCAAACAAAACGCCAATGGCGCAGATCATAATGGGGATCCGCTTCAAGCATGGGCTCAATAATAGTGATCAATAATGTTGGGTTGCCTGATCGTTCAGCTTCGCATAAGGGGGCATGATCTCGCAGCCGAAAATCGCGCTTCAACCAGATGATGTCTATTCTTTCAGGAGTGTCGGCCATTTATTCACATACAGTCTAACCCATAGTTCAAATATGGTAATGTGACGCAAAAAGATCACTTTGAAACCAGACGCCAAATAGCGTTGTTTGGCATATTAAGACTGACAGTATGGCGATATGCTACATTCGATGCTTGCAATAAAAAAGCGGGAATCACTTCCCGCTCTAAGCACATTATTTACGGCGTTTTTTCGGCTTGCCTGCACCACCCGCTTTATTATGGGGTTGATTATCACTAAAACGCGTTAGCCCTTGCTGAACAGGACGATTATTTTTAGAGCGCCCTTTTGCTACCGACTTGTTAACAGAGCGTTTCGCATATTCACGCTGATCACGCCCCGTTAGCTCTCCTTTGCGCTCAGGCGGAATTAAATGCTTCTCACCATTGCCGATAAGGTGTGCTTTACCCATTTCTTTTAAGGCTTTACGCAACATAGGCCAGTTTGCTGGATCGTGGTAGCGTAAGAATGCGCGGTGTAAACGGCGCTGGCGCTCCCCCTTCGCCACAGGTACGTCTTCACTTTTACGCGTAACTTTGTGAATCGGGTTTTTACCTGTGTGATACATGGTGGTTGCATTAGCCATCGGCGACGGATAAAAATTCTGTACCTGATCTAATCTAAAGTTGTTTTCCTTTAACCATAACGCCAGATTCAACATGTCGATATCACGCGTACCAGGATGAGCAGAAATAAAGTACGGAATGAGATACTGCTCTTTGCCCGCTTCTTTTGAGTATTTGTCGAATAACGCTTTAAACCGATGATACGTTCCCATGCCCGGCTTCATCATCTTACTCAGCGGGCTTTCTTCGGTGTGCTCGGGTGCAATTTTAAGATACCCCCCCACATGATGAGACACCAATTCTTTTACGTATTCAGGATCTTCAATAGCCAAATCGTAACGCACGCCTGAGGCAATCAAGATCTTTTTGATCCCTTTTACTTGGCGAGCTTGCCTGTATAAGTTAGTAGTCGGAGACTGGTCGGTATCCATGTGACCGCAAATATCTGGCCATACGCACGATAAACGGCGACAGGTTTGCTCCGCTTTTGCACTTTTACAACGTAACTTATACATGTTGGCAGTTGGGCCGCCGAGATCGGAGATGACACCAGTAAATCCCGGCACCTTATCGCGAATCTGTTCAATTTCACGAAGAATCGAGTCTTCTGAACGACTCTGAATAATTCGTCCTTCATGCTCTGTAATGGAACAAAACGTACAGCCGCCAAAGCATCCGCGCATAATATTGACAGAGGTTTTGATCATGTCATACGCTGGGATCTTCGCTTTACCATAACTTGGGTGCGGAACACGTGCGTAAGGCAAGTCAAACACCGAGTCCATCTCTTCGGTCTCTAATGGATAAGCAGGCGGATTGATCCACACAAGGCGATCACCATGACGTTGTGCCAGCGCACGTGCACAGCCAGGATTGGTCTCTTGATGAAGAATACGCGATGCATGCGCATAATGAGCGCGCTCTGCACTGACAACATCAAAAGCGGGTAGCTTCACATAGGTTTTGTCCCATGGCTTACGTCGCTCAGCTTTCGGATTGTAAGGTTGCACCACCACAGGTACTGCCGCATTCTTATCTTCTGTTGCTGTATCTGACTCTTTCGTTGCACAGGTTTCTTGAACATCTTGATACGGGCTTGGGATCGGATCGATCTTGCCAATTTTATCAATACTGGTAGAGTCGACACCTAACCACCCCGGTAACGGCTCTTTACGAATAACAGCCGTACCACGGATATCTTGCATCGTGTCAACGGTTTCACCTTGCGCAAAACGGTGAGCTACTTCCAATAGCGGCCGCTCAGCGTTACCGTAAATTAGCAGGTCCGCTTTCGCATCAAACAAAACAGAACGGCGCACTTTATCTGACCAATAATCGTAATGCGCAATTCGCCTGAGGCTGGCTTCAATTCCGCCAATCACCACCGGCTTTTTGAAGGCTTCTTTACAGCGCTGGGTGTACACGGTAACCGCGCGATCGGGCCGCTTTCCGCCTTCATTGTTTGGCGTGTAAGCATCGTCATGACGAATTTTACGATCCGCTGTATAGCGATTAATCATCGAGTCCATGTTACCTGCCGTTACCCCGAAAAACAGATTAGGCTCACCAAGCTTCATGAAGTCTTTTTTACTTGTCCAATCAGGCTGAGAAATAATGCCAACACGGAATCCTTGCGACTCTAATACACGGCCGATCACCGCCATACCAAAGCTTGGATGATCAACGTAAGCGTCGCCTGTCACAATAATAATATCGCAGCTATCCCAGCCAAGTTCATCCATCTCTTTACGTGACATAGGCAAGAACGGCGCAGTGCCGTAACACTCCGCCCAATATTTAGGATAAGAAAACAGGCCTCGCTCAGCTTTCATTCGCTGAGCCTGTTGACGTACTGCTGTCATGACGCTCCGAATACAAGTGTTCAAAAAATGGGCGCAGAGTATAGCAGGTTTCGTGGAAAGGATCAGCGAATACTGATGCTGAAAAAAAGGAAAACGCGGTCTATCAATAAATCAAAGGGTTAGTGCGTCGCTTCAGAGGTGGTAAGGCGCAAGTCTTGACGATCAAAGACAACGTTAACCACTACAGCCAGCGAGGCACGCGCCTCATGTAACTATGGTAAGTACTGCCAAAGTGCTGTTGTAAGTGTTTTTCTTCGAATATGACTTGTCGATGAATGCATATCCACCCCACGACTAAACATACCAAAGTAAACACACTAGGTAAGGCCAGAAAAAACCCCAATTGCGCCACCATTACGCCTAAAAAGTTCGGGTTACGGCTCACTCCATATAGCGCAGACGTAAGTAATACATCAGGGCCAGAATCGTCAATACCCGAACGCCACGAGGCCTTCATTAATAAGCTGGCACTAATCGCAAACAAAAAGCCCAACGTGAGGATTGCACATCCAAGCAGATGTATCCAAACGGCCCCCATCGACTCGAATTCTCCAATCCATTCTCGCGACTGCGGATCAAAGGCTATGGCCATGCACACAAACCAAATGGCATAGCGAAACACATTGAATGTCATGTGATTAAACCAATGTGCTGAGTAAGTTGGGCCACGATGAATCAACGTCACTTTACCCAATCGTTTTTTCTGAATTTTAGCGAGCAACAAGTAAAACACCGCAACAAAGGTGAAAAAACCCGCTAAATAGATGGCGATATAGGTATCGACGCTTGATTCCATGTCACTCCCTCAAACCTAAAATACATGCTATTTACGATCAGTATGTAACACATGTCATGTTGTAACACGCTCTGTTAGTGAGGGCAATTTCTAAAATTAAAAGACTCTGATAGAAAATATTGATAAATATCAGACAAATATGTTCGTAGGAGAAGTAAGTGAATACCACTATATTGGTAAAAAAAAGCCCGCTTTTCGCGGGCACATCAAGGGGAGGGATGTCCAACTGTGAGTCATTTATACTGAGAACTGAAAATTTTGGTTCACAATATTTTACTTGTTTATTCGTTTTCCTGTTTCACGCTAATAACAAAATCATCGTGTTCTGTGGCTTCAACACGCACTTCAATGGGCTGACAACAGATTTGACAATCCACCAGCATCACCTGACCAATATCATTTAACGGATCAATATCCAGATCGTTAGGCTCCATACAATAGGGGCATTGAAACGATGCTGCGTGACCTAAACTCATCATAAACACATCACCACATTAATTTGATTAATAGTGTCTCTACGGAATATCAGTTGCACTTAGATCACCCTTTGCTGAGATCTAAGTAACGTAAATCGTGGCATCTTTAGTGCTTTGAACAGAGAAACAGAGCGCTTTAGTCACCAAGCAACTAAATAATGACACATGTATTTTTATACAGTATAGTTTAAACAGGCTTTTACGGTAACGCATGAGAATAATCGGCAATGTCGACAACGTAGGAATATGAAAACACTTCCAGAAAAATACTACTTAGCACACTTCCACGAGTTTCTGACTTTTGTAAAAGGCACGTGCCAACACTTACTCTGTGATGGAGACAGGCATTTTATCGCTGAAATAGAACGGCTAAGTGAAGATGCCAAGTGTGTATTGATCAGAGCCATGAACCGCAAGTCACCGTTCATTCTCAAAACCTCGCTCGACTACAATGAAATCGCCCATTACGATATACAGATTCAAACCTTGCTTTCTAAAGGGTTCTTCTCACGTGTAACCGACAGACATTTACCCAGCCTATTCGAACACTTGACCAAACCTCAACTCAGTGAGTGCTTACGCGTCGCTGAGACGGCGTTTAAAATATCAGATAAAAAACCCCATCTTATTGAGCTAGCCACGCATACGGTGGCGATGTCACACTTTGTTGATACGTCACTCTATCAACAACTCATCGTTCGAGAAACAGATAGCCAAATGGCCTATCTACTGTTTTTATTTTTTGGAGACATAAGTAGCGGTTTAAATAAGTTTTCAATGCGAGATTTAGGCATTATGCGCACCCGAAAAGGTGAACAAGGACTAACCGCGCGCTATGACACCCAAGAAGAAGCCCTTAGTGCATTTGATTATGCGTTGGCATTACGTTCACTGGCGACACTGCCTGACGATCAAGTGATTGATACTTTCTCGGATATTTCAACATTGCCACTCGCAAAGGGAGAGCACGCGATTGCAAAGCGTGATCGGTTTTTACTGAAGCTGGGTAAACGTGTGCTGCCTAACGATCCTGATCTGGCATTGACCTGCTGGCAAGCCTCAAGCGCCCCAGAAGCGCAAGAAAAAGCCATCCGAGAAGAATACAAACGCGGCAACCAAGCGCAGGTATTAGCGCAACTCAATGACATTATTGATAATCCTGACAGCGAAGAAATCGCCCTTTTTGCTGAGGATTTTTTAGCTCGTAAATTTAATAAGAAACGCACCAGTTACCTTACCGACATGTTGCGCGAGGACAACGCGCCTTTATTTATTGACGAAATATATATTAACCGCGTCGAAACAGGCGTGAAAAAGTATTACCAACAGCGGGGCAGTGAAGCCTATAAAACAGAGAATAGACTATGGCGAACGTTATTCGGGCTCACCTTTTGGCAAGAGCTATTTGAGCTTGATGAAACCGCGCTGGCAAATGAGTTTGACAGACGTCCGCGCGCACTCGTACAGCGCTATTTTTATGATCGCTATCAGCAAGAAATTGAACGTAAACTGGCGCTTTTGCATAACATTGAAGCATTCCGATTTCATCTCACCAAAACAGCCTCTACCCATTATGGAAAAAGCAATGGCATATTTAACTGGCATCCCAAAGGCTTAGAGATCGCGCTTACCCTCGTAAAATACGCATCTGCAGATAATCTCATCTCAGTTTTAAGAGCCATGACCAAACAGTTTTATAGCTATAATGATGGCTTTCCCGATCTCATGATCATTACCGATCACTCTCTTCGATTTGAAGAAATCAAAGCGCCGGGCGATCAGCTCAGAAAAAACCAGTTGATCACGATACGCATGCTCCGAGATGCAGGCTTTAATGTAGGCATCAAGCAGGTTAATTGGCATATAGATCCCCATCAAGCCTATGCCGTTGTAGATATTGAAACCACTGGCGGACGTGCAGCACAACATAGAATTACAGAAATAGGCATTGTGCATGTTGTAAATGGAAAGAAGGTCTCTGAATGGCAAACACTGATTAACCCACAACGCCATATTCCAAAACATATCACCGAGCTAACAGGTATTGACAACGCGATGGTAGCTAATGCCCCGCGCTTTGCCGATATAGCCGATACCCTACAAGCACAGTTGAAAGACTGCGTATTTGTTGCCCACAACGTAAACTTTGATTTTGGTTTTATTAAGCAAGAGTATGAGCGACTCAACCTGCCATTTAGAATGCCCAAACTGTGCACAGTAAAGGAAATGCGCAGTGCCTATCCTGGTCTATCATCTTATTCTCTGGCGAACCTAACCGCTCACTTTGACATTGATATGAAGCGACACCACCGTGCACTCTCTGATGCCCACGCAGCCGCAGACTTACTATTGCTAGTAAACGAATACCGTTTGCAACATTACAAGCAAAACCGGCATACCGCAGTCAATGAATAAATTTCATCGAGACAGTTGACTCTAGAGTACACTCTAAGGTTTATACTTACCCTATCGATAAAATAATGGGTCTAAATAGATAGGGGAAGACGTTGAAAATAGGTGATCTTGCCAGAAAAACCGGACTAAGTGTTCACACGCTTCGGTATTATGAAAAAGCAGGCTTGTTGCAAGCCAGCGGGCGCACTGGCGCAAACTATCGCATCTATACAGAAGATGACGCAACCACCGCCAGTTTTATCAAACGCTGCAAAGAGTGCGGTTTCACATTAGATGAAACCCGCGCCTTGATTACAATTCGAGATGACAAGCGCCAGCATGTCTGCGCGGAAGCAAAAGACATTGCACAGAATAAAATGCAAGATCTCAAAACCCAAATTACTTCTCTACAAGCCATGCTCATTACGTTGGATAAACTACAAGCACTATGCTGCGGGGGCGAAGAAAGTGCCGAATTTTGCAGTATTATCGCGAATTTAGAAGGAGCGCCATCATGATCTTTATTGAACACTTTATCGCACTTTTTATTGAGTCAGCACCTTTTCTCTTATTAGGCATGTTGATCGCAGGATTGATACACCAGTGCGTGCCTCAATCTATGGTAAAACGTATTCTCGGCAAAGACGCCTCGGTCGTAACCGCGTCTTTGGTGGGCGCACCGTTACCTTTATGCTCCTGTTCAGTAATTCCAGTCGCCATGGGCATACGCCGCCAAGGTGCCAGCAAAGCCAGCACCGCGAGCTTTTTAGTAGCAACCCCTGAAACCGGCGTAGACTCTATCGGTATTACCTATGCACTTATGGGACCAGTGATGGCTATTGCACGCCCTGTAGCCGCTATCACATCGGCAATTGTTGCTGGGGTTAGCGTAAAATTTTTCGACAAAGAGACCCCACCGATAGACACCACGGCGGTGTCGTCATGCTGTAAATCATCATGTAAAAGCGATACTAAAGAAGAAAAAGTGTCTTTCAACTTATTAGGCGCCGTGGAATATGGTTTTGGTAAGTTACTCAGAGACTTTATGGGCTGGCTACTTATCGGACTCATCTTTGCCGCACTGATTCAAACCTTTATACCAGCCGAAACGTTTGCCCAGTACGGCAGTGGCGTCGTTGCCATGACAATCATGGTGGTAGTCTCTATTCCGATGTACATCTGCGCAACAGCATCTACTCCCATTGCAGTCGGATTACTGATGTCGGGAATATCACCGGGCGCAGCATTGGTGTTTATGCTGACCGGACCAGCCACTAACATCGCCACCCTAATGGTGGTGAAGAAAGAATTGGGTAGCCGCTCCTTATGGCTTTATCTAACCTCGGTGATTGTCAGCGCGGTGTTATGCGGATTAGCCCTAGACGCAATAATGGCCTACATGGGATGGGAACTGTCTCTGACTCACGGAGCGCACGACGATATGACCTCTCTACTCTACAGCGCAAGCGGCGTCATACTGGCGTTACTTATCAGCTATCAATACAGCAAAAAATTCCGCAGCTGGCTGCAAAATCGCCACCATGCTATATCAGTTCAGGAATGATCCTTACTGGCTGAAATTGACAACATTTACGCTTCCGTGCCCTATTCAAAAAAGAAAAAGGCGCGGGAGTCCGTAAGTGGGCCCAAACCCATCCTTTAAAAAAGCGTTTCCAGCCACAATCGGCGACCCGACAACAACAACCGCGTTATGAAACTACTCACAACAAGCAAGAGAAAAAGCCAAACACAACTTCAGGCCCAGACAACACGCCTTATCTCTCCTCGCCTGCAAAAAACGCCGGATGTAAAAAACGCCCCATCGCCATAGTCAGTGCTTGCGTGTAAGCCGAAGTGCGCGTTTGTACCCCATTGGTCAGCAAACCAATCGCCCCGCCTTGTTGTTTCACATTGTGCGTACCAAACGCTTCATCCATTAGTGTGCCCAGCTCTTTCCCTTCATCTAACCGATTAAACACATGCTCAGGAATCGGCAAATTTGCACTTCGTCCTACCGTTGTAACGTCACCATCGCTAATCACAACATAAGCAAACGTCGAGGAGCCATAGTCAAAACGGTCAACACCGCCTTCCATTGCCGTATAAAAATCGGCGTCGTGGTGCTTTACCAAATACGACACTCGATTCTGCGCACCAAGCAACGTATCGTGACTGTTCATAGGTTGATCTGGCACACCAGAAGGAGATTTAACCCCCTCACATATTACCTCTCTTTCAGGATAGACACTGGAGAACGCCTCTTTGGCAGCGTTGATTTTTACTGGATTTGTCGAGCCGACAATAATACGAAGGGGGTTCATAACGATCCTTATTTACTACTCATTCGCGCCTATCCTACCAACTTACTCTTTGCATTGTCACGACGACAGATTGTCGACCTCTTTCGGTGATACAAAAAGGGCGTCAACGAATGGTCTAAACGTATAATTTATATTCACTATTCACGATGAAGCGAGTTTGTCATTGCATTTAATCGAATAACATGGGTACTATCAGTGGGTTGCATTAATAATAGGAGATGCGTCAGTGGTGGTTCATACTGATGATTCCAAACGTCAATTTCATTTTCGTACTCGCCACGGTGAGATTTCAATGGAAGTTCATGGGAATATTGTAGTTGGTCGCTTTTCAGGCGCGATTAGCAGCAACCTTACCTCCAAACTGGCCAGCGCAATTACAGACTTGCTTGCTCCATTGCAGGGAACGCCTTGGGGCTACCTGAGTATATCGAACTTAGCTGAGGGAGCGACACCTGATGCAGAACAAGGGTTGATTGATGCGCTAATGGTCGGCTTTAAAATGGGCGTGGTATGTTCCGCATACATCATTCACTCTCCAGTTGCAGTGGCACAAATGGATCGCGTGCGCAAAGCATGTGGAGCAACAGACGATATCCGTGATCACCTGTTTAGTGATGAAAAAAGCGCGCGTGAATATTTAAACGAAAAAATACGTGCATATGAAAATGCGCAGCGTCAGACGGGATAATTACAGGCAAAACTGAGTATGAATTGTCGAAAATGGGGCAATGGGGTGGTTGCCAATATCATAATTTTCATCGTGTCTCTTATCGGCTCGACTATTCAGGTTCACGCGCAAATAACGCCAGGCACTGATATTTGGCTTGCGGATATCAATGACGGCTTCGCTTTAACAAATCATCGCAACCTAACGAACCGAGAAGGCTACGACAATCAACCCTTTTTCCTCCCCAATGGCGATATGTTGTTTACCCGCGAGCTTACAACTAAAAACCAACCACAAACCGATATTTTCCACGCTGCTCTCTCTGCACATGCGCTGTCTGCAATAACAAACACGCAAGAAAGTGAATACTCCCCGACCCTCACGCCCGATAAAAACCGTATATCACTGATTCGCGTCAATAATGAAGGCAAGCAGCACCTTTGGCGCTACAGTTTTCCTTACGATAAGCACGCATCGGTGTCATTGCTCCCAGATATAGAGCCTGTTGGCTACCATGCTTGGATAAACGAACACGCAGTGCTTTTGTTTGTGTTGGGAGAACCCCATACTTTGCAGCGTGCTAATTTGTTAACAAAAGAAAGCGAAATACTTGATCGTGATATTGGCCCGAGTTTATATCGTATTCCTGAAGAATTACGTATGAGCTACACACGCCGAGTAAGAAACACGTCGTCGGTTAACCAAAGCGAAGACAGTGAAACTTGGCAATTAATGGCGTTAAATATTAAAAATAATCAAATTGAGCCCCTCACAGAACTTCCGAAAGGAGCGTATTATTACGCGTGGACGCCCGACCAAAAAGTGTTAGCGGCCGCAGGCTCGACGATATGGATGTGGAACTTGAAAGTCCCATCACAACCATGGTCAGCACAAGCGTCATTATCTAAACACTGCCCCGCAGGCATAACGCGTTTAGCGGTAAATGCATCCATGACAACACTTGCTTATGTATGCAATCGTACGTGAGTACAGCATCGCAAGATATCTTTAAGAACAGGACTTTTTCGTGACGGTTTTTTCAGGCAACATTCGTAAAATGCATGTGAGTACCGATGCCAATCATCAGGCTCAATATGTATTACCCATTGGCGATAAACACATTGATATCAACTCACTGATTGATTCACACGTGTCAGTCACCTTTGATAGCACCATCAATTGTGTACATTGTAGTGTAAAAACCAAAAAGAGCTTTAATCAAGGCTATTGTTATCGTTGCCTGACCAAGCTAGCGCAATGTGATAGTTGCATCATCAAGCCCGAAACCTGTCATTATCATGAAGGCACCTGCCGAGAGCCAGAGTGGGGCGAAACACATTGTTTGAACGACCATTTTGTGTACCTTGCCAATACAGGTACATTAAAAGTGGGGATCACCCGCCATGTCACAGACGGGGTGTCATCAAGGTGGATTGACCAGGGTGCTACTCAAGCCCTTCCGATTCTGCGTGTAGGCAATAGAAGAATCAGCGGACTCGTAGAAACGGCTTGTAAAGGCTTCATCGGAGATAAAACCAATTGGCGAACCATGCTAAAAGGGCAACCTGAAGCCGCTGATTTAGTCCAGACTCGCGATGCATTATTACGTGATATTTCTCCCGCCGTTACCGAGTTGAAATCACGGTTTGGATTGCAAAGCATACATGAAGTCGAAGCCTCGCCCCTCACTATTCATTATCCTGTTCTACACTATCCAGACAAAATAAAGTCTATTAACTTGGATAAAACGCCCCACTTTGAGGGCACCTTAACGGGTATAAAAGGACAATATTGGCTACTAGACGGTGACAGAGTCATTAATATGCGTAAATATGCCGGTTACGCGTTAACGATAGAAATAGAATAAGAATCAAACGTTTTTGGGGACAGCGATGACTAAAGTTCAGGCCATATTCGCTACATTGCTCATAGTGCTTATCTCTGGCGTATTTAGCGGGTTGGTTGCCAGCGAGAGCAATACATTTTTCAACGTTCCCCTGTTTGCGATAATTGCTGCGTCAATTTTTATCATCCAATGGATTGCGTTTATTCCCGCTTACAAATATCAAACCGAAGTATTCTACGACTTAACTGGAAGTGTTAGCTTTTTATTTGCTATTACTCTCGCTCTGGGCCTGTCGGAGTCAGTGTCTATTTACAGCCTGATTTTAGCGGTATTGATTGGCATGTGGGCGGTAAGGCTGGGTAGCTTTCTTTTTAATCGTGTTATTCAAGATGGCAAAGATAGCCGATTTGACAACATTAAACCGCACTTTTTTACCTTCTTGTTTGCTTGGACCATGCAAGGCTTTTGGGTTTTGATTACGCTGAGTGCCGCATTGGCAGCAATGACATCGCAACGCGATACCTCTTTGGGTTATATGTTCTTTTCTGGACTCACCATCTGGTGTATCGGTATGCTGATCGAAATTACCGCCGATAATCAAAAGCAGGCGTTTCGAAACGATCCTGAAAATAAAGGCAGCTTTGTTGACGTAGGATTGTGGGCGCATAGTCGGCACCCGAACTATTTTGGCGAAATACTTATTTGGACGGGTATTGCCATCATTGCCTTTCCAGCGCTATCAGGTTGGCTGTATTTGACACTGATTTCGCCCATTTTTGTCACTATTTTACTGACAAAAGTTAGCGGAATCCCTATGCTTGAAGAAAAAGCCAATGAACGCTGGGGAGATGACCCTAACTATCAGGAGTACAAGGCTAAAACGCCGCTGCTCGTGCCCTCTTTTACTGCCTATGACAAAAAATAGCAAAGCGAGAACATCATCGCCTTTCCACCTTGCATGTTGAGAGAAATAAAGAACGATGTGGGATGCTAAGAAGAGACTTCCCATCCACCCATATTAGCGGCAAGATCATCTAATTCTGCAAGGGTACTGTCAAAACCTTGAGTTTGGTATTGATAAGCAACAGCAACTTTACAATTACCATCAAAGAAACGCGCGTCAACGTCTGCTACAGACCAGTTTTTTAGCGTATTTAAAAAACGGTTTGCCGTTTGCGCTGAATGGAATTCAAAAATGACTTTCGACTCCATATTGCTTAATCTCCAAAATAGAACAGAATAAAAAGTGCCGCGCATAATGCATGCTCTGAAGCGTGATCTCAAGCCGAATCAAAAGAATCATGGCAATTTCGTTTCGTAGAAATCCCGCATTGACCAACACGAACATTGAAATATTGCTCTATACTTCTTGTTATATTTTAGCTCATTAGCACCACCTAACTCATGGTAAAACAACACGTTTTCAGCTGGCAAACCGATTTTGCAGGAGCACTTGCCGCCAGCCATGACTTAGGGTTTCTTATACTGTCTTGGATCGTCGCGTCAATATCTGGCTTTTGCGCGCTGAATCTCATGCATTTCCTTAAGTCGGAGCAACACAAAGCCCATTCCTCTTTCAAGTGGCTAGGTGGCGTGGTTCTGGGCATTGGGATTTGGGCAACCCACTTTATTGGTATGCTGGCATATTCTCTTCCTATTCCGGCTGGATTTAATTTACTCCTCACATTGCTTTCGGCAATGCCAACAGCCATGGGCGCGTGGTTTGCACTTTATCTGTGTCATGGTTTGGCATCTACATATTTTACATCAGGAAAGTATAGCCATATCTACACCCCCATGATTTCTGCGTTAAGTCTCACTGTTGGCATGGGAGTCATGCACATCATCGGTATGTATGGCTACTCAGTAGCCGCAGTGATTTACACACATTTAGGGGGACTAATTATTGCGTTTTCGGTAAGTATGTTTTTCGCATTTTTGGCGTTCTATACGGTGTTTAACCGTTCACATACACTTTTATCGCTCCCCTCTGCATGGCGAGAAGGTATATCCGCTTTACTCTTTGGCCTGTCTATCGTGAGTTTGCACTACATTGCCATGCACAGTGTCACTATTGTGCCTTCAAATCTGTTTACTTCAGAAGGCATGACTAGCGATTCATTGCTGCACATATTAGTTGTTGTCACGTGTCTACTCCTTGTGGTATTTACGTTAGTCGTGTTTTTTAGCCGTAGAACCTTAATGTTATCGTCAATGGCTAACGACACACTTGCACTGATTGTCGATACAATGGAGAACATGTCTGATCCCATTGTGCTATGTGATAAAAACGGGCAAGTTCGCCTTTTAAATCAAGCATATCTTACCCACATTCTTGACCAAGCTGATGCAAGCAATCATATCGGGGCTTCAATAGAAACGTTGAATGCGTACATACTGCCGAAAATTGCGCTACCAGAAGAAACAACAGATTACGGTGGGTTTTTAGCACAGCTCAAAAAGGGGGAGCGTTGCCAAGTTAAGACGGGTGATAGTCGCTGGTGGCTGCTCCGTCAACGTGCTACACCGAGTGGCTTTATCGTGCAAATTTGGACGAACATCACCGAACAAATCGACACTCAGGTGATGCTAATTAATGCAAGAAACTCCATGTATGAATCTGTCAGTCGGCTGGAAGAGGTTGAAGCAGAATTATTGGAAACAAAAAAGCTTGCTTCTATCGGCACCTTGGTAACCAGTGTAGCTCATGAGCTCAATACACCAATTGGCGTGGCGATTACGTCATTGTCCGCTATTGATGGGCAAATTGATGAAATGAAAAATCTGGTAAACAATGGTTCGGTTAATCGGCAAGAACTGGTATCTATTTTTATCAGCCTGAAAGAGTTCGAGCAAATGGCTCTTAGAAATGTTCGTCGTGCCGCTGAAATGATAGATCAGTTCAAATACATCACAGCTGAGAAACACACAGCGCAAGCCCATGCATTCAACCTAAGCGCAATGCTTAAAGACAAAATGCCTCTTTTTATTAATCTAATTGGTCATGCGGGTATTCAGTTTAAAGTAGATATTGATAACGACATTATTCTCGTAAATTACGAAGAGGTGCTGTTTCAAGTAATCAAAATATTACTCACAAACTCTATTGAGCATGGCTTAAAGTATCAACCAGTCGGCAATATTACGCTATCTTGTTTAGAGGAAGGGCAATATGTCACACTGGTTTATCAAGATGATGGGAAAGGGCTAGATCCCGCCATTGCGGACAACATTTTTGATGCGTTTACCACCACCAAACGAGCGGAAGGCAAAGTAGGGCTTGGACTACACATTGCTCACAACTTTGTCCGCAATAAATTAAACGGCACCATTTCTCTCGACAAATCGTGTAACACCGGCACACGTTTTTATATCCGACTACCCAAAGATATCCGCCATGGGTGAAATAGCACGCGACTACAAACACCCACGCCACCGCACTTGTTTCCTTTAAAACACTTCAACGCCTTTATGCGCTAAATGTTTTCTTGCCCTATGACAAAATCAATAGCACCTCGGATTGCGGCAACTTGGGCGTCGATACACATATCTGGTGTGGCGCTTTCGCTATCTGGATATACTTCTGTCGTTGTCACGTAGCTTGCGTTCGTCATACCGCCGCATAATCCGAGTGCTTTTTTGTCGTAATTGATCACGCCTTTTAAGTCTATGGGGACACCAATTATCTTGCCATCATTATCAGGAGGCGCTATGTGCGTCACTTGCTCTACAGCGTCGATTACCGCATTTTGAAATGCAGGTTGAAGATTATGTGTATCTCCCACTAAATAAAAGCCATCCGGAATATTCCAATTGTGGTTCACTTTTCCATCGCGCGCGGCAAGAGCGGGCCTGAATTCAGAATTATCAGTGTCAGTGGTCTCATGTAAGTCAACATGGCAGATAATTTCATCGAGATAGGGTGCCAACGCATTCATTAACAATGCAGACTCCCGCGCTGGGCTCGGCGAAAAGAAGGAGCGGTTGGGATCGATAGCATGAGGGTTCCATCGATTAATAGTTTCATAGGCCCATGGACTCACGCAAGGTGCCACCAAGATGTTCACCTTATCTATATAATCTTGCGCATCATAAAGCAGAAAGTGAATCGCACCTTGTACCCCACTGGTTTCATATCCATGCACACCTCCCGTGACCAGAAAGATAGGCGCACCGTCTATCCATTGACGATTTTTTACCAAATACAATGGATACACGTTATTCACGTAATCAAGTTGCCCATATTCACTTTTATCAAGGCAATCTGGAAGCACAGCTAATTTGCTCAAGACTTCCTCTAAATAAGAGCGCTGAATCGATTGATTGGACAACCATTGGGTTTTATGTGATTCATCCCAAGGTTGACCAGGGTTGCCTATTGGGTACGTCGTTGAATGATTCATCTTTTCCCTTATTTAACTACTATTGACTAACGTTACTTCCTATTTTATGTGGCGTTATAAGTGCAGAAATTCAACACCTTACCGTATGAAAATACGGCACTTTGTCCTTCATTACCGCTGATTTGCTATTTTAATACCCATGACAAGACATTAATGCGTATAACCATCTATTTACTAATGAAATTCATGCAGTTCTTCTCGAATTTTTTTATACTACCCCGCCCACCCCTAGAGCACGAAAGTAAAAGGAGATCATTATCGTGTCGATTCGCTTTTTACGATTGCTTCTTTGCCTTTTATTTTTTATCAGCAGTAGCAGTTACCATGCAAACGCACAAAAGCACGCTTATTTTTCTGCTGTTTCTCCTGAGTTCCCCAATGGCCTACATGCAAAATATGTTCAGTATATTGCTTCAGAGTTGAAAGTACCTATTCATATCCAGTTGATCCCCTTCGCTCGCCGATTACGTGAATTGGACAACGGATCATTGGATATTCTAGTGGGGGTATCGAGTTTAAGAAAGATAGGCCCAAATACTATATTGATTCATCCAGAATACGAATCTCTCGGAATGAGCTTGTTCGTTAATAAGGGGAATCCAGCGAACATTCATTCTCCTGACGATATCAAAAACAAAGCAATAGCGATTACTAGAGGTTCAAAGATCAGTGACGTATTTCCTACTTTACGTGAAGCAGATGTGATTGAAGTCGATACACTGGAACAAAAAATTGCCATGGTTGAGAAAGGTCGGATTGACGGCTTTTTCCATTTAAAACAGGCGACACTCAAAGTATTGAGCGACACCAATAAAACACGCTCAATTATTTTGTCGCCGATTGAGGAAACCCACCACTATACATTGCATGTGGCGCTAAATCGTCATTCCTCGCTATTTGAACATCGCCATACTCTATCCCAAATCATAAAAACGGGCGTTCAGCGAGGAGACTTCGAGGCGATTAGAAAGCAGCACTATGACGCGATAGAGGAAAATGAGTAAACCTTGATCTTTTATCTTTTTGTGATGCCCTTGTGATACTTTTGAGATACTTTTTATTCATGCTTCACCTTAACGTTTAACGTCTCGCCTGTACGGCGAGAAATAAAAAGGTGACCTCATGAACAGAACTCTAATCGCATCTAGTCTTGCAACCGCGCTTGTCGTCTCAACCAACGCTCAAAGTGCAGAGCTATCCATCAGCGTAACTAACCTCACACAGGGAATTTATTTTACGCCCCTAATTATCGGCGCTCACACCGACAGTGCTTCACTGTTTGAAGTAGGAGAAGCAGCCTCATCCGAGTTACAGATGGTGGCAGAAGGCGGAGACATCTCAGGTATTGCCACCGTACTGTCGTCAGTGAATGCCAATACGGTAGAAAACCCAGCGGTAGGTTTACTCGCGCCTGGCGCAAATGTGCAAGCGGAACTAACAACGACAGAAGGCAACAACGTGTTATCCCTCCTATCCATGTTATTGCCCACGAATGACGGATTCATTGGCCTTGATAATTGGACAATTCCTAACACGCCGGGCACATACACGGTTTACTTAAATGCCTATGATGCAGGTACTGAAGCCAATGATGAAATCATTAACGGTGGCGGTGCGCCAGGCATAGCAGGAATTCCAGCCGATCCTACGTCGATGGGTGGCACTGGCGCATCAGGTATCACAAATTCAGAAACCAACGATACCATCCATATTCATCGTGGCAATCTTGGCGATGACGATAACGCAGCAGGCAAAAGTGACCTGAATAATACCGTTCATCGTTGGCTCAATCCGGTCGCCCGCGTCACAGTCACCGTACAATAAGGAGAGGGAAAATGAAACGAATCACCATGCAAATGGGCTTAGTGACATTACTCACCACCACCGCGTTAATAGGCTGCTCTGACAATGATAATGACACCATGACGCCCGTAACTCCACCCCCACCGCCTCCGGCAACAATGAAACGCTTTGACATCGAGGTCGTAAACTTAACTGCGGCTCAACCTCTGTCACCTATTGCCGTTGTGGCTCACGAACAGAATACCTTGTTTGCTGTTGGTCAACCCGCCTCTGAAGCGTTAGAAATCATGGCTGAAGGGGGTGATAACAGTGAAATCGTCTCGGCTGATTTTATTGATGCTTATGTATCAGGCTCTGCACCACTTCCTCCTGGCGAGTCGCAAACATTAAATTTGGCTTTTTCTGCGTCACTTTCAGCAAAAATATCAATTGTGTCGATGTTGGTGAATACAAATGACGGCTTTTCAGGTCTTAATGGAGTAGACGTGTCAACGCTTGACGTAGGCGACAACATGACATTACGAACGGTGACCTATGATGCAGGAACGGAAAAAAACACGGAGGCAGCAGGTACGATACCTGGGCCAGCCGACAATGGAGAAGGATTCAACGCAGCACGAGACGATGTTAACTTTGTTGCCATGCATCCGGGGGTTGTTAGCCAGGATGATGGGCTTCGTTCTTCAGTCCTTACACAGACGCATCGATTCGACAATCCCACAATGGCTATCACGATTACCAGAACGGAGTAATTGCCATGAATGATAAGGTGCTCATCGCGGAAGATGACGCAGATATTGCTCAGTTAATATCAGTTAATCTACGAGAGATAGGCATCGAGAGTGAGCACATTGCCGATGGGCAGTGTGCGCTTGATCGTGCCCTTGTGGGAAACTATGCATTATTGTTACTGGATGTCATGCTGCCCAGTATGAACGGGTTTGATATATGCCAACAAATTCGAATTCAAAAACCTGCGCAAGCGATATTGATGCTCACGGCGAAAAGCTCTGAAACCGATCGCGTATTGGGGTTGGAATTAGGCGCAGATGACTACATGACCAAGCCTTTCAGTATACGAGAATTGCAGGCACGGGTTCGCTCTCAAATCCGAAAAGTGCACTTGCTAAGAAACTCGTCTTCGCCACATGCCACTCTCCACAAAGACACACTGATTATCGGTTCTCTGGAAATTAATGACGTTAATCATCAAGTGAGAATTGCTGACGTTGACCTCGACCTCACAGCGACAGAATATGACTTACTCCGCTTTTTGGCGAATCACAAAGATCAGGTTTTTAGCCGCGCCCAATTGCTCGAATCGGTATGGGGATACAACCATTGTGGCTACGAACATACCGTAAATTCTCATATCAATCGTCTTCGCGCCAAAGTCGAACGAAACGCAACACAGCCTGAAATTATTCAAACTGTTTGGGGCGTCGGCTACAAGCTGAACCCCAAAGCGTTAACAGAAGTAACAGCGCGTTAACGTAAGCAAAAGGAATCACCAGCATGTCGCTCTATCAGCGCCTCGCATTGTCATTAAGCATTGTATTTATTCTCATTATTAGCGTGGTTGTTTGCTGGACAGGCAGCATTCATCAACAAAGTAAACAACACGCAGAACAAGAGCTCCACCTTGATTTAGCGACACACCTTGTTAATGACAACCCACTGCTCGCTGAAGGCGTTTATGATTATGAGGGGCTAGCCAACCTGTTTCATACATTAATGGTTTTGGGTCCTGCCTTTGAGTTTTATTACTTGGACCCCGAGGGGCACATTCTGACGTATTCAGCAGATCCCGACAAAATTAAGCGAGAAAAAATTGCAGTCGACCCGATTAGAACATTAATCGATAAGCGTGGCCCTTTGCCCATTTTAGGCGAAGATCCTAGGCACCCAACCAATAAAAAGATATTTTCAGCAGCGCCCGTTTACAAAGATCAACAACTTCAAGGCTACCTTTACATGATTATTGGTGGAGAAAATGCAGACACCGCATTCTCTCGGGTGTCGCAACATGAAAGATTGCTAAATATGGCGTCAGTTGCCATTGCTTCCGTGTTATTTCTCCTGTTTGTCTTGCTGTTACTATTTCGTGCCTTTACCCACCCTTTAAAAGCGCTGTGTCGTGCCGTGGAAAAAGTGAATCACGACAACCTCGCCCACGTTCAACTCTCCTTACCCACATATGAAAGCAGTGGCCACAATGAAGTCAGCAGCTTAAGTCGGGCATTCGAAAAAATGCTAGACAAAATACAGACACAATATCAGCAACTTCAACTTATCGATCAGCATCGCCGAGTGCTTTTAGCAGATTTATCCCATGATTTAAGAACGCCACTGGCCAATCTTCAAGGCTACGTAGAAACACTCTCATTACGAAGAGATAATCTTACCAATGATGAGCATCAAGCCTTTTTAGATATCTGCTTGAAAAATGCCAATAACCTAAAAAAGCTGATTGACCAGATATTCGAACTGGCATATTTAGAAGGCGATCACGTTACCATTCAAAAAGAAGTTTTTCCATTGGGTGAATTACTTCAAGATGTGATGGCTAAATTTACCTTACACGCCAATAGCCGAGATGTGTCATTACACATCGAGCCACTTGCCAAAGACTACCTTGTTCAAACCGATATAGGAAAAGTAGAGCGAGTGCTCACCAACCTTATCGATAATGCAATACGGCACACTCCGAAAAATGGTAAGGTGACCGTCAGCGTAAGTGTAGCGCCATCAAACTCCCAGAGTATTCGTGTGAATATTACAGACAACGGAGTCGGTATCAGTCAGCAAGAAATTGCTTACATCTTCGATGCGCGTTATCGCGCGACTAACACGCTTGAAGATAAACAGTCTCATGCAGGTTTAGGGTTGGCGATTTGTAAAAAGTTGATTCAACTTTTGAACTCTGATCTGACAGTAAAGAGCGAACTGGGTAAAGGCACGTGTTTTAGCTTTGAACTTAATGTGGCTAAAGACACGTCGCCTGCATAACAGTCTCCAGATGCTCTAACATAGATATAATGCAATGCTTTTCGCTAGCTCAGAATCAACTTCATCATTTCTGAAAATAAAAGCGGAGAAAACACGCCGCTTTTAGTCTCAATTACATCTTCACTCTCTTATTCTCTGCGCCAATTAATGCAGCTTTAATTTAGGGGCAAATGCGTGGCCAACTTTTCGAATCAATAGCGTTAACAAGCCTTTCATTCGTCCATGAATAGCCAAAATATGCATGTTATACAAAGAGATATAAACGAGTCTGGCAAGCTTGCCCTCAATAAACATACTGCCGCTGGACAGTTTGCCCATTAAACTTCCCACGGTACTGTATTTGCTTAGATGTACTAACGAGCCATAATCCACGTATTTGAAACGGTGAAGGGGTTTATTTTCAAACAGCGCATTGAGGTTTTTCGCAACAATATCAGCCATTTGGTGAGCCGATTGTGCCCTCGGAGGCACCCAACTTCCATCGCGTTGCTCAAATCCACAACAATCTCCCAGCACAAATACTGAATCATCTACACTTGACTGCAAATACGCATTAACACAAATTTGTTGTGCGCGGTTTAAAGCAAAGTCGCCGGTTTCAGCCAAAAAGTCTGGCGCTTTAACGCCCGCAGCCCAAACCATTAAATCGGCTTTCATCATCACATCATCGGCTGTCACAAACCCATCAGATTTCGCGGCTTTCACTTTGGTGTCTTCCCACACCTTCACCCCTAACTTCTGCAACGCACCTCTTGCTGAATTAGCAATTCGCTCAGGTAAAGCGGGCAAAATTCGGTTGCCTGCTTCAATCACTGAAATATGCATTCTTTCGGCAGAAATATCTGGCATGCCATATGTACTCGCCAACTCGGCGACATGATTTAAGGTTGCGGCCAACTCAATGCCGGTCGCGCCTCCTCCCACAATGGCAATAGACAATCGCGATGATTTATCACTTTGTTGGTTCAACTTAAACATATGGTTAAGCAACGCCTTATGAAAACGCTCTGCTTGCTTAATAGAATCCAGAAAGTAACAATGCTCAGCCACACCTTGCGTGCCAAAATCGTTACTGACACTGCCAATCGCCAATACCAAATAGTCATAGTCAATATCACGTTCGGGCAATAATTCATCACCCTGCTCATCATTCAGCGCAGCCAGGCGAATCGTTTTGTTGTCACGATCAATCCCTTGTAGCGTTCCGTGTATGAATTGGTAATGATGCCTCGACGCATGAATGGCATAATCAACGCCATCGGAGCTTTTATCAATTACGCCAGCAGCCACTTCATGTAACAACGGTTTCCAGATATGGGTACGACTCCGATCAACCAATATAATTTCTGCAAGTTCACGTTTTCCCAACGTTTTACTTAAACGGGTTACCAGTTCAAAACCGCCTGCACCTCCGCCTACGACAATAATTTTTTTCATTTTGATTCCTAAAGCGTATAAAAAATGCGGTAGCAAGATGGGTGATGAAAAGATCGGTGCTGCGCAAGGTTTGCATAAGAAAAGATAACAATGTCACCGAGATAAAAGCCCTACTTATTGCTGTAGTATTATAGTGCCTTAACCAGAAATTCAAGTCTAATAAGAACGTTGCTTACGCGGCGCTAATTTGTATCAGAATTTTTCTGGCGCGTTAAACAATCACATAGTTAGACGATGACTTTCACGTACACACAAACATGCACTAAACTAAATCACACTCACCCACGTATACAATTGAATTATAACGTTAAACAAGGACAGTCCATGTTTGCACCATACAATTACACGCTACTCGGCTTACTCGCAATTTTAACGCTCTTGATTGTTCAGTTTTTTGTCTCGGTTCGCGCGCATCGAAAGCAAGACCATTATATTCCGGGTAAAATAGGCGACGAATTGGGGCATGAGTCTTTCGTCTTTCGCAGCCATCGAACCTACAAAAATACATTAGAAAATAGCCTACCCTTTTTTGCGCTTGCATTACTCGCAGTGTTTATAGGTGTGAACCCGACATTGCTTGCGTGGACAGTATGGATTTTCTTCTTCGCTCGCTTGATTCACGGCATACTGTATTGGGTTATTGCTACAGAGAAGAATCCAAGCCCTCGGTCTTACTTCTGGCTAGTCGGGTTTATCTGCACTGTTGTGGTGTTAGGCGCAAATTACTGGGCCTTTTTCGCTTAAGCACATTATCAAACGCATTTATAGATTCTATTCATGTTTGAAATTATTGTGGCGAAATGCTTGCTCAATGGGTATTTCGTCGCAAAATACATGCATTTTATCGTACATTTTTCATCCAATAAACACGATTTATATTGACAATCCTCTACGGTTACTGGTTATATGCCGCCGAATTCGTGTGTTTTATAGCGCCGTTTACGCTTAAAAATCAATAAGGTGAGATCGGAACTCAAAACACACCACGTGTATTAAGTTGTTACATGAGGATGTACATGAAAAAAGCACTTAGTGTAATGGCAATGGCATTGAGCCTGTCATTACCCGCTTTGGCTGACATTGCCATCGTGGTTAACCCTGCCAACAGTTCAGACATTTCTGACGACAATATTAAGCGTATCTTTTTAGGTAAAGAAAAGCGCTTTTCAGATGGCTCTGAAACACAACCTGTCAATCTAAAAGAAGGTGCATCGCGAGATCAATTCAATGAAATGATCTTGGGTCGCAGTTCTTCGCAGGTAAGCGCCTACTGGTCAAAACTTATCTTCACGGGCAAAGGAACCCCGCCCAAAGAGTTCACCACTGATGCGGATATTTTGTCTCACATAGCCAGCAATAAAAACGCGATTGGCTACGTTGACGCCGCTTCTGTTAACGATTCAGTAAAAGTTATCAAAACGCTGTAAGGTTTTTTCATGAAAAAGCATATTCTTGCACTGGCCATTGCCAGTTCTTTAAGTGTGCCAGCAATGGCAGACGTACGTATAAATGGTTTTGCTAATCTGGTAGGTGGCATGACATCGTCTGATGACAGAGTAAAAGGCTACGATGATGACCTGACTTTCTCAGAAGACAGTAGCTTTGCCCTTCAATTTTCTGGCGACGTGAATGACAAAGTCAGTGCGACGGCTCAGTTTATCGCACGTGGCAATAACGATTATGAAGTAGACATGGAATGGGCGTACATGACCTATGAAGTCTCTGATGCGTTGAGTGTATCAGCAGGTCGTTTACGCGTTCCTCTTTTTGCCTATTCAGCGTCGCTTGATGTGGGGTACTCTTATCATTGGATCACGCCACCAGAAAGTGTTTACGCAGTATCTTTCAGTAACGTCGATGGAATGCGCGTAAATTATGGTGGTTTCTCTGGCGATGTAGAGTACAACTTCCAGTTCGCTACTGGTAATACGTCTAACGACTTTGAGCTAGGTGGCCAAACAGCCCATCTAGAAGGCAAGAATGCCTTAGTATTCACGGCAGAAGCAATTTACGGCGGCTTTAAAGTTCGCGGTGTTGCAGCGCAAGCGGAAATCACTATCGATTCACCACTGCTGACGCCTGCATTTGCACAATTGTCGCAAATCAGTCCGTCGCTCAGCGATCTACTTGCCGTGCGCGAAGACCGAGGCGCTTTCTACGGTATTGGTCTAGAGTATGACGCACATGACTGGTTTGTTATGGGCGAGTACACACGTGTCACGTTGACAGACAGCTTTTACCCCGGCGAAAAGAACTTTTATGTTACAGGTGGTCTTCGTTTAGGCCAATGGACTCCTTTCGCAACAGTTGAAAGCAGTGACATGAACACAGACTTAAAGTTTTTAGAAAAAACGGCTGCATTCCCTGCTGAATTGCAACCCGCCGCATTACAAGCTCTAGCAGGTACTCAGCTTGCCGTAAGAAGTGAGTCATACCGTTATTCGTTAGGCGTGCGTTACGACGTTGAAGCAAACCTTGCCCTTAAAGCGCAAGTGACGCGTATTGACGATCGCGTCAACGAACTAGACGATGCAGGATTGTTCCGCGTAGGCGTTAACTACGTCTTTTAATTCTGAATGCCTTTACCGAACTCGGTAAAGGCATCATTCCCCTCGCCGTTGAACACGTTAACCGGCTAAGAAATATACCAACTACCGCAAAAAATTCTCTATTCAGCCAATTTCCATTGAGTCTGTACTTGTCTGTACATAGAGTCTTTTCATAACGCTTTGTTTCGGAATGATTTACATGCTTCGTGTCGCTTTAATTTTGCTTGTTGCACTCACCTTTACAGCGCAGGCCAGCTCCCCGTCATCGCCTACCGTGCGTTCAGTATTAGATCAGATTCAAGCAGCCTATGGCGGAGAAAGCATAAATTCACTTCAGTCACTTTCATTGGATGAAAGATACAAAACGTTTAACTACACACAAAGTTATTCTCCGCAGGAGTATGACATGAAAACGTTTCGTGCCTTAGTAGACATCGACTTTGCGAAGCAGAAAAAAGCATTTCGATGGATCCGTGGTGATGCTGACGATTTCTCTACACAGCATCAATATTTTTCAGGCCAATTTGGCTATCGGATTTATCATGAAAAACAAGCGATATCTGAGCGAACAACTATCAGCTTTCACAATGTTGACTGGCGACTCAGCCTCTTATCTGACACCTATATTGTAAAAATGCTATTAGACAACAGAGATGCGGCCTCGTTAACAGGCGAGAGAAAAATAAAAGGCGTTCCCCATTATTTACTTACTTTTGATCTGGAGGGCGCAGACTCATTGTCTCTTTTGTTTGATCAAAAAAGCGGGCTGCTCTCGCAAGCGAGCCGAAAAGACTGGCAACCCGACAGCGAATTCAGTTATCACTATTCTGAATACAATAAAGAGAAAGGCATCACCTATGCGGAACGCACGTATGCGGTGCGAGCGGGTAAACCGTATCTGCTTAACATAAAGCGAGATCTCACCTTTAACAGCGTATCAGAAGGAGCATTTGGCCTGCCAAAGCATTATGGAAAACTTCCTGATATGCTCAACTTTGAAGACATGCAAGCGAAAACTCTCGATACGAATCTGTACCAATCTGGCCGTTATTGGGGCTTCAGTTTATTTTATGATGCAGGAGAGTATTTGATCGGCATAGGTGGATACAGAGATTTGCAAAAGCGTTATGAAGCTGCATTAAACCAAATAGGCAAAATCAAACCACTAAAATATCAAATCGTCACTCACCACCATGCTGATCATTTAGGTGGCATGCAAGACGCCTATCAGCTTGGTGCCGTCTTCGTTGCTCACCCTTCAAATCGAGCACGTATTGAGGAAGCCATCGGCGTACCCATTGACGACAACCGCTTTCTATTTGTCGATAGTGAGATTAATTTAGCCGAGGGTAAAGTTAAAATATTCGATTTCCCAAATCCCCATGCGCAACACCAATTGGTGACATTTTTTGCAGAGCCAAGTGTCCTCTTTACCGCTGATACCTATTTTTCGAGGGAGCACACAGGGTCTCCGAAGGGCTATCCAGAATTAACAGAGCTCGCCAGCAAACTGCAATCCTTTAATCTAGAACCGGAACGTTACGCGGCAGCCCATAGTGCAAGAGTATTAACCAAAGAAGATATGGCCTATTCCCTAACTCACATGGCCCCACATTCGCAATGCCCACCGAAATGGACAATTTGCCCTTAAGGCACAGAAATTTTTGAGATCGCGTCAATTGAATGCTGGCAAGCTAATCGGATTCCGTGCGCCAGCTCTTGTGGGCTACAGTGTGCCTTATCGGCTTCCGTGACGGGTAAGGTGTCGGGTGTCTGAAATTTACAGCTTCCGCATACTCCTCCGCCACCACATATGGATGGTAAATGAATATTCACGTTTCGTAGACTGTGTAAAATCACCTCCCCTTTAGGCACGAGTGCGTGCACACCAGACGAGCCATTATTTTGAAGCAATTCAATGGGCTTTTTGCCTGAAGAAAATACCGCATGAACCATCATCGGTAGCTTTTTAATCAGCCATAAAACACCACTACCAACAAATATAAGATTTAAAACAGCAAACACGGTTATCAGCGTATGATTAAAGCCGCCTGTTTTGGCGTAATCCATAAAATGTAGCATAAACATTATGTTATGAAGGCGGCGGGCGTTATTGACGTGTGCAATCACCTTTCCTGTAATCGGACTGACGTAGATATGGGTTTGTGCGCTGTCGTTAACAACGACTCGCCACAACGGATTCTCCTCACCAGCAAGATCAGTATGTGGTGGATACATCAACTCGATATCAGATATTTCAGCTTCTGCCGAATAGGAATTGCTCGCGATGTTCTTAACGGTATTTTGAGTCAGCGAGAAAGGCAGCCCTGTTTCGGCATGAAAGGTTTTCACATCTTGTTTTTGGTTATTGTGTGCAGGCAGTGAATAGTAAAGTTGGTACACAGGTGTTTCAGCAAGATGTGTTAGCTCGACACGTTTTACTCCAATAAAATGCTTTTCATCTAAATCTATTATGTCGATTGGGAAGGGTTTAACCGTATGCGAAGAAGATTGCCTTAACTCATTCCCTTTTGCGATGCGATGATCTACCCAATTAAAATAAATCCCTGTGAGAATCCATATCAGCAACTGAAGGCCTACCACTAAGCCAAGCCATTTATGAATAAAGGCAAGCGGCTGTTTCATATCACCTCTCCTTTTTGCGTGGCTTGCGGCGCTCTCAAGCGTTGCACTAACAAAGTAGCCCCTGCGACTCCCCCGAACAAGCTAATCACAGAAAAGAACATGAGTAACGGGTTGTTAATGTTCTCACCGTCATCGTAATCCATGATGTGAAATCGCCACATCCAATCAAAGAGCCGCCACATATCATGCCTTTTAGACACGATTTCTCCAGTATTCGCCTGAATATATAAGGTGGGTGAAAGCGGCGCATCAAATTCAACTCGCCAAAATGGTAACCATCTGGGCGACACGTCTGAAGGTGGCGAATCTGTCTCACTATAATAATGAATAGATTTTATCTTATCCGCGTATCTGCTATCGGCAAACGATTGCTGGGCAATAGCCAGTGCCTTTGATGTAGATATAGGTGCAAGCACCTTCCCTGTCTTCGCATCAATTACATGCGTAGCAGCATCTTCAAACTCAACTTTATAAACGGTGCTTTTTGCTATGGTTAGCAGCGTGACGCTGTCTGCTCGAGGGTAGGCTTTTGCCAGTTCAGAAAACGGGACAGTTGGAGAGGAAATTGGCGTAGCTGGCTTAAGTAGAGATTCTCCATGAATAAAGTGAATATCGGTCAGCACCATATAGACACCTGATGCCGCCCAAATCAAACATTGCAGCCCTGCAAAAGCCATTATCCACCGATGATAACGGCGCAGATAGTTTATTCCCTTCATCTACATCAATCACAATACGTCTAACATCTATACCCTTATACTATCAAGGGTTACTTTTTTGCACCAGATAAATGTCTTTGTGACGCCTCACATCAATACATCATTTTTCACTATGGCTACAATAGCCAGTTTTAACCATTCATTTTTTGAACGCACCGATATCATAGAATGCCCTTCACATCATTTAGGACTAACTATGACAATTTTCAGAACATGGCTGCTTTTTGTAGTAGTCAACATAATTTCGCTCAACGCATTTGCAGACTCTCCTAGTTGGAATTACGCAGAAGTAGGTTACGGAAAGATGGAAATCGACGATACCGATATTGACCTTGATGGGATAGTAGCCGAAGGGTCCTACGCATTTTCGCCCCATATTTTTGTCCGTGGGGAGTTAGGTGCATTTACTGAGAATTTATTGTTTGATGACCTTGATGTCGATACGCTTTCTGCGGGAATAGGTTGGAAAAGCGCGACATCGAATCAAACGGACGTATACGGAATTGTGAGCTACGAGCGCATTGAGTCTGGAGATAGTGATGAGAGCATTGACGGCAAAGGATATAGCGGTATTGTTGGTGTAAAATCACGATTCAGCACAACATTTGAAGGTTATGCAGAAGCGGGATACATTGACGTAAACGATGTTGATATTTCTGGTTTCACGGGCAGAATCGGCATTAACGCATTCTTCTCAGATATGTTTTCTGTCGGTGTTCGTTATAAATTTGTGGACGACTTTGATGTAGCGAGTGCTGTAGTGAGTGTACACTTTTAACTCTTTTTCTAAATGGGTTGTCAAAACTTGACGGTGTTAACATCAAGTTTTGACCTCTCAACACACCCTATTATTTGATAACGTAAAAGGAATTAGCAATGTCTAAAAAACCATTATGTCTTCCATTCATGCTCTTAGCTTGGTTCACTAGCTCAGCGAGTGCAGCCTCACCTAGCTGGCAACACTTAGAAGCTGGATACGCACGCATGAGCATCGACAATACAAATATTGATCTTGACGGTTACGTCGCTCGAGGATCTATACGCCTTGGTGACCATTTTTTTGTTCGCGGGGAAGTGGGTCAATTCTCTGAAGATTTACCGCTCGATACCCTTGATATCGACACAATATCAGTCGGACTGGGCTTCTTTTCTTCATTAAACCAAACCACTGATCTGTATACTGTCGCCAATCTTGAAAGAATAGACACCCAAGACTCGGACGAAAATAACGATGAAACCGGCTTTAGTGCTTACTTAGGTATTCGGTCGCGGTTCAACCAGTACTTAGAGGCGTATACTGAAGCAGGTTACATCAATTTAGATGGCGCTGACATTACCGGTACTGGCGGCAATATCGGCGTGAATGCCTATATTAATGATCATTTTTCCATTGGCGTTCACTATAAAAAAGTCAGTGAATATGATCAATTGGGCGCAACGCTGCAACTCCACTTCTAAACGTCGTGAGTGGTGTCATAAAGCCTCAAAGTGGTGTTTAATGCCGCTATTCTGAGCGCAAATTTCTTTTTCCACAAGGGGCATTATGCTGCCCCTTATACAAGAAAAACGTCGTGAGCAACTGAAGAGCAAGACAAACACCGCTATTCTGAGCGCAAATTTCTTTTTTCCACAAGGGGCATCGAGCAGCCCCTTATACAAGAGAAACGTCGTGAGCGACTGAAGAGCAAGGCAAACACCACTGAAACACCGGAGTTTACTCTGTGTAAATGAGGATGTTGAAGTGGTGTTTAACGCCGCTATTCTGAGCGCAACAGTTTCTCTTCGGGATACAGAAGAAGATACACTGCCGGAATCACTATCAACCCCAACACCAACGCACTCAACATCCCTCCGACCATCGGCGCGGCAATGCGACTCATGACTTCTGAGCCTGTACCTGTTCCAAATACGACGGGTAGTAAGCCAATAACAATTGTGGCGACGGTCATAACGACAGGCCTGACTCGCTGGGTAGCGCCGTGCAGTAACGCCTGCTTATAACCATTTTCAGACACAACGTGTTGAGCGCTTGACGCGAGATAGCGTGACACTGACTGATGAAGGTAAACAATCATGAGTACCCCTATTTCAACCGCGACACCAAGTAGTGCGATAATTCCAACCCCGACTGCAATGGATAGGTGGAAGTCGAGGGCATAGAGTATCCAAAATGCACCAATGGCGGCGAAGGGTAACGTACCAAGAATGATCGCCACATCGGTTATGCGCCTGAAATTCAGGTAGAGTAAAAAAAGAATAATTAACAGTGTTGCAGGCACGACATACATGAGCTTGGCTTTCGCGCGCTCAGCATATTCGTATTGCCCTGCCCATCGAAGCGAATAGCCAGGAGGTAACTTTAGCTCTGATTGAATGAGAGCATTTGCCTGCGCAACGTAGCTTCCTACATCGATATCGGCAATATCAATATACACCCAGCCGTTTAGGCGTGCATTTTCACTTTTTATTACGCCGGGGCCACTTTCGACGTACACGTGCGCAATATCACCAAGCGTCAGTTGCATATTGGATGACGTGACAATCGGCAAAGCGTGTAACGCTTCTGGTGAGTCGCGAAAAGACTGTGGGTAGCGAATGTTAATAGGATAACGTGCTTGCCCTTCTGTTGTCAGCGATGCCTGTTTCCCGCCTACAGCACTACCAATAACTTGGTGTATATCTTGAATCGTTAATCCGTAACGTGCAGCTTGAGCACGGTTTATATCTATTTTTATATAACGCCCCCCGACTACGCGCTCAGAATATACGGAGGCGGTTCCATCAAGGGGTTTGAGTAGGTCTTCGATGCGCCGACCTATATCTTCGATAACAGTAAGATTGTCACCGGCAATCTTAAGTCCAACTGGCGTTTTCATGCCTGTTGCAAGCATATCGATACGGGTTTTAATTGGCATTACCCATGCGTTACTTAAACCGGGAAATGATACCAGTTGCTCTAGCTCTTGTTTTAGGGAAGCGAGTGTGACGCCTTCACGCCACTCACTTTTAGGTTTGAGCTGAATAATGGTTTCGATCATGGTTAATGGTGCAGGATCGGTAGCCGTCTCAGCACGCCCAACTTTACCGAAAACCGTATCCACTTCAGGAAGCGTGGCAATCAGGCGATCTGTTTGTTGCAATAGTTGTCTGGCTGTACCTATTGATACACTAGGATAAGTCGTAGGCATATAGAGTAAATCGCCTTCGTCCAATTCCGGCATAAACTCCGAGCCAAGTTTAGTCAGTGGGTACATACTACCTACTAAAACCAAAGCAGCCATTAGCAATGTCAACTTAGGATAAGCAAGAGCGCTGCGCAGCAATGGCCGATACAACGCGACTAAACCTCGATTAAAAATGTTGTCTGATTCTTTAGGAATGTGCCCTTTTATTAAATATCCCATTAACACAGGAACAAGCGTAATAGACAGGCCTGCCGCTGCCGCCATCGCATACGTTTTGGTATAAGCAAGTGGCGCAAACAACCTGCCCTCTTGTGCCTCTAATATAAAAACAGGTAAAAAACTCACGGTAATGATGAGCAGACTGAAAAACAGTGCGGGGCCAACTTCAGCTGCCGCCTGAGCCACAACCTCCCAACGGGGTGTTTGGTCATCATCCTGTTTGTTTGCCAGATGTTTGTGTAAATTTTCAATCATTACAATGGCGCCGTCGGTCATTGCACCAATGGCAATGGCAATGCCTCCTAAAGACATTATATTGGCATTGATGCCTTGCCAGTACATTACAATAAAGGAAACAAGGATCCCCATTGGCAGTGCCACAACAGCCACAATGGAAGAGCGCAGGTGAAATAAAAACAGCAAACATACAAGGGCAACAAGCAATAACTCTTCACCGAGTTTTTGCCATAAATGGTTCACCGCGCCTTGAATTACCTTTGACCGATCGTACACGGTCACGACCTCCACGCCATCGGGTAAACTTGACGACAACAGCGCTAATTTCTGTTTCACAGCCTCAATAACAGCAGATGCATTTTCACCGTAACGCATGACCACAATGCCGCCAACCACCTCGCCTTCACCATTTAACTCAGCAACGCCGCGGCGCATCTCTGGGCCTAAATTGACATCCGCCACATCTTCGATAAACAGAGGAATACCGTTGGCATTGGTGCCGATGGCGGTGCGCTTAATGTCTTCAATATTCTGAATATACCCATTCACGGTAACCATATACTCAGCTTCAGCCATTTCAATCACAGAGGCACTGCTTTCCTGATTACCTTGTTGCAACGCTTGCTGAATATTCTCAATGGGAATGCCAAACGCACGTAATTTAAACGGGTCGACGTGAATCTGATATTGTTTAACCATTCCTCCCACCGTGGCCACTTCCGACACGCCCGGAACCGTTTGCAACTCCAGTTTCAAAAACCAGTCTTGTAAACTGCGTAATTCACTCAGATCGTGTGATTGCGTGCGATCCACCAGCGCATACTGATACACCCAACCCACACCCGATGCATCAGGGCCCAAACTAAATTTGACCGACGCGGGAAGAGACGATGATGCTTGTGTGAGGTACTCCTGAACACGGCTTCGCGCCCAATACAGGTCAGTGTCTTCGTCAAAAATGACATAAATGAAAGCGTCACCAAGATAAGAGAATGCGCGCACATCTTTGGCTCCAGGCACAGACAACATAGCCGTTGTTAACGGGTAGGTAACTTGCTCTTGCACCACAGTGGGCGATTGACCGGGATAGGTGGCTTTCACAATCACTTGCACATCAGATAAATCAGGAATCGCATCCACAGGCGTATTCTTAATTGCGAATACGCCCGACACTGCCAACAAAAGCGCGAGTATCAATACCAATCCGCGATTGTATATTGACCAATAAATCACCTTAGTGATCATGGCTATCTCCTTTATCAGCTTCGATGTTTGTATCGTGCATCCTATGCTCGGTCATTTCATGCATGGCCACGATCACAAAATCACCGTCACGAATGTCGAAGGTGAACATCACGCTTTGCCCGACACGAAAGTCAGACATCAACACATCTCGGTCCACCGTAAAATCCATCGTTGCCGCTGGGCGATTCCATTTTTCTATTTCACTACGAGAGATATTCATGATGCGCGCACCGCTATCAATGCGATTAATTGTGCCGGTCACGGTTGCAGATTGCACCTCAACCACCTCTTCAAAACGTTTAAAGTCGGAACTTAGGCTGGATTCAGAGTCAATCAAGAATTGGCCAGAGACAACAATTTCATCACCTTCATACAACCCATCAATAATCTCAATGCCATGGCGTGTGTTTTTTCCAAGTGACACCGCGACCGATTTAAACGATCCATCTTCCAATCGCACAACCACACGGTTTTGCTTGCCAGTGCGTATAATGGCATTGAACGGCGCAATCAGGCCGGTTCTAATTTTATTGCCATGAATAGTAAGGCGAGCGAACATATTTGGCTTGAGCATGTCTTCTTCATTGGTTAAAGAAACGCGAACCTTCAGCGTACGGGTATCGGGATCAAGCGCAGGATAAACATAGTCTACCTGTCCTTGCCATCGACGTGTCGGAAATGCATCTACTGCAATACTAACGGGCATGCCCTCTTGAACATTGGCGATTTCATTTTCATAGATATCTGCCTCTACCCAGATATTGTCTAACTGCCCAATGCTCATCATTGTTGTGTCTGGTTTTACGTAAAATCCTTCTCTTATCTGAAGCGAATTTACGACACCACTTTGTGGCGCATAGAAGGTAACAAACTGTTGTACATCTCCCGTTTTTGCAAGTTTATCAATATCGCGTTCGCGCATTTGTAACGCTGATAATCGCGCCCGAGACGCGCGCAACAAGGCGGCATTTTGGCGTCGATTGGCAATTAAGAACTCTTCTTGTGCATTTACTAATTGTGGTGAATACAGGGTGTAAAGCGCCTCGCCTTGGGTAACCGGATCACCTTCTGCCTTAATAAAGAGTTTTTCAATCCAGCCTTCTAACCGCGGATGAATATGCACCAAACTGTCTTCATCAAAGCCGATGTAACCAATGGTGTCGACCGTGGTATACATGGGCATGGTTTTAACGATTTCGGTCTTTACACCTAGGTTTTGTTGCACCTGAGAAGAGACGACAACACTGCCAACGGCCGATGATACCTGCCCTTGCTCTTCATAAACAGGCACTAAATCCATCCCCATTGGTGACTTACCGGGCCCATCACGGCGATAGGAAGGATCCATCGGCGCGACCCAATATAACGGTTGGTTTGCATCCGTTTCGCTACTTTCTTCTTGTGTTGGCAATGAAAAAAGCGAAAGCGTCCACGCTAGAATGAAAGCACTCACTAAGCCAAACAGGCCCCCAACAATGAAACGTGTATCAAACAATGCCGACCAAGCGCGACGACTACGTGTTTCCATTTTCGCTACTCACTTTTCGAAGATGTCTCTGCGTGAGACAAAAAATAATTTAGATTTACCAATGCTTTTGCTTGTTCGATGCGCAGCATAAGTAAGGTAATTTGTGTATTCAGTTCAGCCACGTTCGCTCTCACTACTTCTTTAAATTCACCGTCGTCGCTGGTATATGCAGTCATGGTAGAGTCTGCTTGCTCTGTAACTTGCTTAAGTAAACGCGTCTCATATAACGCAATTCGCTGAGAGTACTTAAGGTAATTTTGACGAGCGGATTCCGCCTCACTTAATAATTGCCGCATAGCCAAATGCACATCAGTTTTAACGGCTTCTGCATTCGCAACGCTGGCAGCACGAAGTGCACTTTGTTTGTCTCCGCCAAAGGGAAAGTCCACCGACACGCCTACAGAAAAGAAGTCGGAACGCGATGCCATATCGTTGTCATTACGTAACGCATAACTCCCTCTCAAGGTCCACTGGGGCTTGAACGCTTGGTCGGCTAACGCCACTCTTTGTTCGGCAATATCCACGCGTTTATCTATCACACGCACTTTAGGGTGGCGGCGTAAAACGTCAAATACCACTTCTTGGTGCAACCCTGTATCAATCCACTGATGGGGAAAAAGGGCTTCAACCGTATCAAGTTGAAAGGCTATTTGATGGGCGTTAACCTCTGTCACCCATTCCTGTAACCGGGATTGGGTACGCGCTAACGCGGTACTTTCCATTAGCAAGCGGTCTTCTAACTGAAGTAATTCAACTTGCGTGCGAATTAAGTCATCCTGCTTGGTGGCGCCAAATCCAGAGGTATAGTTTGCATTCGCAATATCAGACAACTGCTCAAACAATTGTTGGTTTTTTTCAACAATTTCGATGGTTTGTTGCGCTAGCACACCATCAAGCCAAATCAAACTAACAATTCGTTGAATTTCAGCCTGTCTCAACCATCTTAAGCGCTGCTGTTCATCGCTTTGCTGCGTGTAAATACGCGACTGAATCGCCAAACTATCACCGCGTGGCAACGGTTGCGCCACGCCAACCTTCAACTGCGTCATGGCTTCTTGATTAAGTGAGCCCGTTTCTACTGGCACATTCATAACATCAAGGGACAACGTTGGATCATTAAAATACGTCGCCGCATCAGCCTGATGGCGATAGCCTTGATGCTTATTATCAAGTTGTTGTAAAACCGGATCTTGCGCAATAGCCTGCTCGATAAAATCATCCAACGACATCGCCGATACAGGTGTTGAATCCATCAACGTATTGAACGAGCTGCACAATATCCCAATTAAGAGGGTATTCTTTCGTAAAAAACCCATAAAGTACTCCCGAAAGCCAAGGGGAAAAGAGTGTCACCAATCACTGGTGCCAAATTTCAGATAGATCGATAGTGGGTTAGGCTGAAATGGGAGGACGTTTTAATGCTGCGACGTCAGCAGAAGGTAAAAAGGTTTGATATGAGTTGGCTTTTTGACTTGAAGTGACAACATCGTTCGACAGATAAACGGCCGCTATTGCTAAACTCGAACATGCATTTTCAGGGCATTGGCAAGATAGGCTGCAACAGTCCGGCGTGTCTTGAGCTTTATCGATATCGGTTAAATCTACGCTAGATTCATGACAGGACGATACGGATTGTGAGTGATTCTGTACCGTTAACTCATGATGTTGAGATGTATGACTAGTTGCTTCATGTGAATGGGATTCACAGGTCAACAATGCGCGCGCGACACTTTGCCCTGCTATAGATATTAGCAAGAGAACAATGAGTCCACGTAGTGTTAAAGATTTGAATGCGCGCATGAGCCGAATAAGTTCATAAAATCACGAAGAGGATAATATGTAATCGAAATGAAGTAAAGTGATGCCAACGACAGAGGTAGGGGGAAGTAAGCGAGCACCTATGCGCTCGCTTGAGCCGTCTTAGAACTCTTCACCTTTATTAATATGAACAGAGTACGACATTTCGTAACCATTGTTGTGGCGATACACTCGACCATGAGAAATTAAGGCATCACGCACATTTGAATCTTGAGTCCACTCTACTCTTCCATAGCCTTGGAAGTTTCCGTATTCCGTGACATGCAGTGTAACTGTTGCATTGGGTTCAATCGTCATTTGAGCTGAACCCGAACCGCTCTCTGAATAAACAGTAGAGAAATAAGCTCTTAATACGCCTGCTGAAGCTGAGTCACTGCTTTCCGTAATTAACTGCCCTGCATTGTTGTAAAGGGAAACGGTTACATCAATAGGTGCGTCAGATACATTGGTAAAATAAAAGTATGACTGCATATTTGACTTATCGTCAGACATAACATGAGGAATGAGAGCACTATCACCAGCTGCAAAGCTTGATGCACTTGCCAACAATCCCAACCCCGCTAATGATACTTTAATGATATTTTTCATAGTTTTTCCTTTTAACTACTTTTATTAATGAGCGCTGGCACTGTAGCGAACATTTCTACCACAATCTACATGTAGAAAGTATGCACTAGCATACTTATGTATATAGGTACATTTTCTAACTACCTTACTTAATTAATCTATTGAGCAACTACGCATGCCGATTCAATTTAACAGAAGAGCAGGGGCAGTCATACGAAACGGCTTTTTATCATAGTATTTCAAATACTTATTTGCTAACGTCTCGACAAGCGTTATAAGTAATAACTGATTTCACACAAAGACGTAATCGCACCCGCTAATCTTGCCACCACATTTAAGAGACGCACGAATGGATCCATTAGAATTTAGGCAAAAACGAAAATTCATCGTAAAGTTAGGTAAAATGTTGCATAAATATGGTACGCCCGCATTCCGTTTAGAGGCTTACCTTACTGATGTATCTACCTATTTTGGCTTACATGCGTCTTATATCTCTACACCCACCACATTAACGTTCGTCATTTGGAGCGACGAACACGAAGATGAATACAATCATTCTGCTAGACTGCTACCCGGCGATTTGGACATGAACGCGTTGTCACGTACCGATGAGCTTGCAAGTCGCTTGTTGGCGGGAGACATTTCCTTGGCCGATGCTGACATTGAATTGGATGTCATAGATCAGTTGCCCAGTCCCTATGGAAAGTGGTTGACCGGGTTTGCCTTTAGTTTGTCTACCGGGGCTTTCGCCATGTTGATGGGAGCCAGCTGGCCTGAAATTCTATGGTCTGGGCTATTGGGGATTGTTGCCTATATTTGGACGCTATGGGCAGAGCGCTCCAGGCGTGTCACCCTTATGCTTGAACCAGTAACCGCCTTTGTATCAGGCTTTTTGGCGTGTGCCATCAGCCGTTTTTTCGACCCAGGCATCAATATTCCGCTCATTGTGCTGTCTTCCGTTATTGTGTTTGTACCAGGATTAGCATTAACCATGGGGCTTGCCGAGCTATCATCGCGGAATATGGTATCTGGCACAGCGCGGGTCATGGATGCCATGATGCAGTTGTTTAAACTCTACTTTGGCGCATTTTTAGGTATTGCAGCAGGCTTCGCGTTGTTTGGTCAAAACCAATTCATCCCCGCTTCATCCCTCCCCTATTGGGCCACTTGGCTCGCAGTTTTCTTACTGTGCTTAGCACTTGTTGTTATCTTTCGCACGCGTGCCAAACATATTATTTGGGCATTAATCGCGGCCTTTATTGCGTATGGTGCCACCGTATATGCATCGGAACACATGCAGCAGGGGCTAGGCACGTTTGTGGGGGCGTTTGCTTTGGGTGTTTACGCCAATCTTTTTACACGTGTTGCCAATCAACCCGCTACCATCGTGGCGATGCATGGCCTAATTGTATTAGTTCCCGGCTCAAAAACGTACATTGGCCTCAACTCGTTCGTGTCAGGGCAAGATTTTGTTAAAGCCGATCATATCGGCCAAGAAGTGTTTATTATTTTCATGTCATTGGTGGCCGGACTCATTTTTGCGAACGTCGTTGCGCCCACAAAAAAAGCCTTGTAGCTGTAACAATCCCCCTATTCATCACATAGGGGGTGTTTAGTTCACACAACCTGTCGTAGAGTGAACCTATTCTCTATTGCCGTAGTTATCGGTAAACGTCGAAGTAAAATATCATGCACAACACGCAACTAAATGCGCTGGGTGAAAACATTTGGATCGTAGAGGGGAAAACCGTCTCCTTTTATTCCATGCCATACACAACACGTATGACCATTGTTAAGCTTCCCGATAACAAATTATGGATTCATAGTCCGATTGCGCTTACCCCCACACTCCAGCAAGAAGTTAACGCATTGGGTTTTGTCGCACATCTTGTCGCGCCCAATTCACTCCATCATTTATTTTTAGCACAATGGCAATCAGCATTTCCTGATGCCGTATTGTGGGGCACGCCAGAAGTTATCAAAAAGCGTAACGAACTATGCTTCACGGGAGAATTAGGCTCAACAGCGCCCACTCAATGGAATAGCGTACTCGAACAAACGCTATTCAGTGGTTCTCCCATCATGGCAGAGTGTGTCTTTTTTCATAAACCCAGCGCAACACTGATTCTGACCGATTTAATAGAAAACTTTTCACAACATCATTTTTCTGGATGGCAAAAGTGGGTCGCGAAAATCGTTGGCATTCTTGCCCCTAACGGAAAAATGCCGCTAGACTGGCGTTTAAGTTTCTTGCTTAATAGGCGTGAGGCCAAACAACATCTAAGTAAAATAATCTCATGGCAGCCCAAACAAATAGTCATGGCGCATGGAGAGATAGTAACAAGCGATGCGATGGCATTTTTAAATCGTTCTTTTGACTGGCTGCGATAGCCACCTACTCGTCGCGATCAGCGGCTATCGCTTCCACAAATGCCATCATCAATCCTATAAATTCCGCTGTCCACTCCATCGCCTTTTTGTTGTCATCTGACGTATAAGCAGCATGTAAGCTGCTCAATAGCACAATTAACTCTTCCCCCTTTACCAATGCGTGGGTGTAGGCGTCTAGCGCTTGTTCTCGGAGATCATTTTGAATTGCCGCAGTACGCAATAAGGGCTCTATACCTGCGCGCGCAGAGTGATAAAACTCCACATACTCCGCTTGCATTTGGCCTGAATGTAAGTCTAAGAAGCGATGTATATGTTGCGTTACGATTCTGGCGCACTCAGCGAGGGTTGTCATATCTTGTCTCCTTTTCGTCTTGTCAGAGTCAGCCCCTTTGACTAATCAGCTGACGTCATTGAACGTGAAAATGTATCTAGATTATCACCCAACGCCTTATACACTCGAGATAAGGTTTTAAATGTCGTCGACAGACTTATTTTGTCGTTCTCTTTCAATGTTTGATAGGCCATTTCATTTGTATATGCCGCTTCGCTCATCGTAAGCTGAAGACCTTCGAGCAACAGTACAAAGTCGATAGTGGCGTTAATTAGCCCATCATGTTTTGTGACTAACAGATCACGCTCAAGCAAGGTAATGGATTGTGCATCCCTTAAGGTGCGTTGAATTCTACCCGTAATATCGTCCGTCGCTGGTACGGCTGTGATCAACGCGTGGTTCGCAAAGGTACTGTAGTATTTAATGCTTTGGCAGTCTGACACCCATTGAGATTGCGCTTGCGTGCCAGACGTTAGCGGTAAACTTGACTCGGCACACTGCCTGCGTAAAGCATCAATTTCACAGTGTTCAATATGAGCATTAGATAGCTGCGGTTGATCGAGCGAGAGTCGCGCTTCATTTCGTTTTCTACATGCGGCCTCTCCGGCCATCAATCTAGGAAGCCAACGATATTGTTCCATCAGCGCTATGAGTTTTTTTCGTTTTTCAGCATTCACTTTCTCGTCGTTGACAGCGGCAATCGAAGACGCAAACACAGTCATCGCAGCCTCAAAAAAACGGGGTCCACCAAAAAACGAAACAACCTTATCCAACTTTTTCGCTGCATCAAGTGCAGGTGCCATTGCCTCTTCGGTTTGCTTTTTTCCATCTGCATTAGCGATAGCCTCTAACGCTTTATAGTACGCAGACATCGCCAATGATGCCCGTTGCAAATAATAGGCATTGGCGATATCAGCGTATTGCACAGTAAAAGGGCTGGGAATGGTTAGCACGATGCGTGAGTCCGTATCAAACGCTGTTACTAAACTGCTCAATGCCTCTCGCGCACGCACAATTCGGCTTTGCTGAGGCTTGGATTCTTCATCGCCATGCTTAATGATTTCTTGATCTAGCACCGCCTCATTTCCACGTTGCGCCACGGCATCAATGTCAGATTGCGACGGAAGAGTGGGCACGTTGATTGTGCTGTCATTAGACGAAGAGCTGGATGAGGGGGCATCAACACAGGTTACATTATCAGCGCGGCAATCAAATATACGCGCAAGGTGGTCCGTTTCACTAAGCAAGTCCATATAGGTTGCCGTCACAGACTCGGCATTTCCCTGAATGGTTTCATATTGCGTGATAAACTCTGTGTCAGGTTTGCTGCTGCATCCAATCAACATCCAACACACGATGTAACCGAAAACATATCGCACAGTCCTCTCCCTTTGAACAGTTTTTGTAAGCATTATATGTTCAAAGTGTAGACGATATTTATACGAACGGCGGCAAGGGAAGTATAAAAGCCTGTCTAATCATTTTTAGGGAATTTATATTGCCTCGCACCATGAATTTCGCTACCCTCTCGCGCTTTATCTCGTATTTTTTTAAACATTTACCACGTATTGGCTAAATGGGATTCAACTAAAAGGATGTTCACTATGCGCATATTGGCTGCACTGGCTAGTCTTTCTCTTTCATTTTCTGCTCTTTCAGCAGGCTCATTAACCACATTAGATGTACAAGAAAACGTGGTGTTTTTTGAAACCAGTGAAACAAAAGCTACGTCACTGTCTTGCGTGTCTGCTGACAATGCCGCGTTATACAGCCTTTCGTTAACCAGTGACTCTGGCAAAGCGATGTATGCCATGCTAATGACAGCCATGGCATCAGGAAAAGCCATCGAGGTAACCAGCGCTGGCGATTGCGGGGTAGTTGATAAAGTGGAGCGCGCAGCCAGTATAAAATTCTCTGAAGCGAGCATGGCGACAACCAGTAAAGCGCGCTTCAAAGGGACGATATTGGAGAGTGCTGTATATACAAATGGGGCACTATATAATTTATCCGAAAACATGTCTTCAAGTCCTAACTTTTTTTTACAAGCCCCACATTCATCACTGAATAGAGGTATCTCAGGCCTTAATGCATTAAACAGAAAAAATCACATTGGAAGTGTAAATGCTACAGGATGGCTAACTGCGGTCATTTTGCCCGAATTTGTTAGAGGCACGAACTATACGCTTTTTGTAGAAATTGATGGCGTAACCTATAGCTTTACCGGTGAATACAGTGGAGGCGCACGAAATGGCAGACCTGTATGGGGCGCATTTTCAACTCCCCATGTTGTCAGCCGAGATAATCTTCAAAACATGTACTATCCTGTTCTAAAAACCCCAGAAGAAGTTATCAGCCTTGGTAAAGGCGTTCCATTTTATCGAAGCTTAAGAGTATTTTACCAGTTTGATACAGCCACCGCTTATTTAGACCGCGGTATCAAGCAGTACGCAAGTATTGATTTTATGTATGGCAATCCGCAATAGGTGGGCGGAATGAATCTTTCAAGCCTTAAATCCATACTGGGTATGGCGCTCCTATGGGCTAGTACATGCCCAATGGCACTTGCTGACAGCTTTATTTCAAGCGTTGAAATCAAAGACCAGTTTTTACTGTTTACGACTGGCACGCCTAAGTCCCATTCACTGCCTCAATGTGTTACCCCCGACAACGAGCAAGCCTGGGCCATTGCGATTAATACGAATACAGGAAAAAATATCTATGCGTTAGTGGTAATGGCAGCCAATACCGGAAAAAAAGTACGTGTAGAGTCAGCATTAGATTGTGCTGATGTAGAAGGTGTTGAACGCCCACTTCGCGTGCGCCTTAGCATGTAACATTATGAGAAAAGGATAGTCTCAACATGAAAATGGTATATTTCCTCTTAGCATGCCTGACATCGTCTATATCGGTAAGCACATTCGCTTCGGCTAGCTCATTATCGCAGAACGATGCGGGTCAGTGGGTGTCTCCTGTATTGAGCTACATTATTGATGCCCATTCTCCCCATATTACCAAACCGACAGACATAACGGTAAATCAACAGAACGATCAGACCGTCATACAATGGGGACAAACCGAAAATCACTGGTATAAAGTTGAAAAAGCAGTGAATGGTGGTGCTTATCAACGACTTACTGACTCTACCGACGCGTCTTTCATTGTGCCCGAGTCTCACAATGAGCGTTCAAAATATCGAATCGCAGCCTGCCTCAAAGACAGTGAAAATTGCTCAGACTGGGTAGCACTTACCCAGACATTTGGGCCGCTTCCAATCCCTGAATCACACACGCTTGAAGTCACGCAAACTAATGCGACACTCACGCTCACAAGTAATCATCAAGACTTTCATCCCGTACAGTACAAAGTTGAATTTCAACGCAATCAAACCGATTGGCAAACGTTTATAGTCACGGCCGAAAAAGAAATTGTATTTTCACCTGAGTTAACGGGTGAATATAAACTGCGTGCGTTTCTTTGTGTAGCTGAATCTGAGTTGACGTGCTCTACCGAAGCAATTGAAACAAATTCGTTCCAGCAAGTGGTTAGGCCGCCCGCTCCCGTTCTTGGTTTAAATCACGGTCAGTACAATGCGATCAGGGTGTTTTGGGAGCCTACACGTAATGCTACGAATTACCGAATCGATGTATACTCTGTGCACTCCCGATTAAAATTAGAATCATCTCTATATACATCGGAAACAGAATACACCTTCAACGATGCGTTACCGAGAGGCAACTTGTTGTATTTTATGGTGTATGCATGCACCGATACCCCCAATTTTTGTTCAGCTGCGAGTAATCAACAAACTACAACACCGTTACCATGGGGAGCACCATTGATTCCAAGGGTAGGGTTAAATCACAGGCAGCACAACCACATTCACATTCAGTGGCAAGCCGTACCGAATGCAAGATATTATCGCTATCGAGTGTCTGACAACGGCACAGTAGTATACGAACACTTCACCTACAAACTAGAACACACGTTTCCTGGCACATTGCCTGTGGGCAACCTGTTGGATTTTCAGGTTCAATCGTGTAGTGATGAGCACGACTGCTCAGCGTTTAGTAAGCCCGTATCCACATTTATCTTGCGTTATCACGATTCTCCCCCCCCGAGACCATTAACGATAGAAACAGATCTGCGAAGAATGGTGCAAGGGCAAGCGCAATCGTTTTCTTGGACAATGCCAGATTATTACGAAGCACCTGTTACATTCTCATTCTATGAAACAGACGACAAAGGAAATCGAAAGTTAATAAAGTCAGGTATTCAAAATACAGAAATTGAATACAACATTATTAATTACGGCGCGGTCACGTTTAGCGTAGAAGCCTGTCACGCAGAGTGGGGATGCGGAGAAGCGAAACCGTTAACGCGAGGTGTAGACAAAGCGCCAGTATTCGAGTTTAACTTTAGTCGACTTGTTGCCTATGTAAACGAGGAAATAACATTGCGATACTCAGTTCCAGAAAGGTACACATGCTTTACTGACAGCTTAGTACATGCATTTTCTGGAGCAGGGGAAAAACAGGTTATTTTCAAGGAACCTATCGAGTCTGAAATGCTTTGGCGATGCCGAGATAACCACCTCAGAGAAATTGACGTTATCAAGTCATTCCGTGTTTTACAAAGGCCGCTAGAATTGCCTCCGGGAAGCATCACATTAGCCTTCAGCAAGGCCACGGTTACGCTCTATCAACCAGTGGAGCTTCAATGGGACATTATTGATGGGGTTAGCTGTAAAAGTGCTCAGGTTGAAGGAGTTTTGACAGGTAAGGGTAAGCGACAAGTGACGTTCGAGCAACGTATAGAGCAAACAGTGGCATTTACTTGCGAAGACGCACAAAAGCGGGGACTAAAGATTCAGGTTCCCTTGTCAGTCTCTAAACTTAAAGCCCCTATTTTAAGACGTGGTAATTAAGTCATTCTTAAACTAATATAACTCCTCCCCACTAGCGTGAATGCATGTGGGGAGATGGCCTCTTAAATCGCCACATTGGCTTACCATTTTTCCGCCTCTAGCTAGAGCATTCTTTGATTGATTTTATCCTTCGTTTTGGTTAATCTCGCGTGCTTTTATTGTCATAACATTTACCACGTATTGGCTAAATGGGATTCAACTAAAAGGATGTTCACTATGCGCATATTGGCTGCACTGGCTAGTCTTTCTCTTTCATTTTCTGCTCTTTCGGCAGGCTCATTAACCACACTAGATGTACAAGAAAACGTGGTGTTTTTTGAAACCAGTGAAACAAAAGCTACATCACTGTCTTGCGTGTCTTCTGACAATGCCGCGTTATACAGCCTTTCGTTAAACAGTGACTCTGGTAAAGCGATGTATGCCATGCTAATGACGGCTATGTCCTCTGGAAAAGCCATTGAGGTAATCAGCGCTGGCGATTGCGGGATAGTTGATAAAGTGGAGCGCGCAGCCAGTATTAAATTCTCTGAAGCGAGCATGACCGCAACCAATAAATCACAATTTAATGGCACTATTTTAGAGAATATAAAAGAGCCAAATTTACCGCTTTACAACTCAAGCGGCTTTCTATCTCACGATAAAAGGTACTTTACGCATTCCAAAGATTCACCGAGCTATCGTGGCATGATCAATAACACTAATGCTCTCAATAGGGAAGTTTTTCTATCTGGAACGCCTGGTTCTGGTTGGCTTACGGCCATCATTTTACCTGAGTTGAAAAGAGACACAAATTACGCAATTATCGTCGAAATTGACGGTGTAGCGCATAGATTTGAAGGTAAATTTACACAGAATAGGCATAATGCAAGGCCAGTAATGGGATTATTTAAAGACACTCATATCTACACTCACAGTGTTGGTTCGGAAACGCTAGCATACGTTCTTGCTTCTCCGGCAGAGGTAGTCAGTCGCGGTTATGGTGTCCCATTTTATGAAAGCGTTAACGTCAAATTTCAAATAGATACGGCCCCTACGAATCTTGAATATAACGTAGAACATCATGGGAAAATAGAAGTGTTATTCGGCCAACCTACCCCCTAACTTGGCGTTAAAACGATGCATTATTTCTCTGTTACTATTGCGCTGTTGCTCACTTTTTTCAGTCACTCTTTTGCTTATGCGGGAGGGTATATTTCTGAATTTGAAGTCACCGACCAATTTTTGCACTTTTCCATTACCACGCCCAAAGCGCACTCTCTACCACAATGCGTTGCTTCAGATAAAGCTCAAAAATGGGCAGTTGCTATTAATACGCAGTCAGGAAAAAACCTCTATGCCGTTGTGATACTGGCTGCAAACTCCGGCAAAAGAATCAGCGTCACATCAGCGCACGACTGTGCTGATGTAGAGGGTATTGAGCGCCCGCTACGCATTAGGCTCAGTCAGTAATATCGCTGAAAAAGGATAGATACACATGAAATTGTGGAAATTTACATTAAGCCTATGGACGGTCTTAGTGTTAGGTTCAACGCCAGCACTCGCCGCATCGGCAAATAAAGCGAGTGATTGGCTACCACCTGTATTACTTTATATATTAGATGCTCAATCAATAGACGTCACCAAACCCAAGGATATTCTTGTTGAACAGCACGGTGAGGTAACAACGATTCAGTGGGACGCTACCAGCCATCATTGGTATAAAGTTCAAAAAGCAGTAAATGGCGGTGCTTATGGGTCAACCATGACAATGCCCGATTCCGAATTCACTTTATCTAATACCGATGAGGGCAGAGTAAAATACCGTATTGCAGCGTGCCTAAACAATAGTGATTCGTGTTCTGACTGGGTACAGGTTGAGAAAACGTTTGGCCGTATTCCTGCTCCGGAATCTCAAACCATTGAGGCTCAAATTCAAAATGCCACGATTAATATTACTAGCTCACATCATGATTTTTATCCCATTCAATACAAAGTGGAATTTAAAAGGAATCAAGATGATTGGCAGACCTACTCTCTTTCTCCCAATAAGCAAATAGCGTTTACTCCAGCACTGTCGGGGGAATATACTGTTCGTACATCTATCTGTGTAATGGAGTCAGAATTGGTGTGTTCATCGCCGGCCTCAGATTCTCTACCATTTCCAATTACCATTATGCCAACGGCTCCCTTTGTCACGCTCACTGCCGAGCCTGTTAACAAATATACCTTAACATGGGATCCTGTGGTTAACGCCACCAACTACCGTGTTGATATTTATCAGGCAGATTCAGGTCTAAAACATCTACGTAGAGATATTATTACCGAGACGCAGTTTAGCGTTAACGATACATTGCCACGCGGATCTATTATTTATTTTGCAATATATGCGTGTACAGATATTGCGTTCTTTTGTTCTGATATCAGTAATGAGCTCAGAGTCGAAACGATTAAACACAGTAAGCCGCAGCCGCCAACCATAACTAAATTTCATCATCAGGCACATAACCACATCTTGATCGAGTGGTCAGCGGTCGAGGGGGCAGCTTACTATCGCTACAATGTTCAAGACCATGGCACAGAAGTCATCGACTACTTTACCTATAATACAACGGTTACGTTCCCTGGTAATTTACCAGTTGGGAACTTACTCGACTTCAAGATTCAATCTTGCAATGAAGACCATATCTGCTCTGAATACAGCGAAACCAAGTCTACAACCATTTTGCCATACGCAGACTCACTTCCACCGCGTCCTGTATCTTTAGAAACAGAAGATATCAGATTAGTGGAAGGCCAAAGACAACGATTCGGCTGGAGAATGCAAGAAGGCTATAGTAAGCCTGTCACATTTTCATTTTACGAAACCAAACAGGGCCAAGAAAGCAAACTGATTCAGGCAGGTATTAAAGAATATTTGTTTGAACATGTCATTGAAAACAGCGGCGAGGTCACTTTCGAGGTACAAGCTTGCCACGCAGAACTTGGGTGTGGCCCGAAAAAGCCTTTGACTAAGCAGGTTGATGTAGCGCCAAATTTTGTTATTACATTAAATCGCTTAGCGGTTTATGTGGGTGAAGAGATTACTGTTTCCTATTCTATTCCTTCGCCCTACGCTTGCTCGGCGCACGGTGCATCAGAAACCTTGTCTCAAACAGGCAATAAGACCGTTACATTTATTGAACCTAACGAAGGCACTTTAACCTGGAATTGCACTGATGGATTTGGTCGCAACATCGTGGTTAAACAAACCCTTCATGTTCGCTTTAAACCACTAACCGTGCCTGAGGGTAGTATTGAGTTTGCGTTATCGACAACAAAAACAACGGTCGCTCAGCCTGTTACGCTTGATTGGCGCATTATCGCAGGCATTACATGCAAAAGTAACTTGCTGAATCGCGAATTTTCTAACAGCGGCTCTATGCAGCTGATGTACGTTACGCCAGAAGAAATGAATATCTTAATTCACTGCCAAAATGCAAATAACGAGGGGATGCAAATCACTCTACCGCTATCAATACAAAAATTACCCGCTCCAATTCTAAGGCGAGACACCGCAACATAATAGAAGAAAAGCAACGCCCCACTCTAGGATGGATTGGGGCGGACTTTTACTACCAAGGCAATGTTTCACCTAAATGGTAAAATGCTCCTGTTGCGCCATTTTCGTCTAACAATGCCAACTCAACCAAAGTTTTAGCGCCGTCTTCTACATGCATCGGCGCGGCATCTGTTCCTAAGTCAGTTTTGACCCAACCAGGATGGGCACTGTTCACTTTAACCGGCGTATCTAGCAAGCTTTGGCTTAATGCAATCGTGAACATATTTAATGCCGCTTTCGATGCGTTATACGCAAATGGTTTTACGGCTTCCCATCCTGAGCTCAGGTCAGCATTCACACTCACAGATCCCAAAATGCTGCTAACATTCACAATGCGACCTGCTTGGCTCTTTTTAATCAAAGGCAGCAATGCCTGCGTTAACGCGATCTGGCTAAACAGGTTAATGTTGAACGTGTCGGCCAATTCCGATTGTGAGATGGTTTGTGCATTATTTTGCACCCATTCACCTTCAACAATCACACCTGCATTGTTAACAAGAATATCTAAACGCCCAAAAGAAGCCTCAATGTGCTTGGCTGTAGCTTGAATATCTTCTTCACGTGTAATGTCTAGTTGGATTAAACCTGCAACAGGTGTTTTGCCCTGCCAGTCAGCTTTAATGCTTTCGAGCTTTGCCATATCTCGGCCCGATAAGATCACGCTCACGCCGTGATCCGAAAGCTGTTTCGCTGTCTCTAGACCAATGCCACGATTTGCGCCCGTTACAAGGGCAATTTTTGAATTCAACATACTCGTCATCTCTTCTTAAATATAAGGTAATTAATCACAGATTTGGGTGAGCGAAGATGCTACTTGAGCATCTTCAACATTTCTTCTGCTACCCCAATGGCAGACGCAGGGTTCTGGCCCGTTACCAATTCACGGTCTACAACGACATTGGCCTGCCAATCTTGTTCACTTTGCTTGTACTTGCCGCCTGCGTTAATCAAGGCATTTTGTGGCCAGTAAAATAACTCGCCCCCATTCAAGTAATACTGCTGAGCTTGTGCTTCTTCTGAATTACTGAATACCGTCATTTTGTATCCTGCATAGATCCAGTTTTTATCTCCTTTCGCTTTTTTACCCTTCTTCATTTCAGCTTCAAACTGTTCGCTATTAGGTAGCGCAGACAGCAGCGCAACGGGGCCATGGCAGACAAGACCTGTCGGCTTAGCTTCACCGTTAAAATATGCCAAGAATTCACCTAATTGGTCGTTTGCGACCAGATCCGCCATTGGCGCATGGCCCCCCGGCACAAATACCGCATCGAAGTTGTCTATTCCCATTTGCTCAATGCGAGAAAAGCTTACAACTGGGCTATGTTCAGCATCAGTAAGCATTAACTTATTGAGTAGCGATTTGTGAGCATTATATTGCGCTTGATCATTTTGAAAATGCGCAGGAGTATCAGAATTAACATCAAGTGTTGGGGCTAACCCGTTAGGCGTCGCGAACGTCAGTGTATGACCCGCTTCTATAAACAATTTAACCGGCTCCATCAACTCATTTAGATAGAATCCCGTTCTATACTGCTGACCGCCTTTCAGTGTCATTTCAGAGACGTCTGACATAACAATCAGAATGTCATCTGCCATCGACAAAGGGCTAAACAGCAATGCCGCTAAAGAAAGTGTCGTTTTAAGTTTCATAACGTGTCCTCTAAATAAGGTTTGTGTAAAGACGAGGCACATTCTAAAATCAAACAAAATTGAAACAATCACCTAAAATGAAAATGAATGTTCGTAATTTGGAAACAGTAAACTTACGCGGGCTAATGATCTTTGCGACGTCTTGCCAAACCTTAAACCTCACTCAATGTGCGGAAATGCTTGGCATACCCAAATCTACCGTCAGCAAGGAGATCACTAAACTAGAACAGCATTTCAACACCAAGTTACTCGAACGTTCAACGCGAAATGTGTACATCACAGAGTCAGGCAAAATTGTGTATCAACACGCGATGCAAATGATGGATAGCGTAAAAACGTTGCATGATGATGTACGCACGATGGAGGAACAGGTACAAGGACTGATTCAAATCAGCGCACCTCCGGTATTGGGAGAAGTAATATCAACCTCACTGATCCCTGAGTTTTTATCGCGCTGGCCGAAAACATCTATTCGTCTGAATTTGTCTTACAGTTTCGAAAACCTCTTCAGTGAAGGGTTAGATCTGGCCCTGCGCGTGGGAAAAGTGCACGACGACAGATTGGTGAGCAAGCAAATTGGTATGTCTGCTCGCTATTTAGTAGCAAGCCCTGGTTATATTAAAGTACATGGTCAACCTGAAACGCCTGCGGCTTTGTCGCAACATAATTGTCTGCGCTTTACCTTTCATCATGGCGAAAGTGAGTGGAGTCTAACGTCAAATAGCGACACACAAGTGGTGCTGGTCAATGGCAACTTCTTCTGTCCCAGTATTCCTGCTCTTAGACAGGTCACATTGCAGGGCAGTGGCATCGCGCAATTGCCAATTAGTGCTATTCGGGAAGATCTACAAACTGGCAACTTAATTCGAGTTCTCCCCGAATGGCGCGTACCTCCTAACCCCATATATGCCATGTACCGAAGTGGTTTAAATAAACCTAAGAAACTACAGGCCATGCTGAACTTTTTAGAAGAAAAGAAAGACATATTTTCACTTAGTCTTTAGCACAACCATTAAAGGAGTAGGAAAAGCTCAACATATTTCATTTGTTTCAATTTTACGAACAGTTGATTTCCAAAATGGCCATTGTTTCACTGATGAATCCCTTTTAGGCTGTCGGTATTCGATTTTTACTGATTTGGGAGTCACGATGGCTGACGCTACGTTTACCACTACTGATTTACATACCGGCATTCAACTTGGCAATGTACAACTGAACAATCGCATTATTATGGCGCCACTTACCCGCACACGTGCTGATGGCGACATGCCAACCCCATTAATGGCGCAATACTATGCACAACGCGCCAGTGCAGGGCTGATTATTGCGGAAGCGACCGCAGTCGTGCCAAACGCCGCCGCTTTTCTTAATGGCCCAGCTATTTATTCGCAAGCTCACATTGATGCGTGGAAGCAGGTCACCGCTGCAGTTCATGATGAAGGAGGAAAGATCTTTCTTCAACTTTGGCATGGCGGACGAGCCTGTCACCCTGACTTAAACAACGGTATTGCACCAGTGGCAGCAAGCGCTTTGGCCATCACCAATGATATGGCAACCACTGCCAATGGCAAGCAACCCTACACCCTACCTCGAGAATTAACCCAACCTGAGATCGCCGACATTGTCGAAGGGTTCAGACAAGGTGCAGAGAATGCCAAGTTGGCTGGGTTTGATGGCGTTGAGATTCATGCCGCAAACGGCTATTTACTGGATAATTTTTTAAGAGATGGCAGTAATCTTAGAACAGATAAATACGGTGGCAGCATCGCTAATCGGGCTCGACTGCTACGTGAAGTCATAGACGCGGTCTTCACCGTATGGGACGCCGGTAGTGTAGGCGTAAGAACGTCGCCGTTGAATGGCTTTAACAGTATGAAAGATAGCAATCCAATTGCACTTACTCAGTGGTTAGCTGAGTATTTTAACCCGCTAGGATTAGCCTATTGGCACCTGATGCGACACGACTTTTTACAACAACAAAAAGGCGATGTATTAACTGTCGCAAGACAATCCTTTCATGGCAATCTGGTCGCGAATATGGGCTACAGCGCGCAGGAAGCGAACGAAGCCATCAACCAATCAAACGTTGATGCTGTCGCATTTGGCGTACCATTTATTTCTAATCCTGATCTAGTCGACCGATTTGCAGTCGATGCTGAATTAACAGAAGCCGATCCTTCAACGTTTTATATCGGTGGGCGTACTGGCTATGTTGACTATCCACGATTAGTTGATGCAACGCTCTAGCCTAAAGCAGGTAACCTCTTTTTCTCTCCGGCGTCACTTGTAACAGGGTGGCGCTTCCCCATGGGTTAATATCAGCGATAGCTAACATTACGCCCAGCATCTATGACTTCTCAGTTCGTGACGTTTGAAATTATGCTATAGTGCCGAGAGTATCTTGTTGCGTAAATTAGTTATGGCTGAAAAAGACTCTCTACAACTCGTCACCCATCACAATCACTGTGGTATTGCAGAAGCGCTTCAGTTTTTTGGCGATCGCTGGAGTTTATTAATCATCCGAAATGTATTGATGGGCATAGACCGATTCGACGCGTTACAAGAGGATTTGCAAATATCACGCAACATTTTAACCAAGCGCCTGAACGCATTAGAAAGTGATGGCTTTTTACTAAAAACGCCCGTAAAAGAAGGCTCAAAGCGGCACCGTTATGCACCAACAGAGAAAAGCCTTGCACTCGCGCCAGTGTTAATTGCGATGATAGAATGGAGCCAACACTGGGGTGATACGTCAAAATCATGGTCCAGTGTTGTAGATGCCAAAACCGGCCAGGCCGTCAAGACGAAAATAGTCAATCAAGACGGCGAAGAAGTAACAACATCACAAATGAAAATTAACCTGTAAATACAACATTCTATCCGTATCGTTGATAGTAAGACTCAAGCCACGCCGCTTCTTCTCCTGGCTCAGGCATGATTGCCCCTCCTTCAATCACGCAGTTTGCTGGTACATCTAGCAATTCCGTTTGAACCAAGTCTGCATTAATCGACATTGCCTCTGCAATGTGTTTGGCAAATGCTGTTTTTAAGCGTGCTTTGACATCATCAGAACGTCCGCTGCGAATTGAGCCTAAAACATGGGCTTTGCAGCCCTTTCTTAACTCAATACCAAATGAAAAAATCACCTGAACAAACATTGCTGGCGCAAGCGTGACCGCACAATGTGTATCGGTTATCCCGTTCACTATACGTTGCTTACTCGGCGCATCAAGCGCTTGCTTGGTTGTCACTGTATACAAAGGCACTACTTCACCTCAATTAAGTAATTAATCATACGTTTACGCTATTTTCGAAACGCCCAGTTTTGAACTTTGCTCGCAGCACACGCAATAGTACTCGTGCTATATAGCGAATTTTACCTACTCCTGACGTACGGTTAACGCTTGCTTTCATAAACGTATCCAGTAAAGACACATCTGTTGCGCTAATCACCACTTTATGCCGTTCAACATTCGCATGTTTCACCCATATCGCTAGCATGTCGTGTAAAAATTGCTGCCGTAGGGTGTTTGTTGTTCCGTCAGGAACCGGTGCTGCTACAGTCGGCACAGAAGACGACTCACGCGCCACGTACGCCTGCCCTCTCGGGATCAGCATCCACACTGTTTTAATCGAAATGGCTTTACCAAAATGCTCTGCGTAGAGGCGCGAAAATTCGGCTTCCAGCTGATTTTTCTGAGTATCCTCTAAGCTGTTTTCTTCAAGGTATATCACGACCTTTAAACTCATAACGTATGTCAACACCCAATAAGTTCCAAATGAGAACCCTTAACATACTATCAATTAGTTCTCTTTTGCAACTACTGTTAATGTGATTAAACTAGGATATAAGAAGAGCGTATTAAAATATTAAGCAACTACAATGGCTTACGAAGTGTAGAGGCTTTCTCCGTTAATTTTAATTAATCTTGCCTATGCCGTTGATATTTTTTGACTGTACGAGGCGGCTATATTCGTGTATAAAACCCGCAAATATTTGGAGCCATCAAGGGAATGGGATTCTTCAGATCCTTTCATTTGAGACACAAGCAGTAACCCACTGTCCAAAATATCACTACTAAATATAACAAGTCGTAAGGATAGACTTTATGAAAAAAAATATAACACTGAGCTTAGTTGGGCTACTCGTTGCAGGTGCGCTTTCAGGTTGTGCATCGACGACATCAAAAGTAGTAGAAACCCCCACTGTTGAAAGTTACAACACACACTATACCGGCGTAAAAAGTAAGCTTGCGGTAGGTCAATTTGTCAATCGCTCAAGCTTTCAAAACGGTATCTTTTCGTCTGGCATTGACCGCTTAGGTAGCCAAGCTAAAACGACGTTAATGAGCCATTTGCAGCAAACTAACCGTTTTAGCATTCTTGATAGAGACAACATGGATATGTTGGCGCAAGAAGCGGCGAGAACAGGCGCTAACCAAAATATTGCTGGGGCACGATTCGTCGTCACAGGCGATGTCACTGAATTTGGTCGCAAAGCCATTGGTGACAAGCAGCTGTTTGGCATTCTTGGGAAAGGTAAATCTCAAATTGCATATGCGAAGGTCACGTTAAACATTGTCGATGTAACGACATCCGAAGTGGTTTACTCAGTACAGGGTGCGGGAGAGTACAGCCTTTCTGAACGTGAAGTCATTGGTTTTGGTAGCACAGCAAGCTATGACGCAACGTTAAATGGAAAGGTATTAGATCTGGCCATACGTGAAGTGGTTAACAAACTAGTAAAAGGCATTGAAACAGGAGCTTGGAAAGTATAATGCTTAAGTCAACAAAACATCTATTATGCGCTGCGGCAGCAGTGTTTGTAGTTAGTGGGTGTAAGGTAACTGAGCCGACTTATTACCACGGTAATTTCAACAGTGCAGTCTACAGCTATTTTAAAGCTGAAGATGTCAGCATTGAAGAGCAGATTTTGCAAGTACAGGAAATTATCCAAACTGCAGAAGTAAAAAGTAAACCCGTAGCACCTGGTGTACATGCGCATTTAGGTATGCTGTTTTTTGAAGCTGGCAACGCTGTGCAAGGATTAGAGCATTTCCAAATGGAAAAAACCTTGTTCCCAGAATCAGCTCAATACATCGACTTTTTGCTGAAGTCGCTCAAGGAGGTGTAATATGCGCTCAATTCAACTTCTACTTATAGCGATTACGGCTTTAGTGCTTACAGGCTGTATGACAACCCCAGGTTACGATTACACTGCGTTTAGAAACGCCGATCCACACTCTATTGTGGTGCTTCCACCGATTAACAACACACCAGAAGTGATAGCCCCATATAGTTTGATGTCTCAGGTTAGCGCTCCTATTGCAGAGTCAGGTTACTATACATTTCCTGTTGCACTAGTAGACCAAACATTTAAGAACAACGGCCTTACTGTTGCCAATGATATTCATGCCGTACCAACACCAAAGTTACATGAAATTTTTGGTGCAGATGCTGCACTTTACATCACGATTGAAGAATACGGCACAAGCTATGTTGTCATTTCAAGCGAAACGATCGTAACTGCAAATGCTACCCTCGTTGACTTGCGCACTGGTACTGTGCTTTGGCAGCACAATGCAACCGCATCATCTGCGGAAACACGCAATAGCAATGGTGGAGGATTAGTCGGTATTTTGGTAGAAGCTGCGCTTAATCAAATTCTAGAAACAGTGATGGACCACGGATTTAACATCGCAGGTCTAACATCAAACCGCTTACTATCTTCAGAATCCCACAATGGATTGCTGTATGGTCCTCGTTCACCTAAATACGGGCAACCGGCAGTAAGTGAAAAGAAATAACCTAGGTATGCACTAGCATTTCCTATCAACAAAAGCGGGCTCGTGAAGTGACCCGCTTTTTTTTCAGTGAAATCTACTACCCTACACTTTTCGTGCAAGATATTGACGTTCGCTACGATATTAATTTTGCTCTCACTCAGTGCCTTAAAAAAATATCAAACCAAATCAACTCATTATCATATTAACTCTGCTTACATTTGCTAAACGCAATATTTTCACCTTTACTACGTAATAGTCTTTCTCTGCCTTACTGACTGCCCAGCGTCTTTTTAATCAACTGATTTTTAAGACAATTTTATAACGATGCAACCAAACCAACCTATCTAGTTCTTTAGGGGTAATCACCACAAGGAGATAGATGTGACAAATTCAAATGAAGGTAAAGGAAAAGGCCGCAAAGCTTCGCCCAAACAAACAACATCTCGAACTAAACGACAAACAACCACAACAAAAACGACCGCGAGCAAGAGTAAAGCAAGTAAGTCAACGACTAAAAATCAAACTGACGATAGCTACAACGCCTTACTCATCGCATTGTCTGATGCTGCGACCGACTATTTACAAGCTCATCCTTCTGCCTCAACGGATGCCTTCAAAAAAGATCCGTATTCATTCGTAGATAAAGCCATTGCGGGTGGGATAAAAAAAGAGGAGTTAGTAGGGATATTCCTCTCTATGTTGAACAGTATTCAGTCTATCAACACGATGAATACTCAAATATTGGAGAAAGCAAATATGGAAAACGAAGAATCAAACCCTGAGTCTTCAATGGGAGGGAGTACTGCGGGTACGGCTGGCACCGGAGGGTGTCTGGGGTCAGTCTGTGGTACAGCAGGTAGTGCGTTCACCGTGGGCACGGCTGGAAGTGCAGGTGCAGCCTCGTCAACACGACTCACTGGTGCCACACTTGGAACCGTAGGTTCGATTGCTACCTTAGGCGCTGGCTCAAGCCAGTCAACGGTGGGAGGCGGAACCGCCGCAACGATTGGTTGTGTTGGCAGTGTCGGCTCAGTGTGTGGCACCGCAGCATCCTTTGCAACAGCGGGTACGGCTGGGTCTGCGGGGGCAGCCACATCAACACCACTTCGCGCTGGATCTTACAGTGCATCAATGGGCCCTGTTGGCGGCTCAACATGGGGGTCAGCAGCCTCAGCAGGCAGTGTCGGTACGTTTTGCGGTACGGCTGGCTCAGTAGGCACGGCGGGTACAGCAGGTTCAGGCGGCGCAGCATCAACACCGCTTGGCGGTTCAACCGTTGGTACTGCTGGCAGCGTAGGCTCTGTTGGCTGCTTCTGTGGATGCGCAGGCACCTTTGCGTGTTCTGGCACGGCAGGCTCTAAATAACCTAACTCAACAGGCCTGCATTGAGTGACAAGTGCAGGCCTTTTTTAAGTGAAATGGACGCATGATCTCAATACCAAAATTCAAAGCGAAATACCACATTGAGCACGTAGAAGGTGATGGTATTTTTCTCCTGTCTGAAAACGAACATCATGTTCTTGAAGGCGAAAGTTTGCAGTTTATAGTGCCACTTATTAACGGTAAAAATTCATGGGATGATATTTCAAACCAAGTATCCCATGTGCTAAGCAAAGAAAGTATTCAGCATGGTTTTGACACCCTGCTAAACAACGGCCATGTCGTTGAGCACGACGAATACATGCCAGATGAGTTTGCCCCGTTTTGGAATGAACTCGGAAAAAATTCGGTTCAAGTTCAAGAAATGGTGAACAATACCAATATTCATCTTAAAACTGTCGGACAAGTGAATCCATCTCACTTTGTAGACACCTTAGGCGGCTTTGGTTTTCAGCTCAACAAAGACACCGCGCCGACCTTTATGCTCGTGATTGCCGACGATTATCAATACGACGAACTGGCCCCCATTAATCAATATTGTTTGGATCATGGCATTCCTTGGCTCTGCGTTAAGCCTTCGGGGTTGAATCCACTTATTGGCCCATTATTTGTGCCTGGACGCACCGCTTGCTGGCGCTGCATGGAAAACCGTATCAAGCACAATCGCGAAGTGGAAAGTTATATTCAAGCCAAAACCAATGCGCAAACCCCGTTGCCCTTAACCCGCTCAAGAATCAACATGACCGAGATGCAGGTCGCTTCAATGGCTACCATGCAGCTTGTCAAATGGCTTGCTCACGGCTACAACCCAGAGTTGGAGTCCAGAATCGTGAGCTTGGACATTTTCTCATTGCAGCAACATGGGCACTATCTGGTGCGCCGACCTCAGTGCAGCGCGTGTGGCGATCCACGTTCCGCACATGTTGCGGGAAAACCCTTTTATTTAGAAAGTCAGATTACACTGCCTGAATCTGACAATGGTAGCCGACTTGAATCACCTGAAGCCACATTTAACCGATATGCACATCATATCAGCGAGTTGACAGGCATTGTTAAAGGTATTTTTCCTGCTCATGGCATTGGAGAGGGCATTCTTCATGTGTACTCTGCGGGCCATAACTTTGCATTGAAAAACGACAGTTTGTTCTTTCTAAAAGATGGGTTGAGATCAAACAGTTCAGGTAAAGGACGCTCACCGGAACAGGCGCGTACCAGTGCACTGTGTGAAGCAATTGAGCGTTTTTCAGGATTGTTTCGTGGCGAGGAGGAGGTGATAACCAGCTCGTTTGAAGCGCTAAAAGACAACGCCGTTGATCCCCGCACCTTTATGTTGTTTAGCGAATCTCAATACAAGGAAAGGGAACAGTGGCTCAGCAAAGGAAGCCGTTTTCAAATTGTACCGCTGCCTTTCGATGAAAAAGCAGAAATCAGCTGGTCACCCGTATGGTCTTGGACGGACCAAACGGTTAAATATATGCCAACTTGCAACCTCTACTATGGTTATCAAGACTCAGACGCTACCTTTTTTGGCTGGGGAGACTCTAACGGTAATGCCGCTGGCAGCAGCAAACAAGACGCGCTGCTTCAAGGATTCTTAGAATTGGTAGAACGAGATGCCGTGGCGATTTGGTGGTACAACCGCTTGACGCGCCCGCAAGTAGACTTAGATGCGCTGAACGACCCCTATTACGCGCAATTAAACACATTTTATCAGGCTCAAAACCGTGAGTTTTGGGTGTTAGATCTCACTACCGACCTCGGTATTCCCGCCTACGCAGCCATAAACCGCCGAATCAATCATAACACCGAAGACATTATTATGGGGTTTGGTGCCCATTTAAATCCCAAGATAGCGATTAACCGCGCGATTACAGAAATGAATCAGTTCATGCCTGCGGTATTGAATACCCACGAAGATGGCACTACCCAGTATACTTTCTACGACAGAGACGCTATCGAATGGTGGACCACTGCCACCCTTGAAAACCAACCCTATTTAAAACCTGCTGCCAAAAAAGCACCGCTGCCGAAAGCGCTTATTGATGACTCCCTCGACATCAAACTTAAGCTTGAAGCCTGTTTTGATATTGTTGAGAAGCTAGGACATGAAGTGTTAATTCTCGACCAAACTCGACCCGATGTCGGCTTGCCTGTGGTCAAGGTGATCGTGCCGGGATTACGCCATTTTTGGGCGCGCTTTGCCCCAGGCCGCTTATACGATGTCCCTGTAAAAATGAAGTGGCGTAAGTCAGCAACTGACGAAAAAGATCTCAATCCGATCCCCATGTTTTTATAAAAGGAACACCGCAAATGGACACCGACATTAAAGCCGTATTCCGACACCATGTCGATGAACAGGCCGCTCGGCATTTTATTCAGTCGACGGCATTATTGGCCCCCAACAAGATCGAGCATCTTGTGGGTAAACTCACCAACGGTGGTGCGCCGATTGAACCGAGCAAACCGAATGACACCCACATTGACACAGAAAGCCGCGTTCTGAGTCAGTTGTCACAAAATGGGTTTATAGAGCTAAAAATTGCCGCGGATTCTCCGCCGCTAACATTATGCCCGTCGAGCGAAGCGTTTTCTTTGCACGACAACATCGATCTGTCAGCAAAAACATGGAGCGTGTCTCGGTTTACCTATATGCATCAGCAGGAAGGTAAAATGATTCTGCGTAGCGCACAGGCCCATTGCTACCTTGAAGTAAACTCGCCAGAACTCATGGCACTGTTGTTTCAGTTTACTCAACCCATAGACAAAACTAAGCTAAATTACCCTGATGCGCTTAAAGCCTACCAATCAGACATATTTTTCATGTTAGTCAAAGCCAAGGTGATTCACCCTCACACCGATGATGATTCGCACGCAACACCAGAAAATACGGTTGAACAGCAATGGGACTTTCATGATCTGGTCTTTCATACGTCAAGCCGAGTCGGACGCTCGGATAAACCCATAGGCGGCACATATCGATTCAAAGGAAAACTCGCCCCTCAACCACCGGTTAAGTCGCACACATGGACAGACGACGTCGTGCATTTACCTTGGGCTGATGTGGCTTCGCTTTGTTACACAGATATGCCCTTAACGCAGGCATTAGAAACCCGCAAATCCACGCGTACCCATAGCATTATTCCCCTTACTCTTCAGCAACTGGGGGAGTTTTTATTTCGCACAGCCAGAAATCGTCACTATTACGACAGCGATGGCTTTGGTCAGTTTACCAGCCGTCCATACCCCAGTGGCGGAGCCAGTTATGAGCTTGAAATTTACGTGACCATCAACGCCTGCACGGGCATAAAGCGTGGATTTTATTATTACGACCCACACCATCATGCCTTGTGTTTGGTGAAGTCCCCATGTAACGAAATGGAAATGCTATTGCACGATGCTTACGTTGCCACCGCATTGCAATGCCGGCCGCAAATTTTATTCACATTCGCTAGCCGTTTTAATCGCGTGAACTGGAAATATCAAGGTATGGCTTACGCCACCCAGCTTAAAAATGTGGGGGTGTTATATCAAACCATGTATCTGGTAGCGACGGCCATGAACATCGGCGCATGTGGATTAGGTACAGGCAACGCTGAGCGTTTCAGGCAGTTAACGCAACTCGACTATATGGAAGAAGGCTCGATCGGCGAATTCATGCTGGGTAGACCCCTGTAAAACGCACGGTGCAAAATTCTTTTTAGGTAAAACTATGAACGTGAACGACCAAGACAACACAGACTACTATGCCATCGGGCCGTATCTGTCGACCATTCGAGGCCTCGACCTTCCTACGACTGCCGAGCATCGACAGTACATCATCAATCAATTGCTCATTGCCATTAAAGACTATTACGTTCATTTACCGATAAAGCGCGCAGCATTTACTATCGATCCGGTGCAAGAACTGACGTTACTGCTGAACAAGCAAGACAGCGATTATGAGGGGCTGTCCTTTTTTCAGCAATTGCTCAGCATTATCAATCGTCTTCGGGATCGCCACACAGTGATCACGCTGCCATTACCTTGGAAAAATCTGGTAGCTTACATTCCTATCTTGATTGAGCATTACATGGACGGAGCCTCTCCCAAGTACATCATTTCGAAAAAGCTATACGGCTATAAAAACGATGCACTTGAACCTGGCACAACGCTCACCCATTGGAATGGTGTTCCAATAGATAGTTATCTGGCTCGTAATCTAGCATCGACCTCGCAAGGCAGTAATATATTTGCAGCCAAAGAATTAGCGCTTGCTAACCTCACGATTCGCCCGCTCGCATACAGCATTCCACCCGATGAAGATTGGGTTACGCTGTCTTGCATCACGCCCTCTGGCAAACCACAAACATGGGTCTTTCCTTGGAAATACTTTGCTCAGCCCATTCAAACTGATACCAGCAACCAAAGCACAAAAGGGCAAGCACATGCGCTAACCAACGGTTTAGATTCACGCATGCTGCACGTGAATAAGTGCAAACGAAACTTCTTTCAACGTAAAGACAGCCCCCTTAAAAAAGCGGATCTTTACCAAGATCTCACACCTGTAGATGACTACTTACTTTACGGCACCCTTACAACGGCATCTGGCAAGGTGGGTTACCTGCGCTTCTATTCGTTTGAAGTGGGTAACTTGTCGGCCTTTATCAGAAAAATAGTCAGTGTTTTAAAACAACTCCCCCAAGATCGCCTGATCGTAGATATTCGTGGCAATCCTGGCGGGCTCATTCCAGCCGGAGAAAGCCTTGCGCAATTGCTTTGCCAACACCCAATCAGCACTTCGCCCGTGGCATTTCGCAATACATCGTCTACCGCCAAATTAGGCAAGTTAAACGGGTTTACATTATGGGAACGCTCTTTGGATTTAGCCAATGTCACTGGCGAGGTGTTTTCACAGCACTTTTCACTCACCGATGTAGCCTCTCTCACCGACTACCGTTATCCCGGTAAAACGGCACTGATCATTGATGCCCTTTGCTATAGTACCTGCGATTTTTTGTCGGCAGATTTCAAAGACAACAAGATTGGCCCGATTGTCGGTACTAGTGGTAGAACAGGTGCAGGCGGAGCAAACGTTTGGCCTTTCGACACCTTAGTGCAGTTTGCCATGCAAGCTGGCGATTCTCGGCTTGCTCCCTTACCGTTTGGCATGGGACTCAACATTGCGATGCGCCGCTCCATTCGTACCGAACAAAGTGCAGGCCTGCCCGTAGAAGATTTAGGGGTTGAACCAGATTACATACATCATCTTACCTATGATGATCTGCTTTATCGCAACGTAGATTTATTAAACTTTACGGCAGATTTATTGAAGCAGTCTTCGCCGTAAGCACAGCGAGGCTTAAAGTTAGTGCGATAGGTCAAACCAAATCTAAACCTATCGCTCATTTTCCTAACGGATTACCTTATGAAGCAGAATGCGGCTGGGAGTCTTCAAACAAATAATGCTTAAGCGTAAATTGCGTCTGAAAACCTAGCTTTGAATACACAGGCAGTCCAGCCTCAGACGCTTGTAGTACCATGTACTCAGCCCCCGAGGATTTAGCCTTCGATAGCAAAAAATGCATGGCGACTTGTGCCAATCCTCGCCCTTGAAATTTCTGACTGACCGCCATTTGATGCAGCCCTATGACATTATCGGTGCGGTACAACAACGCACTCAATGCAGGTTGATTCTCTATCACACCTAAAAAGATTGTGACATCATCCTCTGTGAGTAGCGGCAGCAACGCGTTGGCATCAATCTCGTAACCGAAGGCGTCGCTGCATACCGTCAACCAATCCCGCAACAGGCATTCATCTTTAACCACCTGCATGTGGAGGTGGTTCGTGGGCGATACAGCAGTCGCTTGATAATGATGCAGAGGCAAGTACATCGCCGTTTGCGCAAATTCAAATTGCCATTGCTCACTGACGTGCTCAACATCGCACGAGGCATAAGGCCAGCGAGACAGCCTATGGGTTTTCGGAGTATTGAGTAATTGCAATGCCAAATCCGATTTGCCTTCCACCCACGCGCGATAGGGCCAAGTATCCGATGCCATCAACTGCGATCCACCTTGCTGCATGACGCAATGTGCACCGTACTTTTTCCACAATCCAGTCAAGTTATGAATGTTAGCGTGATCAATATCCATGTTTCGTTCCTCCATTAATTAATACAATGCCCAACGTCATTGCCACTATACCCAACATGACACGCAGCGAAATGGGTTTAATAGGCTGTTCAAACCAACCAAAGTGCCCTGCAATCACCGCCAGAACCAGCTGCCCCGTTAACGCAAAAGACATCATGCTGCCTACCCCCATCTTTGGAATCAGGTAGTAATAACTCCCCACGCCAAATGCGCTCAACATGCCACCGAACCATAAGTAACCTGGTATCGATTTTACATCCTCTATTACTGGCAACTGACGCTGAGAGAGCAACATAAATGACACGGTAAATACGCAAGCCAATAGAAACGCGATGACCGTCGCCAAAAGTGGATTTTTAAGCAGCACACCCAACCGCGCATTCATCGCTGCCTGAAAAGCAATGGCCGCTCCAGCAACAATTGCCAGCAATGGAAATGTCCACATGTTACATCTCCATCACCAAATGCGATTGTGCAAACCGCACTTTTCGTCGTTGGCTGTAAGGATCCTCGTTATGCCGATAACCAATCGGACACAGCACTGTTGATGCGAGTTGTTTGTCGTTCAGGCCGAGTAGCGCGTCAACCGCGGTAGAATCAAACCCGCCAATCGGACTGGTGTCGATGCCCATCATCGCCGCACTCGTTAATACATTTCCCAGCGCGATATACACCTGTTGATGCGCCCATTGTTGGCGTTGTAGCGTATTCATTGACGTTATCGACGACTCAATCATATCAACATATCGCGCTAGCGATGCTTCGGGTACATCTTTATTTTGCGTTGCCAATTGCGCATATTCTTGTGCCATATGTAAATCGACATCGGTTCGTGCAGCAAAGAGTAAGAGATGAGAGCTCGTTACCACCTGTGTTTGATTGTAGGCCAGCGGCAATATTTGCTGACGCAATACCGCTGACTCAATGACGATAATCCGATAAGGCTGAAGGCCATACGATGAAGGACTTAGCCGTGCAGCTTCGATAAGGCCATTCACCTGTTCGCGGGATAATAATTTGTCGGCGAAGCGTTTTACCGAGTAGCGCCAATTTAGTGCATCAATGACATTCATACATAATCTCCTATAACGATGTGTTTCGTGTATGGAAGACAGCGTAACGAGAAGCCGACAAGGCGTCCTTTACATAGGTTGATTTTGAAATATTATTTTTGAGGCACTGCTTTTTTACGAATTCGACTCAACTGCGTAGGCGTTATCCCCAAATGGGACGCAATGTGATACAGAGGCAATCGGTCTACCAGATTGGGATAGTCTTGAATAAATTGAGCGTAACGTAATGACGCCTCGTTTTGAACCAACTCAATTTCGCGGGCATCCTTGTGCAATAACCAATTCTTCTCAAGATAAAGAATGTGATAACGCATGAGATCAAGGTGAGAGAACAACAATGTTCGAAAGCCCTTAAAGTCGATTTCAACCAACACACTTTCTTCGACGGTTTCAAACCCCAAGCGCGAGGGTTGCGATGTCAGCAACGCTGTCATCGACCCCGGAAATTGTCCTTCTGCAAAAAAATTTTTATTGTACTCATGGCCTTGCTCATTGATGGTAAAGCTCCTTACCAAGCCATTTACCACAAAGCCAAACCGCGTGGGTACGCTACCCGCTTCATACAGCATCGTGCCTTTAGGTAACGTGCGCACAGCGCAATGTTCACATAGCGCTTCCCATGTGGTCGCTGACAATGGCGCATACCCCTCCATCGCCGCTTTTAACGCCTGTAAACATGCCTCTTTCATCCTTGGTTCCCTTTTATTTCTCGGTTTGAACCTCGTTAACCGCAGAAGTTTACGGAGAAACAAAAAGAAACGCTACTTAACGGCTAAATGGTAGGGTGAATTGATGATACATACTCAATCAGTAACGACCAAACGTTCCTCGCCGTATCAGTTCTTGCCCATCATCACCAATGATCAACATGCGGTGCGCTTCGTTAAACCAAGGTAAATGAGGGGTGCGAGGGTATTTAATTCTCATGTTGTAACTCCATATCTATTAAATTAAACACTAAGCGATTACTTAGCTGTTAGTGAAATAGGCACAGCTAGCCCCCCCATATCTTCATAAGTTGTGAGATTGCCAATATGCTGTGCTTTGATGGAATTACATCGTTCTACCCTCTAGTCAGTTCTTTGGCTTTAGATTGCCGCTATTCCTAAATAGCCGCCAACCGATTGCTTGATAATTTCAATTAATTCTTCATCCATGTACTGGTACTCGTCTGGAATATCGAGTACATGAATATCTTTGTAATCTAAAAGTCGAGTAAACTGAGCTTTTAAGCGACTTTTATGTTTTTCTTCCATAACAAAAATGACGTCAGCCCATTGCATATCTTTGGCTGTTGCAGTCCTACGCGCCTTAGGGCTCGTACCCGCTGACCTTACAGATACTTCGGGATGGTTTCTCCAGACTTGTTCTCCCGTTGGACTACGCCATTGGTTTCTGCTGCATATAAAAAGTACGTTTGTCATATCTAATCCTTGTTGATTTTGCCCTAGCGGCTTTTTCTCGCCACAGGAGCAAACTTTTCTCCTTTAAACGTCTTTACCGGGTTGCCTCGTTCGAGTTCCCAGTGTTGTTGCCATCGCGCTTTTTCTTGAGAAGTCATTTGCTCTTGCTTCAGCATTTCTAACTTCTGAAAGAGCAAAGCTCTGGCTAAACGTTTGTTTGCATGTTGACTACGTTCACTTTCAACACGCACTGAAATACCACTTTCACTATGTGTTGCACGCACAGCCGAATCGGTTGTATTCACATGCTGGCCACCTGCTCCCGATGCCCTACACGCTTGGAACGTCACACCGCTATCAAGATTTGACTCATCAACGTCGAACATTTGCCCACTGAAAAACCAATTCTTACGTCTATGTTTAGGTCGAAAGCTACTTTGACAAACCCATAACATAGCTCCTTGCCAAGAGAGAGCCAATTGCTTGGCTTTCTCCTCATACTTTGAATCCAGCTTTAAGAGTACTGACTTGAAACACCCCTTTTCATCGGCTTCAACTGTATCGACAACATCAAACTCTATATTTTCAGCTCGACATTCCTTTTCAATCACTTTTAGCGCTAAACCAATGGCCTTACAGCATTCGATAGGGCCTTGCCCTGATGATAATTGCAGTAATATCATGACGAACAATCACCATTGGTTTTAAACGTTAACACTGGTCGTAATCTAGCCACGACCTCGATTAACCCTGCTCCAACCATATCGCTAATTACGGTTTCGCACTTTTTATAGGCTTGCGGCGCTTCGTCATATAGTAGCTCCTTGTTACCACACACCACACGACTGCCCAGAGCAGTACGATACAAGTCCTCGCGCTTATATTTATGACCTAATCGTCCATGACATTCACCGCGTTTCCATTTTCTGCCAGCGCCATGTGCCAGTGAATAGAGGCTAGTCACCATACTTTGATCTACACTTTCAATTGGCTTGACTAAATAGCTGTAATCACCACGCGAACCTGGAATAACGACATACCCTTTATCGCTTGGCGTAGCACCTTTTCGATGTAACCAACCTTGCTGACCTTCTATTTCTTTCGGTGAAACTAGATTGTGATTTACATCTAGAGCACACTCTCCGTTAGCTCGAATAGCTTCAAGAAATCGTTTAGCAATGAACTCTCGATTTAGCTCTGCCCAACGCACCGCTTCATCATGCTTTTCCATGTAACCTTCGAAGTCATCAATTTCGCCGCTCGATTCTCCAATTTCGATTCCTTCATGATTATGTGTCGTCACATGATTAACTAAAATCGATTGCCCTAACCCTCTTGAACCAGAATGCACAAGAAGTTGAAGGTGCTTTTTGTTTAGCCCAAGTTCGTCCAAAGCCCCTTGGTCGTATATTTCATCAATTGCCTGAAATTCAGCAAAATGATTACCGCCACCAATTGTGCCTAGTGCATGGTCATAAGTATTCGTTGTAATTCCTTTTTCCGACTTTCTGGCTTCAACATACTCGGTCCAGCTGTCATCCAGTGGCTGTTCTACATGCTCAAACTTTTTCGCTAACTTATCTAAGTTAACCTTGGTTACTTTTGCTGAGGTTTGCCAAAGCGACATACCGCAGCCAATATCGTTTCCCACTAACGCAGGATAAATTTTGTTAGTTGTAAAAAATGCTGCGCCAATTGGATACCCTCTTCCTGGGTGTAAGTCAGGCATGCCAGCTACTCGCTGCATCCCTTGTAATTCTGATGTTTTAATCAGTTGTTGCACTGCTAGCCCTTCAATCCACGTATCAGTAGACGCAATAAGGCTAACGCTTTCAGTAATCTTTTGGACGGATTTGCCCATAGTACCAATTCCTTAAAATAGGATTTAAAACGAAAAACGTATTGGCAGGCCTTATTACACTTGTAAGTGACCGGGGCGTAGCTTTATCAGCAAGCTAGAGAGTTATTGGATAGCTTCCTGCTACTTATCGGACAAGACCTGCAAAGGGTAATGATGTATTTGTCATGATTTTTACTCCTTCACAGTTAGTTGATGTAGTGGATGATTTTGATTCGCCTAAATATTAGGCGGGCGCATATTAATCAAACACATGCCATAAAGCAATAAAGAATTGATAAACATTTATACTTCTGCGTTAATAACCACTATGAAATGGACTAAGTTAAACCATCTTGTAGAACAAAGGATTGCTTCATCTATCCGCCCTAGATTCGCTAATAACAGTACCGCATATGATGCCTGTTCATGCGGCCATGCATGGCTCATTCTTGACCCAAAAGTTGTTGCCAATTTATACACCAGAGCATCTTGGAACATTCCTAGAAAGTTTGATGAGTCCAACAAAAATTGGGTATCCAAAGATCCTGATCTAATCAATGGAATAGCTACTGCGAATAGTGACGAACTAAGCAATTACGGAGAACTGAGTCGTCAAGATGCATATCAAGCTTGTTGGGGGTTTGTTCATGACTTGAGTATTGAGCATGCCTTGGTCTAAGAAGGCCCGCTCATTCAAACATTGGCAGTTATTGATAAGAGAATAGGTAAGAGAGGGCTAAAAGAGATAGAAGCTGAAAACCTGCACCCTCTCGCTTAAAAGCTTCTATTAGAATGATCTATTGCAGAAAACATAGAAACAAAGTTAAAAGAAAAACATGAATGAACTAATTAAATGCTCCTGTTGCGACAAAATGCTGCCTGCAAACCAAATGGAACTGACCTTTGGTTTACCGGACGAAATTTTTGCGTTACCTGAACAAGAAAAGGAGGTCAGAGCCGAGGGAAGCACTGATCTTTACGTATTAGATGGTAATCGATTTTTCGTGAGAGGCTTAATCCCTTTACCCGTTGAAAATCGAGAAGACTATTGTTTAGGCGCTTGGGCTGAAGTCTCTGAAAAAGACTTCGACAGAATTGAAGAATTATGGGACGTAGATGTTCGAGCAGAAGAGCCCCGCATTAACGCGACCCTCGCCAACGCATTTCCATACACATTATCTGACGGAGTGATTGAATTAGAGATTCAACTTCAAGACAGCAAATCTCGTCCCATGTTTTATATAACATCACATGGCTGTACTCTATTTGACGAGCAATCAAATGGAATTTCTGCTCATAGAGCATTTGAATACACTAGCTATACCAATAAAAATAGGTTTTCAGTCATAGAAGAAGATGAGCTTGAGTCTACGTCATGTAGCTGTTGTGAGAGTGAAATTAAGCTTTTCTGCGGACGAGTTGAGAACCAACTTGGCGATATAGAAGCAGATTATTGGATTCGTATACCAACAGGGCACCGTAACAAATTCACCGTCGCCATTTCCATAGATAAAAATGATTACCCCCGTGTCGCTGTTTTATATGGAGAGAATGGTGATGATGGTCTTACCTATTGGATACAAGAAATTAAAAACTCCCCTTGGGAGGACTTTGGTGATTATGGAAAGGTTATTGGTAGAGAAGGTGTGCTAGCAGACCAATATAAAGCTTTTTTCTTCGATGTGGTCGACCAAATTGCGGCACAAGACACAAGATTGAAAGCTCAAATTGGTCGAGATAGTGAGAGTTTAAATTAGATGCCATTCACGCCATTTCACATGGGACCGGGGATATTGATAAAATCACTGTTACAAGGCAGCTTCAGTTTAATGGTATTTGGCTGGACTCAAATTGTAATGGATATACAACCGTTAATAGTGTTGATAACGGGTGAAGGTCATTTGCATGGATTTACCCACACTTACGTGGGGGCAACGTTAATTGCGATCTTCTCAGGATTAACAGGAAAATATCTTTCAGAAGTTGGCTTAAAAGTACTACATATTACCGAGCATGGTACGCCTATAACCATCCCTTGGTGGGTAGTATACCTAAGTGCATTTTTAGGCAGTTTCAGCCATGTTTTACTCGACAGTATTATGCATGCTGATGTAGAGCCTTTCTTTCCTTTTAGTTTACAGAATACGTTTTTGGGTTTCATTCCTGTTTCGATGTTGCACAAGATTTGCTTGTACAGTGGGTTAGCTGGCGCAGCCCTTTATTTCACTATTCATTGGAAGCTTAAAAGAAAAAGATGGATCTCATGAAGTCTATACTGCTGCTATTGGGCCTTGTTTCGTTTACTCCCTTAGCAGAAGAAAGCGTCTGCTATGGAACAACCTCAAACGGCAGATTGGAAGATGGTGTAATGTTGCCCGCTTAAATGATTGGAGCGAAAAACAGAGTATAGCGTTGGTATGTATCTAACCAGGCAAACCTTAGCAAAACGGCTTTGTCGAGAGATTTAATGCTTCATTCCGAAGAGAAATCTTGGATGTATATCTGTTTGAGAGCATCACCCAAGTCAGGGAAATGTCTTGGTTCTGGCGGCTAGATTATAACGAAGAAAGCACGCATGAAAGCTTAGGTAATCTACCACCGGCAGCTTACCGAGAGAAACTGGAAAACTCTAATTTAGAACTGTGTCATTAATGGGGAAGTGGACAATCCCCATTTCAACAGATAAATCGATGCAAAGCTCTAAATCATACAGTGGATACTGCTCATAAAAGCTGACCGTTTCTGGCTGCGCTTCCCGAACCAGCCCTAATCGTTTTTCACCATCGCTTAAAAAGTGATGACGGCGTTCAGTTTTTATACCTGAAAAGAAATGTCTACGTGTGCCTTTTGGCCCTGACCATGCTTTAATCAGCGGCTCATATTGGCCTTTTGCTAAAGTGTTTAGCCAAGTTTCAATAATTGATGTTGCTTTGTTTAACCTGATTCTCATTCGCTAACTCTAAAATTCATTTATATTTTAGAAATAGCAATAATTAGCCAGATTTTCAATTTACAGAATCTAATATAAATTATTGTTTTATATAAATAATTAACCTTATATTAAATGATAGGAATGAAAAAACACTGCATCACTTGAAAATTACTTTTAATATTTTCAAGTGTTTAAAATCAACTATTTATTATAACTAATAATACATATAAACTCCTTAGTATAGCGCCATTAGTTATATAAAAAGTATTCATTGGGACAATTTAGTCTATAAAATTAAAATTTTTCTACCGAATTTTGTTTACGTGAAATAATACCGAAGATATTTTCTTAATTTAGAAAGCAATTCTTAAAGCCCTGCCTTCGACTTCCGTATTGCTCTCAGTTTCCAACCTCAAATATCAAAACAGTTGTGTTGTATTGCCTCATCTTCCATCTTTGATAAATCGACAATTGGAGAGCAGGCAACGAAGCTACCTTTATTATCCAAAATAAGGCTTTCCGTGTTTGTAACCATAACAGTTAACTCTTTATTTTTATGTATTACCTTGCCTACTAATTGCTTGTTAGTGTTGGTTACTAAAATAGAGCAGCCAGCAAACCTTCCTTTCTTTTCATCACTCAGTTCAAGTGAAATACAAACTTCATTGCCTATATCCATTTTTCCACGTTGCAAGCCGTATTCATAAGACATCGAGAAACCCCATGCCAAGTACATGAGAAAAGTTACCAGAAAAAGTACAAGCCCATAAAAGCCAAGAGCAAACATTGCAGGATAAGCGATAATCTTCTTAAACCATTGCTTAGCCTTGTTTGAAGGGTTGCTTTCTGCAACATCTAATTTTGGGGCAGCTTCAGGTCGCTCCTTTTTGGCTTTTGGAAATATTATTGCAAGCCATATTCCACCTAAAATTATGAATACTAAGGTAGGCCAGAGTCCCATAGTAAAAAGCGATTCGGTATCTTCTAACGTTTTTTGATGGAGATCTCTTAAAAACAAAGTCGTCTGAAATGTAATCTCTTGCTGAGAAATTTCAATTTCTCTCAACCCAAGGCCCATTCCTTCAAACCTTCCCTTTAAATAGCTGTATCCAGCGAAATGATTAAATGTAACAAGCATACCGCCAATAAAGGCCAATACTGAACCAATTTTTGCAAATGGTAAAAGCTGCGTTAACGTACTTTGTTTTTCTGACATCTATTCTCCTACATATTTTCTTCCAAGTGTCTTTTTACGGAACTTTACTGGTGCTTCTTTCTTTGGTATTGGTGTAAAATTATTAGTTAAGTGTTCTCGATACCATCTTCGCTTTATTAGCCTGCGCATAGGTTTTAAACGAAAACGAAGTGAGCAGCGACCTAAACGTAACCCACAATTGCACGGGCATCTCAATTTATTTGCATCGCGATATCTGAATCCAAGTGCCTTTAGAGTGAGCATAACTGGTTCTTTACCTTTTACTCCAAACAACTTTTCATAGTCATCTATCAGTCCGTCTTCACCATGCTCCAACTCACCAAACGGTGCGCTACCAAATTTGACCTTGTATGCGATGCTAAAGAGGCAAGGCTCTACAATTGAAGCAAAAAAGCCTTCAAATTTAGAATTGTCAAAACAAGCCATTCTCAAACGAACTTCAGAGGTCAAGCATAGAGAGCCATCTTTATATGTATGAAAGTCAGGCGTTCTGGGAAATTTGTTTGAGGTCTCATAAACAGTAGGTACATCGTTCGGATACCTGCTTGGTATTACTATCTTTAGGTCAATGACATCATCAATTATTTGACCGTTTTCAAACTGTGCATACAGCTCATAAGTTCCTTCTAACTCAACAAAATCATCACTCAATTGAATAATTCTGAGGGTACTGTGGTGAGCGAGAAAATCTCGCACACCTAATTCTTCTAGCCATGTCATCTATAATTTGCACCAAGGGCGTGATGAGGACTGAGGAACAGCTTTGGGTTTCGGAGGAGCAACCGCTGGAGCTAACCCTAATGTTTTAGAAACAAAGGTGCTATCTAGACTTTGGTTAAATCCTCTTTTAGCCGCTTCAAGAATGTTTTTGACATTTTCTTTACTGCGCAAAGCCTCAAAGTCTGCTTGTGCCTGAAATAACCAGCGATTGAAGTTGTTTTCTAGATTTAAATGCCTGTGCTCGTCGGAGTACCACTTATCAGCAAAATCCTCCACCGGGTTTACGGGATTTGGAACGCGAGGAATAGATGGTGATATCAATGCTCCCATTCTATTCAAGATATTTTCCATTGCAGATACTAGATCCGACTCACCTGAATAAGCCTTTGCAGCTAGTGTTGTGATAATAATTGAGATTGGCTTTGAATCATCGTCGTTTTCAAACATAGTATCGCGATGGCGCTTTAACAGTTTAATAACCATCTGAAGCGGTGTCTTCCATCGATAATTAGGCAATTCTTCTATACTGGCTTTAGCTTCAAGCATTCTTTGATTAAGAACTGCTTCGGCTAAGCGCATTCTTGATTCAAACCATTGGGCATATCCTTCGGGATTACTGATACGCCAATCATTGGTATATAGGCTGTATTGTGGGTCACTATTATCCGTTATTGATACAGCTAGTTCTGATACCTCTTCTGCTAAAGTACTGTTGAAACTAGAGGATTCAATCATTCGCATTTCCAGAATAGATTTCTGATCCAAATCCTCCGGGATGCATGGAACAATATCCATATGAAAGCTGATATCATCAGCATAATCTAAACGCCAACAGCGACGTTTCTCATCTAATGCAGCTTGTATGCCTCTAGCTTTTCGATATTGTTCAAGCTCATCGCCAACAAGGTTTTTCAAATGCTCTTGAGTAGCAACGTCTTTAGTAATGCCTTCTTGTAAATTACAACTCATATCAAGATCATATTGCTCACCTTTAAGTGGACGGTTCGCTGTTCCTAGCCTAAATGACCCTTGTGGGCTAATTTTCGGTTCAAACCTTAAGCACGTTGATTCCTCGCGATGAAGCCATTCGCCAAGATCTATATATCGACCTTCTGCTCTTTCATACGCGCTATCAGGTAGTTCAATAGCCGATAAAATATTCTCTAAAATTGCATTGCTTGAGTTATCAGCCATTGCTGCCTCCTGATATTATTAACGATTTGATAAACTTCTGTTTTAAAGGGTTATGGTCGTAAACTACCCAGTCCATATCTGCCTTCGGCATTCTTGCTCTTCCAAGCTCAATACTGCAACTGACGGGCATAACTGGAAATAAATGCAATGGCGAAGCGCTACCGTGGTACTTTTTAATATCCACCATAAGCTTTCGTATAGTTTGTCTAAACAAGACGAGTTGAAGTTTTGATTGAAGAAAGTCGTTGTGTGGCGCTTCAACAGTTACTTCCCACAGCGAGATGTTCTCACCTAATACGGTGCGTACTCTTTCATGGTCAACGTTGTCGCTCAATGATAATAACAATACTGCTGGTGCAGTCTTATCTAGGGGTTCTTTTACGATGAATTTAAAGTCGTCATCGAAAGCTTGCCATCGCCAACCTTTAGGTTCTCGATGAGGCTGAAAAGTTTCAACATCTACTTTATCAGTAAGTAATACGCCGAGTTTAATCAAAAGGGGTTGGGGAGCTAATGCAAAAACTGAAAAATGCTTACAATCTTCATGCTTAATATATCGTGCAATTGTGTTTTTAAATTCTTCATCTAAGTGAGCGTTTTCAGCCTGCCAATATTCGTCACTACCATCGCGAAGTGATGAATGCATTGACAATAAAATGGGTTTTTCATTTGCAGGATAGTAATCAGGAAACATTGCCGAAACACAATCATGAAATACCAATGGTGATGACTCTTGTCCTATATTTGCCCCATACATGACTACATGCGACTTTTTATCACTAGCTATGCCAGTAACAACTTCTACCCTGTCTTCATGCTTACTTTTCCAGCCAATGAGCATATCCGCAGGATAACGCTCTGGCGCTCTATCAATTTTCAAATGACATTCATGGCAAGCTAACATCAAATTGCTAATATCATTTAACTTATCAAGACCCATTTTAAATGGTCCCCAGCCTCGCGGCCCGTTTTCAGAAAACGAATATATATGTGCTTTTTGCGCAGTATGCACCGATTCATTGGTTACCGAAGATCGAAATAATATTTTATTACAACCGTCAAACTGGCAACGACCAGCAGATCTTGCCCATAGCTCTCTTTCAATAGTTGGTTTTATATGACGAGTAACTTCAGTAGCCATAGCGCCTCCTACAACTTACCAACCAAGGGATGGCTTCTGGGTGTAATCGCATCTAAGGCCAAATGGCTTAAGTATCCAGCACCAGCACATAGCAAAATGCCGCGAATCACTTTTTCAAACCTATCTTCAGGTTGCCAGTCATAAGCTTTCTTTACCCCATATCCAACAGCAGCCAGTAGTGCAATGCTATGGAAGAACTGTCTATGGTTTGGATTCTTAAATGCTGGTTCAATAATATCTGGCAGCTTGCCAAAAAAATTCCCAACAAGAGGCCCTGCTACTAAAAGCTCAGGGGTTTCTTTAATTGTATCTTTGTCCATCAGTGGCACTGCCAACCCAACGGCAGTGCCTGCAAAGCTATGTGCGTAACCATTTGCCAAATTTATTTTTCCTTCCGCACGCCTTTAAATGGCGTTTTATCTGATGTTTTTACATCCATAAATCTCCCCGTTACCGCATCACGCTTAACATAGTGACCAGAGGGGGTTTTAGTTTGAGAACGACTTCTGACAGCGCCATGTCGTCTGTTGTCGCCTGCTTTTCCATTTGTAGCCGTAACTCACCTCATTAACTTCAGTTTATTTATTAACAACTGTTAATATCGTAATCCATCTAGCGAATTAGATCAACAACTGTTAATATTTAAATTGACGGAGGGATATATTATGGCTGACAAACATCAGCAAGCTTCGCTTATTAGTAAAAACATCAAGCATATGAGAGAAGTGCTTGGTTGGACACAGGCGAAGCTTGCAAGTGAAGCTGGAGTTACGGCAGCAGCATTAAGTAAAATTGAAAAAGGTGATGGTCGCATACCGACAATCGTAGTGTTGCGGAAAATAGCCTCAGCACTAAATGTAAAACCGTATGAAATTACTGGTGAAGATGCACCAGAAGATACCGGAGATAAAAAGGTAGAGTTTTTTCGCAAATGGGGAGAGCTTGATAAATTACCAGAAGCAGATCAGCAAATACTACGAGATATGATGGAGCGCTTCACTAAGAAGTAAAGGAGTACAAGTGGAAGAACAAAAAGGAGCAATGGAAGCGGAGTCGCTATTAGAAGATTTAGGCTTTGACCAGTTACCTATAAAAGTAAGTCAATTTATTGATGCCGTTTCAGATGGCAGTTTCCCTATAACGATGGAATTTCACGCATTTTCATCTGATCAGTTTTTGGGAAAAGCGGTGGGTAATAGTGAAGGTGCTGGCATTATAATAAATAGCAACATTCCTGATTCACGAAGATTAAACTTTACTGCTGCTCACGAAGCTGGACATGTCTGTATGCATGTCATGACGGGAACATCTCAAAACTTTTCATGCGGTAATAAAGAATTAGGGGACTATTTTCGTGATCCACTTGAACGTCAGGCAAATGGTTTTGCAGCAGGCTTATTAATGCCTAAGCGACTAGTGAAAAAGCTTACCGGCGGTGACGTAAACTGGCAAAACATTAAACACATATCGGATAAATGTGATACTTCGCTAGAGGCCGTTTTTCGCAGATTATCATGGTTAGAAAAAGCGCCAGTTGCAATGGTGATTCACCAAAACAAGCAATTTAAGCGATTCGTTCCTACGAGTCACTTTGACTTTTACATACAACAAACCAACTTAACTTCTGAACAGTTAGAAGCATGTACAAATGTCAGCCAAGAACCGTTTCCTAGTGATTTTGATGTTGTTGACCCTATTGATTGGATTACACCTGAGAAAAAGGGATTACGTTTAACTGAGTTATATATAAGCTCAATAATGTTAAACGATGGCTATATTTACACACTACTTAGCTATGACGACGATTGCTTAGAAGAGATTGAAGACTAAATAGAAAAACGCTGAGTCAATTAAACATTCATAAAAATAAGGCGATAAATATTATATCGCCTTATTCCAATATTATAAATTAACCAACTTAATTAAGATAACCATCTAAATTAAATCGTTAACCAACTTAATTACATGACCGCAGTATCCCACTACTCTTCCCTATACGTCTCTATGCTTGGGCAGGAGCAGATGAGGTTGCGGTCGCCGTATACGTCATCGATGCGGTTTACGCTTGGCCAGAATTTGTTGCGTTTCACTGCGTCTACTGGGTAGGCGGCGAGTTGTCTGTCGTAGCTGCGTGTCCATTCTGCGTCGCATATATCATCAAGCGTGTGCGGTGCGTTATGAAGTGGGTTGTCTGTTGCATCCCATTCGCCGCTGTCGACTTTGGCGATTTCTTCACGAATGCAGATCATGGCCTCAATGAAGCGATCCATTTCGGCTTTGGCCTCTGATTCAGTGGGTTCAATCATGAGTGTGCCAGCAACGGGGAAGCTCATGGTAGGTGCGTGGAAGCCATAATCGTTTAGGCGCTTTGCCACGTCCATCTCAGATACACCGCTCGACTCTTTAAGTGGGCGCAGGTCAATAATACATTCGTGTGCCACACGGCCATTTCTGCCACGGTATAACACGTCAAAGTGGCCCTCTAAGCGCTTCGCGACATAGTTTGCATTAAGCATTGCTACTTCGGTCGCTTTTTTCAATCCTTCGCTACCCATCATTTTGATGTACATGTAGCTGATGGGCAGAATCGACGCACTGCCAAATGGCGCAGCCGATACCGCGCCGTTGCCGCGCTCGGTATTGTCGATGTTAATCACACTGTGGTTAGGTAAAAATGGCGCAAGGTGCGATTTCACCCCGATAGGTCCCATGCCTGGGCCGCCGCCACCGTGCGGAATACAGAAGGTTTTGTGCAGGTTAAAGTGTGAAACGTCAGAGCCAATGTGGCCTGGCGACGTAATACCAACCTGTGCATTCATGTTGGCCCCGTCCATGTAAACTTGCCCACCGTGCGCGTGGACTACGTCGCAAATTTCAGTGATGGTTTCTTCATATACACCGTGGGTTGACGGGTACGTGATCATAATACACGACAAGTTCTCAGAAACTTCTTCTGCTTTGCGACGAAGATCGTCCATGTCTACGTTGCCGTGCTTGTCACAATCTACCACAACAACTTTCAGGCTCACCATCTGCGCTGAAGCAGGGTTAGTGCCGTGTGCAGAGCTCGGAATCAAGCATACGTTACGGTGGCTTTCTCCACGACTCGCGTGGTAACGCTGAATCGCCAGCAAACCTGCATATTCACCCTGTGCACCAGAGTTAGGCTGCATCGACATTTCATCGTAGCCCGTCATGTTCAACATCCACTGATTCAGCTCGTTGATCATCTCTTGGTAGCCTTGCGTTTGATTCATCGGAGCAAACGGATGCATTCTGCCAAATTCAGGCCAAGTGACGGGGATCATTTCTGCGGTTGCATTCAATTTCATGGTGCATGAACCAAGAGAGATCATAGAATGATTCAAGGCAAGATCTTTGTCTTCAAGCGATTTAATGTAACGCAGCATCTCGGTTTCTGAGTGATACGAATTAAACACTTCGTGAGTTAAAATTGGCGTTGTACGAACTAGCGCTTCAGGAATCGACTCAGAACCAATGCTAACAATTTGGCTGTCTAGCGCGTCGATATCTACCGCGTGACTGTCGCCACCAAAAATAGCAAATAAGGTCGTCAAATCCGCGCGAGAGGCGGTTTCGTCGAACGATATACCTACCGCATTATCTAAGTCTGAACGCAGGTTAATGCCTTTCGCATACGCCCGCTCAAGAATGGTGTCTTTCTTGTCGCCCACATTAACGGTTAAGGTGTCAAACCATGTGGTGTTTTCTAGCTCGTAACCTAACTGTTTTAGGCCATCAGCCATAATATCCGTCATACGGTGAATGCGGCTAGCGATGGTTTTTAAGCCTTCAGGGCCATGATAAACAGCATAGAATGATGCCATGTTCGCCAGCAATACCTGTGCAGTACAGATGTTTGAGTTGGCTTTTTCACGACGAATATGTTGCTCACGGGTTTGTAGCGCCATACGCAAGGCAGGACGACCACGTGTATCTTTTGAGACGCCGATAATACGTCCTGGCAATGAACGCTTGTAGGCATCACGCGTAGCGAAAAATGCCGCATGTGGGCCGCCGTATCCCATCGGTACGCCGAACCGCTGCGCCGAGCCGAATACAACGTCTGCGCCCATTTCACCCGGTGATTTAATCAACACCAAACTCATAATATCGGCGGCCACCGACACGACAGCTTTGCTTTCTTTTACCGCCGCAATCAAATCAGTAAGATCTGTCAGCTCGCCTGTAGTACCCGGGCACTGGAATAATGCCCCAAATACATCGTGATTGACTGCGTCTTCGGCTTTACCCACCAGCACTTCAAAACCAAACATTTCAGCGCGAGTGCGCACCACGTCAATAGTTTGAGGGTGTACGTTGTCAGCAATAAAATACAGCTCAGACTTTTTATTTTTTGACACACGCTTAGACAAGGCCATCGCCTCTGCCGCTGCGGTCGCTTCATCAAGTAACGACGCCGACGCCAGCTCAAGCCCCGTCAAATCAATCGACAACTGCTGGAAGTTCAACAACGCCTGTAATCGGCCTTGTGCAATTTCAGGTTGATATGGCGTGTACGCCGTATACCAGCCGGGATTTTCCAGCACGTTACGCAAAATAACGTTAGGCGTCAGTGTGTCGCTGTAGCCCATGCCAATAAATGAACGGTTGATGGTGTTCTTAGCAGCTACGGCTTTTAATTCTGTCAACGCGTCGTATTCTGTTTGCGCGTCGCCAATATTAATTGATTCAGCCAGACGAATGCCTTCAGGCACGGTTTGCTGCATCAATTCATCTAATGAAGATGCGCCAACTACGTCTAACATGTCTGCCATTTCAGCCTCACTCGGGCCAATATGACGGCGAATAAAATCCTGTTTTTGCTCTAACTGAGCCAGTGAAAAATTTGCGTGTGACATAAACAATCGTCTGAGGGTAAGGGTTAAGGTAAAACCGTTGAACAATCAAAAAGGGGCGAGTTTGTTGTCTCGCCCCTGTTTGGGATAATTAGTCTTCGTCGATGCTAGACTCATAACCTTCGGCATCTAGCAGACCTTCGACTTCGCTTACGTCGTCTGCTTTAATGCGGAACATCCAGCCGTCGCCGAATGCGTCTGAGTTAACCAGCTCTGGTGAATCTTCCAGATCCTCGTTAACCGCCACAACTTCGCCACCGATTGGCGCGTATACATCAGAAGCCGCTTTTACCGATTCTGCTACGGCAACGTCGTCGCCAGCACTTACTGTACTACCCACTTCTGGTAGTTCTACAAACACCATGTCGCCAAGTAATTCTTGTGCGTGCTCAGTGATACCAACAGTGTAAGTGCCATCACCTTCGTTGCGCACCCATTCGTGAGTAGATGCATAACGTAATTCAGAAGGTACGTTGCTCATTTGTTTTTCCTTTCATGTTTATCGTTATCCGGAAAGACAGCGGATTCCGGTGAATCAAAATAAGTAATACGTGCCGTTGTATTGAGATAACAGCACGTTTATGCGCTAAGTCTGATTGTTACAGTACGCTTTTGCCATTTCTGACAAAGCTGGGTTTTACCACATTTACTGTAACCCACTTTTTACGCATTTCCACCTCTGCGGTGTCAGATTTTGTTGCGGGCAAACGCGCCATCGCAATGCTGTGTCCGAGAGTGGGAGAAAACGTTCCCGAGGTAATCACACCTTCGCCTTCTGGCACTTTGACTTTCAGGCCTGCACGAAGAACACCTTTGTCGGTCATCACTAAGCCCACCAGCTTATCTGTGCCTTTTTCGTTCTGCTTTTCGAGTGCTTCACGCCCAACGAAATCACGCTCGGCTGGCTCCCATGAAATTGTCCATCCCATGTTTGCTGCCAATGGCGAGGTATTTTCGTCCATGTCTTGGCCATATAGGTTCATGCCCGCTTCTAAACGAAGCGTGTCACGTGCGCCCAAGCCACATGGCTTCACGCCCGCATCAAGAAGTTGTTGCCACAACTCGGCTGCGCGATCAGCAGGAACCATAATTTCGTAACCCGCTTCGCCAGTGTAACCGGTCGTTGCAATGAATAAGTCTTCAGCTTGCACGCCAAAGAACGGCTTCATGCCGTCTACCGCTTCGTTTTGCGCGCCAGTAAATACTGTTGCCGCTTTCGCTTTGGCTTTTGGGCCTTGCACCGCAATCATGGCAAAGTCAGGCTTTTCAGTGATTTCAACATTGAAGCCTTCGGCTTTGCTACGTAGCCAGTTCATGTCTTTTTCACGCGTAGCCGAATTCACAACCAAACGGTAATTGGTTGCATCAAAGTGGTATACAATCAAGTCATCAACCACACCACCCGCTTCGTTAAGCATACCGCTGTACAAGGCTTTGCCTTTTTGTACCAGTTTAGCCACGTCGTTGGCCAACAAATAACGCAAGTAATCTTTGGCCTGCGCACCTGTTACATCAACAATGGTCATATGGGATACATCAAACATGCCCGCATCCTGACGCACAGCGTGGTGCTCTTCAATTTGCGAACCATAGTTAATCGGCATATCCCAACCGAAGAAATCAACCATCTTTGCGCCAGCTTCTAGATGCTTAGCATGTAGGGCAGTTTTATTGGTCATAGGTAAGACTCTTATTCATTTAATGAAGCAAATTATAGTGATCCCTCGCCCGCTCAAACAAATTTAAACTACTAATGCTTACATTTACTTTTTAAATGTATTAGATTGTTCACATTATAATAGTTAATGAACTTAATTTTCATCTAACCGCAAACACTGACATGAAACAGCTTTCACTCGATAACCTACGTACCTTTGTGACCATTATTGACGCAGGTGGTTTTGCCAAGGCAGGCGAACAGTTGGGCCGCTCTCAGCCGGCAATCAGTTTGCAGGTAAAAAAACTTGAAGAGCAATTAGGTAAACGGCTATTCGAAAAAGTGGGACAGCGCCAGGTAGCAAACCACGATGGCCAAACGTTATATCAATACGCCCGCGATATGTTAGCCATTAACGACGACATATTCCGGCAATTTGAACAAACCCACTTAACGGGCCGACTACGGTTAGGCATTCCCAGTGAATTTGCCAATACCCTGTTGCCCGGTGTGATTGGCGAATTTAGCAAGCTCTATCCCGACGTGACCCTTGAAGTTACGTCGTCGCTAAGCCGTCATTTACTCAGTGAAAGTTACCGTTCGCAGTTTGATTTAATATTGGCGCTCGTACACCCTGAAGAAGAAACCCGCGGCGAAGTGGTACTTGAAGACGAACTGGTTTGGGTGGGCGATCGTACTCGCCCACAAACGCAACACATGCTTTCACTGGTGTTGGCGCCTGAAGGCTGCGTATACCGTAGTCGCGTTATTGAACGCCTGAAACAGCAAACAACCGCATGGCGCATCGCCTATACCAATGCCGATTTGTATGGCCTCATTGCCGCTATTCGCCAAGGGTTAGGCATCACCGCGCTGGCTCGAAGCAGCCGTCCTTCAGAATTAACCATTATTAAACACCGCCACCTTCCCCATTTGGGCACCATTAAAATTTGTTTATTCAATCAAGACACGCAGCATCCGCAAGTTAGTAAAACGCTGTCAGAATTTATTAAAGCACGGCTTGGTCAAGCCGCCACGATGTAGTAGTGTTAACGGCTGCCTATAAAAAACACGGATGACACAATGACAACACACGGCGCAATGCCCACATTTGAAACGGATACGTTTATTCTACGTCCACTCACACTTGATGATGCCGCCGCGCTAAACGCGGTAAATCAAAACCCGTTGGTAATGAAATACATCAAAGAGCCAGAATCAACGGTAGAAGAAACACGAGAGTATTTGCGTAACGGCCCTCTCGCCGATTACGAAACCTACGGATACGGGCGTCACGCTTGTATCGATAAAGCATCAGGCAAGTTAATAGGTTTTAGTGGCATTAAGTATCTACCAGAATTTGGTCATGCCGATGTCGGCTATCGTTTTTTGCCTGAATATTGGGGGAAAGGATTGGCAACCCAAACCGCCTCTATTACCCTACAATACGGCCTCGAACAATGCGGATTGACCAATATGTTGGGGATAGCTATTCCAGAAAACCACGCATCTATTCGTGTACTGGAAAAACTCGGCATGCGATTTCGTCAATACGTAGATTACTTCGACACCAAATGCAGTTTATTGAGTTTACAGCCGCTGTAGTATTTTTTAATCTCTTTTGCCATGCGCCAGCATGCTTGTTAAAGCTCACATAACCTCGCCTGGTCAGAGAGGTTCTGGCGCAGCATTTCGCCTTTCATCCATTGAGTGAATGCTTCGATACGTTTGGTACGGGGAGAGGTGTCGTCATACACCAGTGAATAACTTACACCGGGGCAAAGCGCCACGTCAAACAAGCGAACCAATGCCCCTCGCCTTTCCAACTCAGAAGCAATGCTATTGGCCGCCAAGCAAATGCCCTGCCCGCCCAATACCGCATTGATACTCATTTCCCATGTGGTAATTTCAACAGTGTCTTTGTTAATTCCTTGGGTATTAACGCCTGCGCGATTTAACCAAGCCGTCCAACAATAGGGCGTTGGTTCTGGTGGCTGAACCAGCCAACATGACAAAACATCTTCTGGCTGATTAATTGCCACTTTATTAAGAAGTTCAGGTGAGCAAAAGGCGAACACAGGATCAGAGTATAAGTGCTCGCAATGTAACTTAGTTGTTGCCTGAAAATCCTGACGAATTGCGACATCAATATCGGAATGCAATAAATCTTCGTACTGGGTAGAGGAAACAATACGAATAGCGATATCAGGGCGCAACTGTGAAAACTGCCATAGTCGCGGCACCAACCAATAGGAAGAAAAAGACGGCGGCGCAGTGACCGTGAGTACACCCGCTTCTTCTTCTTCACTCACCAAATTTAAGCCACGAGATATGGTTTCAATTCCGTCGGTCACATGCTCGGCCAACACTCGCCCTGCGCGCGTAAGCTGCATACCCCGCCCCACGCGCTCAAAGAGTTTAACCCCCAATTGAGATTCCAGATTGCGCATTTGCTGGCTAATGGCAGCTTGTGTCACCGAGAGTTCTGACGCTGCTTTGCTATAGCTCTGATGCCGTGCTGACGCTTCAAATGCACGCAGAAAGGGAAGGAATCGCAAACGATTATTCATAAGTTAATCTTATATTACTGGTTAAAAAGGATTGTTCGTATTGTGATCATATCTACACCACAATATCAACTCAAAACAAAGACAAGGAGGCAATCATGGACATACTAAAAAGCAAATATAATAATGGATTTAAAGAAGAGAAATCTCTATTCCTTTCAATTAACCTTGTGCTTTTTATAGCCGTATTCTGGTTAGTCAAACAGTGGGACAGCGTAGATACAGAATCGCTATCTACGTATAAGTAAAATTTGTCGTGCTAAGGTAAACATGAATAAATCGCTATCGTCTTGTCATTCCTGTGCTAGTGTTAATTCACGCCCCTGAGTAAACTTGATGTGGAGACAGCAGATGCGATTATTCGTCTGTGGCCTATTCGCGTTAGCTTTCTTTAGCGTGTCGGCTGATAGCCGAACCATCGTTAAGTTTGTAGATAAAACCGAAGCGGTAGATCCTCAAAAAGACTATTACATTGAAGTTCTGCGATTAGCATTGGAAAAAAGCCGTGACAGCCATGGCGACTATGTATTGCAGCCTGTTGCGGTGCCCATGCTGCAAAATCGACAACTGCAAAGCCTGCATTTGGGTATGATCGATGTTGTGTGGACCATGACCTCACAAGATCGTGAAGACCGGTTTACTGCCGTGAAAATCCCTTTGCTTCGCGGGCTAATGGGATACCGCGTTTCAATGATACTCAAAGAGTCTCAACCGATTTTCGATAAAATCACCACCACTGAGGGGTTTAAACGGCGGCTGGCACTCCAAGGGCACGATTGGCCCGACATGGAAATTTTAACCCATAACGGCTATCGGGTAAGGGGGTCATCGACCCATGAAAACTTCTTTGCCATGTTACTTCGACCAGATATTCAGCATATTCCTCGCAATATCTTAGAAGGATATTATGAGTGCGAAAACCTTAATCGCAACGTTTTTTCCTTAGAAGCAAAGCACTTGCTCGTCTATCCCACCGCCATTTACTTTTTCACCTCACCACGTTCACCCGAATTAGCGGAACGGTTGTACGTCGGACTTAAAAACGCCCAACGCGATGGCAGTTTTGATGCGCTATTTTTGAATTACCCTATGCACAAACCTGTTTTTGACAGTGATCCAATCAAAGGACGTTTGGTGCACTGCTTAGAAAATCCATTATTACCTGAAGATTTTCCCATTGATGACAGGCAACTATGGATGGATGCCGTTGATAAACGCTACGCTGTGTGTGATTTTCATAAAAAACGGCAGTAACAGTTGTAACGTTGTCAGCATGAAAAACGTCCCGATAGGCACTTACACATCGGGACGTACCACTAGCCAGTTTTTGACCGTCGAATTAACACCTACTCACATTAATAGAACTCATAACTTACGCTAAATGTGGCAGTTCTTGGCATAATGAAACGCCCATTGGGTGCAGTAGGGTTACGTGGATCACCCTCGGTTAACCCTTCTTCATCCGTCACGTTTTGCATGGCCACTTCAAACTTTAAGCCCTGATCAGACATTAGCGTTAATCCCAAATCAATTTGCTCATACCCTTCAAGAATTTGGTTAGGGTTGTTGTCGTTAGATGCAAAGCGATCATCAACCGCAATGAGGGTTCCGTACAGATTCGCAGTAAAGCCTTGCAGATCAAATTCATAGCTCGGTGTCGCGCGAAGCTGCCACCCAGGTTGACGCTCTAACTCATTTCCTTCGTTGTTTGCACTTTTGGTGATTTCAGTGTCTTGAAGCGTGGCATTTACGCTAATAGAAAAACCGCTATCGTGATAATAAGCGGCATCTAGCTCAATACCATACGCTTCAGAGGTGAAGGTTTCAGCAGGCGCACCCGGACGGCGCACGAAAATATCGCCCTCGACTTCATTGAAAAAGCCTGTCGCATAGAAGCTCAGGTTTTTCTCTGCCAACTTATAACCGATTTCGTATTGAGTGATGTCGCGCATAAGATCTTCGCCATCTAAATATGCGCCATAGTTATCGCGAAAATCATCAAAATAAGGCATCTTGCTGCCCTCACTCGCTCTAAAGAACACCCCAGTGTTAGATGCAAGTTGATAATTGACGCCCGCAGTCCATCCTGTTGCACTTTCATCATATTGCACAGCCTTGGTGATCACACCATCTAGTCCCTCATCAACGGTGTATTCAATTTCGTGATTTTCACGACGAAGGCCAATATCTGCCGACAATGCCTCGGTAAAGCGATATTCAAATGCACCATACACGGCGGTAGTTTGCCCATCACCAACACTGTTGATATCGTAATCCCACGTACAGGTGTCTTCATTATCATTACAGTCGATGCCGGTGAGGTTTTCACCGCCTGGCGCAATTACGTGATACGCCTGATTCCCCAGTGCCCACCAATCTTTGGCAGAAAAGTCTGAGCTATATAGACCTACGGTGAATTGATAGGCCTCTGCATCTTTTGTCACAGCTAAGTCGTTAGTGAAAGCTTCAATGTCTTTTAACACAACCCAGCGACCAATTTGCTGAACCAAGGTGTCGCCTTCATACACATTGCCCGTGGTTGCACCTACTGCGCTTGCACCATTGTCAGCAACCGAGCTTAGTTGTACAGGGCTCCCTTCAGGCACTAAGCCATACGTGTCAGCTTTACCACTTGTGTAGGCAAAACGGTCAACAAACGTCCAACCGTTACCCAATTCAAGGTTGATTGAACCGCCAGAAATTGAGCCGTCCCACCCTCGGCCATTGCCAAAATCGAACGCTTGCTTCGTACCATCAGGCCCGTATGCAATGGTCGCCTGACGATTTAGCGTGCCGATTTGCGTATATTCATTGTCAACGCCTTCTACTAACGGCGTGGGTAAATACCACGTACCGTGATCATCTGTGATGCGAGTGAAAAGGTTAATTTTCCCGTTATCCAGCTCTTTGGTGATGTTAACCGTAAACTGATGCCCTTTTTCAGAGTTAAAACCCGCATCTCGAATGCCGCTGCTTTGCTGAACGTAGCCACCCATCATAAAGTAAAGGTCGTCAGAGATGGCACCGCTTACTACACCATCAATACGCTGTAGGTCATAGCTAGATGTCGTGTACTTTACTAACCCTTCCGTCGTATCGCCGCCTTCTTTAAGAATAAAGTTGGTTGTTAGGCCGGGTTGACCATTCGACACCACGGAATTCGGGCCACCACGGAGTCCATCCATGAAGGAAATGGTTTCATCAAAACGAAACAGGGTCGAGTTTTCTAAAAAAGACAGTGTGGGAGGCTGGAAAACCGGTACACCTTGGAGTTGCACGGTTAAAAACGGCGCGTCGCCTGTACTGGGAAACCCTCGCACATAAACATTCGCACCAGAGACACCGCCTGAACTCTCGGCCCACACGCCAGGCACGGCTTTAAAAATATCAGCCGTGCTCTTGGGTGCCAGCTTTTTGATGTTGTCAGCATTCAACGAGGTAATCGCAAAACTCGTATCTACCTTTCGCATCGATTTACCGCTGGCGGTTCCTGTTACGATAATTTGCTCAACCATATTTTCCTGCTGCGTAGCTTCAGACGACGTCTCGGATGAAATCTCGGATGAAATCTCGGATGTCGCTTGTGCATAAGCAACACCAGACATCCCACTGGCAAGTCCTAATGACACTGCAAGAGATAAAGCACGTACAGAAAAACGTGTGTGTGTTTGGGTGTATAACGTAGATTGAGTTGTTAACTTCGTAGCAAGTTGTGATGAAAGCCTTGTGTTCATAACCTGTGCCTCTGGTTTCGAATTGTTAATTTTTTGTTTACTATATGAACGAATGCAATCGATTGCAATATTTTTTTTAACAGGTAAACTCAATATGACTAAATGAACAGTGTCGCATTCCTCACATGAGAGGCACTTGAGTTTGGTGCGTATTAGGGTATCTATGAGGAATACACATTCATGCACGCTTCACATATAGCGAGTTCTGACATACACGCCTTTTTAACTAGCGAATTATTTGCAGATATTCAAATGGCGGAACTATTCAGCGACAGCAAATTATTTGCCGACGCCACACTTAAAGCACCATTTAGCGATATTAACAGCGCGTATCAGGCAGAAAAACTCAGTGAAACATTCGACTTAGCACAATTTATTCTTCGCTTTTTTACCCTGCCTGCGCCGTTGATTGATGCCCTGAACACAGATTATGATGCGCCACCCCACCTCTTGTCCCATATTCAAACGATGTGGCAGCAGCTTCGAAGATCGCCAGATAAGAACGAGGCTAATAGCTTGCTTCCCTTACCCAACGCGTATTTGGTTCCAGGTGGTCGGTTTCGTGAAATTTATTACTGGGACAGCTACTTTTCGGCACTAGGACTAGCACAAGATGGTCATGAATCCCTTGTATTATCTATGACCAAGAACTTTCTCCACCTGCAAAATAGTCAACTGTGCATCCCAAACGGCAATCGATTGTATTATGTGAGCCGTTCTCAGCCGCCGGTGCTGGCTTTGATGGTTTCTTTGATATGTGAGAACAAATGGACCAACGATGATCATACATTTTTAGAACAAGCACTTCCGATGCTCGAAAAAGAGCATGCCTTTTGGATGCGCGGCGAAAGTACCCTAAAATCTGGAGCAGCTACCAGTGAAAAGCGTGTAGTAAAAATGCCTGATGGCAGCATACTAAATCGCTATTGGGACGAGCTAGCAACCCCAAGGCCTGAATCTTATGAGGAAGACATCGCACTCGCTGCGGGTAAAACGCCTGCTGATGCCGCAGCGTTTTACCGCCACATTCGTGCGGCTTGTGAATCTGGTTGGGACTTTAGCACCCGCTGGTTGACGTCGCCTGATGCGCTTGATTCAATCAACACCACAAACATCGTGCCGATAGATTTAAACTGCTTATTGTGGAATCTGGAAAACACGTTACATAAGCTGTATACGGGCAAAGATAGCATTAAGGCAAATCACTTCAAAACCCGCGCCGACAACAGAGCAGATGCAATCAATCGGTTCTGCTGGAATAGTCAAAGCGCCTTTTACTTTGATTACAATATTCAAACCCATACGCAATCAACGGTTGCCTCCCTCGCGGCCACCTTACCCCTGTTTTTTAAACTGGCTAGCCGCGCACAAGCCAAGTCAGTATTAGCCACACTCAAGCGCGATTTTTTAGAAACCGGAGGATTAGTCACCACCACCCAGCTCAGTCATCAACAATGGGATAGCCCCAATGGTTGGGCTCCCCTTCAATGGTTTGCCGTTATTGGGGCAGAGCAATACGATGATCGCAGTTTCGCCAAAGAAGTCATGTCTCGTTGGGTGCACACAGTAGATGCATTTTTTCAGCAACATCACACCATCATGGAAAAATACAATGTCGTCACGCCTGATATTGCAGCCAGTGGCGGTGAATACGAGGTGCAATCAGGTTTTGGCTGGACGAATGGAGTCACTCGCATGTTTATCGCCAAGCTTCAAGACTACGAATAAGTCTGCACCGCAGACCGATTCCGTGATATAACTTCTGATCTAATAAGAAGTACAATAGTTGTAATGAGTAATAAAGCGCACACACTTACCGATGTAGCCAAAGCGGCGGGTGTTTCAGAATCAACCGTGTCGCGGGCCCTTAATAACAGTCACTTGGTGAACGACAAAACCAAGCAGCGCATTCAAGCCATTGCCAGTGAGATGAATTTTCAAATCAATACACTGGCACGAAATTTACGCACCCAAAAATCGAATACCATTGCGGTTATTTTGGTAAAGCAGTCAGAGGAAGATCAATCAGCCTCAGAGCCTTTTGTATTAAGCTTAGTCGGTGCGATTGCAGATGAGTTGAGTCGCAGAAATTACGATCTTCTGGTCACGACAGTCACAACGCAGTCCCTTCACAAAATTAAGCAATTTGTTGATGAGAAAAAAGCCGATGGCCTGATTCTGTTTGGTCAGGGTGACGATATTCATACATTTAAGCAACACGTTGACCCGTCGTTACCCGTTGTGATTTGGGGCGAACTGGCCGACGAGCTGCAATATATCACAGTTGGCACTGACAACTTTCTGGGCGGCCAATTAGCGACGGAGCATCTATTAGCGCAAAACCGCAATAACATCTGTTTTGCAGGCCACCTTTCTTTTGAGACCGAGAAACGTTTTGCAGGGTATAAGCAAGCACTCCGTAATGCTGGCTTTCACTATACTCACCACCTAGAAACGCACTTTACCCATGAAGATGCATATCAAGTCGCCAAATCGTTAATTGCCTCTGGACACTTTATTTACGATGCGGTCGTCGCTGCCAGTGATTCTATCGCACTTGGATTTCTTAAAGCGCTAAATGAAGCCAACATTCCTATTCCTGAGCAAGTGGCCGTTGTGGGATATGACGATGTTGCGGTATCGGCCTACGTGACTCCGGCTTTATCGAGTATTCGTCAAGACACACAATTGGGCGGGCAATACTTGGTCGAGCAGCTTTTCAAAAAAATGTCAGGCGCGCCCTGCGAGTCTGTTGTGTTAGCGACGAACCTGATTATTCGTGGAAGCTCCGAGGCAAATTAATCGCCTTATTGTCGAATGAATACGCGGCAATCATGTCGCGTTCAGCCAAGTGGTGTATCTTCGACGGTGCACATCACCGTCTGCTCACTTTGACGACTGCATAGCTAATGCTTGCTAATTTTTGTTACGCGTAACAAATCATTGCAATCGTTTGCAATCCACCCAACAATGAGTAAAATGCAATAAAGAATTAAACATTTTGTTTACATGAGTGCAGTAATGGTAAAACCCTCTACAACATCATCAGCATTAACCTCAATGGGATCACTTCAAGTCTTGATCTGCCTGATCGTGACCTATTTTATTTTTGCGATATTGCTGAACAGTGTTGGCACCGTCATCCTACAGTCTATTGAAACCTTCAAGATCTCAAAAACGGCCGCAAGTGCCCTCGAAGGATTTAAAGACTTACCGATCGCCCTTGTTTCCTTTTTTGTTGCCTCTTACTTGCCACGCTTTGGTTTCAAGCCTGCCATGCTGTTGGGTATGGGGTGCGTCGCCATTACTTGCGCGTTAATGCCGCTGTTCTCGTCATTTTTTATGACGAAAATGTTGTTCATGAGTGTGGGCATTAGCTTCGCGCTTATCAAAGTTTCGGTGTATGCATTGCTGGGGCTTATTTCTGCTACACAAAAGCACCACGCCTCGAACATGAACATTGTAGAGGGCTGTTTTATGGTGGGCGTGTTAAGTGGATATTGGTTATTCGCTCATTTCATCGACCCTCAAAACCCCGCCTCGAATTCGTGGTTAAATGTCTATTGGTTGCTTGCCCTGGGGTGTTTATTAAATATGGTGCTTATTGGTTTGACACAATTTCCCAAGCTTGCCTCACCTGAAAATACAACAGTGACAGTTGCAGGCAACGAAGCTAGCGAAGCAACAGGGATAACATCAATGTTAAGCTTACTGGCCTTACCTTTTGTTTTAATGTTTATCTTATGTGCATTTTTCTACGTACTTATTGAACAAGGTATTGGTACTTGGCTTCCTACATTTAATAAAGATGTGATTGGCCTTGCAAATAACCTTAGTGTGCAAATTACCAGTATCTTCGCGGCGTGCCTTGCAATCGGTCGCTTGGGCGCAGGCGTAATACTTAGGCGCATGCATTGGTTTACCTTTCTTGCCTTTTGCATCACTGCGATGGCCATCTTAATGTTGAGTATTATTCCACTAACGTGGGGAATCGATGCCTCTTTACAGATTACTCAATGGCACGATATTCCTGCGGCGGCCTTTGCATTGCCTCTCATCGGATTGTTTATGGCTCCGATATATCCAGCTATCAATTCGGTGGTACTCACAGCGTTGCCTAAACACAAGCATGCTTCCATGACGGGGCTGATTATCATTTTCTCTGCGCTAGGAGGCACCCTTGGCAGCTTGATTACAGGCACAATTTTCGATTACTTTAACGGTCAGACCGCGTTTTACTTCATGCTAATTCCCATGAGCATCTTGCTCTTTAGCTTATTTATGTACCGTCTGAAACTCGAAAAAACATCACCTGACGTACAATAGTATGAACACTAAAACCATGAAATAAGGCACGTTTTCAGGTAGGGTTGAAGAAAACTGTTCAAAAGGGAATTCGCCATGTTGTCTACATGTTCACCTCTTATCATGCGCATGTTTTCTGTTGCGATGATTATGCTGTCGCTTTCAGCCTCTGCCAAACCGGGAGCGCCCGCACCCGACAGAAAAGCAAACGAGGGGCAAGGTCCTTTTGAGCGCGTTATTTTACGTGGTGGGACGTTAATTAATGGTGAAGGCGCGCCTCCCAGAGGACCGGTGGATATTGTTATCGAAGGCAATCGAATTACTGATATTATCAGTGTCGGTCATCCTGGCGTTCCAGTATTAGACAGTAGCCGTCCCAACGCACAAACTGGCGATAAAGAAATCGACCTGACAGGAAAATATGTCATGCCTGGGTTTATTGATATGCATGGTCATATTGGTGGCTCGGCAGACAATATTCCAGCCGAGTATGTGCTTAAGCTGTGGCTCGGTCACGGCATTACCACAGTCAGAGAGCCAGGTAGCTTCAATGGTATGGACTGGGTCATGGATCACGTTCGAAGAAGTGACAATAACACCATTGTTGCACCGCGCATTGTCCCCTACAAAGGATTTGTCGGCAAAGAGGTAAGACAATTCACGCGTCCAGAACAAGCAAGAGAGTTTGTAAAACAAGCACAGGCGCAAGGTGCAAAAGGTATTAAGTTCTTTGGTGCAGCACCTGACATCATGGAAGCCGCGCTCGATGAATTAGAAAAACGGGATATGGGCTCAGCCATGCACCACGCCCAGCTCAACGTGATGGGCATGAACGCCCTTGACTCTGCACGCTTAGGATTGACCACCATGGAACACTGGTATGGATTACCTGAAGCACTGTTTGAAAACCAGGTTATCCAAGACTACCCCGCCACGTATAATTACAACGACGAGCAGCACCGTTTCGAAGAGGCCGGAAACTTATGGCTGCAAGCCGCAGCCCCAGGAAGCGACAAATGGGTAGACGTGCGTGACGAGCTCATTGAGCTAGACTTTACTCTCAATCCCACGATGACAATTTATGAAGCTAGCAGAGATCTGATGCGCGAGCGCCGTGCGATCTGGCATGATGAATATACCCTTCCTACGCTTTGGGCGTTCTTTACACCCTCTCGGTATGCCCATGGATCGTATTGGTTTGACTGGACGACAGCCAACGAAATTGCGTGGAAAAAGAACTACCAACGCTGGATGGCCTTTCTAAATGATTACAAAAACCACGGTGGACGCGTAACAACCGGTTCAGACTCAGGCTATATCTATAAGATTTATGGGTTTGGCTACATTCGTGAACTTGAGCTTTTGCAAGAGGCAGGATTCTCGCCACTTGAGGTGATTCAAGCCGCGACGCTTAATGGCGCACAAGCATTGGGAATGCAAGATAGCATTGGATCTATCAGCGTAGGCAAACTGGCAGACCTAGTGATTACGGATCACAATCCTCTTCAAAATTTCAAAGTGCTATACGGAACCGGACACTACCGTCTTAACGACGACAACCAACCGGTTCGCGTGGGCGGCGTGGTTTACACAATGAAAGACGGCATTTTATATGACGCTAAAGCGTTGCTCAGGGATGTCAGAAACATCGTAAAACAAGCAAAAGCAGATGCGGGGAACTAGCAAGCTCGCAGGCTCTTTTGGCCTAAAGCCATTCGTATGGCAGTCGTGCAAATCCAATTTTCAAGGTTGTACGTATTTGAATGCACGTACAACCAAATCTATAGGGCAACGTGATGGCTAGCGATTACCATACTAACGAAAAGGTAAAGTGGCGATGGGGAAAGGGCTTTGGTGAAGGGTATATACGAGACAAGTATACCGATTCAGTCACCCTCACCTTGCAAGGCGAAGATGTAACACGGGACGCAAGCCCCAACAATCCAGCCTATTTGATTGAGCAACAAGACGGGGCAGAAGTGTTAAAGCTTGCCTCAGAAATCAGCAAAGCCAGCTAAAGCTATTTAGCAAGCTTTGCCATTTGAGGTAAATCGCCCGTTAAACCCATTGCTTGCTGTACGATATGCTCTTTAGCAAAAGGCATCGCATCAACCACGGTCAGGCCAATATCTCGAACGAGCTTTTTAAGGGGGTTAGCGCCATCAAACAAACGCTTGAAACCTTCCATTGCCGCAATCATTTTTGCGGCTTCAGCCTTGCGCCAGCGTTCATAAGATCGCAATAACGCTTCGTCACCAATATCTTTGCCCTGCTCATGTAATGCCACGACGGTTTCAGCCAGCGCAGCAGCATCCATAAACCCAAGGTTCACGCCCTGTCCAGCAAGAGGATGAATCGTATGCGCGGCATCTCCCACCAACGCAACACGTTGAGACAGCCAACGTCTTGCATAGCGCATTTTCAATGGAAACATCTGCCTTGATGTTTGGTCAACACTGTGCACTTCACACAGCCCCAGCTTGGCATCAAAAGCGGCAGTGAGGGCTTTGCTGAAGTCATTGTCGCTCAGCGCCATCAACGTTTTGGCTTGCTCTGTGCGCTGAGACCACACAATAGAGCACAGGTTGTCTTCATACAAAGGTAAAAACGCCAATGGACCATTAGGCGTAAACACCTGACGAGCACAATTTTGATGGGGTAAGGCCGTTTTCACCGTCGCCACGATACTTGATTGCTCATAATCCCAGAAGGTAATTGGTAACTTTGCTTGTTGGCGCACGAACGAGTTGGCACCATCAGCTCCAACAACAAGCCTAGCGCTTAGCATCGTCTGATCATCCAGCGCAATGAAGGTTTCTTGTTGTCCCTGCATAAACTGGTTGATTTTAGCGTTAGTAAACACCTGAATGTGATCGGTACGGCGCACTTTGGCCCAAAGTGCCTGCGTGATAACCTGGTTCTCAATGATATATCCCAACTGAGGCTGGCCTGCCGTGTGCTGATCAAATTCAATATGGGCGAAACTGTCTTGTTCCCAAACATACATTGATTGATAAGGCTGTAATCGGCTTTGCTCAATCTCTTCCCACACCCCCAAATTTTGCAACAGAGTACGAGAAGCGAGATTTAGCGCGCTGACACGCAAACCAGGAGAATCTGACAGTTGATTTGGCGCATCATTCGACTCAATGACGGCAATGTTTAGTTGGCTGTCTTTCATTGCCAGCGCACATGCAAGACCAACCATGCCTCCGCCAACTACGACCACATCAAACCCTTTCATCATGTGCGTTCCTTAATACTCTGCGCCAGTTGATTACGTGTCCCCTTGCCCATCGCTACGTCGGCAAATTGCTTTTTAAGCGGAGACAATTGATGAAGTGCGTACAACCCTGCATTTCGGGCAAACGTGAGGGGAAAGTAGTCATTAGAAAATAGCCTCACTAACGAGTCCGTCATTGAAATTGTGCGAGCCTGATCGCGTTTTTGAAGCCTTTGATATTGGTGTAACACAGAATATGCGCCAATATCCTGATGCAGTGATACCGCTTCTCGAAGGACACTAAGCAAACTGTACACATCTCGCAAGCCAAGGTTCAAACCTTGACCGGCAATAGGATGTAATGATTGCGCACAATTTGCAATCACCACCGCGCGATGACGTATGTGCTCTGAGGCATGAATCAATTTCAATGGATAGCTGCCTCTTTGTCCAACATGCTGGATAATGCCAGCTCGATAGCCAAATGCCGATTGCAGTTGGTGTGCAAACTGTGCTTCAGAGCAATTGAGTAAAGATGCTGCATCGCTCGGGTTTACACTCCATACCAACGACCACCTTCCCGCAGACCGCTCATGAGAATGCGACGTTAGCGGAAGCAACGCGACCGGCCCCGTATTGGTAAATCGCTCAAATGCCCGACCTGCATGAGGCTGATTTGTCGTAACATTCGCAATCACCGCCGTTTGTTGATAATCCGTCTCGTTAACTTCAAACCCCAATAAAGCGCGTGTTGGCGATTGGGCACCTTCTGCCACCACCAGTAATTTTGCATGTAGTTGTAATCCAGATTGCAGTGCTACCTGAATGCCATCATCTTGCTGCTCAAGCGCTGCTATACTGTCTGGGCAAAAAAGCTGTAGCTGCTTATTCACATACGGTGTGAGTGCTTGGTGCAATGCCTGACCTAACTCATGCAATTCAATCACACGGCCAAGCTCGTTTACACCAAATTGTTCAGCCTGCATAGAGCACGTGCCGAGCCGCCCTTTGTCTGACACATGTATGTGTTTAATTGCACTACCGAGTGTCGCCGCGTTACCAAGGCCATTGTCAGTTAAACGTTCAATACTATAGCGCGCTAAGGCAACGCTTCGCGCGTCAAAGCCGGGGTGATGTTGGTCTGCATCAAAGGGCTTGGCTTCTATCACGGCCACACTCAAGGTGGTGCTGTGGCAAAGCCCCAAAGCAAGCGACAAACCCGCAGCGCCGCCTCCTGCGATAACAATATCAACATCATGAGCAGGGTGTACTTTCATAATACGGTTCGATTGGCTCTCTTATTTAGATGACTGCATTAATGCTTCAATCTCGTCGGCTGATTTAACCACCGACGATGTTAAATTTTCATGCCCGGTTTCAGTGATCAAAATATTGTCTTCAATTCGAATACCGATGCCCCGCCATTGTTCGTCGACATCGGCATCTGGCGCAATGTATAAGCCGGGCTCTACGGTGAGTACCATGCCTGCTTTCAGCGGACGATCTTGACCATCAATTTTATAATCACCCACATCGTGTACGTCTAAGCCTAACCAATGTCCCAAACCATGCATGAAAAACGCACGGTACGCCTGACTGCTAACATTCTCTTCTACCGTACCACTAAGTAACCCCAACGCAATCAAGCCTTCACACAACACATCAATTGTGCGGTCAGTGGCTTGTTTCAAGGTTGCTCCAGGCTTCAGAATACTCAACGCCTCTTCCTGCGCGCGTAGAACAAGGTCATATAACGCGCGCTGCGGCGCAGAAAAACGACCAGACACAGGAAAGGTGCGGGTAATATCAGCGGCATAACCGTGAAGCTCAGCACCAGCATCAATCAAAACAAGATCGCCATCTTGCATGGCGTCAGTATTCTCGGTGTAATGCAAAATACACGCATTCTCTCCGCTACCAACAATCGTGCCATACGCGGGCGAACGAGCACCATTAAAGACAAACTCATGATGAAGCTCTGCCTCAAGTTGGTATTCTTTCATACCTGCTGTAGCGCACTTCATTGCACGTGTATGGGCATTGGCACTAATACGCGCCGCTTCACGCATTACCGCTTGCTCAGCCTCACTTTTTATCAAGCGCATCTCGTGAATAATTCGGCGTACATCACACAGCGATGCCGGTGGCGTTTTTGATTGCTTAGGGGCATCTCGTAACGTGGCTAACGCTTCAAAAATGGCATTGTCTGCGTCGGCGTCATGGCCTTGGGCAAAATACAAATAGTCATGCCCGTCCATCAAACTTACCAAAGCATCTTCTACGTGTTCTAGGGCATAAGCCTCATCAAATCCATATTGCCTCGCCGCCTCAGTAGGACCCACTCTGCGTCCTTGCCAAATTTCTGCCTGTTTATCTTTCGGTAAACAAAATAATATAGATAATGCGCCATCATTATCTGCGTGGTTACTCATTAGCAGTACGGCATCTGGCTCGGGGAATCCAGTCAGATAATAAAAGTCACTGTCTTGGCGAAACGGAAATTCCGTGTCGCGGCTACGCGTCTGCAAACGAGCAGCAGGCACAACACAGAAACTATTTGGTGGCAGCGCACCCAATAGCGCCTGTCGGCGCTGCAAAAATTCAGCTTGAGAAATATGCATTAGTGTACCGTTGGGGTTTCTTTGTCTTCTTCTGCGGGTTTACCCAGCTCGTTAAAGCACAACATGCTGGATACGCGCACGTATTCAACCACTTCAAACAACGCGCGCTCAGACTCTTCGTCTGGCGTCATTTCTTCATCCATTTTGGCAATTTCTGAGAAATCCTGAAGCGCCTCTTTTACATCATCTGAGCACTTCGTTAAATCTGCCTGAAACAACCCGAACCCCAACATAAAACCATGCACCCAATCGATCAACGCGTGTCCACGCTCATTGATGGGAGCCGCATCGTCGGGTAAACATAAGGTTAAACTAAATTCTGTTTCTACCAATTGCTGGCACGTATCGTTAAATACAGCCAATAAATGCTGTTTAACCTCATCTGAAAGCGCCTCGCCTTCATTGATAAAATCGGCCAGTGGCTCTAACCAATCACGGTTATCTAGTGACATTCCACCAGACAACATTCCCACCATCATCCCGTGGATTTCTGATGCACTGGTTAAGATCTTGTGTTGTTCAAGAATAATCGCGCTTTTTTCATACGCATTCTGAGATTCGTTAGACATGATTTTCCTCTGATATAACGCTGTAATGCTATCACTGTATGAGAGTATTGCCCAGTTTATCAGGCAATTGCCTTGATTTAGCGCAGGTGGAAATTGATTCCAACAGTTGACCTTGAAAGCCTAGCATTTCGTTCGTATATTATTTACTCAGCGGTTAATTTTTTGGGACGTTATGGCATCGACGTTGGTTTCCATTACATTGCTAGGAAAGCGTTACAAAGTCCGATGCCCAGAAGGAAAAGAGCAAGAATTAAACGCGGTTGCACAACGATTGAGCGAACGGTTAGAAGAAACCAAACGTAGTTCTGGCCTTACTGCGCGAGAAGATATTATAATGATGACTGCGTTGAATATGTGTCATGCAGAGCATCAGTCAAAGGACTAATCTGTAACACTCAATCATTCAACCATACAATATAATTTTCAGTTTCTATGCTGCCTGGGATGTTTGCCAGTTTAATCATGTCCCTGGCCGATGCTTTTATCTTAGGAAGTTGATTGCATTGCTTTTGTGCAGGCTCGGCGCGTATCGAGAAGCCTACGGCAATGATGATGCTTCCGCCCTGAACTTTTCGGTTCAAGGGCGAACGTTAAACAGCGGCATTCTGGGTGGCGCCCTTCTCTTTCAAAAACACACTAAAACTCCATTGCCCGTCAGGCGTTCAAAACACGGCTTTATCATGACGTAATTGAATTTGCAGTCTTCCAAAATTAAATCGAAAAAGTGGGTGTCTTAAACGCTAACTAAACGCTGATTTCGAAGAACACATTCAACACACCAAAAATAAAAAAGGCCGGTAAAAACCGGCCTCAGTCACGCAATTTTATCTCCCATTAGGGAGTATCAATATGTGAATACAGTTACCATCCACACTGACGATTCTGATTTTGCTTATCTAACCACGTTTTCAATGGCGCAAAATAATCCATAATCGCAGTTGCATCCATTTGCTCTTTTCCAGTCAGCGTTGCAAGTGCTTCCTGCCATGGCTTGCTCTTACCCATTTCAAGCATTTCATTCAACGCTTTACCGGCTTTTTCGCTACCGTAAATAGAACAACGGTGAATTGGCCCTTTGTCGCCTGCGATTTTACAAAGCTCTCTATGGAACTGGAATTGCAAGATATGTGCAAGGAAGTAGCGGGTATAAGGCGTATTACCTGGCACGTGATATTTAGCACCTGGATCAAACGCATCAGAAGGACGCGCAACTGGCGCCATTACGCCCTGATACTTTTCGCGTAATTCCCACCATGCAGTATTGTAATTTTCTGGCGTAATTTCGCCAGAAAATACACGCCAGCGCCATTGGTCAACAAGTAAACCAAATGGTACGAAAGCAATCTTATCTAACGCCATTTTTAACAGCATACCTACGTCGTTAGACTCGTCAGGGATAGTGTCAGTCAAGCCAATTTGCTTGAGATATTTCGGCGTAATAGACAATGCAATGGTATCACCAATGGCTTCATGGAATCCGTCGTTAGCAGAACCACGATAAAGCAAAGGTTGATCTTTATATGCACGCTGATAATAGTTGTGACCTAGCTCGTGGTGAATTACACCGAACTCTTCACCCGTTTTCTGGATACACATTTTGATACGTAAATCGTCTTTATCGTCTAAGTCCCACGCCGACGCATGACACACAACATCGCGATCAGCTGGCTGTTTAAACTGTGAACGCTCCCAGAACGTCTCAGGTAGAGGGGCGAAACCTAGCGAAGAGAAAAATGATTCGGCTTGCTTCACCATTTTAATTTCATCGTACCCATGAGTTTCTAGCGCTTTGGTCACATCAATAACGTCAAGCTTCTCTTCTGGTTTAACGATGTCGTAGATATTGCCCCAGCTTTGCGCCCACATGTTACCCAAAAGGTGTGCAGGAATCGGCTTATCTTGTGGTACAACGTCAGTGCCGTACTGTTCGCCTAGCTCAGCACGTACATGACAGTGCAATGCGTTATAAAGCGGCTTAACTTGTCCCCACAGGCGATCAAGTTCATTCGCAAAATCATCTGCTGGCATGTCGTATCCGCCACGCCAAATTTGGCTAACGTCGTCAAAACCCAGCTCCTTGGCACCCGAATTAGCAATCTTAACTTGCTCGGTATATAACGACTTCATCGGCGGCGCTACGTCTCGCCAGCCTTTCCATATTTCTAATAGCAACTCATGATCACGCTCATTTGCCATCATGTTGCTCATATTTGTAAGACGGAAACACTCGTCTTCGCTGCGGCAATACTTACCTGAGCCATACATACCTTGAAGCTCTGCGCCAATCGCCGAAAGGCGCTCAGACGCTTTGGCGTCGGCAGGTGCTGGCATGGTTAAACCGTATCGCATCAGATCCAGTTTGCGGCGCGTGTCGGCATCGACTTCTACATCATTAAATTTTGCAGATTCTTTCGCAATTTCTGCAGCACGACTCATTAAACGCTCTTCAAGATATGCAGCAACAGCAGCAGAATCTTGATTGATGTATGTGCTGTAAACCCAAGCAGCTTGCGCAGCCGGATACTGCAATTTTTCAATTTCTTGTTGGGCATTATCAACGAAGTTTTTGGCATCTTGAGCTGTCAATGTTTGCTCAGCGTGAGCGACTGCATTTACGCCCAAAGCCGCACTAATCAGCATGGCACTGATACGACGTTTAAGTTGCATAGTTGTTCCTTGTTAGGGTGCTTTATAATCATTATTGCGCATTCAGACTGCGCGAAAACATTAGAGTATATCAGGCAAACGCTGCCACCAATAGATTTGCGTTAATTTACATTTTTTGTCACAACAGCATTCGCTAGGTATTGGCTTTAATAACTATCCAATGATCCTCATACCGAAAATCCATTTTGACTGAGTAAACTGTCACCACCATGTTGAAAAATTGTCTGTATTAACGGTTACTCTAGGTGCGTTATCTGGTTGCACACCCTCTCACTAGAAAGTAAAAAACAAAAGTGAGTGCCTACAAACCTACCAGTAAGACGTTAGGTGCAGATGGGAGAAAGAACTATGTTTGCTCGTGTTATAACACCGCCGACATCAATCACACTGCGCGTATTGGGTATGACGTCATTCGCGCTCATGTCTTTATGGGGACAAGCCGCCCATGCAGGCGTTGCCACGATCGACTTCGATCGCAATGACATTCATCACGGCTCCGTGATCGCCAACCAATACCAAGACGACTACGGCGTCACGATACAGGCAAATAACTATGCCAGACATCACAATCTTGCTGTGGCCTACGACACTCGCCCTGACAACCCTTTGAACGCGGGCAAGCCAAACTGGGCATACGACCGCGATCTAGAAGGGCCATCTTGGGGCAATTCAAACTTATCCCAGTTTGGTATTGATGCGAGTCAACATCAAACGGGAAATGCCCTGGTTATTCAAGAGAATAATTGGGGATGCTCTGACGGTATTTGCGACTATCCAGACGACGAAGGGCATTACTATGGCGGCACTTTGAGCTTCAGTTTTAATGACTTTTCTATCAGTGATTTCGGCTTTGATTTAGTGGATATTCAATGCGATGAAATATTCCACTCCAGCGTTACGTTCGCGAATGCGATGGAATCTATCACATACAATTTCGCCTCTTTCGCTTATTCACCAGTGCACAACGCGGTATTCGGTGACAACTCACTCAATCGCATTTTACTGTCGTCTATTGGCATTGACGCAGACAAAGTCATATTTCGCATTGCTGGCTCTGGCGCTATCGACAATATTCGCTTTACCACAGATTCTTCTCCCGCCACAGCAGTACCAGAGCCTGCTACACTCGGGCTGAGCTTACTTGCGTTAGGACTATTCGGGTTACGCCAGAAAAAAGTGGGAGCACGTTATGGTAGATAGCCCTGCGACGCGCAACCTTATTAATGAAGAGTCTTTTCTTGTTCGCCAAGCACTGGGTGAGCAGTTCGAATGGCGCTGGGACAATCATCATAATGCGCTACTGACCGAATTTTCAGTAGACCATGAGCACCATGTATTGGAAACCCTCAAGCAATACTTTCCTAACATGTTTAACCGTAAAACCATCAAGCGTGCTCAACTGGAAATCAAACATAAAGCGGGAAATTTCGCTAAGTTAAACCACAAGCAACAACTGCTTATTCAAGATGATACAGCATCAAACAACATTATGGTCGCGTGGTGGCCTTGGGGACATGGAGCAACGGTGTCTGTCAGAATTTTTAGAACGAATACTGCGCCCTGCCCAGACAAAAAATCATTTTGGTCGAGGCTCTTTAATTAATTTTTTTGACCAATTAGTCAAAAAATTACGGAGTTTGATTTTCATTTCCTCTCAGTTGTGATAAAAATTCTCGTTTGGTTCGCAAATACCGTTTACTTCTCGCTTCAATTTAGCCATTGAAGAGGGTGCCTCGCATTTTATTGGTTGAGGACTTATGCTTTGAGCACACATTTTATACGCTCGCTAGATGCAGGTGTCATTAAAATGTAGATTGGTATTCGGTTACAATGCGCTACATACTTATTGAATTAAAGGATTCGGAAGCTTCATTATGGCAGTCATCAATTTTGGCTCTATCAATATCGATCATGTCTATCAAGTCGACCATTTCGTTCAACCTGGTGAAACGCTTGCGTCCTCACACTACCAACAGTTGTTGGGCGGTAAGGGTGCAAACCAGTCAATCGCGCTTGCTAAAGCAGGTGTCGAAGTCAAGCATGTTGGACGCATTCATGAATCCGACGCCAGCTTTAAACAAACCATGATTAAAGCTGGAATCGACTGTAAATATGTCGCGTGCACCCAAACACCTACAGGGCATGCCATTATTCAAGTAACGCCCGAAGGCGAAAACAGCATTGTTTTGTTTGGTGGTGCCAACCAAGAATTAACTGATCAGGATATTTTGCGTGCGTTAGACAGTGCCAGCGATAACGACTGGGTACTTACACAAAATGAAACCAGTGGCATTGAGCAAGTATTACGTCAGGCAAAAGACAAAGGCTTAAAGGTGGCTTTCAATCCAGCGCCAATGACTGAATCTGTGAAATCGCTTCCTCACAATTGTATCGATCTATTGATTGTGAACGAAGTTGAAGCAGCAGAAATTGCAGGCTGTGAAGCGCTAGACGAAATGGAAAGCTATTTTAGAACCCACTGGCCACACGCTGAGATTTTAATTACGCTGGGCAAAGCTGGCGTGCGCATGTTGCGTAAAGATGAATCTATTGATGTGCCAGCATTCTTAGTAGACGCTGTCGACACAACCGCTGCGGGTGACACCTTTATCGGCTTTTTCCTATCGTCTTACACCAAAGAACACGACGCAAAAACCGCACTCACACGTGCATGTGCAGCCTCGGCGTTAGCCGTGACCCGTGTGGGCGCTGCGCAGTCTATTCCTGAAATTGCTGAAGTAAACGATTTTTTGAAAAAGCAAATGTAACTAATTTCGCCATGGCGGGTGGCTCTCGCATTGGCTTACAAACTAAAGAGAACAAATATGGCACATAAAATCATACTTGATACGGATCCGGGCATCGATGATGCAATGGCAATCTTTTTCGCATTTCAATCTCCTGATATTGAAGTGCTAGGCCTAACGACTGTTTTTGGCAATGTTCCTGTCGATATGTCTGCGCGCAACGCACTCACTCTTTGTGAGCTTGCTGACCAAGATATCCCGGTTACCAAAGGTGTCGGCATGCCTTGGGTTGGCCCTGAGTCTACGTATGCACATTTCGTTCACGGTGACGATGGGTTTGGTAACATCAACGTTGAGTCATCAAAGCGCGAACTAGACCCACGTAGCTCTGCTCAATTCATCGTCGATATGGCGCGTAAGTATCCTGGCGAAATTACACTGGTTGCAATTGGTCCTTTGGGTAACCTTGCTCTGGCCCTTCGTCTTGAACCAGAACTGCCGAAGCTAGTTAAAGGTGTTGCGATTATGGGCGGCGCTGCATTCGTACCGGGTAACGTTACACCTGTCGCTGAAGCAAATATTTGGAATGACGCGCATGCCGCTGAAATCGTATTCGCGGCAGATTGGGAACTCACCATGTTTGGCTTAGATGTCACCAATGCCGTGCCGTTCACACCTGATTTCTTAAAAGAACTAGAAAACAAAAACGAAAAGCTGGGTGGATTTGTGAATAAATCTGCGCAGTTTTATGTGGAGTTCTATTCTCAGAACCGTGACGACCGCGTGTGTTTCTTCCACGATGCCATGCCGCTTGCTTATCTAATTGACCCAAGCCTATTTAAAATTCAATCTGGCCATGCTCGCGTATCGACTGATCCGCTGAATAAAGGCCAAACCACCGTGGCACCGGCTGGCACAACAGCAAGCCCATTGTGGTTAGAAGCGGCAACCATCAACGTTGCAGTCGATGTTGATCACGACCGTCTTCGCCAATTGTACCTAGACACGTACGCCAAATAAGCGACAATAAGCCCTGTTAATGCAGGGCTTTTTTATTACGCGTAGTGGATGTTATGACTCACAATCGAAACTACTATCGACAACATTTTCGCCAATTACGTAAATCGCTAACTCAATCTGAGCAGCATCGCGCCAGCCAAGATCTTCATCAACAACTTGTACAAGCTGCATTACTCAACAAAGCGCGCGTTGTCGCCTGCTACCTAGCTAATGATGGGGAAATTGATCTCACCCCTACCATCGAATATTGTTGGCAGCAAAACATTCAGATTGCACTGCCTGTGCTTCATCCGTTTAGCCAAGGTCATCTATTGTTCCTTAACTATCACCACAATACGCTGATGAAGGCCAATCATTATGGAATTGCTGAACCTAAATTAGCGTGTACCGATGTTATCCCACTAGCTAATATCGACCTGATTCTTGCGCCTTTAGTCGCCTTTGACGCCGAAGGTAACCGCCTTGGCATGGGCGGTGGATTTTACGACCGCACACTCGCTCCGATTAACCGTAATAGTTTAAATACGCAAGTGGTAGGTGTCGCCCACAAGTGTCAACAAGCCGATCATCTTCCCAGTGAGCACTGGGACATTCCTTTAGCAAAAATCATTACACCAAAGCAGGTTTTTTCTACGCGCTAATCCGCTATACTGCCGTACCATCTTTTGACCTCAAATAAGTGATCCTCTCATGACCCAAGATGATAAGAAAAAAGCGGCTGCGCAAGCTGCAATAGAATACGTAAAAGATGACAGTATAATTGGCGTAGGCACTGGTTCGACAGTCAACCATTTTATCGATGCTCTGGCTCCCATTAAACACAAAATAGCTGGGGCCGTTTCAAGTTCAGAAGCCTCCAGCATCAAATTAAAAGCATTGGGTATTGAGGTATTAGATCTCAACAGTGTGGGTAATTTTGATATTTATGTTGATGGTGCAGATGAAATCACTGAGCACAAGCATATGATTAAAGGCGGCGGTGCAGCCCTAACCCGAGAAAAAATTGTCGCAGCCGTTGCAGACAAGTTCATTTGTATCATAGATGACACCAAACAGGTTCCCGTGCTAGGGCACTTCCCGCTTCCTGTAGAGGTGATTCCTATGGCGCGTTCTTACGTCGCTAGAGAACTGGTCAAATTAGGCGGTGACCCGGTTTACCGTCAAGGCGTGGTTACCGATAATGGCAATGTCATTTTAGACGTTCATAACCTGTCTATTACCAACCCTGTCGAGCTAGAAGAAAAGATTAACAATATTGTTGGCGTTGTCACCAATGGAATTTTTGCACAGCGAGGCGCAGATATCGTATTAGTGGGTCAAGAAAGCGGTGTAGAAAAAATAGCATAATTTTTCTTCCACCTTCCCACGCATTTTGCTATTTTCGAGGACGTCTACTAGACGTCCAGATGGCTTATTTACATCTTGTTTACTTTTCATTTTTATATCCTATTAAAATGAAGAGTGATCAGTGTGAACACGCTATCGTCTGCAATTCAAATAAAACGTGATAACAAAAAGTAACAAGTGTGGGTTTAGCAATGAGTAAGGTTTCTCTACCAAAAGATAAAATAAAAATATTGTTACTGGAGGGTGTGCACCAAAGCGCACTAGAAACATTGCAGGCCAATGGTTACAGTAATATTGATTACATTAAAACATCGCTTCCAGAAGACGAGTTAATAGAAAAAGCGAAAGATGCCCACTTTATTGGTATTCGATCGCGCACACAGATTACGGAAAAAGTCGTCAACGCCGCTGAAAAGCTCGTCGCAATTGGCTGCTTTTGTATTGGCACAAATCAAGTCGATCTCAAGGCAACTCAGGCGCGAGGCATTCCCGTATTTAATGCACCATTTTCAAACACACGCTCTGTCGCAGAACTTGTGCTTGGACAGCTGATTTTGTTGCTTCGTGGTATCCCTGAAAAAAATGCCAAAGCTCACCGTGGAGAATGGTTGAAGAGTGCCGCGGGTTCATACGAAGCCCGAGGAAAGGTTTTGGGTATTATCGGTTATGGTCACATTGGCACCCAGCTAAGTATTCTTGCTGAACACTTGGGAATGCGAGTGCAATTTTATGATATCGAAGACAAATTAGTATTAGGTAACTCTACGCAAGTCAGAACCCTTGATGAGCTTCTACGCACGTCAGATGTCATTAGTTTGCATGTGCCAGAAACACCACAAACACAAAACATGATTGGTATAGAGCAATTGGCTTTAATGAAAGACGGGGCCATTCTTATGAATGCTGCTCGGGGCACGGTAATAGACATCGATGCGCTAACAGATGCATTACGAAACAAAAAACTCAGCGGCGCGGCCATTGATGTATTCCCTGTAGAGCCAAAATCTAACAGTGAAGAGTTTGTGTCGCCATTAAGGGAGTTTGATAACGTTATCTTAACGCCCCATGTGGGTGGTAGCACCCAAGAAGCTCAACAAAACATCGGTATTGAAGTAGCAGGCAAGCTGGCTAAATACAGTGACAACGGGTCTACGCTATCGGCGGTTAACTTCCCAGAAGTGTCGCTACCAGAGCATACTGGGCGCTCTAGATTACTTCACATTCACAACAATGAACCTGGCGTATTAACGCAAATTAACCGAGCGTTCGCTGAGCAAAACATCAACATTGCAGCGCAGTATTTGCAAACGAATGAAAATATTGGTTACGTGGTGATTGATGTGGATTCAGATGACGCTGAGGCTGCATTTAGTGAGCTTAAACAGATAAGTGCAACCATAAAAACACGTATTCTACACTAATTTCGACGAATCGAAATATAACACCACAGGGAGGCTACCGTCTCCCTCTGAATGTAAACCTGTTGGTGAGGACAGGCTTCGCTAAATCATCTCTAGAAAAAATTGTAAACCACAGTGACTGCTGTTTGCGTGTCTAGGTGCTCTTTATCTTCATCGACGTCTGAGTTATGGTCCATTGTCAACGACACTTTCATTGCCAATCCACCATTAATTTGAGCCGACACAGAGGTTTCAGACTTTGACTTAGTGTTATCTGCACCGACTTCCGTACTGAACTGCTGCCTGAATGTTGCTGTTTCAGAAATCTTCCAACGATAATCTAATGCCCCCCTGGCAATAATACTATTCGCGCTTTCCCCCTCATTGGTTTCGGCTATGGAATAACCGGGCCCGATGCTGTATTCAAACTTTCCGTACTCATCGTCCCACACTTTGTGAGACCAACCACTCGCAATCGTAGCTTGGTATTTAAAGCTGCTAAAACGGTCATCTTCATAAGAGGAGAAGCCGAATAATCGGTACTCTGGATTGTCTAACTTGTAGTTACCTTGCGCCGACAAGAATATCTTCTGCGCTGATGTTTGGCTTTCTTCTTCACCATCGTCGTTTTCAATATTTTCTTGCTTATATAACGCTTCAGCGATGTAATCGTTACTCCAACTCTCTAATTCATGATGAGACGATAGCTTAGTTTTAAATGAGGTCGTTTCAGTGTTCCCTGTTGTCACGATTAAACCAAACTCTCCATCCAACGTAAGGGGCTTTGACTCTTCACTAGACTGAGCTAGTACATGTGGCACGAAGACTAACGGCAATAACGAGAACAGCGCAAACTTCATAGACTGTTTTAAACCTTTCTGAGTATGTGTAAATGTAAACTAACTATTGTATAGAAGTGATAATTAAAATACAGACCAATGAGGATATTTTGCGCTCATGTCACCTTTAATGAACACCATCATGCTAGGCGGCGACTTTGGGCTTCATGATAGAAAGCATTTTAGATGCTTCCATTCTGGCAAAGCGCATTGCGTCTTGTATCGCGCTATCATCCAAATCCAGTTGCTTGGTGACATCATTGTCTAGAGCACGCGTTAGAGGAAATTCTTTCTCGGCTACCATCGACGCTGAAATACGAAGCGCGGAATACAATACTGCAATCTCTTTGTTACTCAATGCTTTAGGCTGATCATGAATATGCTCTACCATATAGCATAACTGCTCTGGTAGTAACCAGTCTCGCATAATCGCGGCACTACAATCAGTAAAATGAAACTTGAGGGTATTTTTCTGCTTTTGCCAAGGCGAAATATCGTCTGAAAACTCACCACATTCTTCCGCTAAGTTGGGTGTTTTCGCAGAGACCACCAGCTCGCCTAAATTATGCATTAACCCCAGTAAAAAAAACTTTTCGCTTCCCCTAATCCGCAACAATTTTGCGAGATCCTTAGCCACCAAAGCACAATAAAGGCTCTGATTCCAAAAGCGCACTAAGTCAAAGTCTTTTGAGGCCAATTGACTAAACGCTGAACTCGCAGTTTCAGCCATAACCAAATTATACAGCGCTTCTCCCCCAATGACGTTGATAGCTTTGGAAATACTATCTACTTGAGAGCGAAACCGAAAAAGAGGACTATTTGCCAATTTCAGTAACTTGGAGGTTAAAGAAGGATCGACACCGACCAACGCTGCGATGTCATCGATATTAGAGCTATCGTCATCGAGCATTTTTCGAATGCGCACGCATATTTCAGGAAGCGTAAAAGATTGCGATGCGTAACGGGTGTAATCGGTAATCTGCATTAATTCTGGCATCCTTAACAAACAGGCTAAAGAGAGTATAAACAACGAAACACAAGTTTTCGGTGATATTTTGCCATACCTTACACTGACTTAGATACGTTTTATAACAAATTGTAGTAACAAAATTTTCTGCGATAACCTGTACCATTAGACAGTCGTTGGTATGCTATTCTTTCAACAAAGCGTTAGTTGAAACCCAATTACAATCCTCAGACAAAGCGGCTGCGTCTTATTTTATACACAGCGTAATTCAGGGAAAGGAGCGAACAAAATGGAAAAACGAATCATTGCCAGCCATGCGTGCGATATCATTCCGTTATTTAGCAAGCGACTTCACGGCGGTGAAAGCCTTGTTAATGTCAATGGTTTACAACTTGCCTACGAGACATTTGGAAGCCCTAAAGACCCTGCGATATTACTTATCATGGGTCTTGCAATGCAGTCCGTGCACTGGGATGAACGTTTTTGTCGTCAATTAGCCGCTAAAGGATACTACGTTATTCGGTTTGATAACCGTGACATTGGCCACAGTTCGTTTTTAAATCATTTACGCACGCCTTCGTTGTGGGAGTTATTTTCTTATCGGTATTTGTTTAAGAAATCAGGCGTACAATATACGTTAAACGACATGGCAGCCGACGCATTCGGCTTATTAAATGTGTTGGGTGTTAAACATGTACATTTAGTCGGAGCTTCAATGGGAGGCATGATAGCGCAATGTATGACGATTAAAGCGCCTCATCGCGTATTGAGTCTGGCCAATATTATGTCGAGTAGTGGTAATTTAGATATTGTACGCCCTAAACTCAAATTGCTTCGCCATTGCACGCGCCCAATTCCATTAGAAGAAGAGCGTTACAAAACCAAGGCATTAAAAATCTGGCGAGTATTGAGTGGCAACCACTATCTCGAAGACGAAAAAAGAATCACAAATACGTTGATGGAAGCCCGTACGAGGGGTCACAACCATGCGGGAATACTCCGTCAATTAGCTGCAGTGCTAAGCGCACCTGAAAGGCGTCCCAAACTTCTCCAAATCCACGCACCCACATTGGTGATTCATGGAAGTGACGATCCTGTTATTCCTGTAAAATGCGCCGACGAGTTATCTTCATTCATACCAGGCTCTAAAAAAGTAATCATTGACGGGATGGGGCATACATTGCCAGAAGCTCTCTGGCCTACGTTTATAGCTGAAATTGAAGAGAACATTCAGAAGGCACCATCATCACCCCACAGTGATTTTTGAATTTGAGGAGAGGCGACTGCTTTTTTTCGAGTTGCCGCCTCAGCGCGTTTGCGCCTTCTATGGCACGCCTGAATAACGATTCGCTTAGTGTCATCGTTTAATTGATGCCAGTAAAGGCGCTCTTCTCTACTTCTGTAACAACCAATACAATACCCTTTAGGGCCAGATTCACACACGCCAATACAAGGGCTAGGTATATCAAAAAACTCTAGCTGATTCATATTTCCTCCCTTGCATCATTTTTTTACATGAAAGGCATCTAAGTAAGAGTTTTAGATGAATATTAACGTAAATTCATTTGATTTAACGCAAACTATGTAATACTTCCAACGGCTTACTCTAGCTTACATTCACATTGTAGCGAGTAAATGAGAAAATAAACGTACTATTACATATCAAACGAATCAAGGCACCCTCTCAATATTGATATGATTGGGCTTCCTGATAGGTCAACTAGGAAATGGAATTCAAATCTTTGAAAAAGTTAATTGTAGCAGGCACCTTTTTATTCGGTTTCGTTGTCTCGAACGCTTATTCGCAAAGCACACCTTCAGAATTCGCACAACTCAGCTTAGAGGATTTGCTACACGTTGAATTTTCGGAGCTATACCCCCAATCTAAATGGGCAATAAGTTATCAATTTAAGTCTGTAAGTTATGACGACTATCTTATTGGAAGTCGATCGCTCTTAAATGATGAGTTGTTATGGTCGGGCGTAGCCGAGGAAAGAACCTCGGGCAATTTTCCGGTCGTTCCCACGTCTATTAGACAAACCGCACATGTACTGAGCGCTAAATACGCTCTGTCATCTCGTTCTAACTTAAGTTTCACATTGCCAGTACTTAGTCAATCTACTGAACATATCAGCATCATCTCTGGATATGATCAATTTACCCTCGAGTCGGATGGAATAGGTGACGTATCGTTATTGGTAGATTACAGAGTAAATGAAGGCGACAACCCGCTGCGTCTTTCAGCTGGTGTGCTTTTGCCCACAGGTTCAATTGACAAAGAAGGCGATACACCGCGTTCACCAGGTAAACAGCCGCTTCCCTACACAATGCAAATGGGCTCTGGCACACTTGACATCACGGCCTTAATTGAAAAAACCTGGGGTTCGAAAACCCATATAACAACAGGTCTTAAAGGTGTCATACGAACAGGGAAAAATAAGCGAGATTACAGGTTGGGAAATACGGTTTCAGTTTATATGCACCTTAATACGTCAATGAATGCATCTACAACATTCTCATTTTCTGTAGAAGCTGAGCACTCTGGCCCAATCCGAGGCAGTGATAGCAGGCTTCTAGTTCATTCTCGATTTCCTTATCCCGCCAGCATTACCAACCCCAACTTTTATGGCGGAGAAAAAGTCAGATTAGGTATCGACGTCGTTAAGACTTTCAGTACATCTATGCAGTTTAACGTTGGCATTACGATTCCTGTATATCAACACCTCAATGGCCCACAGCCTAAAGAAAACTCCTCTTTCTCGTTGACGCTGGAAAAGGCATTCTAGCGCAATGAATTGGGTTCACCGTTGCATCACGTGTCTCTATTTTGTCATTTTTAGCATGGCATCAATGACCTTAAACGCACAGGCACAACCAGCGCAACAAAGTGATCCCTCGCCCTCAAAAGAAATGAAAATATACGCGGCCTATATAAGTCACTTTATTCAATTAATAGACTGGCCCAGAAAAACTAACCATTCAAATACAATCATTTTCTGTACCGATGCAGCCACTTCATTTATCGACTTTTTTCAACAGCTCCAATTAAGTAAAAACGCACATTCACATGAAATAACCATTTCAAATTCCATTGCTTATCCAGACTGCAACCTCGTATTTCTCACCCGTCCAACAATTCAAATGCTTCCTCCTTCGCGCACTCGCATAATTATTTCGATTAACTATCAACAAGTTCATCCGAATACGTTAATAACATTCTCCAAGAAGGCCAACACCATCCAATATGAAATCAACATCACTGAACTACAAAAACTAGATATTTCACTTCCCGCTGAGATTTTGCGACTGGCTGGCTCAATTAAGCGCTGAGTGTCTGTTCGTTTTACACCCGTCTACCTAACATTTCACTCTGTCACGTTAACTTATTGAAAATAAAACAGTAAAACAAAAAGGCGCAATATTTGCTTAATTTAAGTATTCTTAGCCATTAGTCTCAATGCTAACATCGCGGGTAATCGAAGTATGAATACGCCTACATTGTTGAAGTTTATCGTCGCTACATTTATTTTCGCCACGGCAAGCACATCTGCCAGCCTATTGAAAATCGATCAGGCTAGCCTATATGGCGACGCTATTGTCACTGATTTTGAATCATTTAACCTAGGTTCAGTTTCATCAGATATATTTAATGCAGGCGGCATTTCCAACATCGATCTGTTGGGATCGCTTATGCCAAGCCAAGGTACAGAAAAGATCCAAGTAGGCGATAACGGCAACGCACTGAGTAGCGTAAACGGTGAACTTTCAATTGTTAACCGCTCACATGGTATCGATTATTTCTTGAACAACGCGGGTTTTACTATTTCTCTCGTTAATGAAGCTGCACAATTTGGCTTTCAGATTGTAGACGAGTTTAACGTTGACTTTTTAGTCCGCACCTTTTCTTCAGATACATTGCTAGACACCACCGTTTACCGTAGACGCGCCACCGATCCGGCCGTTGTCTATTTCGAATCTAATACGACGTTTGATCGGGTTGAAATTACCTTGTCTTCATTATTCGCTGGTTTCGCGATTGATAATATTACGTTTGCTGATATTTCATCAACAAACACAACACCAACAGATATTCCAGAACCAATAACTGCGGTGTTACTACTGATTGGATTGTTGAGTTTAGGCTTAACTCGACAAAAGGAAATGCCAATAAAGCCTTAACCATTCTCCAAGATCAATGCCCCGATCAGCGGGGCGTTTTATTCATGACATGCAAAGACCTTTGATTTGAACTTGCATCATCTCAATATTGGTTTACCCAATCTCCGTAATCTAAATATCTTTCAAAATTAATCAGATATAAAAAATCCTATTTATAAATGGGAGAGATGTCTGTCGTAACGCACTCTTATTCTGAGACAGGATGTCGTACCGCAATTACGATAGGGATTTTCTAGCGCGTATTCATTCTTTCGCTTTCACTTCCTACTGTCTCTTCACTGCTAAAACACAGAATGTGGGTTTTAGTTTTTTCGCTCCTTTCCTATCTCGGGGGATCTGAGCAATCTTTAAGCCGAGCGTTTTCATTGGAGAAATATTATGTTTAAACCAAACCGTCTAACGTTTGATCAGGGCCTTGAGCGCATCAAAAAAGCATACGAAAAACGTGGTTATTCTTATCCAACCAAAATCGTGAGCTCTCAAGACAAAGCGATGAAGCAACTCACAGCCGACCTCGAAGTAGACAATGTACCAGAAGGCTTCAAAAAGGTGCAGTTTCCCGTCTTTATGGAAAAGCCATCACAGCTTTTCTATTCCGTCGGAGCCCCTGACACAAAGGTGAAACGACACAGCCATGATGAAGGTGACGGCTTCAGATTGATTGTAGGTGGCTCTATCATTTACAAAGATCAAGAGCTCAAAGAGGGAGATTGGATGTTTATACCAGCTGGCGAACCGTATGAATTTGACGTGGGCCCTTCAGGTGCGATGATTTGCTACTGTTACTGCTGCTGCTGTGCATAGAGGTAAGGACCTTAGCCCAAATCAGCTACTTTCAACCATAAAATAACCTATCTACAGCTCTCTCTACGGGAGCTGTATTTACTTTTCGCCCCATAAAAAAGGGGCATCTCGTGCCCCTTATATTATTTTGTTAGCAATAGATCTTACGACTTACTCGCTTGGTAGATAGATTCGATTGCATCATTCAGCATTGCTTCAAATTCTGCTTCTGATTGCTGTGCACTCACGCCTTCTGTTAACGCACGTGAGAAGCTCGCGATCATGCCATGGTTTTTCGATAGTTTGTCGTTGGCATCTTGGCGATTGTATCCGCCTGATAGCGCAACTACTTTAAGTACATTTTTGTGATCAACACACACTTTGTAAAAATCATCTTCATTTGGCAACGTCAATTTAAGCATCACCAACTGCTCTGAATCTAACCCATCTAAATGTGCTAATAGTTCATCACGCAATAATGCTTCAGCTTCTGCTTTCTCAGGGCTATTGATATCAACCTCAGGCTCAATAATAGGCACCAAGCCCGCAGCAAGAATCTGTTTTGCTACCTCGAATTGTTGTCCTACAACATCCTTAATTCCTTGAGGGTTAGCCAATTTGATCACTGAACGCATTTTTGTCCCAAATACGTCCTGACCATTGGCTTTTTCTAGCAACGTATCTAGGCCTGGCATAGGTTTCATTAATTGTACGCCGTTAACATCTTCAGCTAAGCCTTTATCGACTTTTAAGAAAGGCACAACCTGCTTTTCTTGCCATAAATAGTGAGCAGAGGACTTACCGTTGATTTCTCTATCCAGTGTATTTTCAAATAAAATAGCACCAAGGATACGGTCACCATTGAATGCATTGCTAGTAATGATTCGAGTACGCATCTCATGTACCTTTGCAAACATTTCATCATCGTTTGCGTACTCACTTTCAGATACACCATACAGTTTCAGTGCTTTAGGCGTACTGCCACCACTTTGATCAAGTGCAGCAATAAAGCCAGGCTTTGTTTTCACTTTTTCCAGCATATCTTTTTGTGCTTGTGATGCCATTAGCAACACTCCTTTTCAGTTCTGTTTTTGCCACATCTGTGGCGGGGTTACAAAGGTTGGAGCGTGGTTCGCTCTCTTATTATTTAAGGTATTTTATTCTGCGGCTCGCGCTTCTAGCATCGCCACAGCAGGAAGGGTTTTGCCTTCTAAGAATTCAAGAAAAGCACCGCCTCCAGTTGAAATATACGAAACGTGCTCAGCAATATTATATTTATCAACTGCGGCCAGTGTATCGCCGCCACCAGCAATAGAGAAAGCATCACTTTCTGCAATTGCATTCGCCAACGCCTGCGTACCATGACCAAACTGGTCAAATTCAAATACGCCTACCGGCCCATTCCATACGATGGTGCCCGCATTTTTAATTAACGTCGCGAGCTGCTCTGACGTTTCAGGACCGACATCGAATATCATATCGTCTTCAGCAACGTCAGATACGGGTTTTAAGGTCGCTTCTGCGGTCTCAGAAAATGCTTTGCCCGTCACAACATCGACCGGAACGGGAATGTCACCGCCATTTTTGCGTGCATTGTCTAACAAACGGTTAGCTTCAGACATCAAGTCTTCTTCGTACAAAGACTTGCCTACAGCATGCCCTTGCGCGGCAATAAAGGTATTTGCAATACCGCCACCCACAATAAGCTGATCGACCTTTGTTGACAGAGACTCCAATACCGTGAGTTTCGTTGATACTTTCGAGCCACCAACAATGGCAAGTAACGGTCTAGCTGGGTTATCAAGGGCTTTACCTAGTGCATCTAACTCTGCCGCCAGAAGTGGACCTGCAACAGCCACTGGTGCATATTTTCCAGCACCATGCGTAGATGCTTGAGCACGATGTGCAGTGCCAAATGCATCCATCACATAAATGTCACAAAGCGCAGCATATTGCTTTGACAATGCTTCGTCATCTTTCTTTTCGCCAACGTTAAAACGCACGTTTTCAAGCACGACAACTTCGCCTGAACTTACGTCTACGCCCTGCAAATAGTCGCGTTCAAGCCTAACTGAACAAGGTAAAGCCTGCTTTAAATAATCAACCACAGGCTGCAAAGAATAAGCGTCATCATATTCACCTTCAACGGGTCTGCCAAGGTGAGACATTACCATGACTTTTGCCCCAGCTTTGACAGCATGCTCTATGGTGGGTAAAGAAGCTTTTATTCGCGCATCAGATGTGACTTTGCCGTCTTTAATTGGCACGTTCAGGTCTTCGCGAATCAATACGCGCTTGCCACTCAAGTCTATATCTGTCATTTTTAAAATAGACATAATACCCCTTTACTTATCTTAAAAATTTTCCATTTAATTTACGCTATTTGCACGTAAACATTGCCATTGCTGTGTCTAGCATACGATTAGCGAAGCCCCACTCGTTGTCACACCACACCAACGTTTTGACGAGCTGCTTATGGCTCACTCGGGTTTGCGTGCCATCGACGATGCAAGAATGTGGATCGTGGTTAAAATCTACCGATACCAATGGCTCTTCGGTGTACCCTAAAATGCCACTTAAGCGACCTTCACGGGCGTGCTTTAAAGCCTCATTCACATCTTGAATGGTTACGTTTGATGCTAACGTCACACTTAAATCCATCGCCGTGACATTAATCGTAGGCACCCTCACTGCGATCGCCTCAAATTTACCCGCAAACTTGGGCAAAATGCGCTCGATGCCTCTCGCCAGTTTGGTATCAACAGGTATGATCGACTGACTTGCAGCGCGCGTTCGTCGTAAATCTGTGTGGTAAGCGTCGATCACTTGCTGATCATGCATAGATGAATGAATTGTCGTTATTGTGCCACTTTCAACGGTAAAGGCATTATCAAGCACTTGTATAACGGGCACGATACAATTCGTCGTACAAGAACCGTTCGATACGATACGGTCGCTAGACGTTAACGCATCGTCGTTGATGCCATATATCACGGTTGCGTCTAAATCAGATTGGCAAGGCTGAGAAAATAACACTTTCTTCGCGCCTTGACGAATATGTGCTTCGCCAGCTTCTCTATCGCCAAATACCCCCGTACATTCAAGCACTAAATCGACATCAAACTCACTCCAAGGAAGTTCAGAGATATCGGTATGCCGAAATAGGCGAATGGGATCGCCAGCGACCGACAGGGTGTCGCCTTCTAGGCGCGTGTCAAATGCAAAACGACCATGGGATGTATCGTATTTAAGTAAGTGCGCAATACCTTCTGGTTCGGCAATTTCATTAATGGCCACAACACGGAAGTGACTATTGCGCCCCGTTTCATAAATCGCGCGCAACACATTACGCCCAATTCGTCCAAACCCATTTATAGCAATTCGCAACATGCTAAACGTCTGTTCCTTTTATCACAAAAAAAGGCGCCATCGGACGCCTTTTAATATTTATTACAGCAATGATTTTGCCGCGTCTACAACCGCACGGGTTGTAATATCAAAGTGCTTGAAGAGCTCGGCTGCTGGTGCAGATTCACCGAAGGTATCCATACCTATAATTTTGCCATTCAAGCCGACATATTTGTACCAGTAATCACGTATACCCGCTTCTACTGCAACACGCTTGGTCACAGAAGAAGGCAGAACAGATTCTTTATATGCTGCATCTTGGCGCTCAAACACATCCGTGCTTGGAATAGACACCACACGCACCTTGTGACCAGCTGAAGCGAGCTCGTTCGAAGCTTCCACGGCCAACTGCACTTCAGAACCTGTTGCTATTAAGATAATCTCAGGCGTACCGTCACAATCTTTCAGAATATAGCCACCTTTTGCCACGTCAGCTAATTGCTGTGCGTCTCGAGGTTGCTGCGGCAATCCTTGACGCGTGAAAATCAGCGTACTTGGTCCATCTTGGCGTTCAATTGCGGCTTTCCACGCAATGGCAGATTCAACTTGGTCACATGGACGCCAGTTATCTAAATTCGGCGTCATGCGCAGCGCTGCAACTTGCTCCACAGGTTGATGGGTAGGGCCATCTTCACCCAGACCAATCGAATCATGCGTGTAAACAAAGATCGCAGGCTGCTTCATTAGTGCAGCCATGCGCACTGCATTTCGCGCGTATTCCATAAACATTAAGAATGTTGCGCCGTAAGCTTTGAATCCACCGTGAAGAGTAATTCCGTTCATGATGGCAGACATACCAAATTCACGTACGCCGTAATAGAGGTAGTTACCGCTTGCATCTTCGGCCTCAACACCTTTACTGCCAGACCACAGAGTTAGGTTAGAACCCGCAAGGTCAGCAGACCCCCCCAACAATTCTGGTAGCAACGGTCCGAATGCATTTAGTGCATTTTGCGAGGCTTTACGCGTAGCAACACCCTCTGGGTTGGCTTGTAGCTTTTCTATATAAGCTTGTGCATCGGCTTGCCAGTTCTCAGGTAGCTCACCACTAAGACGGCGCTTCAATTCACTCGCCAGCTCAGGATGCGCGGCTGTATACTCTTCGAACGCCGCATTCCAACGTTGCTCTGCTTCATTTCCTGCGCTTTTCGCATCCCACTTAGCGTAGATATCAGCAGGCACGTCGAAGCGCTCGTGTGGCCAATTCAATTCTTTACGCGCCAGCGCAATCTCATCATCACCAAGAGGTGCACCGTGGCAATCTTCTTTGCCTTGCTTATTTGGCGAACCGAAACCGATTATCGTTTTGCAACAAATTAATGTTGGCTTATTTGTTTCTTGGCGAGCTTGCTCAATTGCAGCTTTAATTTGCTCGGCATCATGCCCGTCAACACTTTCAATTACATGCCAACCATAAGAGCGGAAGCGAGCTGGTGTATCATCTGTGAACCACCCCTCTACTTCACCGTCAATAGAGATACCATTGTCATCCCAAAACACAATTAGCTTGCCTAGGCCTAATGTGCCAGCAAGTGAACAGGTTTCATGAGAAATACCTTCCATTAAACACCCATCGCCCATAAACGCATAAGTGTAATGATCGATGATATCGTGGCCTTCACGGTTAAATTGGGCTGCCAGTACTTTTTCAGCAATAGCCATACCGACAGCGTTGCTGATACCCTGACCTAAAGGACCCGTTGTGGTTTCGATACCAGGTGCATAACCGTATTCAGGGTGTCCCGGCGTTTTTGAATGCAATTGACGGAAGTTTTTGATCTCATCAATAGACAATTCGTAACCTGTTAAATGCAGGAGTGAATAAATCAGCATCGAGCCGTGGCCGTTTGACAACACAAATCTATCGCGATTTGCCCAATCAGGGTTCGTTGGATTGTGTTGTAGATAATCGCCCCATAAGACCTGAGCAATATCTGCCATACCCATAGGTGCACCTGGGTGACCTGACTTAGCTTGTTGAACGGCGTCCATGCTCAATGCGCGAATGGCATTAGCAAGTTCTCGACGTGAAGGCATAGATTCTCCTGCATTTTATTAAGATACAGTGCTGATGTACTGCAATTGTGTCCGTACAAGAAGCATGTAAAGGGCCGCTATGTGGGCTATATACACATCAACTTGCGGGCACAGTGCGCTTTTAACATTAAATAGCGCGTGTAAAGGGAGGCTCATTTTCCCAGAGCAACACCGCAACTGCAATAATTAAAAGCGGATAATATATCAGCTTTGATGCTAGTTACAGTGGCAAACACGCAAGGCATGTAAATATCTCATTCGAATACCCCTAAAATTTGATGGAAAGATATTTTAACGCTAGCCATTTGGACGTCTAGATGGAAAAACTAGATTTTTTTAAAATGACTGTTAAACTATTTGCCAATAATCCGATAGCTAAGAATGCTAGAAAGAAATGAGGAATTAAAATGACAAGACACTTGTTCACGTCTGAGTCAGTATCTGAAGGGCATCCGGATAAAATCGCCGATCAGATTTCAGATGCGGTACTTGACGCCATATTAGCTCAAGACCCTAAAGCACGCGTGGCGTGTGAAACCTATGTGAAAACAGGTATGGTTATTGTGGGTGGAGAAGTCACTACATCAGCATGGGTAGATATTGAAGATCTGACCCGCAAAACCGTTCGTGATATTGGCTATACCCACTCAGATATGGGGTTTGATGCCGACTCATGTGCCGTTTTAAATGCGATTGGGAAGCAGTCTCCAGACATTAATCAAGGTGTTGATCGCACCTCGCCAGAAGAACAAGGTGCGGGCGATCAGGGATTAATGTTTGGTTATGCGTCTAACGAAACTGACGTACTCATGCCTGCCCCAGTGACCTTTTCTCATCGTTTAGTTAAACGCCAGTCAGATGTGCGAAAAGATGGAACACTAGCGTGGCTACGTCCGGATGCTAAAAGCCAGGTTACGTTTGTCTACGAAGACAATAAACCTGTTGCCATTGATGCTGTTGTCTTGTCAACGCAGCATGCTGAAGAGATTGGTCAAAAAGAACTACAAGAAGCAGTAATGGATGAAATCATAAAGCCAGTACTGCCTGCAGACATGCTGACAGCCAAAACCAAATATTTCATCAACCCCACAGGCCGCTTCGTGATTGGTGGTCCCATGGGGGATTGTGGTCTGACGGGTCGTAAGATCATTGTTGACACTTACGGTGGTATGGCTCGTCATGGCGGCGGTGCATTCTCAGGTAAAGATCCTTCTAAGGTTGATCGTTCAGCAGCTTATGCTGGTCGCTATGTGGCGAAAAATATCGTAGCCGCAGGACTAGCGGACCGTTGTGAAATTCAAGTCTCTTATGCCATTGGTGTAGCAGAGCCTACTTCTATTAACATAGAAACTTTTGGCACGGGTAAGCTAGATGACAGCCGCTTAACGGAGTTAGTACGTGAGCATTTCGATCTGCGACCATATGGTCTGATTAAGATGCTGGATCTAGAGCGTCCGATTTATCAGCCTACGGCGGCATACGGTCACTTCGGCCGAGACGAGTTTCCGTGGGAAGCGACAGATAAAGCCGATATTTTACGCGCCGCGCTGTAACAGAGCCCATTGATTAAAACATATATTAAGGCTACCCCATTAGGTAGCCTTTTTTATATCGAGAAACTTAATTCAATACGGCTTAATTAATACCTGACTCATCGCCAAACTCTCAAAAAGCCAATATATCTGACTACTTTTGGCTGTTAACGCTCTCTTCGATATCGCAGGTAAGAAAATCCAATTGAAAAAGCACTGGTATTTGTTTTTTCTTTAAACAACAATATCACTCTACGTTGAAATACGAATAGGGATGTACAATGAAATTAAAATCTATCACCAAGATTGCTTTGATTAGCGCGTGTATTAGCGCTTTACTTAGTTGTGCACAATCTCCTACTGGCCGAAATCAATTAAAGCTGTTTTCTAGCGCGCAACTTGCCAATATGGGAACGCAAGCCTTTGATAGCATGAAAGCTGAACAAGATGTGTCAAAGAAGCCCGTCCAGAATCAATTTGTCTCTTGTGTTGCACAATATATTACTGCACAGGTTCCAAAAACCGTATACGACGGCGAATGGGAAGTGGTGGTCTTTGATGACGACCAAGTCAATGCATTTGCTCTGCCCGGTGGCAAAATTGGCGTATACACTGGTTTGCTGAAAGTAGCTGAAAACCAACACCAACTTGCCGCTGTCATGGGGCATGAAGTTGCTCATGTGATTGCTGAACATGGCAATGAACGTATGTCTAACAGTGCCCTTATTGGCATTGGCATGGATGTAGCCAATTCAGTGATGGAATCAAATCAAGTGGCTAATAATCAAATGTTAATGGCAGCAATTGGACTAGGCGTTCAAGTAGGCGTACAACTTCCCTTTAGCCGTACTCACGAAACCGAAGCTGATATCATCGGTCTTGAACTGATGGCTAAAGCAGGCTTCAAGCCTGAAGAATCTGTGAAACTTTGGCAAAACATGGATAAAGCTAGCGGTGGAAATCGCCAACCAGAATTTTTGTCAACACACCCATTACCGCAGAACCGTATTCAAAAACTACGCAGTCATATGGGGGTTGCCAATCAGTTTGCCCGCCAATCTTCTGCCAAGCCCAATTGTTCTTAAGTGACGAAAGATGATCAGCATAGCAAAGGAACTGCCACCACGATTCATTAAAGCCATCGTCTTACTCACGGCGTTAATGGGCGCGACAACATCCATTGCCGCTACTCTGCCAACCGATAAATTTGACGGAAAGGTCAGTGTTGTTACTGAACATTGGCCTCCCTACAACTTCTTGGATGAGGACGATAATTTAAGGGGGAGCGCAACAGAAAAATTAAGGTATATTCTAGACAATGCCGATCTGGATTACACAATTGAAGTCATGCCGTGGGTAAGGGCTTATGCACTTGCTAAAAACCAACCCAATACCCTCATTTATTCTATTTATCGCACGGAAGAGCGTGAAAATCTATTCCATTGGTTTTGCCCACTCGCGAAATCTGTGCCGCAATATATCTTTAAATTACGCAATCGACACGATATTGCGTTAAGTAATATCAAGGAATTGAAAGATCTTCGTATTGGCGTAAACAGAGATGCATACGCTCACCAGCTGTTGATAAAACATGGATTAAAAGAACATGAACATTTCAGCACCACAACCGATGTGTCTCACTTTTTGCCGTTACTGTTAAAAGGACGAGTCGATTTAATCGTCGATACGAAGTCAGGGTTACAACAAAAATTAGACAAGCTATCATTGCCCTACGATACCGTTGAAACTGTGCTGACCTTAGTAGATGATATGGTATGCGTGGCTGCGAATCGGCAATCCGATCCGCAGTTACTTGAAGCATTATCAAAACAATTTGAGTCTAACGCGGCCAATTAGCGTAATACGAAGAACGCGCCATTTTTACGCTTTCACCTCTTCCTGATCAGCATTTTTCTCTGGTTCATCCTCTTTGTGAAGATACACATCCATTTGTGGATAAGGAATGACGATTCCAGCTTCATCAAACCGAAGTTTTACTTTTTCGGTTAAATCAAACTTAACCGCCCAGTAATCGCTGGCATTCACCCACGGACGCACGACAAAATTCACACTACTATCCGCCAATTCCGACACGGCCACAACAGGAGCAGGCTCTTCTAGAATACGCTCATCCTCTTTTACCATTGTTTCTAGCAGTGCCTTTGCTTCTCGAAGATCGCTGTCGTAACTAATTCCAAATACCATATCTACCCGACGCGTCGGTTTAGCCGAAAAGTTAGTGATATTATTGCCATAGATCTTCCCATTTGGCACGATGATTTCTTTGTTATCAGGTGTCGTCATCATTGTAGTGAAAACCGTGATACTTCTTACCGTACCTGACACACCACCTGCTTCAACAAAATCCCCTTGCTTGAAAGGCCTAAAAATAAACAACATCACTCCCGAGGCAAAATTCTTCAATGAATCTTGCAATGACAACCCAATCGCTAAGCCTGCGGCCCCAACCAATGCCACTATAGATGTAGTATCAACTCCCAACTGATCGAGTGAAGCAACAATAACAACCAGTAGAAGAATCGCACTAACAATAGAACAAATAAAACTGATTAACATCTCATCGTACTTTGATTTTGATAGCACACGCCCCAAAATATTGACGAGAATAGAAGCGACAATTCGACCTAGAACAAAGATCGCCAAGGCCATCAATAGGTCGATTCCAAAGGGAATAATGTATGTTTCAACCAGCTCGGTAATATTTATTTCTTCGATCATCTTTGATTCCTTCAACTTTTTGCTAGACTTATTGGTTAAGGATGGTGTCGCCCATTACAGACGGGCGGTGAAAATGCAGGACTGGCATCCCCGCACTCACAGTACTTTCCAACATTCACATGATTTGTTCGTGGTTGCGTTTGTTAAAAAATCATGCATGATTCATCTGAATGTAAGAATTAAACACTATCATACAAACCTGCATGGAACAGCTAGAGTATAGGTTTGTTATAAAAAGGATTTTGCTTTTTTAATTAATAAATGATTGTCATTTTTTGACAACACCGTGTCCTGATAGCAAGGGTTTAACTGAAATTTTTAAAGGAATTGAAAATGTTAATTCTTTCGCTATTATTTTTTGCAGTATTAATGCTGTTGGTCTTTTCACTAACCAAAGATACTGGAAGAAATACAAAGCATGCACGCAGAAGTAAAGAGCAGTACTTAACCACGACCAAACCGCAGGAGGGTGCTCAGAGGATCCACGCAGCTAAAGTGGTAAAAGTTAGCTAGTCATTCTGTTGTCCGGTGGACAGTGTCCACCGGAGTCCTCCCGCTCGCTTAACGCCAATCATACAGACAAAAGAAGCGATTAAACTGCATTTCCTTGCAAGCCTTGATACTATAAAAATAAAGATTTTCCAGAGTTTACAATGCGAATTCCAAGAATTTACCACCCAGACCTATTACCCACTGATGAAGAGGTCGTATTAACTGCTGATGCCAGCAACCATTTGTCGAATGTGCTGCGCCTAAAAGAAAACCACCCTCTGATTTTATTTAACGGTGACAACAACGAATACAGTGCAACGTTAATTCGTGCAGATAAGCGAAAAGCCGTAGCAAGAGTCGATGCAAAGCTATCTTTGAGTGTTGAATCACCTCTTACTATCCATCTGGGACAAGGGGTTTCTCGCGGAGATAGAATGGATCTTGTGATGCAAAAAGCGGTAGAGCTAGGTGTGTCAGAAATCACACCACTTTTAACAGAGCGATGTGGCGTAAAACTCTCTGAAGATCGCTGGCAAAAGAAACATCAACAATGGCAGAAAATGATTATTTCTGCATGCGAACAATGCGGAAGAAACACGCTGCCAGTGCTCAATATGCCCACACCTTTCTCGTCGTGGATTGGTCAATCAACCTCACAAATGAGGCTTACGTTACAACCCAAAAGTGAACACGGAATTCGACACCTATCTATTCCCCAAGAAGGCGTTCGACTGCTTATTGGCCCTGAAGGTGGGTTCTCTGAAAATGAGGTTTATGCCACCACTGAGGCAGGCTTTCAAACAGTTAAAATGGGACCACGCGTGCTAAGAACTGAAACCGCAGCGATTGCTGCCATTTCAGCCCTTCAAGCCATGTATGGTGACGTGTAGCTACCCTCACTCAGTAAAAAATCGACCAATGGCTTGAATAAAATGCGTATCATTATTTACAAAGCAAGTGAGTTTGGTACATTGAGCCTCGTCGTTACCTAATTAAACTAAGCGCGTTATGAGCACAGGGAAACTTAATCAACATTCAACGGAGTCGGAACGCGAACTATCCTATCATCAGTTCTTGTTAGAGTCGGGGCGGGGTGATGCGTTAGAGCTGATTTTTGAGGGAAAAAGTAAGCAAACGGTGCTCGATAAGTTGATTCAAAGTATTGAGTCCATTTTTACAAGTTGGCACTTTTGCGTCATGGCGATCGCGCCAGATAAGCAGTCACTCGTGCCACTTTCAGCCCCGCATGTTGCTGAAGACTACTTACGCACTGCCTCAAATATTGATATATCTGCGAATGCGGGTGCGTGCGGAGAAGCCGCATTTCATCGTAACCCTGTGTATATTGCGAACCTTTCAGCGCATGCAGCATGGGCAAATGTGAATACCCCGTTGCCCTATGAAACCCATTGGGCCTATCCCATTATTTCACCAGACAATACGCTGGTTGGCACTCTCGCGATTTTAAACAATGAGCAAAGAGAGCCTACGCCTCAAGAGCATGCCTTGTTCACCTACGAAACACGCACCATTGCGATGATCATCGAACGCTTTAACAATGTACATCGGCTAAAAAAACTGAACGCGGAATTAGAACAACGGGTTAATGAACGCACTGCCGAACTTCTTGAGTCAAATCAGCTGTTAGAAAAAGCACTTTTGCAACGCAACACAGCTCAAACCCAACTCATTGAAAAAGAGTTTGAAGTATCTCTTCATTCCATGCTCACAAGTCTTACGCATGAAATGAATACCCCCATTGGCGTTTCAGTGACAGCAAATAGCCATTTACAAAGCAGAGTTAAAGATATCAACAGCGCTTTCTCAAAGGGCACATTGTCAAAATCGCTGCTTGAACAATTTATGTCAGAAGCCCGTGAAAGCACTGACATTGTTGATAGAAACCTTGGTCGGGCGGCGAAGTTAATCACCACTTTCAAACAATTGTCTTTCGACCAGTATTCAGACGAGACAAGGCCCATTTTATTGGTTTCCTTTGTTGACGAATTGTTGCTATCAATCAATACCAAATTACATACCCATCCCTTCACCCTCTGTATTGATATTGATTCAACACTATGTATAGAAACTAAGCCTGCCGCGTTGGGTCAATTACTGTTTAATTTAATCTTAAATGCCATTCAGCATGGTTTCACACCGCCTCAACAAGGACACATTTGGATTCGTGCCCGCCAAGAAAGGAATACGCTCGTTCTCTCTGTTAAAGATGATGGATGCGGGATGAATGAAGACACGATCAACCGAATGTACAAGCCCTTTTTCACACTTGCTCGACAAGAGGCTGGCCTAGGGTTGGGCCTGCATATTTGCTACAACATTGTGTCTAAAGTGCTAAAAGGGGAGATTGAATGTATTTCTGAACCAAACAAAGGGGCGGAATTCCTCATTACGCTCCCCTTGTTAAGCGGTAAAAAGCGCATTCCATTCTAATAGAAAACAATGCGCTATAAAAAGAACCGCCTTTAGCTTAGTGTATTTTGCCCAGCCATTACAGTCACTGCATGCCCTCTTTCACTGTTCACTTCATACGCCTGTGATTTGATCGACGACACGTAATGCCACTCTGCAAGCGCACGATCTTTTGAAAATGTCACCGTTAAGTAACCGCGATCCACAAGATTGGTATAACGTAAGTGATCGATTAACATGCTAATTACTTGCTCAGTCTGAGCAATGCCTTGTAGATCGGACACATCTAAATTTAAGTACGCTTCCATTCCAGGCGAAGAGACTGACGCAGTCGCAAATTCAACACCTGCTTCAGCATTTGCGATTACAGGATTATTTGCATCTGTTATTAGGTTGCCCGCCCACCCATTGTGGGTGTCACCTGCCAGTACAACCAGATTCTTATTCATTGCTTTCGAGGTAGCTAAAATGGTTTCACGCTCATAAGCATAACCATCCCACGCATCCAGATTGTAAGGAATCGTTGTCTCAACGCGCGCCCTCTCTGCAGCACTCACGGTAGGGTCGCCTGCAAGAATACGCCCTTTAATCGTGCCAAGTTCAACAAACAACTGATTGGCTGTCGCCACTACTTGAGCAGGGTCGCCACCTGCATCAATCGTTGCTTGAAGATTACCTAACATCATCATTACCTCAGCAGGTAACCACATTTTAGTCATTAAAACCTGTTGGCCTAACACTTGCCACACCGCGCTCGATTGCTGCATATTGTCAGTTAACCAATTGAGCTGATCCGCGCCAAGAAGTGAACGATTACTATCACTTAAAGCACTCATGAAAGTCGCTTGCCCTGAAGGAGACTGTAAATCATAGTCACTGTAACTCAGTTGTTTATCTCGTGCGATCACACGCGTATCGAGCATGTATAAGCTAAGTAAGTCCCCAAATTCAAATTTGCGATAAATCATTTCTTGATTATCAACATCACGAATAGGCATCCACTCAAAGTACGCTTTTAATGCCGCTAGCTTGCGGTCATCAAAACTACCTTCGCTGTCGTCATGATTTTGCGCACCATTACGCCATGTATCGTTTGTCACTTCATGATCATCCCATACGGTAATAAATGGAACGCCCTGATGCAGTGCCTGTAGCTGCGCGTCTGTACGATATAATGCATAGCGCTTACGGTAGTCATCCAGAGAAATAATTTCGCTGTTATTGTCTGTAGATAAGGTTCGTCCTAAAGACACAGCATCTTGGCTTGCATAGCCGTTTTCCCCATACTCGTATAAGTAATCGCCAAGGTGTAACACCGCATCAATATCGTCTCTTTTCGCCGCTTCACCATAAACATGAAAATAACCAGCAGGATAATTAGCACATGAGAAAACCGCTAACTTCACCTTGTCTACACTGCCCTCTGGTAGCGTTTTAGTTTCACCTATCGGTGATACCTGTTCATTTGAAGAAAAGCGATAATAATACGTCGTATTGGCATCCAAATTACGTACATCTACTTTAAGTGTAAAATCTGAGTCACGGGTCACTTGCGTGGTATCGTCATGCACAAGTTGCGTAAATGATGGGTCACGTGCTACTTCCCAGCGCACGTCGACGGCACTGACACTCGCTTCTGAAGGTGTAACCCGTGTCCAGATAATAACGCTGTCATTAAGGGGATCGCCACTGGCCACACCATGTTTGAAGCCTACATCGATATTGGAGTTGTCTGATGGTGGGTTTTGATTAACAGCGTTATCATTGTCGTTATCAGACAAACACCCTGTTAACCCGAGAGAAATCACGGTTGCGCCAAATCCTGCCGCCGAGGCTTTTAGAAAGCTTCTTCTTGTTAATTTCATGGTTTGTTCCAAGTAATTTGATAAAAACGAGAAGAATACTACCCCTATATGACAGGTATTTGAATACAGCAAAAATGTGTGAAACAAAAAACAGAGCGCAGCGACATCTTAATATTGAACACATTTTTGCTTTCTCTCATGTGTGAAACAAAAAAGCTGAGCGCAGCGACATCCCAATATTGAACACATTTTTGCTTTCCCTATGCGTGAAACAAAAAAGCTAAGCGCAGCGACATCCCAATATTGAACACATTTTTGCTTTCCCTCATGTGTGAAACAAAAAACAGAGCGCAGCGACATCCCAATATTGAACACATTTTTGCTTTCCCTCATGTGTGAAACAAAAAAGCTAAGCACAGCGACATCTCAATATTGAATACATTTTTGCTTTCCCTCATGTGTGAAACAAAAAAGCTAAGCACAGCGACATCTCAATATTGAATACATTTTTGCTTTCCCTCATGTGTGAAACAAAAAAGCTAAGCACAGCGACATCTCAATATTGAACACATTTTTGCTTTCCCTCATGTGTGAAACAAAAAAGCTGAGCGAGAGGATGCCGCACTGCTTTGTTCTCTTCACAGATGTGTTTACAAGAAGGCCAAGAGCCCGAAATAACTTCGGGCTCTTTCAATTAATCTGCGGATTTGAGTCACCTTGTGAGAAGGTGAAGCCACCCCGAGGGTAGATTAATTGATACTGACATGCTCTATTGCACTTATCCCATTATGCGTAGTGATAACATGCAAAGTTGAACCTACAGTAATTAGGTGAGTGACATCAGATCGTTCAATAACACGAATTTGTTCGTGAGTTTGTAAGTCAAAAACAATCAAGCGATCATCGTACAAAGCAACATATTGATTTAGTCTTTCGTTAAACACAAGATCTCGGATTTGCCCAGAAATGGTATTCACTACCCGTTGCTGAACTAAATTAATAACCATACCGTTCTCTACGATCACAGTAGTTTCGTCTGCTGACAACCAAGAAGAGCTACCTTCATAATCTTCGCTAATATGCTCTTTGGTTTCGTCGACAAAGAAAACATTATCTGGCGCTTTATCAGCACCCAGCTTTAAGATAAGACTCTCAAATTTTTCGGTACCGAAATAATCTAAGCCAGAAACAAATAGTGAATTTGCTTGCTTAGAAAAATGCAGAGTGCTCGCGATTGCACCATCCACAAAACACGCTTCATCTGATATGGGAACACCAGTCTTAGCATCTATTTCACAAAATGTTGTAGAAATCCCGCTTGAATATAGCAATGTATTGTCTGTAAGTGGTTCCAGATCGAACGCTGCGGTTTCTAAAGGCACAACATATGTCTGTACACCCGAATTCAGGTCTATGGTCGCTAACTGCCCTAAATACGGTCGCTGGAAAGTGCCATGCAGAGGCGAATTTGCGGTAGGCAGTTCTACTTCAGAAAGCGCAATATGAAGAAAAGCCTTGTCAGATGAAAAGGTCATTTTTTGAGGAATATATTGAAACTGAAAATAGTGTTCAACCAAGCCTGAATTCAAGCCTACAAGGTAGACACGCTTGTCTTTTCTCGACGAAACGTAAAGCACCTGTCGCTCTTCATCAAAAAGCAACTCACTAACCGCAAACTCAAACTGATAGGGGGTAGTGTCGAGCACGGGGACACCTGACACCAAACGGTCTGAGACATCTATCGGCTTAGTTACGCTATCTGTCATACCCTTTTCGTTACGAACCTCCAATGTTACATGATGCTTACCAGCCACCTGGAAGAGATAACTTAATTGATTAGACTCTGTGTACTCGGTGTCCCACAAACCATCACTATTTACGTCCCATCGATAAACAAGGCGATCTTCCGCCCCATTATTGTGACTACCCGACGCGTCAAACAAATGCTTAACATATCCATTTTCAATTCTGAATTGTACTGAGAAATCAGCAGTGGGTTTGAGGGATTGGCCATACTCGGGATCTAGATGATTTAGCACGCTAAAGTCTAATTTACCTTGCTCACTGTGTTGTAGTCGTAATAAACCGTCCTCTGTCAATACAATACGTTGAGCATTGACATTATCTATTTGCCCTAACAAAAATAAATTGTCTGAATTGTAATACCTCACTCCGCCTGACGAATCCAATACAAACATGAGTTTATTTTCCTCATCGAATGCGATATCTACAATCGTTTCATCGTTTAACACCAACGCAGATAAATAGCGGGTAGGCTTTGAAGATGCGCTTGTGGTGAGATGTCCAAACTCATCAAAAATTTGCGCACCATTCGGTGACACCCACATATTTCTTTCAGAGGCGATGTAGTGTGCAAAATCATCTTTAAATTGAATAGCGATATCTTGATCGGTCAATGTACCGTAAGCGATCCGAAATTCAGCTTCATTTGGATCCTGACTATCTGCCAAAACAACATTTGAATAAAAGAGTTGATCATCTTGTGGGAAAAACACTTGCGTTCCCCAAATATCAAAAACATGAGATAAATCGCTCTGTCGCGAGATATGTCTGAGCTCTGGTGCGCCTGTGTCTAGATTGAGTAAATGTAGCTGATTGAACTCTGTTGCCACAGCGAGAACATGCTGTTGAATCACCTGTAATTGCGAAATATAAACAGGGGCGGCGTATACATTTGTTATCGTCGTAGATTCAAGATCAATTGTTACAACGTAATTTTCAGCCCCCTTGGATATGCTATCTTTATTTGAGTAAAAATACGGGGTTTTAGCACTGCCATCAAATGGCGTATCACTTATACTGATCAAAAGACGGTTTTGATCGGGAGTGAGTGATATAACCTCTGGTGTTAGGGCAAAATCAATATAATGCTCAGCAATTAGCGTTTTCGCATTCATAAAGTACAAGCGTTTCGCGTTTGAATCTAACACATAAAGTGTATTGCGAGTGCTATCATATATACTTTGTTCCAGAGCACTCCCACCTATTTCTGAAACAGGCTTGTTGATTGAGCGAACAGCAAATTGCGCTGACTCGATCGGCACATTTACATGCACTGAGCTTACCTGATTCATGCCATTTTTAATTTGCAAATAGATGCTTTTTTCACCAGGTGCTACATAACGAATATTCATCTTTGGATCAGACGAAAACTCGGTATTCCAGATTACGATGTTTTCTACCGTGTCCAGATATCCCCAACGATACATTAAGGTTTCATTATTATTAGGATTATTAGTATCGATTGCTGATAATTGCACGTGATAGGAAGACGTTTCTCTGTCGGTAATTACAGAATATTTAATTTGAGGTTGAGGCACAGTATTGCCATTACAGCTTTCACACGCTAGTAAGCGTTTTGCTATGTAACCTTGCTGATTTTCGTTTTGGCCAATTTGGTAGAGCATTTCATCTACAACGGTGATGTCTTTCGTCGTTTCATCAATGGCTTCTTGCTTAACCACCTCAAATGATTCAAGGTCAAAATAATGTAACGTCGAGTCAATCGATAGAGCAATACCCAAGTGGTTATTGAGATCATAGCTTATTGATTGAACCTCACTAATATTAGGCAATTGACCTTTCTCTTGTAGTGACTCAACATCGTAAATCACGCCGCGTTCAGAGATAAAATGAGACTCTGTAGGTAGTACCCAAACTCGGTTAATATCACTTATTTTTGACCTAGCGATTTCTTCATAAGTGTTTCCGACACGTCGGTAAGAAACAACATCTTTACTCAAACGCTTTATCTCATCTTGAGAGAGATCTAACTCCTCATAAAAGCCAGAATGAAGCCAATAATCCACTAGCGTCGATTTGGATTGAGAAAATGCCACACCGTGGATGTAAGAATACGGCAGTGTTTGTCTCGTTTCTTTTTGAGAAACATCATAAAAATACATCTGACCGCTGTAATTATCAGGACGACCAAAAAATAATGTATCTCTACCAAGCCATTTTAAATTTCTAAGAGAATACCGCGCACTTTCATTGCTAACGTCTACACGCGTTTTTTCAAAGCTACTGAGGTTAATAGAAAACAATTGATCTGGGCCAGTATCACCTATGGTGCTCACATAGATGATCCCTTTCGCTTCGTGAGCAGTGAGTGAAGTAGGCGTTTGGTCAAATTGAACATCTCCTACCACCATACCTGTATTCAAACGATATGCTTTCAGAGACTTTGTATTTTTGTTTAACGTGACAACATATCCTGACACTGGCAGTAACGTATATTCATCGAACTCGCCCAAGGTAAATTTCAATTCAGACTGTTCATCTTCTATATCTAAAACGCCATCGTTGTCATCATCATTGTCTGTGTCATTTGCAAGCCCATCATGATCAAAATCATTGAGTGCGAACGTACTCCAAGGGAAGCCATCTTTTTCATCTAAAATGCCATCATTATCATCATCGGTATCATCCCTATTCACTATGCCATCTAAATCACTATCAAGCTGTACCGAATTGTTCATTGACTCCATGAAAGTTAATAATGCTTCATTAGCATCAACCAACTCTACGTTGCTAACGCCACTATTCGACATCAAAGACGTGTATATCCATTCAAATTCTGTAACAGACTCCAAGAGATGCTGGCGTGTTATGCCCGCTTTAGAGATGGCTTCTACTCTTTTACTAGCGAGATTCACTGAATCATGAACATCCCCATCATCATCAAGTGTATATAACAGTCTAACTAAATTAATAACATGCGGATCGGCATGATTTACCGTATTAAAAATATCAAGTGGAGTAATTGTATCCTTAGCTGGCGTGTCAGGAAGCACAATATCTGCAATGTTGAAACTAATTTTCGTTCCCGGCGTATACGAAAAGCGCCCTTGACTATCTGTTTTACCAGAGAATCCATCAGATGTCGTATATTCGACACCGACTACAGGAGCGCTGGAAAACACACCATAAACACGTTCTTTTTGTGTAGGTTGTGAATCATCTGGTAAGGGTTCATTTGTAGAGCTACCACCACCGCAGCCAGACAATATAAGAGCAAGAAAGAAAGATGAGCACCAACGGGTTGGTAAAACGGAATTCTTCCACATGTTAATACAGTTCCTTTGTTTGCGTAAAAATCGCCGCGATAATAACAAAAAAAATAGAACAACTGTACAAAATGAATCTTTTCAGCTTCGTCTGTTGAATTTATTTAAGACAAGTTCACGTTAAGCAAGCGGTTTCAAAGGGCAACAAATCTAAGTACATTTTGAACATTGAGCATTGTGATTCAAATCATCCCCTGTTCTATCGCTTTCAGCACAGCACGAGTGCGATCCCTGACACCTAATTTTGATAGAACATTAGATACTTGATTTTTAACGGTTCCTTCAGATTTAAACATGATATTGGAAATTTCTTTGTTACTGCATCCGGCAGCCATTAAACGAAGAATCTCTTTTTCTTTTTCGCTCAACGGCTCTGGTTGGCTCGCACTTTCAAAGTCGACTTTATGTGACTTCAAACCTCGAACCACCCGCTCTGTTATCGCAGGTTGAATCAAGCTCTTTCCGCTGTGGACAGCCTCAATCCCTTCCACCAACGTTTCCAGTGACACATCTTTTAATAGGTATCCTTTTGCGCCTTTACTAACCGCTTCCATGACCAACTGATGATCATCAAAGGTTGTAAGCATTATAACTGGCGGCGCTGACGCTAGCGTTTGAAGCTTCTCTACAGCTTCAATACCACTCATTTCTGGCATTTGAATATCCATCAAAACCACATCAGGTTGCAATTCATTTATTTTTTCAAGCGCATCAATACCATTTTGCGCTTCCCCTACAATCGTCAGTTTGTCGGAAAGTGCTAATAAACTTCTTATCCCTAAACGCACCAGCGTTTGATCATCTACCAATAAAACGCGAATACTCATACTTCCCTCGGAATCATCAATGTGGTTAAAAATCCATTGGCTTGCATCTCAAACGATGCTGTACCGCTAATCGCCTTCATTCGCTCGATAACCCCTGTTAAACCATTTCCTTGAACAAATGCTTTATGTGAACCACCGTTATCTTTTAGTACCACTTCAATAGCATTGTGGTGATTGCTTATGCTCACAGAAAAAGAAGAAGCATGACTGTGTTTCAAACTGTTGGTGATGCTCTCCTGAACACACTTGATAATTGCATCCGCAACGTCAACGTTATCAATGACGACAGTTTCATCATAGTCTAATTGCACATCGAGCTTTGGCACGTGCTTAATAATGCCTTCAATCGCACCTCGTAATTGTATCGTCGATTTCTCACGGATCTCAGACACCGCTTCTCGCACATCACTTAGTAACAATTTTGCCAAACCATGGCACTCATCCACTTTTTCCTTTACTTGTCCATTTGAAATGCGTGATGCGACCTGTAAGTTGATCGTCATTGCAGTAAGATGATGCCCAAGAAGATCATGAATATTTCGAGCGATTCTAACACGCTCAGCCTGCTTTCCGGCCTCACTTAACAGAGCCTGCGTAGCAAGCAATTCTCTGTTAAGTTGTTCAGCCTTCTCTCTCGCTTTTTCTTCGCGCTGGGCCATGCCTACCATGCCTAAAGCAAACAAGTTAAATGTCCAAAACAAAATACTGTTGGTGAGAACAAAGTTCATTTCCCAGTAATAGGTGTACACCAGGTAATGTATAGACGCTAAAAAAGGAGAGATTAAAATGGCCCCTCGAAGCCCCATAAAATGAGGAAGTACTGCACTCCAAATCACCATTAATATCGCAATATAGATAACGGGAAGAACAAAATACAGTGCGACACAACATGCAAAAGATAGGAGCACGAAAGTTAGGCGAGTTTCATCATCATGTTTGTAATCAGTTTCTCTTACAGCGAAAATAAAGGCAACAATATAAATTAGCAAAAGTGACAACGGCACCACGATTTCTCGCCAAGCGATGCCATCTTCAGACACAAACATTTGTAGCGAGTTGACCGATACCACCAGCCACGTAAGTATGGCTACGCTTTTTTCAGCGGAGAGATAATTTTTATAAAAATCAGTCATATAATTGATTTTCAATTCTGTAATACATAGGGCTGGAGTATCCTTCATTTACATGAAAAAGCAAATAGGCCAAAAGTCATGTGTGCTTCTACTACCGAGCCAGCCGAAAACAGAAAAAACGAAACTAACCAACGGTTTTTACTATATTTTTTCACTCCCCTTGAAATATGCTAGTCACAACGCAAGATCTGGAGTAATCACGTATTTTTAAGGTTGGAACGGTTTTGACGATTAAACTGGGCATAGTGATGGATCCCATCCACACGATAAACATCAAAAAAGACACGAGTTTTGCTATGTTGCTAGAAGCACAATCGCGAGACTATTCCTTGTTTTATATTGAGATGAATGACCTCTACTTAGATAACGGAGCACCAAAGGCCAGCATGCGAAGCTTGTCTGTAGAGCGCAATGCTGAAAAATGGTTTTCACTTGGTGAAATAGAAGAGAGAGATTTGGCTGACCTTGATGTTATTTTAATGCGCAAAGATCCGCCTTTCGACAGCGAATTTCTTTATGCCACACAGATGTTTGAATTAGCAGAAATGTCAGGTACATTGGTGGTGAATAAAGCGTCAAGTTTACGTGATTTTAACGAAAAACTGTTTACATCCTGGTTCCCTCATCTCATACCAGATACGCTTGTAACACGTGATCCTAATCGTATAAGAGCATTTCATTCCAAGCACAAAGACATTATCTGTAAACCGCTGGATGGTATGGGTGGCGCGTCAATATTTAGGGTTAAGGAAGATGGCAATAACCTCGGTGTAATAATCGAAACCCTAACCCAACTGGGTAAACGCTACGCGATGTTCCAACGTTATATGCCCGAAATTAAAGACGGTGATAAACGCATTCTTATTGTTGATGGACAGGTGGTGCCATATAGCCTTGCCCGCCTTCCTTCGCAAGGTGAAACACGAGGTAATTTAGCAGCAGGCGGCAAAGGCCGACCTCAACCACTTTCCGAAAGTGACCAGGCACTAGCAGAAGAAATCGCACCACTTTTAGTCGAAAAAGGTCTACTCTTTGTAGGGTTAGATGTAATTGGCGATCGAATTACAGAAATTAATGTCACAAGCCCTACATGCGTACAAGAAATCGAAGCCGCGTACGACATTTCCATCACGGGTATGCTGTTTGACGCAATAGAATCGCGTCTCGAAAAATCAGGAGTCAAGTAACACCATCATGCAAAGTTTTGAAAACCACTTGCTCATCGCCATGCCAAGTATGGAAGATCCGTACTTTGAGCGCACCGTCACCTACATTTGCGAACACAACGAGCAAGGCGCAATGGGACTCGTGATTAACCAGCCAATTGGTATGACGTTACGAGAACTCCTTCTTCAGGCTGATAAAGACGCGCGCGTGATAGATGAAAAAGCTGAAAATATCGTGTTAGCGGGCGGCCCAGTCAGTCAGGATAGAGGTTTTATTTTGCACACCACTCAGCCAGGCTGGTCTTCAAGCCTCGCCTTGACCTCTGAAATCATGGTTACCACATCCAAAGATATTCTGTCTGCACTAGGCAATGAAAAAGGGCCTGATAAGGCGTTGGTCACACTGGGTTATGCCGGCTGGACAGCAGGTCAATTAGAGCAAGAACTCCAGGAAAACTCATGGCTAACCATCGAGGCTGATTTAGATATACTGTTCAACACGCCCATTCATCGAAAGTGGGAAATGGCAGTACATAAACTTGGCATTGATCCGTGGCAGTTGGCTCCAGGTGCAGGGCACGCTTGATGAGCGGACGTACATTTCTCGGATTCGATTTTGGCATGAAAAGTATTGGTATTGCCGTAGGTCAAGAAGTGACGGGCACAGCTGCACCTTTAACCGCACTAAAAGCAGACAACGGAATTCCAGATTGGGACAAGCTCGCAGCAATATTTGAAGAATGGCAACCTCATATTGCCGTTGTGGGATTGCCGTTAAATATGGATGGCACTCATCAACAAGTCACTTTTGCGGCTAAAAAGTTTGCCAATCGATTAAATGCTAAATATCAGGTTGAAGTGGCTTTATCAGACGAGCGGCTGACCACAGTTGATGCGAAAGCGCGTCTATTTGATATGGGCGGTTATAAAAAATTGGCTAAAGATAAAGTTGATAGTGCGTCGGCCTGCTTGATTTTAGAAAGCTGGATGGAAAGTCTCTACGATTAAAAAACAGCCAGCGTATACATCACGTGTTTACGCTGGCGCTTTCATTTGTATCTTCAGCGTGTCGTATTAACGACGGCGCAGTCTCAACATCAACCCACCCAATACAAGCAGTGCAATCGCTGATGGTTCAGGCACAAACGTAATATCTGCCTGTACAGTATTACCACTGGCATCAGTCGCAAATAAACCACCTAATCCACCAAAGAAGAAAACTTCTACTTCATCTCCACCATTTACCAGAACGGTGTCAAGCCCTGTAATTACTGGCATCATGCCCGCCATTAAGGACGCAGGATCTAGTGAAAGCACAGGAAAATCAGGGAAGTCTAAATCATCAAACATAGTGAACGTTTTGTTTCCTAGCGTCATTTGTAAAAAGAATGATGGATCCGTTGCGGCATTAACATCTCCAAAGGCATCAACATTATCGGTGTCAAACATAACGTGTCCGATGATCCCACTAAACCCCGACGCTATGCCGAATGCATTGCCCGGATCGGCAACAAGGTTGTTAACGACGATATCTTGCTTGATCAACGCAGCCTGTGATTGCATTGAAAATAATGCCACACATGCACAAAATACGATTACAGATACTTTTTTAAACATGATTTATTCCTTATTTACGTCTTACTTTATTTTTCTTTTCCGTAGGTAAAGGGGAACAGTGTTCCCCTTAAGCCAAACTACTCCGGAGTCACTTCTAACACAGTGAACCCAATTTCTTCACCTTCGCCATTGGTGAATGAAATTGCGCCCAAATAGTGACGCCCAGCTTCTAGATCTTTCATGTTCGCGTAAGCTGTGGTTGTGCGCCCTTGGCGTGCTGTAGAACGTGCACGAATGCTCAAATTGCTCATTTGTGCATCAACATTGAAGACATTCAATGTATAAGGCAGCTCTGTCGCACCATTTAGATCCCAACCATGAATGTAAACACGATAGTGAGTACCACCAGCAAGATCATTCAACGGCTCAGGGTTGAAGAACGTTACCTCTTCGTCAGATGAACTATTTGCTGAACTCCCAACCTGCTCGGAGCAGTCACCTTCTACACACTTGAATACAAAGATGTCTAAGTCTGCAGCTGTATCGCTAAGTTGATTAGTATGAAGTGATACGCGGAAGATTTTTTCACCCGGAGCCACAGTAATGTCATGAACACCAAGCTCAGGTTCACCCGCATTAAAATCGCTGTCAGGATCTTGGCCAACAACACCAGGTTGTAATTCGCTTGCCATTCCATGCCCTTGCGCATTTAACGTACCGTTGTAGTCTGGCGTAATCGGTACTGCAAGGCGCAATGTTGAAGCCGTTGCCTGGGCACTCACTTCTGCAGGAGCGTCAAGTAGAGGTGGCGTTACTGCGCGAACCGCAATTGGACTGCGGACACTATGGGTAGTGTTTTCCCATGTAATAGAGCCAAACTTCCACGCATCGATAACAACATTGTCGTTATGAGTCATCTCAAGCGCATACGCAATTCGGCCATTCGCAGGCACAGTCATGGTTGTGGAAGGAACAAATGATTCGCCATCATAAACATAAACCGTCACATCAATTCCTTCTGGCGCTACCACGTTCGCATTGTAGGTCGCTTCTGTTCCCGTTACATCAGTAACAAATCGTACGATAAATTCTGGCTTGCCTAGCTCGTCAGCACCAATTGACGGATGGTTATATTCACTGCCACCAGCATATCCAAACCCTTCAACAAACGCACAGGTTCCTGCACCATAGATAGATTCAAATAACGCTCTTTCGTCGGCCTTGCCACACACAAACGCATAGTAGTCTGCCCAAAATGCATCATAAACAAACCCAGGATCCGTCATTTTAGTAGGAACAACATGACCAGCACCGTAATCAAACGGATCAGCAGGTGTTGTGCCATCCTCTTTTACCACATTCTGACGCGCAGTTGTCATCATAGCTGACATCATCATTGCAGGTGTCCAGTCGGGATGCGCTTCTTTAATAAGGGCAGCCAAACCTGCAATATGCGGACTAGACATAGACGTTCCTTGCAAATACGCAAAGTTAGATGCATCAGGTGCAGCGGCTAATATCTGAACGCCCGGCGCTGTGATATCTGGCACAATTAAATCGCCCACAGCCAAGCTTGGCCCACGTGAACTGAAGTTTGCCATAATATTACCCACGACAGGCTTGGTTTTAACAATAGATGCGGTCAAAGTTGCTGACACTGTCGTTCCGCCATTAAGATCTGCTTCTAATGTTGAGCCATTGTTGTTGCCCACCATAACGGCAGGAATAGCGATTGGTGAAGTAGGTGTTCCGCCCATTGAAAATGGTGCGCCATTTGGCACATTGTTAAATACGACAGCGGCCATGGCACCCGCGGCTTCTGCATTCGCCACTTTTACAGTAAAGGCACAGCCACCACGTTTAATTAATGCCACTTTACCCGTTAGATCATTATCCAGTGAAGTACAGGCATCGAGAGGCGATGCTAGCATCAACTCGCCAGACTTATCACCTGTCTCAGTCAAACGCGGAGTAAAACCCGCTTCATCGGCAATTAGCTCTTCTCCAGAAAGGCTACCACCGGTAACAGGCATGCCGAGTGCCGGTACTGCACCTTCGTATGTTGACGCTGCAACATTCATAACCCACGGTACGGGTTTAGAGACAGTGCCTGGGCCAGGGCCATCATTACCAGCAGAACCAGCAACAAATACGCCCGCATCAGCGGCATCTAGAAATGCAACAGAGGCGCTGTCTAGCAATTGGCTAAGTTGGCCGCTAATTGAAAAATTGAGTACATCTACGCCATCTTCTACTGCCGCTTCAATCGCAGCAAATGAGTCTCCATTAAAACAGCCCGCTGGGCGGTTTGAGAAGTCCCAACACACTTTATAAGCCGCAAGTCGCGCTCGAGGTGCCATACCACGAGTTGGGCCAGCATCTACATTGTTAATGAGCGCTTGAGGAAGCATGTTTCCGACAGCTGTTCCCGCTACGTGAGAGCCATGACCATCAACGTCTCTTGGTGACATAAACTCATAAGATGCAAATTCACCAGCTTGCGCCGCTGTTGCATTAAAGTACTTTGCACCGATAAGTTTGTTGTTACAGCTAAACGTTGTATCTTCATCTACAACACAGCTACCATTCCAGCCTAATTCACTTGGGTCAGAAAACCCCTCTCCAGCGAAACTAGGGTGATCAGGATTGATCCCAGAATCTATGATGCCGACAATGACACCTTCACCTTTATACATATCATGCACACCGCCAGCAGGGCCTGTTAACCCCAAAAAGGTAGGTGTGTTTGCAGTATCTGGCGTCATTGCCTCATCTTCCCAAACCACTGCGACATCTGGATGACTACGAAGTGCCTTAACCTGTGTACTTGTTAGGGCCACAGAAAAACCATTAAATGTGTGACCATAGTGATACAACACTTCACCACCACCCACAGCAGCCACCACTTCACGCTGCTTATTTCGCAACGTGTTGAGATAGTGTTGACTCGCAGGAGATTGAGCGTCATAGCGGCCGCTTGGCTGTCGGTACTTTGCTCGTTCTTCCAAAGAATCCAAATCGACACTGTGGCGAATTCCGGATTTTCCTTTTAATTGAACAATATAAAGGCCTTTTTGACCTGAGCTTGTATCTTTAATAGCTTGAGTGCTATCAGTATTTGCGGGAGCAGAGACTGCAGGTAGGGTAAGCATTAAGCTTCCAGCTAATACGCCAGCAGTTGCCTTCAAGTAATAATTCATTCTTGCTTCCTTTTTTGTAGTTTTACCCACATCAAGAAGGAACAACAAAAGAAAACATTTTCGCAGAAACGAAAAACTGCAGCCTCTTTTTCACTAAGGTTGATGCAATGCTGGAATGAGCAAAAAATATACCCAAACAGAAGAAAGTAAAATAAAACATTGAAATACAATGAGTTATAAACTTTTAGATGTGAAATGGATAGGCTCTATGTAAAGAGATTGTAAAAATACCTGACATTTTTTAACGATAGGATATAAAAAAGGTGGCTTTCGCCACCTTCAGCAACAAATATTGGAGATTATTCTCCTAGAACGAAATTACATCCCGCCCATATATATTCATTCTTATTCCAGTACACTTGGGCTCTTACATCACCTTGCCCTAAGTTGTTGTACCAAATCCCTGTGAATGTACCCAACCATTCTTCAGACTCTTGATACGCTCTAATAGTACTTGGCAATTTGCCATTCACTTGAGGATCATCAAATAATCTCAACACAAACGCACCATTAATATTTTTATATCCGGTACCTATAATCGTATCTTTGTAGGGGGCAAACTGTGTATTTGCCTGCGCGATAATTGTTTTTCCATGTGCTTTAACACACATCGTATCAAAAATGGTATTTCCGAACTCGATTTGTCCATCTCGATTAAAGTCACGTTCGATAATATAAACACCATACTCAGTTTTTTCTGCAAGACAGCTTCCTAGCGAATTATTTGCACTCATACTGTCACCAGCTCCAAAACTATCTCCGGCACCAGAGGAGTCGCATGCGCCAAAACTATCGTTTGAATTACCTTTGTCAATAATAATAGATTTCCCCATCTCTATTGACATTGGAGCTTCGATAGATTGTTCGGCGTAAGCGTTCTCTATCTTTGACACTGTAGTCATCGAGACAAGAGTAAGCGCAGCTACAGGCACTGCTGATTTAACGTTAAATTTCATTTCACATTCCTTTTGTTAACGTTGCTAAATTCGAATAAATACTGTTAAACAACTTTTTCAATTCAAGGGCTGCCCCCTTGAGATACATATCTACTTCAGATATAGATAAACGGTTAATATGTCCTTCAATCGTCATGAGAACATATTTAAATACTCCCGATAGCAATAGATGACTATTGATATTTCCACTCAATTCATTCTTTTTGAGGTTGAGATAGTTTAGTAACTGTTTATCAGAGACCATATCCAAGCCATCTAACAATTCCTTTAAGAACTTTAATTCATTTTCAAGAAAATGACCTAATTTATTATCACATTTGACCTCAACCAAACTTGGATCATCAATTAGTAACTGAATTTTTTCTCTTCTAATATCATCTTTCAGCTGTGAGTGTAGATCCTGAATTTCATAATACGATGTTCCTTTTATAGAAGCGCCATCGGAACAATTGTAAAATTTTTTATTTCGATTTCTATCAATTAATTGCTCCATAGATGCTCTTGCCATTCGGAATATTCTCGTAGTATAGAATACTCTACCATCGTTCCCTATTTCGGATCGTTGTTCCTTGAGCGTTACTTTTGATAAACATTCTTGGCTATCATAATAATCAGAATTAGAGGAATGATGCTTATTTTGATCATAAAAACCATAGTCACAACCAACTAAAAAGAAGCTCTCAAAACCCATATTTAAACATGCAGAGACGGCAAAATTTGTCACTGTTGGGTTACAATACTTTAGAGTGGCTAATTCCCGATTAGCAATAGAATTTAAGTAGTAACTACCTAAGTCATTATGTTTACAAAACATTACTTTATGAGTAAATTTTTCCGTAATTTCTGGTGATACGGTATTTAATGCCAGTAACGTTGTTGTGTCACATAGTGAAGGTGTAAACCATTTTTTTTGAACATGAACAGTAAAAAGGCTCCGTTCCATTTCAGCGTGAAAATGGGGAGTGATTCCTGCACGCACTAACGCACCTACCGACGTACCACAACTTACTATAATGACTTTATTTTCTAAAGACTTTAGCTGCCCTATTTGCTTGTCAAGCGATGGGCCATTACCGACGATAACAACAGGCTTATTAAGAAGCTCCGATTGGATATTTGACTGTGTTTTGCTGTAGAACTTCCCTATTTTTGTATTTTTATATGAGTGTTCAACACCAATTACTTCGTCATCATAAAAACCCCAAGCCGAAACCCAGCCGTCTCTTAGCTCTCTGAAGTTATTATAAATATAATCAAACAGTTCCGTTTCATAATGTCTGAATACTGTCACTTCAGATAAAAAACCTTCTCCCAACTTATCTAATAAACTATTCATCATTTCATTAAAATGGGAGATTGAATTAGGTTGGAGCAATACGAGCCTTCCTCCCTTGTCGATACAACTATTGTTAAGTTCCTCAATATCGACGTGATGCAAAAAGTGAAAAAGCATCTCACTGGAAGGTTCAACAATGATAACATTTTTGAAACGCTGCCAATCATTAAGCGATTCGATAAACAACCCTAAACCAGTACCGAGTATAAATAAATTTGATTGAGTAGGCCTTCCTGCTTCTTGGTAATTTAGAGATAGTGCTAAGTCGTTTAAACCATTAATCGCGATTTGGTGAAACCACGTATTTCCTTGCTTAGATTGATACTTCAAAGAAAAATGCATTGGGTGTTGAAAAAAAAAGTCAACTTGTTGACATGATGCAGATCTTGCGTTCCCTCCATAAAAAGACTCGCCATGAATAATAAGATCTAAACCATTTTTAGACGATTTAATTTTTTTAGGTTTAAGCCTACGAAGTTTGTTATAAAGTGGCTTTTGAAATGTTCGAAGAAAATTTAAATTCTTCTTGAAGAGCGCCATACTTAAATCCCTTTACTACTTAACTTAGAATTTAGCCATTATTAGTAATAACACACTATCTAACCGCAAAGCGTTATTTAATTCAATCCATACTTATTTTTTTTCATTTCCACACTGCCAACATATGTCAAAGTTTGCTTCATTTTGCTCTTCGCATTTAGAACAAACCCAAGATACTCCACTATTATATTCTTCGGAAACATGAATTTGCTTCAGTAAAGCCTGCGCACGCGGTAGCCATTGAGAGTCACTCAGCCAGACTTCTGGCTGAGTATCAAAGGGCGCGAGCTCTCCCATTCCCCCAATCGCATATTCGTTTTTGATAAAACAAGGTATTCCTGCTGCATCAAGCACATCTTTGGCTTGGTACACCATAAAGCGATCATGATGAGAAAACACACGTCTCACTCTACTAATCCATATCAATTGACACGTTAGAAAGTGAGCCTAGGCTATTACCTTCATCTGTATCTAACTTAACCATAAGACGCAGATCATTAGGTGAGTCGGCATGATGGAGAGCATCATCTAACGATATACGATCCTGTTTGTACAACTCGTACAACGCCATATCGAAGCTTTGCATGCCCATCTCTTTGCCTTTCTTCATCGCTTCTTTTAACCCGCCTATTTCTCCTCGCTGAATCATATCCTGAACCAGAGGAGAATTGAGCAAAATCTCAATCGCTGCGACACGTCCATTGCCATCTTTGGTTGGCACTAGTTGTTGTGCCACTATAGCGCGCAGATTCAAGCTCAAATCATAACGAAGCTTGTCATGTAAATTGGGGGGTGCTAAATGCATGATCCGCTCAATCGCCTGATTCGCATTGTTGGCGTGCAGTGTGGCCACACATAAATGCCCCGTATCAGCGAATGACATGGCATATTCCATGGTTTCCATCGAACGAATCTCACCAATAAGAATAACGTCTGGCGCCTGGCGCAGTGAGCTCTTTAATGCATCATCAAACGACAACGTATCAATGCCCACTTCTCGCTGTGTTACTACACACCCAGCATGTTCGTGCACAAATTCAATTGGGTCTTCGATTGTCAGAATATGGCCTTTCGAGTTTTGATTTCGATGACCTAACAATGCAGCCAACGAGGTGGATTTACCCGTGCCTGTTGCACCAACAAATAGCAGCAAGCCACGCTTGGCCATAATGACCTTCTTCAGAATATCTGGTAACCCCAAGTCATCAGCATTAGGGATTTTGGTCACAATACGGCGCACCACCATCCCAGCAAGATCTCGCTGCCAGAATGCACTGCAACGAAAACGTCCAATGCCCTCTCGGGCTATGGCGAAATTACATTCTTTACTCTCAGTAAATTCGGCTTTTTGTTTCTCGTTCATCGCGCTATGCACAAGTTGAAGTGCGTCTTCAGCTTGTAGCTTACTGTCAGACAACGGGGTCATCTGGCCATTAATCTTAGCACTTACAGGCATGCCTACCGTTACGAACAAATCTGAGGCATTTTTCTCTGCCATTATGTTTAAGAAGTGATCTAACATAATCTTCTCCTCTTAAAACCCCGGCTTGGGTTGTTTATCAACCGACTTAGACGCGGCTTCCTGACCAGAAATCAGCCCCTGCGCAACCAAGCGCTGTAAACACTGATCCATCGTCTGCATACCATGAGACTGCCCCGTTTGAATGACTGAGTACATCTGAGGCACTTTATCTTCACGAATCAAATTTCGGATGGCAGGCACACCAACCATAATTTCATGTGCTGCAATACGTCCGCCGCCATTTTTCTTAAGCAATGTCTGAGAAATAACCGCGCGTAAAGATTCAGATAACATAGAGCGCACCATTGATTTCTCCTCCGCGGGAAACACATCAATAATACGGTCGATGGTTTTCGGTGCCGAGTTTGTGTGCAAAGTCCCGAATACTAAGTGCCCTGTTTCGGCTGCTGAGATCGCCAAGCGAATGGTTTCTAAGTCTCGCAATTCACCCACCAAGATCACGTCGGGATCTTCACGTAATGCCGAGCGCAATGCATTGTTAAAGCTGTGTGTATCGCGGTGAACTTCACGCTGGTTAATCACACTGAGTTTGTTGTCATGCACAAATTCGATGGGATCTTCAATTGTCAAAATATGCTCACGCTTATGTGTGTTAATATGATCAATCATCGCCGCTAGGGTGGTACTTTTACCAGAACCCGTCGCGCCCGTTACTAAAACGATACCTGTTGGTTGATTGATAATATCTTTAAAAATACTGGGCGCACCAAGTTGGTCGAGCGTCAATACTTCACTTGGTATGGTACGTAACACGGCCGCAGCACCACGATTTTGTACAAATGCATTGACACGAAAACGAGATAAGTCTTTTACTTCAAATGAAAAATCCACTTCTAGATTTTCTTCGTACTCTTTACGTTGCCTGTCATTCATGATTTCATAAATGAGTGCATGCACTTGTTTATGATCTAAGTCAGGCACATTCAAGCGGCGCATTTCGCCGTCAACTCGGATTATCGGAGGCAAACCGGCAGAAAGGTGTAAGTCAGACGCTTTATTCTTAACACTAAACGCCAAAAGTTCGGTAATATCCACAGCCATATTCTCCGTCTTTAAGATACTTTATGGAAACAATAGCAGAACGACTAAAATCCGCACTGGAGACCATTAGGCAAACTGCTGATAATGCCAATCGTGCTTCAGATTCCGTTCAATTACTAGCGGTAAGCAAGACAAAACCCGTATCTGATATCGTCCTTGCGTATGAAGCGGGACAACGCAAATTTGGCGAAAATTATGTGCAAGAGGGTGTAGAAAAAATTCAGGCATTGCAAGCACTTGAAGGTACAGAATGGCATTTTATCGGGCCACTACAATCCAACAAGACCCGTTTAGTTGCCGAACATTTTGATTGGGTGCAGTCCATCGACAGAGAAAAAATTGCTCGTCGTTTGAACGAACAACGAACGCCTCACAAGGCCCTCAATGTATGCATTCAAGTCAATATCAACGATGAACAGAGCAAATCTGGGGTGGCGCTCAACGAAATTAAACCGCTGGCCCATGCTATCGCATCTATGCCACATTTAACGCTTCGCGGATTGATGGCAATACCCAATAACGATTTAGACGATGCTGCGCTGCGTGAAACCTTTGTGCAAATGAAGAACGCCTTCACCCAACTGCAAGCTCAATATCCCACAGTCGACACACTCTCTATGGGCATGAGTGGCGACATGACTGCGGCGATAGAAAATGGCTCGACCATGGTACGCATTGGCACTGCCATTTTCGGTGCCAGAAACAAATAATATACAGGGAGCATTATGCAACACAGACATATCGCATTTATCGGAGCGGGAAACATGAGTCGCTCTATCATCTCTGGCTTGGTAGGCTCGGGTTATCCTGCTGATCACATTATTGCGAGTAACCCATCTACTCCAAAGCTCGACGCCCTAAAACAAGACTTCGGTATCCTTACTACACAAGACAACGCTGAGGCGATTGCACAGTCAGATGTGATTGTTCTGGCAGTTAAGCCTCAACTCATGGAATCGGTTTGCCAAGCATTTCCCCAAGACCCCTCGATGAATAACAAAGTCTTTGTGTCTATTGCAGCAGGTATACCTGTCGCACGACTACAAGCCATGTTAGGTGGCGAATATGCCGTAATCAGAACGATGCCCAATACGCCAAGCGCACTCGGGAAAGGGTTAACAGGGTTGTACGCTACGCCCGATATTACCGAGCCAACACGACAATTCGCATCCGATCTTATGTCAGCAGTTGGCGAAGTGGTTTGGGTGGAACAAGAATCAGGGATTGATGGCGTTATTGCCGCAGCGGGTAGCAGCCCTGCGTACTTCTTTTTATTTTTGGAAGCAATGCAGGAAAAAGCAGAGGCGCTTGGCTTCGATCACGACACAGCTCGCGTAATGGTTCAGCAAGCCATGCTTGGCGCAGCTGAAATGGTTTGTCACAATCCACAGCTTGAATTAAGTGAACTCAGGGCCCAAGTTACATCAAAAGGCGGAACGACAGCTGAAGCTATTGCTTCGTTACAAGCCAGCGGCTTAAACGATATCGTCGCAAAAGCAATGCAGGCTGCGGTAGACCGCGCCGATGAAATGTCAAAACAATTTTAAGGAATGTATAAGCAATGAACTCAATGCTTTTTTTGGTTGATATTGTCTTTGGGCTATATCTAATGGTTGTGCTGCTGCGCATTTGGTTACAGCTCGCCAGAGCCGATTTTTATAATCCCTTCAGCCAATTTATTGTGAAAGCCACCCACCCAGTTGTTGGTCCATTACGCAGAATCATTCCGTCTATTGGACGACTAGATACCGCCACACTGTTACTTGCGTATATTGTCTCCGTTGTGGGGATTCTACTGAAGAGTGCGATTGTCGGACAAATGTACACGAACCCAGTTGGGCTGCTAATTGCGTCAACGGTAGACATCATACAAGAAGCCTTCCAACTGGTGATTTGGGTATTAATTATTCGCGCAATTTTAAGCTGGTTTAGTCAAGGTCACAATCCAATGGAAATGGTGCTCCATCAACTTACCGAACCTTTTCTTGCGCCGATTAGACGCATTATCCCTCCCATGGGCGGACTCGACCTTTCTGTTATGGTTGTCATTATTGGGCTTATCTTCCTGCAAAAACTGGCGGGCGATATCCTCGGCTACATATAATAATTGAATAGAGCTAAGCACTGGATGATGCTATCCAGTGCTCGCTATTGAAACCGAAAGAGAGACAGAAATGAAAACCTTTATCCACCTAGTATTAGCCACACTGTTACTTGCTTGCTCAAGTGCCGTGCTTGCTGAGCAGAAAAAAACGCTCGGTGACTGGGACGTACATTATATGGTGGTTGATACCACCTTCCTTACGCCCGAAATTGCAAAAGCCAATAATATTATTCGCAGCAAAAATCGCTTACTCGTTAATATCAGCGTGCTCGATACGCAAACCCAAGCGGCACAATCGGTGGCCGTAATGGGCAATGCCCGAGATTTAATGGGGGCAACGCAAACGTTATCGTTTAAAGAAGTCAAAGAGGGTAAAGCGATTTACTATCTAGCAACCCTCGCTTACGATGACAGAGACAGGCTTCGCTTTGCCATAGATATCACGCAGGGCAACAACACCCAAACCCTAAAATTTGAGCAAACCTTCTATCAGTAAATGCTTGTTGAGAATATAAACGTCAGCGATGTCACTGATCTCGCTGACGTTTACACATAACCGAGAACCGTTAGGCTGCGGGTTCCAATAAATCCCATTGATTGCCAAAACAATCTTTAAAAATCACCACTTTTCCGTACGCTTCGACGCGTGGCGTTTCCATAAATTCAACACCTTCATTTTTCATATGAAGATACATACTATCGAAGTGATTGGTATGTAAAATGAGAAAGACACTAGAACCCGCTTGCTTGCCAACAAGCGCCTGTTTTTCAGCAGAATCTGCCTTCATCAATAATAGCGCAGATGAGTCAACTTGCTCAGGTGCAACCAAAACAAAGCGCGTATTTTCGTCTATGGTTTTATCTTCTTTCACTGTGAATTTTAGCACTTTCGTAAACCAAGAAATCGCGACATCATAATCGGAAACCAGCAGCGTAGTGGATGCAATCATACATTCGAACTCTTAAATACCTATGTGTCGATATAATACGTGAAAGTAACGAGCGAAGAAAAACGAAATATTGATTCTACTGGTATTAGAAAAATTGAACATAAAAAAACAGCCTCATAAAGAGGCTGTTTATACGTGTGAGCGCACAACTCACATACCATGTTGAACTAGCAACTAAATTCGGTCTTTCAGCACAGCGGCAATGGGAGATGACTCCAGTCCTTGCTCAGCCACCCAAGCAGATAGCGTTTTCCCGTCTTGTTCTGGTGCTTTTAAATCTTTTTTCGGCATTTTTTTAATCATTAAGGTGCCAGTTTCAACCGCATTGTTTAACAATGCTGTGCGAATAAGGCTGTTGCCGCCACAACTGATTCCCGTGTAATAGTCCCGAAGCTTCATTCGATAATCAGATTGAACTTTTTTCATTTTCTTTCGAAGTTCAGATTTGTCATCGGTTTTCACAATAGTACAAATGTTTTGTAAATCAGCATTAATATCTGCTTTCGCCGTCGCTGAAAGCATCATTGAAGTAGCAACAATAAAGCAAGAAGTCTTAACAATTTTCAACATGGTTAATTCCTCGATTTTTAACAGTTAACGTGTTGGTTTGAGCGTTACTCAGTGATTAGGGATAACCTAAGTAAACTGCTTATTTTTAAATCAATAAAGAGTTGCTCCCATACATAGATATGCAAAATAATACGTATATTTTTCAACCTGAATAGGTAAGCAGATAGCTAGCGCTTGATATGGATAAAGAAAATGGTTCAGAGAAATCTGGGAGGCAATTCAAATAGATAAGGCTCGCTTTCCGAGCCTTATCCACGTTATTGAGACAGTTACATTTGTGCTTGAGACAGCACTTTTTGATTTACTGAAGGCGCGGGATAACCATCGGCCACCAGCCCTTGGCTAGATTGAAACGCCTGTAGAGCACTACGCGTAGCCGGGCCGTAGATACCATCAATTTCACCCACATCAAAATTCAATTTTTTGAGCGCGGCCTGCAAAGACTTCATTTCATCCACGGTAAAGTTAGGGTGATCAGGTAACGAAGCGGTCAGTTTTGGTGACCCAACGATACGGTCTGCTAAATAGCCTACAGCCAGCGCATAAGACTCTGAGTTGTTCCAGCGCATAATGACTTTAAAGTTATCGTAAATTAAAAATGCAGGCCCTTCGTGCCCCGATGGCACTAACACAGAAGCGCTCAACTCCCCTTTACCCAGCTCAGCGCCATCTGCTTTGGTTACGCCTTTTGCCGCCCACTGAGTAAGACTTAATTTAGTATGTCGCCCCGCTAAGCTGTAATCAAACCCTGCTGGTAACTGAATTTCACGTCCCCAGCGGTACCCTCGTTGCCAGCCCAAATGATGTAAGAAGTTTGCTGCTGAGGTAAATGCATCCGCCTCACTTTCCCATAAATCAACACGGTTATCGTTGTCACCATCCAGTGCATACGCCATGTATGCTGACGGCATAAATTGGGTGTGTCCCATCGCGCCAGCCCACGAGCCAACCATCTTTTCGGTAGTCAGGTTTTCTCGTTCGAACAACTGCAACGCCAGCATCAGTTCTTTCGTAAAAAATTCACTGCGGCGTTGGTCACAGGCCAGAGTCACGAGGGAATCGATAATAGGCATTTTACCTTTTATCGTTCCAAAATTGGTTTCTAGCCCCCAGAAGGCCATGATGTAGTGAGGTGGAATACCATATTTCTCAGACAGCGAGTCGAGTAGTATTTTGTGCTTTTTAAGTAGCGTTCGGCCTTTATCAATTCGCCATTGCGTCACGCGTTTGTTTAGATAATTTGGAAAAGTCTGAACAAACTCCGGTTGTCGGCGATCATAGCCAATCACATTCTCTAGGAAGCGGGCGTTTTTTAATACTCGCAATGTTGCTGCGTTATCGATGCCCTGTGATTGAGCGGTTGCAGTCAAGCGCTCTACACACTGTGAAAACTCAGCAGCAGGTATTGCCTGAGGCATTTTTGTAGCCGAATCATTTGCTTGCACTGCATTAGAGATTGGAGCCAGTGCCAATAAAGAAAAAGATAAAAAAATCGGTCTGAACATAATAAATACTACATGACGCTTAGCGTTAAAAAAGACGGTTAAATACGTTTGTTAAAAACAATTGTGTGAAAACAGCATCCTACTCAACTTTATCAGGAAAACAATGAAAATCATCGGCAACTCGTCTCGCTGCTCTAAACTCAGACCAGATCAAAGCACTACATTTACAAATCGCTTATGGTTTCACGTAGCGCGTTAAGGGCAGGAACGGCGAACCCCTCGTCATAAAACCAACGCACTACCCCTTCCTCATCAAGCAGGGCGACTCGGGCATTATTGGGATTTTGATTACCTGTAAACGCTTGTACGCTCTCGCCACCAGCATAAATGGTAATCACGCCTTTCCAGAGAGGTTTAGGGATGCCTGCCCGCATGCCGTCATTAATCGTGGTTTGAAACATCCGAGGGGCTAAGCCTTGAATAGTGGGCAGCTCGTAAACATCAATAGCGGTCTTCGTCATATCAAGGCCAATCAGCCAGCGGTCAATATCAAATTGGCTATCTTGCTTATATCCAATTAAAAATAGAACCGGCTTTCCACTAAAATCTGAGGGAATGGTATAAGGTTTTCCTTCTAAGCTTTCCCCCGTCACATTGGGAAAGCGTTGGCCCTGCACATTCTGATTAGGGTATTGAGTCGCACAGCCTGACAGCAGAAATATACAAATTAGTAGAGAAAGAGAAGCAACGCGCAGCATAATAACTCCTTGTTAATAGAGCTATTAGCTACGCAGTTTTATTGATAACGATCAGTTATTGTTCTTCGCGCGTAAAGACTAACGTGGTATCAGTGCTACTTTCTTCGCAAAAGGTATACCCCGCGACATCAAACTCTTTCAATTGGCTCACTTCGGTAAGTCTATTTTCAATGATGTAACGCGCCATTAAACCTCGGGCTTTTTTAGCGTAAAAACTAATAATTTTATATTGGCCGTTTTTCTTGTCTTTGAATACTGGATTAATCACCATCGCATCTAGATTAGCAGGCTTTACCGCTTTAAAGTACTCGTTGGATGCCAGATTAATTAATACGTTATCACCTTGATCAGCGATTGCCTTGTTTAGCTCATTGGTGATTGTGTTCCCCCAGAACGTATACAAATCCTTTCCTCTGGCGTTATCTAGCTTTGTCCCCATTTCAAGACGATAAGCTTGCATTAAATCCAGTGGGCGCAACAAACCATACAATCCAGACAGTATCCGCATATGAGACTGCGCAAACGCAAAGTCGTCTTCTGTTAGCGAGCTGGCATCCAATCCCGAATACACATCGCCATTAAACGCCAACACCGCTTGCTTAGCATTATCTGGAGAAAAAGGAATATTCCACTGTGCAAACCGATCAGCATTAAGCCCAGCGAGTTTATCACTGATTTTCATCAAGCTGCCAATTTGTGCAGGCGTCAACGCTCTGCATCGCTCGATGAGTATCTGCGTATCGTCCATTAAGCGCGGTTGAGTATAAGTGGATGTAACAGGCTGACTTTCAAAATCCAGATTTTTCGCGGGAGACACAACTACTAACATACGACCTCAGAATCAGTGAATAACAAAAGCCGCTATCATACCAGAGGCGACCATAATGGTTAATGTCTACGGCAAAAACGACGCGAAAGTTCATTCTTATCCAGAAGGATTCAACCTGAGTCAGTGAACTAGTGGTATGAGTGCGTTGCCAACGCATCAAGCCAGTGCGCATAGATATCATCATCAAATGCGCACAAGTATACTTTTCGAATAACATCAAAGTGTGAGCATGCCTCGCCGACTGCCGCGACAGAGATATTACAGGCTTGCTCAATAGGAAATCCATACACGCCACAACTGATTGCTGGAAATGCAATGGTTCTGAGATTGTGCTGCGCAGCCACCGCGATTGCACGTTGGTAACATTGTGCCAGCAACGCGGCTTCATTCTGATGACCACCTTGCCAAATTGGTCCAACAGCATGAATGACATGGGCCGCGGGCAAATCGAATCCAGCGGTTATTTTTACCTCGCCGATTGGACAGCCTTTCAACTGTCTACAAGCCTCTAGCAGTGCTGGCCCCGCCGCGCGGTGGATTGCACCGTCTACCCCGCCACCTCCGGCTAAATGCGTATTGGCAGCATTAACCAGTGCATCCACTTGCAATTCGGTAATATCTCCCTGAATCAGGGTTATTTTTGCAGTCATAGAACGATTTCCTCTAGCGTTAAGGCGCGTTCAGTTATACCCTATTGCATACCGATTACCAATTTTCGGGTCTGCTGATGTGTCGGCATACGGCATAACAGTCAAGGTCGATACTAATGCAACGTGATGTACTTACCCTACAATAAAAACGAATCGTACATTGCTATTGCTTCCTTGTATAAAAATAGTCATACAGATGCAAAATAAAACACGGAACATCTACGGACCCATGTGAGCGTGCGCTTACTACGTAATTTACATGCCATTAGGCGCGCGATAAATAACACTTAACGATTATTACAAGCACAGTGCAAACGCTGCTTACAGTAATATGTTCAGATAGAGGTTACCTATGACAAATCAATTATCTGCTCTTAGAGAGATCACCACCGTCGTTGCTGATACAGGCGATATTGAGGCTATCCGCAAATATGCACCAGTCGATGCAACAACCAACCCTTCATTGCTGCTAAAAGCGGCGCAGATGGAACAATATAAACCTCTAATCGACGATGCGATCGCATGGGCAAAAACTCAGTCAGACAATACTGAACAACAAGTCATTGATGCTGGCGATAAGCTTGCTGTTAATATCGGCCGCGAGATTCTTGATATCATCCCTGGCCGTATTTCAACGGAAGTAGACGCACGCTTGTCTTTCGATACTGAGGCTAGCATTGAAAAAGCACAAAAGCTCATTGGCCTATACGAAGAAGCAGGTATTAGTAAAGACCGCGTACTGATTAAACTGGCGTCTACATGGGAAGGCATTCGTGCTGCCGAAGCGCTAGAAAAAATGGGTATCAACTGTAACCTAACACTTTTATTCAGTTTCGCTCAAGCCCGTGCATGTGCAGAAGCGGGCGTTTACCTGATTTCACCTTTTGTCGGCCGTATTTTAGACTGGTATAAAAAGAGCACAGGCAAAGATAGCTACGAGGCAGCCGAAGATCCGGGTGTAGTATCTGTTACCAAGATTTATGAATATTACAAATCTCATGGCTACAACACGATCGTTATGGGCGCAAGCTTCCGTAACGTGGGCGAAATTTTAGAACTGGCAGGCTGTGACAGACTAACCATTAGCCCACAATTGCTTGAAGAACTCTCGCAAAGCGATGCGAAAGTTGATGTAAAATTAACAGACACTGGCGCCACCAAAACACCTGGCGACAAGCTGACTGAAGCGCAATTCCGTTGGGAGCACAACGAAGACGCGATGGCGACAGAGAAGCTTGCAGAAGGCATTCGCAACTTCGCGATTGATCAAGACAAACTTGAAGAGATGCTTAAAGCGCGTTTATAAGGAGAGTCAGGATGATACCAGAAACCACACTGGATCAGACGGCAGCTTGGAAAACGTTAGCAAATCATGCTGATGACATTCGTCATCAGCATATGCGAGACTGGTTTGCACAGGATCCTGACCGCGCTGGAAAATTCACCCTCGATGCCTGTGGCATTACACTGGATTTCAGCAAAAACCTGATTAACGATGAAGTGATGACCGCCTTATTCGACTTGGCCAAGCAAGAATCAGTCGAAGCCAAACGTGACGCCATGTTTGATGGTGCAATTGTCAATCACACGGAACAACGTGCGGTATTGCATACAGCGCTGCGTAACTTTTCAGGCGCGCCCGTCAAGGTAGACGGCAAAGATGTCATGCCAGACATCCGTCAAACTCAAGCAAAAATGCGTCAGTTTTCTGAAGCATTCCACAATAAAGAATTAAAGGGTTACACCGGCAAAATTATCACTCAGGTAGTGGCAATTGGTATTGGTGGTTCTTTTCTAGGCCCCAAAATCATGTCTGAGGCGCTAAAGCCTTGCTGGATCAAAGACGTAGATGTGCATTTTGTCGCAAATGTTGACGGCTGTCATTTGCATGATGTGCTCAGTGAACTCGACCATGAAGAAACATTGATTATTATGTCTTCTAAGTCGTTTTCTACCCAAGAGACGCTTCGAAATACCCTCACGGCTAAAGAGTGGTTTTTCACTCAAGGTGGTGAACAAAAGGATATCGCAAAACATTTTATTGCGATCTCATCGAATGTAAAAGCAGCCACTGAATTCGGTATCGACGAGAAAAATATCTTTCCAATGTGGGATTGGGTAGGTGGTCGTTACTCATTATGGTCGGCGATTGGGCTACCTATCGCGTTACGTATCGGCTTTGACAATTACGAGGCTATGCTCAAAGGTGCATATGAGATGGACTGCCATTTCAAAACTGCGCCACTGAACCAAAATCTTCCAGTAATAATGGCGCTGCTAGGTATTTGGTATGTGAACTTTCACCACGCTCAATCTCATGTATTACTGCCTTATTACCATTACCTAAGAGGCTTCCCTGCCTATGTTCAGCAACTTGACATGGAAAGTAACGGCAAACGCGTAGCTGGTGATGATACCGTGGTAGGTTATGCAACTGGCCCTGTGATTTGGGGAAGTGAAGGCACCAACGGGCAGCATTCGTTCCATCAGCTGATTCATCAAGGTAATGTGTTAATTCCGGCCGACTTTATGTTGCCGTTAAACGTACCGAATCAACATGCTGAACATCATGCGATGTTAGCCTCAAACTGTTTCGGGCAAACGCAAGCATTGATGCAAGGGAAAACCTTTCAAGCCTGTTTCGACGACTTAGCATCACAAGGCTTAGACGACAAAACACGTACCGCGTTAGCCACACACAAAACCATGCCTGGCAATAAGCCAAGCAACACCCTGCTATTCGAACAACTGGATCCGCAAACGTTAGGCGCACTTGTTGCGTTATATGAGCATAAAGTGTTTGTGCAGGGAGCAATTTGGGGAGTAAATTCCTTTGACCAATGGGGTGTTGAACTCGGTAAAGTGCTTGGCAATCAAGTATTGGATAAAATCGAAAATACCGAAGCGACGCTTGATTTCGATAGCTCAACCAATCAATTGATTTCTCGTTTTCGGGCTGCCAATCCCACCAAGTAATTTGTCGTCAGGTTAATATACGTTAACTTCATAATCTCTCAGCCAGTTTTCTCATAAACCGTAAGCTGGCTGTTTACCTCTCCCTCCCGCGATATTACTACGCGATATTAGTAAGCGTTGTTTTAGCCGTGTTTTCACCGCGGTGACTCGACCACAGATTCATTTACTTTAAACTTTTTAAGTATGTATTTTTCGAGGTAATTAGTCGTTTTGTCGGTCCGCTTGCCCGCCAAATCAATTAGTTAGGAGGATAAATTTACCCATTTGCCGTATCAGCTTCTATAAGTAAGTCTGATTACACATATCAACGCTTTTCTACCGTCTTGTCTAACCTATCAATGTGCTTAAAATACTCTTTAAATCGCATCAAAAACGAGGGGTAACATGTACAAGATCAACATTAACGGTCGTCGTTCTACGGCACTCGATCCTGCTGCAGCAATGGAAAAAGTCGCCTCGGTTTTAGAGCTGAGCACGGAGCGCAGAGAAGCTTTTTTAATGCAGTTAAGTACGGTAGGCATGGTAAAAATAGGCCATCAATGCACCGTCACCTTTGAAAAGCCCGCATCCAACGCGGCTTAAAAACGTAGCGTTTCTCACCGAAAAAAATCGCGATTAGGCCTGCCAATGGTAGGCTACTGTCTATATTCTACTGACTTCAAAATAATAACAGTCATTCCAATTCATTGATTGTGCGGTCTCCTTATTCATGGCTTTCAGTCATCGTATCGCTCCCCAGCTAACGCCTTAAAATCCCAGGCACACTCGTGCGCATAATCAGCCTACTTGTCACAAAACCTTCACTTTTTGTTAATTAAAAGTAAAAGAAATGGTTTTATTTTTCCTTGGCGTATGATAAATAAATATATGTGATGATTATTTTTTAGCTAACTTGTATAAATAAAAAACAATCACACTGAGTAGTACGGTTAAAACAAAGGAGAGCTCCATGGATAAAAATGAAATTATGTCCATGCTAGATATCGAAGCACGTCCGGCGAAAACAAAAACGAAAAAACGTAAGTGGAGAGAAATCGAAGCGATTCAAGACCGATACAGGTTGCAGAAAGAATTAGAGTCTATGGACTTATCCCTTGAAGCAGAATTAGACACTTTAGATATTTAACCGATTAAAAAGGCTTTGCATACGCAAAGCCTTTTTTGGTTTTATAGACAGGTTATATTGGCTGTAAGCTCGAGTAGTGTCTTGCTTTGGTACACTAATCAGGTAAAGACCAATCAATCGGTTGCTTGCCTTGTTGCAGCAACAATTGATTTGCCTGCGAAAAGTGTTTACAGCCAAAAAAGCCACGGTGAGCTGACAAAGGCGAAGGATGTGGTGCGCTGAGCACATGGTGCTTGTGCGTGTCGATAACACTGCCCTTTTTCTGTGCGTGACTTCCCCACAACAGGAAAATCACCTCCTCTGCTTGTTCGCTGATCTGACGAATCACCGTGTCGGTAAATCGCTCCCAACCAATTTTTGCATGAGAGTGTGCCTTGCCTTGCTCAACGGTTAACACGGTATTGAGCAACAACACACCTTGATGTGCCCAGCTTTCTAGACAACCATGAGAAGGAATGACAAACCCTTCAATATCCTGCTGTAGCTCTTTGTACATATTAGCCAATGAAGGCGGTGTTTTTACGCCACGCTGCACTGAAAAACAAAGCCCATGGGCTTGATTTGGGCCATGATAAGGATCTTGGCCAAGTATCACCACGTTAACGTCATCAAACTCCGTATATTTAAAGGCATTAAATACATCGGATTGTGGCGGGTAGATCTCCTTGCCCGCAGCTCTTTCATTATGTACGTGCGTTAATATATCCTGAAAGTAAGGCTGCGCCTTTTCTTCGCCAAGAACATCATGCCAGGTTGTCATACTCTATCCTTGCTTTACAACCGAAAACATATGGGCTTTTAACGCCTCATAATCGGCTGGTAGAGACACCGACAAGCTCTCTTTACCTGCGCAGTTAGCTAACGCTTCAGGCAGGCTGATGGGCTGACCCAAAACATTCTCGACACTTTCTCTAAACTTGGCTGGATGCGCTGTACCTAAAAAGATCCCAACTTCATCCTCTTTCAGATCGCGCTTAAGAACTTTGTAGGCCACCGCTGCATGGGGTTCACTTACGTAGCCTTCAGAGGCCAGCTGGCGCATTCCTACTTGCGTGTAATCCTCATCTACCGCCTCGCCTTTGAGTAAGTCTTGGCTAAACTCACCACGTTCAATTAACGCTTCAATTCTTGGCCAGTTGTTGGGCTGGCTCACATCCATCGCATTAGACAACGTTGCGACTGTATCGTGAGGTGCCCACTCTCCGGTTTTCAAATAGCGAGGAACCGTATCGTTTGCGTTAGTTGCAGCGATAAAGCGTTTTAGGGGCAAGCCTAATACCTTAGCGATGATACCCGCTGTCAGATTCCCAAAATTACCACTTGGCACCGAGATGACAGCCTGTTTTCTTTGCGCTGAAGGAAGCTGCGCAACGGCTTCAAAGTAATAACACACTTGAGCAAGTAAGCGACTGATATTGATTGAGTTAGCTGAATTTAGATTCAAGCCATCGCGTACATCAGTATCATCAAAGGCCGTTTTTACCATCTGCTGACACGTATCAAAATCAGCCTCAATTGCCACCGTATGGATATTGTCACCCAGCGTGCTAAACAGCTTTTCTTGTAACGTACTGATCTTGCCTTTTGGATATAGGATCACAACCTGAATATTGTCTATACCATGAAATGCATGAGCAACCGCCGCGCCCGTATCCCCTGAGGTTGCTGTGAGTATGGTAACAGGATCATTGCCAACAATGTGAGATAAACACTGCGCCATAAAGCGCCCACCAAAGTCTTTAAAGGCTAAGGTCGGTCCATGAAACAACTCCAGACAATAGGTATTGTCATTCACTTTTACTAGCGGTGCGGCAAAGTTAAAAGCCGATTCAACAATCGCATCCAGCACTGCTGGCTCAATGTCGTTGCCAATTAGGTGGCGCAAAATGGCTTTGCTACGCTCTACAAAGGGCAGCGCAAGTAGTGCTTCAGGATCATCAAGAGGGGAAAATGTTTTTGGGAAATAGAGTCCCTGATGCTTGCCTAAACCTTTACGAACAGCCTGTGAAAAATTCACTTTGTCTGTATCATCTTTTAAATTAAATAATTCCACGGTCATTCCTTACTTCTTATTTGCAGAAGCGACGTTCGCGATAGCACCATCGTTGTTAATACGACAGATATGAGAGAAGCCATCGTCGTTCTGAATATAATGTTTTTCAAGCCAGCTATTAATCACCTTGGCATTTTCTAGTTCGTTAGTGACTGCAAATACTGTCGGGCCAGAGCCGGAAATCCCAAATGCTAGCGCACCTTGAGCAAGCGCAAATGCTTTAGATTCATCAAACATGGGCAGTAATGATTTACGGTGAGGTTCAGCGATAACATCTTGCATGACACTCGCCGCAAGCGTTTCATCTTGTCTGTGCAAAGCATCAATAAATACCGCGAGCTGGCGTCCAAACTGGATGGTATCTGCCAACGAAAACGCAGTCGGTAGAATTTTTCTGGCCGCAGAGGTAGACACGCTAATGCCTGAATAACACACCACCCAATACCAATTTTCAAACGTTGGTAGTGGCAGTGCCACGCGATCACCTGACTCTGCCATTAAACTCAAGCCGCCCAAAAAACAGGGTGCAACATTGTCATAATGCACGCTCCCCGAAATACTGCCCTCGAGTTCTCCCATCATGCGTAATAATTCATCATCACTAAATGGCGAGCCATGGTACACATTCAATCCATGAAACGCCGCCACAATTGAACTGGCACTCGAGCCCAAGCCACTACCTACAGGAAGATGCTTATTTAAGGTCAGCGACAATGGTTTTGCAGATTTTCCCTTCGCTTCAAGTGCTTTAAGATAAAACGCATAACAGCGTGTAACAATATTTTCAGCAGGTTTGCCCGGCAGCTTATGCGCAAAGCGACCTTCTACTGATAAGGAGAAACTATCACTTGGGTGTACAGTTACGGTATCGCCCAACACTGCTCCATCAATTGGAGCAAGTGCTGCACCAAGTAAATCAAATCCAAGACTAACATTTCCAATTGAGGCGGGGGCGTAGGCCGTTAACATCTCCGAGTCCGGCATACTATATATCCTGCTTCCATGGCATTGTGCGCAGCACATCTGCAAACACCCCAGCAGCGGTGACTTCCGCCCCAGCGCCATATCCTCTAATTACGTAAGGAATAGGCTGGTAATAATGGCTATGAATGGCTAACGCATTTTCACCATCCTTGATTTTGTATAACGGATGATCGGCATCTACGGCTTTGATTTTCACGTTACATTTTCCTTTTTCTATCGCGCCAACATATCGTAACACTTTACCTTCCGCACGCGCAGACGCAACCCGTTGTGCATACTCTTTATCCAATAGCTTTAGATTATTCATAAATGTCGCGACATCGCCACTATCGTCAAACGAGGCAGGAAGCACCGATTCAATGTCTATTTCTGATAATTCTAACGACAAGTCAGCTTCTCTTGCCATAATCAACAGCTTTCTTGCGACATCCATTCCACTTAAGTCATCGCGTGGATCGGGTTCAGTAAATCCGTTTTCTTTTGCTGATGCCGTTGCTTCAGAAAGTGACAACCCTTCATCTAATTTGCCAAATACATATGACAATGATCCCGATAAGATGCCTTCAAAGCGCAATAGTTCGTCACCGGCGTAAATTAATTTTTGCAAGTTATCGATGACGGGCAATCCCGCACCGACAGTAGTTTCATACAAGAACTGTCGATTGGTTTTCTGCGCCGTCTCGCGCAACGTTTGATAATATTCTATGTCGCGTGTATTGGCTTTTTTATTGGGCGTTACGACATGGAAGCCCGCAGACATCATATCTTGATATTGGCCTGCAATCTCTTCGCTGCTCGTGCAATCAATGATAACTGGATTAACCAAACTGTTGCTCTGAACAAAGTCTGACAGCGCTTTAAGCGTCAGAGGCACCTGCGCTTCACTTAATTGAGTCTGCCAATCATTGGCAAGTTCAATACCGCCAGAAGCAAGTAACAAATGTTTACTATTTGCAATGCCATACACAGACAGGCTAATACCTTTATCCAGCAACAGCGCTTGCTGGCGCTGCATTTGAGCAAGGAGTTCCTGACCCACAGTTCCGCACCCAATCAAAAAGACATCAATTGAATGCAGATTGGAGAAAAAATTTTGATGCACCACCTTTACTGCTTCTTTCGCCTTGTGGCTTTCAATTACCGTAGAGATAGAGCGCTCAGATGAGCCTTGGGCGATCGCCACGTTATTCACGCGAGCCTGCGCAAGCGAGCTGAAAAACTTAGCTGCCAAGCCCTTTGATTGACGCATGCCATCTCCCACCAGCGTTACGATAGCAAGATCATGACGCACTTCGATAGGATCGAGTAAGTGGTTTGCCAGTTCCAAAGAGAATGCATCTTGTAAACTGGTTAAGGCGCGCTCCGCATCCTTACTATGAATACAGAAACTGATGCTGTACTCAGACGAAGACTGGGTAATTAAACTGATTGAAATATTGGCGTTTGACATCACTTCAAACACGCGACTTGCCATCCCAACCATGCCTTTCATGCCAGGGCCTGCCACGTTAAACATGGTCATGTTATCAAGGTGGGAGATACCTTTAACATTCGTCCATACCGTTGAAGACTCGTTGCTGATCAAAGTGCCGGGAGCTGCTGGATTCAATGTATTTCGAATGAGGCAAGGAATATGGTGCTGAGCTATCGGCCCAATGGTTTTAGGGTGAAGCACCTTCGCACCAAAATACGACAACTCCATGGCTTCTTGGTACGTTAACTTGTCGAGTAATACAGCGCCTTCAACCTGATTAGGATCGGCATTATACACACCGTCTACGTCTGTCCAGATTTCACAACATTGCGCATCTAAGCATGCAGCAAGAATGGCCGCTGAATAATCAGACCCATTACGGCCTAATGTGACTTTTTCTCCCACTTCATTTGCAGCAACAAAGCCAGGCATGATGAGGATTTTACCGTCGAAATCAGATTTATCAGAAAAACGTGCTTTGCTTTGAGTCACATCAGCAATGCTATCGAGATACTCCCCTTCAGCCACAATGTAATCGACTGGGTCAATGATCTGATTTTTATGACCGAGTGCAGTTAATATCTCACTAAAAATAGTAACGCTGATGTATTCACCCATTGATAAAATTCGCGCTTCGATTTCAGGCGGTGCGCAATTCAGCATTTTCATGCCTTCAAGATTAATAGAAAGCTCTGATAAGGTAGTAAGGATAAAGTCTTTAACCAAGTCTGTACGAAAGTCGCTAAGCTGCGTTGATAAATCATCAGCAATACCGTTTAGGGTCATCGTCAGCTTGGCATAAAGCTCCGCATAATCTTGGCCTAGCGTCGCTTGGTCGCATAGCAAGCTCAGTGCGTTGGTTACGCCTTTCGGGGCTGAAAGCACTACCGCTGCCCCTGATTCGTGATGCGCATCTAAACAGATATCTTTTACGCGCAGATATCGTTCTGCATCGGCAAGGGACGAGCCCCCAAACTTTAACACCTTCATCAATCTCTCCCAAAAACCTTATTTCAATTCGTATTATGACGTTTGAGTTTTCACTCCCTCAAACATTCACCTTTCTGTCGTAGGTGTTAACTTACCCTTAGGCCAACGATTCGGAGCGCAACGGTTTCTTGAAGCGTTTAACGCCGTATTGCTGAGCTCCAGCCATTTCTCTTTTATCCTTCCTCTATTTAAAAAATCGATAAATTTAAAATATCGTTAATCTAAATGGTCGGTATATTTAAAATATCTGGGCGATTGCAAGACAAGGCAAACGCTTTCGAAGCGCGCGCTGTGTACGTAGAGTACATGAGCACGGTGAGTGAAGCGTTTAACGCCGTATTGCTGAGCTCCAGCCATTTCTCTTTTATCCTTCTTCTATTTAAAAAATCGATAAATTTAAAATGTCTGGGCGATTGCAAGACAAGGCAAACGGTTTCGAAGCGCGCGCAGTGTACGTAGAGTACATGAGCACGGTGAGTGAAGCGTTTAACGCCGTATTGCTGAGCTCCAGCCATTTTAAATCAAAAAAAAAGCCCGCTTCTTATCTCTAGTGTAAGTCGCGGGCTTTCGTTTATTTTGTGTTAGGTACTAGCCAGCGACCATCCTCGTAAGGGTGGTAATCATCATCATGCTGGTGGTGCCGTTCATCATTTTCATAACTTCAATCTGCCGTATAGACGTCTATAAGTCAACAGGTAAATGTCGATTATTTACACTTTGGCCTTTTTTGGTTAGTACAAACCAAATTTGACGAGCACTTCTTCTAAGCGAGGCTTGTCTACGGGTTTGGCGATAAAATCAAGCGCTCCTAGCTGTGCGACACGTCGGCGCATTTCTGGCTGGATGTCGCCTGAGATAACGATGGTGTACACTTCGATTGAATGCTTTTTTATTTGCTCGAGCACTTCGATACCGTCCATGACTGGCATGGTGAGATCTAAAAACAGCAGCGCGAACTGACGTTCGAACAAATACTGCATTGCCTCTGCACCATTATTGGCGAGCGTTATTTCAGTTGCGAGCTCGTCGGGAAGACTTCGCTTCACCATCTTTTGTGCGATGGCTGAATCATCACAAATAAGCACTGGAAAACTCACGTGCTGCCCTTCCTTTTCCTGATTGTTATTGTTTTGTCGTGTTGTCGTTTTTTTAAAAACGTGACGCGATAATACGTCAAAAACTTATTAGTTGGCTGGATATGGTGAAAAAACCGTGGTAAATACACCTCACAACCCAACAATTCCTTCGGATGCATACTTTGACAGAAATCACCACGTCAGTTCAAGAAAAAGTCGCTTATCTTATTCTTCAGGGATTTGAAAAGAATTTTAGATGGTTTGGTCGAATTACTAAAGGTGCGCAGGAAAGATTTGAACAAGCTCAGTGGCAGGCTACGCATCAGGCAGTGAAGGAACGCATTGCAACGTATGATCAAAGCTTGTCAGACGTAGTCGCTGAAATTTACCAAATTATTCATCCACATCAGGTAGATAGTCAATTTTGGCGGCACCTTAAATTGGCGTATGTGGGTCTGTTGGATCAACATCCGCAATATGAATTGGCGGAAACATTTTATAACTCGGTGATTGGCAGAATTTTCACTCACACGGTGGTGGATGATGCGCTTATGTTTCTTTTGCCGAGCCGTTGCTTTGTTGCCGGACAAGACCGTAATAAAGTCGTGAATAGCTTTGATACCACTGGGACAGTGAGAAATATGTTGGAAGATATTTTTCGTATCTACCGCTTCCATATTCCCTTTGAAAACCGTGAACGGGACATGCAAAACCTTGATACCGCGCTTAGGGCAAGGTTGAGTAAAGAGCAATTAGCCGCAGTACACACGGTCGAAATATTAAAGCCTATTTTCTTTCGAAGCAAAGCCGCGTATTTAATTGGTCGCATTTGCATGCCGGAAGAAACCCTGCCATTTGTGATTGCATTGTTGGTCAACGACGACAAAACCTTAGTAGTAGATGCTTTATTGACTCATCGTCACGACCTGAGTGTCATTTTTGGATTTGCCCGCTCTTATTTTATGGCTGACACGCAATACCCCGCAGAGGTGGTCGCATTCTTACAAGAGTTACTGCCAAACAAAAAGCACTTTGAATTGTATATATCGCTAGGCCATTATAAACACGGCAAAACAGTATTTTATCGCAACTTCCTTGCTCATTTAGACAGCTCAGACGACCAATTTGAAGCTGCCCCTGGCATACGTGGCTTAGTGATGGCCGTGTTTCACCTTCCCTCGTATGGTGTTGTGTTTAAAATCATTAAAGACGAATTTCCAGAAAGCAAAAAGATCACGCGAGAACACGTTAAGGATTGCTATCGCTTAGTAAAAATGTCGGATCGTGTCGGACGTATGGCTGATACGCATGAATACGTTAATTTCAGGCTTCCTCGTCACCGTATGTCGCAAGCGTTAATTGATGAATTACTTGAAGTGGCAGCCAGTAGTATTGAACTAACTGAAGATGAAGTGATTATCAAGCACATGTACATCGAGCGAAAAATGACGCCGCTCAATTTGTATTTGGAGCAAGAGAGCGACCCTGAAAAGATTGAAAACGCCATTAACGAATTGGGCCTTTGTATTAAACAAATTGCCAGAGCGAATATTTTTCCAGGCGATATGCTACATAAAAATTTTGGTATCACGCGTCATGGTCGAGTTATATTTTATGATTATGATGAAATTTGCCTAATGAAGGACCGCGTATTCAGAGAGCTGCCAAAAAGCGATGACCCCTTTGCGTTAGATGTGATGTCTGTCTCGCCACAAGATGTATTTCCTGAACAATTCGAGCACTTCATTGTTGGCAAACGCGAATTAAAGGCATTACTTAAACAGTTGCACCCCAACCTGATGGATCCGGGCTACTGGCGTGCTATCCAGCAAAAAGCAGGCACAGGGGAAATTCACCATTTTAGTCCTTACAGTGAATGTAAACGCTTTAACTCAAGATGGTATTCAGAGAAACACCATGTTGATCCGAACGCAACCCAAGCAACAAACAACAGCTAACTATGCAGTCGCTGATCAATCGCCTCCAGCTTCCATCACCAGAGCAATCCATTACCTGGCCGTGGAATAACCCGAACAAGGTTGATGTGTGGATGAAACGAGATGATTGTATTCATCCCATTATTTCGGGCAACAAGTGGCGTAAGCTTAAATATGCGTTGTCAGACATTGAGCAGCGTAATATTCACACTGTCATCAGTTTTGGTGGTGGATATTCGAATCATATTCACGCCCTTGCCTACTGCTGTCACCAGCTTAATTTAGCTTGTAAACTGATTATTAGAGGCGATTACAGTCAACATCTTACACCAACACTAGAAGACTGCATTGCTTGGGGAGCAGAGTTACATTTTGTTGATCGAAAGACTTATCGCTTGCGCGATGACGCAAATTACTTGAATACCTTAATACAACAAACTCCAAACGCAATGATTATTCCAGAAGGGGGAAGTCAAGCTCAAGCAATCCAAGGAACGCAAGAGATTATCAGAGAGCTACAGCAACAGTATGATTATGTACTTGCACCTGTAGGCAGTGGCGGCACGTTGGCTGGCTTGATAGCCGGCAGCCATGCATTGAATACGCGCATCCACGGTATCGCCGTACTTAAAGGTAAAGACTATCTTGAGACGTTAGTCACTGCACTCTACCCGCAAGCCAGTCATGATAATTCATGGACTATTCACCATGATTTTCATCATGGCGGGTACGCGAAATCCTCTTCGCAGTTGCTTGATGATATTAATATCTTCAAACAACATACCGGCATAGCAACCGACCCCGTGTATAGTGGCAAATTGATTTCGGCTGCCAAGCATTTAATCGGACAAGGAACCTTTCCGATACGTAGCCGTTTACTGCTCCTTCATACCGGTGGATTACAAGGCGCAAGATCCGAATAAGCCGTAAGCAACCAGCGAGTTAATCACGCGGTTAAATCAGAATTTGCTACACTCATACCTCTATGAATTCTCTTTCACACAATCATATACATGGGTATTGACGATCCATCATATTGATATGAGTGAACAATTTTACGCCAAGATAGCGAAATGATGTTTGCGTGATAAATGATTGGTGATAGCATTCGCCCGTTTTACAAATTCAAACAAGTTAGGAACCGAATATGTCACGAGTGTTGATAATTGGTGCAGGTGGTGTTGCCACAGTAACTGTAAAAAAATGTGCTCGACTACCAGAGCATTTTAATGAAATTTATTTGGCGAGCCGTACCGTTTCTAAATGTGAAGCGTTGCAAAAAGAAGTCGGCGCAGATCGCGTAAAAGGCGTGTTTGCCGTTGATGCTGACGATGCAAAGCAAGTAGAAGCCCTTATCAACGACGTAAAACCAGATTTAGTCGTTAACTTAGCGCTACCGTATCAAGATCTGCCGATTATGGACGCATGCTTGGCGACTGGCGTTGATTATCTTGATACCGCGAACTACGAGCCAAAAGACGAAGCAAAGTTTGAATATTCGTGGCAGTGGGCATATCAAGAGCGTTTCCAAGAAAAAGGCATCATGGCGCTATTAGGTAGCGGCTTCGATCCGGGCGTAACCAACGTTTACACGGCGTATGCAGCCAAACATTATTTTGACGAAATTCACTATCTAGATATTGTTGACTGTAACGGTGGCGATCATGGCCAAGCGTTTGCTACTAACTTCAATCCAGAAATTAACATTCGTGAAATTACCCAGCGCGGTCGTTTTTGGGAAAATGGCGAGTGGAAAGAAACCGATCCACTGAGCGTACGTGAAGATCTGCACTATCAAAACATTGGTGAGCGTGCATCATACTTAATGTTCCACGAAGAACTAGAGTCATTAGTGAAGCATTTCCCATCCTTGAAGCGCGCACGTTTCTGGATGACATTCGGTGATGCTTATCTTAATCACCTTCGCGTTCTAGAAGGAATAGGCATGACAAGCATCGAGCCTGTTGAATTCCAAGGTCAAAAAATCGTTCCACTAGAGTTTTTGAAGGCCGTATTGCCTAACCCAGGTTCACTGGCTGAAGGCTATACAGGCATGACGTGTATCGGCACATACATTACGGGTATTAAAGATGGCAAAGAAAAAACCATCTTTATTTACAACAATTGCGATCACGCCAAGTGTAACGATGAAGTCGGCGCTCAAGCCGTATCATACACCACAGGTGTGCCTGCCATGATTGGTGCAGCATTAATGCTTAACGGCACGTGGAAGAAGTCAGGTGTATGGAATATGGAGCAATTTGATCCAGACCCATTCATGGACATGCTCAACGAGCACGGGCTGCCTTGGCATGTGATGGAATGTGACGAAAGCCCATTTAAAAAGTAATCCCCTGTATTGTGCGTCATTCGGCGCACAATGTTTTTTGGCCTGTTGACGGAGAGTGTTGTGAGCCAATCTGACCCCATGTTTGATCCCCAAATACCTAGCCCATGTTACGTATGTGAAGAAAGCAAGCTAGAAGAAAACCTTAAACTGATGCAGCGCGTACAGAATGAGTCTGGCGTTGATATTATTCTTGCGCTGAAAGGCTTTGCAATGTGGTCGACATTTGACTTGGTTGGCCAGTACCTCAAGGGGTGCACCGCCAGTTCCGTTTGGGAAGCACAACTTGCTCACGAATGCATGGGCAAAGAAGTGCATGCATACGCACCAGCGTATAAACCGCAAGATATTGAGGCTTTACTTCCACTCGTTAACCACATTTCATTTAACAGCTTAAGTCAGTGGCAACGCTATAAAGATCAGGTATTGGCAGCGAATATTTCCGCTGGTATTCGGGTTAATCCCGAGCATCGTGAAGCTGAAACAGAGCTTTACGATCCAAGCGCTCCGGGCTCACGTTTAGGTATTAAAGCCAGTACACTGGAAGGCCAAGATTTATCGGGCATCGAGGGCTTTCATGTTCACAATTTATGCGAATGCGACTCCTTTGCCGCCGAGCGCACGATAGCTGCGGTAGAAGAAAAATTCGCAAAATGGTTACCCAACCTTAAGTGGATAAACTTTGGTGGTGGGCACCTTATGACCCGCGAAGGCTACGATGTGGATCATCTGATTGGTACTTTAAAGGCATTCAAGCAGCGTCATCCTCACCTCAGCGTGATCATGGAACCTGGTTCAGCCGTTGCTTGGCAAACTGGCCCACTCATCGCAGAAGTGGTAGATATTGTAGAAAACAAAGAAAAAATCGCGATATTAGATATTTCAGCAACGGCACACATGCCAGACGTACTTGAAATGCCTTATCGCCCCGCGATTCGACACGCAGGGGAAGCTGGTGACAAAGCCTATGATTACAAAATTGGTGGTAATTCTTGTTTAGCGGGCGATGTTATTGACGTCTATAGCTTCGATCATGAATTACAAGTAGGTGAACGCATTGTCTTTGAAGATATGATCCACTACACCATGGTTAAAACTACGTTCTTTAATGGTGTTGGGCACCCGTCTATTGCAATCAAACGTAAAGATGGCAGAGTAGAGGTTGTTCGCAAATTTAACTTTCAAGATTTCAAAAGCCGCTTGTCTTAATCAAACTCAATTTATGGTACCGAGGGAGGATGAATAGTCTTAATTCCCCTCCCTCTAAACCTTCCCTATCGTGGTAAATACACGCCATTGATACGCGTCTCTTAGCGGCTTGACTCCATCAGACTTTTTTCTCGACCTTTTTTAATCAAATGCGCGAATTGGGTGTCAATAGGATAACGGCGTTTACTCCAACCTAATCGTACAATCACCATATCTTCAGAGGGAATGGCCATGACGATCTGAGAGCGGCTTCCCATCATCGCATAAGCATCCTCTGGCAACAGCGGCCAGCGTTTTGCTTCTCCGCCCGAGTTAAGCCACACCTGATAGCCATATCGGCGCTCATTGATACTGGCATTTGGCGTTTTCATTTGATGAGCAAACGCTGGTGAATATACTCGGTGTCCATTAATTTCGCCGTTATTTAACATCAACAAACCGAGCTTTGCCCAATCTCTTGAGGTGGCATATATGTAAGAACTACCTACAAATACTCCAGACGCGTCGACTTCAAATAACAAATGACGCAAGTTAAGTGGCGCAATTAACGTCTGGTGAAGGTACGCAAGATTAGCGGATAAGTCGCCCCCCGTATGGGCGTAAATGATACGCGACAATAAATTCGTGGTACCTGATGAATACGAAAAGTGTTTACCAGGCTCTCTTTCTAGTGGTGCGCGCATCGCAACGTCAGATGCACTAGGAGCATGGAACAACATATGCGTGGCATCGCTACCCGGGGCGTAGGTCTCATCAAACCCTAAACCTGATGTCATGGTCAATAAATCTTCAATATTTACATCTGCTCGCTCATCTTCCAGCCAAGATGTAAATAATTGATCATCGCGCAACGACAGTTGATTATTCATCACAAGATTACCTATCAACATGGCGGTTACGGATTTTCCCATCGACCAACCCAGTAACGGTGTGTTTTGGTCGATACCTTTTCCGTAGCTTTCTGCGACAATTTTTCCATTTTTGACAATAATTAGCGCACGCGTATGACGACCCGCAATGTTGTCATTACGGAGCATGGTATCCGTTAACGTCTGCCACGTTTTCGACGTAGTCGTTACTTCATGTCCTTGCGGCCATACTTGTTTTAGCTGTTGTTCCGCTGCGCCAACTGGTTGTAAAGGTTGAGCTCTTAGAGGCGCGTCGCCATTTTCAAGGGTACACCCAATACCATCGCGATATAGCGCGTTTTTTTCGCCCATTCCCCAAAGCGTTGCTGTGACACGTTTGTTGCCATCGTCGTAGCGCAGCTCTACTAAACGATTAGCTGAAGAATAACTGGCAAGGTCATTCATGATACGTTCGTGTGAGAAGTTTGAAATATACCGAGACGAGCATGCAATTTTGGCTCCAAGTCCGGTAGCCACACGTACAACATCAGGTAAATTCCAGAGGGGAATTCGCAAAAAGTAATACAAAGCGAAAGACAACACTAATACGATTGCGACAGAGAAATATAACAGCTTTTTCATTGACTTCCTTAGCGCGCTATCCACTCGTTATGTTGTTACGATTTATGTCGTATTTGTGCCTGTTCAACGTACCCTTCTGGTCGACGCCCTACAAACCGTTTGAACACGGTTGCAAAGCTTTGCTTAGAGAAGAAGCCTGCATCACGCGCAGCATCCATAAGTTTCTCGGCAGAAAGTAAACCGCTATCAATTGCCCGCTTTATAGCCCACACTCGATGACTATTAATAAAATCACAAAAGTTTAAGCCAGCCTCTTGCGCAATCGCCTGCATCAGATCTCGCTCACTCACATGTAAATGAGGAGACAAATCAGACACCGTTAAATCTGCGCGTCGATAGAGTTTTTCTCGTGTAACTACATCTTCAATCTGTTTAAACAGCGCCTTAGCCATTTCACGTTTATGAAGGTCGACATCTAAAGTAGGCAAATATTCCTCTTTTTCAGCCGCCGCCAGATGAACATATAGCCGCTTAACTAAAATAGCGCGAATTATGCTGATACCCATTAGAACACAACCAATATACGTCATCATCTGAATGTACTGAAACACGTAGTCTGCGCGTAATTCTGTAAAGAAGAAAAGCAAATAAAGCGACGACAATATCATCATGACAACCAGTGCCGGATACATCCACGCTAATTTTGTTTCTTCAGCATCAGAGTTGTGTGCGAATGCAGCCCGGTGATATGCCCTTACATAACGTATGGCGATCAAAGCACAAATAGCTTGTAACACACTCGCATACAAATAGATCTCAGTGAGGCTATCAGCCAAAACTAAAATTAAAAAGGCAGGAACCAATGATAAAGTTCCGTGTAGATGTTTGACCGAGCGGCCATAAACCAAAAACTGGGTCAGCAGCAACATCACTGGCCCCAGTAATAGAAATAACGCTATCTGCCACTGTACTTGCGCAGACCATTCCCCAAAATTTTGCAGCATACTTTTTGTTCTTTTATTGACTATGCATTCGCCAGTGTAAAACAAAACCACATGCTAGCATACTGATTTAAAACATAATTCTCTCTTAAAGGTAAAAACTGTACTTTAGTCTTTACCTTGCAGAGCTAATCCCCGTTGATACAACGCGTTCTTTTTAACAGTATAGTGGGTTGCCACAATCGCTGCTGCCTTTTTTAAAGGCAAACTGTCACACAATAGCAGAAGCAACGACTCCGCCTCTTCAGGAATGTCCGACTCTTCATTTTCAACACCCGCCACCATCAATACAAATTCGCCTCTTTGATGGTTAGGATCACGTTGCAACCACGACAATACATTTTGAGCCTCATCGGCATAAAAAGTTTCAAAGGTCTTGGTTAACTCTTTTGCTACTACCAATTGCCTGTCAGCGCCTAGCACCTCAGATATCATAGACACGGTATCCTCTATACGCCTTGGCGATTCGTAGAAGATAGTGGTAGCCGTTTGCTTGATTAAGCGGGATAAAGCATGTTCTTTTGCTTGCTGTTTAACAGGCAAAAAGCCCTCAAATATAAATTTATCGGTGGCTAACCCAGCTGCACACAAAGCAGTAATGGCTGCACATGCGCCAGGAATAGGTACGACCTTCACTCCAGCGTCTCGACAATAGTTAACAAGGGTATAACCCGGATCGCTAATTAACGGTGTTCCCGCATCAGAAATAAGTGCGACATTCTCTCCATTGCGCATGCGTTCCACGAGCTGCTTTCCACGCTGCGCTTCATTATGATCATGTAATGAAATGAGCTTGGTAGAAATCTCATATTGTTGAAGTAGCTTTTGACTATGCCGTGTGTCTTCTGCCGCTATAACATCCACGTCTTTAAGAATACGTAACGCACGCTGCGTAATATCTTCCAGATTGCCAATAGGGGTAGCAACAATATACAGTGTTCCAACGTCCTGCACGATCAGACGTACCTTTTTTTGAGTTAATCTTCGTGACATTTTAAACTAGTGCCATACAAATAGGTGGGATTATTTTTGTGAAAAGTATTTTTAACTGGATTGGCATCGTAGCACTAAGCATTTTTCTCGTTGCCTGTGGCTCTGCACCTAAACCCAAAGCCGTATCTCAACCTGTAGAAAAACAACCAAAGACAGTTGTGAAAGCAGCAAAAACACCATCAGACCTAATACGAGACGCTGAAGTTACCTTTATGCAAACTGGGAGTACGCTTCAACGTAACCTCCTCTTGCTAAAAGCTGCCGATTTATATGCTCAGGACAGCCAATGCAAAGAAGCAAAAACGATCATTTCAACGTTGTTGCCTGAAATGTCTGATAAAGATGAACGCACCTATGCCTTTGTTATTCTCGCAGAATGTTTAATTCGTACCTCTCCTGTCGACTATAAAATATTGTCAGCATACATTGATAACATGACACCGCATTCGGAATATCGGGGAAGAGTGAATGCACTACACGCTCGTCTTCATCTGCATCAGACTGCATGGCTAGATGCTGCCAATGCTTTTGACAAAAGTGACTTACCCGACACCGAACGTGCAATAAATATATGGAATGCATTATTACAACTTTCGTTAGCTGATTTAGAGGAGGCCTCTCTGCGCGCGCGTAATTTACGTTCTTATTTGCAGTTAGCCATTATCGTAAGACAATATGCCTTGAACCCAGTCCACTTACAGGCAGCCATAAACGATTGGCAAAATCGGCACCTCCAACACCCATTGGCAACCAATCCTCCTCCCGTATTAGCTAAATTGCTCGAGACCCCAACTGTCGACACATCTAGAATCAGCATTCTATTGCCGCTAACGGGTCGCTTGAGCCAGCAAGGGCAAGCAATAAAAGAGGGGATCATGGCTGCGTATTTTCAAGACGCATCTTCAAATGTAAATGTCGCTACGCTACCGGTGCTTACTTTTGTCGATACAAACACATACGATGAAGAAAACTCATCCGAACTGATAGCTAATTCGTCTGTCATTATTGGCCCATTATTAAAGGAAAATATTCGCCGAGTGCTTCCTAGTTTAACAAGCGAGGTGACCCTGCTTGCCCTGAACAGAATAGACACAGAGATACCCTCTAGATCTAACATCACATTCAATGAAAATAACGCTTTAGATACCACGGAAACTCATCCAAACGTTGCCCAACCTTTGTCTACTAATAGCCAATATTATTTTGCACTTGCTCCAGAGGACGAAGCCGTTCAACTGGCAAAAAAGGTTAAAAAAACGGGGGCTAAATTTCCTGTAGTTGTGGCTCACGATAGTGCGACCGCACGACGAATGGCTGACACGTTTATATCGTCATGGAAACACTTTGAAACCAAAGATCAATCTACTCCGTTGGTCACCTATTTTAATGACAACGACCAGCTTCGTGAAGGTATAACATCCATACTCGACGTCGCGCAAAGTAAGGCAAGAATTAAGCAAATTGAAAACTTGGTTCGCAAAGAGCTACATTCGGTTCCCAGGAACCGCAGAGATATTGACGCCATCATTGTATTTGCAGACCCCAAACAAACTGAGTTATTAAACCCAATTATTGAATCTAGCCTTAGCCCGTTTAACAGAAAAGTGGTTCCTGTCTTTGCATCCTCAAGAAGCTATAGCCAACAATTGAATCAAAATAGCCTCAGAGATCTCAAAAACCTGACTTTTACTGATATGCCCTGGATGTTACCCTCTCACCGCTGGTCAGATTTACAGCAAGAAGCGCAAGCTCTGTGGCCGCAACGAAATGATACCTTACAGCGGCTGTTTGCTTTAGGTTATGATGCTTACACGATCAGCCCCTATTTACATCATCTCCGACTTACCCCCAATCAATCAATTCAGGGATTAACCGGAGAGCTCAAAATAAACCCGCAGGGAGTGATTTATCGAACACTCCCTTATGCACAAATAAACAATAACGAGGTGCAAAGGATTGCCAGCGACTAAAGGATTATGGTCGAAACTACGAGGCTATGCGGCAGAATCGTCTGCAAGGCGTTATTTGGAAGGACAAGGACTCAACTTCATCCAGAAAAATTATCTGTGTCGGCAAGGTGAAATAGATTTAATCATGCAGGATGGTGCAGAATGGGTCTTTGTTGAGGTAAAATTCAGGCATAATCAGCAACATGGTCGTGCCGAAGAATACTTTCACGCGAATAAGCGCCGTAAGTTTGAGAAAGCGGTTCTTCACTTTTTGCATAGCAAGCATATCAATCCGGCTCATGTACCATTTAGAATTGATGTGGTTGCCATTAACAAAGACCAGCTGTCATGGTTTAAGTGCGTTTAGCCAGACATTACATATTATGAGATAGTTATGATAGAACAAATCAAAGCCAACTTTACAGAAAGTATTCAAACAAAAATTGCAGCCAGTGAAATCCTTCCTGAAGCGATAGATAGCGCTGCACAAATGATGGTAGCCGCACTGATTCGCGGTAACAAGATTCTCTCTTGTGGCAATGGCGGTTCAGCCGGCGACGCGCAACACTTTTCATCAGAGCTGCTTAACCGTTATGAAAGAGACCGCCCAAGCTTACCTGCCATGGCGTTAACTACCGACACGTCAACACTGACTTCTATTGCAAATGACTACAGCTATGATGAAGTGTTCTCTAAGCAAGTTCGTGCACTCGGTCAGCCTGGCGATATTTTACTCGCGATTTCTACCAGTGGTAATTCTCGTAATGTGATCCATGCAATGGAGGCGGCGCTCAGCAGAGATATGACCATCGTGGCATTAACAGGAAAAGACGGCGGTGAAATGGCAGGGTTACTTGGTCCAAACGACGTCGAAATTCGTGTACCATCAAACCGTACAGCACGCATCCAAGAAGTACACCTATTGGTTATTCACAATTTATGTGAATGCATCGACGATAGCCTGTTTCCAGAGAATCTAGATGACGCATAAGGGTAAAGATAATGCAAATCACGTTCAGCAAATATAAGCTGATTGCACTGTTTGTTGCCTTAGGCCTGCTGCAAGGCTGCGCCGCTGTCGTGGTTGGCGCAGGACTTGGCGCCGCATCAGTTGCCCACGATCGGCGCACAGTAGGAACGCAACTAGATGACAAAACCCTTGCCGGAAAAGTCATTGCGCGATTAGCTAAAAATAAAGCACTTGAAGAAGGTGCGAATATCAATGTGCTGGTATTTAACGGCGTATTATTGCTTACAGGGCAAGCTCCTACCGAGTCTTTGAGAGCCGAAGCGCATAAAATTGCCGCTGCCGTACCTCATATCAAAAAGACCCACAATTTGATTAGAATTGGGCATCCAATCGCGCCATCGACTGCGGCTCACGATGTATGGTTGGCATCTAAAGTCAGAGCGCAGCTTTTAACAGATAAGCGCATTGATGGTCTGCATATCAGCATCACAGTTGAAGACTCTGAAGTGTTTCTCATGGGATTGGTTAAATCTAATGAAGCCAACGTAGCGGTAGATATAGTAAGAAACATCAACGGCGTCACCCAAGTGGTCAAAGCCTTTGAGTATTTGTGAGGCCGCGGAAAATCATGCGGCAAAAAAAGCGGAGCTGAGACAGCCAAATTTTATAGCAATGTCCCATCTACAGAGATGTTAAAATTTTATTAACTCTCTGTAGATAATCTAATTTTTCAAGTGAATCGATTCGTGCATATTATCACATCAAATAGATTTTTCATCTACTCAAGAAATGATTGAATTTCTATCAGACACTACATTAAGGCGAAAACTAACACCCTTTCTTTAAAACGCACTTCAAGTTGACAAGTGTATTATTTCAACCATTTCAAATCTAGAGTATTTTAAAAAATATAACATATATCATATACAATCTAAAACTCTCAACTTTACATTTGTAACTTCAGTATAAGAATGATAAATTCCCTGCGCCGTTGAAGCATCATCGGCATTAAATTTTTAAAAACTGGATTAATTATGGATAATATAAAAACCTTAGCATGGAATAAATGCGACTCAGCTTTTATCACGTTCTTTGCATTATTTTTCTCATGTCTTTTTCCATCCAACTCTTACGCAATAAATGATGAGTTAGAGTACTGTGATACAGGAAGTTCAAGCTATGATGAGGCTATATGCGAAGAGGTGGAGAGCTACTATGAACATATAACGGTTATTGGTCAGCGACCTCCTTCTACGGGCCCAGTATATTTACCTGTTGTTGTTGTCGGAGGTTCTCAGGGATCAGGAGGAATTGGAGTAAGTTCAGGCGGACCTGGATTAGGTTCAGCGGAGAGGCAGAGGGAGAAATGTCTAGAAACAGCACAAGATCTATATGGACCTTGCTATAGTAAACGAGAGAATGCATCAATCGTTGCTTTTGAAGTGTGTGCGGGCCTAGCCGCTTTCCTTCCCAGTAATGCTCTTAGAGTATCGGCCGTTGCAGCTTGCGGATATACCCGCAGAGAAGCCAGTACTGATAACCAAAATTACTGTTTAGGCGAAGTCGCCGATGCACAGGGAAGGTGTTAACCTTTAGTTATAAAAGGTGGCTCGTATATTATGCGTAGCCACTTAAGCATGGAAAGTATATGAAAAAGTATATTTTAATTCTTATGATCTTGGTTTTTATTGGTATCTTTCATCATCTATACAATACGCCGACCAGCCAAAAAAAACTAGATGATAAAGCTCTTACGGTTGGTAAAGCTACTACAATTGATGAACAGTATTTTTTTGAACCTTTATCAAACCTACCAATAAACAATGACATCGATAAAAACGATTATTTTTGCGAAAAATATCTTTATAAACTTTCAATATCTAAGGGTAAAATTAATGAAGTCACAAATGCAATTATTGAAATAATAGTCTCTAACTATATAAAATATGGAGATGATAAAGTAATAGATTTTTCGTCTTTATTAAGTGGAGTAGGAGTAAATAAATCTCGTGCAATTCGATACGATAATGTGAAATTATTCTCAAACTTCCAAACACTCAGTAATCGTTTGCCCACAGCTACTCCCAAAAGTATGTATTTACTAAACCAGAAATTTAATAACGCCTCACTCAAAAGCTTAACGAGCGAAATAAAAAAGAAATCTTTAGAGAAAAATGCTCTCTACCTTTCAAATGGAAAACTTAAAACCCTACTCAGCTATATTATAGAAAGATATCATTCATCAGCCGAATTTGATATAGATATCCTTATTGATTTAAACTTCGATATTACCGAGTTTGATCTAAAAGTTGCCACATCAAACAATTTACCAAAGTTACATTTAGAAAAACTATATAACGCAAGTACCGTAGACGCAAATTTTATTTTTACTGATAATTTAGTGTATGAATCTCTTGCAACAGTCGCTCTAAAATCAGGAAGTTATGAAAATACGATATTTTGGAAAAATTACGGCAGCTCACTTACTCCTGACATATTTAATTTAAAATTATTAACCAGTTTGGAAGAAATATATCCACCAAATGAAATCAAAAACATTCTTAGGGAGTCACTTAGCGAGACGTTTTCATTTAACGAATATACTCGACTTATTACTAAATATAATTTTTCAGAATTTGACTTGAAGAATATCACTATAATTGATAGTCTGGATAGTGTTCTTGATGAGAAGCAGATCATTCAGTCTCATGAAATAAAAAATGATGTATTTAGTTATTTAGTTAATACGCTTTTACCAAAGTTTGATACAAAAAATAAATGTTTTGAACCATTAGGAAAAAGATTAGCCGAGTATGTATTTTCAAATTACAAATCGAAACCCAACATAGTAGAAAAACATGCAAACTTATATACAAATAAAGATTTTAGTTCAGAGATATTTGAAGCTGAGCTGAAATATGATGACTCCAAGATAATAGAACAAACTTTATCCGCTCTTGGAGATTTAGAAGGAAAACGAGCGGTTCACCAATACAGAAAAACTGTACGTAAAAAATTAGTAGAGGGCATAGAGAAAGAGATTGAAGAAAACGATGAGCTTAAAGCGTTAAGCTATATTATAGAAGAGGCAATCAAACTTGCCCAAAAAGGTTTATGGTCTGAGGCTATCCAACTGCTTAATAATAGCGGCCTCGAGGACAATACGGCTTATGACACGTTAATTTATATAGCTTTGTCACATAAAGCGCCGATAGAAGTTATGCTCGATCTTCTTGAAAAGGGAGCAACTTTACCTCTAGATTCAAACCGCATTCTAATAGCTACAAATAATGTCAAAGCAGCAGAAGCTCTTTTGGAACATGGCTTAAATTTGGGTTTTTCTCAAGCTCCATTGTTTGAACCTATTACCTTTGCCGTAAGCGTAGAATCCTTAGAGATGCTAAAGTTTTTACTTTCAAATGGGGTGAGCGTACCAAAGATTGAATTGGGTTTCGACCCGTTACTAATAGTGTTGGATAATTTCAATATATCTTTCTCAGAGCCTGAATATATAGAGGTATTACTTTTTGCTGGAAACCCAGTTAATCACAGCCACTATAAGATGGTTGAAGAAATGAAATCTATAGATCCTATTTCATATCAATATATCAGCAACTACTTCCCAGAGTTAATTTATTAGATTTTTAAGGAGAGTGACTATGTACTTCAAGGATTTTTCTAGGCGAGACTTAATAGAATATGTAGCTGTGGGTTCATTACTTTTTGTGCTAGTCGGATTTGTAGATTTGAGCCTACCAACTATTATACTGAGTATTTTACTAGCATACACTCACGAACAGACCATTAAACAGAGAATCCAAATAAGAAAATTAAACGTCAATATTGAAAAGAATTCAGAATAACTTCAATACACTCTATTTTGAGGCTCTAATTGATCTTTGAGACAGTCTATCACTGCATCTCCTGTATATGGGATGCAGTGATATAAAAACTGACTAAATGTGAAGCACCCCCTAACCTCTTGTTCACTTCCCAATTAGACATCAGCCTTTTGAATTTGCGCAACAACCGGTAATTTTTGTGGGGTACGCCGCCAGTGCCACATGGGCCTTTTATAGATGCTGTAGTGCTCAAGTCTTTTTGGGCTACAAGTTTATAGTTAGTCCAGTATCGACTTTGAGATTCATTAGGTGCTAATCAACCATTGTATGAATGCGGCCTTAGCCAATTTTAATAAACAAGAATATAATCACCGAAACGTTGTTTGGCGTCGGTAAAGTTACGGTAGCTTATTGTTGGTACCCATTCTGTTTTCAGGCTTCTAAAGAACAACCCCATAAGGCTGTTACCCCAACAGTTTCCACGCCGACTCATGCTTTGGGTAATTCTATAGCGCCATATCAATTGCCAGAATTTGCGAATGGTATAGTGACTGCCCTAGTCGCTGTGAAACATTACGTTCTTAGGCTGGCCACGATATTCAAATACCATTGTGAGAGCCTAACAGGTCAAATTGCTGTCAGGCGAATAACTCATTGTCCAACCGACTGGTTTACGAACAAAAAAATCAATCACAGCTGCCAGATAGGCCCAGCGATCGCTCGTCAAAGTAAAGCGTACATCGCCACACCATACCTGATTCGGTGCCGTTACGACGAAATTGTCAATCCAGCAAGCTCGGAATAGCGACATGCTCTTGTGTAGCCATTTTATATGGCACATTTTGGCAGCTGGCAACTAACAAGCTTCAAAATTCTCATCAACCGCCCTACGCAATTTTGAGACAAGGTAATATCATGCGATTCGTCGTTCGTAACAATATCCGCCACCGCTCTGGCTCCTGCGGAGACGTTATTCTGGCGATGCGCCTCTTGCACCAAACTGCGAAGTCTGAGGGCTTCTGAAGATGGCCACTTATCTTGTTTTTGCCAGTATTTGTATGTGCTTCGATGACATCCAGTACCTAACAGAGTGTTGGTTTTTACTACTCTGACTCAGTATCTCTGCTTAACACGAGTGTTTCATAGAGTCCAACATCAATAGAGCGGAAGCCTTTTTAAAGTGTCCATTTATTGTTCAAGTCGTACGATTTGTTTCTCTAAATCACGTATCTCTCGTTGTTCAACTGTCATTGGAGAAGCATGCGGCGTCTTTCCTGCACGTTCTTCACATAACTGCTTTACCCACTTTCCAATCGTGGAATAGCCGACACCCATTGCTACAGATGCTTCTTTATTGCTGTAACCTTGATCAGCAACTAATTGTGCAGTCTCAAGGAAAGCGTTCTGAATTCAGGAGTGAAATTGGAGCCTTTCTTCTTTGCCAATTCGGCATCTAAATTTTGCTTTGCTGCCATAATAACAGCTCTAATCAGGTGGTCAAATCAACTATGCCACCACATGCGCAACTAACTGGAATTCTTTCATAAGATAGGCTGCAAGGCAACCTTAAAGCTCCCCTAACTATTTAATCCTTGCCATTTTTCTCAGTTCAGGGAGACCAGTAATTAAAAACCAGCAAATAATTACAAGCGGATAGAGATAACATTAATACCTTAATCCTATATCGCGAGGAAATTCACATCGCCTAAGCCATAGAAAACCTAACAGTGAGATTCGCAACCCACAATAAAACGTAAGCTATACACCTTTGATGCCGTAAATAAAAAGCTGATTAACCATGTTATTTGAAGTGCGTCAAAAAAAATTGCAATACCTATATGAACTGGCGACAAGCGATGAGCCGTTTTATGATTGAATTTGAAAAACGGCTCACCGCTCATGTTTAACACTGGCAGATACACCGAATCTGTTACAGGGTCAATAAAAGTGGTTTGTAGTAGTTAAATAAGCTTTTTAGGAAATGCCGACATATCTCGGCTCAGCCATTTTGCATCAAAGAGCAACGAATCCACCTCTTTTTGAGCTTTATTAATCTCTCTGTCCGACATGTTTTGATAGAGCTTAAAGTAGTCGGCATTGATTTTGGCTTGCTGCTCATCTCTTGCGCTATATAACCCTTGCCAAATTGCTGCCTTTAATTTATCGCCTTTATTCAAATAGTACCCAACATAAAACTCATACACTCTAGGCTGAATATCGGATATCACGTCAGCGCGCTTAAGTGCTTTTTTCGCGTAAGTTCTCGCCCTTTCTGGACTTTCAGCTGCAAACTCCATCATCAACGCTACAAACACATCGGTATGGACCTGCTTCACCATATCTACACCGTTCATCATTGACTCCAGATAATCACGCTTCTGGGTCTTCTTCCATAACCAAAGATTAACTTCAGGTCTTACAATTCCATTTGTTTCTTTGATGATCTGCTTCTGCATTTCGGGAATATTGACGATGGTTTGCATCTGCGACTGCTTATCTTTTTTGCGCCGAATATTCTCAGAAATATACGCATCCTCTAAACAGACTTTATATTTATCAAGCGTAGATAGCGCTTCGTAAGCACTTAAGGATGACTGTTTCTCTCTATGAATAGCTAAAGCTTTAATCGTGTCACTACGTGGAATAGTGCATAGCGCACCAGAATGGGTAGAGTCGCAAATATCGCCATATTCATCACAGATTGTCCAGATAGAGCTTTCTGACACAGGTTGCTTTTCACAGCCTTGTAAAAGCACTAGCAAACTAATCAATATGAGCAGTGGGTTTACCACTGATTTTTGCTTAATTAAATCCATAATCCTCAATCTTGACAGCGATATATTCAGGAATCTTCAAAAGTATATCAGAACTAATTAAGATTGAAGCTTGTTTCGTAGACAATACTCAGAGCCACCTTTTTTCTATTCTGGCAAGAGGGCATCGTAGACGGGTCCACAAAAGCGTTTGTTAGATAGAGCAAATATTATAGGACTGGCAGAAAAAAGACGCCGAAGCGTCTTTTTATTTTACAATCTTAAGGGTCGGTTTTCCTTTAGGACGTGGAGGCGCTCCTTCAGGTGCCGATGTTTCAGAAGTGATGTTAACCCCCGACGAAGTCTCAGATGATGCCTTGGGCGAAGTCTCGGATGAAGTCTCGGATGAAGTCTCCGACGAGGTCTCGGGCAACGCATCAATCGTACCCTCGGCCTCATCATAATCTTCCGGCGTAAATACCGTACCAGCACCATTCTCACGCGCGTAAATAGCAAGTACTGCGCGATATGGAACGCAAAGTGAACGGGCTACACCACCAAATCGGGCTTCAAACGTGATGTCCACATTCCCCATATTCAACTTTACGCACGCGCCTGTAGAGATGTTTAAGACGATTTGACCGTCTTTCACATGCTCTTGAGGGACGAGCGTGCCAGATATCGTTGCATCTACAACAATATAGGGCGTTAGGTCGTTATCAACGATCCACTCATAAAAAGCACGCAGTAGATAAGGTTGATTTGATGTCATTTTAAATGAGGACATGGCGCAATCTTACAATGGATCTCGAATCTCTCTTTCTTGGTCAGTCAATGACGCTTTGAAAGAGTTTCGATCAAAAATTCGGCTCATGTAACCATGAATTTCTTTGCTACCATTGCCTGTTAACTCGATACCTAGCAACGGCAAACGCCAAAGTAGCGGTGCCAAGTAACAATCAACTAAGCTAAACTCTTCACTCATAAAATATGGTGTTTCAGCAAAAAGTGGTGCAATGCTCAACAGCCCTTCACGTAATTCTGAGCGCGCAGTGTCAACGTCACCTTCTTTCTTAAGTACTTTTTCTGCTAACACGTACCAGTCATTTTGGATACGATGCATCATCAAACGACTCTGACCACGAGAAACCGGATAAACAGGCATCAATGGAGGATGCGGAAAGCGCTCATCCAAATATTCCATAATGATATGAGAGTTGTACAATACCAACTCACGATCAACCAATGTAGGTACCGTACCATAAGGATTAAGATCAATCAGATCTTCAGGCAGGTTATTTGGATCTGTGTAGCTGATTTCTACGCCTACCCCTTTCTCAGCAAGAACAATTCTTACTTGGTGACTATAAATGTCTGACGTGTCCGAAAACAGAGTCATGATAGAGCGTTTATTTGCGGCTACAGCCATTAACTATCCTCCAGGAACTGTGTCATCCTCGTTTTACGTTATCGACAATATTAAGCCGACCCACCTTGGAATATATAGCTATTCCTGAAGATTCAAAAAACAGATGACAATAATGTTATTTAGCAAAAAAGGGGCAAAACCCTTTCGGTTCTACCCCTTCGCGATTATACCTTATTTTTTGGCAGATTAATGCACGTCACGCCAATATTCTTTCTTCAACAACAATGCGAAGACAAAAAATACGAAGATAAACACTAGCGCCCAACGACCAATACTCTCTGATTTTAAGCGCGTAGGTTCGCCGGTATATACCAAGTAGTTAACTAAATCCAGTACAGCTTTATCGTATTCTTCAGCACTGAGTTCGCCACTACCGTCGGCTTTTATGCCTACATCACGTTCTACTTCTTCACCATCCACCATCGCTTTTTCTGTTGTTAAACGAGGAACTCCCTGAAGACCTTGCAGCACATGCGGCATCCCAACATCAGGGAATACTTTGTTATTCACACCGAATGGTCGGTTTTCGTCTACATAAAAAGTACGAAGGTACGTATATAGCCAGTCTGCACCACGAACACGCGCAACCAATGTTAAATCAGGAGGCGGTGCACCAAACCATTTAGCAGCTGACTCAATTGGCATCGCATTTTTAATATGAACACCAACACTCTCACCAGTAAACTGAAGATGCTCTTGGCCTAATTCTAGCGGAATATCCAAGTCTTCAAAGGTACGCTGATAGCGTTGATATTGCATCTGGTGACATCCCAAGCAATAGTTTTGGAAAATTTTTGCACCACTTTGTAACGACGCTTTATCAGTCAAGTCATACTCTGCTGTGTCTAACGGGTAGTTAGACCCTGCAGAAAACGCAACACCTGGTACCAGAAGTGCGATGATCATTAAAAGTTTTTTCATTTAGTAATCCTCTCTGGTACAGGCTTAGTGTTCTCATTTTTACTGTACATCCATAATAATCCGAAGAAACCGAAGTACATTAAAGTGGCGATCTGAGACGCAACAATCTTCCAGTTCTCCTGAGGCGTTCCACCAAGGTAACCTAAGAAAATGAATACAATCGCGAATACGATCAGGTTCCATTTATGGATGCCTGCACGGTAGCGCCAAGAACGTACTTTTCCACGATCAATCCAAGGCAACAATGCTAACGCAATTATCGCTGCAAACATTGCAATAACACCGAATAGTTTTTCTGGAACTGCTTTCAGAATCGCGTAAAACGGAGTGAAATACCATACAGGGAAAATGTGTTCAGGCGTTTTGAGTGGGTTGGCAATTTCAAAGTTAGGATGCTCTAGGAATTTGCCTCCCATTTCAGGCGCAAAGAACAGTACATAGCAGAAACCAAACAAGAATATCGTAAAGGCTACTAAGTCTTTTAATACGATATGTGGGAAGAAAGGAACAACATCGTCAACAATGTCATACTTGTTCGTATAGTATTCATGCATCTTAAATTTGGTTTTCTCTTCTTCCGATAAAGAGCCTTTAGGACGCTTCACTTCAACGCCATCAGGATTGTTAGAACCCACCTCATGAAGTGCCACAATATGTAGGAATACCAAAATAACAATAACCAAAGGCAATGCGATAACATGCAATGCGAAGAAACGGTTCAAGGTAGCGCCAGAAATAACATAATCACCTTGAATCCATACTACCAAATCTTCACCAATGACAGGAATTGCACCAAACAATGATACGATTACCTGCGCGCCCCAGTAAGACATTTGTCCCCAAGGAAGTACATATCCCATGAAGGCTTCAGCCATAAGCGCTAAATAGATGAACATCCCGAACAGCCACAGTAATTCACGCGGTTTCTGATAAGAACCGTAAATCATGCCTCTGAACATGTGCATATACACTACGATGAAGAATGCAGATGCACCCGTAGAATGCATATAACGAAGCAACCAGCCGTATTCAACATCACGCATGATATATTCTACTGAAGCAAATGCTTGCTCTGCAGACGGTGTATAGCTCATCGTTAGCCAAATACCAGTTACGATCTGGTTTACCAAAACGATAGTCGCTAGGAAACCAAATACGTACCAGAAGTTCATATTTTTAGGTGCAGGGTATTGGATGGCGTGCATATTCGCAACGCGCATCATTGGAATGCGTTTTTCAATCCAGTCTAAAAATGCGTTCATGCTGATTAAGCCTCCGCCTCAGAACCAATCAAAATGGTTGAATCGTCGATATACATGTAAGGCGGCACAACTAGGTTTAGTGGCGCGGGAACACTTTCAAATACGCGGCCAGCCATGTCGAACTTAGAGCCGTGACAAGGACAGAAAAAGCCATCTTGCACACCTTCAACAATCTCTTCAAATGCACCATCTTTCAGGTGTTGAGGAGAGCAGCCCAAGTGCGTACAAATACCGACTAAAACCAAATATTCTTCTTTTAAAGAACGGTATCTATTTTGAGCGAAAGTAGGTTGCTGCTCTTGTTCAGAATTAGGGTCTTTCAACTTATCTTCGTGACCTGCAAGCGCCTCCAAAATTTCTGGCGTACGACGCACAATCCATACAGGCTTGCTTCGCCACATTACACGAATAAGCTGGCCGGGCTCAACTTTGCTAATATCTACTTCCACGTCGGCACCCGCAGCACGTGCTTTCGCACTCGGGTTCCAAGAAGCAACAAAAGGTACAGCCGCACCTACAGCACCGGCGCCACCAACAACTGCAGTCGCAATTGTCAGAAATCGACGACGTGTGTTGTCTTGCGGTTCGCTGTTGGCTAAAGACGAATCGTTAGCATCTACAGATACATCGCTCATCCACTTTTCTCCAAGGGTCGGATTACAGTGATACTTCTCGTGTTGTTCCCTTATACGCAAAAATTGCCGAATTGGTTGACAAAATCACTAAGGCGAAAATCACAAGAAATCATGGTTTTACTTATAACAGGAAATGATAAAAGAAAACCCCTGAAAAAGACAAGGAAATAGATAAGAAAAGCCGAATAAATCAATGCTATGGTGTAAATAAAACGGCCTTCTTGAGAACCATTCTCATTATCAGAAAATATCCCTCTCAAAGCCAGCGCCAAATGAAAATAAAATGTTGCCAAACTTTACCTTTACCTAACATATGAATTTAAAGATCTGCGCCACGTTACCGTTGCCACACAACTCGCCTCAAAGGCAAAAAAAAACCCGGCAAATGCCGGGTTTCTTGTAATGCTGTACACAATGTACAAAACGAATTAACGCTTTGAGAACTGTGGACGCTTACGTGCTTTGTGAAGACCCACTTTCTTACGTTCAACGCGACGTGCATCACGTGTAACGAAGCCAGCCTTACGTAGAGTAGGACGAAGTGTCTCATCAAACTCCATAAGAGCACGTGTAATACCGTGACGGATTGCACCAGCTTGACCGCTGATACCACCACCAGTAACCGTTACGTACAAGTCGAACTTTTCAGTCATTTCAACAAGCTCTAGAGGCTGACGTACAACCATGCGAGCTGTTTCACGACCGAAGAACTCGTCTAGTGGACGCTTGTTTACAACGATATTACCGCTACCTGGACGAAGGAATACACGAGCGGTAGAGCTTTTGCGGCGGCCAGTGCCGTAGTATTGAGTATCTGCCATTTTTCTCGCTCCTTAGATGTCCAAAACTTGAGGCTGTTGAGCAGCATGCTTGTGCTCAGAGCCAGCGTAGACTTTCATCTTGCGGAACATTGCACGGCCAAGTGGACCTTTTGGCAACATACCTTTAACCGCTTTTTCGATGATCATTTCAGGCTTGTGAGCCTGAAGCTTTTCAAAGTTAGTCTCTTTAAGACCACCTGGGTAACCCGTGTGAGAGTAGTACATTTTGCCTTGGGCTTTGTTGCCCGTAACAGTTACTTTCTCAGCATTGATTACAACAATGTAGTCCCCTGTGTCCACGTGAGGCGTGTACTCAGGCTTATGCTTACCGCGTAGGCGGCGAGCGATTTCAGTGGCCAAACGACCAAGCGTTTTGTCCGCGGCGTCAACCACGTACCAGTCACGTTTTACCGTTTCTGGCTTTGCAACAAAAGTTTTCATCTAACGTTACCCGAAAATCTAAAAATAGTTACTAGGCGTTTTCTGTACCCAGCTTGTTTACTGAAAACAGAAAACTCTACAAATCAAGGCATTGACCCCTTCGAGCCCCCTGATTCTTCCGCTTTCCCAAAGCGGGTGTAACTGGGCAGGGCGCGAATTATACAGAAACTTTAGAAAAAAGCGAGTACAAATATCAGACTATTTATATCTGTTTCACTGTGACGGTTGGAAACGCAATATTAAATTCCTATGAATTTCGGCATCTTATGCTTTGCAAAGGGACAAATATTAGTCTAAACCTTGGAATGAGATGCAATTGCACCTTACGCAAAGATGAACCTCAACGATATCGCCTTACATTAAGGGGACACTATGAAACACACACATAGCATCAGGAGCGTTTTCATCGCCACATTATGCACATTAGCGAGTCTATGGATATTCTCTGCGGCGCATGCACAAGTTGCGGTGATCGTTCATCCTTCAAATAGTTCAGAACTGGACGAAGGAACAATTAAAAAGATTTTCTTAGGCAAAACAACCAAGTTTAATGATGGTAAAATTGCCCTGCCCCTCAATGGCGCAAAAGACTCCGCGCCCCGCGAATACTTTAACAACACCGTTTTAGGCAGAACCACCAATCAGGTTAACAGCTATTGGTCGAAGCTCGTGTTTACGGGCAAAGGAGAAATGCCAAAAGAAGTCGATTCAGATGCAGAAGTTGTCAGCACGGTAGCAGCTAATCAGGGTGCGATTGGCTATGTAGATCCGTCTGCGGTTAATGATTCTGTTAAAGTCGTCGCTAACTTTTAAGGGGAACAAAAATGAAACATAAATTATCGCTTACTTCCCTTTTACTCGCTGTACTGGTCCTATTTACTAGTCAAACTCTTGCAGAGGTTAAATTCAGTGGTTATGGCTCCATTGTTGTCGGTAAAACCTTTGGCGAAATCGACGACCCGTTAAATCCCGGCCAAACACGAGACGAAATATTTACTGCAGACTTTTACGATGTTGGTCAATACGATAATGATCTTAGCTTCAAGCCAGAGACGGTGTTTGCTATACAAGCTCGGTCAGATTTAGGAGAGGGCTTAAGCGTCACCGCGCAACTTGTTGCCAAAGGCACTGACGATTTTGAGCCGGAGTTCGATTGGTATTACATCACCTACAAACCCACGGATGACTGGACCTTACTCGCTGGTCGCCGAAACATTCCTATGTACTATTTTTCAGAGTTTTCAGAGGTGGGATATGCGTATCCTTGGATGCGTCCTCCATCAAATCTGTACTGGTGGCAAGTCACTCAATTTAACAGTGTGCAAGCCATTTACACCTTCGACTGGGGCGATCTCACTAATAGCTTGAACTTCTTCTACGGCAACGAATACAGCGACGACAATAAAGAGATGCTTTTCTACGATAGACTTTTCGGTGGAAACGCGACCCGCATAGATGAAATCTGGACAAACATCACCGGCTTTAACTGGAATATGTCGGGGGAAATGTTCGACTTACGCTTTGTTTACTTCAGAAATGACCGTGACAGAGACACCTATAACCCTGATGGTTCGATCACCGTCGCAGATACTTACGATCAGTTTTTCGTAGGCTTAGGCGGGGTTATCAACCTTGATCCAATTACTCTTCTATTCGACTACAACTACGTAGAATATGACGATGTCGTTGGAACTGTTTACCCGACATGGTTATTGTCAGCAGTGTATACCATTGGTGATTTTCAACCTTACATCTCCTATTCCAAAGCCGATCACGAGCAGGACAAGGAACCATTTGTTACAGAAGACTTGGAAGAGCACTATGTATTGGGTATCGGTTTGCGCTACAACTTCCATCCACAAGCGGCACTCAAAATTCAGTATGATAAGTTCAAAGATCAAGGCGATGCAGCGACATTCTACAATTTCCATGGCGATGCCGAAAACATTGCTATCGGAGTCGACTTCATCTTTTAGTCCATCCTATACGTTTGTTAGGCCGCATCATGCGGCCTTTTTCATTACCATCAGCGATATTTGTCTTATTCCAACCAAGCGCTAACAAAGGATTTCAACCCTAACCAGTGGATAGAATTTCATCCACGTTCTACGCTTTCTTTATGACTAGATATGCATTGTTTTTACTCATCCTTAGCCACAGTTTCCACGTGATGGGTAACACCTACATATATACCAGTTACCGTGGTTCAGACGACCAGCGAAGCTACTTCGTTGAAGCACTTAAACTTGCTCTGGAAAAAACCCAGCACGACCATGGTGATTACCGTATTGAGCCAGCCCAAATGCATATGAATCAAGAGCGTCAAATTGTCGCCGTACAACAGGGCTTAGCTGATGTTATGTGGACGATGACAACCGACGAAAGAGAAGAAAAATTACTTCCGGTACGATTTCCACTATTGAAAGGGTATGTTGGCAAACGCGTTTTAGTGATTCATCGGTCGCGCGAGAAAGAGTTCGGAGCAAAGCGAAAAAAAACTGAATTGCAAAAAAAGCTTGCGGTACAAGGGCTTAATTGGCCTGACTCAATCATACTATCCCATAACCAATTCAATGTGCAGACTGTCGATTGGGGAATGTGGTACGAAAACATGTTCAAGTTACTCGCAGAAGGAAAAGCCGATTACTTTCCTAGAAGCATTATTGAAGTTCATCAGGAACTCAGCCGTTTACGCGATCCGAACTTCGTCATATCGCAATATCATCTAATCGAATATCCGGCTTTTATATATTTCTTTGTGAGTAATGACAAAAGAATATTCGCGAAACGATTATTGACAGGTCTTAAACGGGCAAAGCAATCTGGGGAACTACAAACGCTATTCGAAAGTTTTCCTGAACATCAACGGGCTGACGAACTAATCACGCGAGGATTTGAGCAACATTATCGGTTAGAAAACCCATTGTTAACCGTCAAACCTGTTGGTTTCAAAAATTGGCGTGCCAAAGTTCGCACACTGAACTAAGCTATTAATATCGGTGAGAAAATCAATAAAATTACTCCCGAATTATTTACATTTGCCTATAGTTAAGTTTGCGCTGGATTTTTGGAACACACTCTATGCATAATTTTTCTGATGTACGCGAATTGCTTCACCACAATCAACGTTTTCACGATCGCGCCAGTTTGTATTACCGCGAGCTGGCAAGTAAAGTGTCTGACGAACGCGTGAGAATGCTATTAGACACTCTCAGTACGCATGAAGTGATACTTTCGAATGAATTAAAGCGCTATGTAGAGCAAGCCCCAGACGCCATTTTGAATACCTACTACCAGTTTGATCATGAATACGACGTTAATGAGCTGTTTGCCATTGCTTCAGCCCCTCACGAATGCAACGTCAATGATATTGAGCAGCTTGCCACACGATTAGATGATTATTTACAAACGCTATACAGCAAAATGGCACAAGGCGTAGACTCTGAAAATGTGAGAGAAGTATTCGAAAATCTCTCAAACCATATGCAAGAGGAGAAGAAGAAGCTCTCTACTGACTTATACTCCATGCTTGATATTTAGCTTTAAGTCGGCTTAAAACCAACATCACTTAACTCAACACCAAGAAAAATTGGTGAATACCTATGATTGGTAAAAACCATTGCCAATGCTGCAAATTTTCTGATAGGTTTGACATCCCCGTAATATCGCCTTTGCAACAAGCTCGCTCAGTGGCAAACATTATCTGATAGGTATGCCGTGATGCTTGCCGTGGCATTAAAAAATCAAATACGGGATCAACGAAGGAAAAAACAGATGATCAAATTCAGCAACGTTGCGATTGCGGTAATTACTGCAACTTCGCTCAGTTTACCTGCTGTTTCGGCCACCAAGGACGGCAGCAACAAAGTAGGTAAACCTATTATATCTTCTAAAATTGTTGGTGGTGAAGAAGCCACACAAGGCGACTACCCTTGGATGACTGCCCTCGTGACCGTCTCAACCGAAGTCGATACCACTCTCACCGTTGGAACTGATATTATCGGTAGTAATGCATTTAGTAATGGTGTGTCTGGCGACGCAACAGCAGAAATTGCTAGCTGTGGCCTAGGTGGAGAAGTCTGTACAGAAGTACAAGACAAAATATGCTTAATTGAGCGTGGTGAATTTAACTTTTCTACTAAAGCGCAGAATTGTGAAGAAGGCGGCGGTATAGGCGCAATCATTTATAATAATGAATCTGGCCCGTTGAGCAGTGGCACACTAGGTGACGATTTTGCAGGCACCATTCCTGTTATTGGTATTTCTCAAGAAGATGGGCAGGCACTGTTAGATCGGGTAGGCGAGATAGCAAGCATTAGCGTCGCTGCAACAGAAAACCTTGTTCAAGATTCCAGCTGTGGTGCATCTTACCTAGGAAATGGTTGGGTACTTACCGCTTCTCATTGTGTCGACTCGGAAGCCTCAGCCTCACTTAAAGTTAACATTGGTGAATATGATCTAAGAGATGGCGCTGAAAATGCGGTAGATATTGAACGCATCTATTTACACCCAGATTATAACGACTCAACATTGGATTCTGATATTGCTTTACTAAAGCTTACGCAAAATGTTGAAGCAGCAACGGTTACAGTAGCGAACAAAACACAAACAGAATCTTTTGAAAATGCTGCGTCGCTTACAACTGCTATTGGTTGGGGTGGTCGCACAGGCTATGAGCCAGGAGAAGGGCCTACATCAGATTTCCCCAGCATTTTACATCAAGTTAATACAAACCTAATGACCAACGAAGTGTGCGCACAAACATTAGCCACATCATATGGTGAAGAAGATCCTGCTTTAGCAGGCATCACCGAACGTATGATTTGTGCTGATGTTCCCGACGGCGGGAAAGCTACCTGTCAAGGAGACAGCGGCGGCCCACTGCTCGTTCAGGAAGGAAATGAATGGATTCAAGTAGGTATAACTAGCTGGGGAAGTGGTTGTGCAGCGAAAGGCTACCCGAGTGTATACGCTCGTATATCTGCCTTTGAAGATTGGCGTCTCGCCACCATGACAGGTATCACTCTGCTCAACGCAAAAACGTTCCCGACAATTCGTGTTGGACAAAGCACAACGCAAACATTGACCTTAATTAACAACTCGAATTCAGCACAAACTATCGACCTGACTACATCAGGTACAACTGATATCGTGTTAAATAGTGCTGCATGTCAGACCATAGAAGCAAACGCGTCGTGTGATGTCACTGCGACCTATACTCCAACTCAAGCTGAAGAGGTGTCTCTAGACATTACCATCACTGCTGGTGATACCAGTGTGAAAACGTATGGTGCAAGCGTAAATGGTCGTGCGCTGATTGAAGCAACCGACGTACAAACTGCCTTTGCCTCTCTTGGCACTACTGCCTCTTGGTACACAGGTGGGAACAATGCCTGGATGGTTAACACCGAAGGTCATGTAGAAAGCGGTGATATCAATGATAGCCAATATGCTTTGCTTGAAACCACGATTACAGAAACTGGTACGCTAACGTTCGAATGGTTTGTTTCTTCAGAAGCGAATGAGGACGACCCAGAAGCACCATACGACGCGCTATATTTAGTCGTGAATGGTCAGTTGATTGACTTTATCTCTGGTGAAGTTCCTTTCACTGAGAAAAGCGTAGACCTCACAGAAGAAACGAATCTTGTGCAATGGATATACGAAAAAGACGGGTCTACCAGTGCATTTGAAGACAAAGGCGCTTTACGCAATGTATCTTTTGCCTCTGATACACCAGTCACTCCGCCACCAGTTGAACCACCGCCACCGGTTGAGCCTCCTCAACCTAGAAGCTCTGGCGGCTCGTTTGGTATCTCTGCACTATTGCTTCTACCTTTATTGTGGATGCGCAGACGCTTCAAATAAAAAACAATCGTTATCAAGCCCGGTTATCCGGGCTTTTTTATTCGCTTTGCTCTCATATTAATTGACTCACTGCTCAATACATATTGATTCAACATCCCCCCAGATATCCACTAAACTTAATGTGGGTAATTTACGTAAAAAAATAAATTATTTCGCTTAACTCCGCTGGATTATCACATTGGCAAAGCCTCAACAGGCTACAGGTAAACGATATGAGCAAGTTTAGTAAAATCGCCGTGGCAGTTGCTACAGCATTGGCAACACAGTTTTCTCTCACTTTCACAACCAGTGCGGCAGCTGTCAATAAACCATCCGTTACGCCAAAAATTGTTGGAGGTGAAGAAGCACAGAACGGTGAATTTCCCTGGATGAGTGCGCTATATGAAGTCTCTAACAATAGTACATCGCAATTGCGTGTCGCCGGCGTTGAAATAAATAGCTCAGGTTTTCGCGAAAGTCCGTTTGCAGACGTAACAGGACAATTAGTCAACTGTGGACAGGGACAATCACTGTGTGAAGGCGTTCTCAACCAGGTTTGCTTAATCGAGCGAGGCGACAATACATTTTTGGATAAAGCGTTAACGTGCGAAGCCTCTGGAGGAATAGGTGCGATAATCTATAACAATGAAGCAGGTGACATAGAAGCTGGCACACTGACAAGCGACTATTATGGCACGATCCCTGTTGTATCAGTTTCACAAGAAACTGGGCAGTCTCTATTAACGCAAATAGGTAGTGATGTCTCACTCTCTGTCAGTATTTCAGACTTGAGCACTGAAACCTTTACCTGCGGTGCAACCTACTTAGGAGAGGGTTGGTTACTGACGGCTGCGCATTGTATACCAATTGACGCGACGCAACGGCTCAAAGTAGGCATTGGTGATTATGAAGTATTTGTAGGTACTCCCTCTAACATTACCGCTGTCTACATTCATCCAGATTTTAACGAGGTAACCTTTGACAGCGACTATGCGCTACTTCGAGCCAATGGCGGCGTTAGTGAAACTATTCGCCTCGCTGACATTGCGACCACGGATGCATTTGTGAATGCCAATAGTGTAACCACGGCAATTGGTTGGGGAGGACGCATTGGTTACGAACCCGGCGAAGGACCTACAGGGGATTTTCCTGCTCGACTTCATAAAGTTGATACAAACTTACTCACGAATAGCCAATGCATTCAAACTTATGCGTCATCAAACGGCACCCCTGTCGAAAATACTTTCATTACAGACAACATGGTATGTGCTGATGTACCAGAGGGAGGGAAAGCGACCTGTCAGGGCGACAGCGGCGGGCCAATTCTCGTCAACGATGGTTCGGAGTGGATTCAAATTGGTATAACAAGTTTTGGGCAAGGATGCGGGGCACAAGGATACCCAAGTGTCTATACTCGATTGGCGCGATTCGATAATTGGCGAGACATCACCATGAATGGCGTGATTTTTAATCCAAGCTTTTCAGTTCCTACTCTTACTGTTGGAGAAACGTTAGCACTCCCTATCGTCGCCCATAATAATTTTAATGACGCCTTAAATATCGGTATACAACAGACAAACATTCCATTTGCATCTATTGAAAATGGACAATGTAACAACGTACCGAGTGGAGGTGTGTGTGAAAGGATAGTCACCTTTGCGCCATCAGAAGCCGGAACCTTTACAGCCAATTTTGACATTACCTCTGATGAAAACCAATTTCAAAAAAGAGATTTAACCCGAAACATTATCGTTCTCGATAAAAGTGAGGCTTTTCAAGCTCTGTTTACCGTGGATGATGACGAGAACATCGTTTGGTCGACGGGAGGCAACGCCGACTGGCAAATTGCGAACGGTACAAATGCACAAAGTGGCGATATTAATGATTCTCAAGCAAGCTATTTAAAAGCGACTGTATATGGTAAAGGCGTACTCACTTTTGATTGGCGCGTTTCCTCAGAAGTCAGTTCTTCTCCAGATACGGTCTTTGACGGCTTATATTTGTACGTAAATGACAGGCTACTAGATGTTATTTCTGGCGAAAATGCATTCGCAAAAAAAACGGTTAATCTTGTAAGTGAAGTAAACCGAGTCGAGTGGGTTTATCGCAAAGATGAATCTGTTTCTAGCGGAAGAGACAATGCCGACATAAAAAACGTAAATCTACGGCTGATAACGAAAACGCCACCGCCTTCACCCAGCCCTGCGCCGAGTCCAACTCCTAGCCCAGCTCCGAGTCCATCACCCAGTCCTACGCCAAGCCCAAGCCCAGCGCCAACTCCAGCTCCGAGCTCTGGCGGAGGCTCAACAGGCGTGTTGATGGCTGGCTTATTACCTATTTTGTGGTATCGGCGCAGACCAAAATAGAAATCTAGTTAAGAAAAATCTAGCATTAATAGCGAAGTATCACGACGCGGTTGCGACCTTCATTTTTGGCTTGGTACAAAGCTTGGTCTGCTCGCTCGAACATTCGATTTTGATCTTTGGCTGCATCAGGTTCACATACACAGCCTCCCACACTGACTGTGACCGAAAGAGGCTCCCCATCGTGACGAATAAAGGTTTTGCTTACTTTATCTCTTATTCGTTCTGCTAACCGCGACACGTCTTCAACATGAGCGACCGCGATTAACACAGCAAATTCCTCACCACCAATACGTGCAACGGTATCAGACTTACGCTGGCATACTCGCTGTATTGTTTCTGCCACTTTAACAATCACCTTATCGCCTGTAGCATGCCCAAAGGTGTCATTAACCCGTTTAAAATGATCGATATCAATAATCAGCAAGCTTAAATTAGCTTGCGTTCTTATGTGAGTATTCCACCCAAGCGACAACGCATTATCAAAAAATCGACGATTACCGATACCTGTGAGAGCATCTTTGTTAGACAGCGCTTTAAGTTTCTGTTGTTGTTCAATTAATTGCGCGTACTCTCGGTTGAGGCGCGTTACCTGAATACTCATGAAAATCGCATACAGCGCCATTAACATTCCAAGAACGCGGTTTTCTGTGGCAAAAAATACCGATGCGATAAATGGAGGCGCCACAGTACAGAATAAATACGCGAGTGACAAAGTACGATTTGGTGAAAAGCTCACCGTACCGCCAGACACAAAAGCAAAATTCGCCATCATCAGAAAAAGATAAATACTTTGATGGGCAGGTAAAACCATAGACACCGCAAACATCGAACTGAGAATTAACGTAGGAATAAGTGCATTGAAGTACAACAACCCCCGCCACATGGTTTTACTTCGACGCCTAAGCGTATCTGAAGAATAGTATGCCAACAGCCTGAGTATGCCTAAAAGCAGTAAGGCGAACGAGAGAGACCAAAAAATAGTAGGCTGTTGAAGGTGGTACCCTGCGCCACCGCCGATAATTAACCAAGCCGCGAGATAAACATAAGCGCCATTCAGCGCGCGCTCTTCAAGATCAGTGGCAATCCGCTGCTCCATAGGTGCGTTCATGCACATACTTCCTTTTTATTATTGTTATTGATTATTTTTAGTGCCTGATTATGTTAAAAATTTATCCCCATTCCGTCAATCTTCTTCAGCTCCTCTACATTTGAAATCGATTTATACGATTAATTCAATCTACTTGATTCATTTTAAATAATTAAATCACTTCTCTATTATTAGCGTAAATGAATTGACGCGGTGACATTAACCGCACTGTTTGAACCTAAGTACATAGAGGAATTATCCATGGCTAAAATCAATCAAATGATCCCTGAATTCACTGCTGAAGCATTTCACAACGGTGAGTTTAAAACCATCACGAGTGAAGACGTAAAAGGTAAGTGGTCAATTTTCTTATTCTACCCAGCAGACTTCACCTTTGTTTGCCCTACAGAACTCGAAGATATGGCAAAAATTTATGAGGAGCTGCAAGGTTTGGGTGTAGAAGTGTATTCAGTCTCTACTGACACTCACTTCGTTCACAAAGCATGGCACGATGCGAGTGACGCGATTGGCAAAATCAACTACCCAATGATTGGTGACCCAACAGGTAAAATCACACGCGGTTTCGACGTGATGATCGAAGAAGCAGGCCAAGCTTTGCGTGGTACGTTCTTGGCTAACCCTGAAGGCATCATCAAAGTGGCTGAAATCCACGACCTAGGCATCGGCCGTTCAGCAAAAGACATGCTGCGTAAAGTAAAAGCAGCACAGTATGTAGCAAACAACGATGGCGAAGTATGCCCAGCTGCATGGGAAGAAGGTGAAAAAACCCTAACCCCTAGCCTAGACCTAGTAGGTAAAATTTAATTCCTGCCAGTCTACATCGGTGGCTTCGGCCACCGCATGCCGAATCAATACTTCGTCTAACACGCATTTAAGAGGTTATGTCATGTTATCACAAGAAATATTATCAGCCATTTCGCAGTACACAGCATCAATGCAACATGCCGTGACTCTGGTGCTGCAAACAGGCGAACACAGCAAGCGCGATGAATTAAAAACATTTTTAGACGGCATTGCTGGTGCATCAGACAAATTAACGCTAGAAGAGCGAGATAGTGCTCTACCCAGCCCCATCAGCTTTTCAGTAGAAGTTAACAACGAGCCAACCGGCATTATATTCTCGGGTATTCCTGGTGGGCACGAATTCAACTCACTCATTCTTGCTATTCTTCAAGCCGGCGGCGTAAGCTTGAAGTTAGACGACACCATTCAGAATATGGTGCGTAAAGTAACGCAACCACTGCGCTTTGAGGTATTTGTGAGCCTAAGTTGTCACAATTGCCCAGATGTGGTTCAAGCACTGAACCAATTCGCTCTGCTTAACCCGAATATTCAAACAGAAATGATCGACGGAGGATTATTTCAAGATCGCGTTGACCAATATGGATTACAAGGCGTACCTGCGGTTTACCTAAACGGGAAACCCTTCGCAAACGGCAAGATCGACACGGCGAAATTACTGGATAAACTGATTGAAACCAACCCTGAAGTGGTTTCACAATCTGACAACCAAGAAGCACTTCCACTGCAAGATGTGACCGTCATTGGTGGAGGCCCAGCGGGCGTTTCAGCGGCAATTTATGCTGCACGTAAAGGATTGAACGTAACGATGATTGCCGATCGTATGGGCGGTCAGGTTAAAGATACCATGGGAATCGAGAACCTGATCTCTGTAAACAAAACCACGGGCCCAGAATTAACCAGCGCACTTGTGGGTCACATGAACGACTACCCAGTTACGTTAAAAGAGCATTTACGCGTCGAAAAAATTGACAAAGGGGAAATCAAAACCCTTCACCTATCATCTGGTGAAATTATTCAGTCTAAAACCGTCATTGTTTCGACGGGTGCGAAATGGCGAGAGCTCGGCGTACCTGGAGAAGCCGAAAATATCGGAAATGGCGTAGCATATTGCCCACATTGTGACGGGCCATTCTTCAAAGGCAAAGATGTTGCAGTGATCGGCGGCGGTAACTCGGGGGTAGAGGCTGCACTCGACCTAGCTGGTATCGTGAAGTCAGTCACCGTGTTTGAGTTTATGCCAGAACTGAAAGCCGACAAAGTGTTGGTTGAGCAACTGGCTAAACGCGACAATATTAACGTGATCACCAACGCTGCAACAAAACAGATTCTGGCTGACAATGGCAAGGTGAACGCCATTGAGTATCAAGAACGTGAAACAGGCGACATAAAGCAACTGCCGCTAGCTGGCGTATTTGTACAAATAGGACTTGTGCCTAATTCACAAGTGTTAGAGGGCGTAGTGGAGTTGAGTCAGTACGGTGAAATCATTATTAATGAAAAGGGTGAAACCAGCGAACCTGGCATATTTGCCTGCGGTGATGTAACGACCGTACCTTACAAACAGATAGTGATCGCAATGGGTGAAGGCGCCAAAGCCTCACTTGCAGCATTCGACTACCTTCTAAAACATCATTAATTAATGACATTGTGATTGGCACGTAGCTTTATCAAACCATAGGCTACGTGCCACTTTTCGATGCAAAAATGTCGCAGTCACGGTCTCTCGAATTTTATGCGTTCGTGCTTCACTTTTCGTCAGTGGCTGTTTCCCCAATCGCCTATTAACAATAGGACAAACACCCACCCAGTTGCGACTGTTCTTCTTCTCTGAGGGTCAATACTTCGAAACCATTTGAAGTAACCAATACCGTGTGCTCCCATTGCGCGGATAGTTTTCTGTCGCGGGTTACGACCGTCCAGTTGTCTTTTTTAGTCTTGGTTTTTGCGGTTCCTTGGTTCACCATTGGTTCAATGGTGAAGGTCATGCCTTCCACCAGCGCTTGGCCTGTTCCGCGACGTCCAACATGCAGCACTTGGGGCGATTCGTGCATTTCGCGGCCAATTCCGTGCCCGCAATAATCTTTCACTACTGCGTAATGGTGCATTTCAGCGTGTTTTTGAATCGCGTATCCAATATCACCCAACGTTGCACCTGGGCGCACCACTTCGATGCCTTTCCACATTGCCTCGTAAGTGACATCACACAGTTTTTTCGCCAATGGGGATACCTGACCCACCATATACATTTTACTGCTATCTGCGATAAAGCCGTTCTTTTCCAACGTGATATCAACATTAATAATATCGCCAGACTTCAGTGTTTTCTGTAAGGAAGGCACACCATGACACACCACTTCATTGAGCGATGTATTTAATGCGTACTGATAACCATATTGGCCTTTACTTGCAGGACGGGCTTTAAGGGTGTTGATGATATAGTCTTCGACAAAATCGTTAATATCCATTGTCGAGATACCTGCTTTTATTACAGGATCCAACGCCTTGAATACATTCGCCAATAAACGCCCAGATTCGCGCATAAGCTGAATCTCTTCAGGCGTTTTAATTATGATGTCATTCATTAATCACCCGCTTAAGCGGCTTGGATTCAACTTGCAACTGCTGTTGAATGATTTCGGTAAACGACAATGTAGGGTTAGCTTCTGCCAATTGGCCGATTTTCATCCAAAATTCAGCTTGTGCATTAATAGAACGCACCATAACTGCACTAACCGACCGCAGCTCTTCATGCATCTCATCTGATATTTTAACAATTCCCATAATATACGCTTTGCATATAAAACATATACACAATGTATATTGCAAACCTATTTTTGGCAAATGTTTGTTGAACGCGCGCACTGCGAATAAACAACAGGGCTTGTTAGATACCAGTTACGTGGAATGCCTCAAGTAAACGCCATTTTTGACACGTTATTCCTTAGCTTTAACTCGCAGCCAATAGGATTCCATCTCTTCCAAGCTAGCTTGCTCTGGGGATTTGTTGTCAGATTTCATCATCGTTTCGAGTGCCCGAAAGCGAGTGGTAAATTTGTGATTGGCTTTACGTAACGCTATGTCAGGGTTTACCTGTAAATGTCGAGATAGATTCACCACAGCAAAGAGTAAATCGCCAATCTCTTCTTCAACCGCTTGTTGGTTGATGGTGTCTTTGTCTAATTCTGCGACCACCTCATCAATCTCTTCTTTGATTTTTTCAATCACGGGCGCTGGCGCAGACCAGTCAAAGCCAACTTTTGCACATAACTTTTGAATCTTAGTCGCTTTGTTGAGTGGTGCCATGCCGGTTGGAATGGTGGCAAGCACACTGTCATCAATGTCGCCTTTGGCCTCACGCTCACGCCGTTTGATGTCTTCCCATTGCTGATGCAGTTGTTCATCTGTGGGAGAAGCAGCTTGGTCAAATACATGCGGATGCCGCCTAATGAGCTTGTCACTGATTTGCTCCGCAATGTCTTCTAAATCAAACAGGTTTTGTTCTTGCCCCAGCTGCGCATAAAACACCACTTGAAACAGCAAATCTCCTAACTCATCTTTGACATCACTAGGTGTGCCGTATTCAATCGCATCTGCAACTTCATAGGCTTCTTCAATAGTATGAGGGACGATGGTTTTAAAGGTTTGCTTTTGATCCCAAGGGCAGCCCGATTCAGGATCGCGAAGTCGTGCCATTATTTCCAGTAAGCGGGTAATATTCGGAAGCTCAGATACTTGTGTCATGCCCTTTCCCTCTTTAACACTTAAACGCTATCAGGCTCGCAGCTGCGATAGGACTAATGATCTAACCGCACCACATCGCTAACGCCTTTTACCTGTAGCAAGCGCGTAATCGTTTTTGACAGTGAGTGTAAATCTCTCACCTCTAATTTTAGCGTGATTTTTGCAGTATGCTCCTGCGCATTACTACTACTTATCACCCCCAACAAGCCAATTTTTTCATTGGCCAGCACCGTTGTGATATCACGTAAAATGCCGTCTCTATCAACACTATAAATATCAATATTCGTTTGAAAACCGCCCGTCACATCCGTTACCCAATTTACTTCAATTTGTCGCTCAGGGTGTTGATCTAACAGGTGATTAAGTTGATCGCAGTTCTCTCTGTGCACGCTTACGCCGCGCCCTTGGGTGATGTAGCCCATGATCGGGTCGCCAGGCAATGGCTGACAACATTTCGCCAATTGTGTCATCAGGTTTCCTACCCCTTCTACCACAATCGAATCTTTAGACGCTTTGCTCACCGCTTTACGCGTCTTCAGACGAGGATCAACTTCAGGAGGCGGCGCATTGCGTTGCTGCAAGAAATTCACCACTTGCATGATACGAATATCACCACCACCAATAGCTGCATACAAATCATCTAAAGATTGCACATTGAACCGTTCGCACGCTTCGGCAGCCTCTTTTAGCGGAATACCTACCTTGCTTAGCTCTTGCTCCAAGATTTCTTTGCCTGCTTGCAAGTTTTTATCTTTGTCTTGTTTTTTAAACCACGTGTGGATTTTTGCGCGGGCACGAGAAGAGTGAACATAGCCAAGCCCTGGATGCATCCAATCTCGGCTTGGATTAAGGGCTTTACCCGTTAAGATTTCAATTTGATCGCCCGTTTGTAACTGATACGTAAATGGCACAATACGCCCTGCAACTTTTGCCCCAATACAGCGGTGACCAACATTACTGTGAATATAATACGCAAAATCCAGCGGCGTTGAGCCCGCGGGCAAGTCAACCACATCGCCACGCGGCGTAAATACGTAGACCCGATCATCAAAAACCTGACTACGAAGCTCTTCCATTAAATCGCCCGCTTCCGCGACCTCTTCCTGCCACGCCAGTATTTTGCGCAACCAGTTAATACGCTCTTCATAGCCTGAACGCTCGGAACCACCACCTTCTTTATACTTCCAGTGCGCTGCTACGCCCAACTCTGCATCTTGGTGCATTTGATGGGTACGAATTTGTATTTCTATCGACTTTCCTTCAGGCCCTACCACTACGGTATGAATAGATTGGTAGCCATTGGGTTTAGGCGTCGCGATATAGTCATCAAACTCTCTGGGGATATGCTTCCAGATAGAATGCACTACTCCTAGTGCGCTATAACAATCTTGCAAGCGGTCAGCGATGATGCGTACCGCACGAATATCAAACAGCTCAGTGAAAGAAAGCTGCTTTTTCTGCATTTTCTTCCAGATACTGAAAATATGCTTAGGGCGGCCATATACCTGCGCCTTGATATTAGCTTCGTCAAGCGCACCCTGAAGATGATCAACAAAATCAACAATATATTGTTCTCTGTCTGCACGGCGTTCATCTAGCAAGCCCGCAATTTGTTTATAGGTATCTGGGTGAAGGTAACGAAAAGATAAGTCTTCCAATTCCCACTTAAGTTGCCCAATGCCTAATCGGTTCGCCAAAGGCGCATAAATATTGGCGCACTCTCGTGCCACCATAACACGCGTTTCTTCGTCTTCTTCTTTGATTTGTTGCAATACGCAGATACGTTCGGCCAACTTAATCAAGACCGCGCGAACATCTTCAACCATAGCCAAAAGCATACGACGAAGATTATCAATTTGCGTTTCGCTGGCTTTCCCTCCAGAGCGCGGTTGAAGTGTGCGAATCGCATCCATTCGCCTTACGCCGACAATCAGTTTCTGAATCCCCTCTGAAAAGACCTCTTTAATCTCATCATCGGGAATATCGTGTCGCTGACAATAAGGGTAAACCAGAGCAGCTTGGAGGGTTTCATCATCCATGTTCAGTTCATGCAGGATTTCCACCATTTCCTGCCCAACCAACAAGTCTTGAGGTCGATCAGATACGTCAATCAACTTTTGCCGCGTTTCATCCGACAAAGCCAAACTCTGTAGCCACTCGTGAAACTCAGGGCGTTCAGGCTCATGTACTTTGCGGGTTGAAACCATAGCGTATTTCCTTCTATTAAAACGACGAATTAGGTACGCACGAATAATGCCATTAATTCTGTATGGGACGTCTGAGGAAACATATCCATAAGTGACACTTTCTGCAACTGGAATCCGTTGTTTGTCAGAATTTCTGCGTCACGGACAAATGTCGCAGGATTACAAGAGACGTAAACAACATGGCTCACATTGGTTTTGCCTAAATGCGCAACTACGTTTTGCGCACCATCACGGGCAGGATCTAAAAGTACTTTGCTACATTGTTTGAATAATGTGCCCGAAAAAGTAGCTCCTTCGCTCAGATCCGCTTGCACAAATGTGGCATTGTCGATGCCATTTTTTTGTGCATTGCTGCTTGCCCGTTGCACCATTTCAGTGACCCCTTCCACCCCTGTCACAGAGGCAACTCGGTTGGCAATAGGCAGGCTGAAATTTCCTAATCCACAAAATAAATCAACGACATGATCCTGTTTGGTCAAAGCCAGCCAGTCAATCGCCTGAGCCACCATGGCTTGATTAATGTCAGGATTGACCTGAATAAAATCATTCGGTGCCACCGCCAAACGGATGTTGGGTTCTGGGCAATACTCAATATATTGCATCTCTCGATTTAACGAGATGAATTGATTCGGTTTGATTTCAAGCACAACATGCACGTTTTGCGCAGTGGCAAAGCTGGAGAGGGTATCAATATCCTGCTGGCTTAGCTGACGCGTAACACGAAAACACAGCTGTAGTGGGATCTCTCCTTCCCCTTCTAGCATACTAATATGGCCAATATGTGAGGGCGACTTAAGCGATTGCATTAGTGCTTGTAAAGGAGGCAGCATGTCAGACAACGTAGCGCGCATGATGCCACAATGTTGAATTGAGATGACCGACTTACTGCTTTTACCGCGAAATCCAAGGCGAATATCGTTACGATTGCGCGCATCTACGGCTAAACGAGATTTACGTCGATAGCCAGTAGTACGAGCCTGTAAAGGAGCGCTCCAGTCCCATTGCTGCGCACTGACTCGTTGTAACAGTGAGTCAACTGCCTGTTGCTTTGCGGCAAAGATCCCATCGGAATCAGCATGCTGCAACTGGCATCCACCACATTGCTGATAGTACTCACAAAATGGCGTAACCCGCATTGGAGAAGGTTGCTCTACAGAATGAATATGCCCCGACCAATAGCGAGACTTCTTATGTGTAATCTTCACCTTAGCCTGATCATCTGGTAAGCCGCCATCAACAAAAATCACCGCGCCTTCGTGACGCGCAACCCCGCGGCCTTGATGATCCACATTGTCAATTGAAACAGAGAGAATTTCACCGTGCTGCTTGGCTTTAGACGCTTGTCGAGACTTACCTCGAGCGGGTTTAAATATACGCGCCATCAGAAGGTCCCCTCAAGTACCACAGTAGCCACGGCATAATGCTGCTCATCTGAGATAGAAATGTGGCTACTGGTAATGTTACGCAGCTCACATTGGCGTGCAAACTCACCAGAGAAAACAAGGTAGGGCTGACCAGATTCATAATTTCTTACTTCTACATGTTGCCAACTCATGCCATTGCCTATACCAATTCCAATCGCTTTCACCGCCGCTTCTTTTGCCGCAAAACGTTTGGCCAAAAATCGAACTGGTTGAGAATGTGAATTAAAACGCTCGAACTCAGCGTCTGTCAGTATACGCCGAGCCAGTTTGTCCGATTTTTGTAAATGCGCATCCAAACGCCCAATTTCGATAATGTCCGTACCAATACCCACAATAGCCATTATCTACGACGCGCTTCCAGCATAAGTTGTTTCATATCAGCCACCGCTTTAGCTAATCCATCAAAGGCTGCGCGTGCGATAATAGCGTGACCAATGTTAAGCTCAATCACTTCATCAATCGCAGCAATGGGTTTCACATTATGGTAATGCAAACCGTGTCCCGCGTTCACTTTTAGCCCTTTCTGGTGCGCATATTTAATGCCTTCGATCAATTTTGCTAGCTCTTTTTCCTGCTCAGTTTCGTTGGTCGCTTCAGCATATTGACCTGTATGAATTTCAATGTACGGTGCGCCCGTTTCAACAGCAGCATCAATTTGTTCTTTTTCGGCATCAATAAATAAAGATACTTGAATACCTTCAGAGGCTAAACGTCCGCAAGCAGCACTTATACGCGCAAGATTTCCTGCGACATCTAAGCCACCTTCAGTGGTTAACTCTTCGCGCTTTTCCGGCACTAAACAACAAAATTCAGGTTGAGTTTTCGTAGCAATGACCAGCATTTCTTCAGTTACTGCCATTTCTAGGTTCATACGCGTGTTTAGGGTTTGACGCAACAACGCCACATCGCGATCAGTAATATGACGGCGATCTTCACGCAAATGGACGGTGATACCATCCGCGCCTGCACGCTCTGCTACATCGGCGGCATGCACAGGATCGGGATAAGATGTGCCACGCGCATTGCGAAGCGTGGCGATATGATCAATATTCACGCCTAAAAGAATGTCTTTCATCGTTGCTGCTCCATGTGCAGAAATAACTCTCTGCTTTTTAAAGGTTTCGTGCCCAGAATAGGTAGAAAGGCCTGACGCATTATGTGTTTTGACCACTTTAATGACATCGGATGCCAATGTCGCTGAGCAATATCTATTATAATATTTCCCGGAATTTGCGCGCGCAAACCATTTACAGGTGCGCAGGTAAATCCCTGCTCGTTAATGTATTGGTAGTAAGAATCAGGAAGAATAGATTCACCTGTTTCGCAATCATAATCCCAATCGGGGGTGTAACCCAGTTCATCCAGTAACAGTAATTCAAAATTACGTAATAACGGTTCTAACGGTGCGTTTTCTGTTAGCGCTTGCAGCGCATCTGTGTAAGCATCGAAGACGTTTGGAAACGCCACCTCAATAGGCAAACAACGACTTAACAATTCATTGAGATACATGCCTGAAAACATTGCTCTTCCCACTAAAGGGAAGGGTTTTGATACCGACTCCACACTACCGGCATTCTTAAGCTCATTACGTCCATACACAGTGACAAGAATCGGCTGAAACGGTTGAAGCAAACTTTTGCGATCGCTTTTACTGCCCCGCACCCCCTTGCAAACGGCATGCACTTTGCCTTCTTCTTGGGTGAAAAATTCAGCCAGATAGCTCGTTTCTCTGTACGGGCGACGATGCAGCAAAAAAGCATTAAGGTTATCGCGTTTCACTCAATATTCCGCTATGTGATGCGCAACCGCACAACCTTCATGTATTCGAACTCTACGCCTGCAATCTCTTCAGCTTGAGGGTAATATGTCAAATTCACCCGCGCCCCCTTCAGGTTTTTATAAGGTTGCTTGCGGCGATACTTGAATGGCACATCAATGCCATCAATCATAAGCGTATTCAGATACCAATCGCCGTCCTCTCGCTGCACATGAGACGACACCTTCACATTTTCAGTGTGGGTGAGATTCTGATGAGTTGTCAGTAATGCTTGAATGTCTTTACTTGTCATTTGCAAAAACTAAGTTCGACCGTAGCTAATCATGATATCATCGAATGAAATAAAAATAACAATTTAGCCGTAATTTAAAGGACATTTATGCAGGGAAACATTCAACGCGTAGCGCTATTCATTTTGTCTTTTTCGCTATTAACTGCATGCGACACTCAGCCCGTTAAAACCGAATCCATGCTATACCGCGAACGTGCAGACAATGAAGCGAATACAATGTTATCCAGCGCTGAATCCCTGATCAAGCAAGTAGACAAAACGCAATTAATCCAGCATGTATATGAATTGCAAAAAATTAACTCAATGCTGAAAGATGTCGCTGAGGTATACAGAAACAAATCCATTCTAGACTGGAAAGGGCAACGTTATTTGGCACTCCAAGGTCAGTTGAATAGCTATCACCGCCCATTATCTCTAGCTGCAATTCCTCTTCTCCAGCAACTCCATAATGAAACCAAGCTACTCAGGGAACAAGTTGAGCAGGCAAAAACGCGTCCCCAATCTGCCAGTTCACGCAGCCCTGATGACATGGTCAACTATCTATCTAAACACTACAACCAACGCATATCAGCATGTTGTTTGATGTCTTTATCTGACATAGAGCAACTTCTACCTACAAATGAGACTTATATTCCGCTTAAACGATTGATTTTAAATATCAATTTATCACTAACAAGAATGATTAAAGAGGAGGGATACGGAGATACCTTATTACGAGAAATTAACCAATTAGATTCACAATTGCGTTAAACCTTGAGGCAACGACTCTCCGCATTAATATTAGGATTGTACTTCGTCTATTTGCTTACTGGAAAGCAATGCCATTAGCTTGTAGCACAACTCGATATAATGGACCGCTTCCGCGCTGCCAACTTGGTAATTCTTAGCATGCGCAACTTTGTTACGCAGGCGGCGCAATTCGTTAAATAATTTACCGCGTTTCTGGTCAATCAAACCTTCTTGCAACAAGGTCTTTTCCATTACTTTATAGCGAGTATTCACATTTAGGTCGACATTCACATTGGCGGTTTGAATCATTTTTTCTGCAGCCAGCTCTACGCCTCTCCATGCCTCAAGTACAGCAGCGTTGGGTAAGCTATTTGCAGACTCAATCAATGACAATTTTTTATCATTATCAAACTCAGGAAAGGCCTCACGCGCGTCTTTAGACGCTTCTTCTAACGCCTCGCCAAACTCAATTTCAAGCTCTTTATATTTTACTTTTTTTGCGAGGGGTAATAGTTGTAATAAAGGTGTTTTTAAAACAACCGCGCATGACATGACAACAATAGGCCAAGCAAGCCTATCCACTAACTCAATAATAAATTGCATCCAATGCATGCTTGTTCCTTAACGCTACTTAGGTTCGGCTCGCGTCACTAAAAACATGGCGATCAATAAAAAAAACACTGCCAAGCCCGTTAATAGCAACATATTATTTGAACGAGAGTACAGTATTCCCCAACTCAGAATCAGCATCAACACCGCAATATATTTACTTTTTCTTGAAATGGCTTTTTGTTGCTCCCAATCAATCAGTAACTTACCCAATTGGGGGTGATCATATAACCATTGGTGCAAACGCGCTGAGCCTCTAGCGGCAAACCATGCAGTTAACAATAAAAAAGGAACTGTTGGTAAACCGGGCAAAAATACCCCCAGAAGTGCCAAAGCGAGAAACAAATAAGCAAAAACCAGTGAAATGACTTTTTTCATAATGATTTGAACGAGATCAATTCAACGGCTCCAATCCTTCCACTAGCAGTTGTAAGCTTACTTTGCCTCTAAATTCATTAATATCAAGCTTATAAACAGCGCGTATTCGCTTAACACTCGCTTGAGGCCAAATGGCGGTATCGACATTAAATGCAATTGCGTCAACCAGTTGACCAGTGGGAGTAGACAACATCATTTTTAAGTGCTTTTGTCCGACAATGCGTTGCTCGAGCAATGCAAACTCACCGTCAAAACAAGGCTCTTCATACCCTTGCCCCCAAGGACCCGCGTCTTTCAACAACTTTGCAAATTGCAAATTAAAGTCATTAAGCGCTAATTCCCCGTCGGTAATATAGACATTTTCGAGATTTTTTCCGCGTAAGTTCGCTTCTGCACATTCGGTAAATGCCCGCTGAAACTCGTCCAAATGGCTCAATGGCAATGACAGTCCAGCCGCCATCGCATGACCACCAAATTTATCAATAACGTTGGGATATTTGGTATTGATCTCTTCTAACAAATCACGAATATGCAACCCAGGAATAGAGCGAGCCGAGCCTTTCAACGTGTCATCATCCTGATGTGCAAATGCAATCGTCGGCCTGTAATACTTTTCTTTAATCCGGCCCGCCACAATACCAATAACACCTTGATGAAAATCAGGTTTGTACAACACAATGCCATGCGGAAGCTGATGTTCATTAAACTGAATCGTATTCAGTGAAGTTTCGGCCTCTACTTGCATAGACGACTCTATTTCACGGCGCTCACGATTAAGGCTGTCGAGTTGCGCGGCAATATGTCTCACACGATGCACATCATCACTCAACAAACACTCAATACCCATCGACATATCATCAAGCCTACCTGCGGCATTGAGCCGTGGACCCAGTACAAAGCCTAAGTCACTGGCCGCCAATTGCGTTTGCTTACGTCCAGCAACATCCAGTAACGCCTGAATGCCTGGTCGACAATGACCACTGCGTATGCGTTGTAGCCCCTGATGCACAAGAATTCGATTGTTATCATCTAACTTAACCACATCCGCTACTGTGCCTAGCGCGACAATATCCAAAAACTCAGCTAAATTAGGCACGGCAAGTTGTTGGCTTTCAAACCACCCTCGCTCCATTAGCCCAGCGCGTAAAGCGAGCATAAGATAAAATGCAACGCCCACGCCTGCAATGCTCTTTGATGCAAAGTCACAGCCATATTGATTCGGATTAACAATAGCGTCAGCGGGTGGCAACGTTTCGGAAGGCAAGTGGTGATCGGTGATAACCACGTCAATGCCCAAGGACTTTGCTCGCTCGACACCGTCGAAACAAGATATGCCGTTATCTACAGTAATGATGACATCTGCGCCTTGCTGATGCGCAACATCTACGATTTGTGGGCTTAGGCCATACCCGAAGTCAAATCGATTGGGCACGAGGTAGTCATGATTTTTGCTGCCCATTTTACTAAGCGACAACAACACTAACGCTGTACTGGTGGCACCATCGGCGTCAAAGTCTCCAACGATGATAATGCGTTTGCTCTGCGCTAAAGCCCGCTCAAGTACCAATACAGCCTCAGTCATGCCACGCATTGACTTGTAATGCAATAAGCCTTTAAGTCCAGTCTCTAACTCAGACGGCTCACTTATCCCTCTACTGGCATAGATTTGACGAAGTGTTGCATGGGTGACAGATGACAAATGCGTATCGTCGACCTTTGGACGACGAGAAATGGATAAAGGCATAGCGTGATGAACAAAAATATAGAAATTAAGCTAAAAAAATAAAGAGGCTTTCGCCTCTTTATCATTAAATTTGTTTGAGAGATTGTAGCAGCATTGGGGCCGGTTGATAACCGCCAATCAACGAACCATCAGGAAGGATAATATTAGGTGTACCTGTCACGCCCACTAACTGACCAAACTCATACTGCTCGGCAACAGGATTCTCACATTTTGCAGGCTTAACTGCATCGCCACTTTTAGCCGTCGTCATCGCTTCAAGCGGGTCCTTTGCACACCACACCGATACCATGTCTTCGAACGACTGGCTCTGCATGCCGCCTCGCGGGAATGCTAAATAACGAACCGTAATACCAAGATCATTGTATTCCGCAATTTGACTGTGCAATCTGCGGCAGTAGCCACAAGTAATGTCAGTGAACACATTTACCACATACTTTTCATCTTTAGCTTTGAACACAATGGCGTCGTTTTCAAACTTCTTTAGCCCTTCATTACGAATTTCGCCCAGTGCTTCCTCTGTTTCATTACGCATATCCTCATCCAAGTTGAAGATACGCGCTTGCATGAAATACTTGCCATCTTGACTGATATAGAAAAGCCCACGGTTTGTGATCACCTGGAGTAATCCATCAACAGGTGCATCAGCTACACTACTGACTTCCAGCCCTAACACTTTTTCAACTTTATCAATTGCTGGCGCATGGTTTTCTTGCGCAAAAACCTGATGCGAAAAAGCAGCCATACAAGCGATGGATGAAACCAGTATCGCTTTTTTAAACCATGAATTCATATTCTTTCCTATCAAATCTAAACCTCTTATTCCTTAAGACCGGAATAAGTTAAAAATATTCCTTTTATTTCTTTATTACCGCGTAACAAAGAAAACACATACCTTATTTGGTATTGTGTGCGCTATCATTTAGCAGCTATGTTGCAAATGTATGACGCCCAAAAGGCGACAAAAAATAGACGTATTAACGAGACTACCATTTCCACAACCATCGCATACTATTCGATTCGATGCCAGAACGTTTAGCGCACGTATTACTTGTTACATCGAACGGGAAACAAAATATCCGAATTACGTATTAATGAAAAGAGATAATGTCAATCGTCGCTAGCTCCACCTCATTGATGAGTCATTTATTTCGCAAATTATTTCATTCCACGCTCTTGTTTAATCATTTCATACGCTGCCTGAATATCTTGCGCTTTGTTTTTTGCTATCTCCATCGCTTGTTTGGGCAAGCCTTTAGATACCAGCTTATCTGGGTGATGCTCACTCATGAGCTTTCTATATGCTTTTTTAATGGCGCGATCATCGTCGCTTTTATTAACCCCCAAAATCTTATAAGCATCTTGTAAAGTAGGGCCTTTAGGCGCGCTTTGGTGGGTTCGTTGGCGATATTGATGCTGCGACTGTCCAGTTTGGCTTTGATAACGAGTATGTTGACGAAAACGCACCTCAGCTTCAAACATTGACATTAAATACAGCAATTCATTTTGCTTAAACCCTAAGCCCTCAGCAACATTTTCTAACACCCGTTGCTCTGCTGCGTCTACGCTGCCATCTGCATAAGCTGATTGAATCAGAATTTCTAAAAAAACTTGCTTAATATCACGACGCCCGTGACAACTTTCACTAAAAGACTTCAGGGTTTTCAGTAACGGGAAATCCCGTTCTTTACCCTCACGAAAAGCTTGCTGGGCTTCTTTACGCACATCGCCTTCGAGTCCCATTTCGTCCATAAGTGCGGTAGCGACCCGAATTTCTTCAGATTTCACCTGACCATCCGCTTTCGCGATATGTCCCATTACGGAAAAGAGCGCATGAAAGAACACCGCTTGAGATTTAATTTGATCCTGAGACGTGAAGAAGCGACTAAACCCGCCTTGTTGGCTGAAATCCTGGCTGTAGCCACGATCAAACATGTGACCCACTATGAATCCCAAAATGGCTCCGGGTATACGGCCAAACATGAAACCAAACAACGTACCTAATACTTTTCCCCAAATGGGCATTTACCACTCCAACTCATTTAGCCAGGCCAACCGCTCTGGCGTTCCAACATCACACCAAAACCCATTATGAAGGTGACCGGTCAACACACCGCGCTCAGCCATGTGTCTTAACATAGGCCCTAACGGTAACTTATCAACCGCGAGCGAGTCAAAACAACGTTTGTGATATATAGCAATACCTGCAAACGTATAGCTCGCGCTATTTTCAGATTTAAGTGACACAAAAGGCGAAGTAAAAGCAAAGTCCCCTTTTGGATGATGAATAGGATTATCTACTAACACGATATGTGCATCATTATTGACATTGAGCTGCTGACTCGTTTCGATAACATCACTCAAATCGACATCATGAAAAATATCGCCATTCACCACCAAAAATTGATCTGAATAGTCATCTGGGCACAGCAATGGCAACGCCTTAATAATGCCTCCGGCAGTCTCTAGCGCACTACCTTCATCAGAATAATGAATGCGGCAACGAAAGCGTGAGCCATCACCGAGATAATCAGAAATATGCTGCCCCAACCATGCCAAATTAATCACAATATCGCTTATGCCCGCTGACACTAATTTCTTAATTTGGTGTTCGATAATAGGGATGCCTTTCACTTTTAAAAGTGGTTTCGGTGTTGAATCCGTAAGGGGGCGCATACGCTCGCCGCGGCCTGCTGCCAGAATCATTGCTCTCATAACACGTTTTTCTCAAATGCAGGAATCACACGCATTTCAATCAAATTAGCAAAGTCATGCAAATCAGTATATCGGCGTGCAATAACCGGAATATATGATAAGGCAGTAGGAATGTCGTCCAAATACACTGACTTACCGTCTCGCAAATGCAATCGCGCAAAAATACCAGCTGCTTTTGCATGTCGTTGTATACCCGTTAAATCAAACCAACGTCTGAATGTTGAAAGCGGATACTGTGAATAATCGCGTTGGTGCAACGCGCTCAACTGCGCGTCTACCCACTGTTCGGGCCAAGCCTTGTAACAGTCTCTTAATAGTGATACCGCATCGTAGGTAATCGGCCCACAAACAGCATCTTGAAAATCAATCACACCAATTTCATCGTCACCGACAATCATCAGATTTCTTGAATGGAAATCGCGATGACATCCTACTTGCGGCTGCGCCAGCATATTGTTGGCTAATACGATCTCGGCGTCTCTTAGCACTCGCTGTTCCTTTTCATCTAACTTAAGGCTGAGAAGTTTATTCACTAACCACTCAGTGAATAAACCAAAATCGCGATCGAGCAACGCCTGATCATAAAACTTCATGTTGCCCTGGGCTGTGCGTGTACAGGATTGAATTGCCGGAAGCTGTTTTAACGCAGACTGATACCAATCTGATACAGACTTGGATTCAAAAATTGACGCAAACTGCTTGTCTCCAAAGTCCTCTAATACGTAAAAACCTTGCTCAACATTCACAGCCAGCACTGCGGGCACTCTCACGCCATGCTGGCTATACGCTTCTGCGACTGCTATAAAACGATTTACATCTTCCGTTTCAGGCGGTGCATCAACGGCAATATAGCTTTTTTGGTTTGACTGAAAACGAAAATATCGCCGAAAACTCGCATCACCCGATACGATGTTTAAAGACGTAAAAGAAAATTGTGAATGTTGCTTTAGCCAGGAAACCAATTGCTCCTGTCGTTTAACTTGATGACTCACAGCACCCCCTTGTATATCAAGGTTACTATACCCAAATGCGGTGAGAGATTAAAAGGCGACAAGAAACTAAATTCAGATATTTATCGTTTTTTTTAGTTGTTTACTGGCAAAACATATTCAAAGCCTTAAAATCGACATTTAATTTTCGATTTCTTGGCACCAACGGGATTCAATAATTTATAAACTGTATGGAAAATAAACAGCGCTATCTTATTCCTCTGGCTCTTTTTTCTGGCTGCGTGAACGCTCAACACAGTCAATGTCTGGTGCCGCTTACAGAACTACAGACCTCTCCTGCTATCCAGAAGGGTCAAATCATTGTTGAATCTGATCGCGCAGACATTAACCAAACAACATATGCAAACTTCGAAGGAAAAGTCACGATTTTCAACGACAGCGGTTATATTGCTGCTAATCAGGCGCGAATTGATAAGTTATCTCAAACCATGCGTGCATCAGGCGATGTGAACTATAGAAATCAGCAAATAGACGTTATCACTGAAGACATCAACATAAACCTACTAACAGGCAATCTTAGCATAACAGAATCAGAGTATCGGTTAGCGCACTTTAATGGTCGCGGTAATGCCGAGCAGATATCTCTAAACGCAGAAAGCGGCTTGAGACTGGAAGACGTTAGCTTTACAACCTGCCCGGCTCAATCTGAAGACTGGAAAATTAAAGCGTCTAGTATCAGCTTAAACCCAGAAAAGCCATGGGGCGAGGCGACCAATACGCGCTTCTACATCAAAGATGTTCCCGTCTTTTATTTACCGTATTTTGCGTTTCCAATTACAAATCAGCGTCAAACTGGTTTTCTTTATCCAGAGATATCCACCTCAAGCAGCACAGGGTTAACCTACGAGCAACCTTTTTACTGGAATATTGCACCGAATTACGACTTAACCTTTGCACCAAGATTGATGACCAACCGAGGATTGCAATTAAAAACGGAAGCTCGCTATCTGGTTGACCAACACACGGGACAAATCAACGTAGAATATTTAGATCACGATAAAGATCTGCCGAGCGAAGATTCACGCTACTTCTTCCGCTATATTCATCTGGGACAATTGTCAGACAATTGGCTAATTAGCGCGAATTTGAACAGAATAAGCGATGATAACTACATACTTGATTTAGATTCCGATTTCTATAGCCGTGCAGATACCCATCTGAGTCAAAATTTAGGGCTAAGTTATTTCTCTGACAATCTGGATTTCTCTTTCGAGCTAAAAGATTTTGAATTAATAGGTGATCACCCATCTAGTTACCGTGCATTGCCAGAGTTAAAACTGAACTATAAAACTGATGTGTTAGCTGGGTTTGAGTTTAGCATGCACTCCGAACTGGCATATTTCGACAATGAGTCTGACCTATCGCCAGATGCGACACGTTTTCATCTAGCTCCTACACTCTCATTCCCGCTCTATTCAGCATGGGGCGAATTTGTCGCCGAAGCAAGCCTTCTAAATACGTATTATCGACAAGAAGACATAAAAAATACCGCTCTAAAGAAAGAAGTAACACGCTCATTAGGCCAAGTAAGGCTATACGGTGCACTGAACTTCGAGCGTGATGGCACGTGGTTGGGTCAACCTGTAACACAAACGTTTGAGCCAAAAGTTCAATATTTATATACCAGTTATGAAGATCAATCCATGATTGGTCTATATGATACTACTCGTCTACTCAATGATTTCGATGGGCTATTTAGAGGTCAGGAATTTACTGGTCTTGATAGAATTAGCGATCACAATCAAGTGACTCTTGGTGCAACATCTCGAATACTTGATGAAAATAATCGGGAACAATTTAAGGTAAGTATTGGTCAGATTTTCTATCTTTCCGACAACAAAGTGCTCGAAGCGTCCAAAGAGAACAATCGCTCAGCACTTGCCGGAGAGGTTGACTGGCAGTTAGGTAGTCGTTGGTTTGCGCACACTGAATTTCAAATTTCCACGCAATCTGAAAAGTTAGAAAGAAGTAGCATTTCACTAGAATACCAATTAAGTGATAATAAACTCGTCCAGCTTTCACACCGATACGTGCGTAATTTATCAGGTGAAGAAATTGATCAAGTAGGTATTACTGCAAGTTGGCCAATTGACAACGACTGGCACTGGGTTGGTCGATGGTATAAGGACTGGGATAGAGGCCGTACCATTGAAAGCTACCTTGGCTTACAATACAACTCATGTTGTTGGTCGGTACAGCTGATAGCACAAAGACACCTAACCAATCGATTTAATGAACAAGGAGTGCGAGACAGTGAAGAGTTTGATTCAAGTGTAAACTTGCGCTTTAGCTTTAAATTTGGTGAAGAAGGTAGACAACCTAAAGCAAATCGCATGTTGAATGATGGCTTGTTTGGATATCGACAGCCTTACCTTCTGAATAAATAACACGTAATTTTTAAAATAACTAAGTAAATAACTATGAAATCAATGGCAGTATTCACAAAACTTTCTTTCTGGATGTGTGCGTTGGCTCTCGCTGTCACTTCAATGACAACTAGCGCTAAACAAACGTCATTAGATCGCGTCGCAGTAATTGTCGATCAAAGCGTTATATTAGAGAGCGAAGTGAGCGATCTTGTCGCGACAGTTAAACGCAACGCTATCGCAAACAACCAATCATTGCCCTCTGACCGAGCACTAAGAGTGCAAGCAATTGAAAGGCTAATTACAACACACCTGCAAATGGATATGGCCAAAAGAATGGGTATCCAGGTGAGTGATCCTCAATTAGACCAAACGATTGCCAATATTGCCGCACAAAATAACTTTTCCATGCAACAGTTAAGAGAAAATATTGAGCGTGACGGAATTAGTTTTGAGCGTTATCGTGAAGATATACGACAAGAGATGATTATTGGCGAAGTCAGAAGAGCTAATGTTCGTCGTCGCATCTACATCACACCACAGGAAATTAATAATTTAGTTAAATTAATTGATGAACAGGGTGCAGAACAAGCTGAATACAAACTAGGGCATATACTCATTGGCTTACCCCCAGAGCCTACAGATGATGACATCGCCACCGCTAGAAACAATGCAGAGCGAATTCTTGAGCGCCTCAACAAAGATGGCGACTTTGCCAAGTTGGCTATCGCTAACTCATCTGGTGCAAAGGCACTTGAAGGCGGAGACATGGGGTGGTTAAACATTAATTCTATGCCGACATTGTTTGCTGAAGCCGTTCAAGGTAAGAGCGAGGGTGAACTGATAGGCCCAATTCGAAGCGGAGCAGGGTTTCATATACTTCAAATTCAAGGCTTACGTGGTATAGAAGTCGTAAAAATCGAAGAGGTTAAAGCCCGTCATATTCTTATCAAGCCATCTCTGATTTTAAGTGAAGAGCGCGCTAAAGAGCAGTTAGCTGAATTTCGCCAACAGCTTATTGACGGCGAAGCAGAATTTGAAGAATTAGCAAAAGAGCACTCAGCCGACCCAGGCTCTGCACTACGTGGTGGAGATTTAGGCTGGGCCAATCCAGAGATTTATGTCCCCGCGTTTAAAGATACGCTTGCCTCGCTTGAGAAAGACGAATACAGCCAGCCATTTCGTTCTTCCCATGGTTGGCACTTAGTACAATTAATTGACAGACGCATTGATGATGCAACCGACAAACGCAAAGAAGAGAAAGCCTATCAGTTGCTGTATAAACGAAAATTTGCAGAAGAAACCGATGCATGGTTACGTGAAATGCGAGACGCAGCCTATATTGAAGTAATTAACCCTGCTGATGCTGGTGAGAGCTAATCTATGACGCTAAGAATAGCTGTAACGCCTGGAGAACCCGCTGGAATAGGGCCAGATCTATTACTTCAAGTTGCAAGTCGTTCCTGGCAAGCTCAGCTCATTGCCTTTGCAGATATTACGTTACTAGAAACACGCGCTAAGCTGCTTGGTATTGACATTGAGCTGATACCCTATGAAGGCAACAGCAGCCAGCCCAAGAGCAGTCAAGCTGGCCAATTATTTGTTAAGCACATACCGATGCGTACTAAGTGTGTTCCAGGTGAATTGAATAGCGACAACGGGCACTATGTGGTAGAAACATTACGCCAAGCATGCCAAGAAAACATGAACGATGCGTTCGATGCCGTCGTAACAGGCCCTGTACACAAAGGGATTATCAATCAAGCAGGCATATCCTTCAGCGGACACACTGAGTTTTTTGCTGCCGAATCTAATACAACAGACGTCGTCATGATGTTAGCCACAGAGGGGCTGCGCGTCGTGTTAGCCACTACCCATATTCCTCTGGCATATGTTGCAAAGGCAATAACACAAGACAGACTAAACAAAGTACTGCATATTGTTAATACTGACCTACGCCTTAAGTTCGGTATCAAACGGCCACATATTTTTGTTTGCGGTTTAAACCCTCATGCAGGGGAAAATGGGCATTTGGGTCGTGAAGAAATAGAGGTTATTGAGCCCGCCTTGGAAGCTTTGAGAAGTGAAGGAATGCATATAACAGGCCCCTTGCCTGCCGATACAATGTTTCAACCCAAATATATGCAACAGGCTGATGCTATCCTCGCGATGTATCATGACCAAGGCTTACCCGTACTTAAACATAAAGGCTTTGGTGCGTCTGTAAATATCACCCTTGGCTTACCTTTTATTCGAACGTCTGTCGATCACGGCACCGCGCTTGATTTAGCTGGCACAGGCAACATTGATGATGGCAGTATGACCTTAGCCATCACAGAAGCCATCCACCTTGCAGAAAAGAAACTATGAGTAAACAGCATTTAGGCCACACCGCCCGTAAAAGGTTTGGTCAAAACTTTCTACATGACCCTTTTGTTATTGATCAGATTGTGTCGGCAATTAACCCCCAAAAAGGCGAAAACCTAGTTGAAATTGGTCCAGGTCTTGCTGCGCTAACTGAGCCGGTTTGTGAACGTATTGACACCTTGACCGTCGTTGAATTAGACAGAGATTTAGCTTCGCGTTTGCGTAGTCATCCATTCATTTCTTCAAAACTCAATATTGTCGAGGCAGATGCGCTAAAGTTCGACTTTGCAACTCTCATGACCGATGATCGTCCACTTCGTGTGTTTGGAAACCTTCCTTACAACATTTCGACGCCTTTGATGTTTCACCTGTTTGAGTTTGTGGGTAAAGTAAAAGATATGCACTTTATGCTGCAAAAAGAGGTGGTTAATCGTTTGGCAGCAATGCCCGGCAACAAAAACTATGGTCGCCTATCTGTTATGGCGCAATATTATTGTCAGGTTGTGCCCGTTTTACATGTGCCACCAGGCGCATTTAATCCGCCCCCAAAAGTCGACTCTGCGGTAGTCAGATTGGTGCCTTATCACACGCCTCCTGTCGAGGTCGACAACGTTGATATGCTGAATACCGTATGCGCAAATGCCTTTAATCAGCGCCGTAAAACAATTAGAAACAGTCTTAAAGAACTGCTTAGTGAAGAGGACATCGAACAAGCTGGTATCAGCCCAGATCTGCGAGCAGAAAAACTGTCGCTGTCCGATTTTGCAAACCTTGCAAACATAGCCAGCCATAAAGTAGGAAACTAATATGCAAGAACGGGAACGAGAAAAGTTGCAGCAAAATGTAGGCATTGAAGTGTCCACTCAGTTTGTTGAAAAAGACGACTTAGAAAAAGATAAACATGCATTTGCTTACGAAATTACCATTCGCAATGAAAATAGTATTCCCGTTCAATTATTAAACCGCTATTGGCTGATTACCGATGGAAACGGTAAACAAACGCAAGTGCAAGGACCTGGAGTAGTAGGAAAACAACCCGTCATTGAATCTGGTAAATCGTTTACCTATTCAAGCGGCGCTATTCTAGATACACCAATTGGGACAATGGAAGGCTTTTATGAAATGACAGCAGGAGAAGAGGTGACTTTCAAGGTGTCAATTCCTGTTTTCCGCCTTGCTGTTCCCAATCTGGTTAACTAGTTTGGCAAACTATATTATCGGAGACATTCAGGGGTGCTTCCAAGGTTTACAAAAGCTACTTGCCAAGGTGGACTTCAACCCATCTAAAGACGTGCTGTGGAGTGTTGGCGATCTTGTTGCTCGAGGTGAGGATTCATTAGGTACACTGATTTATTTAATGGAGCTAAAAGACAGCTTTCGTACAGTGTTGGGCAACCACGACTTACACCTACTTTCTATCGCGTCGGGCATAAAACCCGCTAAAAAAAATGATAATTTGACTGACTTACTTGCGTCGCCAGATATCAACAAGATATGTCAGTGGCTACGAGAAAAACCACTGGCGCTATCACTTGATGAGCATAACCACATTGTTCACGCGGGGCTTTATCCTCAATGGTCGACGCGAGAATTACATCAGTATTCTAAAGAGGTAGAATCACAGTTATCCTCAAACGATTATGAAGCACTATTGAAGAATATGTATGGCTCGGGTGCGCAAACATGGTCCGAATCGTTGAGTGGCTACCCTCGTTTAAAATTCATTATTGATGCCTGCACCCGCATGCGCTTTTTACATCAAGATTATGCACTGGATTTTAAATGTAAAACCGCGCCCGATGTATCATGTGATGACCCAAAACTGCTACCGTGGTTCACGGCACCCAACCCCAACCTTAACGCTCAAGAACGTATATTTTTTGGTCACTGGGCCTCGCTAATGGGCAACACACAAACAAATACGTTTATTGGTTTAGACACGGGATATGTCTGGGGTAACACTATGACGCTTTTTCATTTCGAGAAGAATGAAAAAGTAAGTATTGATTTTTAAAGAAAAAAGTCGATTCGTCGATAAAACTTAGGTCGAACTAAGTTTACTTAGTCATTAGGGATGTAGCTTGTCAGACCAGACAACACAACGATTTGCTACTTTTTTTTAACGTAGTAAACGGGTAAAGTTGTGGGCTTGCGTAACGTTTTTAGTCTCTAGTTCAATGTTACACCTGTACTTGAACAAACATAATTTGCGTGCAAAAAAGCAGTATCAGGGGAATTTACATGAAAATAACAGTTGCTATGCGTGTAATCGGTGGTTTTGCCATCATTTCACTCTTGCTGATCGTCATCAGTGCTGTTTCGCTCGTCAGCTTAAACAGCATTGACAGCGCGACCGAAGAAGTGAATACACTCGCCATTCCAACACTTAAAGGAAGCACGCAGCTCAAGTCCTCATTTATTAATATGGGAAGATTGACCGTTGAAGCGTATTACGAAGGAGAGCTTGCTGTTTTAGAAGACGAAATTGCTAAATTTCAAACAAGCCAGCAAACGTTTGAAGAGGAATTCTCACACCTGAAAAGTGTGGTCAGCAGACAGCCAGAATTGAACAAAACGCTCACCAGTGTCGATCAAATTTACCAAAGCTATCTCAGTAACGTCAATGAGATGTTCACTAGCCACACAGCAGACTTACAAACAGCCAATGCATTACAAGATGTCGTAGACGAGGTTGAAGAAAACGCAGACGACGCATCGACACTGCTGCTCGATTTTGCCGACTTAGACGAAGTGCAATCTAATGACTCACTTGCTCAAGCATCAGAAATGGGCAGCAAATTAGAAACAACGCTTCTCTCTTTGCTTACCGTAAGCGCAGATTACATTAAAACCAAAAACCTTACCCGTGCACAAACCATAGGAAATGAGGTGCGTATTGTTGTCGACGAAGTTGAAAGACAGATGGCAGCGATGCAAGAAGCCGCGGGTGGACAGGATTCTTCAGGCACATTAGATGAAATTTCTGAGTTGGTTGACTCAGTCGTCAATAAAGTGAAATCTAGCAGCGGATTACTCGCCACGCAGGTTGATCGCCTAAATAAACAAATTAAAGCCAAGCAAGCGCTTGATGCGTCTGAGATAAATATTCAAGAAGCGTCAGAAGTGCTCAATAAACTACTAGCTCAAGCCGAAGCAATGAGCGCGAATGCAGCATCTGATGTTGAAGGGGCGGTATCAAGCGGCACATTGCAAGTAGCCATATTTGTGATCATTTCGTTGGTTGTTGCAACGGGTATTGCGTATATGAGTGTCAGAGCGATTACAGTGCCACTTGATAAAGTAAACGAAGTGCTTCACGTTGTCTCATCTGGCGATCTAACCCGTCGTCTTGATGATTCATCGGATGATGAATTTGGTGAGCTAGCAAAGAGTGTAAATAACCTGATTGCGAGCCTTAAAGATCTGATTACTGGCATTAGCAGCCGTGCAGCACAACTTGCGGCAGCATCTGAGCAAACATCTGCAGTTACAACCCAGACAACAGCATCGATTCATGATCAGAAGTCACAAGTTGCTCAAGTAGCAACCGCCACTACTGAGATGCATAGTACGTCACAAATGGTGACTCAGAATGCAGAAGATACGCTTAATCAGATTCGTCATGCAGATGATGAAGCAGAGAAAGTTAAAGCCATATCACTGGAAAATAAACGTACTATCGAAGTATTAGCCAAAGATGTTGAAGAAGCCGCCGAAGTGATCAACAAACTACACCAAGACAGCGCGAGTATTGGCGGTATTCTTGATGTTATTCGCGGTGTAGCCGACCAAACCAACCTATTAGCCCTGAATGCTGCTATTGAAGCTGCGCGTGCTGGTGAACAAGGTCGTGGTTTCGCAGTAGTTGCAGACGAGGTACGTACTTTAGCGAGTCGCACACAGGAATCAACGCAAGAAATCAATTCTATGATTGAAGTGTTGCAGGCGGGTGCTGAAAAAGCCGTTTCAGTCATGAATCAAGGCAAAGAGCAAACGACAGTATGTGTGGAGCAGACCGAAAAAGCGACTCAAGCGCTAGATCTCATAACTGAGGCGGTTCACAAAGCCCACGATGTCAGCTCTCAAATCGAGCAATCTGCGCGCGAACAGAACGTTGTATCTCAAGAAATCAGCGAAAAGCTTGAAACTATCGTAGGTATCGCAGAAGAGACGGCGACAGGCGCTCAGCAGACCTCCGAGTCAAGTTTGGAAGTCGCAAAGTTAGCTGAAGAGCTACAGGCATCAATTAAACAATTTAAAGTGTAATAAGCTAAATTTAAATGAAGTTCTAAAAAGCCCGCATTTAAGCGGGCTTTTCCATGGAAAATCAAAGAGTTAAGAAACAGATTTACGCAATCCACCACCTAAGCATTTAGGTGAATTAGGTGAGCCGCCATACAAAGATTGCCACTCATCATCCGTATAAGTATGTAGCGCAAGCGCATGTATTTGGTCTGCAAGTTCGTCTTTTAGCACCGCATTAACGGCGCGATGGCGATTAATTAACCGCTCACCTGAAAAACGTGGTGTGACTAGCACAACTTTAAAATGTGTCTCTGAGCCAGCAGGCACATTGTGCATGAAGCTCTCATTCACGACTTCCAAATGGGCCGGATCAAAATGGGCCAGAAGTTTCTGCTCAATGCTATTTTGAATGTTCATGTGCTCTCCTCTTTTAACGACTTTTTTCGAGCTAAAAAAGATCCTTCTTGGAGTAAATCTAGCGTTATTTTTCCCATTTAAACATCGCTTTTTGGATAAAATCTGATAACTCTTTGAGGGACATTGATATATTTTTTAGAGGCTTATAAGTGGGATCTTATAACCGTGTTTTCAAGTTGGTGGATAAATCGGAAGGTTAAATTTACTCTCAAGCCCAGTGTTTTCGTGCGTTTTGAAATTGCATGAAACCAATACTTTTGCGTCTCCTCAGACATGATTAACAGGCTACCATGCGCCAACCTAACTCGATGCTTTTCACCTGTTATTTTGTGCTTAAAATCAAAATCCCGCGCTTCACCTAACGTCAACGATGCAATAACGGGTCGCTCTCCCAATTCTGGTTCATCATCAGCATGCCACCCCATTGAATCTTGTTCATTGCGGTATAAATTCGCTAACACCCCATTAAATTTTGCCGACGCAGCCTGCTCACACATCTGTTTCAATTCAAGTAAGCACGGTGTCCAAGCTAACGGTTTCATAGTTAGCCCAGAATATGTATAAATGGCCTCTTTATCACCATACCAAGCCTGAAGTCGCGGTATTTTCACCGTTTTACCAAACATTTTGATATGATCCTGCCTCCAAGCAAGTTCAGACACCAATGTTTGCAAACTGGAGTCTGCGAGTTCACCCCCAAGAAAACGGGGGATATACTCAACACACGCATCTTGCATGGGTAAGGATAACACTGGCGAATCATTGTCAAATAAATCGGATTGCATAACCCAAGAATAACCTGAACGTTTAATATGAATACTATTTTTAGTTTACTGGATAAATCGTTTGAATTAACCCGTTTTCCCGAACAGCTTCAGCACGAAAGCTGGCAAGCTTGGGATGCCGCCGACGAGTATCTGATAGAACACGTAGAAAATACGTTGTCTTTTGAAACAGTTTCACGCATTGCCATATTCAACGATGATTTTGGTGCCCTTGCATGCTGGTTTGCCACGCGTATTACTGCAAAAGGTAACCCTGTAGACATTGACTGGTACAGTGATTCTTATGTTTCTCGAAAAAGCTGTGAGCGCAATTTAGAGCACAATATGGCGCTTAGTCAGCCCCATCCTCATCCAGTAGAGTTTCGTGATTGCATGACCTTAGGTGATCAGCAACCCGATGTGATATTGCTCAAAATTCCGAAAACGACAGCGCTACTAGAGCACCAACTCATTTTACTCCAACAGGTAGTGACGCCAGACACTCTTATTATCGCCGCGGGCAAGGTGAAAAGTATTCAAAAATCGACGTTGGGTTTGTTCGAAAAGTACTTAGGGGACACTACCACGTCGCTCGCGAAGAAAAAAGCCAGACTGATATTCTGTCGCCGCGCAGGAGACAAACAGCACACGTCGCCTTTTCCAACGGTATGGCAAACTGATGACAAACGTTTAACCATTCACAACCATGCCAATGTATTTGCTCGCCAGCAACTGGATATTGGAGGGCGTTTATTGATGAATCACCTTCCTGATTGTCGCAGCAAGCGTGTGGTCGATTTGGGCTGTGGCAACGGCGTAATAGGATTAAGCGTATTGCTTGACTACCCTGATGCCGAGGTATTTTTTGTCGATGAATCGCACATGGCAATTCAATCAGCAATGGAGAATGTAAAATACAACATGCCTGAACGCCTGTCGCAGTGCCACTTTATTCATAGCAACTGTCTAGACGAATTCGCCAGTATTGGTCACCCTAGCGTAGATATCGTGTTATGTAATCCACCTTTTCATCAACAAAACGCCATTACCGACCACATTGCTTGGCAAATGTTTGTGGATGCAAAAAAATACTTGCGTAGAGGCGGTCAGCTGAGGATCATTGGCAACCGTCATCTCGACTACCCCAAAAAGCTCAAACGCTTATTTGGCGGGTACGGTGTAGTCACCAGTGACAAGAAATTTAGTATTCTATCTTCATTAAAACGATAAGGGACGATTTAATGACATTCAGACTTTTGTGCTTCACGCTATTGCTTACACTGACTTTACCATTGCAAGCAAGCGGTAAAAAAGACGGCTCACATATTCAGCCTGACAACTTATATCCACGAGTAAAAATTGAAACCACGATGGGCAATATCGTAGTCGAATTAGACCGAGCGCGAGCGCCTATCACAACCAACAATTTTTTACGTTACGTAGATAAGCGCAGCTATGAAGGCACGCAATTTCATCGTGTTATCCCTGACTTTGTTATTCAAGGTGGCGGAGTCGACAAAGACTTCCGTGAATTGTCTAAGTTTCCTAATATATTTAACGAATCAGGCAACGGTATGAAGAACAGTTTGTACACCATTGCCATGGCACGGCAGAATGATCCTCACTCAGGCAATCGACAGTTTTATTTTAATATGGCTGACAACCCCAGCCTTGACCCAGGCCGAAACTGGGGTTACGCAGTATTTGGTATGGTAATGGAAGGCACTGAGGTGCTAGATGCCATGGCACTGGTAGACACCCATTATCATGCACGCATAGGTTGGGCCGATGTGCCGAAAGAACCTATTTTTATCAACAAAGTAACTGTGCTTCCTCCTCAGTAGGTAGCGCGATTTTAAATACGCGAGTGGGTTGCATATCAATGTACTTATCCCACTCGCATGTAGGCGTTAGCCCAAGCTTCTTAATTAACGCGATCGACGCGACATTATCGGGGCTTACCAGCGCAGCTATACTCTCAAGTTCCGTATTTTCTTTAGCATATTCAAGAGTGGCTTTACAGGCCTCAAACGCTACGCCTCTGCCTCGGGCGTCAGGCAAAAATGCATAGCCAATATCCACAAAAGGCATTCCCTCTCGTTGCAATAAGCCACACAACCCCAAAGCTTTGCCTGATTCACGCTCGCTGACCTTCCATAGGCCAAAGCCATGTTTACAGTACATGTGAATAGGGCCAGTGTTCATATAGCGTATCGCCCCTTCTGTGTCGCGAACGCCCTTATCACCGATATAACGAATAAAATCGCGATCATTAAGCAAGTGAACGATAAAATCTGCGTCGCCTTCTCTCAGCTCTGATAACACAAGTCTTGATGTAACAATCACACATTATTTCCTATGTTGAAGAATACCCGTTGACGCAAGGAGCGTGTCGATTAATGCAAAGTTACCCGCCTCAAGCACCGCTCTACGAGGATAGCTTGGGTTCAGTCTGTCATTCACCCACGCGTTTTCCCAGCCATGAGTGGTATGAACGAATGCCTCGACCGCTTGATGTCCGCCAACTTCGTAGCAGCCTATTAAACACGTATCGACATAAGATTGAGTTATGGGAAACGTGTCGTTCGCATTGTGCTCTTTTAGCGTCTCGCAGATCCAGAAGGTATCTGTATTTGAAACACTGTCTGACATAAAATCCAGAGACGATTTCGCCACTGGCGAAAATTGATAGTCTTTTTCGCGTGCTTGCAACACAGTGCAAGATTTATCTAAAGGCAACAACACGCCATTCATCTCAGTATCGCTGGACTTTACTGCACCCACATAGGTTTGTAGTTCATTCTCAGAGCGCGTTACCCATTTTCGTTGCCAACCAGTTAGCCGAGCGGGAATCGCTTCACCTCGTATCGTGGAGTGCGCCAAACGACTTTGTACACTCAACAGGCTTCCATAACCGAACAACCAACTTCTTGCCATGCTTTTGTGCCCTTTATGCGCGATCTATATCAAATGCCAACACCTCAGATATTCGAGATGCACCCAAGGCCAACATTATCAAGCGATCAACTCCTAAAGCAACGCCTGCACAATCGGGTAACCCCGACTCCAGCGCCTCAAGAAAGTAAGCGTCTATAGGCATTTCAGGTAACCCCATCACATGTCGTTTTTGATTATCCCTTTCAAACCGCGAGCGTTGTTCTTGCGCGTCAGACAATTCATGAAACCCATTCGCTAATTCAATGCCTTTATAGTAGGCTTCAAACCGTCGTGCCACGCGCGGGTCCTGTTCATCTATTTTTGCCAAAGCCGCCTGAGAAGCCAGAAAGTGATAAACCAAAACGGGGCGAGCTTGTCCTATCTTTGGCTCTATTTGCTCACTAAACAGCAACTGTAACAGCGTGTCTTTGTCGGTTTCGCCGACTGCAATGTCTGCATAGCCAAACTCAGCACACACTGACTTCAAATCTTCTATTCCGACTGTAAGAGGATCAATCCCCAATACAGTCTTAAATACTTCCTGATAGGACATCCTATCTGCTGGCTCAGTCGATAACACCGCTTGGAGCAAGGCATCCACCTCGTTCATTAGAGCGAAATGGTCAAAGCCGGGACGGTACCATTCAAGCATAGTGAACTCAGGGTTATGAAAACGCCCCCCTTCTTCGTTCCTAAATGCTTTGCTTAGTTGAAAAATCGCACCGCTGCCTGCGCAGAGCAAGCGTTTCATGGCGAATTCTGGAGAGGTTTGCAAATACAAAGTTTGCGCATCTGGCTTGAGGGGATGATGAAATCGCGTAGAAAACGTGTGAAGGTGCACATCCGTCACGCTGGCAGCGGAAAACGCAGGCGTCTCCACTTCTAGGACGTCTCTTTCAATAAAAAATTGTCGGATACTTTGTATTAATGCTGCACGCTCACGCAGCGCCTTGATGGTCGCACTGGGTTGCCACATACTAATTACCTCCAAAAGAATGAGCCGAAATAGTCAGAAACAAGGCGTTAAAAGACACAAAAAAACCCACAGCAATGTGTGGGCTTTGTTATCTAAAAGGCGATTATTTTTGTGCGCGTGACACATACTCGCCACTACGTGTGTCAACTTTAATGACTTCACCCGTTTGTACAAACAACGGTACACGCACTACTGCACCGGTACTCAATGTCGCAGGCTTACCACCTGTGCCCGCTGTATCGCCTTTAAGGCCAGGATCCGTTTCCGTGATTTCTAGCTCAACGAAGTTAGGTGGCGTAACGGCAATCGGAGACCCATTCCACAAGGTAATAGTGCATTCATCATTCTCAACCAACCACTTTGTTGTATCGCCTACTGCTTTTTCATCAGCAGCAATCTGCTCAAAGGTTTCGTTGTTCATAAAGTGCCAGAACTCACCGTCGGTGTACAAATACGCCAAATCCGTATCCATTACATCAGCACCTTCTACTGAATCGCCAGATTTGAACGTTTTTTCAAGCACTTTGCCAGAAATTAGCTTACGGATTTTAACGCGGTTGAACGCTTGACCCTTTCCTGGTTTAACATATTCGTTCTCAAGAATGTTGCAAGGCTCGCCATCAAGCATTATTTTAAGGCCCGCTTTAAACTCGTTTGTGCTGTAATTAGCCATATTTCCTCTAATCTAATCTTTTGTTGAGCAATTTCGTTGGCGCAGATAATACCTAAAAAACCGCTTTCTGTAGAGCAGAACTGGCAAAAAGAACTCGCTTTGTCATTTACCGCCCCAGAAAAGCTTTTACATTACCTACAATTGCCTGTTGAAGAGTATAGGCAAGACATTCATGCTCGTAAGTTATTTCCTATGCGTGTTCCTCGTGATTTTGCCGCACGCATGGAAAAAGGCAACCCTAACGATCCACTTTTAAGACAGGTTTTTCCGCTTAAAGAAGAATTTGCCGAACCCACGGGCTACACAGATGATCCCCTGTTAGAACAAAATAATGATCAAAAAGGCCTGTTACATAAATACCTAAGCCGTGTGTTACTGATTGTACGTGGCGGATGCGCAGTAAATTGCCGCTATTGCTTTAGACGCCACTTTCCTTATGCAGACAACAGTGTAAACAAGCAAGGTTGGCAAGAGGCACTGACATACATCCGCAAAGACAATCAAATTAACGAAGTGATTTTTTCTGGCGGCGATCCACTTATGGCCAAAGATGACTTTCTGGCATGGTTAAGCAAAGAAGTATCGTCAATCCCCCACATAAAGCGCTTGCGTATTCATACGCGATTACCCGTTGTTATTCCATCGCGCATCACGACAGAATTAATCGATTGGTTCTCGAATAACGGCTTGCAAAATATCATGGTGTTGCATATTAATCATGCAAACGAAATTGATTCAGCGCTGATTGACAAGCTATTACTGCTCAAACAAGCGGGGGTCACGTTACTTAATCAAGCTGTGTTACTGAAAGGTGTGAATGATTCAGCCGAATCACAAATTGCCCTTAGTGAAGCATTGTTTGCCGCGGGTGTACTGCCTTATTATTTGCATGTGTTAGACAAAGTCAAAGGCGCTGCGCATTTTGATGTATCAGATCAACATGCCAGGGATATCATGCGTGAAATGATAAAGCGTCAGCCAGGCTATCTAGTCCCCAAACTCGTTAGAGAGATTGCAGACCAACCCGGCAAAACGCCTTTAGACTTACAGCTACATCCGTAAACCCGAATTATGCGAAGGTGTCGATTGTCGAACCTAGCGCAGGGTTTGCTGATGTCGCTTTTGGTACGTCAGCGGCCGATTCCAGCAGCTGAAGTGACGCCTTGCCTTCAGCTTCCTGCTGAGACTTTGCTAGCTTTGCAGCACGCAATTCAGACGACACGTCGGACGTTCCAGAGGCACCTACACCTTGAAGTTCCATACCAAATTCCTCTATTGCTTGTAGCGTTAATAAAAAGCAGGCAGAATTACCAGCCTTCGAGTAGTTATCGACCGAACTAAACGAATCTTTAGCATTATTTTTAAATTTTTTTGAGATCACTATGCAGGTAATTTTTGACAAGCTCGCAGAGAACATGCAGCTTATCTATCGTAAAGCCATTGACGCAGATAACACCTTGAATGCGTTACAAAAAGACGGCAAAGGTAAATTCAGTAATATCTTTAATTCCAACGAGGGATTCCGCGTAAGTAGCAAGCGCTTTATGCCATACGTAGAAGAATTGAGTAATGATATTGCTGAACTTTCTCAAAAAGACGATGCAACGATTCAAGCTGCACTTCCCAGCGTTGTGCAGAAACTCGAACTACTGATGAAAACCCTAAACCAGTTTCAACAATCATTGCGCACTAAAGCTTAATACGTGGCTGCAATGCGGTTCAAGAAAGCCTATTGTCGAACCGGAAACCTTAATACGAATACGGCAAGGTTGTTTTTTGAGCAAAATATTCCATACTTAACTCAGTAAATGAGGTGATTTTATGGATTTGCGCGCAAACAATAATCTTGCCGAAACCCTAACCAATAAGATATCAACACCCACTCAAACCAGAGAGTCGGTGAATCGATCTATTTTAGGTAGTGAGGCAGAGTCAACGACGGTTGCCTATGGTATTGGTTCTGCCAACAAGCCAGAAGTTGAACTGTCGCCTCAGGCACGTATTCTGCAACAAAATGAAAAGCAGCAAGAAGCACGCAGAGAATCCTTGCAGCAAGAAGAAGATAACCCCAATGCGCTCACCGGCGACGAATTTGTACGCGTATCAAGCAGTGTTGGTACTGCACAAAAAAACAATCTGACCACAGAAAAGGCCACCGAAGTATACCGCTCTATTCAAGAAATGCTGTGATAGATTGTCCAAAAGCGAATCGCAACAGCAACAACATATCATCTATCTGTATCAACTCTCTTTCAGATTTTTATCTCAAAGTACAAAATTACAGTTGGCTTAAAGGTAAATTGTCAATTCGAGTTTGAATGTCAATAAGTACATCTTTATACGCCTGACTATCTACTGTTTCAAACTGCTCAGAGAATGCCTGCTTTGTCAGCCCCTCTGCTAAGCCTTGCGTATCAGGGAATAACCATGCTTGCTCCACTCCCTTGGCCAACGCAGACTGCAACGGCATAGCTCGTTCAGGTGACAGTGCCTGTTCTGCGAAGCGCAAACCTGCCATGTCTGCGGCCAAATCAACGAAGCTGTAGCCGCTTCCCCCGTTCGCTCTATCCATCAATTCTTTAAACTCACCGATGGCGACGGTGATGCCCTGTTGCGATAACACATATATTGCTGCAGACAATACGAAATGCTGAGTTAAATCGGTTCTGCCCGCCAATAACGGGCGATATCGAGGTAGCGCGGCACGTCCTTTTACTGGCTGAATATCCCCGACTAAGTTAGCTAAACGATGATGCCCCGTGTAAACCGCCAGAGCTAAAATAGCCGCTTGATTGTCTTTGACAGGATCATGAAAAGCGCGCTGACTTTCTACGAGTTGAAAAAGCGAACTCAAATACTGAGTTAATGACACCCCTCTAGTTTGATTCAAGTCGCTCTTATCATCTAACGCTTTTAAGTAATAGGCTGTGCGCTCTCGCAGATGCGTGTCTTGGCTGGTACCTAGCCCATTTTTAATTTCATTTAATTGCGCCAGCACCGGCTGAATCGGCTGTAAATCAAGCACCAAATAATCTTTATTCACCTGCGTACGCTTAATCGTATTTAGTCCATTGGTGGCAATATCACTTGATGTCCATGTATTTACAAGCCATTCCACTAAACACAAAAATGTTTGACCCGATAAAGTAAGCTGCCCTATAGACACATCATCAATATGCAATCTAGCTCCCGAAGACAACGACGCACTCACGTTCAAATAAACGGTAGGCAACGGAACGTCGAAGGGGGAAGAAAATGCGTAGGAGGCGGCGATAAGACCGATTTCAGGTTGGAGATTTACTTTAGATGAAAAGTTGGGCAATGCGCGGTTTGCTAAACCTAATAAACTGTGAACTTGCTGCTCGGATATGCTGACTTCTTGCGCCTGATGCCTGCGCTTTAGCATGTTTCTTACGCTTCGCATCAACGCATGAACAGAATCTGCGTCATCAACTGTGCTCGCTTGCTGTTGTGCGACAAGAGGCGAACCATCAAAAATAACAAATACCAATCCTACTGCACTCACAAGAAGCAGAGACATAGCTAACAGAAACAGTCTAATTAACTTCAAGACAATTCAACATACCAAAAATACGAGGACGGTAATCCTAGCACAGCCTGAATTAACCTCACTATAGTTGTGGGTAGAAAAAGTGTTATCCAAATGCAAAAGCGCCTTTTCACTGCTAATGTTAAGTTATCTACCAGATAGATCTCTGAGTCCAAGGGATCCACCTTTCATCATTCACATGAAGACGATTGTTCATCCAACATGGAGCAAAAATGCGGTTATTTATCAAATAAATCTTCGCCAGTTTAGTATTGAAGGCACGCTTTCTGCCGCGCGAAAAGCGTTATCGCGAATAAAGCAGTTAGGCGCAGATATTCTATGGCTAATGCCAATTCACCCTATTGGTATTAAAAACAGAAAAGGGACGCTTGGCAGCCCATATAGTGTTAGGGATTATAAAGACATCAACCCTGAGTTTGGCACAATATCTGATTTAATGGCTTTCGTTAATCACGCCCACACCTTAGGCATGAAAGTCATTTTAGACTGGGTTGCTAACCATACATCTTGGGATAACATCTTAGTAAGCACTCACCCTGAATGGTACGCCCATGATCGAAAAGGCCATTTTCGCCCCACGCCGTGGTGGGATTGGGCAGATATCATCGAGTTAGACTACAGCCATAGCGAATTGCAAGATTACATGGTCAATGCCATGTTGTTCTGGGTTAACGAGACCGATATAGATGGGTTTCGCTGTGACGTAGCAGGATTTGTTCCCAATCTATTTTGGCAAAAAGCGCGCGCTAAACTTGAACAAATCAAACCCGTTTTTATGTTGGCCGAGTGGGAGTCGCGAGATCTCTATGCGCATGGTTTTGACGCCACCTATGCATGGTCGTGGGTAGAGTCTGTGACGCGCATAGCACAGCAAGACGGTGATGTCAGACTCCTGCATAAGTACTATTCATGGAATGAAAAAGCCTACCCCCGCAACGCTTACCGAATGACTCATGTCACAAATCACGATTTAAACGCATGGAACGGAACATCACGGGCTCGGTTTGGTGATGCGCTCGAGGCAATCATTGTTTTGTCTGTGATTGGAGAGGGCTTGCCTATGATCTACAACGGGCAAGAAGCCGGAGATAACAAGCAACTGCTCTTCTTCGATAAAGACCCGATTCTATGGACAAAACATCCAATAGGCGCACTATACCAAGCTTTGTTCGCACTGAAACATGCCAACATCGCACTGTGGAATGGCGAATATGGCGCTCGTATGCAGCATGTGACCAATACAATGCCTCTTGACGTCTTCAGCTTTGTCAGGCAGCACAAAAACCATAGAATTTTTGCCGTATTTAACTTCAGTGCTCGCCACCAGCAGGTGAATTTCACAGATGATATATTCGTAGGAAAGTACTTCGAATTTAGGCAAGAGCGTATCATTTCGCTAGATGCGGATATAGAAATACGGCTAGCGCCTTGGCAGTATCATGTTTATCACTGGGAAGATCCTGGCGCCGCCTAGCAACACTACATTAGCTGGTCAGGTCCACGACTTCCCTCTCCAACTGATCTACCAGCTCCTGATATTCGTCTACCGATAACTCCAGTTCTGCCAATGCAGACAAACCAAATCGCCGCCATTCTGTTAGGTCTGTTTCTTCAAAAATCATGGAAATAGCATTCTCTGCGGCTTTCATTACGGCCACCAATGCTCGGGCTTCAAAATCTTTTTCAACATCAAAAAATGATCGATCTTGGGAGTGAAGTAGTGCTTTAGACAATGATTTGGGCAAATGCCATGAACGAGATAAGAAGTAACCTACTACATTGTGCGACGTATCATAAAGCGCATTTTCTTTTTCAACTAACGTTGCGTCTTCGTCTTCCTGCGCCTCCAGCATGGTAATCCCATAATCCTGAAAACGTATCGCCATGACTGGCACACCACAATTATGAAACAGGCCAGCAAGGTACATTAAGTCGTTGGTTACATTGCAGTACGACGCCATACCAATTTTCACTGCGGCTCTGGCGACCATTGTTGCTCTATCCCAAAATGGTTCCAGTAAAATACAGCAACTACCTTGATCGAAGGTCTGCTTAAGAAAGTAAGCGGTAGATATTCCCTTAATGGCTTCTAACCCAAGAATGGTCGCGCCATGTTTGACATCTCTGACTTCTCTTGAAAGGCCAAACGCAGGGGAGTTTAAAATTTTTAATATGCCAGCGCTTAAGCCAACATCTTTGGCAAGAAGCGCAGACACCGCGTTGAGGTCGGGTTCTTCACGCCGAAGTTCCTTGTCTAGCTCCACCAGAATGCTTGGCCGAGAAGGCAGGCTCACGGTTTTCTTTAGTTTTTCGAGTGTCTCGTCATTAATATCAAACACGGGGCGCTCTCTTCTGCGCTGGACGTTTTATTACATACTGTTTTAAAACGTAGTCCAAGTCGTTGAAGAGTGGAAATAAACCGCCCCGAAATTCACATTTTTTTTAGCTTCAGATTAGCCGGGTTTGCCGTCTACACGCGGGGCAGACAATATCGGCCAATATATATAGACATACGCAGCAAAGCTTAAACACCAAAACAACGAGGCTGCCTGCAACAACACGTCGGAATATTGCGGCCAGAAAAACATCCCCACACTGCGTAGTGAAGCGGCAAGTACAACCAATACGAAAGCACCTTGCATCAACCCGCCTGCACCAAGCTGACGTCCAGTGTGGCCCAACGAAACTCGCGCCATCATTGCCAGTATCATCCCGCCCATTGCGCCAACAGTAAGCGCATGAAGTGCATGCCCCAACACAAAGCGTTCAGGGAATAATAAGGCGATACCCATTAACGCCAACCCAATTGGAATAAAGACATAACTACTGTGAAGTGACCAGAGCAACGGCACTTGTCCAGTAGTAAAAGGACGCCAGCGCAACCATCTCAAGCTTTGGGCGATGGCACCAACGAAACATACCGCTGCTATAAACTCAGGGGGTAAAGAGACACCAGAGATAAAATACAAGAACAACGTGAAAACACTGACCACAGACAACACTTCCAGCAACATAATCACAGGTAATCGACTGTTCCCTGTACCATTCGCTGTAAAAAATGGCACCACACGGCCACCCAGCAACGACACCAGCATCGTCACCAACATAGCCATGCCATAAAAGCCCTGTTGTTGGAACTTCGCATCAAGCCCTAAAAGCGGCAAATAGCTGACTACGTTAGCAACAGCCATTAGGGTAAGCAACGGCACAAAGACTAAATTACGGTATTGCTTAATTTTTAATACGGGTTGCGCTAGCACAGCGGCTGACGCCAATAAAAAACCAACATCGATGATCATGATGGCGAACATCGAGATACCTAGATCGGTGAACAGCAGCACTCTGGCGGTTACCCAAAGTGCAAACAGTGCGCCTAGTTTGCCTGCACGAATGCCAGGTATACCTGTCCAGTTTTGCACTGCAGTCAGAAGAAATCCGGCGATAATCGCAGGTAAAAACCCAAACAGCATTTCATGACCGTGCCACCATATTGGATTGACACTCGGTATCCAACTTACGTGGCCTTGCAAAAAGCCCGCCCAATAAAGAACAGTGGTAAAAGCTAAAACCGCACCAAACAAAAAGAATGGACGGAACCCTAAACGTAATAGCGGTGCAATTTTTTGCTCTTGCTGAAGATCAGTAATTTGCAACACGGCGAAGACTCCTGAGAAGCGTTGCGAGATAACACGTGAAATATGTTCACGCAGTCCATTTAGCCCAATCTATGAAAATGAATTTATGCTTGCCAATTCAAAGTCATTTGGGCGCGCTAACCATCATACGGTTAAGTCAACATTGCAGCAACATGGTATTGACTAAAAACCTTCATTAGACCCGTCAACTTTCGACAACACATTTTTTAACGGCGTTAAATGGGCTTTGTAGTGTTTCCACAAATCCACTCCTTTCGCGTTTACAGGTTGCCTCACTTGCTCTGAGCTCGGTGTTTTAATGACGCGTTGGGTTTCGTGAAAGCGGAGACAGGCATCTTCGAAAGGTAAACCACAAAAGGCCAAGATCCGACGAACTTGTCCTTCAAGATCGGCAATCACATCTTCATTATTTACCCGCAGTACGTAACCCGGTAAGACATTGTCCCAATGTGCCATGAGTTTTTCATACGCTCGGTAATAGCGACCGATATTGGTTAAATCGTAAGTAAATTCTTGCCCTTCACCGAACAGTTGTTTAAAACCGCCGAAGCAACACGCCATCGGATTGCGTCGTGCATCAATGATTTTCGCGTGAGGCAACATGCATTTAATTAAGCCAATATGCAAAAAGTTATTTGGCATCTTATCGATAAAAAACATGCCGCCTCGTCGATACACGCGGGAATCCTTGATGTATTGCTCGCCAAACTGCTTGAAATAGTCATTTTGAAGTTGAGGCAATACGTCTGGGTAGCGATTGGTTTGACCGCGCAAGCGCGATACTAACCCCATCACATTATGGAGCTCCATTGTGCCATCAACCTGTGAATGCGAGGCAAGAATTTGCTCTAACAAGGTCGAGCCTGCTCGCGGCAAACCCACAATAAAAATGGGATCAGTGCGGCTACACCCAACGTCTTTTCGCATTGCAAAAAATTCGGCAGTACAGGTACGAATTTGTTCCTCGACCTGACGTTCGATAAACTCCGCGTTATAGCCGTATTGCAGCTGTTTTAACGCATTCCCTTGTTGGTAGTAATCAAAGGAATCTGCATACTGTTTTTTATCTTCAAAGGCTTTTCCCAATGCAAATAATGTGTGCACTTTGTCATCTTTCGATGTCGCACTATCCTTTGCAATGGCTTGCATTGAGGCTAATTCACTATCGGTAAATGTATAGGTTTTTGTGTTCGCTAAGCTCCAAAATGCGTCACCAAAGGATGGATTTTCATTGTACGCTTGTTGATAGGCTAATACGGCCTCTTGCTGTTTTCCCTGAGCTTTTAACGCGTGCCCGAGTAACAGGTAGATAGATGCTTGATTGACGTTTTCAGTTAGCAGCTCTTGATAAATGCTAATCGCAGCGTCTAACTCACCAATACCGACTAAGGCATTGGCTTTGGCTGTTCGTATTACGGTATTGGTTGGCGCAGTTTTTAATAACTGCTCAGCAATCTCAAGTACAGTTTGAAACTTACCCATTTTTGCCAGCAGACGCAGGTACTCTATCCCCGCTTTTTGATGATTGGGATGTAACTCAATGCAGCTCTCTAACAGAAACTCTGCATCTTGATATACTTTCAGTTGAATCCCGATCTGGGCAAGTAACAACATGGCATCAGGATGATGCTTATGGTGTGAAAGAAACGATCTGCATAGCTGTTCTGCCTGATGGATTTGTCCATCATAAAATAAATCATGAGCGCCAAGAAGCTTGGGAGGCAACGCTTGAAGAAACGCTAACTGAGCTTGTGCCAACGCCGCCCCTTCTTGATTTCCCGCTTGTTCATGCAATAAAGCCAAATTTCGCCAGCTGGCTATCAACGCAGGGTTATGTCGAGCAGCGTGATAAAACCCATTAGCTGCATCCAGCGGTTGCGCGAGCGCTAAATAGATATACCCCAACTCTTGGTGTGCCCGTGCGTGTTCAGGCGCTTGCTCCAGCAGCCTTTTCGCCGCGCTAAGGGCATCTGTGTATTGCCTCTTCTGACGGTAAGACACCGTGAGACAATATAATATCGACTCACGAGCGTGTGCGTCATGCTCTGCTTCCAATGCTTGATTGGCGCGCAAAATCACATCATCAAAGTGGCCCTGCTGCACGGCCAGCCTCAATTGTTGTGCAATACTCAAGGTGTATTCCTTTTCTTGTTACCGATTACTCACCAACAAAGCGGTCGAGGCGAAACCCTCGGTCGCTTACACCTCATCGACACAAGGCGTAAGCGATGAACTCAGTCAATTAATAGAAATCGTATGATAACCTTACTCCTAGGGTGCGTGGCCTGTTACTCACTACTTTTGGCGTAAATTGCTGATTATCAATATTTAATATTGCACGTTTATCAGTGAGATTGTCGATATATAATTCCGCTTTCCATGACTCTTTCTGTATGCCCACTGCAACATTCGCAATCGTGTAGGCTTTCTGAACATAGCGGCCACCCGCAAACTGCCCACCTTGAGAATCGGTGTACGTTACTCCTTGATATACATCAGCCTCCTGCTGAATTTCAAGCCCTGAACCGGTGCCGTAAACCAATTGGGTTGTGTCTTCGAGCACATAAGCATCCATTTTCATGCCCGCCAAGCGATCACCTGTGTAAGCAATACTGCCGTTCACATAACCCGAATAGCCATTTTCCAATTCAAAGAAATAGCGCGCTCTGAGGTTGCCTGAAAACGTAGCAGAATAAGGTAGTTCACTGCCCACTGGCGGCGCAATTCCCTGTAGCTCAGGGTTAATTCGGGTCAGTTCGGTATCTAGTAAGCTAAATGATGCATTTATGACAAGATTATCTGTTGCTAGCCACGTAATATCTGAATCCAGCCCAACAATTTCAGCGTCACCCACATTGTCAGTAAATACTAAAAAGCTAATGTTGGTGGGATCAAACCGAGAGGTTTGTAAATCGGTAATTTCCGAATAATACGCGGTAGCATTCACCCGTAAGATTCCATCGAGAAAATCCCCTTTTAACCCCAGCTCATAATTGTCCAAGGTATCGGTAAGCGAGTAAACCGGAATTCGAAAGCCTTCAAATGCACCACTTTGGTTGGTAGCCAAACCGCCGCCCACGCGGTTAGTAACAGGTGGTCTGAACCCTTCTGAATAGGTAGCAAACAGCAAGATATCTTTGGTAACTTTCCAGTCAAATGATGCCTTCCAAATGACATCATCAACGGTAAGTGTGCCGTTCTCGTCCAGTAAATCTACTTCTAGCTGGCCATTGGCAATGGCCTGATTAATCAAATCTGGATCTTCCCCCACCGCGGCCAATTCATCGGGATCAAGTGAACCAAAGGCTTTAACACGCCGAGACACATCCACCGTTGTTGTTGAGCCTTTGTATGTGTCTTCAATTTCATACCAACGCGCCCCTACACTCGCTGTCAGCGTATCGGTGAGATCAAATTCGAGCTGTCCGAATACAGCAATTTGATCGATGGTATGAGTCACATCGTTCACAAAGCTAACGTCTGATTCAAACGGGCCGCCATTGCTGTTAATGCCGTCGGTCCCGACCGTTGTGCGCCCTTGATCAGCAAAAAAACTAAGATCGGTATTGCCCAACTGAAATTTGCCAACTGTTTCTAAGTCCTGTGCATCATAGAATACGCCAGCGGTGAGACGCCAACGCTCTTCATCAGACGTATTAATACGTAGCTCATGGGTTAAACGTGTGGTGTCAGTTTGCTCTTTATAGAATTTGGTGGGGTCGAGGCAGCGTTCATCGGCGGGCGTTTCGGTTTCATAATGATTACACACATAGTATGCAGCAAATAACCCGCCATTGGTGTAACCGGTATAATCAATGGTTGAATCGATTTCACGGTTTAAATAGCCGCCAGTATACACTAACTCGAGCTGCGCTAGCCTGCTGTTAAGTGTCCATGTGGTTAAACCAAATTCATCGTCATTTTCTTCTGGCACAAAGCGATTGGTTGACGTATCACCGTCTAAATTAGGGTCGTAGGCAAACACCCCTTCGGTTTCTAATGTTTGCTGAGTATGCTGAACTAAAAGATCCCAGTCATCAGCACGATAAGACAGGCCCAGACGCGCTCCTGCATAAGTCGCATCATTGAAGTCATCTTCTGTTAACCCGTCGTTTTTAGGTGGGACGACAGGCGTATTTGCAGGATCAGCCAACACACCACCTGAAATACGATCAATCACGACTGCACTGCCGATGTAGCCTCCCTCACCAGGTTGGTTAAGGATATTGTCGATCCATCCTCCTTGTTTATCTGAATATGCAGCCACGCGAACGGCCATATCTTCAGTAGGCGTGAAGTTAAAATACGCTTCGACAGCATTACTCATTTCACCGTCTTTGGTGGTAGACAGATCAACGTCAGCACCGGCTGAAAATCCTGTATGATCTGGCTTTTTCGTGATCATACGTACCGTTCCCGATTGAGAACTGGCACCAAATAGCGTTCCCTGAGGCCCCGGTAGCACTTCTACCCGTTCCATATCGGTTGCGTAAATGTCTAAGTTACGTCCCTGCATAGAAACGGGTTGCTCGTCTAAATAAAACGCCACAGAGGGTTGAAGTGCCTGCACCGTAGAAACAGCGATACTCGTTTGTGTTGTGGCAGCACCACGAATGTAAATCTCATTCTGACCTGGCCCCGTCCCCTGAAACACGACATTGGGAAGGAACTCGACATAATCTTGAAAGTTGTCGACACCCAAATTTTCGAGCGCCTGCCCATTGAGTGCGGTCACCGATACCGGAATATCTTGAATCGATTCGGTACGTTTTGTTGCCGTTACCTGAATAGTCTCGATTTGGGCTCTATTCGTTTGCGTGTTTGGGGCGAGTGCTTCGCTGGTTTGCGCGTGCGCAGAGACAGATGCCAGCGCTGCTACCACCGCGCAATATATCCGGTTTCGTTTCATGTGTGTGCCTTCCTGAAGGGGTATGTCCTATTTTTATGCTGCTGAAAACCATTTGTTTTCAACATATTAACTGTATAACTTTAGCGTAAAATGCCTATATAACAAACCATCATTGTGTAATTAAATCAGTCTGATAGTATTGTTTTTATTACAATTTATTTAAATACTGTCGTTTACCCTGTTTATATATCAATCTATATAGTTAGACATCTAATAGATTGAATAAAGACGATATATCGACAGTTTCGCGTGAATTATTTATGACAATACCCAACAACGCAGAGCGCCCCTCTTCTCACCTGAATAAACAGGTTTTTCTGCCAGCATCTGGTACTATCGTAGCGCTTTTGCTCTTTGCCCTGCTCGCCCCCAACGCCGCAGATACCCTCTTTCAACACGTGCAAGGAGTCATTGTCACCAACGGCAGCTGGTTCTATGTATTAACCGTTACCATCATCGTCATCACCGTGCTGTATTTAGGCCTGTCGCGATATGGAGAAATTCGATTAGGTCCCGACCATGCCCAGCCGGATTACAGCCTATTGACTTGGCTATCAATGTTATTCGCTGCTGGAATGGGAATTGGCTTAATGTTCTTTGGTGTAGCGGAGCCATTAATGCACTTTTTAGCACCGCCGACCGCTCCACCAGAAACGATTTTGGCTGTTAAAGAAGCCATGCGCACCACATTCTTTCACTGGGGCTTTCATGCGTGGTCAATCTATGCAGTAGTGGCTTTGGTGCTCGCGTATTTTAGTTTTCGTCATCAGCTGCCATTAACCTTGCGGTCTGCACTTTACCCTATTATCGGTGATCGCATTTACGGCTGGGCCGGCCATGCGGTCGACATCTTTGCGGTGACCAGCACCATCTTTGGGGTGGCGACTTCGCTGGGTATAGGGGCTGCGCAAATCAATGCTGGGCTAGCCTACATGACCGATATCGAAGTTAACACAGCTAACCAAGTGTGGATGATGGCAGCAGTAACCTTGCTTGCCGTCGTGTCAGTATCAACTGGGCTTGATAAAGGCATTCGCCGCCTATCCGAGCTCAATATGATACTGGCCGTCGCACTATTGGCCTTTATATTACTGCTTGGCCCCACCGTATTTTTACTTCAGGCTTACCTTCAAAATACAGGCGCTTATTTGTCTGATATTGTCCGAAATACTTTCAACTTATTTGCCTACGAAAAAACCGACTGGATTGGCGGCTGGACCATTTTCTATTGGGGTTGGTGGCTGGCTTGGGCACCTTTCGTTGGCTTGTTTATAGCGCGGATTTCACGTGGCCGCACCATTCGCGAATTTGTGATCGGCGTGTTACTTGTTCCCACGGCATTCACTTTATTTTGGATGACCGTATTTGGCAATGGTGCCATCGATTTAGTCTTCGCGCAGGGCGAAAGTACACTCGCAGATCTGGTTAACGAGGATGCCTCGATTGCACTTTTTGCATTCTTGGAATATTTCCCCTTTGCCAATATTCTGTCTGTTGTTGCCATCTGTATGGTGGTTGTATTCTTTGTTACGTCTTGTGATTCTGGCGCAATGGTGGTCGACATGTTGTGCTCACACGGGGAAAACAACACCCCACTTTGGCAACGTATATATTGGGCTGTAGGCGTCGGATTAGTTGCATCAGTCTTGTTATACGCAGGCGGACTAAACGCACTCCAAACCATGACCATCGCCGCAGCGCTCCCCTTCGCTATCGTTTTAATTCTTGCTATTTTCGGGCTGGTGCGTGCGCTAAGAGTCGATGGGTTTAAACGCGACAGTTTGAAATATAACGTCAGCCAAACTCAACCTTCTCAACGCGAAGATGATTGGCGTGAACGTTTGCACACCATTGTTGCCTTTCCTAATCGTGATAAGGTCGACACCTTTATCAAACACGTGGTTGAAACCGCGTTCAACACGGTGGCTGACGAGTTCAAGAAAAACCAGCTTGAAGTAGAAATCCATCATCGCGACAAGGGCATGACATTCGTTGTTAAACACGGTGACGAGCAAGACTTTGAATACAGCGTATATCGCCGCCGACACATCCAACCTGAATACGCAAACGCAGAATTGCTATCAGACGAAGATGATGATGCCAACGACAGCGTCTACTTCCGCGCTGAAGTACATCTCAGGGAAGGCGGGCAAGATTACGACATTATGGGTTGGTCACGAAATGGGGTTATTAATGACATTATCGACCAATACCAAAAACACCAACACTTTTTGCATTTGCTGAGATAGTGTCATTGCTTTAAGTCGTTACTTTACCCAAACGGACTGCACTGTTTTGCTAACTTAAGAAGTGGATGGCCTATGTCGTTATCGCCATGCTTTCTCACTTTATGGCCTTGCGACTGCGCCAAGCGAAGCGGCGAGACTTCCGCTTTTGATCTGTTCACTACGTCATCAGATAGTTGAAGAAGTAAAAAGTGGGACAAGCCCAACCCTCGCTGGATGCATTTACTTAAGAAAGTTACCTTAGAGCTTCACATGAGTACCAACGTCTCACTATTTGAAGAACATGAACGTGGACCTAATGACGATCTGGCTTTAAAGCTGTAAGCGATTAGCCAGATGCCCGAAGATGAGCAGATGGTGATTCGGGAGGTCTTAGAGAGTCTGAGTATTAAGCACCAGTCAAGGCGCTGGGATTCGGGAAGACAAAAGGCTAACGGCTAAGGAAAAGCTAATTACGATTGACCATTAAAGCCGCTATCTTTCAATAGTTTTAGCTCCACTGTCGTTGCAGATAGCCATAGGACGATCCTGTAATAGTCGCCACCTTCTAGGCCATCTTCACTGAGAGTATTCAGCCCTTTATACAATATATGGGCCGCATAATAGCCTGGCTTAACATTGATTCTTTTCGCATCAGGGAGGTAATCACTAGGCCCTCGAACAACTAGAACGCCAGAGCAAAGCTCAACCCCACAAGAAACAGCATGCTCCCATGCTTCTATATCTAACGGCTGCTCACTTTCGCAAATCAGTACCTCCACAGGCACATCCATATTTCTTGCAGTAGCTACGCCGATAGCTCCATCAATCACAGCAGCCATATTTTTATATGCTTTATCATCCCAACTATCAGCAAAGTCAGCTTCAGCTGATTCATCATGCAAATAAACTTGATTGTAATCGGCAAATATCTCTAACTTGTAAGCTGTCACACTAAAAACCTATCCATAAAAAGATAGAACCCAGCATTTGCTGGGCTTTATCTATTCAATAATTTTAAACTCTATTTGAGCACCATCTGGCAAATCAATAATCTGGCGAGCTAAGTTCGCTCTAGACTTCATGCCGCTAACAGCATTGATAGCAATTAAATTATCTAGTTCAAAGCGACCACCACATACGAAAGGAGTTTTAGGCATCAAACGGAATTCACTCGACAGAATTCCACTATGCTCTTGCCTCGCGTACGCTAACGAATACTGTAGTAGCACACTAAACCTGAACCCCATTTTATGTGGTAAAGTTACCGCTATAGAAGAGGTGTTTAATGAAAAGACAACGTCGTTCCTTTTGCAACATTTAATTTTGGCGATCAGTCAAAAAATTACAGATCATAGACCAAGGTTACCTCCCTCACTTTATTGATCACTCTTACCTTGCTGTCATCTATCTCCACCTTGTTAACATCGAAGTGCACGACGAAAGGATCTGGATCACAAGTAAATATTACTTGCTCATCGAGTATTTCCTTCTTCTTGTTAATCTTTTGCACAACTAAAGTGTAGCTATCGTACTTATAGCGATGCAGCGCTTGTACTGTTACATCGCCAACTTTTTTTGGCTTAGCTTTAATGTCATATTTAAGTCCATCAGTGAAACTATTCTCTAGTTTTGCTTGTAAATCAGCCGTAAGGTTTAAATTAAACTGCTTATCGAATCTAGCAAAACCTTCCAAATACTTCGTAGTGAAGTATCGATGAACGTCACCTTCAGTGGCAAACTGATTCAGAGAGTAGAACTCCGGTTCAACGCAAACTCGGAAGGCCTTATCACCTACGGCGGACATATCTCTATCATTACCTTCTTGAAAAACAATCCTATTGAAAAAGCCCAATTCTAATTTGAGCTTTTTCAACCAATCGGAAATGAAAAGAGTGAGATAATTCGCCAATAATTGATACTTAGCCCGTAGTAAAGGCTCAAATTTGGCTTCTTCCAGAGTCATATATACTTGAGATAGCTTCATAGCTAAGGCCTCACATGATAATCAGGGTTAGTAAGATTCGACGGGCGTAGCCCCCTAGCATTAGCAGCCTCTAGTATGAAGCGCTTTTTGCCTAGCCCCTTAGCCCGCTGGGATTTCGGCGATAATGGTTGAATCAAAATCATCCTTACCCAACTTACGCCGCTGCCTCTCAGTACGGTAAGACTTGCCTTTCTTGCTGATCTTTCCTTGACTAATACCAGTTTTCACCACTTCGCCGGTTTTATTGTTACGAATTTCGTATACGTGTTGGGCTCTCTGGCTCAATTTGGAATTACCATGCACTCCCTTCGTAACTTCCTTTACAAACCTCTTCCCTGCATAAGTGACGAGTGAAGCCTAGGAAGTCCAGTTGGCCCAATTGCACCTTTTGGTATCAGGAACGCAGTTCCTCCTAGAAGATTTCGAAATCGGGCGCTTTACCTCCGCCCTTTGTAACATTAGTTCATGCCCATATATCGTAGGCACAAAAGCCCCGAATTACGAGGCTTCCGGCATCACAACGTTATTTATTCGTACTTGGCCAATTCTTCCCTAAGATCAGCTTCGAGTTCGTCAACATCAGCATTTACACTTCCATCATGCATTGTAAAGAAAACGCCCGGCAAAATTCCTCTTTCGCGAAGCATCGGTATGATGCTATCCAAGACTTCGTCCAAATCAATTGGCTCGGGTTGATAATTCACCCAATCCCCTAATATACATAATTCAGCGTATTCTTTCTCAGGCCAAAGAGGAAAGACCAGCTCTCCATCGTCAGTCTCAGACGTTGCCCAACCATCATCGTACAAAGCCCACAACAGCTTCCAGCCAACAACTTTTTTGATAAAATGGCTATATCGTTTAGGGGCTGGCAGCTTGAGTATTGCCTCAATTTGTTTTTGACTAACGCTCATGGTACTGGCCTCTCTGTATTTTTCATAGCTAATCCACGACCCTGACATTAAATGAATCGCCATCTTTGATGTTGTGTTTTTTATCGAACTGGCTGATTTGGCCACCCTGAACGCTTTGCTCTCTGGCGCACACTGCTGCTACACATGCCCCTGAGCCACCTTGCTTGGTTGATGCAAACGAATATTCATCAAGAGACTAACAAGCCCCGCTGACTTCTGCCCCCTTAAGCGTCCCTTCGATTCTGTCTTATCTGTCTTTTGAAAGACTCACGAGTGAGAGTCGTAGGCGCGCATTGAGCCATCGCACTTTCAACATTCTTTGCGATCCCTGGAGTTGCCGACCTGCTTACATCTAGATGTTGGCCCCTTTGTAACGTTACTGCATCGCCGCAACTGAAAAACCTACATCACATGTATATTGTCTAACTCAACCCCCATTATCTCTTGATCAGTTTCGATCAATGTAGCTTCCAAGGATAAATCTGACCGACCTTCGTCTTCAGTCCATAAGTCATACCTAATTGACCATGATCTGGGGCTAGCGCCCGTAATTTCGATAGCGTCGATATTTTCATAATCAGAGTCAGGAGGTAATACTAGAACCGCATCATAGTCACAAATGGCTTGATCGATTTCGGCAGCAGTTAAACGCACACTTCCGCATAACTGCTCTAGCTCCTGATATTTCTTGGCAACCAACAATTCAACTATTTTCTTGATTGTCAAAATAAGCTTGACAAGCGTTGCATCCATCATCGGCTTCCTCTTCTGTTGCGAACGGTTCGCATAGGTGTAGACCCTGTTACTCCTAAGCCGCTGAAATAGTCGTTCGCTTGCTTGGCTTCTGACGGGACTTTAGCCATGAATAAAACCCGCTTGGCGAACAGACAACACGCGGGGCATTGGTAAGTGATATTGCTCACTGAATGAAGAGTACAAAGCGATGAGATCAGGCCAGAAACCATATAATGTCAACTAATGGGGTTCAATTTATGACACAATATGGTTTCCAAATGACAGGTTATGGTGTTTTATACAAATTACACCACCGCCATGTTTCCTTTGGCTTCCAGCCATTCTTTGCGATCGCCTGAGCGTTTTTTGGCAAGCAACATGTCCATTAATTCAAGGGTGCTTTGTGCATCTTCTACCGTGAGTTGAACAAGGCGACGCGTGTTCGGATCCATCGTGGTTTCACGCAACTGCATAGGGTTCATTTCACCCAACCCTTTAAAACGCTGAACATTCACCTTACCGCGTTTTTTCTCGGCCTCAATACGGTCTAGAATGCCTTGTTTCTCGCCTTCATCTAAGGCGTAATAGACTTCTTTACCTACATCAATACGGAATAAAGGAGGCATCGCAACATACACATGCCCTTCGTTCACCAAGGTGCGGAAGTGCCTTACGAATAGCGCGCACAGCAAGGTGGCAATGTGCAGACCATCTGAGTCAGCGTCGGCCAGAATACAGATTTTGCCATAACGAAGCCCTGATAAATCGTCGGAGTCAGGATCGATTCCCAGCGCAACGGAAATATCGTGGATTTCCTGAGAAGCCAACACTTGTGACGAGTCGACTTCCCAGCTATTAAGAATTTTACCTCGTAGCGGCATAATCGCCTGAAACTCGCGATCGCGCGCCTGTTTTGCCGAGCCACCTGCAGAGTCTCCTTCCACCAAAAATAACTCTGAGCGCGTAATATCTTGTGCAGAACAATCGGTTAATTTGCCTGGTAATGCAGGCCCTTGAGTGACTTTTTTACGCGCGACTTTCTTGCTTTGACGTAAACGACGCTGGGCGTTGTTAATGCACATGTCAGCCAATTGTTCGGCAATTTCAGTATGCTGATTCAACCAAAGGGAAAACGCGTCTTTTACCACGCCCGAGACAAACGCCGACGCTTGGCGCGATGACAAGCGCTCTTTGGTTTGCCCTGCAAATTGTGGATCTTGCATTTTGGTGGATAAAATATAGCTACAACGATCCCATATATCTTCTGGGGTCAGCTTAACTCCCCGTGGCAATAAATTTCTGAACTCACAAAACTCACGCATTGATTCCAACAGCCCCTGACGCAAGCCATTTACATGGGTTCCGCCTTGCGCAGTTGGAATTAGGTTGACGTAGCTTTCTGTTACCATATCGCCACCTTCAGGTAGCCACATTACCGCCCAGTCTGCGGCCTCATGGTTACCAGAAAAACTGCCTACGAAAGGCGCATCCTCTGGAAGCGTGACAAACTCTTTCACAGATTGGTAAAGATAATCTCGCAATCCATCTTCGAAGTACCATTCGTGGGTTTCTTTGGCAATTTTATCGTCAAAACGAATCTTTAAGCCTGGGCATAGCACCGCTTTCGCGCGTAATACATGCAATAATTTGGCAACAGAAAATTTGGCTGAATCAAAGTACTGTGCATCTGGCCAAAAGCGTACGCTCGTGCCGGTGTTACGCTTACCGCACGAATCTACCACGGCAAGCTCTTCAACTTTGTCGCCATTCTCAAACGCGATTTTGAATACGTTTCCGTCGCGGCGAATCAACACTTCCACTCGCTTTGACAATGCATTTACAACAGAAATACCTACACCATGCAAACCGCCCGAGAATTGATAGTTTTTATTTGAAAACTTACCGCCGGCATGCAGCTTTGACATGATCAATTCTACGCCGGAAATTCCCTCTTCTGGGTGAATATCTACTGGCATACCACGGCCATCGTCGATCACTTCCAGCGATTGGTCTTCATATAAAGTCACTTTGATATTGGAAGCGTGACCCGCTAGGGCTTCGTCGACACTGTTATCGATAACCTCCTGACTTAAGTGATTGGGTCGTGCAGTATCGGTGTACATGCCCGGACGACGTTTAACAGGTTCAAGACCATTTAAGACCTCAATGGCCTCTGCGGTATATTGATTTGACATAGTATTATCGTGTTATTCTGCTGCCAGATGTTAGATACATACGGCGCACGAGGCAATCTGGCCTTTTGCGCGTGAAAACGGAATCGCCGTTCATGCATCGCTTTTCAATGATGTTACCAACTCGCCGAACTCTCAGCAATCATGATAACGAGGATAAGGCCAAGTTATTCTGCTAATAAAAAGCGGAAGATATCGCTAAGGTAGCGTTCATATCCCTGAAAGCTGTGATCACCGCCCGCCTCAACTGTGTATTTTGCACCTTGATAGTAAGCAATTGCTTTGCTGTAATCCAGTGTCTCATCGCCCTCTTGCAGGAGTACCCAATAGGCTTCTGGGGTAATTAACGATGTGGGTGTCCATTGTTGAATCATATCAACATGACGTTGGGTTAAATGAAACGCCTGCTTCGTGTAAGGATTAACATGATGACCAAGATAGTCAGCAAAAAGCGTATAGGGCTTTACTGCCGGATTAATCAGTACAGCTTTGCCACCAAATTGCTCCACTAAATAGGTTGACAAAAATCCCCCCATAGAGCTGCCAATAAATCGCAGTTCTCTACCTTTAAATGGCGCAAGCGTTGACGCAAGCACGTCTAGCATCCCATCTGGTGTATTCGGCAAAGCTGGAATGACAAAATCAAGATGAGGGTAATGGGTCTCAACAAACTGCTTTGTTTGTTGTGCTTTTACAGATTGAGGGGAGCTTAAAAAGCCATGCAAGTAAACAACCGCAATATTTTGCATAGTAAAAGACGACTTATATATTAAATTCTTTCAACAGATGTGTGCAGTGTACCATCTGGATGCAGTGAAAACAGCCTAAAGCCGGCGCTTTCGTCAGTAACAGCAAAAGAAGGCGTGAGTGCGAATTGCCAACAGGTTGAAGGCGCAGCAAAAATATCACACTGAGCAATACGCGCTTGTTTGTCTGCATGAATATGCCCATGCATAAGCCCACGAATTTGCGGCGTACTCTCTATCAAAGCCAAACACGCCTCGCGATTTATCCAAGCGTGTTTGTCCATCCAGCTATGAGTAGGAAGCGGATGATGGTGTACGGCGAGCATATGAAAATCATTTGGGTGCTGTAGCACCAACGCTTTCACCTGTTCCAGCTGCGTATGCGAGACAAATCCTTCCGCTTTTTGATAAAAACTATTCAGACCATGAATATGCCAATTTCCGTGGGTTACAGGCTCGCCAGCATGCAGCACATACTCAGCCAACAGCGAATTCACTAGGTCTGGGTTGTCGTGATTCCCTATGACAATCCGCATCGGTATGTCTGGCAGAATATCATTAACAATATGCAAGAACGCAAGATAACTGGCTTCTGAACGATCACCGCTAATATCCCCCGTTACCATCAGTAGGTCGGGTTGATGCGCGACGAGTTTACGCAGCGTTTTGCGTAATGTGTCGGCAGGATTGATATCGTTGTAACCGTTTTTGTGCGGATTCTCAAACAAATGGCAATCTGAAATTTGGACAATCTTAACCAAAGACACTAATCCTGTTGCGCCGCGTTGTGCTGACGCACATTCTGAGTAGAGCAAAAGCTCAGCCACTCAGCTAAAAAGCGGTTTACCATTTCTTTTTCATTGGGTAAGTGCATGTTGTTATTGGGATAGCCATAGCTTGACTTCAGCCCGCCCGTTTGTTGCGCGCTGACCACTTCGGCCACTTGCGCATCATGATACAACCTCACCAACATCAAGGGGCGCAAATAATGAGGCGTGATGGTACAGTCTTGCTCTAATTCCAGCGTACTGGTGTATCGGCTGCTATCTACAATGCGAATCTTGTATTTAGTTGCTGCCGACACGTCGAATGTGTAACTCAAATCACTCGTATCGCAATCAGGAAGTAATCGTAATAAACGCGCATAATTCCACTCGCAGACCGACAAATGACTGGGCAAATGGGGGACGTATTTTTTCTTCATGCGAAAAGGATCAGGTTTGTTCATTCTAACGATTATCACTCCACTGTTTAAGTAAACTCTCTTTATTCAACGCAAACCATTGTAGCGCAATTACGCTGGCCGCATTATCGATTTTTCCTTCACGTAGCATTGCCATGGCATCAATTTCGGGCACTCGCATCACCAAAATATCTTCATGCTCTGAGTCTAGACCATGAACTCCCTCTGCCTGTGACGTATCCACACGTGCCATGTAAATATGAATCCGCTCAGTTGTACCACCGGGGCTAGACAGATAACTCAGTGCAAAATGTAAGTCTTGAATATCAATGCCCGCTTCTTCTTTTGCTTCGCGGATACAAACATCTTCACGGGCTTCTTCGGGTTCAATCATACCCGCGATAATTTCAATCAGCCACGGATTGTCGCATGTCGCCATGGCGCCAGTACGGAATTGCTGCACCATGACAAACTCGTTTAACACTGGGTCATAAGGTAAAACAGCGACAGCATGCCCCCGCTCTAATATTTCCCGTGACAATGTTGGACTCCATCCGCCCCGAAAAAGTTTATGTTTAACGCGATATTCTTTTAATTTAAAAAAGCCGTCTGACATCACGTTTTTTTCTACAATCTCAACGTCATCACAACTAAACTTCTGCACTTTCATTCTACGATGTCCTTTGCAACCTCATAAAAATATGGGGTAATAGTACATGACTCTTTTCGCCTTAACACATTCTGTTACATTAAAGAAGAAAGTGTTACTACAAAAGGCTATGGCTTAGCACTTGATTTACTTAGACTTTGCCTTGATATCAAAGCGACAAATAGCGTAACTTAACGAAGTTACGGAAAGACTAGGAACTAAAATGAAGAAAACATTAATGGCAATGCTTGTCGGTTTTAGCGTGACCACACAAGCGTTAGCTGATGATTTATATCAGGTTTATCAACAAGCCTTAGAAAACGACCCCGTTGTTAATCGAGCCAAAGCGCAGCGCGATGCTGCCTATGAAGGCATTGCAATCAGTCGTGCGAGTTTACTTCCCAACTTGTCTGGTGACGTCACCTACTCTGACTCATACCGTGAAGAAGTCGACTCAGAAAGCGAGCTTATTGCCCTAACCCGACGTGATACCGAATCATTTGGTTGGAGCGTAGAACTTAATCAGTCTATTTATGATCATGCAAACTGGTTAGGCCTAGATCGTGCTGAAAAAGTTGCTCACCAAAGCGATGCCAATTATGCATCCAGCCTTCAAGCGTTAATTGTAAGAACAACCCAAGCTTACCTTGCCATTTTGCGAGCGAAAGACGCATTGGAGTTTGTAAAAGCAGAGAAGCGTGCCATTGAGCGTCAGCTAGAGCAAACCAAACAACGTTTTGAAGTTGGGCTAACAGCCATTACCGACGTACACGAAGCACAGGCAAATTTCGATAATACGGTTGCCCAAGAAATTCGTGCAGAAAATGTACTTGAGCTACGCCTTGAAGAGCTTCGCGAAATTACTGGCAAGTATCACAGCGATCTTGCTGAGTTAAATACCGACACCTTCTCAGCGACTAAACCTGTTCCTGCCGACGTAAAAGCTTGGCTAGACTTAGCAGAAGATAAAAACCTTGAGCTATTGGTTCAGCAATATGCGCGTGATATCGCCAAAGAAGATATCTCAATTGCATCGGCGGGTCACCTGCCTACGTTGGGACTTCGTGGTTCGTATGGCAGAGCAGACACCGAAGTCGAGCTTAAAGGATTCACTACAGACATCCCTACGGCAGACAACGCATCGATTACGTTGCAGTTGAATGTGCCGATTTATTCAGGGCATGCCACCAGCGCTAGAACGTCACAAGCGCGTTACAATTATGTGGCAGCCAGCGAAAACCTTGAAGCGACTCATCGCCAAACGGTGCGCTCAGTCAGGAGCTCATATAACGATGTGATTGCAAGTATTTCTACGATTCGTGCCTTACAACAAGCCGTCGTTTCAGCAGAAAGCGCACTTAAAGCGACCGAGGCAGGGTTTGATGTAGGTACACGAACCATCGTTGATGTGCTTAATAGTACGCGTAATCTATTCGATGCTAGACGTAATTTAGCCGGAGCTCGTTATGACTTTATTCAGTCCGTAGTGAACTTAAAACGTGCAGCGGGAACATTACAAGAACAAGACGTGGTTGATATTAACCGTGGATTAATCAATCAATAATCCATTTTTAATAGGGGGGAATTTGAGAGGCTCGACACAGCGCTCATTGCACCTTGCCTTATTGGGTTGTTGTAAAACCTCTAAGCCCTGGCGATGACCAGGGCTTTTTATATGCTTTCACCGTCTTTCATCATAACGATTTGTAGATTGACTCTTCACTGAAAAACACTATTCTATCGCCGATTTTACCTTACTTTTGAAACACTATGCAGTTAACCAAATTACAAAATCAGTTCGTAAAAATTCGCACAAACAAAGCCTTTGAGCTGTTTGTGATTGGTGTCATTATTTTTTCGGCGTTACTCGTCGGTGCCAAAACCTATGAGATGTCGCCAACATTGCATTACGTAACGAACCTTCTTGATTGGTTTATCAGTGCGTTCTTCTTAACCGAAATCACGATTCGTTTTCTTGCAGAAGAACGGAAAAAAGACTTTTTCAAAAGCATGTGGAACCTCTTTGACACTGTCATTGTGCTCGTGAGTTTAATTCCTGCCGACGATACTGACATGGCGGTGATTGCGCGATTGGTTCGGGTATTTCGTGTGCTTCGAATGGTGTCTATTATCCCTGAGCTTCGAATTTTACTCGTTTCTCTTGTAAAAGCTTTGCCTCAGTTGGGCTATGTCATGTTGCTGATGTTTATTATTTTCTACATTTACGCCGCCGTAGGCAGTACATTGTTTGAAAATATTAATCCAGAGTTATGGGGTGACATTACCATTTCATTGTTAACGCTGTTCCGCGTCATGACCTTCGAAGACTGGACAGATGTCATGTATGAAACCATGACGGTTTATAGTTGGAGCTGGATTTATTATTTAACCTTTATCTTTCTCTCTGCTTTCGCATTTTTAAACATGGTCATCGGTATCGTGGTCAATGTGATGGAGCAAGAGCATGCTGCCGCGTTAAAAGAGAAAATGGAAGATGAAGGTGAACCTACCCTAAAAGACATCCAAGCACAAATTGCTGCGCTACAAGTGCAACTCAGCCAATTGGCAGAAAAGCCATCTCAAGACACTACGTATGTCAAAGTGAATGCTGAATAACATCATTGCGCTTTTCATATTCGCCCTTGTAGGCCCCCTGGTTGGGAGCGTTGTACTTGCTCCCTTCGTGGGCTCTGCAATCATTCTTGGTTACATATTCGGGATTATCCCTGCGCTGCTTGCCTATTTGCTCATGCAAATTATGCGGCGCTTTATTGCATGGCCATATTATCTGTGTGGAGGACTAGCTGGGTTTTTAGGCGTTTTCATAGTACTCGTCGTCTTTACCCTAGCAGGAAGCATCAACCTTGTGCACGCAGCTGCCTTTAGTTTATCTGGCGTATTACCGGGAATACTGTGTGGATATCTGTGCGGGTGGCTTTTTCAGCCGTCTTATGTGCAACAAAGGTATGCAAAAAAACTGCTGTCGAGCAAGCAGAACCAACTCGGTAGTTAGTGCAACTTCTCGCAATTGTTTTGCATATATTCGGTGTCATTTGCAGTAATAACTAGCGAGCGCTGACGCTTGCACATATATACCACTACGGTTTTTTCAAAGCTGGCATCAATGGCTGAGGCTATCTGTTTGATAGAACCAATAATGGTGCTCTCTACTTGGAAATGATGTTTAACAATAAAGTCTTTATCAAGCTCCCATATCACCTGCATGCCCTCTAACTGCGCATAACTGGTAATCGCTTCACGTAACGTACTGCCAGCTTTAAAGCTTCTGTATTTGTGCTCCCCAACCCAGCGGCTAGACACTGGCTTTTGGGTGCTTTCCATCCCCTTTAATCGGTCGGTTAACGGCGTTTCGTCTTCCGAGAGTTCCATTACAAAGTCGCCAATATCGTCCTTGAACGGTTTAGTAGACGACAATTTGTGAGAGGCATAAAAATCTGTCATTCCTTGTGACAAACTTTTCTTTTCTGGTTGACCTTCTGGCACGGGCTCTGATGCTTGGCGATCACGCAATGTAATCACCACTGCAGCAATAATAACCAATGCTAGCGCCAAGCCAATGTGCTTTGCCCAGAATAGTGCTTCGGATGACTTTTTCACAAAACCTCTTTATTCACCGTTAACCATCTTAATCATACAACGAAGGCATGTCTTTTTCAGGACGCGTTTTGAATCGCTTATGCATCCAGAGGTATTGCTCTGGTGCAAGCATCACTAGCTCTTCAACCTTCTCGTTGACTCGTCTCACATCTTCTTTATCGTCACCCGAAGGGAAATTCTCCAGTCCTGGAACAAACCTCGCGATATAACCGTCTTTGGTATAGAGTGAGACCACAAAAACCGTCTCGCAATTCGCCTCTTGCGCGAATAAAAGTGTGCCCGTTGTGGTAGCCGTCTCTTTCACCGCGAAAAAGGGCACAAATTCAGCACGGGTACGACCATAGTCTTGATCTGGCAAATAGAGGCATAGCTCGCCATTATTTAGCGCATTTATCAATCCACGCACATCGCGCTTGTTGATCATGTACTTATTTGAACGAGCACGACCTCGGTATTGCATATATTCCATTAATGCATTGTTATGCTTTCGATAAAATGCAACACAAGGGTCGTGCAGCCCAACGGCGCGGCATCCTACTTCTAAATTCATATTGTGTGTAGCCAGCGCAAGCACACCTTTGCCTTTTGCCTTAATTCGCTCAACGTGTTCATACCCTTCAACACGGGTAATCTGTCTAATACGCCAATTTGGCCACCACCACCCAATACTCGCCTCTAAAATCGCCATACCTGCGTGCTCAACATTGAGCTTAACCAGCGCTTCTCTCTCACTTTCAGGCATAGTTGGAAAACATAGCGCGAGATTCTTACGGGCAATATTTACGCGTTTTTTACCCGCTACCCAGAGCAGCTTGCCTAAGCCTTTACCAACCAATCGCTGAAAAGAATAAGGTAACCACGAAAGCGTATATAGGATGAAAATACCTAACCATGTTAGCCAATATTTGGGTGTTAAAAATACTAACTTAAAAGGAGGTGGATTGATTTTGGTGTCCTTCACGCGACTCTCTATATATTTTTTTAACTGCGGTATTGTAAAGAAGCAACGTCAGTTAACAACATTTTTATGGTATTACCTGAGCCAATTAACCTTTGCTGTCGGTATATTGTTCAAGAACTCCCAATGCGAATCAACTCCGATTAGTTGACCAACCCCCGCGTGCGTACCATTATTTAATCTTTATCAAGTTGAAAAGGCTGTGAATTTGCGTCGCATAATGTCTTTTTTCCACCGGCTTTTTACACGACCTCGTAAGCATCTGCACAGCCTTTTGGATGCCTGCGCAGCGGGTATTGTAGAAATAACAGAAAAAGGCCTCATCGTTTATGCAAACGACGCGGCGATCGATATTTTAGGTTACGAAGACGGCGGCTTAGTGGGCTTAAACATTGAATCATTAGCACCTAAACACACGCACGCAGCCATTCGAAAAAACATAAAGCAGTTTTTAGCCTCGCCCATAAAAAGACCGCTGCTTGCGAGTGAAACATTCAAAGCCATCAAAAAAAACGGCAAACCTGTTTACATTCGTGTGGAAGTCGCATTATCAGAAAACGAAGGCAAATCCAGACTAATTGGCACGATTACCAAATCAGACAAACTCAAAGTCACACAAGACCGTTTAAGCAAACTCAACGAACGTTTTCACATTGCGATTGAGTCAGCAAAGATAGGCATATGGGAGTACGATATTCCCTCACAAACATTGATTTGGGACGAGCGCATGTTCGATCTCTATCAGGTCAGTCCCGACACTTTCAACGGCACATTAGAGGACTGGTCTAGGCACGTTCTGCCAGAAGACTTGAAAATAACGCAAGCGCTGATGGAAGCAGCCGTAAATACCAAGACAAATCTGGAAACCCATTTCCGCATCCATACACCCAATGGTTTGATTCGCCATATCAAGGCGCATGGCTATATTATCTGTGATGCTATAGACAACCCAGAACGTATAGTTGGCGTAAATTATGATTTGACTGAGCTCTATGAAGCACAAGAGCTGCTTCAAAAAAGCTTAGAGGAAAATGAGTACCTCGCGCGCGTCGTTCAGGTGACTGACAGTTTAGTGATTATCACTAATAAGGCCCTTGAAATAAAATGGGTCAACCCCGCATTTACCCGTGCCAGTGGCTACACGTTCAGCGAAGCCATTGGCCGACGCCCAGGCGATATTTTGATGGGGCCAGATACCTCCAGTTCAGAGGTAGAACGTCTTATTCAAGCAACCAGAGAAGGAAAAAGTTATTCGGGTGAGATGATTAATTATCGCAAAGACAAAAAACCTTATTGGGTAAGAATCAATGTACAACCCATTTTCGAAAAAGACGAAATTAAGGGTTTTGTAGCACTTGAAACCGATATCACCCAAGAAAAAGAGCATCAGCTCGAACAACGCAACTTTACGCTTCTTCAACAAGCCATACTCAATAGCGCCAACCTGATCATTCTATCTACTGACTCTGAAGGTCATATCGTTACCTATAACAGAACCGCGGAGCAACTTTTAGGCTACTCAAAGTCTGAACTGGAAAAGCAAGGCGGCGTTATGGCACTGCATATGGAGGAAGACGTCTTTCTTCATGCGAACGAATTGCACGAGGAAACAGGTGAAACCATTAAACCCGGCTTTACCTCATTAACCTACCGAGCGCGACAAGGCAAAACAGACGAGAATGAATGGACACTCATTGGCAAAAATAATGTTCAGTTTCCAGCTTCCGTGTCGGTTGCCAGCATAAAAGGTGATGACGATGCTATCGAAGGCTTTTTATATATCGCCAGAGACATCACCGAAATGAAGCGCATTGAAGGCGAACGCAAACGTAATCAAGCATTACTTGAAACCACAGGCCGTATGGCACGCTTAGGTGGATGGGAATATTTTGTTCGGGATGACCACTTATTCTGGTCTAAAGAGGTTTACCGAATCCATGAACTGCCAGAAAATGAACCCGTAAAAATAACCGACTTTGTTAAATATTATATTCCCGAACATCGGCCTTTGTTAATGCAAGCCATTGAGAAAGCCATTAGCGAGGGCGCACCGTGGGATTTACAACTCGCACTAAAAACCGCCAGAAACAACAAAATTTGGGTAAGGGCTGTTGGCTACCCCGAATATCAGCGCCATAACGCCATCGTACTAAAAGGTGCATTTCAAGATATTACTCAATTAAAACTCGCTGAAGAAAAAGCCAAAGAAGCCAGTCAGGCAAAAAGTGAATTCCTTGCCAATATGAGCCATGAAATACGCACTCCCATTAATGGCATCATTGGTATGTTGGAATTGCTTTTACAGTCTGATTTAGACAAAAAACAAACACGTTTTGCCGAACTGGCTCAAAGTAGCGGACAGGCTCTATCGCACCTAGTAAACGACATACTCGACTTCTCTAAAATTGAAGCTGGAAAAATGTTGTTTGAATCAATCGACTTTGATTTGTTCGATATGCTGAAGAAATTTAGCGATACCATGTCTTTGCGAGCAGAAGACAAAGGACTGCACTTTATCTACCAGCGCGACGATACCGTCCCTCGATATATTCGCTCAGATCCTGGGCGGCTAAGACAGGTGCTAACCAATCTTGTTAGCAACGCTATCAAGTTCACCGATAAAGGCAAAGTATCACTGCTTGTCACCCTCAAATCAGAGAACACTCTGTTGTTTAGAATTATTGATACGGGTATTGGCATCCCACAGGAAAAGCAACAATACCTATTTGGCAAATTCATGCAATTGGATGCCTCTACCACACGAAAGTTCGGCGGTACAGGACTAGGACTGGCGATTTCAAAACAATTAACTGAATTAATGAAAGGCAACATTGGCGTTAAAAGTGACGGAGAGAATGGCTCTGAGTTCTGGATAACCATTAAATTTGAGCAAGCCGAGCCTGTTGACATTCCTCCCGCGCCAACAACCGCGTCAAAACTCAACGAATTTAAAATACTGATAGTCGCAGACAGTGAAGCGCAGGCACATAAAACGATCGACATTCTCGAACAGCATAGTATTTCCCACACACTTGCACAGTCTGCATCATTGGCTATCAAAACGCTAAGGCAGTCTCAAAAAAGCAAAGAGGCGATACACGGTGTAATCGTAGATGACAACATGTCAGGCATCAACGCTGTCGAATTTGCCAAAGCGGTTAAACATGACGACTCACTCAACCATATTCCAATGCTAATACAAACCACTAGTGCGATTAAGGGGGATGCGTCACTCTTTAAACAAGCGGGATATGAAGCCTTCTTATCAAAACCCGTTAACGAAGACAATCTCATACATGCACTCAGTGTGTTGCTGATAAATAGAGACAGAGAAAAGGCACTCCCACTACTCACGCAACACAACCTTTCCGGTGCGTTAACGGAAGCAAATAATAAAGAACGCAAAAGTAGAGTGTTGTTAGTAGAAGACAACTTTATCAACCAACAAGTCGCGATCGAAATGCTCAAACGACTCGGATATAGTGTCGATGTAGCCGAAAATGGGCTGCAATCAATTGAAAAGCTAGACGAGAATCCGGAGTCTTACGATGTGGTGCTTATGGATTGTCAAATGCCGGTCATGGACGGATATCAAGCAAGCCGGACGATTCGCGCAACAAAAGAAAAGGCCTACTCCTCAATTCCCATTGTCGCGCTGACCGCTAACGCGATGAAGGGCGACATGGAAAAGTGCATGGCGGCAGGAATGGACGGCTACCTTGCCAAACCCTTTGTATCAGATGAACTTGAAGCAGAGCTCAATAAGTGGATTCCTTAAATACCACTCACTCTGCTGTCCCCCCCCGATGCATCGCATCATGAGACCGATCTGGCAGTGTGTTAACAAGGCCGCCTGAATAACGGCGCATCAAAGATGTGTTACCTATTAGCCTCACCCAGAACAAGTGACTCAAGACTGCTCGAGTTTATCTTGTGTTCTAAGCGCAAAGTCATCACCATGATGCCTTTCATGCAATTGCTCGGATAGCTCTCCCCAAGTGCGGTTAACCATTCTTCCACGCTTCACTGCTGGGTGGTCATCAATCGCTTTAGCCCAACGCATTACGTGCTGATAATCCGATACTTGCAAAAAGGTTGCTGCATCATAAAGTCGACCTAGTACTAATCCACCATACCAAGGCCATATCGCAATATCTGCGATAGAGTATTCGTTTCCAGCCATAAAATTGTTGACTTCAAGGTGCTGGTTGAGCACATCAAGTTGGCGTTTCACTTCCATCGTATAACGGTCAATCGGATATTTCATCGGATAGGGAGCATAATTGTAAAAATGCCCAAAACCACCGCCTAAAAATGGCGCAGCCCCAGCTTGCCAAAATAACCAATTCATACATTCTGTTTTTGCTTTATGATCAGATGGAATAAAAGCGTTAAATTTCTCTGCGAGATAAAGCAGTATATTACCTGACTCAAACACACGAGTAGCTGGTGTAGTGGTGGTGTCTGACAAAGCCGGTATCTTAGAGTTCGGATTCACCGCCACAAAACCCGATGAAAATTGATCGCCTTCGCCGATATTAATTAAATACGCGTCGTATTCTGCCTCACTGATCCCCCTCTCCAATAGTTCTTCAAACATGATAGTGACTTTTTGACCATTGGGTGTAGCCAGAGAATATAACTGAAAAGGATGAACGCCACGAGGTAAGGCCTCCTCTTGTCTTGCACCTGCTGTAGGGCGGTTAATATTCGCGAACTGACCACCATTATCGGGATCCCAAACCCACACTTCAGGTGGTGTATAATCTTGTTGACTCATCAGGTTCTCCATCCATTTATTACACTTAATCTTGCTATTAAAAAAATAAAAATGGACCTAGATATAAACAAATTCAATATAAACTAATAACTCCTTTCAACTAATAAATAACACATCAATATAAAGCATATATCTCATAGTACTTTTCGCTATATTAAGACTCCCAAAATAGTATTAATTCTACTTTCATTTTTGCTAAAAAAGTTGCATTTAGGCCATTTTACTTGCCTTTTAATATTTTATATCTAGTCTAGATTCGTGCAGAATTTTTACCTCTGCACCCCTTCCAAGGGAACGTTTCAACAATTATGTTAAGGAATGAAAAATGAAAAAACTATCTGCAAAGAAAGTTCAGAAACTTAAAACAACATCTGTTGCTCTATACCCAATTTGGGAGTGCTGGCCATTCCCAGTACCTCGTTAATCGAAACAGGGTAATCACCGGAGGGTATGCATAAGAATACCCTCCTTATTCACTAAGTAGTTTCGAAAAAGGAGCAGCACGTGTCAAATGGAGAGCATAAACCCTCACACTTTTTTGTTCCCCCGCTGAGCATTCAGCGAGAAGGCGAAAACTGCATCATTGGAGACAAAGCCCTCGACGAGTTTTACTCATTCCCAATTGAGGCAGCTTTAATAGTCGAAGAACTTCAACAAGGTACATCGATACAAGACATTCAAGACATTTTGAATTCAAAGTATGAAGACGACATCGACCTAAATGATTTTATTGAACTTTTACAAGAAATTGGATTTATTTACCCTGTAGATCAAGCTCATCTTTATCATGAAAAATTAAATCAAAACGCCGATAATGAAAAGAGATTATCTATTGAGGTTTCACCTAAATTTGCTCGAAAAATAGTATCGCCAGTTGGTGCCTTGTTATACGGCATACCCATTGCCTTTGCTTGCTATTTATTTTTTAGTACACCAGTACAACCATTTAATCTTACTGCGCTTCATTTTACCGAAAATTTTACCGTAACACTTTTTGCTTTATTGGGACTTTACTTAATCGCTACCCTATTCCACGAAACTGGACATGTGCTCGCAGCAGCAAGTCAAGGTGTATCAGCCAAGCTGGGGATAGGAAATCGTCTTTGGAGTATTGTACTTGAAGCAGATATTTCTGGACTGATGTCTCTTCCCAAGTCTGCCCGCTATTTTCCTCTTTTTGCTGGCATGATGATGGACATTTTGACGATATCTTTGGCTACAATCACGCTTCATTTTTTACTAACCGCAGGCAGCTTTCCGTATCTAGAGCAATTGATTCAGGCGTTTATACTTCAAATCCTTTTTACCATGAGCTGGCAATTCAACATCTTCCTTCGCACAGACGTCTATTATGCGTTCTCTAACTATTTTGATTATCCGAACCTAGATGAAGAAGCACGCATCTACTTAAAAGACAAGTTTCACATCTGCACTTTCGGGCTCGTTGGCAAACCCGCTAAAACATCTTTTTATAACAAAAACGTGCTGGCCTACTTTTCGTTGATTTGGCTTTTCGGCAGAGTCATCGCCGTATTTTTTCTCATTTTCGTGGTCATTCCCACGGTCTACCGTTACTTCGAAGACATCTATACCGCCTTTGCAGCAAAGGAAGTCAGTCAGTCAACCACGCTCGATCTGATACTTTTCGGCTCTATCAGTACGCTTATATTGGTAGCGGGCTTAGTAATGTGGATGCGAGAGCGAATTAAAAGACATCAAAAGGAGTTAGAATCATGACACAACACTATTTTCAATTGACTCAAAGCCACACTTCATTTTCTTCGACAGAGCAAAGCGAATGGCTAGTGTTTGATGCATCATTTTTTCAAGGCGGCGTTTGGTCAGCGGCTACACCACTGATTGAAAAAGTGTATCTTGATTTAAAGTATGCTGGAGAGACAACCTTACTCGAAGAGCATAATTATGCGTTGTACATGGTATTACCAGAGTACCGTGATGAAATACAACTTCAGTACGCCTGCTTAACAGACTCTGCGGCAGGTCAGGAGCGCACTCGAAATTTTCCACTTGATCGCGCATATCGCATCATTCATGGTTTGGTTTCATTGATCAAAGAATGGAAATCCTCCATTCCAGCTGATTACCATTTAAACATAGTAGCTAGGCGCTTCGATCAAAGTCAGCACCTCAGCTGTAATTTTTTACTTGAATTGGCACGCCGTACAGCTGAAGTTGATATTCATGTTTATGTCGATAGTATGCCTGATGAAGCAATCGTACTACCAGTAAATCACACCACAGTAAATCTCGCAAAGCGCGTCATGCTACCGTGCGATTCAGTAGAATTAACCGCATCGGCAGAATTGATAGATGAAGAACAGGCCAATGCACTTAACGCTCAAATTAATTTATGCGACGAACAATTTGAGTCACGCTTTCTCTCGCTATTTGCCTACTATTCATCTAAAAACAATACACAAGAGCTCGCTAACTTAGCGCTCCATGGCGTGTGTTTTTATAACCATTATGGCTATTACTATGAATCAGGCGCACTCGTTGCGTTTTGCACGCCCTATTTCAACGAAATTGTGGGTGATGATCAAACCACACGCTGGAATCTCGTGGGGAATATGTTTCAAGGCCTTGTAACAACAGGAAAGCAGCAAGAGGCGCTGGCAATTATCAATACCTATGCCAAACCTCAGCTTACCGACAATGAACTCCAAGCAAAGATGCATTATTTGCTCTCAATGGTTTATTTACGTTACTTATCAGATCAAGACTTAACCTTAGCAGAGCAGCACATCATGGCGGCTAAACAGCATATCGCCAAAGCAAAAAATGAAATAAAAGACAATGACCACGCATTTTTACGTGTTTTTATCGATAATGGCTTAGCATTTTTGCGTGTTAGGCAGCAAAGAAAAGAGGAAGCACTATCACTCTGCCAAGAGGGTTATCAGTTTTTAACAGAAAAGCTAGGTGAAGATAAACACAAACTTCATCGCTCGGTATTGCTTTACAATTCTGCACAAGTTTACATGATGATGGGACGACTAGAAGATGCCCTATCATTTTACGGAAAGGCAATTGAAATAGACCCTTATTATTCAGAATATTACAACGAAGTGGGTAATATTTATCAGCGTATTGGAAAACCGCAAGAAGCCGAAAATTACTACAATCAAGCCATCAAATATAGCGCCCCTTATCCCGAAGTCTATTTCAACAAAGGTAATAATTTTTCCAATCTAGGCATGACAGATGAAGCCATCGCCTGTTATTCACAAAGTTTGGAACTGAACCCTTATCAAAGCGAAACTTTGCTGCTACGGGCTGAATTATTGGAGGAAAAGGGTGACATCGACGCAGCATTACACGATTACAACGCCGCGTTAGACATTGAACCAGACAGCGAGATCGGACTCGTAAACCGCGCCTCCCTCTTATTTGAGCAAGGTCGCTTTCATGATGCACTCACAGATATGGTTAATGCTGCAAAGGTTAACAACGATCCAGATTACCTAGAGAATATTCAGCTAATTGAATCGAAAATGAAAGCGGAAGCAGTGTAGTGCGGTTTCATGCTGCTGTTTAAATTCATTATTTTCTTCTCAACGTGGGCAACTAACAAAAAGGGAGCCTTAAAAAAGCTCCCTTTGCATAGTTACTTACTACAACGCTTCGTCCGTGAGTTTTAGAAGAATGTGTAATCTAAACGCACTGTGACGCTACGTCCTTCAAGATAGTCGATATACTGCTGAGCAGTAGTATTGTCAACGCTTCGGCTTCGTGCACGCTTGTATTTAACGGCTTCTTTATCAAATACATTGTTAACATGCAGACTAAGTCGAACATCATCAGAGACTTCATAACGAGCAGATAAGTTCACAAAGCTATATGACGGTACCACATCTTCAGGGCGAGTATCAAAATGCGTTTTATACTCCCCATAGTATGTCAGGTCAGCTCGAACGTTTACTGGCTTACCCATTAGGTCAAACCCTTGATCTAAGGCCAGGTAACCATTCCACTCTGGAACCATCGTCATATCGTCGCCTTTTTTGGCATCAATAGCGGGGTTGTCTTTTTCGATCTTAGAGTTCGTATAAGAGGTATTAAAAGTCATCTTCAGATCATCAGTCAGATAGGCTGTAGATTCAAATTCAAACCCTCTAGATACGGCTTCACCTGCATTTGCTGTATAGCTAAAGCCACAGGTATCCATGTAGATGTCTGTCTTGATATCTGTCCAATCAATTTGGTAAACAGAAGCCGCGAAGTCAAACTTGTTATCAAACAGTGATGCCTTCAAGCCCAATTCATAGTTTTCAATTGAATCCGAAGTGTAACGGTCTTTTCTATCTTTCGCTTTTGGATCGTCAAGACATGAACCAGCAAGTGGGCCATTATTTCCGCCAGGACGATAGCCTTCAGAATAAAGCGCATAAACCGACATTGCACCAGTAGGGCGGTATGAAACACTGAACTTGTAACGATTGCCGTCTTCCTCTCCACCTATGGTATCAGCTTGTGGTGCCCAAGGGCCTTCCTGATAAGTAGACCAAATACCCGTTTCAATATCGACAGTTTCATCTTCTAGATCAAAGCGACGAATTCCGCCGTTTACCTCTAACTCGCCGTGTTCACCTAGGTCAAAGGTATAAGCAACATCTGCAAACATAGCGAATTCTTTATAATAATCACTAACGATGTTGTAATTCCAATTCATTTGCGGGTTATTGAACGTAAGCTGTCCGCCTCGGGTCGCATCTACGCCCCACCACGCTGCAACTATAGCTGATGCTTTATCGCCTGGTTCGTGGAACTGAGTCTGATAGTTTGGCTGATCTTTAGACTCTTCCTTGTTATAAAACATACCTACAGTCCAAGACCAAGGGCTATTAATATCAAGGTTACTTAATCGCAATTCATGCGTGGTCTCTTCATAATACTGGTCATTAATGATCCAAGTTAGGAACATATCATCCCCATCTAATCTCGACCAATTATCTAATGAGTACTCTTTGTACTTTCTGAAAGAGCCCGCATAAGTCAAGGTTGCAAAATCAAAGAAATTGTCGTCTGACACGTTTAACGTGTAGAGATTGTTGCTGGTTTCAAACCACGGGTCTAAGCTTTCCCAAATTTGATACTTTTCAGGAACGTTACCGCGTGTGCGCAACGCAGATCCCATACGACATGATGGACGCTCTGCACCAGCAGGACAATCTACGCGAGAGAAGTCAACATCGTAACCGTACGGCGCATCTGCATTTTCAGTTAAACTGTAATCCCAGTAATAACCAGGTATGGAGCGATCACCTAAGTCATTCCCTTCATCTTCGTATTCTGTACGAGCAAAGCCAAACACAACACTTACATCATCTGACGCTTGCCAAAGAAGCTGGGAACGAATAAAGCCACGCTGGATTTCAGATTGCAGCCCAGTATTCATATTAACAAAAGGCAAATTGTCATTTTCTAAGTTGCCGTTCACTCTTAACGCTAATTTACCTTCGACCAAAGGCACATTAACTCCCAATGAGATATTAGAGTCATAGCCATCAACGTCTTTTTCAGCTCCTGCCTGCACAGAGCCAAATAACTCGAACTCATCCAAAACAGGTTTCTTAGTGATAATTCTAACAGTACCACCAATTGCATTTGAGCCGTAAAGCGTCCCTTGTGGGCCCCTAAGAATTTCTACGCGCTCAACATCCGAAAGGTTGTTGAATAAAAACGGCACATCATCAACAAAGGTGGCGGTAGTATCGGGTGTTGTTGTATTACCGCCACTCAGACCACGAAGGATTAGTTGAGTTCTTGGCATTGCTGCACCAGCAAGCGTGCGGAAAATATCACGCGCACTTGTATAGTTTCTATCTGCTATTTCTAACGCTGAAACACTAGAAATCGCCATTGGAATTTCAACTAACGTTTCTTCTTTGCGTCTTGCTGTGACGGTAATTTTTTCAAGCTTTTCATCTTCTTTTGCTGCATCTTCTTGCGCAAAAGCCTGAGTAGATGAAAAAGAGAGTGAAGCACAAACTGCTGTACAAATAAGGCTTGTGCGGAACATAGTGTGTAAGTGAGATCGCATAATCTTCCTTCAATATTGTTATTAGAATATGCAGCAACTGGTTCCAAATTTGCTGCTAGCCTTAGGCTATCGTTTTTTTTTCGCTTTTTACACTTAAAATTGCAACTATTCTGAAATAATTGTGTCTAATCCAGCATTTTCCTAACTTGTTTGAAGGGCTATCTTTTGATAGATAAAATAAAAATAAGCGCAAAGAACTCAGCAATAAGAATACGCAGCTAATCGGTTTCCTTCAGAGTCTTCAAAGCTGAAGCCTCTGGGTGCCCATTGGTTTTATTATGATTTGTGGACAAAGAAAAAGCCCTGAAGGCAATGTTGCGTTATTCCAAATCGTTGATGATGTCTACTAAGCTTTTCAGAGAACGTCCCATACGGTCAAGTCGCCAAACAGCGAGTGTATCGTTAGAGCTTAATGAATTGAGTATTGCTTCGAGCTCGGGCCTGTGTCGTTTACCACCTGAAATGGTCTCAATGAAGGTGGTTTGACACTCAGCTTGAGTCAGGGTGTCGAGTTGTAAATCATGATTTTGTTCTAGTGTTGATATTCTTCCATAATCAATAAGCACGTAATCTCTTAGTTTAGGGTAACTCAAGCCATATTGAACATTGACCTCTTTACAGATTATCGGCTGCTTTTATTATAACTAGCCGTAAAGGTGGCAATGGTTCAATAACGGTGGTTTTCTTTACAAAGTGAAATATGGCGGGAATTGTTAGTAATGATGATGGGAACATTTTAAAGATTGGGGTTAGCGCTATTTGGGATTGATACCCATGCCTTTACCTTCTCTTAACCAAAACATTTCAGTGCTATCATCTTCAAGTGAGCTTAATGAAAATGCAAGTAACCCTTTTTCCTTAGAATAAAAATATTGAAGCTTTAGACCTTCTTCGGTGGTCATTTCAATTAAGTAAGTGGCGTAATTGCTACCGAATACTTGCAAATCTACTTTACTTTTAACCGTGAAGTACTTACTTTCAATTTCCCAGCCATCCCCAGGGTTCGCCCCCTTGTGAGGCAAGGCAAACAAAAATTGCCTAGCTTTCACGCAAAAGTATTCGCTTTTCTTTTCACATACTTTGATAGAGCTATATTCGTTTGTCGGGTCCAGCATATAGGATTCATCAAAGTTAAAGTAAAAAGAGATTGGTAGCTTCCATTTTTCAGAGTCCAAGCTGTAGTTATCATAGTGATACTCACCTGCCACGCTTTTTAGAGTAATAACTAAACCGATATGTCCCAATAAATTAAATAATCTCTTCATTGCACTAATTCGTCCCTCTGACAAATTTTATATCTTTTCTGTTTACTTTCGTTCCTGATAGCCTGCGAGGGTAGTGTTTCTTCGCAAATGAATTGGCAAACAATTCTTTTCTCGTTGATGTCCATTTTATTGCATTCTGACGGCCAACTACATTTCCGAACGCGTGCTGTCCAAAAATAGTCATCTAGTATCACCGCTCATATTCTGTTCTAGTGGTAGGGAATTTGATATTTGGGTCACTCAATTTCTATAACTTTTCGATCAACACATGGCGGACCCTTTCAACTCACTCAAATTGTTGGTAAGTACATAACCGCCCAAATCTTCAAGCACTGCAAAATGGGGCAATCTTTCCTAATGCGCGCACAAAGTTACAAATAGCAATGCTAAATGCATCATAATGGCAGGGCCTCACAATTTATTAAAAGATATTCGCACCAACCTGCTCGCCACTTCGCGCTTATAATGAAAAACATCAATGATGAACATAGAACATACTACGAGCGATCTCACACTCGAATTTATGAAGAGGAAGACTGAGGATATGAATCGTAAATCGCGCGCTCAGATAGCACTCCAAGCACGCCTAATAAAAGAAAAGATCGAAAGGGTTAAACGATTTGGTTTTTCTTCCACTCTTTCAGTTTTTCTTCTCTCGCTGCTTCTTTTTCCATACGGGCTTTTTTACGATCGCATGGTTCAGGACAGTCACAGGCCTTTTCAATACCTAGTGCCCCTAAGCCGCCACAACTACCGGAAATTGTTTTTTGCTGAACGATATAACCCACTGCCATTGCAATGACAACAACAACAAAAAAAGCAAAAGCTAAAATAAACGTACTCACAACTCTATCCTACTTTATCACGGTCACTAGGTCTGAAAAACGAGGGCTAGTATACTCTTTAAACTCGCCATTTTCTCGGGTAATCAATAGTACCGCGAGATTATATTTCTCAGCAATATGAATTGCTTTATCTTTCCCCATTACATTGAGGGCGGTGGCAACCCCGTCCGCAGTCATTGACGAAGGATGAATCACTGTCACAGCGACTAAATTGTGTGTTATCGGCGCGCCAGTAATGGGGTCAATCAAGTGGGAATATCGCACCCCATTCTCTTCGTAATAATTACGATAATCGCCAGACGTGGCGATTGCATTGTCGCCAATAGATACAATACGCTGAATTGCGCGCTCTTTTGATACGGGCTTTTCAATCGCAATTTTCCACGCGGTTCCAGATGCCTTATTCCCTTTGACACGCATTTCACCGCCAATCTCTACAAGGTAGTTCTCAATACCCTGCTTTTCAACTAGCTCTGCTATAGCATCTACGCCATAACCTTTAGCGATGGTGGAGAGATCGATATACGTATTTTTATGTGACTTAGTCACTAGCCCATTTTCGATGCTAATGTGTTCGATTCCCACAAAATCCCTTACCGCTGATATTTCCGTATCAGAAGGAATGGTTACTGGACGCTTGTCTGGGCCAAATCCCCACATATTAACCAAGGGGCCGACCGTCACATCCAAATAGCCTTCGCTGAGCTCGTGCAAACGCACTGCTTCTAGCAATACGTGCTCTGTTTCTGCTGACACTTTGAACGGCTGACTGCCATTACTGTTGTTGAGACGAGATAACTCTGAATTAGGATCGTAGGTCGACATCAACGTGTTTATGCCTTCGAGTCGAGTATCTATCTGGCTTTTTAACGAAGGCACGTCAGCGTCTAACGTATTCACAAACTTAACATTGTAGGATGTGCCCATAGTCTGCCCCTGAATGTGCGCCTCAGTCACAATAGGTTGTTGAGAGCATGCGGAAATAACAAACACTAAGAGGAATAGGGCAAAAATTCGGATTGGTTGATTCATCTCTGTTGCGTTCCTGTAACAGTTAAAGACAAAGCTGCAATAAAAAAGGGGCTAGAGCCCCTTTATTATTTATCAAATAATCTTAGCCACCGAAGTCATCAAGCATGATGTTTTCGTCTTCTACACCAAGATCTTTAAGCATATTGATTACCGCAGCGTTCATCATAGGAGGCCCACACATGTAGAACTCACAATCTTCAGGCGCTGGGTGATCCTTCAGGTAGTTCTCTAGCAACACTTGGTGGATGAACCCTGTGTAGCCTTCCCAGTTATCTTCTGGTTGAGGATCTGAAAGTGCCACATGCCACTCAAAGTTGTCATTTTCTTTTGCCAACATATCGAAATCTTCTACATAGAACATTTCACGAAGTGAACGTGCGCCGTACCAGAAAGTGATCTTTCTTTCAGAGTTAAGTCGACGCAATTGGTCGAAAATGTGCGAACGCATAGGTGCCATACCTGCACCACCACCGACAAATACCATTTCAGCATCCGTATCTTTAGCAAAGAACTCACCGAATGGACCAGAGATTGTCGCTTTGTCACCCTCTTTAAGGCTCCAAATGTACGACGACATTTTACCCGCTGGTAGGCTCAAGTTATTAGGTGGCGGCGTAGCAATACGCACGTTCAACATAATAATGCCTTTTTCTTCTGGGTAGTTAGCCATTGAGTATGCACGAATGGTTTCGTCATCCACTTTAGATTCAATATCAAAGAATCCAAAGCGCTCCCAATCAGCACGATACTCTTCAGGGATATCGTAGTCTTTATACTTAACATGGTGAGGTGGAGCTTCAATTTGAATGTAACCACCTGCACGGAAAGGTACACTTTCACCATCAGGGATCTTAAGCTTCAATTCTTTAATGAACGTGGCTTTGTTATCGTTAGAGATAACTTCACAATCCCACTTTTTCACACCGAATACTTCTTCAGGAAGCTCGATATCCATGTCTTGCTTAATTGCTACCTGACATGACAAACGGCAACCTTCACGGGCTTCACGCTTGCTGATGTGATCTAACTCTGTAGGTAGAATTTCACCACCGCCTGCATGCACGTCAACGCGACACTGACCACATGAGCCACCGCCACCACACGCTGATGATACAAAAATACCTGAGTCAGCCAATGCGCCCAGCAACTTGCCGCCCGGCGCAGTTTTAATAGCTTTTTCCGGATCACCATTAATCGTAATGGTGACGTCACCTGAAGGAACCAGTTTCGATTTAGCAAACATGATAATAAATACAAGCGCTAAAACGATAACAATAAACAGGCCCACTCCTAGGTAAATTTCTACTTGATTCATAATTTACTCCGTCAAGTTGACTTACAGGGCTACGCCAGTAAATGACTGGAATCCGAGTGCCATCAGACCAGCAATCATGAATACTGAACCAAGGCCACGAATACCATCAGGCATGTCTGCATATTTAAGCTTCTCTCGTACAGCAGCCAGAAGTGCGATAGCGATCGCCCAACCGAAACCACTGCCGATACCATATACTACGCTCTCTGCTAGGTTATATTCACGTTGTACCGCGAATGCAACGCCACCAAAAATCGCACAGTTTACAGTAATCAATGGTAAGAAAATCCCCAACGCGTTATATAACGCTGGGAAGAACTTATCCAAACTCATCTCAAGAATCTGAACCAACGCCGCAATAACGCCGATAAAGGTTAAGAAGTTAAGGAAGCTCAAGTCAGCCTCTGGAAAACCGGCCCATGCCAATGCCCCAGGAGCAAGTACGTTTGTATAAATCAATTGGTTCGCAGGCACAGCGATACCGAGTACCACTATTACCGCTACACCAAGGCCAATAGCCGTTTTTACCTTTTTAGAAACCGCAAGGAAAGTACACATACCCAAGAACAATGACAGCGCCATGTTCTCGATGAAAACCGAGCGGACGAATAAGCTAAGATAATGTTCCATGAATTACTCCTTCGGCTCTACTTGCTCTGGACGAATGGTACGGATGAACCAAATCATACCGCCAATCAGGAAGAACGAGCTAAATGGAAGAATCAATAGACCATTACCCTGATACCAACCACCGTTTTGAATAAGCGGAAGGATTTCAAAACCAAGAATCGTACCAAAACCGGCAAGCTCTTTAATCGTACCGATTACGATCAGAATGAATGAGTACCCCAAACCATTACCGATACCGTCTAAGAAACTCATAAACGGCGGGCTCTTCATGGCATATGCTTCGGCACGTCCCATTACGATACAGTTAGTAATAATTAAGCCTACGAAGACCGACAGTTCTTTGGCAATCTGATAAGAGAATGCTTTAAGAATTTGGTCTACTACGATTACCAACGAAGCGATAATCGTCATTTGGATAATGATACGCACACTCGAAGGAATGTGGTTACGAATCATTGAGATGAACAAATTAGAAAATGCGACAACGGAGGTCAATGCCAACGACATTACCAGCGCAGTTTCTAACTTGGTTGTAATAGCAAGTGCCGAGCAGATACCCAGTACTTGTAATGCAATCGGGTTGTTGTCCAGAACAGGTCCGAACAACACCTTTTTCATTTCTTTTGTATCAGCCATTGTTCAGAATCCTTACGATTTCCAGTTTTGCATGCTCAAGAACTTTGCGTACCCTTCACGACCAGCCCAAAAAGCCAATGTGTTTTGTACGCCGTTACTTGTAAGCGTTGCGCCTGATAGAGCGTCGACCTGATAGTCGTTGCCTTCTTTCGCACCTTTTGTTACTGCAATTGCAACTTCACCGTCTTTGTAAAGTTGCTTACCATCCCACTTTGCTTTCCAGCTAGGGTTTTGAATCTCGCCGCCCAATCCTGGCGTTTCTTTGTGTTGATAGTAAACCAGTTCGCGTACAGTATTTCCATCTGCGTCAACTGCAAGAAAACCATACATAAGATCCCAAAGACCCGCGCCATGTACTGGCAATACAATACGCGTTGTTTCACCCGCATCGTTCTTGACCAAGTATACGCTTGCTACTTTTGGCTTAGTTTGAAAGCCAACAGCGGTATTTTCAACGCGCTCATTGTAGTCTTTGTCTTTAGCGGCCTTGTACATGTTGTAATCTTCAGATGGCGCTTCAACAAATTCACCTGTTGCTAGATCAACAAAGCGTTGCTCAATGTACTTGTCATACGTGCCCGCAATATCACCTTTGGCGATCTCTTTCAGGCCCGCTGCTTCAACGATATTTGTTTGCTTATCTAGCTCTGCGTTCTTTTCTTGAAGAGAACGTAAGCCCACAGCGGCAGAAGATACAACGATTGAACAAACAAGACACACCGCAAGAACGATACCAACGGTTCTTCCTAAAGTTTCTTTTTTAGCCGACACGTGCAACCCTCCGCTTGATATTGCTCTGTGCAACAAAATAATCGAATAACGGTGCCCAAAGGTTAGCGAATAAAATCGCCAGCATGATGCCTTCTGGGAAAGCTGGATTTAGTACGCGAATCATTACCGCCATAAATCCAATTAAGAAACCGTATGCCCATTTACCTGTATTGGTGAAAGAGGCTGATACCGGATCCGTCGCCATAAAGAACATACCGAACGCCAAGCCACCTACAACCATATGCCAGTACCAAGGCATAGCAAACATGGGGTTAGTGTCGCTGCCGACCATATTCAGTAAGGTTGCAAAGAACGCGACACCTAATGCTACACCTGCGACAATTCGCCACGATGCAATACGCAAGTAGATAATAAACAGTCCGCCAATCAGTAACATCAGGGTAGATACTTCACCCATAGAGCCTTGAATGTTACCGAAGAATGCCTGCCACCATGCGTCGTTGATAGACCAATCTGTGATGTTTCCTGCTGCCGCTTGACCTAGCCATGTTGCGCCAGAGAAACCGTCTGCTGCCGTCCAAATTGCATCACCTGAAATTTGTGCAGGATACGCAAAATAAAGGAATGCGCGGCCTGACAGTGCAGGGTTCAAGAAGTTACGGCCCGTTCCACCAAAGATTTCTTTAGCAATAACCACACCAAAGGTAATACCCAAGGCAACCTGCCAAAGCGGAATCGTCGCGGGTAAGGTAAGGGCAAACAATACAGAGGTAACGAAGAAGCCTTCGTTCACTTCGTGCTTACGCACAGACGCGAACAAAATCTCCCAGAAAGCCCCAACAACAAACGTGGTTAGATACACAGGCAAGAAGAAGCATGCACCGTATGCCATTAAACCAAGCCATGTCACGCTATCAATGCCAAGCTGACCGCCAAGCGCCGTGAACAATTCTGCTTGCCACATATCTGGAAGCGTACCAGCACCGCTTAGAATAGCAGCGTGTGCTTGCGCGCCAATATTGTACATACCATAAAACATGGCAGGGAATGTCGCCATCCATACCAAAATCATGATACGTTTAAGGTCGATACTGTCTTTAACGTGAGTAGTCGACTTATTTACTTTACCTGGCGTATAGAAAACAGTCGCAACTGCTTCATACAGGGCATACCACTTTTCGTGTTTGCCGCCTGGTTCAAAATCGGGTTCGATTTTCTCTAAATACGCTTTCAACCCCATTATTTAACCCTCTTTCTCAATGGTGGTGAGACACTCGCGCAAGATAGGTCCGTAATTATATTTGCCTGGGCAAACATACGTGCATAGTGCCAAATCTTCCTCGTCTAACTCTAGGCAACCAAGGCTTTGTGCGCCATCAGTATCGCCAGAAAGCAAGTCACGCAACAGCAATGTTGGTAGAATATCCAGCGGCATAATGCGCTCATAGTTTCCGATTGGAACCATCGAACGCTCAGAACCGTTTGTCGTGGTTGTCATGTTAAACAAACGACTTGGGCTCAAGTGACCAAGATAAGCACGGGTAACCGAGTGCTTGTCTGAGCCTGGCGCTAACCAACCAAATAATTTCTTCTCACGGCCTTCTTTCAGTAACGATACCTGAACATGGTAACGCCCTAGGAACCCGTGTACGCCGTGTGCGTGTGTTCCCATTAGTACGGAACCAGACACAACTCGGATTTCTCCACCATCAGATTCGCCTGATGTAAGCTGTGCACAGTCTGCACCTAGAAGGGTACGAACAAGGCGAGGTGATTTGGCAGCTGGACCAGCAAGCGATACCACACGACGGTTGTCGATTTCACCTGTAGTGAAAAGCGCACCGATAGCGATAACGTCTTGATAACCAATGTGCCACACTTTCTTACTCGCACCGACGGGATCGATGTAATGAATGTGTGTACCAACCAGACCAGCAGGGTGTGGACCTTCAAACTCTCGTACATCTGCACTTGAGCTTCCAGTCGGAATGTTAGCGTCAGACGCCTTCGTCACGTACAACTTGCCGTCTGTAAGGTGTTTGATAACCGCTAGACCGTGTTCGAAATCCGCTTTACGCTCAGCAATGATGACCTGCGGATCGCCAGCCAATGGATTGGTATCCATCGCGTTAACGAATATTGAATTAGGCGTGCTGCCTAACGCAGGAACTTTGCTAAATGGACGTGTTCTGAATGCAGTCCACATGCCTGAATCTACCAAGGTTTTCTCGATATCATCACGCTTAAGACTGGCCAACTGAGACGCTTCAAATTTAGGGAAAGTAATTTGATCTTCGCCCTCAATTTGAATCACCACAGATTGCAAAACACGTTTTGCGCCGCGGTTAATTTCAACCACTTTACCAGCAGCGGGCGCAGTAAATTTTACGCCAGGGTTTTTCTTGTCTTCAAACAAGATTTGCCCTTTTTTCACCACATCGTCAACTTGCACGTGCATGGTAGGACGCATGCCAACGTACTCTTCGCCCAAAACAGCTACCCGCGTTATGGCGGGACCATCATGGATTTTTTGCTCCGGCGAGCCTTCTATAGGAAGGTCAAGCCCTCGTTTAATTTTTATCATAAGCAATCGCACTACTTTCTGTAAAAACAAATCACCATTTGACTCTTTGGCCCTCAGCGCATACGACAACGCTGACTCTCTCCTTAAAGTCCAATCGTGATTATTCTTTGTAATTGAAATCCTTGCCCGACGTTGCTACCCACGTGAATACAGGGTAGTTGAATAAGACAGTTCTATAAAGCTGAGAGACACTGTCTCGCTTAACTTCGGAATTTTAGCATTAATTGCCTCACTTCCGCCACGTAAATTGTTGCTTAATAGGCTTTTTTGCCATTTTTTTATACAATTCTTTACTGTCGACAAATTGAGCTGAATAAAAATCCAAAGAATACGCTTATTTACCTAATACTGCTCATACATCTAAACAAGCCGCTCTTTTTTTGCACAATCTCTTGCATGCACCTTCTCACAGTATAAAGTCTAAAACACTCGGTAACGTTTTTCCGCGTGAGTTACCTGTAAAACATAGGACAGTCTATGTATTTTGCCATTTAACTACGAGAAGGAATCACTATGACTGGCATCTTACTTCGTATTCTTTTCACCCTATTTTTGTTTTCTACCTTGTCCTCTTGCTCCGACAATGATGACGGGGGCACACAACCCGACAATCAAGCCCTTCCCCTTTTTGCACCCGAAGGTAAGCTGAAGGCAGAAATACGATGGACCACACACGGCGTCCCTCATATTAAAGCCGAGAACATTGAGAGTATGGCCTATGGCGTGGGTTATGCTTCGGCCAACGATAATATCTGTATCATCGCTGACCAAGTCACCAAATTTAATTCTCAACGTTCGAAATACTTCGGACCAGATCGCGTAATCAATTCCGGTGATAGCGCGAATCTAATCAGTGACTTTGGCTACTTAACCATTGGTTTGCGTGAACTTGCCGAACAACACATTTCGTCGATGTCAGACATGTCAAAAGCACTGCTGTCTGGATATGCGAAAGGGTTCAATTTTTATCTCAACGAAAAGGGAAAAGACAATCTAGCCCCAGCATGCGCAAGTCAGCCTTGGGTTAAAGATATTGATGAAACAGACATGCTCACCTATTTATTAGGGATTGGCACTATTGCCAGTAGCAATAACTTTCTAAACGCCATGTTTATTGCAGCACCACCAAGTGAAGACTTTCGACCTAGAGTTAAATCTACGCAGCACCCATACACACAATTTCAAGCAAAGCGCGTATCACTACCCAATCTAAACCCCATGTCGCTCGGTTCAAACGGTTGGGGGCTTGGACGAGAGAAAACCGAAAATCAGCGGGGCATGGTGTTGGGAAATCCACACTTTCCACACCGAGGCGCACTGCGATTTTGGCAATTTCACACAACAATTCCTAATTATTTAAACGCGATGGGAGCATCTATTCTCGGTATGCCGGGGCCAATTAACATCGGCTTTAATGAAAATGTCGCGTGGACGCACACCTTCTCGACAGCCGAACATTTTATTATCTACGAATTATTTTTAGATGAAGCAGACACATCCTCGTTATCTTATCGCTTTGATAACACCTCTCAGGACATCACCAGTAGAGTTTACGAAATAGAAGTTGCAGACGGCACTGGAGGGACAACAATGCTCCAAAAAACAAGCTTTTATTCAGACCTTGGTCCTATTGTAGTTGTCCCCGATGTGTTTGAATGGAAGCAAGGACAACGAGCCTATGCCTTCAAAGATGCTAATTTGCCTAATTTAGATATCCTCGATCACTGGATGAGCATGAATCTTGCCGACAACATGCAGGCATTCAAGCAGGCCTTCCAAAACCATGATGGCGTAATTTTTAACAACACCATGTCTGCCTCCGAAGACGGACAGGTTTTTTACATTGATGATTCAACCGTTCCTGCTCTTTCAGATGAAGCAATGACTCTCTTAAAGGGTAACACTGCATATCGGCAAATAAGACAGCAATTTGGCGTTACTGTACTTCCAGCTAATGAATCGAAGTATGTATTCACTTCGCCAGTTTCATATGATTCAGCGCCAAAATATGAGAGTTTCTCTTATGTACAAAACTCCAATGACAGCTATTGGCTTACGAATGCCGAAAATCCATTGCCAGAACATTCGCCCCTATATGGAAAGTTCGAGTATCAACAGTCTTTACGGTCTCGCATGGCACATAGAATGATGAAAGATAGCAGCGGCGTTGATCAGCGATTCAGCCTGCAAGACTTGGAAGACATGATTTTTAATAATCGTAGTTACCTTGCCGAAGAGGCGTTAAACCCGCTTCTCGTATCATGCACTCAACAAGGTCCCACCCCTATATTGGTTGATGATGAGGATGTTTCAATTCAAGACGCTTGTAATGCGCTCGCCAATTGGGATGGGCGATTCAATACAGACTCAATCGGCGCGGCTATTTTCAAAGAATTTGCATTTCAGTTTAATACATCGCCACAATGGGTTGTTCCCTTTTCGGCTTCGACTCCCCTAGATACACCAAGGGATCTACTCAATAACAGCACGACACTTGCGCATTTTGCACGTGCAGTCAAAAACCTTAACGATGCCAATGTTCCCATGGATGCAGCACTGGGCGATGTTCAATTTGTCGAAGCTTCATTGCCCGACGGTTCGCCTTCTGGAAACAAACTCCCTTGGGCAGGCGGACACAACATAGATGGCAGCTTTAACGTATTTGATGGACGCGTCAGAGAAAACGATACCATGATACCTCGCCATAGTTACCCCACCCTTCCAAATACTGATTTAAGTATTGAAGCAGGAGGTTACCATTTAACGTATGGCAGTAGTTGGGTGATGTTAATGAACTTCACTAACGATGGCCCTATCGCAAAAGGCTTGCTAACTTACTCTCAGTCTACACACCCAACGAGCGAATATTATAATGACCAGACACGCATCTATTCCCAGGGCCCTCAACTAAGAACGTTATTTTTTAGCGAAAATGATATTCAGGCTAATGTAATTAAATCAAAGGTAATTAGCTACTCCCCCTAATTATGGGGACAAGTATGAATGAAGCGGGAAATATAAAACAATCAATAAAAACAGAGTGACGGTTTTGATACAGCTGACGTTATTCGTCAGCTGTATCATATCGTCTATTACGATGAATGGATTACCAGTTTGCTAAAGGCGAAATGTCCTCTTCATAATCAACGCCTTCAACGTCAAACCCAAATAACTTCAAAAATTCGTGGTGATAGCCTTCATAATCACTCAACTCATGGAAATTATCTTGCGATACCTTATCCCAAAGCGCTTTGATTTTAGCTTGCGTGTCATCGTTAGTTTCAACACCATCCATGCGATAGCGTTTCATTTCGTCGGTTACAGGGTTGCCAGCAAACAACTTTTGCTTAAACAAACCAAAAATTTGCTCAATGCAACCTTCATGTGACCCTTCTTCTTTCATCACCTTGTACATCAGAGAAATATACAGCGGCATCACCGGAATCGCAGAACTCGCCTGAGTAACAAGCGCTTTTAGCGAAGAGACATTCGCCTCTACATGATGACTACTATGCGCCGAAATGATAGCTGCCGCGGCGCGATCAAGGTCCTCTTTGGCCTTGCCGATGGTTGCCTGACCATAAATTGGCCATGTTAGTTCTTTTCCAATATAGGTATACGCGGTAGTTTTACAGCCATCAGCCAGTAAGTCTGCTTCTGCCAGAGCCTGCATCCACAGCTCCCAATCTTCACCACCCATCACTTTAATGGTATTTAAAATCTCTTCTTCAGACGCAGGCTCTAACGACACATCATGTACCAAATCTTTATCGGTATCATAGGTTTTTGTTGTATACGCGTTCCCAACTGGCTTTAATGTAGACTTGTACACCTCACCTGTTTTTGGGTCTGTTCGGCGCGGTGCTGCAAGGCTGTAAATAACCAAGTCTACTTTGCCCATATCTGCTTTAAGGGTTTCGATGACCTGTTGTTTCATCTCATCGGAGAAAGCATCCCCATTCAAGGTTTTTGCATACACACCTTGTGCTTCAGCGCGTTGATGAAAGGCTGCCGTGTTGTACCACCCAGCCGTACCCGTTTTCTTTTCAGTTGGTGCTTTTTCAAAGCAAACCCCCAACGTATTGGCTCCATAGCCAAAACCAGACACGATACGAGACGCGAGCCCATAGCCAGTTGAACATCCAAGGACAAGGACATTTTTCGGCCCATCTCCTAATGCTGGCTGGGCTTTGACATAACGAATTTGCTCATCGACATGAGCAGCACAACCCTTTGGGTGTGCATTAGTGCAGATAAAGCCACGAATCTTGGGCTGAATAACCATGTGTTCTTCCTTTTCGAAAAATTGTTGGCTATTTTATCGGTCAAAATGTCAATAACAACTCTGAGCAGATAAAACAGCCGAACCAAAGCCATAGGAATCAATATTTATTGGGGACGGTTTTTGTAATACTCATACTCACTCAACGCGTGGTAAGCACGCGCATTGTTTAAGAATGCTTGATAGGAGGCGTAAACCTTTTTAAACATTGGGTCAGCGTTTGCCTGTTCTTGCATCACCTCTTTACTAGCAGCTTTTAATGCTTCTATCACATCTGCTGGTAAAGGTCGCATGTCTACACCGTGCTTTTCTTTCAACGCCAGCATGGCTTCATGATTTCTCGCAGTGTATTCGTCTAACATATCTTGATTCACAGCACGTGTTGCCACTTCAACAATCGCTTTCAAATCGTCAGGGAGTTGATTCCATGCATCTTGATTAACAATAAACTCAAGTCCTGTACCCGGTTCATGCCACCCCGAGTAATAATAGTAGTCAGCTGCTTTGAACAGACCAAATGCCAGATCATTGTATGGCCCAACCCATTCAGTCGCGTCAATCGTACCTGATTGCAATGCCGTAAACAGTTCGCCACCGCTCAGTGCCACAGGCACACCGCCCACTTTCTTGAATACTTCTCCACCCAATCCAGGGATGCGCATTTTCAGGCCTTGTAAGTCTTCTAACTGAGTAATTTCTTTTTTGAACCACCCCGCCATTTGAACGCCAGTATTTCCGCCAACGAATGGCACCACGTTAAAAGGTGCGTAAAGCTCACGCCATAACGCCATACCACCACCGTATTGCAGCCAAGAGTTAAATTCTGTGACATTCATACCAAAAGGAATCGCAGAAAAGATCTGAGCAGCCGGCATTTTTCCCTTCCAGTAGTATGCGCCTGCATGGCCCATTTCAACACTACCTTGAGACACTTGGTCAAATACCTCAAATGCTGGTACAAGCTGTCCTGCACCGTACACTTTAATTTTTAGGCGACCGCCAGACATTTCATTCACGTAAGTTGCGAATGTCTCTGGTGCGCGTCCTAGACCTGGAAAATTCTTCGGCCATGAAGTGACTAATTTCCACTCGAAGGTTTGTTGTGTCTGCGTATTTTGCGAGGCCGTTTGCGATTTATCTCCGCAGCCTGCAACGAATATCACGCTACATACCAACACCCATATCCGTACTAACATAATCATAGGAACTCTCTATCCGTAAAGGTAATCCGGCAATCCTGTCACCAATTCAGGCCACAGCGCCAACATTATTAAAAGACACAATTGAATGACAATAAAAGGCATTACGCCACGATAAATATCTGCCGTTTTCACTGACGGCGGCGCCACGCCTCTTAAATAGAACAAAGCAAATCCAAAAGGCGGCGTTAAAAATGAGGTTTGTAAATTTACCGCAATCATAATACCTAGCCAAATAGGATCCAGCCCCATTGCCAAAAGCACAGGTGCAATGATTGGCACCACAACAAAGGTAATTTCAATAAAATCAAGAATAAAGCCCAGCAAAAAAATCACTACCATAACAATCAACATCGCGGTGAATACCCCGCCAGGTAATTGCTCAAACAATTCTTCGATTAACGTCTCGCCCCCAAAACCACGAAATACTAACGAGAAAATTGATGCGCCAATCAATATTAAAAACACCATTGAGGTCACTTTCGTAGTACCCAACATGACATCTTTCAATTTATCTAGCGAAAATTGCTTTTGTATTATTGCCAGCACTATCGCGCCCAACGCGCCCACACCAGCCGCTTCTGTGGGCGTGGCAGCACCAGTGAGAATAGAGCCAAGTACAATAAAAATGAGCAACAAGGGAGACGCTAGTGCTGACAACAGCTTACCTGCATCTAATGGCTTTTGCTCTACAACACAGTCTGATTGCTGAATATGTTTATTGGAAAAGAGCAGGACGTAAGCCAAATATAAACACACTAAAATGAAACCAGGGACTAATGCTCCCACAAAAAGGTCGCCAATCGACACCGATTCCGGAGAGAAAATGCCCATGTTCAACTGGGCTTGCTGATACGCGCTCGACATTACATCGCCTAGCAACACCAGTGCAATAGAAGGAGGAATGATTTGTCCTAACGTGCCAGTTGCGCAAATCGTGCCTGTCGCAAATTGTGGAGAATATCCACGCTTTAGCATCGAAGGTAACGATAGCAACCCCATTGTGATCACCGTTGCACCTACGATACCCGTACTCGCTGCGAGCAACATACCAACAAGCACAACAGACACGGCCATACCGGATTGGTAGCGCCCAAATAACTGTGACATCGACGTAAGCAAATTCTCTGCGACTCTCGATTTCTCCAGCATAATGCCCATAAACACAAATAGGGGCACAGCAATTAACGTTTGATTAGTTAAAATACCGAATAAACGACTGGGTGTTGTCATTAAATAGTGACCATCGAACACGCCAAAAAAGGTGCCTACACCCGCAAAGATCAAGGCTGTGCCTGCCAAACTGTAAGCGACAGGGTATCCCAACAAAAGCACCAAACAGACCACCGCAAACATGACAAGAGATAGATATTCCATGCTCTACTCCTCTCTTATCAGTGTTAATGATTGACGAATTATTTCGGCGATGCCTTGCAACGTCATTGTGAAGGCAAACATCAGCAATAATGATTTCAAAATAAATACGAATGGCAGCCCTCCCGCCTCTGGAGAGCCTTCGAGCAATTGCCAAGAATTAACAACGTACTCAACGCTCATTGCGAATATAAACAGGTTCACAGGCAAAAGTAGAAATAGGCTTCCGCCTAAATCAATCAAGGCTTGTTTTTGGGGAGACAAGGTTCGGTAGATCACGTCTACACGCACATGCTCGTTAACGCGGAGCGTATGTGCCGCGCCCAGCATAAACACCGCGGCGTGCAGGTACATCACTGATTCCTGCATGGCAATCCAGCCCATATTGAATACGTATCGCAGTATTACAATCAAACAGGTAATTAACACCATCAGTAAGGTAAACCAGCTGACAATACGGCTTAATGTGTCGTTGGCGCGATCAATTCCAACCTGAAGAGACTGGAGAAAGGTTTTACTCATTATTTTTCTTTTGAACAATTCGTTTGTTTAACGAAAATGCAGACTTGTTACTAACTGGTAAATGTTTTTAACAAAAATCAAAGAGATGAGCAATGATAGAAACCATTAGGCGCAGGTAAAATGGAATAAATAATGGACGGAATAGGAGAAACCAAAATGTGGTTCTCCTATTCAAGACGTAAAGCAGCTACTCAAACAATTCGCTGTGCAGCTCTTTCACGACGTCGGTACTGTCTTTTGCATGTACAAGAAACGACATATTGTGTGGATTCGCGCCATAGCAAATCATACGCAGATTAAAGTTTTTTACTGCCGCAAAAATACGAGACGAAACACCAGCAGCGCTGTTCATGTTATTCCCTACAACAGTGACTAGGTCGTAATCATTCTCAATCACCACCTCACAGATTTCTTTGAGTTCTGCCAAGGTTTCTCGATTAAGGCGTTCCGCCACAGAGTTACTGGGATTATCTAACGTAAAGGCTACTGCTATTTCAGAGGTGGTAATAAGATCTACGCTCAAGTTATGGTCGGCAATGATCGTAAACACTTTTTGCAGAAACCCTTGCGCATGCATCATTTTAGGTGTTTTAACGGTAACCATCACCTGTTCTTTACGGCGTGTAATGGCTCGATAATGGGGCTCTTCTTTACAATCTCTGGCAATCCATGTTCCGCCCTTCTCAGGCTCTTTGCTAGACCCGACAAATACACGAATATCTTGCCGAAGCGCAGGCTCCATAGTAGCTGGGTGTAATACTTTTGCCCCGAACGTCGCCATTTCTGCGGCTTCTTCAAAACTCAATTCTGGTAAAGGCTTTGCTGCAGGCGTAATGCGAGGGTCGGTGGTGTAAACGCCAACAACATCCGTCCAAATTTCACAGGTTTGTGCATCCAACGCTTCGGCCAGTAACGCGGCGGTAAAGTCAGATCCGCCTCTTCCCAACGTCGTCGTGTTGCCTTGTGCATCAGCGCCAACAAACCCTTGTGTTACCAACACACAATCAGCCATTTCTGGACGTAACAATTCATTCGCCAGAGTACGAATTTCATTGAGTTGGGGGGCTGCTTCACCATAGGTATCATCTGTACGAAGTACTTTTCTTACATCAAAGTTTTCAGCTTTTACACCTATTCCTTTCAATACTTCGGTAAATAACAGAGAAGACATGCGCTCACCCAGTGACAGAATGGCATCTTTTAAATCTGGACGGTGCAGAATTTCTTCATGGTGTGCTAACTCACGCGCGTGACTCAATAATTCATCAAGTTTGGCTTTGACGGGGGCGGGGTTTCCCAAGTCATTCAAAATGGCATATTCAATCGCTTCAATTTGTTTAATCGTGGCATTGATCTGCTCTTTTGTGAGTGCTTTATGCGCCAGTTCAACCAGCAGGTTGGTAATTCCTGCCGCCGCACTCACCACGACCACTCGGGTCGCTGAGTTTGCCCGAACAATGTTGGCACAATTAGACATCGCCCCAAAATTAGCGACACTTGTTCCACCAAATTTAGCGATATTTAAAGACAGATTGCTCACCATGTTTCCTTGTTTGTTATTTATGCATTTACGTTAGCAGTTTTTTCGCACGCAAGGCAGCGTTATTCCGCGGTTTATATGAACATTTAAATTATAGTTTATTCCCAAAAATCACTGCCCACTAAGCGAGAATACTCTGCCATTATAGCGTCGATTAGGGCTTTTTTTGCTCAATAACCCTAATCTTATCGCCTTCTTTTACATTGTTTTTCTCGAACCACCCTTGATTCATTTCAAGCGCATAATGCACTTCACCACTGGATCCCACAGGCGTTAAGTCATGAGGGGATAGCGGCTTAATATCCAAAATTTTTCCATCTGATTGAATAAATGCGACATCAAGGGGAATATAGGTGTTCTTCATCCACATACTGGCATAGCGACTATGTTGAAAGTTAAACAACATACCGCAATCTGAGCACAGCGTTTTACGGTGCATTAACCCTTTATTTCGCTCTTCGTAGGTGCTTGCATATTCAACCGTAAGAGGTTGATTATTTACCTCTATTAGAATGGTCTTAGGTGGATTCTGAACCGCTTCAGCAAACCCACCCGTCATCGACATCAGAGCAAACACAAGTGTCGTTACAATGATTTGCATGAGCATCCCTCTGTGCCGTCGCTCGTTTCCCAAGACTCGAAATGCCCTTGCTGGCACTGGGATTTAACCGCAAAACATTCATTGGCACCATAACCAACCTGTGCGCCAGCTGCCTGCCCAACACCTTTGCCCAACACCTGCTTTATGTCAGTACTACTGCAACCCGCTGTTGTTAAGATTAAACCCGCGAACAAAATCGTCATACTTGTCGATACCCGTATACGAAATCCCATTGCCTTGGCCTTTATGTGTTTTAGACTTTACACACTTTATTGCATCATCGCTGCTACTGCCAGCCCTAAAGGTGTACCAACAATATAACCTGCGACACCCACGAGGACGCCGGGCGTAACTAACGCGGGCCAACCTCGAGCCATCGCCAGAGCAGGCGCAGTAGTTGCACCAAGTACCGCAGCGTTTGATGCGATAATGCACTCAGGTAATGACAACGCCAGTCCGGAATGGGGATTGCCTGTCAATCGCTGTGCAGCTTTAGAAATCAGCGCCCCACCACCAAACACAACAAGCCCATGTACGGTGAGTAAAATAATTACGAACGCTAACAAAATTGGCGCAGTACCTAATAGCTTTGCAACATCAGCGCCCGCGGCAATTGCCGCAAAGAAAACAAATGCAAGCACCAATCCTAAACTTTGTCCACCGTGAAGTTTCTGCATTTGTTTGGGAGCAAACGTCGCCGGCAGCACCGCAAAAAGAGTAATAAAGACATATCGAAGGCTCGCAAAGTTAAAATCGCTCCCTAACGAATTTAGTCCAGCAACCACGGCATCACTCAATGCAACAACTGTAAGAGAAAAGGCAATCGCACCTGCCATGCTGTATCCACTCACATTACGCTCTATAGACGATTGCGCCTGCCCTTCTTGCTCATCATGATTACGCTGTGCAAACTGGCGCATTAACCACGCCGATGCAGGCATTAACGCCAAACCTGCCAAAAAGATTGCACTCATCAAATTGTCTACTGCCGTTGCAGCAGAAATTATATTTGCGTCATCATATCCCGTAGATTGAATCACAGCCGCATAATTGACGGAGCCGCCCGTATAAGTTGCGGTAAAAATACCTGCTAAATCGCCCTCTCTGGCACCGAGGTCGACAACATTGGCTGCAATGATTGCACCTAGTGCCGTTCCAATACAGGCCAAAATAAACGCGATGCCTACACGCCCACTTTCAGCAATAATTTTTCTGACATCGGCGTGCATTAAAAAAAGAGGAATAAGCGCTGGTACCAAATATTTGAAAACAAAACTGTACGCTGGTGCGCTTTTTGGAATAAGTCCGATGTTTGAAGCCAATATAGCACCGAGAATGGCCCATACAGCCCCAGTGACCATTTTCCCCCAAGACTTTTGCTCAGCCCAAAAGCCAAATAGAGCGATTAAAAATAATGCTGCCGCCACAGCAAAAGGTTGATCCGCAGGGATCAAAGAGGACGATTCCATCATAGTATTCGCGCACCTTTATTATTGTAGGCACCTGTTTTACATAAAAAAGCCGGACTTATCAAAAAATAAGTCCGGCTTATGATGAAATAATGTTGCGATCTACGCTGATTTGGTTAAGACCAAACCAGACTTACACGCTGTTTTACATTATTAAGCAATGTTTAGCGTAGGAATAATCTTCTCTTTCGCCGCTTCTTCTGCTTTCTTGAATACGTCCATGTGGTCGAAGTTCAAGTAGCGGAAAATGTCAGCAGACATAGCATCAATCTTGCTCGCATATTCCATATACTCAGCCGCTGTAGGAATACGTCCAACAATTGCACCAACCGCCGCTAGCTCAGCAGACGTTAGGTAAACATTGGCTCCGTCACCTAAACGGTTAGGGAAGTTACGCGTAGAGGTAGACAATACCGTCGCACCCGGCTCAACACGCGCTTGGTTACCCATACACAATGAACATCCTGGCATTTCTGTACGCACACCTGCACGGCCATAAATGTTGTAATAGCCTTCTTCCATTAGCTGCGCTTTATCCATCTTCGTTGGTGGAGAAATCCACAGACGCGTAGGAAGCTGCCCTTTGTACTGCTCAAGCAGTTTACCCGCAGCACGGAAGTGGCCGATGTTAGTCATACATGAACCGATGAAGACTTCGTGCACTTCGTCTCCAGCAACGTCAGAAAGGGTTTTCGCATCATCAGGGTCGTTAGGGCAACAAACGATTGGCTCGTTAATGTCGTCAAGATCGATTTCAATGATTTCCGCATATTCTGCGTCTTTGTCAGCTTCCATAAGTTCTGGATTTGCCAACCACTCTTCCATTTTACGAGCACGACGCTCAAGTGTACGCGCATCGCCGTACCCTTCATTGATCATCCAACGTAACATGGTGATATTCGAGCGTAAGTACTCAGAGATTGATTCTTCAGACAGTTTAATTGTACAGCCCGCAGCAGAGCGCTCAGCCGATGCATCAGACAGCTCAAATGCCTGCTCAACGGTAAGGTGCTCAAGGCCTTCAATTTCAAGAACACGACCAGAGAACGCATTGATTTTGCCTTTTTTCTCAACAGTGAGAAGGCCTTGTTTGATTGCGTACAATGGAATGGCGTGTACAAGGTCACGTAGCGTGATACCTGATTTCATTTTACCCTTGAATCGAACCAAAACCGATTCTGGCATATCGAGAGGCATTACACCTGTTGCCGCAGCGAACGCCACCAAACCTGATCCTGCTGGGAATGAAATACCCATAGGGAAACGCGTATGCGAGTCACCACCTGTTCCCACTGTGTCTGGCAACAACATACGGTTTAGCCAAGAGTGAATGATACCGTCACCAGGACGAAGAGATACGCCACCACGGTTCATGATGAAGTCAGGCAATGTATGCTGAGTATCAATATCGACTGGCTTAGGGTACGCCGCTGTGTGACAGAAAGACTGCATGGTTAAATCAGCCGTGAAGCCAAGGCACGCCAAGTCTTTCAGCTCGTCACGCGTCATTGGGCCTGTTGTATCTTGAGAGCCCACTGTGGTCATTTTTGGCTCACAATACGTGCCAGGACGAACACCGTCTACACCACACGCTTTACCCACCATCTTCTGAGCGAGTGTGAAGCCTTTACCTGAATCTTTTGGTTGCTCTGGCTTGCGGAACAAGTCAGACGCTTCTAAGCCTAGTGATTCACGGGCTTTTTCTGTTAAACCACGACCGATAATCAAATTAATTCGACCGCCAGCACGAACTTCATCAAGAATCACTTTTGATTTGTAGCTGTATTCAGCCAGTACTTTACCCGTCTCGCTGTTGGTAATTTTGCCTTCATGCGGGAAGATGTCGATAACATCACCCATTTCCATTTCTTCCACGTCGGCTTCAAATACTAATGCACCTGCGTCTTCCATCGTGTTGAAGAAAATGGGAGCTACTTTACCACCGATACAAATACCGCCACCGCGCTTATTAGGCACGCCTGGTAAGTCTTCACCAAAGAACCAAAGTACCGAGTTAGTCGCAGATTTACGAGATGAACCCGTACCCACAACATCACCAACAAATGCAACAGGGTGACCTTTTGCTTTCACCTCTTCAACTTGCTTCATTGGGCCAACTTCGCCGTGTGCTTCGGGCTCAAGGCCTTCACGGGTCATTTTGTACATCGCGCGCGCGTGAAGTGGAATATCAGGACGAGACCATGCATCTGGTGCAGGTGACAAGTCATCCGTATTCGTTTCGCCAGTGACTTTAAATACGGTAGCCGTGATTTTTTCAGGTAAGTCTTTGCGATTTGTGAACCATTCAGCGTCAGCCCAAGATTGCATTACGCCTTTAGCATGCTCATTACCTGCTTTTGCTTTGTCTTCTACGTCATGGAACGCGTCAAACATTAGCAAGGTGTGCTTAAGTTCTTCTGCAGCAAGTGCCGCCAGTTTGTCATCATCAAGCAAAGATACTAGCGTTTCGATGTTGTATCCGCCATGCATGTTGCCTAGCAATTTTACAGCGTCTTCTTTAGAAATCAGAGGCGAAGATGTCTCGCCTTTTACAATCGCGCTCAAAAAGCCAGCTTTCACATATGCTGCTTCATCAACACCCGGAGGAACGCGTTCAGAAATCAGTTCTAGGATGTAATCCTCTTCACCTGCTGGCGGATTTTTTAATAGTTCAACCAGCTCTGCCACTTGCTCTGGATTCAGTGGTTTTGGTGGGACACCTTCTGCGGCACGTTCTTCTACGTGTTTACGATATGCTTCTAACACAATTTGGTCCTCTTGTTTTTACTCCGGAATTACGACATGTATTGGAGTATAGAAATGAAACCGTGCAAGTATAAGCGGAAATGATTAAAAATTAAATTTATTAACGCTTTTGAATACTTATGGTGGCTATTCAACAAATTAATACGTTTATATTTGTTAATAACCTGCGCAAATTTGTGTACATCTTTTGATTACTTGCTGCGAATACGCAAAAGCCGCCCGTTTGCACTATCCGTCAATAAATAAATACTTCCGTCTCCTGCCACACGAACATCGCGAATACGTTCATCTATTTCGTCGAACAATACGACCTCTGATTCGACCTCACCGCCCGCTACTTTTACCCAGCGAACGTCCCGAAACTTCAATGAACCAATCAACAACCCACCGTTTAATGACGGAAACATTTTATTATCGTAGTAAGCCATTCCCGATGGCGCAATAGAGGGTGTCCAATCGTGTAATGGCTGCTCCATGCCGTCATATTCGGTAAACGGCGTAATCATGGCTCCTGAGTAATCTTTGCCAAAGGTGATGACTGGCCACCCATAGTTTTTTGCAGACTCGATTATATTGATCTCATCACCACCAGCAGGGCCATGTTCATGAGCGAAAACTTTGCCACTGCGAGGTTCCAATACCATACCTTGTGGGTTACGATGACCCAGTGAATAAATGTAACGGGCGTTTTCTTCTTTGTGCTGTAAAAATGGGTTATCTTTCGGTAAAGAACCATCATCATGGATTCGAATAATTTTGCCTAACTGACTAGACAATCGCTGCGCATCTTCACGATAGTCAAAACCATCTCCGGTTGTTACAAGCAATGTTCCATCTGCCATAAACGCCATTCTCGCACCATAATGCACTGGCGTATCCTTCATAGGCTTCGCAGCAAATACCGTATCAATATTTAACAGTGTATTTTGTTGCAACTGCGCACGTATCACTTTCAATTGGTTCGCGTTGGCATTTCCTGCGGCATAGCTCAAATAAACCAGGTTGTTTTGGGAAAACTCAGGATGCAGTACGATATCTTGGAGCCCTCCCTGCCCTGCAACGAAAACGTCGTTTGGGAGTCCATCTATTTGAGAAGCGCTACCATCACTTATCTTAACGAGCCCACCGTTACGCTCAGCTATTAACATCTCCCCGTTTGGTAAAAACGCGAGAGACCAAGGATGATTCAACCCGTCTGCGACTTCTTCAATGACGTAATCGTCTTTCATCAGTTGCCCAGCTGAAACTAAACTACTTACACACATATGTAAAAACAGCAGACTACAGACAAATTGCGCTCTCATTTATTGACTCCTATTTTACGTTCGTGCTTTGATGGTAAGACATTCAAGATAAGTATATTTATACGTATCAATTCGCGATAACAACCATTTTGGGTAAATTTTTTATGAAAATAATTGGCGCTTACTTGTTTGCATGTTTATTGTCAGCAGCATGTACCTTTGTGCTCGCAAGCCTATTTCATACCCAATTTGTCCTTCATGAACTTGTAAAAATAGGCACCGAGATTACCTTTGGCACTCGACTAGAAATGACCCTAAGCGACTTGTCAGGCCTGTTAATCGGCTATGGAAGTGTCATCTTTATTGCCTTGCTATCGGGCTTTCTAATTGTGGATGTAATTAAATGGAAATTGTCAGCAATACCATCATGGCGCTATGTCGTAGCTGGTGGACTATCAATGGCTATGGCTTTGAGTCTAATGCAACCACTACTGGGCGTCACACTGATAGCCGGCGCTAGAAGCGATTTCGGATTTGTGTGTCAAATAATTGCAGGACTGTGTGGAGGCTGGATATTTATTTTGCTGAAAAACAAAAGGAGGCAGCCGCCTCCTTTACAGAAAAATGCTTAGAAGCTGTAACGACCTGTTAGCATCCAAGTGTCATAGTCTTCGCCAGATTCGAAGCTAGCACCTGCAGAGAAGTTGTCAGTGAAGAAGTATTGACCACCTAGACGGTACAATTTGTATGACTCATCACCAATTTTCACAATACCCGCAGACGCGTCTAGCTCAACATTAGATGCAACCATGCTTCTTACACCAAGGCGTAAACCCATTCCATTGTCATCATCACCATCAGACATATAGCCGTAAGATAACTTTGCTTCTGCGTGTTCAATAGAAACAATACCGTAAAAATCTGTACCTGTCGCAATTTCTTGGTTAAATCCAAGACCAATGCTCATCGTTTCATATTCAAACCTAAGTCCGTCGTCAGTTTTCGACATATCAGACACGCCCGCAGCCAAGAAGAAGTTTTCAGCAAACTCGAAAGAACCATTCAAAGCAAAACCGTCTGTATCGACATCAAGATCATCGAGAGATAAATCAGCGTAAGATGCTTCTACGTAGTTCCAGTTTGGCGTTTCAGCGGCAACGTGTGAAGAAAGAAGTGACGCCGCGATAAGTGAAGAAATAGAAACAAGTTTTTTCATTTTTAAATCCTTAATACAACGCTTAATCCATATATTAAGCGGCGCGGAGTATATCAGGATAAAATTTTGTAATTCAATTTCTTCTGCAATTTTTCATTTTACTTTGTTTCAAAATATTTACGAAGAAGATGAAAAGAAAAAGGTGGGCCACCTCACTACCGTTAACTATCTTGGCAACCCACCCCTTACAACACGTTGAGTCGGACCAATTACTCAACGTTTACAGGCAGATTCAATTTAATGCAAATGATAATGATTTGCAATACCAATCTTGAATTTTATTAATCCCACCATTTCATCCATTCGTACCAGAACGTCTCACACTACCCACCTAACTGATAAATTCTCTTCCCTCGCGAGTCAGTGAAGACTCGTCAAATATTTTTATGTCGTAAAATCAGGAACTAAAATGAACAAAAATATTATGATTGGTGCACTAACATTGTCTGCATTCCTGTCAGTATCAGACGCCTCTGCGCTCCCTTCAAAGCTAGACAATATGGAAAAACGTACGATATTCATCACGTCAGCTCAATTTAACGGCAATTTGGGAGGCACCGCGGGTGCAGATGCTAAATGCAATGAAGCAGCAGCACACCCTGATGCGCTCGTGCCTTCGGGCACATACAAAGCACTCATCGCAGACGAACAACAAGCTTGGGCAGATGTATTGCCGACGGAAAACGTATTGTATATGAGCGCCATGAATGAACCGACTACGACCGCGTTTCACCTATTACACGGACGCGGTGCCTTTAGTAGTTTGGGATTGAACGAATTTGGTGCATACCAAAGTATTTCTCAGGCATGGACTGGCTACACACCTACTAATGATAGCTTCATCAACAGTAAAAACTGCGCTAACTGGACGAGTGACAAAGGCTGGAGTGCACCACTATTCGACGAAGGTGCTACGTTTGACTATCCAGGTTACTATATCACCAGTTCTTTAGACGTCTGCGAATCACAACATAGTCTGATTTGCGTTCAGCAATAATGTTCGTGTTGCATAACACCTTAGACTAAAACATCATGCAGGCGCAGCTAACACGCCGCCTGCATGTTAATGACTAAAGTGTTGAACCAGTCCTCTGAACAAGGCCATATGCTTAGCATTCCAATTATGGCCACGTTGAGTAAAGCGATGATTTGCTGAGTTTTTCACAATTACAATGCGTTTATCTGGATCAATATAGATGAACTGATGATAGATGCCTCTAGCGAGGAACTCGTCTTCTGCCCCCTCAGGAAGCCACCATTGATAACCATAACCTTCGCGGTTGCTTGAGTAGGCATTAACGCCAGGTAGAGTATGCTGTCCATCTGGCGTTATAGACTCTGCAATCCATTCGGCAGGCACAAGTTGCTGACCTTGCCAGCTACCTTTATTTAAGTATAACCAACCAAATTTTCCATAATCCCTCAGAGCAACATGCAATCCCCCCAATGCCAACTCCATGTCATATTTATCTTTTAACCAGTAGGCGGGATACTCCATTCCTAAAGGGTGCCATAGTTTTTCTTGCAAATAATCGGTAAGACGTTTGGGTGAAATAGCACGATCAAGCACCATGCCTAACGCTTGCGTATCAATACTAACGTAATGGTTGTAAGTTCCAGGCTGACGTTCACGTTCTAGAGATGCTGTGAATTCGTCTAATGAATTACCAAATGCGATGATTCGTGAGAATCGATTGATATCTGAGTGAAAGTCACCATAATCTTCGTTGAACCTTACTCCTGATGACATTTGTAACGCATGCTTAATCGTCACACCATCATAAGCCGATCCCACGAGCTCTGGCACATAGTCGGTAATTTGCTGCTCGATACTTTTGATATACCCTTCATCTATGGCAATTCCAATCAGCGCTGATACAAACGACTTACCCATAGACCAAGAGATGTGAAGCTTGCTCTCCTCATGACCTTGAAAATATTCCTCAACACGAATCTCTCCGTCTTGTATCAACAATAAGCCTGTCGTGCCACTTTCCTTCAAAAAACTAGAAATATTTAACTCCGATTCTTGAAACGGAACGAATTCAGGCATGGGTTTACGTGCGACAGGGAACGTAAAGGGCGTATCTGCAGGAGGAATTCGGTTTGATTCAAAAGTGTGGTAAAGGGTAACAAAGTTGTCTACTATTTTGTCTTCATCATAAAGCGTAACAGCAATCCACAATCGGCTTACGCTCTGCCAATACAGTGCAATCACCAGCATTAAAATAACAATGAATATCATCGACGCTATAGACGCACGTCTCTTTGCGATTATCATGATATGTGCCTCGCTCTATGCAATTCAATATCAACGACTAACACCTACCATACGCTATCTAAGTAGTGATACTCAAGTGACCAGAGTCGAGGCAAGTCATGCATTAAAATCAATGAACAAGGCACTATTTTGAATGCCAACAATAACGGGGCAGCTGCCCCGTAAACGTATTTAGGTGTGAAATACGTTATGTTAATCTGATGCAACCTCCACGCGTTGACGTTCAGAGCTTTGCTTCTCTGCTAACACAAACTTTTCCCACTGACGCGCAACACCGCGACTGCGCTCAAAATTTTCAGCATTTGCCAGTTCATTTAGCGCATCATTAAATCGACGCTTGTTGTAATAGGCCATACCTAAGATAAGGTGAGGTATTCCAGCATTACGTAAGCCGCCTTTATCAATCGCATTTGATGCCGCAACTATTGCTTCATCATACTTTTCCATATTCAGTAAAATTTGAGCCAGTTGAGCATCTAATTGTCCATCCTCTGACAACGCCGCAGCTTGACGCATCACAGGCACAGCTTTGTCATTCTCTTTCGCCAAAGACCAGCTTTGCGCTAAAAATTTGAGATTACGAAGGTTACGCTCTAGCACGCCCTGCTCCATACCCATTTCCATCATTTTAGCGCTTTTGTAGGGCGCCTGATGGTAATAGTACAATTGGGCTAAATTGAACATATCAGAGGCACTGGTAATAAAGCCACGCTGATTTGCAGTCTCAAGCACAGCAAGCTGCTTTTTCTCTTCGCCAATTTCGCCATACATGCCGCCAAGCTGAATCCAGTATTTCGGCTCGTCAAATAATCGAACCATGGTTTCTAACACTTCTACGACTTTTTCAGGCATTTTGAGTTCGTAATAAATTGCACGCTGAAGCACATACCAGTTTTCGGGCACAGTAAAACCTTGCTCGCTGTTAAGCTGAGCGTCAATGGCGGCCTCGATGTAGCCAAGTGCATCTTGGTAGTTCTTTTGTTGGTACATGGCCTGCGCTTTCAACACATGGGTTTTTGCGGGCACAACGCCTTCATTCAACGACTCCCAACGCTCCAGATACTCAACAGTTTTGTTGTAGTTACCGCGCATCATATTTAGCTGAGCCAAACTAAATAACGTAGATTGCTCAAAAGACGCTGGGATCGGTTGTTGCGCAATCACCTTTTCAAACGAAGCGATAGCATCTTCGAAGTTTTCAACGTTATAGTGAATAAAACCATAAAAGTTGTACATCATGGCCAATTCATAGCTATTCATTGAACTCGCTCGTTCTTCCACCATTGCTAGCGCATTCAGTGCCTCTTGCGTTTTGCCCTCATCAGCTAAGCTCTGAGCCCTAGATAGTTGTTCATACACTTTTGAGCGTAATGCGGGGGTACGGCGGGTTTGTTGCTCACCAGACTCTTGGGCTAATACCCATTGTTGTCCGGTCACAACAGGGGCAGAGTATATGCCAAGGGTTATTGAAGCAAAAACAACGATATTTGAAATATGTCGCAGGTTCATCATCTGATTTTCCTTCTTAACCATCTATCTGAAACGAAATACGGTTCTGAACACCCGAGACTTCAGTTGCCTCGCCGTTGATGACCCGTGGCTTATACTTAAATTTCAGTGCAGCATCTACCGCAGCCTGATTAAAAATATCAGCTGGGTTTGCTTCAATGACTACCGGATCCTTTACCGAGCCTTGTTTGGTTACAGTAAATTCAACAATAACGTAGCCTTCTATACCTCGAGACAATGCACGTCGCGGATAAACAGGCGACACCTTAACAATTGGTAAGTACTCACCATCACCATTCTCCAATGCTAACCCGCCTTCCAATGCTACATCACCAGCAACGTCGGCAGCAAAATTCATGCTTGCGCCTTCCGCATCAGGAGACGGTGAATCCAACTGAGGCTGTTGCATTTGCGGAGGTGGCTCTTCGGGTTTAGGCGGTTTTTTCGGCTTTCGCTCTTTTTTCTCCACCGTTTCTTCTTGTTTAACACGAACGAAATCTAGTACGTTGCCTCTTGGCGGTTCCGTGAGTGCACTTCCCCCCATTTTGATCAGTGACTGCATGACATAAAACAGTCCAAGGGTAATCACTAACGAAAGTGCAAAGGCAATCAGTATTCTTGGCGCAGCCATAACTTATTGCTCTTGTGCAGCGATAGACACGTCATAAACCCCCGCCGCTCGAGATGCGTCCATGACTTTAATTAGGGTTTCTGTTGTCGCTTTTTTGTCTGCTTGAATCACAACCGTTCCTTGTGGATTTTCCGCATATAAGCGCTCAATATTCGCCTGTACTGCTCGCACATCAACACGACGCTTATTAATCCAAATTTCACCTTTGTCGCTGATTGCAACTAAAATATTGGCGCGGTCTTTTTTTACCGCTGTAGCGGCTTCAGGACGATTCACGTCAATACCCGCCTCTTTTACAAAAGACGCCGTGACAATAAAAAATATCAACATGATAAACACCACGTCCAGCATAGGCGTCATGTCTATGGCTGCTTCTTCTTCCTCAACCAAATTTTGGAAATGTTGTTTCATAACTTTCTCACTTATTAGGTCCTGTAGGGCGACTGGTTAATTTATTGATCCACTCTTCGCCCTAGCGCTGAATCTGTAATGCGTCTTCGATGTGGGTGCGTTCACGCTTTGCAGTACGAGTTAACCACGTTGATGCAAATACGCCTGACAACGCACCAACCATGCCTGCCATTGTAGGAATGGTCGCTTTTGATACGCCAGAGGCCATCGATCTGGCATTGCCAGAGCCAGAAATGGCCATGACATCAAATACCTCGATCATCCCCGTCACCGTTCCGAGTAGTCCAAGCAAAGGACAAAGCGCAACGAGTGCCTGAATAATGGTGATGCCAGAATTCAGGCGTAACGACACCTGAGACACCATTTTTTGGCGTATTTGTTCTGCATTCCATGACGCGCGATCTTGTCTGGCTTGCCACTGGGCCACCATACTTTTCTTAAAAACAGGGTGCGTCACAAACAGATAGAATGCTCGCTCAAGAATCAATAGCCACATAACGAATATCAGCAAACCGATGACCAGCAGAACCTGGCCACCTGTCTCTGTAAAATCTCGAATTGCCTCAAACACTTCGGTAAACATGCGTATTAGCCTCGCTCAGCGCGCTCAGCAATCACACCTGAAGCTTGTTCTTGTAAAATCGCCACGATATTGCGGTTTTGAGTATTGAGCAGTGCATATAGCAGCGTCATCGGAATCGCAACAACCAAGCCCAACACTGTCGTGACAAGGGCTGTAGAAATACCGCCAGCCATTAGCTGAGGGTCGCCTGTGCCGAATAACGTAATCGCCTGGAAGGTGTTAATCATACCGGTAACCGTTCCCAACAAGCCCATTAGCGGCGCGACGACAGAGATAATTTTGATAATCGTTAAATTACGTCCAAGTTTTGGCAACTCGCCAAGAATGGCCTCTGTCAGATGCAGTTCAAGTGCTTCGGTATCGGCCTTGGCGTACCTATCACGTACCTGCATTACGCGACCTAGTGGGTTGTTGTCTTTAAACTCGGGGGTTTTTAATTGCCTGTTCACTTTAGCACGCGTTACCGTTAACGAGATGAGTCGCTCTAATGCCAGTAACAGCCCTACAGCACCGACAGCAAGAATAATGTAACCAACGATGCCACCTTGCTCTACTCGTTCTTGAAGGTTTGGTGCTTGTACAAGTAGCCCCAAAATAGAGCCCCCAGTCGGATCTAAACCAAACTCAACTAGCTCACCTTTCGATTGTTGCAAAGCCGAAGCGGTGTCTTGATAGCGATCAACGGGCTGACGAACCAACTCAGAAACCGATCCTGTTACACCGTTGTACTCAAGGTATTTGCCATCTGAAACCAGCGCGAATGGCCCTACACGTACCACATCTTTATTCACTTTGTTTCCGCCAGCTTCAACAACATCCGTCTTGAACGTCGTGACTTTGCCTGATTCTGTCATTTCACGCTGAATTTCAAACCAGACACGCTCAATCTCTTCGATTGACGCCAACTTTGAGCTTGAGCCCATAGACTGAGCCAGTTCATCTAGAAATTCTGCGCGCCCTGGAATTTGTGCAGAGATCACCGAGTTGTAAAATTTGTTTTTCGTGTCACCCGATACTTGCTGTAACACACCAAACAGCTCTTTAAGCGAACCCAAGCGTTTTGTTAATGCTTCGTTTAAATCTGCAATTTTGAAATCATTTTCTTCAAATTGTGTTTCGAGTTGTTCTGAGTTTCTTAGCATCTGATCACGTTGCTGGCGTGCTTCACGCAACATTTGATCTTGCTCCGCTCGCTTCTGCGTGAAGATTTTTTCACGAGATACATTTTGCTGATTCTGCATGAACTGGCCTTGTTCAAGCTGCTTTAATAGCGCATCAAGATCCAAGGCTCGGCCTTCTTGCGCCCATGCCTGCCCAAGAAACAGGGTTGCCAGAAGGCCGCTTGCGATAGATTTTAGTAGTGTTTTCATTCTCGTCCCCTCCTTAGTCAGTCAATGCAACTGGCATCATAAGTAGATCAGGTGCCATTTGTTTTTTCGCCATACGTAACCCCTTGGTTACCTGTGTACGATAACTGGAAGGCAATGCTTCCCACTGGCGGGTGCGTTTATTCCATACGCCCTGTTCACTAGCATCACGAGTTTGATAAATTAATGCTGTACGCCCAACACGAAGAAAGTCAACATCTCGCTCCTGACCGCTTAGGGTGATCAACCCAGAGTAAGCTTCTAGTGTTTTGCCGTATTCCATCTCAATTTGATAGGCTTCCATCACACGACGAAACTTCTCTGACGCAGCAACATCTGCACGCTCCATCAAGCTTTTTAACTCATTGATGCGGGTAGCACGTTCTTCTGGAAGAAATGGAACATCTAATGCGATGAATTGCTCAAGCCCATCAATCATACGAATCATGAGTGGCGTAATTTGGCGCTCAATCACGCTGACTTCGTCGATGGCTTTATTTAAGTCAGCCATTTCTTGGTCTTGGTTAGCGATTTGCTTTCTCAATTGCGCGTTATAAACTTGCAGGCCATCAATTTCTTTATTGATCGTCTTAAACTGCTGAAGTTTAGACGCTACCTGATCCATAATGTTGTTGATTTTATCTTGAGACTTGGCAGCAGATTCATTAATTTTGGCTGCTTCTTTCGTCACAGGCTCAATATAGTCATTGTCTTGCGCTATGGCTGCATTAACCGCCAAGGCACTAGCGAGTATTGCAACTGGCAGTCGGTTGAAAAGCTTCATACGATCAAACCTTAAAATGTGAAAAGTCAGTAGAGCACTGACCCATTAAAACTGCGCAAAGGATAGGCCGAATGTGTGACATTTTTATTACAAATTTAAATACTTAGATGAGTAAAAAGCGCTAAACATCTCCTGTTTATGCCTCACTCTCAATAGTCACGGGACGTAGCGTTTTTTAAGGCGTTGAAATAAAAACGTCTTGCTCTGTATTCATTTCACTTTGAGATATATCGATTTTTTTGGGCAACTATTTTCAGTCTATGTATGACAATCACGTGAAGGAAGCATGACAGTAAAATGGAAAGGAAAATAATAAATATAACGAAAGAGAAGCTGTCACAAATCAGTAAAAAATCAACCATTTGAACATTAAATTACACTTAGAAAAAAGCCCTCATATGAGGGCTTACTTCACTAAATATTCATTTGATGATATTTGAGTTATCGCTCAACAACGGCATTGTGATAGACGTTTTGTACATCATCACAATCTTCCAGCATCGCCATAAATTTATCAAACATAGCAACATCATCGCCGCTCACCGGCGTTTCAGTTTGCGGAACCCAGGTGATCTCATCCACATCGAACTCAACACCTTCCAGTGCGTCTGTTAGCGTTGTTTTTGTCTTAAAGTATTCTGTATGCGGCGCAAAGACAGTGATTGTGCCATCTTCAGATTCCACATCAGTGACATCAACATCCGCTTCCATCAATAACTCAAGGATGGCGTCTTCATCGTTACCTTTGAAGCCAAGAATCGCTTGATGATCGAACATATGGGCAACAGCACCAGGCGCGCCAATTTTCGCATTCGTTTTAGTAAAGCAGTTGCGTACATCTGTAATGGTACGGTTATTATTGTCTGTCAGACAATCAACAATCACCATACAATTACCCGGTCCGAAACCTTCATAACGCGCCGGTACAAAGTCTTCACCTGCACCACCGGCAGCCTTGTCTATGGCCTTATCGATGACATGGCTTGGAACTTGGTCTTTTTTTGCTTTATCCATCAAGCGACGTAGCGCTAGATTCGTATCAGGATCAGCTCCACCATTTTTAGCGCACACGTAAATTTCTTTACCGTACTTTGAATATACTTTAGTTTTCGCGCCGGCCGTTTTCGCCATGGCCGCCTTTCTTACTTCAAACGCTCTGCCCATTCGAATTCTCTTCTTAATTCATTAATCACATTTCACGATAGTGGCGGAATTCTACCCGCACAGCCGTATCAGGGCAAATGCTCTGTGGCTAAATATTCGTGAGACTGCATTTCTTTTAATCGACTCAAACAACGCTTAAATTCAAAACTAAGCTGCCCTTCGGTATAAATTTCTTCAAGGGGTGCCTCAGCCGAAATGATTAATTTAACGTTGCGCTCGTAAAATTCATCCACCATTGCAATAAAACGACGAGCAATGTCATCTGTCGTTTGTCCCATTTGCTCAACATTGGCAAGCAGTACTGAATGGTATAAGCGACTGATTTCCATATAATCTGTTTGGCTTCTAGGACCATCGCACAGCTCTCGGAATTCAAACATCACCACGCCGTCGGCATTACGTATCGTGTTTATTTTTCGATTTTCAATATCAATCTCTTGATTCAGCGTGCCTTCTTCTGGTGCCAACTGTTTAAAATACATATGCAGATTTTCAGAGGCGGTTTTATCAAGTGGATAATGGTATATCTCGGCTTGCTTTAGGGTACGTAAGCGATAATCAATGCCGCTATCGACATTCACAATGCGCGTGTTTTGTTCAATGAGTTCAATGGCTGGCAAAAAGCGAGCGCGCTGGAGCCCGTTACGATAGAGCTCTTGAGGCACAATGTTAGATGTCGCCACCAGTACGATCCCCTGAGCAAACAACTCTTGCATTAACGTTCCAAGAATCATCGCATCAGTAATATCTGATACAAAAAATTCATCAAAACAAATTACCTTCGCTTCTTTAGCAAAGCGCTTGGCAACAATTTTCAAGGGATCTTGCTCACCAGGTAATGCTTTTAGTTCTGCGTGCACTTTGTGCATGAATCGATGAAAGTGAATACGCAATTTATTGTCAAAGGGCAAACAATCGTAAAATGTATCAACCAGATACGTCTTGCCACGACCAACACCGCCCCAAAAATAAATTCCCTGAATACCAGGGCGTTTCATTCCTTTACCGAATCGTTCGGCTAAGCGCACACGCCATGTAGCTTTTTTCTGGGGTTGCGTCAGTTCGTCATACAGCCGCTGCAATTCTTTTACTGCACGCTCTTGTGCCTCATCATACTTAAATTCCGGACTTTGCAAGTCTTGCTGGTATTTTTGCCAGGGAGTCATGGCCACATTTTTACCTTTTAACACATCTTGATTCAAAATTATTTGACCGCATAGTTTGCTTAGCGAGTATCATTAAGTAAAGACTTTCTGAATTTGGAGTAATTATGGACTGGATTGTTGGAATTTTATTATTGCTTGCTGGCGTGATTGTCGGCTTCTTTATCGCGAAATATGTTTACGCAAACCAAAACAAAAAAGCGAGTAAAGACACAGCCAACACACTCAAGCAAGTATTAGCACAGCAAGCGGCAAGTCATATTAATCAAAGCCGCATGATTGTAGATACCTTAAAACTTGAATGTGAAAAGCTTGAAGAAGAAATCAATGGTTACGAAACGCTTTTGCAAAGCGAAACCAAAAATGAAGGTGGCGCGAAGCTAAATTACTTTGGTGAACACGCGACGACTATCATTGGCAATCAGCAAAAGCGAGAAAAACGCGCTGCTAGTGCCACAGATGTGCAACCACGTGATTTCTCAATGGGTGGTTCGGGCCTGTTCGACGGCTCAGTAAATGAGCAAGTCGTCGACAAACAAAAATAATTAGTGAACTTTTTTCTGTAACACTAAGTCTTTGTAAAACAGTCTGTTGCAAACTGAATATTTTTGTTCAGTTCACAGGTTTAAGACTTAGTGACTTAGCAACTGGCATTCGTTGGCATAGGCCAACGATATCTGTAACTATGGATTTAGCATCGGAGAATTTTCTAGAATGAAAAAAAACGCCAATCGAGTTGTCATCGCAGTTTTCATGATGTTCAGCAGCCTAATAGGTGCATCATCGGTCACGGCAGCATTACCGTTTTTTGGAGAGGATAAGCCGCCTTCACTGGCCCCCATGTTGGAAGAGACCATGCCTGGAGTCGTCAGTATTGCGGTAGAAGGAACACAAGTTTCTAGGCAGCGAATACCTGAAATGTTTCGTCATTTCTTTGGAGGCCCAAGCGAACAAGTGCAAGAAAGGCCATTCAGAGGGTTAGGGTCTGGTGTTATTATCAACGCAGAGCTAGGGTATGTCGTTACCAACAATCATGTGGTCGATAATGCAGATAAAATTATTGTAAAACTGGCCGATGGTCGAGAGTTACAAGCCAAAAAGCTAGGCGCTGATGAGCAAGTAGATATTGCATTATTAAAAATTGATTCAGACGATTTAACCGCGATACCGCTCGCTAACTCAGATAAACTTCGTGTAGGAGATTTCGTCGTTGCAATTGGTAATCCATTTGGTTTAGGCCAAACGGTGACCTCTGGAATTATTAGTGCCTTAGGACGCTCAGGTCTTAACATTGGTGGCCTTGAAGATTTCATTCAAACTGACGCGGCTATTAACCGAGGCAACTCTGGCGGTGCACTGGTGAGCTTGGATGGTAAGTTAGTTGGAATCAACACCGCAATTTTTGGCCCTAATGGTGGAAACGTGGGCATTGGTTTCGCTATTCCAAGCAATATGATGAAGAGTCTGGTTGATCAAATTGCTGAATTCGGTGAAGTCAGACGTGGACTTCTCGGCATTTTAGGCCAAGATGTTGACGCAGGTTTGTCTGAAGCAATGGAGCTTAGTGTGAGTAAAGGGGCATTCGTAAGCGAAGTCCAACCTGACTCTGCAGCTGAGAAAGGCGGATTGCAACCAGGCGACATCATTACCTCCGTTAACGGTAATAGTTTAAATGGTTTCTTTGAGCTTCGAGCCAAAATCGCGACATTAGGCGCCGGATCAGAGGTGAAACTGGATGTATTACGTAAAGGTAAGCGTGAAACAATTACCGTCGTATTAGATGATGCTAAACAAAGCGTCGTTGAGGCCAAAGAAATGCATCCTGCACTGGAAGGTGCAACCCTTGCTAATGGCCAGACAAAGCGAGGCGATGCAGGTGTAGAAATTACCGAATTGGTAAACCGATCTCCAGCTGCACGCATTGGTCTTGAAGAGGGCGATGTGATTGTTGGCGTAAACAGACAACGTGTTAATTCAGTTTCTGAGCTGCGCAACATTCTTGATGAAGCAAAAGGCGTAATCGCCTTCGACATTCAACGCGGTAATTCTACCCGTTACATTGTTATCCGCTAATTACATTCTTTATTTTTCAACCCAGCATCTGTCGTCAGAAGCTGGGTTGACTTCTGTGTCTCAACAAGCCAGCACTGCCACCTTTCACGCCAGCAATCAATTTGACATTTAACAGCTAATCTCAATGGCTGAAATCAAGTTATCAAATTCACCTTAAAATCAAGCATATATCACGATTGTTACTGTTATAATTCAGGGTTCAGTGATATGCTTTCTATCACGTACACTCAATGCTTTTTAATCACGTGAAACTTCCCAGCTGGATAACCTTCATTCTTCGCTCTGCACTGTTAGGCGTGATTATTTCCGTATTAATGCTACTTCTTGTGCCAGAGCTTCGCCGTGGAAGTGGTATTACACTGGATTGGTTCGCTTACGAAAGTAGCGCGCCAGAAAAACTGAGTTATTACAACGCAGTGAGTCATGCGGCTCCTGCGGTGGTAAACATTTACAGTAACAGTATTGATGTGCAAAGTAGTTTGTTTACCCAACGCTCTGTAGAACGGACGCGCACTAGTTTGGGGTCCGGTGTGATCATGACTGAAAATGGTCATATTCTTACTTGTCTGCACGTTATTCAAAATGCAGAAACCATCTTTGTTGGACTACCAGACGGACAATTAGCCGCCGCGGATTTGGTTGGACAAGATATTCATACTGATTTGGCCGTTCTAAAAATCGACGTAGAAAACCTTCACGTGATTCCACAGCTAGACGACCCAGATACGCGAGTGGGCGATGTTGTTCTAGCCATAGGTAATCCTCTCAATCTAGGACAAACTATCACACAAGGTATTGTGAGCCGTATTGGCAGAAATATTTCATCGCATTTTATCGATTTTATTCAGACCGATGCAGTGTTAAATGAGGGGAATTCTGGCGGTGCATTAGTAGACAGCAATGGGTACTTAATTGGTATCAACAATGCCAACTTTAAAACAGTCGATAACCGCCGCCGATTAAGAGATGTCGACGGTGTATTTTTCGCAGTTCCGTATAAACTCGCTCGGCGCGTAATGGATGAAATTATTGCAACAGGGCGTGCAACCCATGGAGTATTAGGGTTCTCTGCAACGTCGATGCCCAACACCATAGGCATTGTTATCAATACCGTATTTCCAGGCGGACCGTCCGAACAAGCAGGTCTGCAACCAGACGACGTTATTATGGCAATAGACGGCGTGGCAGTAAAAAACGTTTACGAGACACTGGATAAAGTAGCCAGTAGCACGCCAGGTACAATACTTACTTTAGAGGTAAGAAGAAACGGTGAAACCCTTAATCTACCGGTGACTGTAGCTGAATTAGGCCAGCAATAGTACATTGATTAGCAGCGTAGACAGCAGCTAGAAACATTAAAAAATAGGGAGCAAGTGCTCCCTATTTTATTATCAACTTATTAGCTAATTCAGTATATATTTAAGCAGATTCTCGACGGATGTTCGCGCCAATTCCTCTGAGCTTTTCCTCAATTTTCTCATACCCTCGATCAAGATGGTAAATACGATCAACGGTCGTTTCACCATCAGCCACGAGACCCGCAATAATTAAGCTGGCAGAAGCGCGTAAGTCCGTTGCCATTACCTGAGCTCCTTTAAGGCGAGGAGTACCATTGCATACCGCACTATGAGCCTCTAACGCAATATTAGCGCCCATACGCTGAAGCTCAGGTACGTGCATAAAACGGTTTTCGAAAATAGTTTCAGTTACCACACCCGTTCCCTCAGCGACACAATTTAGTGCTACGAACTGAGCTTGCATGTCAGTTGGAAAAGCAGGGTGTGGGGCCGTTTTAATATTGACACATTTGGGACGCTGACCTTTCATATCTAGCGATATCCAATCGGCACCTGTTGTGATTTCAGCACCTGCCGAGCGAAGTTTAGCTAACACGGCCTCTAAGGTATCAGGAGCAGCCGCTTCGCATCGCACACTTCCACCGGTGGCAGCCGCTGCCACGAGAAATGTGCCTGTTTCAATACGATCTGGTAATACACGATAATGACAACCTTCCAGGCTTTTCACACCTTCAATCGTGATAGTATCAGTGCCAGCACCCGATACGTTGGCACCCATACGATTTAAACAATTCGCCAAGTCGACAATTTCAGGTTCTCTTGCCGCATTTTCGAGAATAGTCTTACCTTCAGCTAACGCCGCTGCCATCATCAGATTTTCAGTGGCGCCAACGCTGACGATATCCATGAAGATAGTCGCGCCTTTCAGACCGCCCTCGGCTTTTGCTCTGATATATCCACCTTCTACTTCGATAGTTGCGCCCATTTTTTCTAGGCCAGCCAAATGCAAATCAACAGGCCTCGCACCAATCGCACAACCACCAGGAAGAGAAACGTTTGCTTCATGATACTTTGCCAACAACGGCCCAAGTACTAAAATAGACGCACGCATTGTTTTCACGAGCTCATATGACGCCGTGAAATTACCGACAGAAGTCGGGTCTAGCTCCAATACACCCGATTCATGGCGTTGTATTTTCACGCCTAACTCAGTCAATAGCGCAATACTTGTATTGATGTCGCGAAGATTTGGTACGTTGTCAAAATGACAAGGAGAATCGGCCAGAAGCGATGACATCAATAATGGCAATGCGGCATTTTTTGCACCAGAGATTGTTACAGTGCCCGATAATGCTGGGCTAGCCTGAATAACCAACTTGTCCATGGTAACGCTTTACTGCTGTGGCATATTGAACATTTTCTCGCGTGACCATTGCTCAACTGAAAATGTTTTAATTGAAATTGCATGCATCGATCCGTCTGCAATTTTGTCTTTCAAAGGTGCATAAATAAACTGTTGCTTCTTCACTCTCGACATATCACCAAATTTATCGCTAACAGCAATAATTTGAAAATGAGAGCCATCACCTGTCACGTAGACTTCATCTAGGCCTAGTTCATCTTTCAACAAAGATGCAATCTGGTCGTTATCCATTGGGTTTACCTTGTAGGTTAAATTTAGAAAAGACTATTCTAACGGTAAAAGCGATGTCGCATCGCTTATATCAGCGAGTTTACGCAAACTATCTGGTACGTTTTTGAATGACAAGGAAATCTGCTCGGCATCTGCAAACCCTGTTAATTCAATCATTGTTGCCAGTGTAGCAGAATCTACCTTTACCACCTCAGTCATATCAATAACAAGCGCGTTGTTCGACTTTACGGCCTGCAAAACATGCTTTTTACGCTCTGACCAATCACGCGTGACAGTGGTGCGGTTAAAGGCACCACGTAGTTCAATTATACCGTCTTGATCTCGAATTACTTGAAGAGACGACAATTACGCTTCCTCATCACGCTTTTTGATTTCTATAGGTTGCTGAACTTTTTCACGCATAAGCGCGATCACCTTATCAACACCTTCTTGACGCAAAATGGATTCAAATTCTTTTTGCTTACTAGACAGCACGCTGATACCTTCAGCGACCATGTCGTATGCTTTCCATTCATTCGTTTTTGTATTTTTACGCACTTTGAAAGCAAGCTTAATATCTGGACGTCCAGGTTCTTTAACGATAGCTCTAACCGTTACATTGTTGTCACCTTCAACATCACTGACAGGCTCAAACTGTACAGTTTGATTGTCATAGTAACCAAGTGCAACCGCATACGTAGTAATGAGATATTCGCGAAATACTTGAATGTACTCCACCAATTTATCTTTAGGTACTTTTTTGAAGTATTTGCCTAAAACCTTATACGCAGAAAACTTATAATCTACGTACGGAAGCAGTTCTTCTTCCATTATTTGCTTCAGTAAATCAGGGTTTTGCTTGATCTCAGGCTGTTCGTTTTTAATTCTATCGAAGGTCACTTGTGCAACTTCATGAATCATTTCATACGGATTCTCGTATTCCTTCTGCTCAGCCATTGATGGCATTGACACCGCAGACACTAAAACTAGCACTACAGTTGAAACCCAAGCTTTAATATTCGTGTACATGGAAACCCCTAATTAATCGTTATCGCGGCTAAAGAGGAACTGACCAATTAGATCCTCTAATACTAACGCAGACTTCGTGTCTTCAATATAATCGCCTTCTTTGAGCATTTCTATCCCATCAAAGGTGAACCCAGGCTGAAATCCGATGTATTGCTCACCCAATAGGCCGGATGTCAAAATAGAAACTGAACTCGTTTCAGGAAACTCGTTGTATTCTTTGAAAATAGCTAGCTCAACAACTGGTGTATAGTCATCTGGATCAAGAAATATCTTTTCAACTCTGCCGATGGTTACGCCCCCTACTTTGACGGCAGAACGCGGTTTAAGCCCACCAATGTTGTCGAACTTAGCAAGAAGCTGATAGGTGTCTCCATTTCCACTCATGCCCTGATTGGCGACTTTCATTGCTAACATCATGGTGGCAGCAAATGCAATCACCACAAATAGGCCGACCATTAATTCAATCTTACGAGATGCCATTTCTCATTTTCCCTCTAAATACCAAACATCAGCGCGGTAAGAACGAAGTCTAATCCAAGCACTGCTAATGAAGAATACACAACGGTTTCGGTCGTTGCTTTGCTGATCCCTTCAGACGTTGGGACAGCATCGTAACCTTTAAACACACTTATCCAGGTCACCACGAATGCAAAGACAATGCTTTTAATCACGCCATTAACGACATCCTCTTCCCACTCAACGGTTGCTTGCATAATTGACCAATAACTTCCTGCATCTACGCCAAGCCAATCAACACCGACAAGATGACCGCCTATAATGCCCACCGCACTAAAAATAATCGCTAGCATCGGCATTGAAATAAGACCGGCCCAAAGGCGTGGTGCGATGATGCGGCGCAATGGATCTACGGCCATCATCTCTAAACTACTAAGCTGTTCCGTAGCTTTCATCAGACCAATTTCTGCGGTCAATGCTGAACCTGCTCGCCCTGCAAATAACAGGGCGGTCACCACAGGTCCTAACTCTCTTAGCAAAGAAAGTGCAACCATTGGCCCAAGGCTTCCCTCTGCGCCATAATCCACTAAAATAGTGTACCCTTGCAGCGCCATAACCATGCCAATAAATAAGCCAGAGACGACAATAATCGACAATGACTTCACCCCAACTACATGCATTTGTTTGATAACTAAAGGGAAATGCTTAATAGGTTGAGGTTTGGCTACGACTGCTCCCCACAAAATTTGTGTTGCTCGTCCGATAGCACGTAATTTATTTAACGTGCCAGCTCCAACATCCGCTAACCAGCTAACCAACGTGCTTCTCCATAAGATCTTCTTTCAATTCATTTGCCTTAAAATGAAACGGTACTGGACCATCCGCTTTACCTTGCAAAAACTGTTGCACCAACGCCGACTGGCTTTGCTTGATTTCATCAGCCGTTCCCTCACCAATTATTTTTTGCTCAGCAAGTATGTAAATATAATCGGCTATCGTCAGCACTTCGGTGACATCATGGGTGACGACAATACTGGTTAAGTTGAGCGCATCATTTAATTCTTTAATCAGTTTTACCAATACCCCCATTGAGATAGGGTCTTGCCCTGCAAAGGGTTCATCGTACATGATTAACTCAGGATCTAACGCAATAGACCTAGCCAATGCAGCTCTTCTCGCCATCCCTCCGGATAGCTCTGCTGGCATCAAATTAGCCGCGCCACGTAATCCAACGGCTTGTAATTTCAATAATACAATCGTACGAATCAAAGATTCAGGCAGGTGCGCATGCTCTCGCAGCGGAAATGCCACGTTGTCGAATACTGACATATCGGTAAATAGTGCACCACTTTGAAACAACATACTCATTTCACGGCGTGCAGTAAAAAGTGCTGAGCGTGACATGCTAGGAATAGATTGCCCTTTAAAGCGAATATCACCACTGTCAGGTCTGAGTTGGCCACCAATCAATTTCAATAACGTGGTTTTGCCAATACCACTGGGGCCCATCACCGCGATAATTTTGCCTTTCGGAATGGTGAGAGAAATACCATCGTAGATTTTTCTTTCCCCTCGAGAAAAACTTAAATTATCAATTTCTACCAAATTATCCATTAATTATATAAATCCCAAGCTCACATTCAGGTATGCAATGCGGTAAACAGGTGCTTAATATGCGGTTAGTCTACACTTTTTCAAGCAAGTTCAACAAAATCAAAACGTAACAATATATATAAGGTGGTAACCTATCACATTGAAGCAAATATCGATGGTCGCTCTAAAATCATGATAAATAAACGAGCTTAACTTACTGTGCTCTACTTCTATCGCAAATTGCTTAGAAAAACGCCTTTTAACCCTTGAAAGTTTCTTCTTTAGATACAAGGTTATAGGAAATGTTTATAGATTTTGAGACAATCGCTCACGCGTAAACACGTTGCCTGTGCTCTAACACAACTTCGTATGTACGATAAAAGACGTTGCCACTTGCTAAATGGCAAAGATCAAGTTGGCTCAATGTTTATACGCCGCGTAATTATACGCACATGTTAGCCTAAAACATAGTCTGGAAAAGTTAAGAAGATTAAACTGTGATAACTCAATGTATTATTTTTCTCATTGGCCTCGCTGTCTTAAGTTGGAGTGCAGACCGATTTGTATACGGGGCATCTGCATTAGCCAAAAACTTAGGCGTCAAGCCTATGGTTATTGGGCTTACAATAATCGCTATGGGCTCGTCGGCTCCTGAAATTGTTGTCTCCGCCGCAGCATCAATCTCTGGCAATACCGACACAGCAGTAGGTAATGCTATCGGCTCCAACATCACTAATGTCGCTCTAGTACTTGGCGTGACAGCTCTACTCAAGCCGTTGATCGTTAGTTCTACTACAATTAGACGAGAAATGCCCGTGTTATTACTTATCACGTTGTTGGCATTGTACTTTTTGTATGATAATCAATTGACCTTCGTTGAAGGTGCCATTCTTATTGCGTTACTTATCGCGATGATAGCAGCACTAGTGTGGATGTCATTAAATGTAGAAAAAGGCGACCCCATAGAGAAGGAAACCGAAGACGAAATTCCCACAGGCGTTTCCACTGGCAGTGCAATTTTTTGGATTGTTGTCGGGCTGATCATGCTGCCTCTTAGCGCGCATTTTATGGTAGAAGCCGCCGTATTTATTGCGCGTCACTTCGGACTCTCTGATCTTGTTATTGGCTTAACCATTATCGCGTTGGGCACGAGCCTCCCTGAACTGGCTGCGAGCGTCGCGGGTGTACTAAAAGGAGAAGACGACTTAGCTCTGGGGAACATTATCGGCTCGAATATTTTCAACATATTAGCAGTGATGGCCATGCCAGGGCTTATTGCTCCGGGACTTATTGACCCTAATGCCGCATCACGTGACGGTATTGCGATGCTACTAATCACAACACTCATGATTATTTTTAGCTTTAATATCCGCGGAACAAGACGTATTAATCGCTATGAGGGTATTGCCTTAGTGGGCTGCTTTATTGGCTATCAATACATTTTATTCGCCTAAGTTTGAGTAAACGTTCATGATTACAAACTATACGCAATCTGCATTAAACGTTCTGGATATTGAGCAGCGAGCCATTCAACATATAAAACAGTTCATTGACGATAACTTTACCAGGGCATGCCAACTTATTCAGGAGCGAAAAGGCAAAGTCATAGTCACGGGCATGGGTAAATCAGGTCATATTGGTAAGAAAGTAGCCGCCACTTTGGCAAGCACCGGTACACCGTCCTTTTTTATGCATCCCGGTGAAGCCAACCACGGCGACCTAGGTATGTTAGAAGCCAACGATGTTATTTTGGCCATGTCTAACTCTGGTGAAACAGAAGAAGTTATTGGCTTATTGCCTGTAATTAAACGCCTCGACGTGCCGATGATTGCCTTTACAGGCAATCCTAAAAGCACCTTAGCGATTCATGCCAATGTTCACGTTTGCATAGCGGTGGAGGAAGAAGCATGCCCGCTTGGTTTAGCGCCGACAGCGAGCACCACAGCCACTCTCGCTATGGGTGACGCGCTCGCGGTTGCGCTATTAGAAGCAAACGGCTTTACTTCTGATGACTTTGCATTGTCACATCCGGGAGGTAGCTTAGGCAGAAAGCTACTTTTAAAGTTAAGCGACATCATGTTTACAGGTGATCAGTTGCCTCTTGTTAGACCCACTGAAACCATTAGCGACGTCCTATTAGAGATTTCTCAAAAAGGCTTAGGCATGGCAGGCATTATTGATGACAAAGGTAAGTTGCTTGGTATTTTCACCGATGGCGATCTACGCAGAATTCTCGACCTAAAAATTGATATTCATCATACGCAGGTTCAAACCGTTATGACGAAACGAAGTATCACAGGGTCTCCAGACATGCTGGCCGTTGAGGCACTGAATATCATGGAAGACAAAAAAATAAATTCTATGTTTGCAATAGATAACAAGGGTAAGCCCGTCGGCGCACTGAATATGCACTTGCTACTTCGAGCGGGGGTAGTGTAGTGACAACAATTGATACACTTTACGGTGCCCTTCCTATCAATATATTCAAAAGCTTGAGCGGTATAAAACTCGCAGCCTTTGATGTAGATGGGGTTTTTTCAGACGGCCGTATTTACATGGGAAATGATGGCGAAGAATTAAAAGCCTTCAATACGCTCGATGGGTACGGTGTAAAAGCAATTATGAAACTGGGCATTGAGGTGGCAATCATTACTGGCCGACGCTCTCATATTGTTGAAAATCGAATGCAATCTCTTGGCGTAAAACATATTATCCAGGGCGAAGAGGGCAAGCAAAATGCTTTAGCAGTACTGCAGCAGTCTTTGAATATACCTTCCGAGTCTACCCTTGCCGTTGGCGATGATATGCCTGATATTGGTATGTTTAATCAGAGTGTACTTGGAATTGCAGTCTGTAACGCGCACCCTTACGTTAAACAGCAGGCTGATTACATCACCACATGCAAAGGAGGCTTTGGCGCAGTAAGGGAAGTATGTGACTTATTACTTCAAGCGCATGATCAGATTGATATGAATCATGGAAGTAGTGTATGAATCGTATTACCCTGAGCATATTACTGTTGTTCATGCTTGTCTTGGGTATTTATGTTCCAAGCTGGGTGTCAGACGAAGCCGCACAAAAAACGCCTTCGGTAGATGAGTCTCTCAGACCCAACTATCAAGCACACAATATGCGAAGCACGTTTTATAATGCTGAGGGTGAATTAAACCATTTGGTTTATGCAAAAAAAATGGAGCATTATCAGCTCTTAGGGTTCACGCTATTTGAAACGCCTCAGTATACCATTTTTGTAGAGAATCAAGCAGAGCCATGGCAACTAGATGCCGAAGAGGGCACACTGTATGAAAACGAGATTATACGCCTTGAACACGAAGTAGAAATCCGCACATTAAGTAATAAAGGTTATGTGCAAACGATTAAAACTGAATTTCTCGAAGTGAATTTGAAAGACAGAACGATGATGTCTGACCAACCTGTAGAAATTACGGGGCAGAACTTCGTTATTAAGAGTAAAGGGTTTACTGCTAATCTGGAAACCCAGCAATACGAGTTAAAAGACCATGTACAAACTGTTTACGCGCCTTATTAGTGTCGCATATATTGGCAGCGTATGCCTATTGTCTTTCCATGCTAACGCTGGTAAAGATGATTTTAATCAACCTATATTTATAGATTCAAAATCTAATTTTTTTGACGGAAAAACCAAAACGTCAGTATTCCGAGAAGATGTCAGTATTAAGCAAGGTACGTTAGACATCAAAGCTGATGAAGTAGAAGTCATCGCGTTGGCTGGTGACGGCAAAGAAATATTCATCGCTCGCGGTAAACCGGCCATTTACACACAAAAAATGGATGACGGCGAAAAAATAACAGCAAAAGCCGATGAAATTAAATACGAAGTTGAAAACCGTACGTTAACGCTAGAAGGCAATGCTGAGCTAAGCCAGAAAGGTAGCATGGTAAAAACCCAGTCTATCGTATTCAATATGGCGCTACAGCAGCTTATCGCTGAGGGTAACGAAAATGAAGAAGGGCGCGTCCGAACGGTATTTCAACCGAACGTAATTAAACAAGACAAAAACAATAACGAGCAAAAAGGTAAACAGTAGTCATGGCCACTCTCAGTGCCAGTAATTTGGCTAAGTCTTATAAGTCGAGACAAGTAGTTCGAAATGTGAGCTTGGAAGTGGCTACCGGCCAAATAGTTGGCTTGTTAGGGCCTAACGGTGCAGGAAAAACCACGACCTTCTACATGATTGTAGGGCTTGTTCCCCTAGACAAGGGGGAGATATTTATCGATCAAAGCGAATTAACATTGCAACCTATGCATGTAAGAGCGCGTAAAGGTATCGGCTACTTGCCTCAGGAGTCTTCTATTTTTCGAAAGTTGACCGTATATGAAAATATCATGTCGATTTTACAAACACGTAAAGAGTTATCCAGTGAAGAACGAGAAGAAGAAGCGGATGCCCTACTCGATGAGTTTAATATCAATCACATCCGCAATACGTTAGGAATGAGCTTATCGGGTGGAGAGCGGCGCCGCGTTGAAATCGCTCGCGCCCTAGCAGCGAATCCAGAATTTATTTTATTGGATGAACCCTTCGCGGGTGTTGATCCCATCTCTGTAAATGATATAAAGAAGATCATAAAACATTTACGAGATCGCGGCATTGGCGTTTTAATCACCGATCACAATGTGAGAGAAACCCTAGATGTATGTGAAAAGGCATACATCGTCAGTCACGGAGAACTGATCGCGTCAGGCACCGCGGATGAAGTATTAAATAATCAGCAAGTCAGAGATGTATACTTGGGCGAGCAATTCAAGCTATAGTTAACGTAACAAGAAGTAATCAACCTCTATGAACGTTTTTTATTTCAGCATTTTTGGCTATTAAAACGAGCAACAACAAGATATAAATGAAACCCTCATTACACCTAAAGTTTAGCCAACAACTGACAATGACACCTCAGCTGCAGCAGGCCATTAGACTGCTGCAGCTTTCTACGCTCGATTTACAGCAAGAAATTCAAGAAGCGTTAGAGTCAAACCCTTTGTTAGAGGTTGAAGAAGGAACTGACGGCAATACTGAATCTTTGAATGGCGAAAGCACGAGAGACAAAGAGCAGCAAACTGCAGACAACGTATCCTCTGATAGCCTAGAAACGGGTGATGCACTTGAAAAAAATGATCTCCCTGATGAGCTTCCAATAGACAGCACATGGGACGAATATTACAGCGCATCTTCTGCGCCAGCCCCTTCCTCTTCAGGCGCTGACGACGAGCAAATTTTTCAGGGCGAAACGACAGAAGACATCCAAGATCACCTTCTCTGGCAAATGCGCCTGACACATTTCAGCGAGACCGATACTGCTATTGCTATTGCTATTATCGATTCTATTGATGAATCAGGTTATCTAACGGTATCCACCGAAGACATCCTTGAGAGCCTCGATCAAGAGGATGTAGAAATCGATGAAGTAGAGTGCGTATTGAAGCGCATCCAGCTTTTTGACCCTATAGGTTCAGGTTCGCGTTCACCACAAGAGTGCCTACTGATTCAATTGAATCAGTTTAGCCAAGACACACCTTGGCTGGAAGAAGCGAAACGCATTATAAAAGACTTTTCAGACCTGCTAAGCAGCAAAGACTATAGAACGCTCATGCGTAAGAGCAAGCTCAAAGAAGATGAACTACGTGAGACCATGCGCCTGTTACAAACCCTCAATCCAAGGCCTGGCAGCGCGCTAATTACGGGAGAACCAGAGTACGTTATTCCTGATGTGTCTGTGTTGAAGAAAAATGGGCGCTGGGTGGTAGAACTTAATCCCGATAGCTTACCCAAATTGAATGTAAACCAACAATACGCAGCCATGAGCAAAAATGCTCGGAATAGCAGTGATAGCCAGTTTATTCGCTCTCACATGCAAGAAGCGAAGTGGTTTATTAAAAGTTTAGAAAGCAGAAATGATACCCTACTTAAAGTAGCAAACTGCATTGTTCAACAACAAATTGGCTTTTTTGAACATGGGCCCGAAATGATGAAACCCATGGTATTGAATGACGTAGCCGAAATGGTAGATATGCATGAATCTACAATTTCTAGGGTAACCACACAAAAATACATGCATACACCACGCGGTATTTTTGAACTAAAGTATTTCTTTTCAAGCCATGTCGCAACAGACTCTGGCGGCGAGTGCTCGTCTACGGCCATTCGTGCTCTGATTAAAAAACTGGTCGCAGCCGAAAAGCCAGATAAACCATTAAGCGACAGTAAGATTGCCCAATTGTTAGCCGACCAAGGTATAAAAGTGGCGCGGCGAACAATAGCAAAGTACCGGGAATCGCTATCGATACCCCCGTCAAACCAGAGAAAGAGTCTTATCTAGACTCGCTAAACAGAAGGAAGACGCGTTATGCAAATCAACCTAACTGGTCACCATGTGGAAATTACAGATTCTCTTAGAGATTATGTAGACAACAAGTTCACCAAATTAGAGAGGCATTTCGACCACATTAACAACGTTCATGTCATCCTCAACGTAGAAAAACTTAATCAAAAAGCCGAAGCAACGCTTCATTTAAATGGCGCAGAAGTCTTTGCAAGTACCGAACACAATGATATGTATGCAGCCATTGACAGCTTAATCGATAAGCTTGATCGTCAAGTGATCAAGCACAAGGAAAAGCTGAAACGCCATTAACACATTCTGATCATATTAATGGAAATTAAAGACATACTTTCCCCTGACTGCACACATTGTGCAGTTCAGGGCACCAGCAAAAAACGTATTCTCGAAATTATTAGCCAAGTTGTATCAGATCATTTACCTAGCCTTGAACCTTCGCTTATCTTATCAAGTTTGCTATGTAGAGAAAAAATGGGAAGCACTGGTATTGGCAATGGTATCGCTATTCCACATGGTCGCATAGAGGGGCTTGAGGAGGTTGTGGCTGCGCTTATTACCAGTGACACAACGGTGGAATTTGACGCTATTGATAATAAACCCGTCGATATATTCTTTGCGATTTTTGTGCCCGAAGGCCAAGCAGAAGGGCATTTACAAACGCTTGCTATGATTGCTGGAAAACTCAACGATAAAAACACCATCAAACGCATTCGCTCAGCAAGAGGAAACGTGCAACTCTTTGAGGCGATTACGCAATGAAGCTCATCATCATTAGTGGGCGATCTGGTTCGGGAAAATCAATCGCATTGAGGGCGCTTGAAGATTTAGGGTATTATTGCGTAGACAATATTCCCGTTAACCTTCTTCCCACACTCACTCATACTGTTGTAGATGAGTACGATCAGGTGGCTGTCAGTATAGATGTAAGAAATCTTCCCAAGAATCCACAAGAGTTAGTAGAAATTCTAGACTACTTACCTGCGACCTGGGAGATGACAATACTCTATTTGGATGCGAGTGACGACGTTTTGTTAAAGCGCTTTAGCGAAACACGTCGATTACATCCATTGTCTAAGCAAAACAAGTCGTTATCGGATGCCATACGGGCCGAAGCCGAGTTGCTAGCGCCTATCGCAGAGCGCTGTGATTTATATCTTGATACAGATAAATTGTCTGTTCATCAACTGGCGGAATTGGTAAGAGAACGTATTCTAGGTAAAAAAAGCTCTAGGCTTGTTTTGGTATTTGAATCATTTGGATTCAAGTACGGTATTCCTAAAGATGCTGATTACGTGTTTGATGCGAGATTTCTTCCGAATCCACATTGGGAACCAGATTTAAAACATTTAACGGGGCTAGATTCCCCCGTTGAGATCTTCTTGGGCTCGCAACCCATAGTTACAAAATTTATTTGGCAGATACAAAACCTGATTTCAACTTGGCTACCTCATTTAGAACGTAATAACCGAAGTTATGTCACCGTAGCAATTGGATGTACAGGGGGACAACATCGCTCGGTCTATGTGTCTGAGGCCCTAGCAAGAAACTTTCGCGGTGAACATCCTGACGTTCAAATTCGACATAGAGAACTCAACAAATAATGCGCGTTGAAAAAACCCTTACCATTGTTAACAAACTCGGCCTGCATGCTCGCGCGGCGACACAGCTCGTTAAACTAGCACAAACGTTTGATGCTGAGGTTACGCTTGTGCAAGGTAACAAGCAGGCATCAGCCAACAGTGTACTTGGATTAATGATGTTGGAAAGTTCTCAGGGCAAAGAGGTAACCGTCATAAGCGAAGGGCATGATGCAAACGAGGCCCTAAAGGCGATAGAACAGCTAATTGTTGAAAAGCGTTTTAACGAAAAAGAATAAGGGGGACTCAGCCCCCTCACCTGATAATTACGAAAGTTTTCTTATTTGGCTTTACGTCTGAAGGCGATACTGGCCACACCTAATAACATAAGCGCTAAAACGCCTGGCTCAGGAACGGCCGTCGGGTTAGATGCGCGTGATACGCCATCTAGCCATACGCTCCAGAACGACCCCATGTTGATACTATTCGCAGGTTGAGTCCAATCACGCAGTAGTATTGGTGCCTGACTGTCAAAATTAAAACCATCTGATAGCTGACGACCATTGGCCCTGTTGTTATATGTCGCTACGGTAAACAGGTAATCACCTGCCGCCAAAAAGTCGATAGTAAATCCAGAGTCAAATCTGGTCTGTGTGCTCGGGTTAATATTGTCGTTGTCGTCATCTTCCTCAATTAAACTACCGTTTGCATTCCACAAGGCGGTAATTGGATCAAAGTTCGTGCCATCTCGGAAAGAATCCGTCCATACACGTACGTTGGTCGCATCTTGATCCAAACTAAAATACGTGTAAATAACGTCGTTGTGGTAGGTAATATTCCCTGTAAAGTTAATTAATGCGGCATTCGCACTAGCAGACATCTGTAATGCTAATGCAGCACATAAAAGTTTAACTATTTTAATCATTTCTCACTCCTTTAAATAGACACACCTACAAAGGCAAACATCATGCCAAATTCTATTTAATTGATTTATAAGGCTTTTAATGTCATATCAGTCATAAGAAAGGTCAGACTTGTATAAATTCATGACACTCCCCCCTTTTATCCGTTAAAACTACCAAAAATACACTTTTATCAATTTATTTTCTCCGTCAATCACTAAACTTGCGAAATAGGTTCTTTTTACTGGCAAAATTTGGTAGTCTTTTTTACCGATATAGGTAAAAGGATGTGTAAATGATTGATTGCCATATTCATGACTATGTAGAGATTGCATGCATGTATCGAATCGACGTAGAGTTAACTCTAGTTTCAGGCGATAAAGTATTAGGGAAGCCTGTGACAACTGGCTATGACGAGCTAAAAAGGGAATGCTTATATCTTGACGTAAGCCCACACCCAGCAGCAGCGCTAGACAGCATGAAAGAGCCATCACGCGCCGCGATCGTACTTGATGACGTGTTAACCATGAAAGCCATTGAAACCAATCAGCATTTCAATATGATCGATTTTCGTCAATCAGCATGAATTTAGACATGTAAACATGTTTAGCCTAGTGGAAGGCTATTTCATGGATTCCGTCTAAATAGCAGTCAACAAGTAGCAACGCGTTTACTTGGTGAGAGCTTCATGTGCGCCTTGTAGAGCTTCCTGTTCAATTGACTGCTTTGGTGTTGCGGAAATGGTTTGATACCGACCTGGCTTGTGATTCACTGTGAGTACAATATTCATCATCACAGCTCCCAGTACGCTTAACGCGAGTAACCAAGCACTAAAAAAGAAAGCAGCAAAAGCCATGATTGAGATATCCACTACAAGTTGGAATGTACCGGCGCGAATATTGAATTTTTGCTGAAGATAAAAGGCGAGAATCCCTAGCCCCCCCAAGCTTGAGCTGTGTCTGAACATAATCAGTAACCCCACGCCAATCATCATTCCTCCGACAAATGCTGAAAAAATCGGATTTACGCTATCAATAGAAATGACGTTGTGCATATGCTCAGTCAATAAAGACACCAAGCTCACTGAAACAAAGGTGTTAATGGTAAAACGCTTGCCAACCTGCGTCCACGCTAGGTAATAAAAGGGTATGTTAATGAAAAAGAATAAGGTACCAAAGCTGATGTTGGTCAGGTTTGCTACTACAAGAGCCATACCCGCTGTACCACCTGTCAATAAACCATGTTGGTTAAAAAGGCCGATTCCCATCGCCACAAAGAGCCCACCACTGATCAACGCCAAAAGATCTTCATAGAATGGATGAGAGGTCGGTTTCATACAGCATACCCTGATAGTTTTCTGAATAATGATTCTGGATAGCACCACTTAGACTTTTTATCTATGGACACAATAGTCAGAATTGATAAACGGGGGCGTATTCTACGGATAACCTGAATTTTTTCACCTCTTCATATGGGCTTCTGTGACGGCCAAATATCGCAAAAAGTACCTATAAGTTTACAGTTTTTGAATAAGGTGTAATGGAGATAGAATATTGATGTAAATAATATGTTTTCTTTAATTAACACACGACCACATGCGCGTTTTCTCTGTCTTAAACATGGATTTTAACGAGAATAGTGTCGTTAAACTGCAAGCTCAGGTAAAGACTCAAAGCCCGGTCTAGCATAATAATAACCTTGTACGTATCGCACGTTATGTTTGCTCAGCCAGTCATGTTCAAACTGGCTTTCAACCCCTTCTGCAATGACACCAATACCCAGTTCGCGCAATAGTGCCAACGTGTGAGACACAATACTTTGTCGTTTGGCATCTTTGTCGATATTGCGAATCAATGCCATATCTAGCTTTACAAAGTCCGTAGCCAGTTTTGCTAGTAAATTCAATCCTGAATGACCAGAGCCAAAGTCGTCAATTGCCGTTAACATGCCAGAGCTCCGGTAGTAATCGACAATTCCTTTGATATGTGAGGCATCATCGATTCTCTCCATTTCTGAGAATTCGAACATAATTTTTTCTAGCGGAAAGCCAGCCTGATTGGCTGCATGCATCGTAGTACGAATACAACGTTCAGGCTTGTAAACGGCGTTGGGCAAAAAGTTAATCGAGAGCTTCTCTTTCACCCCCAATTGCGCTGCCAGTTGTATGGCTTTTACCCGACATTGTTGGTCAAAGTGATATCGATTATGATCATTAACTTTAGAGAGCACTGTATACGCTGGCTCATTATTCTTTCCTCTGACCAGAGCTTCATAAGCAAACACTGAGGACATCTCCATATCGAAAATAGGCTGCATGGCCATGGAAAAGTCAAAATCCAGATCTCCAGAAACCTTACATTGCTCACACCCTTTATAAGCGTTTTTACCTTCTTCCATTGCCACTCTCGCCTGTATATATAAATAGAAGGCTAGTTGCTCTTTCGATATTTACCACTCTTATGCGTGAGGTCAGTGCCAACCTTCCATTGGCACTGTTTAGGTCTTATTTTCTAGTCACCTTGAGGTACAGGCAAGGCAGCACAATTAAGGTCAACAACGTTGACGAAATTAACCCGCCTAATACAACCACCGCCAATGGCCGGTGAACCTCAGCCCCCACTCCACTGCTCATAATAACAGGTAACAATGCAAAGCAAGTCGTCATCGCTGTGATTAGCACGGGACGCAGCCTGCTCAAGGTGCCTTCTATCACGGCATCTTGCACATCTCCTCCCATCAGGCGGCGCCGATGAATACTTTCTATTAACACGACACCATTTAACACTGCGATACCAAACAATCCGATGAATCCGATGGCACTGGGAACAGATAAATAATGCCCTGAAAAATACAACCCCCATACGCCTCCCAAAGTTGAAAGAGGAATACACACCATCACCAATCCAACTAATTTGATTGATTGAAAGGCTGAAAACAGTAAAAAGCCAATCATTAGGACACATAGAGGAATGATAGTGAAAAGCTTAGCTTGCGCACGTTGCTGACTTTCGTACTGCCCACCAATTTTTATTGTATAGCCATCGGGCAAATTCACTGTTGTATCCAATACGTGTTTAATGTCCGACACAACATTTCCCATGTCTCGATGTTTTATATTTGCCTGAATCGTGATTCTGCGCTGTATATTATCTCGTCTTATTTGCGATGAACCTGACTTAAATGAGACTGTCGCCACTTGCTCTAACTTCACCCAAGCCCCTGTTGGCGACTGCAACATGATATTCTCAATCTCTTTTGTAGATGCTCGATAGTGCTCTGAAAATCTAACATTAATATCGTAACGCTCATTACCGTGAATAATTTGTCCTGCCTGCTGCCCCCCGATACCGTTTTGCACGACAGACATAACATCACTTACTGACAACCCATAACGTGACATCGCAGCTCTTTTTGGCGTGACCACAAGCTGTAACTCTCCTGCCATTTGCTCTATTGCCACATCAGCGGTGCCTTCTACGGCACTTACCATCTTTTCTATCTCAGCGCCTTTTTCTTGGAGTACCTCAATTTCTGGGCCATACAACTTAATCGCAAGCTGCGCTTTTACACCCGAAAGTAATTCATCTACACGTGTTGCGATAGGTTGGGAAAATGTTAAAAGCATGCCCGGAAACGTATTCAAAGCATTTGCCATTTCAGCTTGTAGCGCCTGCCTCGACTTTGCCGTCGTCCACTCTTTCATGGGCTTCAAACCTATATAGATCTCAATGTTACTAACGGGCTCCGGGTCCCCCCCAATTTCAGGTCGACCTATACGGCTCAGTGCGTAGGTCACTTCAGGAAAAGCTAATAACGCATTTTCTAATTTGGGAGCAAGCGCTAAGGCCGTTTCAAGGCTAGCAGATGGAGCCAATGTCACGCGAATATTCAATGTACCTTCTTCTAGCTCTGGCACGAATTCACTCCCCAGCTGAGTTAAAAAATAAGCAGAAGCCAAAGTAATGAGAACGAGAGCAAAGATTAACCTTTGAGTGTGAGCCATTAAATAAACTAAGAGCGCGGTAAACTTATCTTCGAAAACACGCCATACTCGCTGCTTTTTCTTTTGCGGGTTAGACTGCTTCATCATTATCGCCGCCAGAGCGGGTAACACCCATAGCGCCACTACAGTCGCTATACTAATAGCTAACATTATCGTTGTTGCCATTGGTTCGAACAGCTTTGCTTCAACACCTTCAAATGCAAACAGCGGCAAAAAAACACTAAGAACAATCAGCGACGAAAACATGATAGGTTTTGCGACATCGTTAACCGACATGTATATGCCTTCTAACGCTTGCAGCGAAGAAGAAGAGACCGTTTGATTTCGCCGAATGATACTCTCAACAATCACAACGGCACTATCGACTAAGATACCAATAGCGATTGCCAATCCTCCCAAAGACATAAGATTTGCAGATATATCGAACCATGCCATGCAAGCAAGCGTGATCAGCACAGAGGCAATCATTGCAGTGACGACTAATATTATTGCGCTTGCATTGGCCATAAATACAGCCAACACACCGATAATGAGTACAGACGCGATAAGTAGCGCTTTTATGATGGTTAACACCGCCGCATCTACAAGCAGTGATTGGTCGTACACAGGCTTAAAGCTTACGCCCTCAGGCAAGGCTTTCTCTATCAGTTCAACCCGTCGATTTATCGAAGAAATCGTCTCATCAGTATTCGCTCCCATCCGGCTCAACACGAGGCCCGAAACAACCTCACCGTATTGTTTAATTTCCCCATTTTCATCGCGCTCAGAATACGTCACCGCACCTTGGCGGATCTCGCTACCAAAAGACACAATAGCAAGTTGCTCCAAACGAACAATTTCCGCTCCTTCTGTTTTAACCGGTACTTGTTTGAGCTGAGTAAGCCCGATTTCTCCACTTTCAAACCAACCCGCCCCTCTTACAACAAGTTGCTCTTGACCGCGCTGCATATACCAACCGCCCGCGGTTACATTATTACTCTCAATCGCGGCAATGACATCCTCTTGCGTTAAGCCATAGGCTAATAATTTCGACGGGCTCAAGGCCACTTGGTATTGCTTTACCTCTCCACCAAAAGACAACACCTCAGTAATACCCTCTACGGGCATTAATAACACCTTCACTACCCAATCATTCAGGCTTCGAAGCGCAACATTGTCAAAGGTTACAGGATCATCCGACTTTAAAAGATACTGAAATACTTGCCCCAAACCCGAAGTATTTGGGCCCATTGTTGGAGCCCCGACGCCATCAGGAATAAGACGTTCAGCACTGTTAAGTCGCTCAAATACAAGCTGCCTCGCAAAATAAATGTCTATGCCTTCTTTAAAAACAACGGTAACAATAGAAAGGCCCGTTTTAGAAATGGATCGTACTTCTTCTACCTGAGGCAACGCATACATAGCAGACTCGATAGGGTAAGTGACAAGTTGTTCTATATCTTCTGATGCCAGACCCTGTGCTTCGGTATTCACGGATACCTGAACATTTGTTACGTCTGGAAACGCATCTAACCGTAAGTCTGAGAGAGAAACACCAGAAATGACTAACAATGTAGCGAATAGGGCAAGCACCAGATGTCGAGCCTCTATGCTCAGGGCAACCAATTTAGCTAACATGTCACCCCCCACTAATGGTTGTGTGGGTCAAAACCCACTTTATTGAGTTCAGATGCGATAAAAAATGCGCCCGACGTTACCACTGAAATATTCTCAGGTAGGCCTGTGATAATTACGCCACCCTCGACTTCCTCTCCGCGTTTTACTGAGAGCGGGGAAAAGACGCCAGGTTTAAGTTGCATAAACACTGACCAATTTCCCGTAGCGTCAGACATCAATGCAGACTCAGGAACAACCGTTTGTTTATGCTGAAGGAAGGAAGTAAACCTAGCCTCTGCATACATACCTGCATGTAACCTGTCTTTTGGGTTATCTACTTGGAGTCTTACAATGCGAGTACGCGTGCTAGAATCCAGCATATGCGCAGTTTGTATAACGTGAGAAGGGTAGGTTTCGCCATTCACGATGACTACCGCTGGCGTGCCTACGTTAACGTTGAATGTTGAAGATGGCGAAACAAAAACATTTGCCCATAGAGTACGTTCATTGGAAATAGACAACAGCACATCCCCAGACTCCACATGCTGCCCCTGAAGCAAGTTATCTTCCAATACTGAACCCAACAGGCTTGCATAGAGTGTGTACTCTCCTAACGTATCTGCATACTTTGAGTCTGAACTCATCGACAGGATTAATTCATCTTTTAATCCGTAAGCCTGCAAGATTCCTTTGGCTGCATCAAACTCCGTTTTGGCTTCAGACTTTTGCTTTTCACTCACTGACGATGTCTGAAGCCCTTGCATTCTTTGCCACTGAGCGCGTGCGGTTACATAATCCGCTTGTGCACGGGCTACTTCAGCACTAAACAGCGTGACTAAGGGTTGGCCAGGCTTGACGGTTTCCCCCAATGCAACGTGTCTTTTGCGTACAACTGAATCAACAATGGGCGCAACAACTTGCGTCTTAAATCTATTTGCAACAATTTCGGCTGGCGCAAAAAACACACTTTTAGCGCGCTCAGGATTAATTTCACTGACAACAATATTGGCGTTTCGTATTTGTGCTTCCGTCAATTGCACCGTTCGACTGTGTTCATCCTCATGTTCATCATGTGCGTGTTTAATCTCTGCATTGGCAGGTTGAATTGATAAAAAAATAAAACAAAAAAGTAAGCACTTACGTACTTTAAAAATTAGCATAATGGTTTCTCATAAATAAATTCGCTTTACAACGCGATGGAGATAAAAAGGAAATTGCCCCTTAGTTCGGGCGATAGAGAAACGTTAAGCTATAGGAGGTCGGTATGGAGCGGAAATGAAATTATGTGGGATCACCGAAGAGTAAGGAACATCAAGCAATGAAACAGCATCGTGATAGTGTAACTCTGATGTTTCTGTTACCCATGACATGTGCGTTCCTGTGCAGTGCCCACAATGATGGCAATCAGCAGGATCATGACCATCGATGCTTCTGGATTTCTCTTGATTAGGAATATCAACGGCTTCCGTAAGAATACGATCATGTTGATGATCATGAGACAATTTTGCATGAGTAGGGTCATACTGATGTAGCGACTCCGAAGACACAGCAAAAGACAGCGACTGAATAACAATCGATATCATCACCATAAACCATGTAAACGCCTGTTTAGACTCTGTCATCTGCTTCCTTCAAGTAGATAGGCAGGGTAACCATTTCCATTCGTCCCAGCAAGCACATTTTAAGGCTGCAATCTGTTACGTTGCCAGTGTCCCGCACGCTTTGTGTAACACTCTCGAATGTGCAAGCGATCATCAGAAAACTGAAAAAACTCAATGGATTCTGGCTCAACAACAAATCCCCCCCACTCTTGAGGCCTAGGAATGGACTTTCCTTCCCACGCTTTCGCAGCACTCGCCAAGTTGGCTTGGAAAACAGCCTCTGATGCCATAATGTGACTTTGTTGACTAGCAATAGTTGAAAGCTTTGCTTCAAACGATCGTTGAGACCAAAAGTAATCTGCTCGTTCATCAGATAGGAGATGTGCATAGCCAGCTACTCTCACTTGATAGCCAACGTGATCCCACCAAGCAGTCACGCCTACTTTATTACAGCGGCTTATTTGACTGGCTTTAGCAGACGCCAATGACGTACAAATCGTGAGCCCCTTTGCATCTATCGCTTTCAGGTCAACGAATCGTCCTACAGGATAACCGTCTTCGTCTATCGTCGACACACATATTGCACTTTTGTGATTGAGGGGAGACGAACGGGTAGCTTCAACCCACCAGCCTTGCAGTCGAACGAGTGGATCTTTCATTTTACTTCTTTCAAAAACAACGACTTACTCACACTACATTTTCTTCGTTACGTTGACTACGAAGCTTTGACATGCTTATTGCACAAAACAACGTCACCATAATAGCCAAGAGGTTAATTGAAACGAATCCGCCCATATCGTCAAATTGTAAGATAATGTTCACCATTAACCCGCTTTGCAACGAATACGTTAAGGCACCATAACTAAATTGGCACACCTGCACTAAAAACATAACAAACGTGAGCCGTAGTCCAAGTATATAGCGCTTACATAGTACGACCGCAGCAGCCACATGAGCGACAGCAAAGCCTACTCCCTCATATGTTAGAACAGCCGCGTCATAGAGCGTAAAGACCACACTTCCCATCGCAGCCATTGCTGCAATGATATTGAGGGTAATGATCGTTTTAATCAGTAAAGTATGGGGTGAAAATTTTCGCATTTACTTTTCTTTCACTGGTAAGCTGTCGGGCTGATCAGCGTCTGATTTTTTCCATTCATCCGTTAATTGCCCTGCAAATCCCCAGTTTTGTTCCTCTATTTCTTGAATAACAACATGGGTGTGCTCTGGCTTTTTCCCTAACACACGGCTGAGTGAGTCTGTAATGTCTTTCACAATCTCAGCTTTCTGTGATTTACTTGCACCAGATAAAATTTGAACGTTTACATACGGCATAGTAATTTCCTTCTTATTTTTGCGGTATTAAACTGCAATAAATACTTGCTAAATTGTCTGCTTACAATGCTTCAGAAAGAAGATTGATTGCCACCAGCAAGGCTTCATCTTCGCCAGATTGAGTAATATCTGCCGCCGATAGAAGAATATCAGGCTCGAAGTCTTCTCGAAACGTGCCATTGATGTGATAAAGTCGTTCAAATCCTACTTCTAACCATGCACCTGATGTAGGCAGCTCAACACGTTTAATCCCTCCCAACAAATCAGCCATGGGTGCGCCAATCACAGCTTTAGCGCCCAATGCATCAAAGGCAATGGTCATTCCTTCTCCCATACTCCCGGTCCAGCGTCCAGCAAGCACGACAAAAGGCTGTGAAATAAAAGGTGAGGTTGGAGTAACGATTGCCTGTTGCATATCGGCATCACCATAGGACTTGCCACCAGTTTGCACCTTATATTGTTGGTAAGCTGTGGGCTCCTTTACAAAGTGTCCTAATATTGGCTCAGCCACACCCGTATTCCCACCGCTGGGTGTATTACGCATGTCAATAATAAACGCTTCAACGCCTGTTAACTGCTCGAGCGCACTGTGAAATCCTGAGACGGTTTGTTGATTTCCCAGCCCGTTATTAAAACGGATGTAACCAATATTATTCAAACGCTTAAAGCTGACAGCCGGACCATCATTAAGCGCATTGATACTGTCGTACCCTGCCGCAAGCGAGACCGTGCGTTTTTCACCTTGTTGCTCAATGATGAATTGTCTTGGCTGATAACGTTTCCCCCCCAAAGCCACATTAAGTGCGTAGTCTCTCTGACCGTTACTTAAGCGCTCACTATCCACTCCCGCTACCTCAAAAATAGCTTCATCAATAGAGTGCTCATCTATTCCTAGTATCAGGTCTCCAGGCAAGATATTGGCTTCATGGGCCGCTGAACCAGATTTAGTATCGATAACCCTCGCGTTGCCATTTTCATAGGTGACATACACATCAGCCCCTGTCGGATAAACGCTGATATCGTTTTCGTCGTAAGGGCCCAGATTTAAATGAGGATCTCTAAATAGTTTGACGTATTGCTGCGCCTTATCAATGAAGCTATGTTGTGAATCTGCATCCACTAAAGCTGAGCGAAAGGTTTCTGTTAGCTCAGCAACATTCCTTTCAGCTGAATCCAAATAGGCATAATGTTCATCAAGAGCTTGCTTAAGTTCAGAGTATGCTTTCGCACCATCAAACGATTGCTTTTGGTGGAGGACAAAAGCGCTCAAGCCAAGCAAAGAAAGTAAAAGCAAAATAGAAACGGTCTTCATGACAGGGGGTACAACCTTAACGGAACATCAATTTAATCAGACAACATACCGTAAGCATTTTTCCAATTCAATCAGCCAGTTACAAACTGTTACCAAGTTGTCACTATTACGCTAAATCACCACTACGTTAACGGTAATATTTGTAACACAAATACGGGTGAAAAACTCAACATGCCATGTTATGACGTCTGAAATAACGCTTTTTCAGCGTTTTTTGCTCACATGGTCGTTGATATTATTGAGTTGCCACAACACGTTGATGACTTTCCATTGCCCTTCACCGTTTTTGTATAGATGCATGTAATCAATCCAATCATCAGCCGTCAGTTTTACCGAGGCAACACGTTCGTCAATATCATAAATATCTATGTCAACTCGTGGTGAGGCGGGAAATTTATCACCATTTTTATTATAAACACCCGCTAAATTCACCATGTCTTCGTAAGTCGACTCAAGAATAAATTCATTACCCTCTTCTGATTCCCAATACGTTCGCTTTGCCAGAGATGTATCTATCCCGTTCGCCATCATATCGGGCAAGACCCTGTGCTGAGATTGGATATAATCCTTGACCGCTCGCTCTATTGCCGATTTTTCCTTATTCTCTGCAAAGATATAAAGAGATAAAGCGACACAAAGTAACAGTAATCCAAATCGTTTCATACTTACCAATCCTTATAGCAGCGTATACCTCTGATAGCTCTGGGTAGCCGAGTCATTTATACCAAAGATCTTTCTTAACAAATTCGCCCGCTAAATTCGAACCTCATCAGACACACAGTAATATCTCCACGGCGACACGCCTCAATGCGTGCTGATATAAACCAATAAATCTTCATCACTGAGAATTTTCGACAAGGCTCTTGATAGCGCCTCGTTTAACCATTTCGCATTTTTTTCTTCGTCAGGGGAAAACACCACACGCTCTTCTTGCTCAGAGCGGAACGTCTTTTTCATATTTCCCGTTGGTTTCTCAGCTTTAATATCCATAACACTTTTTATTATCACGCCTTTGGTCCAATCTTCATCAACCCTTTCATACTGAAAAGACTGAATAGCAATGCTTAGCGTCATGTCTGCACCGTCAGTGATACGAAAACCTTTACGCGCCAAACCTTCGCTCACAGCTTCCTTGACGATATTTTCTAAAGGCTCTGACGTCATGATAGGCGCTTGTTTTTCGCCTTTTTTCCCCACCATACCCAGATATTTTTGGAGTCGAACGTCAGAAATTTTCACGCTGACGGCTTGCTCACTGCCAATCGATGAACTCTGTATCGTCAGCGCTGGTTCTAACACTACTATCTGTGGTGTGACCGAACACCCAGCCATCATTCCAACTAAACTCATCACTCCCAGTAAATTCAATAGCATTTTTTTGCGCATACTCACTCCTGTTGTAATTGCATAAGTTTTTAGCATTTATTGCTGTACATTAACCCACTACAGTAAAAATGCAGTTGTGTCATCATCATACTCTGTCGAAAGGCCTTCGGTTTAATTTAACCTCGTTGTTGTTCCAAAATACACACAATTGATTGCCTCAATAAATAGTTTAAAAAAGCGCACTCCTGCATTATTCATCATTCTCACTCATACACTTGCTCAGGCATCCTACACATCGGGAATTTTCATGAGCAGATCGGTGACGCCGATGTCTACTCCCATTTGGCTCAGTAGCGTAGATGCTTGACCTCGATGATGGGTTTGATGATAAAATACATGCAGCAATAAATAACTGAGCGGCTTTTGATGAGACTGGCCTTTCATCGATTGATATTTAATAGAGGTTGTTACCAATGCCTCATCCGTTAGTTCGTGTGTAAATGTTAGCATTAGTTTGTCGAGCTGTTGGCGCACTTGCCGCGCTGACTTAATATCATTATGTAGTATCTGATCAAGGCTTACTGGCTGCTGTAGTGCTTGCATGGGAGCCAATGAGGCAAATTGAGGCATCTGCGCATGAAACCGTTTTAACCAGATAATATCGCCAACAAGAATATGATTCAGCGTTCCCAATACCGAACCAAAAAATGCGCCCCGATTAGCATTTAATGCAGAACGACTAAGCTGTGAGGCGGCGTCATACACATTTTCATTCATCCACTCATTGTATTCGGCTAACTTCCTGCAATGCTGTACTAACGACACAAGATGTATCCTTTTGCGTTATTGAATTTTATGCAACCACGTTTGAATGCCAGCAGGACAACGCAGCATTAACCATTGAACAAATTGCGCTTCTCGCTTCTGCCAAACAATTCCTACTAGCACAATCCCCATGCCGAGTATCGTCAATGATATCGGAAAAAACCATGTATCTTTAAATACATCAAACGCCAGATGCCCTAAATAGCCAAACACCCCAAGGCCGCCGAGTATAACGAAAATACGACGACGAATGACAGCGCCAATGACTACCAACACAAAATTCGTCATACAGTACAGGAACTTACTCCATTCGCTGTCTGACTCCATCAAAGATAAGCCACCCCAAAAGGTTAGACCGCCAACAATATATAGCCAGAAAGCAAAGTCTTTTTCTCTGCTAGAACGATAATCTATAACCAACGCAGCAACCACCATGAAAAAACCAACCAACATGGACGTTCGCTTTCGAATATCCCAGTTGCTGTCTTCAATAAACAACACAGTCGCATCAAGCGAGAAATACCAGAGAGTGACAGCAATTGGCATCACCATAAAAGGAAAACGATAGATATACAGGACAAGCGCACCCACTAAGAGGGTTGCCAACTCCATGTACACCCAATACCATTTTACGTCTCGATGATAGTCAGAATAGACCACTTTCTCGGGCCACAACCCCAACATATGTTGAATACCAAAAACGGCTAGAGGCGTGAGGCATATTACAAATGTAAAAGAAATTCCTGCCGGAAGCATGAATTGGCGCTGCATTAAAAACCTGGCGACACCCCACCCAACAACCGAGAATACTCCGCAAAGCGTCACTAACCCTAAACCTTTATAGTACTGCCAACCGAGATTAAAAAATAACGTTACGGCCGCAATGGCTACCAAGCCTCCAAGATAGTAAAGTATATGACTAAACGAAAATGTGGGGCTTTCATCGATTTGGTCTTGCCACAACGCAATCATATTTTGTGCTTGCGCTGACGTAATAATGTCAGCCTCTACGGCTTGCTGAAGTTGCCTCTGTGAGATCTTGGTCACGCTTATTCCTCCTTGAATGTGCTAATAGATGTCAATGTAGCCTGCAACAAGTTGACCATTTATCTCATTCCCGATACCCACTGATGTTAATTTACCATCTAAACGCCACTCTAAACGAAAGTGCGCTTCCACCTTTTTGATACTCAGTAAACGTGAAGCTAATATCTCTTTGTTCTGATTGTAATACGTTACCGTATACTCACCTTCAAACGGAGCCTTTTCTGGTAACTCTTGATGCCCATGCATTTCCGCGTACCCAGTCCCTTCTCCATATTCATCATGTACCCATTGAGCACGTAAGTCAGTACTATTCTCGGCTTGCCAGTATGTCACGTGTCCAATATTTGCCATGGCATTTTCCTTTCTTTAATCTTAAAACCACTAGAAATAACCAAAAGGCTGTCCACTTTTGTTGAGGATAGCCTCGTGAGTGTGGAGGCCTCGAAAGGCCTATCTCAATCGCGCTACTAAACATACGCTAGATCAAAACAACCGACGTCAAAAGGAAACACAGTGCGTAAGCTTCATTGAATGTAATTGAACGAAGCGAAAACACATCAACAATCAATCGATTCCAGATCTCTCTAAAGATTAAAGATATTGTTACAGCTACCATAAGCACTAGCAAAAAGTGAAAAAGCACTGCATACCCCGCATCTTCAAATAGTATATCTATCAAGTTGACTGGTTGAGTCTGTCGATTCAAATCAGCAATAAACATGAAGTGAATTGCCAATACCGTAAACAATCCGAATGTTGATACAATATTAAACAAACTGGTTATGTTTTTTCTCATTTAATTACGTCCTTTAACGTTGATGGTTTCCCCATACCTGGGTTAAACTTTTATTTGAAACACCTACGAAAACTTGCAGCTATTTATTTCATGACGCCTTAGCCAACGCTATCCAATCCCCTTTCGTTAGCTCACTTAATTGTTCCGGTGTGAGTCTGAACACAGAATGAGGTGTGCCTGCTGCGGCCCAAATTTCTGGATAGTGTTGAATATCTTCATCAAGATAGGTAGTCAGGGTGTGGGTATGCGCTACAGGTGGTACCCCTCCAATAGCATAACCAACGTGCTCACGCACAAAGGCTGCATCCGCTTTTTCTAATATGATACCAGTTGCGGCTTTTACTTTTTCAACACACACCGTATTGGCGCCTGACGCAATAATCAATACGGCCTGCTTAGTGCTCGCTTCTTTAAAAACCAGAGACTTAGCAATTTGAGCAACCTTGCAGCCAATGGCTTGCGCAGCCTCTTCAGCTGTTCGAGTCGATGCTGGCATTTGGTGCACAGCGAAGGTGTACCCATGCTCTGTTAAAAATTGCTGAACGCGTTGCGCAGAGGGTTTCAGTGTCTGTGTCATTAACTATTCCTTTTGTACAACCGTTTTTCTACCATAGCAAAAAACACAGGCTTAGTTACAAGAGGATATGATCTCCAAGGCGACTTTTTTCACACCGTGAGAAGGCGTCCAAGTTTTATATTCAATAAAACCGTACTTTTTATAAAGCGCAATAGCAGGCATGTTTGCGGCTGCGGTCTCTACCCGCGCGCGCCGATATTCGAACTCACCAAGGGCAAAAGTCAACATGCTGCCGGCCACGCCTTGTCTAAAGTACTCAGGAGAAACCACTAAGCTTTCAATGTCTAGAGCACCAAGTTCAACGTTCATCTCTACAATACCTGCAATGCGATCAGCGAGGTAAAGTCCATAAAATGCAGTACTTGCCCTCTGGATGTCCTGTTGTGAACGCAGCAAAGGCGGAAAATATTGTTCGTCGCAATCAACCACCTCAGCTTCAATACGATAAGCGCGTTGGAATAGCGAATAAATCTGTTCTGCCACCTCTGGAAGGCAATGTTTCAGCTTCTCAATGTTTGCCACAAATGTCCTTAATCGCCATAAAAAATAAAAAAGGCTCCATTATGGAGCCTTAACATGTAGTGCGAATTAATCGTGCTTACACACGCTCAAATACCGTTGCGATGCCTTGACCTAAGCCAATACACATCGTTGCTAAACCAATGGATTTATCTTTCGCTTCCATTAGATTTATCAAGGTCGTAGAAATACGAGCACCAGAACAGCCTAGCGGGTGACCTAATGCGATAGCGCCACCATTAAGGTTTACTTTCTCGTCGTAGTTCTCTAACCAACCCAAATGCTTAATACACGATAGCGCCTGTGCAGCAAATGCTTCGTTGAATTCTGCAATCTCAATGTCATCCATTGTCATGCCAGCACGCTTCAGCGCCTTTTGTGTAGCAGGAACAGGACCAAAGCCCATGATTGCTGCGTCACAACCCGCCACAGCCATAGAACGAATTTTTGCACGCGGCGTAAGGCCAAGCTCTTTCGCTTTGTCTGCTGACATCACTAACATCGCTGATGCACCATCAGAAATTGCAGATGATGTACCTGCCGTTACCGTGCCGTTTACCGGATCGAATACCGGGCGTAAGCCCGCCATAGCCTCTACCGTAGAATCAGGACGAATCACTTCATCGTGGTCAACCATAGTCATTACGCCGTTAGCGTCATGTCCCATAGTCGGTACGATTTCATTTGCCCAACGGCCTTCTAAATGCGCTTTATGTGCACGCTGGTGAGAGCGAGCGCCAAACTCGTCTTGCATTTCGCGGCTGATTTGGTTTTGACGGCCTAACAACTCAGCTGTCATACCCATGCTACCTGATGCTTTCGCTGTGTACTTCGCCAGCCCTGGGTGGAAATCAACGTTGAAGTCCATCGGTACATGACCCATGTGTTCAACACCACCAATCATAAATACATCACCGTTGCCGGTCATGATGCTTTTCGCAGCATCGTGTAGCGCTTGCATAGAAGAACCACACAAACGGTTAACCGTTACAGCGCCTGTGCTACGCGGGATATCGGTTAGTAACTGCGCGTTACGTGCAATGTTAAAGCCTTGTTCTTTCGTTTGCTGAACACAACCCCAAATAATGTCTTCAACCTCTGCTGGGTTAACACCAGGGTTACGTACTAACAACTGTGTCATTAGGTGTGCTGACAACGTTTCTGCACGAACATTGCGGAAAATACCGCCTCTTGAGCGACCCATCGGGGTACGAATACAATCGATAATTACGACGTCTTTCATGTTTATCTCCTTGGGTCCTATTTATGCTTGTTCAAAGTAAGATTTGCCAGACGCAGCCATTTCACGCACGCCATCTGTCAATTGGTAAATTGGACCCAAATGCGCATATTTGTCTGCCAACTTCACAAAGTTGTCTAGTCCCATTGTTTCGATATAACGGAAAATACCGCCTCTGAATGGAGGGAAGCCTAAACCGTATAGTAGCGCCATATCCGCTTCAGCCGCACTGGCTACGATGCCTTCTTCTAAACAACGAATCGCCTCATTTGCCATTGGGATCATAAGGCGTGCAATAATTTCTTCTTTATCGAATTCTTTGGTATCTGCCACATGTGGCTTAAGCAATTCATACGCTTCTGGTGCAGCATCTTTTGTTGGGCGACCGCGCTTATCAGTACCAAAGTTATAAAAACCTTTGCCATTTTTCTGACCTAAACGTTCAGAACCGTATAGAACCGTGACAGGGTCGTTGTCGATTTTTTGCATACGCTCAGGAATACCGTCGGCCATAACACCTGATGCATGGTCAGCAGTATCCATACCCACTACATCTAGCAAGTATGCAGGGCCCATTGGCCAACCAAAGATTTTCTCCATTACTTTATCTACCGCAGCAAAGTCAGCGCCATCAAGCACCAATTTGCTAAAGCCAGCAAAGTAAGGGAACAATACACGGTTAACTAAAAATCCTGGGCAATCGTTAACAACAATTGGCGTTTTACCCATGCGTAGCGTTGCTGCAACCACCGCATTAATTGTGTCTTCTGAGGTTTTTTCACCACGGATAATTTCAACTAGCGGCATGCGGTGTACTGGATTAAAGAAGTGCATTCCGCAGAAACGCTCTGGCTTGTCTAAAGATTCAGCCAATGAATTGATTGAAATCGTCGACGTGTTTGAACAGATGATTGCATCATCAGCAACCGTTTCTTCTGTTTCCTTCAGTACAATGCCTTTTACCTTTGGATTTTCAACCACGGCCTCAATAATAAGGTCTGATTGTTTAATCGAAGAATACTCTAAAGATGGCGTAATGTTGTTCAGCGTCATCGCCATTTTCTTCGCGTCAACTTTGCCACGCTGCATGCCTTTAGCAAGAATCTTTGATGCTTCGCCAAGGCCCAAATCAAGCGCAGGTTGTGCGATATCCTTCATCACGACTGGCATACCTTTTACAGCGGCTTGGTAAGCAATACCACCGCCCATAATGCCCGCACCTAATACTGCCGCTTGCTTAACGTCTTTTGTAGCCGCTTTTGCTTGCTTTTTACCTTTGCCTTTCACCAACTGATCGGCAAGGAAAATACCAATTTGTGCTTTAGCCGCATCTGTTTTCGCCAGCTGCACAAAACCTTGGTTTTCAAGTTGAAGAGCACCTTCTCGCTCAAGGCCCGCAGCCTTAGACACTACATCAACCATCGCCATTGGAGCAGGGTAATGTTTGCCCGCTTTGGCTGCGACCATTGCTCTGGCAGTAGAGAAGCTCATCATGGCTTCATTCGCATTTAGCTTCAATGGTGAGGTTTTTTGTGCACGGCGCGCTTGCCAATCAAACTTGCCATCGATAGCATCTTTCAAAATTTGTGTCGCTGCTGCAACAAGGTTATCGCCTGCGACAACAGCATCAACTGCGCCTTCAGCCAAGGCTTTATCACCTTTACGTTCAACGCCGGTGGTCATCCACTCAAGGGCGTTGTCTGATCCAATAAGACGAGGAAGGCGTACCGTGCCTCCAAAACCTGGCATTAAGCCTAGTTTTACTTCTGGCAATCCAATTCGCGCGCTGTCGTCAGCGACACGGAAATCACACGCTAATGCCATTTCACAACCACCGCCAAGCGCATAGCCATTGACCGCAGCGATTGTTGGGAAGGGTAAATCTTCAAAACGATCAAAGACCTGAGAGGTTTTTCCAACCCACTCAAGAATTTCGCTTTCAGACAGGCTGAACAACCCGGTAAATTCGGTGATATCCGCACCGACAATAAATGCAGGCTTGGCAGAACGCACAATCACGCCTTTCACACCACCGTGAGCCTTCAGGGCCTGCGTGGCCTGATCTAATTCAGACACTGTTTGTCTATCAAATTTGTTTACTGATCCTTGTGCGTCAAACACAAGTTCAGCAATACCTTCTTCCAACAATTTTGCTGAGAGGCTGCTGCCTTCAAATATCATTATCTTCTCCTTTGGCAAACGCCAGGAATTCGGAGCACCTAGTGTACTCTGTTTGTAGGGTTGCTAAATTCTTATTGAACATCATTGAAATATCAATCTCAATTCGGTGAACGCCACACAACCTGCTTTCCCGGGCTAAGGGTTAACGTTGGGATGTAACTTTCTGTTTACAGGCACTCATATTGACTGCCGTCCTAAACAAAATGTCACACCACCAAGACAAAATTTCACCAAGTCCTCTGACCAGTTAAGGTAAAATAGGAATAGTCTCTCTAAATTCAAGGGCAAAGGCTCATTTATTTTATTTATTCTCATGCTTTCTACTTGCATATTTAGTCAGATATTTTATGGTTTGATGTCTGAGTAAGCAGAAAAGTGCCTTGTTCGAAATCATGTTATTCCTTAGAGGAGTGGTATGCGGGTTCGTTCTTCTTAGTTGCTGTGTGCAGGCTTCACCTGCCAGTGACGACGAACAAGCTTTACAACATCAGCGGAAGATGTTCGTAAAAGCAGAAAGCTTCGCCACTAAACCCAAAAGTTGGGACTACAAATACCTGATGAAACAAATTCAGGATTATCCGCTCAAGCCATACATCGAGCTCAAAACGCTGATGGCGTACCCGTATTTATCAAACAAGAAAAAAATTGAAACGTTTCTCACTCAATACGAAAACACGCCGCTTGATAAACCGCTTCGAAAAAAATGGCTACGTTATTTAGCCAGAAAAAACCAACCGGCTTTATTCCTGCATTTTTATCGTGATATTGGCGATGCGTCGCTCACCTGCCAGCGTTTATCTTTCATGTTAGACAGAAACACCCTTAAAGAAGAAGCGTACGACGAGATTCAACAGCTTTGGCTTGTGGGCAAATCTCAGCCCAAAGAATGCGATCCGGTGTTCAAAGCGTGGAAAGGTGCAGGTAAACAAACGCCAGAACTAGTATGGAAGCGTCTGTCGCTGGCAGCAGATGGCGGAAAACACACGTTGATTCCTTATCTAAAGACGCTACTGCCAAGTAACGAGCAATATTTGGCTGATTTATGGCTAAAAGTACGACGCTCTCCTAGTCAGGTTAGCCGAACGTCTAATTTTCCTGGCAAGTATCCCGACAAAGAGGCAGAAATCATTGCCTACGGATTGTCACGGTTGGTGTGGCGCGATCATAGCCTGGCACTAAAAAGCTATCATACGCTAAGCAAACGTTTTGATTTCAGCCAAACGCAAATGGCTCGTATTGCCAGTAAGTTTGCATTGGCACTCACCATAGACACCCACCCCAGTGCCACCCAATGGTTAGAAAAAGCTAACATGCTTATGAAAGACGAAGAACTGCTTCGGTGGCATTTAGCGCATGTCGTGCGCGAACAAGACTGGCAGCAGGCATTGGGTATTATTGATTCTGCGCCCGATGATATTGCAGACGATTTAAGTTTTCAGTATTGGCACGCCCGCGCATTAGAAGAAACCCAACAGCCTCAACGTGCATCTATTCAATACGACAAACTTGCCGACCAGCGACATTACTATGGGTTTATGGCAAGCGGTAAACTGGCAAAAAACCCATCACTTGCCGACAAGCCATTGGTGTTTGAAAAAGATGCACTGCTTGAGGTAGCTACCCTGCCCGGAGCTCGGCGTGCCTACGAATTCTTGAAACTAAAGCGCTTTACTAGTGCTCGTCGAGAATGGATTTATCTAAGAAAGTCGCTGACTGAGCCACAAAAGCTCATTGCAGCCGTGCTTGCAGACAGTTGGGGCTGGCATGATCAAGCAATCTTTACACTTGCCAATGCGGGTTACATGGACGACGTAAAACGCCGTTTTCCTCTGGCATACAGTGAATATTTGGTCGAAAACGCCAAACAAAATAATATTGATCCTGCCTGGGCTTTTGCCATTGCGCGTCGAGAGAGTTCATTCATGACCGATGCATATTCTGGCGCAGGCGCACGGGGTTTAATGCAACTTATGCCCGGTACGGCACGCTATTTGGCAAAGAAAAAGGTCAGTAACCGAACCCTTTACGACCCGGAAAAAAACACCCAGTTTGGCACCCAGTATTTACGCTACTTAATGGATAAAATGGACAACAATCCCGTTTTAGCCACGGCCTCATATAATGCGGGCTGGCGCAGGGTGAAAAGCTGGCTCCCTAAAGACAATGCCGTACCAATGGATATATGGGTGGAAACCATTCCTTATAAAGAAACCCGGAATTATGTGAAGGCAGTACTTGCATACAAGCAAATTTACGCCAATCAACTCGGGCAGAATAACAACATGTTTAAGTCATTGGCGACCATGCAGATATCCCCTTCACAACTGTAATAAAGATTGCCTCAGAACCATGCTTTCTATGAATACCGTATGAGTGGGATATTGAGTCCTGCTCGTGCAATCTACCTAGGGCTTATGGTAGTGTAACCCAAACACTCTTTTACACTTGAGGACGACATGCAGTCACTTGCAGAATTGTATCCGCATCATATCGAAACCCTTCAAGCGCGCACCCGCGAAGCGTTGGCAAGAGAAAGCTTGGATGGACTAGTTATTCATGCAGGCCAAAGTAAACGCCTGTTTTTGGATGACAACGATTACCCATTTAAAGTTAATCCACACTTTAAGGCGTGGGTGCCAGTAATAGACAATCCAAACTGCTGGCTGGTTGTAAACGGAAACGATAAACCCACATTGATATTCTATCGTCCAAAAGACTTCTGGCATAAAGTGCCGCCGCCTCCGAGTGAATTTTGGGCGGAACAGTTTGATATCATCTTACTTGAGCAGGCTGATCGCGTTGAAAAACACTTACCCTACGACTTAAAGAAGTATGCATACGTGGGTGAGTACATTGAAGTGGCAAACGCACTTGGATTCGAAGTTATCAACCCAGACAGGGCCATGCACTACTTGCATTACCAGCGTGCTTACAAAACTGAGTATGAATTGGCATGTATGCGCGAAGCGAATCGTATTGCCGTGGATGGTCACCGAGCAGCGAAATTGGCATTCGATCAAGGGTTAAGTGAATTCGATATTAATCTCGCGTATAACTGCGCCGCTCGATTAGGTGAAAACCAAGTGCCATACAACAGCATTATTGCTCTGAATGAGCATGCGGCGATATTGCATTACATGCAACTGGATACAGACGCACCATCACAGTTCCGCTCGTTTTTAATTGATGCTGGTGCCAGCTTTCATGGCTATGCCGCCGATATCACTCGAACCTATTGTCGTGAAGACACGATGTTTGCAGAGCTGATTCAAGCTGTTGATGCGGTCACACTCGGTTTGATTGATCAAATGAAGCCTGGCGTGGAATATGGACGTATTCACGAAATGGCGCATGAGCAAATCGCTTCGGTGTTATCTGAGTTTGGTATTGTGAATTTATCGGGCGCAGACACGTTAGAGCAAGGCATTGTACGTACATTCTTCCCACATGGTATTGGGCACTTTTTGGGGCTACAAGTACATGATGTGGGAGGCCAATTTGCTGATGATCGCGCAACACCAAAGCCACCACCAGAAGCACATCCATTCCTGCGTACAACTCGCACCATTGAAGCGTCGAATGTATTTACCATCGAGCCTGGGCTGTATTTTATCGACAGCCTCCTTGCCGATCTTAAAGGCAGTGAGCAATCTAAATACATCAATTGGGACGTGATAGATACACTGAAGCCTTATGGCGGGATTCGCATTGAAGATAATGTGATAGTGCATCGTGATCGCAATGAAAACATGACAAGAGAACTTAAGTTGAATTAAAGCTTCTGACGACGTCAGTACGAAGATATTCAATTTACATTATCACTGTTCACATGAAACAGAAGTACGTCGCTATTTCTGTTTCATGCTTAGATTTAGGCAACGGTTCTAGTCTTAACATGTCAGCTGACGCAATTAACACGTATATCGCATTTTTTATACCTTACTCATAACTATTCCCACCTATAATAAATACACATTATTCATACGGAATCTGCCATATTCATCGCTGCGACAACGTAACATCTAGCGGACACGGTGAAACTCTAATAGGCATGTTTTTTAAAGCAGATCGTTTACGTGCATTACGAGGATAAATTGCAAGTAGCTTCAATACTGCAAAAAAATATTATCGGCTATGGTGTTGCCTACGGTGCGATTGCATCTGTAGTGAATATTCTGTTCTTAGTACCGGTATACGGGCAACTCGCGTTCCATCTTGGGCAAGCGTTTGTTTTCTTGTGTTTTTTAACACGAGGGCTTCCCACTGCATTAATTGCTGGCTCGATTGCGTCAGTGAGCTTGGCGTATTCGATAGATAATTCCGCCTTCATTTTTTTAATGCTTGCAGAGCTTATTACCGTGGCATGGCTTTACAATAAACGCATCGTAATGCTGTTCGCGAATATTCTATTTTGGCTATTAATTGGCATTCCAATCTCTTACCTGCTGGTAAAAGCAAGCACCAATTTTCCGCTTGATTACACCTTGCTCTTGCTGATTAAACAACTCTTAAACGGGGCGCTTTATACGCTGTTAGCAACAACCATGCTGGTGTTTGTGCCATTATCGTGGTGTAAAGATGGGGTGCGACCTCATACCATGCCACTGGGCAGCCGTATTTTCTATCTTTCGATGGTATCAACGGTATTACCGGCATTATTGGTTGCCATGGTATTTACGTCTCGATCAGTTTCAAACTTTAGTCTACAAACCGCGGCAGAAGTAAAGGAAACCTCTCGAGGTACAGTCTCACTGATCGATACCTATATAGACACCCACAAAGCCGTTGTGCGCAATGTCGCTGAGAACATTGTTTATTCGCAAGACCCGCAAACCTATCTACTTCAAACCCAGCAAAACTTCGATGGGTTTATCACCATGCTAATGACGGACACGCAGGGGTATATTGTTGCAGGCGCACCTGATAAATTCTATCAACGGCTAGAAACCCATATTCGCCCTGTTTCTGTCTCAGACAGAGATTACTACCGCGTGCCTCTTGAATCAGGTGAGGATTTTATTTCGTCAGTATTTATGGGGCGAGGCTTTGGCAACGACCCTATTGTTGCAGTGAGTAGCCCTATTATTGAAAATGGTGACTTTATTGGGGTTGTCGAAGGCTCACTCAACCTGCCCAAACTACGCTTTTTTGAAGAGCAAACCTACGTGGTAAAAGACGAACACCTCGTTATTCTCACTGATGCAGAAAACAAGGTAGTGTATGCCAGCACTAGCCTTCCCTTTACCCAGCTGCAAGTATTCTCCCCTAAAACAGAAGACAACGTTTACACCGATCAACTGAAAATTACGCGTATTGATAATCGAGAATACCTTATCTATACGGCCACTGGGCAGTATGGCTGGAAAGCACATACCGTGGTCAGGCCATCCATTCTTACCTCTATGTTTATGCAGAACATTGTTATCTTGCTGATTGTTCTTAGCGTGCTTTCTTTTATTTTCTTACTGGTTTCACGGCGCTTTTCCAGACAACTCACTACGCCAATACGTACCCTGATTAAAAAATTCAGTGCAGGAGAGCGCGATTTGTCTCCAGATGATTCGTTATACCTGACTGAAGAAGTGGTAAATATCGCCCAAGAGCTCAATCATACGCGAGACATCATCGTTGACTACAACGAAAAGTTGCAACGGGATGTAGAAGAAAAAACCGCCGAATTAGTGGCGCTCAACGCTCAATTGGAAGCACTTGCATTAAAAGATGCGCTGACTGAATTGTCTAATCGTCGTCATTTCGACGATCAAGCCGAAAAAGTGTTTAATGTGAATATGCGTAATAAAATCACAACCACGATCGTCGCGATAGATATAGATCATTTCAAACGCATCAATGACACATTTGGTCATCCGACAGGCGATCAATGCATTAAATTTCTCGCCAAAGCGCTCTCGCAACATTTTACCCGAAAGTCTGATATTTTGGCGCGTTATGGCGGCGAAGAGTTTATTCTGCTGCTGTCGGGTGGTGATGCGAAGGGCCACGTGAATAAGTTAGAAACCTTTAGAAAATACATTCAAACTCACCCCTTTACCGATAACCATACAGATATTCATTTCACGGTGAGTTTGGGGGCGATGTGTGTAACCACAAACTATAGAACATCCTTTAATGACGCGATGCGGGAAGCAGACGCGCTGCTTTACCAAAGTAAGCAGAACGGTCGCAACCAAATAACCCATAAAATGGAGTAATCATCCAATGAGTAAATGGATTTATTCCATCATCCAAGTGCCACACTCGAGTACCGAACATTTGATATTCATCAGCATTGTTAATTTATTTGCTGATTTAACCCAAATGTTCCACTAAAATACGCATTATCAATAAGTTGCATCACTTTTGGAACATTCGTCTGCATGACAGAAGCGCTACTCACTAAACATACTCAAAGTCAGTTACAGGCCATCAATCACGCCATGGCCAACGGTATGTATGTGCATGTACGCAAGATGCTTCATAGCATGCCTGCCAGTGACATTGCGCTGGTGCTCGAATCCAGCCCTTCTAAAACACGTGCAGAATTGTGGAACTTTCTTGATGACGACTTTCACGGCGATGTGTTGGAAGAGTTATCAGAAGAAGTGCGTAATGGCATTATTCGTCAGATGGTGCCTGAAAAGGTCGCCGATGCCCTTGAAGACATGGACATCGATGACCTGGCAGAAACCCTATCCAGTCTGCCAGAAGAAGTCACGCAAGACGTATTAAGCTCAATGGATGAACAAGACAGGCAACGCGCAGAGCAAGCCTTGTCTTACGGCGATGATACTGCCGGTTTCATCATGAACACCGACACCATCACGCTGCGCCCAGATGTCACCGTCGACGTGATATTGCGCTACTTGCGGTTAAAGGGTGAAATTCCTGAAGGCACAGACAGCCTGTACGTTGTTAGCCGTAATGACCGCTTAATCGGCGTTGTTGCCGTTACCAAACTGCTTACAGCATCGGCAGATGTTACTGTTGAAGAGCTGATGGACGAAGAAGCAGAAGCCATTTCTGTCGATATGCACGAAACCGAAGTGGCAAAAATGTTTGAGCGCTACAATTGGATTTCTGCACCTGTCGTAGATGAGAACCATCACCTACTTGGCCGTATTACCATCGATGATGTGGTAGATATTATTCGTGAAGACGCTGAACACTCTATGATGAGCATGGCAGGTTTAGATGACGAAGAGGACACCTTCGCTCCCGTATTACAAAGTACTCAACGACGCTCTATCTGGCTGGCAGTAAACTTGGTTACCGCTCTCATGGCCGCAGCCGTAAGCGATTTATTTGAAGAAACCCTGAGCCAACTTGCAGTACTGGCCATTTTAAATACCATTGTTCCCAGCATGGGTGGCGTCGCTGGCAACCAAACCTTAACGCTGGTCATTCGTGGTATGGCGCTGGGCCATGTAAGTGCCAGTAACTCACGATGGTTAGTCAGCAAAGAGCTCGCCATTGGGTTTCTAAATGGGCTCATTTGGGCGGTATTGATCGCCTCGGTGATAGCCCTATGGAAGCAAGATCTCCTCTTAGGTGGCATTATAGCTTTCGCCATGATGGTAAACATGGTTGCGGCAGGATTAGCCGGGGCTACACTCCCTATCATCATGAAGAAAATGAAAATCGACCCTGCGCTTGCAGGCAGCGTTATTCTCACAACCATCACCGATGTAGTAGGCATCTTTGCCTTTTTGGGTACAGCAACCCTGCTGATGATGCCTTAGTTTCCTTAAACACATTCTTCCGCGATGCGAAGACGTTGATGACAAAGTATTCTCGTTGCATAGCTTGTATGCTACTGGCCAAGTCATTGATCTACTCAAGCGGCTCCCTAGCACTGGAACGCCAATCTCACACTGTTTCTCGATACTAGTTATTTTTCGGGAGGATTACCAGTCTCGATAAAAAACGATCAAACTATTAGAGCAAATTAGGCAATAAATAATATTGATGATTTTGAGAAGGATTATTTATTGATGAGGTTAATTTCTAGGATATTTTCTATCCTCTGTTTTCTGCCACTCCAAATGTATTTGTAATGTCCACCTTGTACTGGGATAGTTACAGCTCTAGGTTTAAACGCAGCAACACATTCACCACCTTCATCACGAACACTTCTATACAACAAACCATTACTCCCTTGCGCACGGATTTCCTTTGCGAACTCTTGAGGCGCTGCGTAATCGTCAGAATATAAATTCTCAAACTCCTCACCCCTAACATCATGGAGTTCAAGCGCTACTTTATTGATATAGCAACGCATCGTTAATTCAGTATCAGGCTCGTTAGTCGCCGCCAAAAACTTTTCTCGATGGAAAATGGTCTCAGCAAATGCCGTATTTAAATCTCTTGCTCCGTAATAGACACCGAACTCTGTTCCATCAGTGAATCGAGTAGGAATGGAAATATGAGTAAATGCAGCCATTACAGGTGTCGAGCCAGGGCCAGAAACTCTCTCTTCATCAGGTACAAGCGCCAAGTCACCAACTTCTTCCCTGAGTCTGTCATTAGTAATTGATTCTATTGCAAATACGATCTCAAGCTCATCTGGAGAAGCAACATTTTCAAATAAATCGATGGGAGGGAAATGACTGGGAACTAAACGGTGCAACTTCTCCCAGTCAGGTAAGACTGTATTAACCTCGTTGGGCATCAAGGTATCTCCGCATATCGTTCAAGTGCATCATGCTACCTTTTAGCATATAGGCTAGCGCCGATTCATTGTTAAAATGACTATTAGGCTTTTTGATCCAAGCGTCCGCTTGCTCACGTGTCGGAAACAAAATACCTAGCGCCTTGTAAATACCCATAATGTAAGAAATTCTCTCCATCGTATCTACTGATAGACTGGATACCTGTCCTTTTTTCCAATTATAAAACGTTGTCGAGCCTGGCTTGCCAAGTAAAGTGATTTGATCTTGGTTTCTGACATTCCACTCATTCATGATGTTAAAAAACACCTTAAGTGCGACTTGAGCAGTTTTACTTGGGTTTTGAGCTAGCACGTTATTTTCTAATGCAGGCATGATGATTTCCCCTTTAATTTGCCAACTACAATATAGTCCCATTACGGAGTAATTTCAACATTTACTACAAATACGAACCAAGCAAAAGAAAAAGCCACGCTCTGTGGCTTCGATTTTATTACAAAGGAAATCAGCTTGACTGATCAGAAAAATGCTAATGCATCGCTCGCCGAAACCTCCTTACGAGTTCCTTCTCCAACCAGAACATAAAACGTAATTCTCACATCCAACAGGAAGTATCAACTCGGCCCAAGTAAAATTTTTACATGGTATGACATCGCAACCAGTAATTCTTTCTTGATCGGGTCGGAGTTGTTGATAACTCACATAGTGAGATGCGGTGTTGCCATAATACTTTAATTCTCTGCAAGTCAATGATAACAAGCCCTTCCACACTATAGAGGCAGTAATTTCGCTCGCGATTTACAAGTTGGTCTGAACCCTGCAACAGTCATAGTGAGTTTTAATCGAGTGCTTTCAATGTGGTGTTGTGAACATATTCAAGGCGGTCAATTAAAACATGTTTATTTTTTCACATGAAAATGGAGAATCCCATGTCTAATCAAGTTCGTCAGGTAGAAAAAGTAAGTGATATTATTAAGGTCTTGCGCGCTGGTGCAGAATTCTATGAAGATGCCAAAGACGAAGTGAAAGAAAATCGTATAGAAGTATTTTTCGACCGTATGGCTGACCAAAAGCGTCAGGCAGCTGAATCTTTACAGTCTTTTTCTATCGCTGAGCAAGGCGAAATGGAAACTGGCGAAGCGGTATCAGTCAACATGCGTAAACTATATACCGACATCGTATCGCTTATTTCAACCAACAAAACTCACACGGTAATCAGCCAGTTGGAAGAAGTTGAAGACAAGATTCTAGAAGTCATCGACGAAGCACTGGAAGAAGATCAGCCAGACACCTGTGCGCGCGCACTACGTAAATTACGTGCACAAATGCAAGAAAACCATGACGAAATGAAGGCACTGCAAAAAGCCACTCATTAGTCACTCCCCTTTCATTTTATCTTCTCTTTCCCTATTAACGTGCTGGCCTTGCGCCAGCCGTTTTTTTATAAAAAGTCCAAAGCTCCACAATTTAGCCTAGCTTTGCCCCATTAGGCACCGGCATATCAGGGCTAACAAGCACGACGCGGTTGTCATCGCGATACAGCCCCGTTACTAAACACTCCGACTTCATCGGCCCAATTTGCTTAGGCGGAAAATTTACGACTGCCAGAATTTGCTTTCCCACAAGCTCCTCTGGCGTATACAAGTCTGTAATTTGCGCACTGGATTTGCGCTTTCCCAGTGTTTCACCGAAATCTATAAATAACTTATAGGCTGGTCGCCGCGCTTCAGGAAATGCCTCTACACGCTCAATGGTGCCGACACGTAATTCCACTTGCGTAAATTCATTCCACGTTATTTCATGCATGGTATTTGGATTCCTATCACTGTTTTTCCACTTCAGGTGTTATTGGGGTAGTGAGATGACTGTAATAAACGCCAACGGCATTTTCCATGCAGCAAAGCCGTTTACTTAGGCTCAAGAGCCGATTTCTGTGATAAAAACTGTTTGGGAGATTGACCATAGCTCGCTTTAAAGCGTCGACTAAAAGCACTGCTATCTTCATAACCTAACGCGTGAGCAATACGAATAATCGGCATATCGGTAAAGAGCAATAATGTACGCGCTTTGTCCATGCGAACCCGCTGCATGTATTGGCGAACCGACTGCCCAGTCATCTGTTTAAATAGCACTTTAAATTGTGATTTACCTAACCCCGCCTTTTGCGCCAAAGCGTCAAGCGTGTGATTGACACTTAAATCATCGTGTAATAGTGCGAGGATATCAGCAATGCGTCGATCGTTAGCATAAATAGGGGAAAGATTGTCGATAACTCCCCAGAATAGTTGAGACAACGCTCGCTGAATTGACGGTGTCACCTTCTCTTTAAGCTGCACTTCAATGTAATACAGCAGCGCTCGAGTAGGTGCATCGATACGAAATACCGGCGAGCGCGGTGTGAGCAGGTTTTCTGGCACATTTCGCATGTCGGCTACAACAAAACGGGCGTTATCGTGGGCGCTGAACGTGTGTACCTGATGTGGCGCAATCACAATTCCTTCCCCCATCCCTACCCTGCCTGAGAAATAGGTGTCGTCAGTACGCTCTAAACGAATTTGAATGGCACCATGTAATGGCAATACAATTTGGTAATAGCTATGACTGTGGCTGTCATATTCGGGCGTATACGCCCGAATAGAGAGGTGGATATCGACGTTGTCAGCCACAACGGCAGCATGGTGCTCTTCGGTTGAATCTGACAAAACGCGTTTGGCTGCGGCGAATGCCATCGCATCCGAAAGCGAGTTAGTCATCTATGGTTTGCTGGCTCAACCAATCGTTCAGTTTAGGCAAGTCTTGTTGAATCGCCATTTGCAATTCCTCTACCCAATCATGCACGTTTTCCCACCACGCAGGATGATCGCCTTGCTGTATCCGGTTCGCAATTTTCTGAATGCGCGCTAACCCTACCGAACCCGCTGCACCTTTGATTTTATGTGCCTGCGAACACACTTCATCTTTTTCTTTTGCGCTAAGGGCAATTTCTAGCACATGCATGTACTCAGGCATATTTTCCTGAAAGACTTTCACGCTAGTGCGCACCATTTCCTGACCTATGGTATCAACTAACATTTGCAACAAGTCCAAATCTAGAATACTCAGTAATTCTGATTCTTCAGCTTCTTCTACCACGCAGATTTTTTCCACTTGCTCTTCAGCAAAAAGCGCGTTGAACACCTCAACCACTCGGCTCTTCTTAATCGGTTTGGCAATGACATCGTCCATGCCGTTATTGAGATACTCCTGACGTGTTTTAATCACATTTGCCGTTAACGCCACTATCGGAGTTTGCTCTGCTAGGCCTTCTTCATGCAACGTCGAGGCAACGTCGAATCCTGTCATGTCAGGCAACTGTATATCGAGTAAAATTAAGTCGTATTGTTGGGATCTGGCTTTGTCTAGTGCTTCGCCTCCGGTCATCGCTACATCGACATTTTGCCCAAGCTTTTCAAGCAGCGCCTTCGCCACCATAACGTTCAGCTCAATATCTTCTACCAGCAAAATGTTTAAGCCTGAGACCGCAATTTCTTTAAATTGAGCCGGTTTATGGCTGATAGCAAGAGGCAGTTCAACGGTAAAGCATGTGCCCTCGCCCACCACACTGTTGACTTTGATATCGCCATTCATCATTTCTACCATTTTTTGACAAATGGCCAGCCCGATGCCTGTACCTGTAGCAGTTTGGTGATCAGGATGATTCACTTGATAATACATAGCGAAGATGTTTTCTAGTTCCTCTTTAGGAATCCCTACACCTGAGTCTTTTACTTTGAATTTCACTAAGCTGGCACCGTTTTCTGTTGCCGAAGCTTCCACGCTTAAACTCACTTTCCCTTTTTGCGTAAATTTCACAGCGTTAAATAGCAAGTTCCAGAGTACTTGACGCAAGCGCGTACCATCCACTTCCACCAGTGCAGGAAGAGGCTCAATGATTTCCGACTCGAATGCTAGCCCTTTGTCTGCCGCCAGCAACTGAATAATACTGCTCAGCTCTTGCATAAACTCTTTGAGCGACACGGTTTTTAATGACAACTCCAGACGATCACGCCCTAACTTATCTAAGTCAATGATGTCATTAAATATGTTACCTAACGTAATGGCACTGGCGTAAATAGTCGACACCCAGCTGAACTGCTCTTCGGTTAAACGCGTATCTCGCAGCATGCGACTGAGGCCAACAATGCCATTCAGCGGTGTTCTTAGCTCGTGGCTAATGGTGGCAATAAATGCAGTTTTGTCTCGATTAGCCTGATTCACCGCTGTTTCAGCCTGCTTGCGATCTGTCATATCACGACCAAAGGCTAGCAATCCGAGGCGATGTCCGTCATGGTCAAAAAACGGGACTTTACGCATTTCAAAGTACCGCCTGCGCCCATCGGCAAACCGCAGCCACAACTCTTCGGTTACTGTTGCATTGGAATCAAACACTTCCTGATCACTGGCAACCACTTGTGACGCCAATTCTTCATCGTAGACCTGATGGGGGGTTAATCCAATTAACTCCGCTTCTGTCTTCCCTGTCATCTCTTCCGCAACTCGATTACAGCCAGCAAAACGGCCTTCTTCATTACGATAATAAATAAGATCGGGCGACGCATCGATAATGGAACGTAACAAGGTAGACAGACGTTTGGCCTGCTGTTCTTTTTGCGACTTATTTTTAATCTCTTGCTCGAGATCGGCAAACACTTTTTCGCGCTCTAGTTGCGCGTCTTTGCGCTGCTCAATCTCATGATTCAAACGGCGAATATTGCTTTGCAACTCACGGTTCAGTAATACATCTTCTTCACGCAAGCGTTCTAGCTGCTCTACCACATCTTTTAAACTGTTTCGGGAGTTTTCTAATTGCTTGATCAGTTCACTAAAGAAAAATAGCACCCACGGCGCACTCAATAATGTTAGGAAAATGGCCGTCACAAAATCAACCAAATATACCTCACCGCTGATCCCCATTCGAATCGCATAAGATCCTGCAAGGGTGAGGAATAAGGTAATGATGACGAACAAGACACTGACGCGTAATGTGCCAAACCGACTCACAATTTGAGCAAACCGAATTGCCCAAGAATCTACGGTTTTTTCTTCCATTGGTATTGAATCACTCTAGTTTGATTGATGCGTATGCTATCAAAAAGGAGCGAAAGAGGTTAACTACTTTGTAATACACGCTTACCTACACTATTCACTCTTAATGGATAATTATTCTCATTTAGCAACTAAAAACTGTTCTAGCGGTCTAATTTTTTAAGCTTTATTTACGTTGAATTAACAATTAAAACGCACTTAAAACACTTATTTTGAACCATGTAACATTTTAATATATAGAGACTAAATATTTGTTTTATTTAAATTTTTTAAAACAACCATCATCATATCGCCCCAACATTGTGCATTCTATGCACTAATCTGTTTGATTTCTAAAATTAAACCCATTATGTTGGCTGGCCGGCTTGGAATAAGAATAAAAATTCGATACGCAACAAGTATCCTCATTGGGGTTATCCCCGACATTAACGACAAAAAAGCGTTAGCGGAGAACAAAACTGAACAACGAGTCAGACGCGCTAAACGATAGCCCAACAGGGTAAATAATCGGCACGACGTGCCAAACTGGTGCAACTAAAATAATAACAAGCAACATAAAAGGTTGCGTTAAAGACAGTCCTGCCCAGTCGACGGTTGAAGGAGTCTAGGATAATGAGCTTATATAATCCCAACGATTCGAGGGACAATTGCGGTTTCGGATTAATTGCGCAAATCAATGGTGAAACCAGTCACGATTTAGTTTTGACGGCTATTGAAGCACTGGATCGTATGCAACACCGTGGCGGTATTGCTGCTGACGGTAAAACAGGCGATGGGTGCGGCTTACTGCTGCAAAAACCCGACGCATTTTTTCAAGCAATTGCCAGTGAACATGGCTGGAAATTAGGTAAAAAATACGGCGTAGGCATGATTTTTCTCAGCCGCGATTCAGAGAAAGCCAATGCCGCACGTGATGTCATTAATGAAGAACTTGCAAAAGAAACCCTCAGCGTAGTTGGCTGGCGAGAAGTACCTGTAAACCTTGATGTACTGGGTGACTTAGCATCTGAAGCAGTTCCGCAATTTGAGCAAGTGTTTGTGAATGCACCTCCGGGTTGGCGTAAAAAAGACCTGGAACGACGTTTATTTATGGCACGTCGCCGTGCAGAGAAACGCTTACAAGACGATGATGACTTTTACATCGCCTGCTTGTCTTCATTAGTAACGGTGTACAAAGGTTTGGTGATGCCAAAAGATCTCACCGCCTTTTATCATGATTTAGCTGACGAGCGAATGGCATCGGCGATTTGTGTATTCCACCAGCGTTTTTCTACCAATACCCTTCCAAAGTGGCCGTTGGCGCAGCCATTTCGTTTCTTGGCACATAATGGTGAAATTAACACCATTCGCGGAAACCGTGATTGGGCGACCGCACGCAGTAGTAAATTTGTTACGCCACTCCTGCCAGATCTTCAAGATGCTGCACCATTTGTTAATCACGCAGGCTCTGACTCTTCGTCGCTAGACAATATGCTAGAGCTATTTTTAGCGGGCGGCATGGATTTATTCCGCGCCATGCGGTTATTGGTTCCTCCCGCATACCAAAACAACCAAACCATGGATGAGGACTTACGTGCATTTTACGAGTTTAACTCAATGCATATGGAGCCGTGGGACGGACCAGCGGGTATCGTTCTTACAAACGGCAGACATGTTGCGTGTAATTTGGATCGAAACGGCTTACGCCCTGCTCGCTACGTATTGACCAAAGACGGTATTATCACTCTGGCTTCTGAAGTGGGTATTTGGGATTACAAACCAGAAGATGTGATTGAAAAAGGCCGTGTGGGCCCAGGTGAAATGCTCGCAGTCGACACCTACACTGGAAAAATCTGGCGTTCAAATGAAATAGACGAAGATCTAAAAGCACGACACCCATACAAGGAATGGCTTGATAAGCACATCAAACGTTTATTACCGATTGAAAAATGTGACGCCAGCCTGATTGGCACGCCCGTGTTCGACAACGACATGATGGCCACCTTTCACAAGCTGTACAACTACAGCTATGAAGAAATTCAACAAATCATTAAAGTGTTAGCTAAAGACGGGCAAGAAGCCGTAGGTTCGATGGGCGATGACACACCGATGGCGGTCATGTCTTCTCGTTCACGAACCTTATACGATTACTTTCGCCAACAATTTGCTCAGGTCACCAATCCGCCCATCGATTCATTACGTGAAAACCACGTAATGTCGTTGGCGACTTGTATTGGCCGCGAACAAAATGTTTTCAGCGAAACATCGGGTTACGCAAATCGCGTACTATTTGAATCGCCGATTTTAATGTATACCGATTTAAAGCAACTTCGAGAATTCGATCCTGATCACTATTATTCAGAAATAGTCGATTTGAACTACTTACCCGAAGAAGGATTAAAACACGCCATTGAACGTGTATGTAATGAGGTTGAGTATCTGGTTAAACAAAAGCATGCTGCCTTTGTGATTCTCTCTGATCGCCAGATTAAACCCAATCGAATTCCAATTCCTGCTGCGATGGCAGTCGGCGCGGTACAACGACGGTTAGTAGATAAACAACTTCGTTGTGATGCCAATATTGTCGTAGAAACGGCATCGGCTCGTGATCCGCATCACTTTGCCGTGCTCCTTGGTTTGGGCGCAACGGCAATCTACCCATTCCTCGCATACGAAACCATTGAACAATTGGTGAAAAACGGGGAGCTAGAACTATCTGCTATGGAAGCCGTACTAAATTACCGCAAGGGAATTAACAAAGGCCTCTACAAAATTATGTCTAAGATGGGCATTAGCACCATCGCTAGTTACCGCAGTTCAAAACTGTTTGAAGCCGTTGGAATCAACAGCGAGGTCACTGAGTTATGCTTTAAAGGCGTGCCGAGCCGATTACAAGGCGCAGGGTTCGATGACTTTCATCAAGATCAAATTAACTTAAATCGCATTGCATGGCTTAAACGCAAGAAGCTCTCTCACGGTGGCTTATTAAAGTATGTTCACGGTGGCGAATACCACGCTTATAACCCAGATGTAGTCACGCGATTACAAATCGCTGTCAAGTCTGGTCGCTACGCGGATTATCAACAGTATGCGACGCTAGTTAATGAGCGCCCCGCATCGCATATTCGAGATTTATTGGCGCTTAAATCTGCAGCCTCCCCTATTTCTATTGATGAAGTGGAGCCTGCTGAGTCTTTGTATCCAAGATTTGATACCGCAGCAATGTCAATTGGGGCCTTAAGCCCAGAAGCGCACGAATCGCTGGCGATTGCGATGAACCGGTTAGGTGGTCAATCTAATTCAGGCGAGGGCGGTGAAGACCCAGCGCGTTTCAATACTGAGAAAAACTCGAAAATTAAGCAGGTGGCCTCTGGGCGCTTTGGCGTAACCCCTCACTACTTGGTTAATGCCAGCGTGATACAAATTAAAGTGGCACAAGGAGCAAAACCCGGTGAAGGCGGGCAATTACCCGGCGATAAAGTCAATAATTACATTGCAGAGCTACGCTACTCAGTGCCCGGTGTAACATTAATTTCGCCTCCGCCACATCACGATATTTACTCAATAGAAGATTTGGCGCAGCTCATTTTTGATTTAAAACAGGTGAACCCCGACGCGCTTATCTCCGTTAAACTCGTTTCTGAGCCGGGCGTTGGCACCATCGCGACAGGTGTTGCCAAAGCCTATGCCGATTTGATTACTGTTTCAGGCTACGATGGTGGCACAGGTGCAAGCCCCTTAACCTCAGTAAAGTATGCCGGTAGCCCATTTGAACTCGGCCTTGCAGAAACGCAACAAGCCTTAGTTGAAAATGGCCTTAGACACAAGGTAAGAGTACAAACAGACGGCGGCCTAAAAACCGGCCTAGATGTAGTAAAAGCGGCCATCTTGGGCGCTGAAAGCTTTGGCTTCGGTACGGGCCCTATGGTTGCGTTAGGGTGTAAATACTTACGTATCTGCCACTTGAATAACTGTGCAACGGGTGTCGCAACACAAGACGAGCAGCTGCGTGAAAATTATTATATCGGACTACCTGACATGGTCATGAATTACTTTAAGTTTGTGGCACAGGAAGTTCGTGAAATTCTAGCCTCATTAGGCATTACAAAGCTGCAAGACATTATTGGCCGAACAGAACTGCTAGAAGTAGTCGAAGGCTACACGGCCAAGCAAAGCCGTCTAGATTTATCGCCGATATTAGCCAAACCGGAAGAAGGTGAACACACTCGCCTCTTTTGCTCAGAAGTCACCAATGCCCCTCTTGATAAAGGCGAGCTGAACCAACGCATCCTTAACGATGCGAAGCATGCAGTAGAAACTCGCTCGTCAACAAAGTTGTCGTACGCGATTCGAAATACAGATCGCTCTGTGGGTGCCACTTTATCTGGCGAAATTGCCAAACGCTATGGCAATCAGGGCATGGCAGAGACCCCCGTTCATATCGCGTTAACAGGCACTGCTGGGCAAAGCTTTGGGGTGTGGAACGCCGGAGGCGTCATGTTAACGCTGGAAGGCGATGCCAATGATTATGTGGGCAAAGGCATGACAGGCGGAAAGATCACGCTTCGCCCACCAGCATCCTCTCAGTTTAATCCGCATATTAGCGCGATTATGGGGAACACCTGCTTATATGGTGCAACAGGCGGCAAATTGTTCGCATCAGGGAGAGCGGGTGAACGCTTTGCTGTGCGTAACTCTGGCGCTATCGCCGTTGTTGAAGGCATGGGTGATAACGGCTGTGAGTACATGACAGGCGGCATTATCGCGTGCTTAGGCCAAGTAGGTGTGAACTTTGGTGCAGGTATGACGGGAGGATTTGCCTACCTTTACGACGAATCGGGAGACTTGACGCAACGCGTGAATACCGATCTTGTAGAGTTAATGCCGATTGATGACAAGGTGATTTTATCTGAGCATTTACGTGGTCTGATTGATCAACATTACGAAGAAACGGGCAGCGAACACGCGTTGCAGCTGCTAACCGATTTTCACCTTCATGTGAAAAAATTCCGTCTGGTTAAACCCAAAACCAGTGACGTGAAAAACTTGCTGGGACACATCAGTCGTTCAACAGCAGAATTACGTATACAAGCACAATAGGTGGAGGTGTAAGCATGGCAAAAAACGTATACCAATTTGTTGATGTTGAGCGCATTGATCCGCCTAAAAAGCCAATTCATGTGCGGCGCTCCGAGTTTGCAGAAATTTACCAACCTCTGAGCCAGTCGCAAACAGAAGGTCAGGCCGATCGATGCTTAGACTGCGGTAACCCGTATTGTGAGTGGCAATGCCCAGTGCATAATTACATTCCGCAGTGGTTAAAACTGGCTAACGAAGGCAAAATTTTAGAAGCCGCTGATTTATGTCATCAAACCAATTCTCTGCCTGAAGTGTGTGGGCGTGTTTGCCCGCAAGATCGCTTATGTGAAGGCGCCTGTACGCTTAACGATGACTTTGGTGCAGTCACCATTGGCAGTATTGAAAAGTATATAACGGATACTGCATTTAAGATGGGCTGGCGGCCTGATATGTCTGGCATTGTCCAAACCGGGAAAAAGGTTGCAATAGTCGGTGCAGGTCCAGCGGGATTAGCATGCGCTGATATTCTCATCAGAAATGGCGTAACCCCTGTCGTATTCGACAAATATCCGGAGATTGGCGGCTTACTCACCTTCGGTATTCCTTCATTCAAACTGGAGAAAGACGTCATTAAGCTGCGTCGCGAAATATTTGAGGATATGGGTATCCAATTTCAACTAAACACTGAGATTGGTAAGGACCTTCCATTTGATACCCTGCTCAGTGAATACGACGCCGTTTTTCTGGGAATGGGGACGTACACGTCTATGCAAGGTGGATTTGAGCACGAACACGCGCCTGGCGTATACGAAGCACTGCCGTTTCTTATTGCCAATACAAACCGCGTGATGGGGCTTGAAGCCTCTGCTAACGACTACATTGATATGAAAGGTAAACATGTCGTTGTGCTTGGAGGCGGCGACACCACTATGGATTGCGTACGCACCTCTATCAGGCAAGGGGCTGCAAGCGTTACCTGTGCTTACCGTCGTGATGAACAAAGTATGCCGGGCTCGCGACGAGAAGTCGTCAACGCGAAAGAAGAAGGCATCCAGTTTACCTTTAATGTACAACCTCTAGACATTGCCGTTGACGAGTCAGGAAAAGCCTGTGGTGTTAAGCTCGTTAACACCCAAATGGGAGCGGCCGACATAGATGGCAGGCGCAGAGCCGAGGTAGTTGAAGGCTCTGAGCATGTACTTAAAGCCGACGCGGTTATTATTGCCTTTGGTTTTCAGCCAAGTCCCGCGCCTTGGTTTGCCGATTACGGGATTATCTTAGATGAGAAAGGGCGAGTGCGCGCGCCAGAGCATGGCAAATTTGCCTTTCAAACCTCCAATCCAAAGATCTTTGCCGGAGGCGATATGGTGCGAGGTTCCGATTTAGTGGTCACCGCCATCGACGAAGGTCGCAAAGCTGCGCAAGGCATTATGGATTATATGGGCGTGTAGAATAAATACATTCAGTCTGATATGTAAGTTACGACAAAAACAAACCTATCAATATCGTCAAATTGATTTATTGAAAGAGAAGCTAAACACTTCTCTTTTTCTTTGTTTTGTATACCCTACGGTGATTACCTATACCCTAAAAGGATACGGCACGTATTGCACTTTCGCGGTCACGCAATATTATGGAAGCAATTTCGAGATAACCCAAACGTCTTCTATGTTTTATCGAATTCTCCCATTGGTATCTTTTCTAAGCACATTGGCCTTTTCGCCCTTTTCTGACGCGAATGCTAACCCCGCTTTTTCCACACAGCCTTGCCCTGATAGTTTTAAGTCTGTTCCTATTATTGAAAACGCGAGGCTATGCCAACCGTTTGCCGACAGCCTGCCAGCTTCAATGATTTATCATGCAGATATTACCAAAGACGAAGCGGTAGCGTTCTATGAACAACATATTGGTACAGCAGACAGTAAAAAGCATATGAAGGGGCGTGTGATGCTGACCTATACCGAAAAGCAGGTCATTATTGTGATTTCGAAAGATGGACAAGGTAGTCAAGTTGATATTTTGGTTAAATCCGTGCCAATTGACACCCAAAAAATAGAGCATTAAGTATGTAACGACTCAAACATAAAAACTTGAGTCGTCTTGTTCAAAGCAACTAAAAAACCATACCATTATTAATTGGAACAGCTCTTTCTGAGCGATGTGAAAAGTCGGTGATATACACCATTTGATATGCGTTTGCGACTAGCGCATTAGCGTTCTGGCCTTCAGACTGACTCCACTCAATGACACCATAGCCCTCTTGAACAGATCCTGTCAGAGCAGTGAATCGCACAGTTTTGTACGGTCCAATTACGATTTCAAGTGTCGAATCGACTTCGGTAAAGCTTCTCGCATCAGAATATTTCACGGTAAACGTATCGCCGCTTCTCGCTTTGTACAATGCCCCGTTAACATCGTATAACTTTACTTTTACCGATGTACTTTCTGACGTAACGTTCGATAGAGCAAGTTGAAAGTAGGTTTGATTCGAATTACTTCCATTATCAGAAGAAAACCAACTTGGAATAATCGTATTTCCTTGACCCGCAGCAGTTACAGCCGAATAAAACATCGCGGCCGTTAGAATTATCGCTTTTTTTAACATTGTATTTCCTTAAGTGTTGAATTCCAGATTTGCATCCAAGACTTACATCCGAGATTTGCATCCGCGATTTGCATCCGCGATTTGCATCCGCGATTGATAGTAAACAATTAGCATGAAGAAAAGGTATTCTCCCACATACAGAGGTATGTGAAAGCTCGCAACTTCAAACTTGGCATTTAACTTGCTCTATCGTTATCAACCTGTTTAGACATTTTGATCTGTCAAATTTCTGGCTATTTCTTGTTGGTAGGAGCAAATATGGAATTGGCAATTATTTTATTAATGCTATTAATTGTTGTGGCTATTGGCGCAATTAAACTTAGCGACGGTGGCGTTGCATTTCCTTTTAAGCGCAAAAATACACTTTTCACGCAAGTAGAATGCACCTTTCTTGATTTAATTGAGAAAGCAGTAGGTCACCAATATCGTATCGTATGCCGAGTTAGGCTAACTGATGTGCTAGCTCTGCGTCAAAATACTGACAAGAAAACAGCGAAACATGCGTTTTCACGCGCATCGGGTAAACACCTTGATTTTGTGCTGTGCGACAAGCAAACCATGAGCCCAGTGGTTGCTATTGATTTGGTTCACGCGGCGGGCAAAGACGGATACAAAGCCCAGCGTGATTGGTTTATTAGCGGAGCATTGGATGCAGCGCGTATTCCTCATTTACGCATAAAAGTAAAATCGGGTTATACCACGAAAGACATAGCCGATTGTATTGAAGCCAAATTAGCCCCGATTAAGCGTAAAACGCCTAAACCAGTTATAATGGGCACGCACAATCCAGACAACTTAGACAAACGCCCGACTCGTCCTTTACGCTCAAGTCGTCCCGCTGCGGCCTAACCCCAACACGCTTCCGTTCTCCGTTCCTTGCGCCTTCATGTTGTTTTTTTAGGCGCTTGGAATGGCTATTTTTGCCCACTTCTATTACACTTCGCGCAAATTTTTCAATGGAGAAGTAAGTACCATGAAAATCGCTATTTTGGGCGCAATGGATCAAGAGGTTGCGCTACTAAAAGAAAGCTTGTCTGATGTTGAAGTAACAGAATACGCACATTTGAACTTTTACTCTGGCAAAATGCATGGCGTTGAAGTTGTCGTGGTGAAATGTGGTATCGGTAAAGTTGCCGCATCTGTTGCCACCACGGTATTGATTGACCGTTTTGCACCCGATTATGTAGTTAATACGGGGTCAGCTGGTGGATTCGATCAAGATTTGTCTATTGGTGATTTGGTGATCGCAAGTGGTGTTATGCATCACGACGTTGACGTAACCCACTTCGGTTATGAGCTTGGCCAAGTATACGGCTTGCCTGCTGTATTCCCAAGCAACCAAAAACTTATTGAAGCAGCAGAGCACGCAGCAAAAGATGTTGTGCATGTAAAGAGTAAACGCGGCCTAATCTGCACGGGCGACTCTTTCATTGGTTGCGACGAAGCGGCAGGGCGTTTACGTAAACTTGTACCAGACATGAAAGCGGTAGAAATGGAAGGGGCCGCCATCGGCCAAACCTGCTACATGCTAGACACACCATTTGTGGTTATACGATCGTTGTCAGACATTGCTGGCCAAACGTCGACTGTTTCATTCAAAGAATACATCGACCAAGCTGCCAAGCACTCTGCTGAGCTGGTAATGGGCATGATTGCGGAGCTGGCTGAATCAGCCTAACGGAGTTCACATCTTACCCTTAGAGGCGATCATTCAACACCCGCTTTGGCAAACATTATTCGTTATGTTTGCCGTGATGGGTATTGAGCGCCTCTGGCTTTGGCCTGAACGTTATCACCCTCTCGCATTTTTTCGTTACCTTACTCAGCATATTGGGCAAAAAGTGCATCCGTCTGTTGAGCGAAGCCACCAGCAACAGTATATTTCTGGTACTTTAGCGGTTATCGTCATCACCTTACCCACCGTTGTGATCGCAAGCACCTTTGTATGGTTTGCAGAGTTTCCCCTGTTCTTTGATGCGATGATGTTATTGGTTGCCCTTCACTTTCATCCAGTTACGACACATTATGAGCGTATTATTCATGCGTTAAAGGCAAATAAAAAAATGCTGGCCCGCGATACACTGTCCCATATTGTTCTCAGAGAAACAGACAAGCTGTCTCCAATGGGGATTGCCAAAGCTGCGGTTGAAAGTGTGCTGCTGCGATTTTGTTATCAATATTGGGCGGTATTGTTTTGGTATCTTATTTTAGGGGGTGCGGGTGCCTTAGCCTACAGGCTGATATTTGAAATGTCGCAACAATGGAATCGGAAAACCCCGTATTTTGCTCACTTTGGCAAACCAGCTTCAACCATGATGCTGGTGTTATCGTGGTTGCCAACCCGATGGGTGGTATACAGCCTAGCCATTGCAGAAAATATCAGCGGGGCATTCAAAGCCGCTCGAAATATACGCTATCAACTTACAGGGGCGATACGGCAACACACTACCCTATTAGCCATTGCTGGTGGCGCAATGGGCATTCAGCTAGGCGGCCCTGCATTTTACGGTGGTAAAAAAATTCGTATGGCGAAGGTCGGGGGGAGCCGAGAGATCCGATTTGGAGACCTAGCCCGCATACGGTTGGCACTGATGAAAGTCACTGCCATGCTCTGTGTATTTTTGCTATTAGTGTTCGCCATAATCTATGTATTTTAAGGGCGTACTTATGTTCAAAAGGTTAGCATTTATTGCAGCAGTGTTGTTCTTATACAGTGTCAACATAGTTGCCCATGCCGAACAACGTATTGTGTCATTAGCACCTCACCTTACAGAGTGGGTATTCACTTTAAACAAAGAGGCTGAATTAGTAGGCGTTTCAGATTACAGCGACTTTCCTGAAGCCGCCAAAGCACTTCCCAGAGTCGCTAGCCATACTGGCGTTAATTTTGAAGCTTTATTAACACTTAAACCCACATTGGTGTTGGCATGGCATGGAGGAAATCGGCCTCAAGACATTGCCCGTTTACAGGCGTTAGGGTTGGATGTATTCCTATCTTCTCCCAAAACATTAGTCGACATGCAAGAGGAGTTACTCGCGCTAGGGAGTAAGTTAGGCGCTAACGAGCAAGCAAAATACACTGTCGATTCATTGGCAGAACAGCTCAGTAAACTTAAATATAGCATGCAAAAAAAGCCTCGCTATGCGGCCTTCTTTTACATGCATAACGCACCGCTAATGTCAGTTAGTGGCAACACCTGGTCAAACGATTTAATACGTCACTGCAACTTAAATAACATTTTTGAAGACGCAGATACGCCCTATCCACAAGTCAGTATTGAACAAGTGTTAACCAAACAGCCTGCCATTATTATCTCTTCTATGAACCAAAATAAGGATCAAATGAGAGCGCAATGGGGGAAATGGGAGCCCATACTTCATGCTCGCTACTTCAGCGTGAATGCAGCTATTTTTCAACGTTTTACTCCTCGCGTCGTGACGGAATTGTCGCAACTGTGTGAGCAAATTCATTTCCAAAAGTAAAACAAATCGCAACAGCCCTTTGATCATGGCTTTGTTTCTGGCAGTATAAATCGTAACCAGCGCGAGAACCAAAAAAACACAGGTTTACGCCGTGTTTGCCGTTACCGTGTTCACCACGCTCCTTGTACTCTTATTCTATAAGGACAGATATGAACCAAGACAATCACGTTATGGCAACAGGCGACTACAAGGTCGCAGACATCAGTTTGGCTGATTGGGGACGTAAAGAACTCTCAATCGCAGAGGGCGAAATGCCAGCCTTAATGGCAATCAGGCACAAATATCGCGCCGAACAACCTCTCAAGGGTGCCAAAATTCTTGGCTGCATTCACATGACCATTCAAACAGGGGTACTGATTGAAACCCTGATCGATTTAGGCGCAGAAGTGCGCTGGTCTAGTTGCAATATTTTTTCAACACAAGATCATGCTGCCGCCGCAATCGTCGCCGCAGGTGTGCCGGTTTTTGCTTGGAAAGGAGAGACTGAAGACGAATATGAATGGTGCCTAGAGCAAACCATATTGAAAGATGGCGAGCCGTGGAATGCCAACATGGTCTTAGACGACGGCGGCGATCTTACTGACATGCTTCACACTCGCTATCCAAAAGTACTTGAACAGGTTCATGGTATTACTGAAGAAACCACGACGGGCGTGCATCGGCTCTTAAAAATGCTAGATGAAGGCACATTAAAAGTCCCAGCCATCAATGTTAACGATTCGGTGACCAAGTCAAAGAATGACAATAAGTACGGATGCCGTCACAGCCTAAATGACGCAATCAAGCGTGCAACCGATCACTTACTCGCAGGTAAAAAAGCATTAGTGATTGGCTACGGCGACGTTGGCAAAGGCTCATCGCAATCACTACGCCAAGAGGGCATGATAGTCAGAATTGCAGAAATCGACCCCATCTGCGCCATGCAAGCCTGCATGGATGGCTTTGAGGTAGTGTCGCCCTATGTCGAAGGAAAAAATACTGGCAACCGCGACCACATCAACACCGCTCTGCTTGCCAATACAGACTTGGTTGTCACCACTACGGGCAACGTTAACGTATGCGACAAACACATGCTTCACGCACTAAAGTCTGGAGCTGTAGTATGCAATATCGGCCATTTTGATAATGAAATCGACACCGCCTACATGCGTGATAATTGGCGCTGGGAAGAAGTTAAACCACAAGTGCATAAAATCTACCGCGATGCAGCAAACAGTGATGACCATTTACTATTACTGTCAGAAGGCAGGCTCGTCAACCTAGGCAATGCGACTGGACACCCATCTCGCATCATGGACGGTTCATTTGCCAACCAAGTATTAGCGCAAATTCATTTATTTAAACAAGCATACGCATCACAATCTGAAGACAAACAACAAGCGATGATGGCGGTCACCGTGCTTCCCAAACAGCTTGACGAGGAAGTAGCGCGTTATATGGTGGAAGGATTTGGCGGCGTGATTACCACACTAACGCAAACACAAGCAGACTATATTGACGTTGAGATAAGTGGCCCCTTTAAGCCCGACACCTATCGGTATTGATATCTACTATACAACGTTTGCGTAATCTCGCATTAAACATCAGGCTGAGGTGTATGCGCGACGCGTTACACTTCATTCTTGTTTTAAGAAGGTTGCGCTAAAATAAGATGACTTATCGATTAAATCAGGATTACGTACATGAAAGTTGCGCTCGTTATTACGATGCTATTCTCGTTGTTATTGGCTAGCCCGAATACCATCGCAGGCGGCGACAATAGCCAAGCTAATCACGACACGTCCACGCAGTTGCAATCACTCTCGCAAGCCCAGTTTTTATCTCAAAAAGAGCAAGACTGGCTAGTGCTAGACGTACGCAGTGAAGAAGAATACCAAGCGGGACACATCCCTGAGGCTAAAAACATCCCCCATGTTGAATTAAAAGAAGTCATAGCTTCAATATCAGAGTACAAACACAAACCTGTTGTGGTGTATTGCCGTTCAGGTAGACGCGCTAAAATAGCAGCAGATATTTTGCTCGCAAATGGATTCCAAGATGTGCTGCATTTAGAAGGTGATATGAAAGGCTGGGAAGCTGCTGGACATACCATTGCACAATAATATTTGGTAGCCTGATTGGAAAAACAATCAGGCTACATTTATGGAAGTCACTCTTACTACTCCGGCAGTGTTATTTCCTGCTATTTCGTTACTATTGCTCGCGTATACCAACCGTTTTATCGCTCTGGCACAAATTATTCGAAACTTCGACCGAACTGAAGATTCAGACAGCACCCAGAAACAAATAGAAAACCTGCGGGAGAGAATTCAGCTAATAAAACGCATGCAAGAGGTCGGGGTTGTAAGTTTTTTTCTCTGTGTGCTGTCAATGCTGGTATTATATGCCGATTATCGTGTCGCAGGCAGCTGGATATTTGCAAGCAGCTTAATCTTTTTATTGTACTCTTTATGGCTGTCTGTAAGAGAAATACGGATCTCGGTTGAAGCCCTTGATGTGTATTTGTGTAGTCTCAACTTACCCTTTAGAAATCGAAAATGGACCAAATCGAATATCAACAATTAGCCCCTTCACACTTTGAAGGCATTATTGCATTAGGCAATCACGTTCATGGTGACAACTACATCAATCATGAGCAGCTGGAAGACTATTATCAGAAAAGCGTTCAAAACAATATCAACGCTAGCTGGGTCGCCCTGCTCAATGACAAGGTAATTGGATTCAGGCTTACCTTTGCAGCAGGTACATGGACGCTAGACGAATGGTGCAGTACCGACGAGTGGCCAGTAAAAGCAGACGAGGTATGCTATTTCAAATGTAATACCGTCGATGAAATTTGCCGTGGCAAAGGCGTAGGCTCAAAGCTTCTTTCACTGTCTATTGAGAACGCGAAGAAACAAGGCGCTAAAGCAGGTATGGCACACATCTGGATGGCAAGCCCGGGTAACAGCGCATTTAAATATTTTTCAAAATGCGGCGGAAAGGTCGTAAAGATGCACCCAAACAAGTGGCAACCGCTATTTGAAAGCGACGGTTATGTGTGCCCTGTATGCGGAAACCACTGCACCTGCACCGGTGCAGAAATGATGATTGAGTTTGATTAAAAAGGCATAATTTCCTGATGTACGACCCGTTACTTGCGCCCTTTCCTGCGAGCAAGCAGGCATTCCCTGACTCTTATTGGTTTAGCACAGCAAAAGACATCGTCGCGAAAGAAACGCTTCCGATTCTCACTGACACCATCGATGCCGATGTGGCGATTATTGGTGGCGGTTACACGGGGTTGTCTGCGGCCATTCATCTGGCTAAAGCTGGAATAAAGCCTGTTTTATTAGAGGCAAACGACAGCGGTTGGGGATGCAGTGGACGAAATGGCGGCTTCGTACTCGGCGGCACTGGCAGACTAGGCATGTCTGCCATGCAAAAAAAGTGGGGAAATGATACCGCATCCGCGATTTATCAAGAGTTTCAAACATCAATCGACACCGTTCAATCACTGATTGACGAGGGCAACATTGAATGCGACAAAATTGTTGGCGGATACATGAAACTCGCTCACAACGCCAGCATGACACAGCAATTACAGCAACAAGCTGATGCATTATCGGCATCGTTTTCTGAGTCTGTCTCGTTTGTACCCGCCAACGAAGTAAAAAACGGATATATCAATACCAACCTGCATTATGGCGGCTTGTATTACCCAAAATGCTTTGCCATCAACCCATTAAAACTGGCCAGAGGCTATCAAAGATTGGCACTGAGCCACGGCGCGACCTTATACGGCCAATCTCCCGTAAAAGATTGGCAACAATCTCAGGGGCAGCACCAACTTATCACACCACAAGGCCAAGTGAATGCCAAGCAAGTGATCATTGCCACTAATGGTTACACGGGTAATGCCTTGCACCCGTTAGTGAATAATCGTCATTTTCCTGTGATTAGCAGTATTATTGTCACGCGCCCGCTGTCGAGCGAAGAGCTTCAAGCAATCGGCATGAAATCAGGCCTCATGGCCATGGACACTCGTTCACTTAAATATTATTACCGTTTGCTACCCGATAACCGCTTGTTGTTCGGAGGTCGAGGTGCCATCGCGGGTAAAAATGCAGACAAAGCCTTATACAGACAACGATTAGAAACTGGGTTAGCCAGTACCTTTCCTCGTTTAAGCAACATTGACATTGATTATTTTTGGAGTGGCTGGATTAGCGTTTCATTAGATGATTACCCTCGATTGTGGCACAGCGATGATCGTTCCATTCACTATGCAATGGGATATTGCGGATCAGGTGTGGCATTTGGCGCTCAAGCTGGCAAGCGGTTAGCACAGATGGTGACTAATGATAAAACACTGCCGAGCTTACCCTATTGGCAGTCACCGTTAAAAACCTTTCCGTTCGCTGCTATGCGCCGACTCGGTTTAAGTGCGTTTTACGTTTTTGCCAATATGTTTAATCATTAGGTGGAATGATTGCAAAGCAACAGAGAAGACAATTGATGCTCGAAGGCCGGGGGAAGTTAGGCGACGCTGTTTGACGTCGCCTTTTCAGTATTACGCGAGAGTAACACGCGCAAACTTACGTTTGCCGACTTGATAAACAGCCTCACCCGGCTCTGACAATGTCAGCTTGGTATCTTCAACTTTGTCACCATTAATCTTCACTGCGCCTTGCTTTACCATGCGCATTGCTTCAGATGTAGACGCGACCAAACCAGCTTCTTTAAGAAGATTTCCAATTGCCATCCCTTCTGACGACAAAGTGAGTGTGACTTCGGGCATATCGTCTGGAATCGCGTTTTTCTGGAAACGTTGAATAAAATCTTGATGCGCTGCCTCCGCGTCGTCTTCAGTGTGGAAACGTGCAATGATCTCTTTTGCGAGTTCAATCTTGATATCACGCGGATTTTCACCGTTTTCAACACGGGTTTTTAACGCGGCGATATCCTCGATAGGGCGAAAGCTTAACAGATCGTAATAGCGCCACATCAAATCGTCAGAAATCGACATGATTTTTCCGAACATGTCATTTGGCGCATCGGTAATCCCAATGTAGTTGCCCAAAGACTTAGACATTTTCTGTACACCGTCGAGGCCTTCAAGCAGCGGCATCATCAATACAGTTTGCTGGCGCTGCCCTTGCTCTTTTTGTAGTTCACGCCCCATTAACAGGTTAAAGCGCTGATCAGTACCGCCCAGCTCAACATCCGCTTCTAATGCAACGGAATCCCATCCTTGAACGAGCGGATATAAAAATTCATGTATTGCAATAGGTTGCCCATTGGCGTAACGCTTTTTAAAGTCGTCACGTTCTAACATACGCGCAACCGTTTGGCTGGCCGCCAACATGATCATCCCCGCAGCACCCAGTTCGTCCATCCATTCAGAATTAAAACGAATCGTGGTTTTTTCAGGATCGAGGATCTTAAACACCTGCTCTTTGTAAGTTTCCGCGTTGGCAAGCACGTCTTCTTTTGACAACGGCTTACGTGTGACATTTTTACCCGTTGGATCTCCAATCAAACCAGTAAAGTCACCAATCAAAAAGATGACTTCGTGACCCAACGCCTGAAATGTACGAAGTTTATTGATTAATACTGTATGACCCAAATGCAAATCTGGTGCTGTTGGATCAAAACCCGCTTTGATTTTCAGCGGCTTACCTTCTTTAAGCTTGGCAACCAGCTCATCTTCCAACAATATTTCATCTGCACCGCGCTGAATTTCGCGCATTGCATCTTGCCAATCAGTCATTGAACGTCCTCGTTTACCCTTCGTGCCCAAGAAAATGAACGACGACGCACACTTGCGAGATGCCATTCTGAAAACACGAACTTATTAAAAATGTGAATGCACGTATTTTACGCGCCCGCAAGTCATAGATAAAGCAATTAGTTATTTTTTACAATAAGGGATTATGTAGATATATGCCGATTTACAGCTCATATTTTAACCAACCGCTGGAAAACTTGCGCTGTTCGATATATTCTCCAGTTGATGTGGTTGTAAGAGTGTTATTTCACCGTGCTTAAAAATACGATAAAACAGTTACCTATTCCCCATAAATTTATGCTGTCAGGGATTGTCGCACTTTTACTTTTAATGGTGTTTATTCCTTCAGACTCGGTCGAAGCCTCGCGCCATACTGAAGTAAAAACACTGGAGCTGGGAAAGCGCTATCAACTGGACCTGACATTAAGTCAAGGCTCAGAGGCGGATGCCTTGCCCATTGACGAGCAACAAAACTGGCATGCCTTTACCATTCAAAAAGGCGACAACCTCGCAAAGATCTTCAATCGTGCCGGACTAAGCGCGCAAGATACCTACAGAGTGAGCAAAGCAGGCAGTCTTGCTAAAAAGTTGTTGAGTATCAAACCCGGTCAGTCTCTATCTATTCTGAAAGATAGCGAAGGACAGTTTGTGGCGCTGCAATACGCCTATTCTCAAACAGAGACGTTACAGATCTCACACGAAAATAGTGGATTTCAGTCAGAGATATTAACCAAACCTATCGAAACGCGTTTAAATTTCGCTCAAGGCGAAATTAATTCTAGTTTCTGGAACGCGGGCAAGCGCGCCAATATGTCAGATAATCAGATTATGAGTTTGGCAGGAATATTCGGTTGGGATATCGACTTCGCGTTAGAAATTCGCGAAGGCGACCACTTTAATGTGGTGTATGAAGAACAGTTTATTGATGGTGAGTTTATTGGGTACGGCGATATTGTAGCTGCCGAGTTTACCAATCAGGGCGAAACCTTTACGGCTATACGCCACAACGACGGCAATTATTATACGCCTGAAGGACGTAGCATGCGTAAAAGCTTTTTGCGCGCGCCAGTTAACTTTAAGTACATTAGCTCAAGTTTCAGCAAAAAGCGGTTTCACCCAGTACAAAAGCGCTGGAAGGCTCACCGCGGTGTAGACTATGCTGCTAGAACAGGTACACCTGTAGTGGCTGCAGGCGATGGTAAGGTCATTCGTGCTACGTACGATAAGTTTAACGGTCACCATGTATTTATACAGCATGGTGAAAAATATGTGACGAAATACATCCACTTTAGTAAGCGCGCGGTAAAACGTGGTCAACATGTTAAACAAGGTCAAGTCATTGGCTATGTAGGCGCTACAGGCTTAGCGGCTGGCCCGCATTTACACTATGAATTTCTTGTTGATGGCGTTCATCGCAATCCGAGAACAGTATCGCTACCCAAAGCCAAGCCCATCGCTGAAAAAGACAAAGCGGAGTTTAGTCAACTAGCTGCACAGCGCGTTGCATTGCTTGAAAATAACAAGCGCATTATGCTTGCCATGAATTAACGAGGACGCCGATTGGCTCATTTATATCTGGGCATTATGTCCGGTACTAGTATGGATGGAATCGATATTGCGTTGCTTAATTTTAAGCAACGCCCCGCTACCATACTAGATTACGCGACTTACCCTTTTCCTGAAGCACTCATACCCACCATTCACGGCTTGTGTCAGCCTAATCAGAACGAAATTAACACGATGGGAGACGCTGATCGGCAGATTGCACATGCTTTTGCTGACGCGGTAAAGGCATTTCTTGCAAGAAATCAACTCACCTCAGCCGACATTGTGGCAATCGGCTCTCATGGCCAAACGATTCGACACTATCCCGACGGCAACAATGGATTCACTTTACAAATCGGTGATCCGTTTACGTTAGCCTCGAAAACTGACATCGACGTGATTGCTGACTTCAGACGTAAAGATGTTGCTCTTGGCGGACAGGGTGCACCACTCGTTCCTGCGTTTCATAAAGCAATGTTTGCCACCAAGCGATGCAATCGTGTTGTCCTCAATATTGGCGGAATTAGTAATATCACTTATTTACCCGCAGACCAACAAACACCCATTGTAGGGTTCGACACTGGGCCGGGAAATACGCTTATGGATGCTTGGTGTCGTAAACATACTGGCCAACAATACGATAAAAGCGGTGCGTGGGCATCGCAGGGAAAGCCAGATAACACACTATTACAGGCCATGTTGACACTGCCGTTTTTCTCCCAACCTGCACCCAAAAGTACAGGGCGTGAACTATTTAACTTAGCGTGGCTAGAGCAGCAACTCTCTCAATATGGTAATACGCTATCACCAGAATCGGTGCAGGCAACATTGGCCCTGCTAACTGCAACAAGCATTGCTGATCAAATTCATGCACTGCCAGACGTAGAAGAAGTGTATGTATGTGGTGGCGGCGCCCACAACGACTTTCTAATGGAGACCTTAGAAACCTTACTGTATGACTGCCAACTAAATACTACAGACGAGCTTGGTATTGTTTCAGATGCCGTTGAGGCGGCCGCATTTGCTTGGTTAGCTTATGCTCATAAACAGGGTATACCTGGCAATATCCCATCGGTCACTGGCGCGAGTCGAAGCGCTATTTTAGGTGCGAGTTTTTCTGCGTTATGAGTAAACATCCGTCCACCAAACCGCCTCGTCAGTTGGATGATACTGACAAGCAAATACTTGCCCATTTGTACCGCGATGCGCGACTAACAAACAAAGATATAGCAACAGCAGTCGGCTTGGCTCCTTCTACCTGCCTTGAGCGTATAAAACGATTGCAAACTGAAGGCGTGTTAAAATCTTCAAGAGCAGAGGTGGATTTTAATGCCCTTGGCGGCCATATTCAGGCGATGATTTCAGTGAGAATGTCAGAGCATAATCGAGAAACTTTCGATCGCTTTAAACACGATCTATTACCCTTACCAGAGGTTATCAGCCTATACCATATGGGTGGGGAAACTGACTTTTTCGTACATGTTTCTGTTAGTGACTCTCATCATCTACGAGATTTCGTGTTCAATGCCATTACAACTCGTGGCGAAGTAAACCATGTTGAAACATCGTTGGTTTACGATTACGACACCAGTGAAACATTACCGCGTTTCGATTAGAGCACGCTGCCACTTTAAGCGCATCAAGACAATACACAATAGACTAACATTAAAGAACAACGCTAAAAACGAAATAAACTTACACACGCGAGTGCCTATGAAATTATCAATTAATCCTCTTTTCGCTTCGGCATTAATAATTGCCGCAAGTACCACTACCACAGTAAATGCAGCGAATCCTCAAGATGCATTCTTTGAAAAATTAAAAACCTTGTGCAATAAGTCTTTTGCCGGAGAAGTCACAGTAGACAGCTCAAAATCCAGCTCATTTGCAAATAAACCCTTAAAAATGCACGTAAGGACCTGTGAAGAGAATAAGATAGAAATTCCCTTTTACGTGGGAAGCAATGCTTCGCGCACATGGATCATCACCAAATCTGCCAAAGGCTTAACCCTTAAACATGATCACCGTCACCGTGATGGTAGCGAAGATACATTAACGCAATACGGCGGCCACACAATAGATGAAGGCTGGGCACAAGTACAATCGTTTCCGGCAGATGACTTTTCAAAATCCCTCTTCGTAGAAAATGGCATTCCTGATTCTATCGATAACACGTGGCAGTTATACATTTACCCAGACAAGTTCACTTACCGATTAAAACGAGAAGGCCGAGAATTTAGCGCGGTGTTTGACTTAACCAAAACCATCGACACTCCCCCTGCCCCATGGAGCGATCGCAAATAGCCTAGCGTACAAACAGGCGTCTCTGGTTGCCGTCGTCAGCCCGACAACAAACAATCAAAAAAGCCCGGCACCACACAAAACAATGCCGGGCAAACACCTTACTGGGTAGCACTTACTGGGTAGCACTTACTGGGTAAGCATATCTTTCATTGAAGAAACAGAACCATAATGCTGGTTACATACTTCAAGTGCGACATTCATGTACAAACTATCGACCTCATCAGCCGACATAAACTTATCACTGAAACCGGGATGCTTCGGATCAATATGCAGTTTTGCACTGTTAATCATATGGGCGATAAGCTCTTTTACATTGTTAGTACCCATCGCGATACGCATGGTAGTTAAGAAGATTCCAGCTTCTTTCTGCGATTTTGGATCTAGCTCTGAATGGGTGGTCAATGCAGGGCATAAAATAATCGTATTGCTTTGTCCAATACTCACTTGGTGGCTAAAGGCAGGCTCAAGTGCATCGAAGAAACGCAAGAAAGTATCGCGCTCTAGAGATGCGCCTTCCATATCGACCGTAAACAGCGAGCACGGCCAGCCGTGGCGCATTTGGCTTTCACGTAGGTGCGCATTTTTATGCTCAGGTAAGGCGTGACAGTTCACATTAAAATCTGGGTGAGATGCAAGAAAACGGCTGAACACCGTAGTATTGATGACTTTATTCATCATACGCTGTTCTAATGTTTTCATACCGCTTAGTACATCAAACGCTTTTTCGGAGTCAAGGTAAGCACCTTTGATGTAATACACGTCCCAAAACATAGTGCGTGACCAATCATAGCCATTTACACTCTCGCCTTTAGGCTGGAACATTCGATAGGCTTCGCCAATCACTACGCCCGCAGTCGTTGCGCCACTGCCACAAATATCTTTGGTGTAACTATGCATAATAAAATCTGGGCGCTCGTCTTTATCTTCACGCTGCAATGGCTGATGCAGTACAGGAGTGGCTAAGGTAGCGTCTAGCATAACCGTATGATCATGCTTATGGGCCGCTTTACAAATGCCCGCGACATCCAAAACATAACCGTGCGGGTTACAGGGTGACTCAAGATATACGTGGATATGCTTGCCCTTATCAGTTCGGTTTTGATGCTTTTTCGCAACCTCATCTCTAAAGGCGGCAAACTCTTCGCCGGTGTAGCCATCAAACCACTCCAACTGCACATCCATTCTATTCTCACGCGCAAAATAATCTTTTAACAGCTGGAAAACGCCACCGTAAATATTACGAGAAACGATTAACACATCACCATGCCCTAATACATTAGACAGCAGTGCGTCAATAGCAGCCATACCCGAGTTGAAGTTCCACGCCATGTAATCAGCAGCATACGGACCGGCTTCCAGATCAACGATAGCATTGGCCAAAGAGACATTGGTTGGATTAAGCAAACGCGTATAAATTTGATGGGTAAATTCCTTACCCTGGAATGCGTCATCGACCCATTCTGTACAGGCATATACATAAGTGGCCGTTCTCACAATAACTGGGTTGGCTGAAAACAGCGCTGTCACATTATCAAAAAGTGGGTAATGGCCTTTTGTTACTTGTGAACCGCTTTGTTTGTTTAAGCTTTGAAATGTAGCGCGAAAGGGGTTTTGCAACGTATCAAGCACCTTTGCAATCTGGAACGACAAGAACTTTTTCGCATTGAAGTATGCAAGTTTATCTTCTCTGTCTAACCCCTCTAACGTCTCTTTGGTGACGTTCCACAACGTCATCACATCAGTTTGCGCCTGATACATATGAGACGCGGCCTGAAACAGTGCTTTTCCATAATCACTTTCTTTATTGATACCAAAATGCGCTAACTGCTCAGCGGCTAAGGCTTCAACTGACGTCGCTTTTGTAGTATTTCTTTTAGGAGACAGGATTCTCGCCTGCTCGACATGTTGCTTGTTTGTCATGGGTAACATTCCTTTACTGTCTATTTTTCGAATATAATTTGTTATTTACAAAAATTAAACAAATTTTGTTCGGTTAGTTTACAAAGAAAAGGAAACAAATCTTTACTAGACCAAAAAGGATATCAACATGATCAACCTAACTATTCTATCTGGTGATGCTAACGAGTACTTTACGCAGCTTGACGGCAAAGCAGGAATTAATATTATTGCGGCGCTGGAAAACAACCAAGAAATAGACGACGACATTTTTACCAAAACCACGGTGATTCTCGCTAACCCGGACCTACTTGCTCCTGTTGTTTATCGCTTTACTCATCTCAAGTGGGTTCAATCTACCTGGGCGGGGGCCAAGCCGCTCATCGATGTAATGCCACGCTCAATCCCGCTAACAGGTATTAAAGGGGTATTCGGCGTTCAAATGCGGGAATATGTCTTTGCCTATCTGCTGCATTTTTCTCGTCAAATAGACAAAATGACATCGCTACAAAAAGAAAAGAATTGGTTACAGCCCACCTGCTCAACCCTTGCAGGGCAAACGATTGGCATTATGGGAACGGGTGCCATTGGCATTGAAGTAGCCAAGATGGCGAAAGCATTTGGTATGAAGGTGCGAGGGTTTGCCACCACCCAAAAACCTTCACCGTTCTTAGATGAGCAATACACCCTTAAAGAGAAGCTCGCATTTTGTGAAGGCTTAGACGCATTGGTGTGTTTGCTCCCTCATACTGCGCATACTGAAAACATCATCGATGCCGAATGTATGTCAGCATTGCCAGAACATGCTGTTTTTATTAATGCAGGAAGAGGCCAGTGTGTGGATATATCAGCATTAGAGAGTGCTTTAACAGCACATAAGCTCCGTGCTGCTGTACTCGACGTTTTTGTGGATGAACCACTTCCTCAAAACAGCCTGCTTTGGACGTTGCCCAATGCGCATATTACTCAACACACTGCAGCGGTATCACGTCCAAAAGATATCGTAGACATTTTTTTAGAAAACCATGAGAGATTTTGCCAAAACACCGCACTGAATTATCAAATCGACCTCACCAAAGGTTATTGATTGTCGCATCGCTTTAAGTCATAACTGGCGCAGCGCAAGATAACCGCCACCTGTACAGGAATCACATGTGGAACTAAAGGTAATTCAGGGCGTTATGGTTAAGCCAGACCAGAACAGAGCATCACGCACGACCGAAGAATATATCATCTTATCTTTGAGTGGGTTTACCGCTCTTGTGTTGTTCCCCTTTGTGGTACTGCGCTTTTTCACCCAAGATTGGCTATTAGGAATCTTGGACTTCATTGGTGTGTTTTGTGCGCTGGCAGTATTCGTCTTAGTGTACACCACCCACAACACGCGGGTTGCTGGTAAAATACTGGCTGCCATATGTTGCTGCGTATTAATCGCCACGATCGAGCTAAAAGGCAGTGAGCAGTTGAGCTGGTGTTATCCAGCCTTAACCGCCCTATTTTTCTTGCTACTTCCTCGTCAAGCGCTTGTACTTAGCCTTGTCGTTCTTGCAGCCATTGGATTGATGATCTTAGATGAGGTGACAGTGGTTGGCGCGCTACGTTTTTACCTTTCAGCCATCGCAACCGTACTGTTTAGTTTTGTTTTTGCAGGCAGAATGCGGGCACAGCAGTTACAGCTGGTTCATCAGGCTTCGAATGATCCTCTCACAGGAGCTGGTAACCGACGAGCATTGGAACAGAAACTATTAGATCTGATGAGCTTACATCGCCGTCATACGGATACCGTAACCTCACTTATCATGTTTGATATTGACCGCTTCAAGTGTATTAACGACCGATTTGGACACGCGACGGGAGACGACATTCTGGTTGGCCTTATTCAGGTAATCAACCAGCGGATACGTACCACAGATCAGGTCTACCGATTAGGTGGCGAGGAATTTGTTGTGATTGCTGAGCAAACACCGTTGAAAGATGCCGTATTACTAGCCGAAACCCTGCGTACATCGGTTGAAAATGACCCTGTACTTAGCGAGTATAATGTCACTGTATCCGTTGGTACAGCACAATACGCTGAGGAAGAAACCGCATTTGAGTGGCTCGGTAGAGCTGACAAAGCCATGTACCGAGCCAAAAACGAAGGAAGAAATAGTTGCTGCGTTGCTTAGTAACTTGGCTTTATTCGCCTACTTCCCAAGAGTAAGGACCAAAGCGCTGCTCAGTGATTGCCAATCGGCTGGGTGCACCTTCATCTAGCGATCTGGCTTGCTCTGAAGAATGATGCAGTGCGCCCTGTAACGCCATTCGATATGCTTTAACCTCTTGCCATAATTGATTCAATTTTTCATCGTCAGCATCGCCAGTTTGATCTTCTTGCTTGAGTAACACACCTAATTTCTCAAAGCCTCGCTGTAACCTATCTGTCAGGTTTTTGGCATGTAGCTGCAATTGCGCGCCGTGCTTGTTCTTAGGAATAAACGATGCCGCCGAACGTTCTTTTCGGTTGGGATAATCCTGAATAAACTTAGCAATTGTATCGACTGACAATGAGGCTGCATGTTGAAACGTTAATATGGCATCAATATCTGGGCTAGGCGAAGCTGGCTCAGACACAATGAGAACCGTAGGTGTGGCAAAATAACCCGGGTAACCCAGCGCCATTGTTGCATCTCGCCTGTCTTGGTAATAACCAATATCAATAAATAACACTTCAAAGTTATCTTTTAAAACAGGCGCGACCTGAGGGTGAGAGAATGCCACTGACAGTGCGCGGCTGTCATGACACCACGACGCGCCAAATACGACCATCAATGGCTTTCCTCGTTCTTCCGCATTGGTTTTAGCCGCAGTAAGATTTTCCATATATCTTGCATCTTCAACATACGTATATTCTGGTAATGCTTCCTGATACTCGGCTTTCCCTGCGGCAAAACTCGAGCCGGAAAAACCGAGAAGTAAAGAAAGCAGTGTGGCGAAAAATAGGATAGATCGCGTGCTTGTCATCGAAATGGGTCCTTGATTGGCGAATAAAACATCATTTACTTTACTTCAAATGGGCATTGTTTGCGATTTGCATTATCATGAGTACTACCAATGACAACGAGAATTATCATGAATCAGCCTATCGAAAATATTCACCGCTTATCTCCAGACGAACGACTTAACTTCCTGATCAAAGAAGTTAAGGCGCAACAAAAAGTGTGGATTCTGACTGACGAACATGGTTGCGTCATGCTTAATACCGACGATGAAGACTGTGTACCTGTTTGGCCGTCTGAACATTTTGCTAAAACTTGGGCCACGGGTGAGTGGGAAGGATGCACACCGATGGGCATTGAGCTGAACACGTGGTTCGAAAGGTGGACCAGCGGTCTAGCTGAAGACGAAGTCATGATTGCTGCATTCCCTGGCGAAGATGAAGAAGGGATTATCTTATTCCCTGATGAATTTGAAGACGAAGTAAAATAATATTTCACATGAAGCTGACATAACAACCTTATGTCAGCTTCCTTTAATATCAATGCGTTGCATTGCGTTTCCCCTCAACTATTTATCCCCACAGCTCACAATCACTCTATGCTTTAACTAACATAGCTAAAAACTCTGGTCATTTTTTAAACTTATATGACAGTATCAAAGTTAGTATTAACCCTCTGTTTTTACTAGAATTTTATTTTTTACCGACTATTCCTATATACTAGGTTATGAATAGCGACCTATTTTTTTCTCTTCACAACTGTTGAAAAACACTCTATTGTAAATTTGAGGTTAATAAATTAACCCGCATACATTTCCGCTGTAGTCCCGAACCAAGCAGTGCGTGAGAACGGATATGTAAAAACATAATTACATATTGAAGAAAGGAAAATCGACATGGCGTTTAATTATAAAAAAATCGCTATTTGCACAATGGCTTTGTTATTCTCAACCTCGGCTTTGAGTAACGATCATCAACATAAACTTACAGACCTAAAGAACTCCAGAGACAGAGTGTGCGGCACTGAACACCCAAGTCCAGCTGAAGCGGCACTCAAAGAACAGCACTTTGACACACTACGAATTAAATCAGGTAAAAGTGCAGACTTCCAAACAATGCGAGCCGCAGGCTCAGTGACTGTTGACGTCTATTTTCACGTTATCACTGACAACAGCGGCACTGGCATGTTGTCAAATGGCGATATTAATGCACAAATGGCGGTGCTAAATGAAGCCTATGCAGACACCCCATTTACATTTAACTTGAAATCTGTTGACTATACGCAGAATAGCTCATGGTTTAACGCAGGTTATGGCTCTTCGGCAGAAACACAGATGAAATCGGCATTACGCCAAGGTGATGCGTCAGACCTAAACTTCTATACCACCAACGCAGGGGGCGATTTACTAGGATGGGCAACCTTCCCCACCGACTACGCGTCAAACCCTATGGATGATGGCGTTATTGTGCTTTATTCCTCGTTGCCAAACGGCAGTGCAGCACCTTACAACGAAGGCGACACTGGCACGCATGAAGTAGGTCATTGGCTAGGCCTTTACCATACATTCCAAGGTGGATGTAACGGCAATGGTGATTATGTCAGTGACACACCAGCCGAGAGAAGCTCGGCATCAGGCTGCCCAATTGGTCGTGACACATGCCGACGCGGTAAAAATGCAGATGGCGTTGACCCAATCCATAACTTTATGGATTACACCTACGACGCATGCATGTATGAATTTACACCTGGTCAAGCAAGCCGCGCAGACCAGCTAAGCTCGGTGTATCGTAACTTGTAAACACGGACGTCTACGTTAGACTACCTTCAAAATAAAAGCGATGCCGTTACACGCATCGCTTTTATTTTTGCTCACGCTCTTGTCGAGCAATCAATCTTCCCCTCTTAACGCAGCAATACGCTTTTCCAGAGGTGGATGACTAGAAAACAACGCGTGAATTTTGCCTGCGCTAATCGCAAACGCTGCCATTTCGTCTGGCATCTGTGGCGCATTTTGATGTTGTTGCAAACGCGACAGCGCCGCTGCCATATTTTGCTTCCCAGCTAGAGCCGCACCACCAGCATCAGCGCGATATTCTCGGTAGCGCGAGAACCACATAACAATCATCATCGCCAATACACCTAAAATAAGCTCAGCAACAATAGAGACAATCCAAAACGCGGGACCATGTCCACGCTCGACCTTGAAAACCACCCTATCAACCACGTGCCCAATAACGCGAGACAAAAACACCACAAAGGTGTTCATCACACCTTGAAGCAGCGTCATTGTTACCATGTCACCGTTAGCCACATGGCTAACCTCATGAGCAAGTACAGCTTCCACTTCATTTTCGCGCATACTCTCAAGTAACCCCGTGCTCACGGCCACTAATGCATCATTTTTATTCCAACCAGTAGCAAAGGCATTTGGAGATGGATGCTGGAATATTCCAACTTCAGGCATGCCGATACCCGCCTGCGTTGCTTGGCGTTTGACGGTATCGACCAGCCACTTTTCTGTCGCATTAGTGGGCGACTGAATAACATGCACATTCATGGTTCTCTTTGCCATAAATTTAGACAGAAACAATGAGATCATTGCCCCACTAAAACCAATCACAGCAGAGTAAACAAGTAATGCCTGTAAGTTTAGATCCACACCATTTTCAGCTAATAGTCCCTGAATTCCGAATAAGCTAAAGGTAATACTTAACAAGGCCATAATGGCAATATTAGTACCAATAAACAGCGCAATTCGCATCATAGGTGCATTTCTCCCAATAAAGATTTAAGCATGTAGAAAATGGGGGCAATAGTATATCTAGACAAGTACAGCGTAAGACTATTTAAACGTAAGTTCTGTATATTATGTCGCAAAACCTTCAAATTTATAGGAGCTTCAGTTGCTACCTTCGAGGCCTTGGTTTAGCCAACTCATGGCTGCTTTAATATCCTCAAAAAACGCCACTTCGCCTGAAATGAACCAGCCGCCCACTTTAGCAATACTGGATTGCCATTGCTTATGCCCGTAAATGGCGACTTTCTTAAACTCACTGCCGTGCTTAAGGATCATTTTAAAATCGTCCCACGCTGCGCGAAGCTCCCACCCTTCAAGTTCAGACGCATCAATTAACGCAAGTATCTCAGCATTTTTAACTCCTTTGAGGGCGCTGTCTATCATCGGCGTAATAGTTTGATAGTCTTCGTGAGTCAGCTTTCCAGTCACTTTTAAGGTCATATAGAACGTATTGCCAATACGTTCTATTCCAATTGATATGCCGTGTTTTTGCATCTGAGCTTTACTCTATTCCAGTGTAAACTGTTGCAAGGTTTTCGACAGCGTATTTACGTGCAACTTGAGGTCGTCACATAACGCTTCGCACTGTTTAATGTTATGGCTGGTACTGTGGGCAAAATCTGAAATCTCAGTAATATTCTTGTTGATCTCTTCGGTTACCGTACTTTGCTCTTCGGTAGCGGCCGCAACAGAGATATTCGTGTTAGAAATATAGCTTATCTTCTCTGCCATTTTAGAAATGGTTTGACCGGTGATTTCAGCATTCGATACGCTCGACGCTGTTAATGCGCTGCCAGATTGAATCGCATTTACCGTCGTTTTAGCGCTATTATCAAGCTTCGAAATCATTTCATTAATTTCTTCTGTTGATTGGGCTGTGCGCTGCGCTAATGTTCTCACTTCATCAGCAACCACTGCAAATCCACGTCCCATTTCTCCTGCTCGGGCTGCCTCTATCGCGGCATTGAGTGCCAGCAAGTTGGTTTGCTCCGAGATACCTTTAATCACATCCAGTACCGAGCTGATTGATTGAATCTCACTCGCTAGCGTTTCAACCGATTCCACAGAGCTGTCCATTGCAGACTTTAAATGACCAATGTCTTTTACGGTGCTATTCACCACTTTCAAACCCGTTGCAGATTCGCTCTCGGCTTCTTGTGACAATGCTGCCGCATCACTGGCATTTTTAGCAATTTCTTGTACTGTTGCCCCCATCTCATTCACCGCCGTCGCGACCATTTCTGTGCCTTGTTGCTGTTGTGAGGTCTTCTGAGCCGCGTCTCCCATCAATTGGTTAACGGTATTGGTGGCATCATCTATCTGTCGAGATGCATCTCGAATTTCAAGACAAATTCGCTGAAGTTTAGCGATAAACAAATTAACGTTTTCAGCCAGTTCGCCAATTTCCTGCTGCCCTGAAATAGGTAAACGTGCAGTGAGATCACCGCCTCTTTGACTAATGTCATAAATCGCTTTAGATACACGACGAATAGGATCAACAATCTGTTTTGACAACACTGCCACCACGGCAATAAAGATGGCAGCAATCAAAATGATGATCACCAAATTGCTAATAAGGGTTTGATTCAAGTCTTTGTATAATTCTGCTTTACTCAGCTCAGCAACCAAGTACCAATCTAGACTCTTTAATCTAAGGGATGCGACGATAAAGCCCTCGCCTTCGCGTTCAAATTCGTCAATTTTAATGACATTACTTTGAATCAAAGTACGACCAATATCATCCGATCCTACCAGGCTCGATAACATCGCACCAACGGCTTCCTTATCTTTATGGAGCATGACCTTGCCTTCTTTATTTACCAAATATACATGGCCTTTTTCACCAATGCGAAAGCCTCGAATTAGCTCTGTCATGCCCGCCAGCGAACGGCCAATCCCTCCAACTGCTACCGGTTTGTCATTCATTTTAACCGTGTAGTTAATAAAGACAGCAGCTTGTCCTGTAGACTGATCAACATCAACACTCAGCCCATAAGGCACTCCTGAATTGAGGAAGTTGTAAAACCATTGGTCACGCTCAGCTGAGGGAGACAATTTTTTTAAAACGCCATCCACGTTGTAATAGTTGTTACTTACAGACGATACAATAAACGCCGTAATCGCATTGTTTTCCTTTTTAATTTTAGATAAATAGCGAGTTACGCTGTTTAATCTATCTTGCGGTTCACCTTCTTCCACCCAGTCAAGAATATAGGTATTTTCTGCAATGGATTTAGAAATGATCAGCGATTCTTGCAGTTCAAGTTCAATGGCATTCCGGAGTCGTTCAAGTGTTGACGGCAACTCTCGGTCGATGAGTCGCCCGTCAATCAAGGAACGCAAACTAAAGGTAAAGTACAAGGTACTTATAAACAGCGGAATAAGAATGGCCGCGGTCATGCTGATAATTAATAGTGTGCGTAACTTCATCCTGAAAACTCCTAAAATAATAAACGTTGGTTAGTCGAAGCGACTAAAGGCGCCAAACTAACAACAGCTGCACTGCACTTTCATCAGTAGAGTCATCTCCTAACTTATTTCGCCAATACTGATATTCAATCCCCGCATAAATCGTATCTTTGCGATCAAAAATCGCGTGGCCTATATCCCATCTAAACTGTGGCTGGGCAAGTATCCAGTGGCTAACTTTTCCACCGAATTCATTGTCACGACTTCCAATGTATTCAGCGTGTCCTGTGATACTGAAATGTTGGCTTCCCACCGTAAATGGGTAATCCCAGTTAACATCAAACATGTAGCTATTATCTTCTGTCGGCGCTCCCCCTCTGGTAACACCGTCGCTGTCATCAAAATAGGCCGTGACATCCAAATTTAAAAATGCAAAGCCCGGCGCATCCATCGAAAACCGCACGCCAGGAAGATATTTTTTCACCTTTGCATCACCCGAAAAGTTGCCCCCCATTAACAGGCCGATATCGCGTACGGGGCCAAATCCAACGTTATTTCCCGTCATTTTTGACAGGCTGAAATTCAAGTACACTTCGGCGTAAAAATCGGTGTCATTGAATCCATCTTCTTCATCATCGTCTATATAATCTACAAAAAAGAAATTGTCACCGTAATCCCATCCACTGGCATGTTGCAATGTAATCACCGTCGTATCCGCATCGGTCACACCATTTTGAGCAAAAATCGGCACATCTAATGTTCCGCGCTGATAATGCACTTCCGTTGTACTCCAGTTAGCAGCCATTAAAGAAAAAGAAGAAAACATTGCACCAATACAAACAGGTATTGTGAATAGTCGAATCATTATTGCTCCAGCGTGTTGTGTGTGAGGTAGTGTGTATTGTTTTGTAACGCTAATTTGGCTTGTACCCATCTAGCATTAACTAAAAACTAAATATAGTTGATAAACAACGTGTTACCAGAACTTTTAAAAGAAAAAAGAAGATTATTGAAAAAGGCACTAAGAGAAGCGCTTGTAGTCGATATGGTCTATTACAAAGCACCTTGCATTAAATAAAAAAAGACCGAAATCAGCATACTCCATGGCGTTGGTTATTTACGTCCTGAATAACCTGTCGTTCCATCTCTGTCTTCCTGACAGTCATATCATCCCGATATGGTGTCACTGATATCCCTTGGAAAAAAATACTGCTCACGCAGTCCATTGCATATCAGTCACGTTCGCCCTTATCCTGTCGCATACTGTTTCGGCTCACATACAAACATGGTCGCTAAACATAGTCACATTGTTACATGTGCGATTATGTAGTGAGGCGACGCAGAAACATCTCTCACTAAAAATAAATAAAATTCGAAATAAAAAGCACAAAATTATTTTTATGCTTTAAAAACAAAATCTTACGCCAAACAAAAGTATGAAATTTAAACGTAATGTGAAACCACTTTTTGAAATGAGACGCCCTAACTAAACGGAGCTTTAATCTGGTGAGGTTGCCAATACCTCAGATCTTTCACTATTGGCTGACATAAAACGAACCAACGCAGGATGCTGGGTGTAATCGTAAAGATTTCGAAAACGCATCCAATCTACCAATGCGTACAGAGAAATCGCAGGATAATTCCACTCATCAAAGTCACCGTTATCGATTTGCTCACATATTTGTGCAAACGAGGTCGCAAACCGCTCTCGCTGAATATTGAAATACATAGCATCTTGCGAGGTATCAATGTTAGACAGCGATAGAATGAACATATTTACCCCCGCATCGTTAAGCGAATCTAATACGGTTAATTGATTTTCTTGATACCAATTCAAGATGGGATAATTCAACTTTTCGGTGAGGTAACGAAAAATCACCCGCGAGTCTAAAATCATGTCTCCGTCGTCCTCAAGCATGGGAATCTTTAAAGTTGGATTCTTTTGCTTTAATAACTCACGGTCTGCATCTTCAAAAATCTTCATGTTAACGAATTCGTGTTCAACGTTATGTAACCACATTCTGAGACGGCGTACGTAAGGAGAAGTGGTTGATCCGTAGAGTGTAAACATGGTTAGCCTCCTGCACTCAAATTGAAAAATCTAACACCTTCCTCTCAGTTAATAAGAAAGGAATGTGTGTCAGCATAGCAAAATGCATGCGTGCTGTGAGTGATTTGTAAGGATAATTTATGGCGCAATTAAATCTGTGCGTGATTGAGGATAAGACTGTGCAGGTGCAGGAATAGCGTATTGTAAACGCAATGCATGCAAAACCCCTTCGGTTTCTAAGGCGTTAAGTGTTTGAGTCAGCGCAGGTACTAAATGCGCGAAGCGCTCGTTGACATAGTGAAAATCAGGGTACACTGCAAGGGTTCGTCTCACCCAGTGTTTACCATAGCCAGCTAGATCGTCTGGGATCAGCGGTTCAGACATGACTGCCGCTTGCACTTTTTGCTCTTTCAATAGATTTAAAGCCTGCTGAAAATGCGTAACTTCAAGCACATTCGCAGATAACGCTGTATGGGCTCGAAATACAGTAAACCCTTCAAAGCCACGTGCGACGGCTAGATCCGCTAACTCACTGACATGGCATTCGCCACACAAGCGTGTATCTGCCAGTATCACCAATTTGAAATCAAATAAAACAAAAGGTACTTTCACCAGCCCTTCATATTTATCTGCAACGTGGGCAATACGAGCGCGCAAGCCATCTAGCCGCCCTTTATCTGCCTCAATAAAACTGCGTGCCAGCGGTACATGCCGATACACAACTTCATAGCCAATGCGCTGATAAGCTCGCTCTAGTACCGCTTGAACAAAGCGTGCCTCTGGTGAATCTCCCGGCCCTTCTAGCTCAATAACGCGCGCATGAGACAGAAAAGGTACAAAACATATCAACAATAAAACGACGATGCGCCTTAACTGCGACGCTAAAATCATGCCTATCCATTCAAGTTCACTACCTTGGCGTCTATTGTACCAGCGTCGATATGTTGTTCGATGTCTTTCTTAGACATTTTTCGCATGTCTTTTTTCGCTTTTAACGCCAATAGACATGGGGTTAATACCAATGTCAGAAGGGTTGCAAACGCAAGCCCACCCGCAACGGCCGTTGCTAACTGTGACCACCACTGCGTAGACGGACCGCCAAATTCAATATTGCGTTTAATAAAATCGATATTCACCTCTGCCACCATGGGCATTAACCCCAATATCGTGGTTACCGTGGTCATCAGTACAGGCCGCAAGCGCTGAGCGCCTGTGCGCAGAATTGCTTCAAAAGGTGGGCAACCTTCTTTACGCAAAATATTGTAGGTGTCAATAAGCACAATATTGTTGTTTACAACGATTCCCGCCAACGCAATCACACCGATACCCGACATAACAATACCAAAGGGTTTTTGGAATAGAATTAATCCAAGAAACACGCCCACCGTTGAAAACAAGACTGCGCTTAAAATTAAGAACGCTTGATAAAAACTATTAAATTGAGTGACTAGAATGATTGCCATTACAAACAAGGCCACCATAAAGGCATTCATAAGAAACACCTCTGACTCTTCCTGCTGTTCATTTTGCCCTTTGATCGCCACATTAACACGCGGATCTAACCCCAGTTCAGGAAACATAGTTTGTAGCTCAGGGAGTACTTTGCTCAGTTGCTCTCCTGGAATCATATTCGCATCAACACGAAGTACGCGCTCACTGTCTATATGACGAATCAAATCTGTTTTAGGTTTCGCTTCTCGTTCAACAAAATTAGACACGGGCACTAAGCCATACTGAGTTTTAACGCGAAGTCTGTCTAACTGATCGATATAACGTTCATCCTCTGGGTAACGCACGCGAATATCCAGCTCATCATCAACATCGTCTGGTCGATACTCACCAATCTTCAATCCCGTCGTTATAAACTGAACGGTGTTTCCTAGCAGTGTGGCGTCAGCACCGAAGCGCGCAGCATCATCGCGATTAACCTTAAGTTGCCATTCAATTCCTGGTTTGGGTGCCGTATCACTAATCGCCATAAATGCGCCGTGAGACTCTAAGGCACCACGAATTTTCAGTGCAGCCTCGTCTAATAATTCAGGAAAACGCGAAGACAGCTGAATTTGCAAATCCTTTCCTGATTGAGGTCCATCTTGATCAGGGCTAATTTCGATGTCTAATCCCGGCATATGCGCCAAGCGTTCTTCGACTTCCGCTAATACTTCATCAGAATGACGGCGGTACTGCCAATCGACCAAATTCAATCGCAGATAGCCAATTTGATCTTGTCCTCCGGTGCGCGCATAGAGGGTCTCGACTTCATCCATATCCATTACTCTAGCCTCGACCTGCTGCATCAATGCATCTTTTTCATAAATGGATAAATCGCCCGTTGTATGAACATTGATATTGACACCGGGACTGTCGACATGAGGGAAAAACTCCACACCCAATCCGGAATTTGCGTAGGCGGTAATGGTGAGAAACGCGATAATCAATGCGCTTGCCAGCACCTTCCATGGATGTTGTATAGCGACAGCCAGCATACGCACATACTTTCCAGTAAAACCTTTGAGCGTGGTGATATCGCCTTCCTCTGACTGCAGCATTTGTTGTCGATCTTCTTCAGACACCCATCTGGCTTTGCCAAACACCGTTCCCAGCGTCGGCACAAAAATTAATGCCATTAATAGCGACGCTGATAGCACGGCAATCAGGGTGAAAGGCAGGTATTTCATAAACTCGCCCATCATACCTGGCCAGAACATTAAGGGGGCGAATGCCGCAAGCGTCGTTGCAGTTGAAGCTATAATGGGCCATGCCATGCGCTGCGCAGCTTTCGCGTAAGCTTCGCGTCTGGCCATGCCTTCACTCATACAGCGATCAGCAAATTCGGTGACAACAATCGCGCCGTCCACGAGCATGCCCACCGCCATAATTAAAGAAAATAGTACCACCATATTCAGGGTATACCCGAACATAGAAATGATTAGAATGCCCGTTAAAAAAGATCCGGGAATGGCAATTCCCACTAACGCCGCAGTGCGAACACCTAAAATCGCCACAATGACAATTGCCACCAGCAATACCGCACTCGACACATTGTTTTGCAGATCAGACAACATCATATTGACGTCTTTGGTTTGATCGCCCGTAAAGGTTACCGACATAGTCGCAGGCCAGATAGGTGAAGACTGCGCGTCTAGAACCAGTGCTTTTACCTCGTCGACAGTTGCAATAATATTTTCACCCGGCCGCTTTTTTACTTCTAATGAAACGGAAGGCTGCCCATCGAGGCGAGCAAAACTGCTCGGGTCTTTGTAGGCCCGTCGCACCGTTGCCACATCACCAAAGGTGATGACCTTATCACCATCAACTTTAACGGGCTGCTCCATCACATCTTTCACACTCTCGAACACAGATGGCACTTTTACGGCAAAACTGCCTTTGCCCGTATCCATCGTTCCCGCTGGTACTAAACGGTTATTTCTTGAGAGCAGATTAAAAATATCGTTTTGATCAAGCCCGTATGACTCCATCAGTAGCGGATCGACAATAATTTCAACGATATCTTCTCTATCGCCACCAATTTCAACTTCAAGAATGGATTTAAGGCCTTCAATTTGCTTTTTCAGCTCACGAGCGGCTGTCACTAATGCACGTTCACTTACCGCACCAGACAGCACCACCGTAATTGCAGCCTGCTCGCCCGCCATAGTCACTTCATGGATGGTTGGTTCTTCAGTTTCTGACGGAAGCTCGGCACGAGCGACGGTGACCTTATCTCTCACATCAGCAAGCGCACGATTCGAGTCAAAACCGGCAATGAATTCTAATGTGACACTAGCGAACCCCTCACCTGCTGTAGCAGTCATCTCTTTAATGCCTTCAATGGCCCTTAACTCGCGCTCCATAGGCTTGACCAGCATTCTCTCTGCATCCTCAGGAGAGATTCCATCATGCACAATAGAGACATAAATGAATGGAATCGGTACATCTGGATTCGATTCTTTGGGTATATTGATGTAAGTCACTGTGCCAGAAATAATGAGCAATAAGAAAACCATTAACACAGTACGGGTGCGCATTAACGCGGCGTAGATCATGCTAGACATTTACTATATCTCGCTGTCAACAACAATGGCGTTAACGGTGTCGCCATCGTTCACATAGCCATGGCCAAACGTGATAATTTGTGCACGTTCACCCAGACCGCTCAGCCATACGCCTTCGGCATCACTTCTAACAATGTCGATGGGTACAAACTTCACTTTGCTCTCTTCAACGATTTTCACGCCAAGATTGCCATGTTTATCTAGCGCCATAGAGGCTGGTGTAATTTTTATTGCCCATGTTTTTTCAAGGGGAATACTCACACTCGTGCTCATTCCAGCACGCCACTTTCTCTCTGGGTTGGGTACCGCGATTTCAATTGGAAAGGTATTGGTGCCCTCATTCGAAACACTAGAAATATAGCGAATTCGCCCTTCCATGCGCTGACCAGACAATAGCTCGCCCGATGCCTCTTGATTTAATTGTAGTTGACTAACGTCATTCTCGGTAACGTTTGCGGTAATCACTAATGGGTCAAGGTCCACGAAAGTCACCATTAAATCCCCTTCGCGAAGTGAGTCTCCAACTTCAACATGCCGCATATTTAGCACGCCATCAAAGGGAGCTCGGACGCGGGTGTTGTTTAAATCGATGTCTAGTTGTTCTATGGCTGCAACAGCAGAATCTAACGCAGCTTGGGCCTGCGCTTTTGCTACTTTTGACTGATACCCTTTTTCTATCAAAGACATCGCCGCTTTAAGTTCAATCTCTCGCTGATTTTTTAACGATTTTGCTGCATCTAGTTGGCGCTGCAGGTCCTTTTCTTCAATCACTAGCAAAATCTCACCGGCTTTGACGAACTGTCCTTCCTTTACAAGCACGTCAATGACTTTGCCTGTCACTTCGGCTTTGAGTGATGCTGTGCGGTCGGGCTCAGTTCGTCCATACAAACTGATTTCACGACTCACTTCATCAGCGCTTAGGATGCGCGTACGTACCTCTGCCAGCGTCTGCTGTTTAGCTTTGCTTTGTGTTTGCTCGGCTGCTTTTTGTTGCCCTACACCAGAAAATAGCCATAGGCACAACAGCAAAAATATTAAGAGAGCAATCCACGCAGGTTGCCTGCGCATACGAGTAATAAGACGTGTCATGAATATCGTTCCAGAAAAAGTAGAGGTAACGTTATCTACTTTAGCGCGAAGCGTGGGGTTTAGACACTGAGAATATGTAACAGAATGTCGAGAAATGCGGTGAAATGACACATTTAGACATATTAACTAGGAGAATGACGGCACAAGGAGTAAATATGATAGCTACTCAATGGTTGAATAGCTATCAATTTGATTTGGCGTATTAGATACTGAAAGAAGAACCACACCCGCAGGTCGTTGACGCGTTCGGGTTATTCACTAAAAATCGAGAGCCCTCCAAACCTTCAATGTAATCAACTTCGCCACCTACAAGGTATTGCAGGCTCATTGGGTCGATGACCAAAGTGACTTCGTTTTTTTCAATAGTGGTATCACCGTCATTCACTTTTTCATCGAATGTAAAACCATACTGGAAACCAGAGCAACCACCGCCGGTGACATAAACTCTAAGCTTCAAATCCGGGTTCTCTTCTTCGCTAATGAGCGCCTTCACTTTTAACGCTGCTGCGTCAGAGAACTCAATAGGTAAAGCCGTTTCTACCGACATAAAAGACCTCTTCGTTGAGATTCCTAAACTAATAAGCCTAATTATCTAATACCCGACCATTCTTATCAACTATTGTTCGGTAATAAACCCTATCAAAACAATTTAAGCAGATTTAGGCCCATTAAGAAACGACTGTAGGCTACGTTCGCTGTCATTAGGTTTCTCTTCTCAAAAGACCCCACTCTTAACCTAGAGCAGACCACGTTGATTAATTTTATGTTTGATGTCTAACTCACTTAACGTTTCGCCAGCTTTTTGAATTACATTCAGTGTCGCTTTACGCTTTTCTTCTTCCACGGCCCGTTTTTGTGCTTCTTCTAACATACGTTCTTTTTGAAGTTGAAGCGCCTGAAGTTTAACTTGCTTTTGCTCAGGCGTGAGTGAGTCGTCGTTTTCAACTTCTTTCATTTTGTCATCAAGTTCCTCCAGCTTTTTACGGTCGATACCTAAACGTGCATCAATTAAAAGCTGATTAATATTGTCGATGAGGGAGGAAGAATGCGTCTGATTTTCAGCGGTTTCGTTTTCAGATTTATCCGTTTGTTTTTGGTAAGCCGGATTGTCCACGTAGGTGACAGGTGCGTGAGGAGATACTGTCACTCCGCTCGTCCAGTGGCTTTGCAACTCTGATTCAAACGCCTTATACACGTTTTGCATCTGGCGATTGTAGTCAGTCATGCCCTCCATGTTGACCCTAAACTCCCAATTGCTCCATGCATTCTCCATTAGCGCCTGAATACCTGCCTGACTCCATTGTCGCTCTGGTGGCAAAGGCGGCTTAGTGGGCAGACCGTCAATATTGACACCATATATTTGAAAGTGCATCGACAATTCCATTGTCGCTTTATCAAACATACTCAGACCTTCAGTGGCCTTTTCCCATGCATCTTTTACATATTGTGGTGAATTAACAGGAGGGAAATGTATCGTTCGCGCTATACCCACTTCAACAATGCCATCATTGTTTGGATCAACTAACCCCGTACCGTCAGGTTGACTGAGTAGATTTTGCGCACCCTCTGCTGACAAACCTGACACGTTAATTTTATCAACCAAACCATGGGCTTTCTGAACAAGCGCAAGCTCTTCTGGTGACAGATTTTCTAAAAACTGTTTCGCGGATCCAGTGCGCGTTTGGGCGCGTGACAGCAAATCACCAAATTCAGAGGCGTTCTCTTGATTAAAGTTTCTGTTATACAGTTTTTGAACAGAAAGCGCACTTAAACCACTGATCATAATCGTTTCCTTGTCGGCTTAAATAGTCAAACTGCGACGGATAAAAAATCGGCATTACATTGCCAGTAGAGGCAAGCTTTCTCCAATTTGACGCGTGCTAAATAAGGAACTGTGTTGCAGTTCTTACTACTTTTTACTCACTGCGTTGTGAATAAATATTATTAATACAAAAAGTACGCCAACACTTAGCGCATGGTGTAGCAAGAATGTAGGTATACGTGAGGTGCGCAAGGGTTCTCGCCAGAAGAACCCTATAGCGTAGTATCATCTATTGAAATAGGACGCCAATCGAAGGTCTTTTCAAGCTGGCCTTGTTTCTTCTTGTATTGATAGACGTCTGCTTTTATGCTGACTTTTTCTGGCACAAAACCTTCTGGCAATCGCAGTTGGCCTTCAATGACCTGAAAATATTTAAAGCTAAACGCTAGGGCCTTTGCTTCGGAGGCCAATAATGCAGTTTGGTTGTAACGTTTCGGTTGCCCATCCTGACTCCCACTAATTGAGAACGTTACCGACCCTTTAACCGCGCGCTTTATTTTGCTTTGTTGTAGTAACACCAAATCAAACCGATAGAAACCATCACTTACGCTCGGTTCTACATCGAAGGCATCGATCACAAACCCTTGTTCGCGCAATTCAGGCGCCATAACTTTTTGATAAAACGTGAGTTGTTCTTTTAGTGCCGCTTCTCGTTCTAATCCCTCGGAAATAGTTCGCTGAGCCTTTTCCGCTGCTAATTTCTGTACTTCTAATTCAACGCCGACAATATTAAGATTTTTAGTTAGGCTATCATTTTCTTGTTTCAGATTAGTCACACTTTGTTGAAGCGTTGCACTTTGCGCTTGCTGCGCTGCTTGCATAGAAAACCCAAATTGATAGCCCACATATCCTGCCGCCACAATTAACAGCAAAACAATGCTATAAAATTTAAATGCTCCGTGATGTGCCTTGAGTGCTTCCGGAGACCAATTTGAAAATAAACTCACCGCGCTTACGGCTCCCGATTGATTAAATTAACGACGACTTTGAAAGATGAAATATCGCTCAGTTACAAGCACTTGTGCTACTATACCGATCATTCTTTCGAATTGCTGCACTGAATCATGTTAAAGGCTCTGAGGTACGAACTTGCCCACCCTCGCACATCTTACCAATTATGCTTGCTTGGCATCGTTGGCGGCTTATGTGCTGGGCTGCTAATTATCTTATTCAGGCTATGCGTAGAATGGATTCAACTTTGGGTTTTAGAGTCCCCTTATGGCTTTGATTCTTTACCCGCTTTAGAGCGCCTATTGCTCCCCATCATTGCCGCCTTACTGATTATCGCATTCGCTTTTTTGACTGGCTTCAAACATTACCGAATGGGCATTCCTTTTGTGATCCATCGCGTTAAACGCAATTATGGTCATATTCCATTTAGAACAACATTAAACCAGTTCTTTGGTGGAATGATAGCGTTATCTGGCGGCTTTGTCGTGGGTCGTGAAGGCCCATCTGTGCATTTGGGCGCAGCTGGCAGTAGTTTTTTAGGGCAATGGTTAAAGCTGCCCTATAACAGCATTCGAATACTCGCGGGATGTGGCATCGCGGCGGGCATTTCAGCCTCGTTCAATACACCGTTCGCGGCTGTCATATTTGTAATGGAAGTCGTACTCAGAGAATACCGTATTCACGTTTTTATTCCAGTTATGCTCAGCGCCGCAATCGGAAGTGTGTTAACGCGAGCGGTCTTTGGAGAAGTCACTGAACTGGCTTTTCTACGCTTTGAAAACTTTAGTCAATGGTATTATCCCTACCTTATTGTGTTAGGTGTAATTCTCGGCGCATTTGCACATCTGTTTAATCAACAATTGATGAATATTATCCGCTTCTTTAGGCCCTTAAAAATGCGCTGGCGCTTACTCATTGCAGGCATTATGACAGGCATAATAGGGTGGGCCCTGCCCGAAGCCATGGGCGCGCATTTAGGATCTGTACACGCCATTATTTCGAGTGACAGCATGCCATTATTATTGTCAGTGCTCATTGCTAAGCTGGTACTCGCGCTATTAGCCATTGGCTTGGGTATTCCTGGCGGCGTTATGGGACCCGTCTTTGTGTTAGGCATGCTCACAGGTGCAATTTTGGCCCTGCCGCTGAGTATGCTTATTGATGATGGCAATGGCTACAGCAATAGCTTTGCATTATTAGGCATTGCAGGCTTGCTGACGTCTGTGTTGCACGCACCACTCGCGGCGCTATCTGCCGTCATGGAATTATCGGGTAGCCCGCAGGTTATCTTACCCGCGATGCTAGTAATTGTTCCTGCTTATGTAACCTCCACTCAGTTTTTAGGCAACCGTTCTATTTTTATTCGCCAGTTGGACTATCAAAAGCTAGCCTATCGTTCAACGTCGATTCAAGAAGCGCTCCAAAAAACTGGCGTACTCGCGGCAATGAATACTGATTTCAAACTGTTTTATGATGCTCCACAACAAGCACTGAAGCAATTTCTCGAAACATCACCGACACAACCGGTTGTACAGTGTAGTCATTTTGAAATTGGCATCGAATACGCACTCATTCAGTACAATGTTAGCTTGGACCATGATGGCGCTGTGCTGAATCAATTTGATATGGAAGGAGTGCCTGCCCAAAGCACACTTGCCGAAGTGTATGACATTCTTCAAGCAAGCAGAGATGGCGCAGTATACGTATACGAAGACACGCCTGACTCTATCGTGGGTGTGATCACCTGGAACAATTTAAGAAGTTATTTACACAAAGAACAATATTAGAGAGCAGTGATGACAATACTCTGGATAAAAACCCTACACATCTTTTTCATGGTTGCTTGGATGGCTGGAATCTTCTATTTGCCGAGGTTGTTTGTCTATCACGCACAAACCGATAATCAAGCGGTGAAAGATCAGTTTAAAGTTATGGAAAGGCGTTTATGGATGTTTGTTACGCCCTTTGCAGTTCTTACCTTGATCTTTGGTCTCGTTCTTATTCATATGTACGGAATTGACTGGTTCAAGCAATCTCACTGGCTCCACGCCAAATTGGTGTTAGTGGCGGTAATATATGCCTACCACTTTTACCTACTGAAAATTTTACGGGCATTTGCACGTGATGAAGCGCCTAGATCGGTCAGATTTTATAAGCTTTTGAACGAATCTCCTGTATTCCTATTACTCGGAATTGTCGCGCTCGCAGTGACCAAATCTTTTTAACGGTCTTTTTTTTTACCTCAAAATGCTAAAAGTGGGTTGCTTTATCATCATTTATCACCCACTATTAGTGTATTGATTGCGTTTCAATCATGAGGATTTTTAGACATGGATGTAGAACACAAAACGCTCGATATGCTTTTGAAGAAAACGGATATGGCCTTCAAAGAGCTGCTCAAAAACCCCGATTCGCCAGAGCTTAATCAGGCGTATGAAAGCGCTAAAAACGAGCTTAATAGCCACTTGCAAGAAATGCGCACATCAATGAAGGGAAAATACAAAGACTACTGATCTTTATTTATTTCTCTCCGTAACTCATATTTAAAGCACATTGCTAGCAGACACCCTTAATCTCTGTTTAACAAAGTGCTATCATTCCGCTTAATTTACCAGCAGGAATTTGTGATACTCGGTAATAACCTGCAGAATTGATCCGTCAACCTGCGCACTTGTTTCCGCTCGGACTAACTAACCACAGAGATTTACGATTCATGTCAGACAAACTTCAGGCACACTATTCTGAAATTTTAGGTATTCTTGGAGAAGATGTTTCTCGCGACGGCCTTGTCGATACCCCTAAGCGTGCAGCCAAAGCAATGCAGTTTTTAACAGACGGTTATGAGAAATCACTTGATGATGTTGTTAATGGCGCAATATTCGAAGCCGATACGGACGAAATGGTAATTATTCAAGACATCGAATTTTACTCTTTGTGTGAACACCATATATTGCCATTTATTGGCCGTTGCCATATCGCTTACATTCCAAGCAAGAAAGTATTAGGTCTATCAAAATTCGCACGTATCGTAGATATGTACGCACGTCGCCTGCAAATTCAAGAAGGGCTTACCAAGCAAATTGCCGATGCCGTTCAGAGTGTTACTGGTGCCCAAGGCGTTGGCGTTGTTATGGAAGGTAAGCACATGTGTATGATGATGCGTGGTGTGCAAAAGCAAAACTCATCAATGGTGACGTCAGTCATGCTCGGCACCTTCCGCGAATCTCAAGCGACTCGCACAGAATTTTTGCGCTTGATTGGCAAATAAAAAAGAGCACCGTTTGACGATGCGCTCAGCGCATCGTCTCTATAATCAAAATAGCGAAGATGCTTTAAACATCAAAATCCAAATCTTTGAGCTTTCTGGTCAGCGTGTTTCTCCCCCAACCTAACCGTTTGGCTGCTTCTTGTTTATGTCCGTGTGTATGGTGTAGCGCGCGTTCAAGCATGATTTTTTCAAACTCATTCATCGCATCATTAAGTATATTGTTTCTGCCTGTGCTTAACTGTTTGTCCGTCCATGATGCTAAAAGCGCTCGCCAATCCAAACCGTTTGATTCAGTATGCTGTGCTATGGGTTCCTGATTAATTTCAGGTGGTAAGTCGCTCACCAAAATTTCTTGCCCGCTAGCCATAACCGTCAGCCACCGGCATACATTTTCAAGTTGACGTACATTCCCAGGCCACGCCAACGACGACATCACTTTTTTCGCATCAACACTCAATACTTTTGCTTCAACCCCGAGCTCTTTGGCAGCCTGTTGCAAAAAGTGCCCCGCTAAGAGCGGGATATCTTCTCGTCTTTCGCTTAACTTAGGTATATGAATGCGGATTACGTTCAAACGGTGAAACAAGTCTTCTCGAAATTTTCCATCAGCTACACGTTTTTCTAAGTTCTGATGAGTAGCAGCAATAATTCTGACATCTACGGATACAGGACTATGTCCTCCCACACGGTAAAACTGTCCATCTGCCAACACTCGCAATAAACGTGTTTGAACATCTAATGGCATATCGCCAATTTCATCTAAAAATAACGTTCCACCATCAGCTTGCTCAAATCGCCCTTGCCGCGACGTTTGTGCACCAGTAAATGCTCCCTTTTCATGTCCAAATAATTCAGATTCCACCAAATCTGCAGGAATCGCAGCCATATTCAACGCAATAAACGGTTTAGCAGCCCTCGGGCTATGACGATGAAGTGCCTGCGCAACAAGCTCTTTACCAGTGCCTGATTGCCCGTTAATTAAGACACTGATACTTGAACGAGATAAGCGGCCTATTGCCCTGAACACTTCTTGCATTGCGGGCGCTTCGCCAATGATCTCTGTCGCTGCGATCACATCTGGCGCGCTTAGCTGTCGAGAGTTCTCGCGTGCATGTGCCAAAGCCCGCTGCACTAAACTCAGTGCTTCGTCTATATCAAACGGTTTCGGCAAATATTCAAAGGCGCCGCTTTGGTAGGCGTTCACCGCACTGTCTAGGTCAGAGTGTGCGGTCATGATGATAACCGGAATCTGTGGGAAATCTCTATGCACTTCTGCAAGCAACGCCATGCCATCCATCTGAGGCATCCGAATGTCGGAGATGATCACTTCAGGCGCCTGCCCCATTTGCAGCTGAAGTAACAGATCTTGCGGATTACTAAAACTAACACATCCGATATTCGAAGCTTGCAAAGCTTTTTGTAACACCCAACGGATAGAACTATCATCGTCAACAATCCAAACGGGTTCGTTGCTCATTAACCAGGCTCCTTTTTATCAATAGGAAGATAAAGACTGAATTCCGTATGGCCGGGCCAGCTATCTACCTCTATTTTTCCACGATGGTGATTGATTAACGTTTGAGCAATTGACAAACCTAGCCCTGTTCCATCCCGTTTACTGGTTGTCATGGGATAGAACAATGTATCTTTTAAATTATCGGGAATGCCTGGGCCATCATCAATGACTTTAACTTCACACACCAAGGGATATCGCTTTCCGTGAATCGTCATTTGCCTCTCAACCCTTGTCACTAAAGAAATACATCCTCCTTCAGTGGTATCTTTCAAGGCCTGCATGCTATTTCTGACTATATTCAGCAAAGCTTGCTGGATCATATTCTCATCCATCCATATCTCGGGGATACTCGGGTCATAATCGATGTGCAACGTGATTTTTTCACTGTCATCCAATACGATAAGCTTGCGAATTTTTTCCAGCGTACGATGAATATTATGCCATGCAAAATCTGGCGGTGAGTTAGGACCAAGCAAGCGGTCAACCAAATTTCGTAATCGGTCAGACTGCTCGATAATAAGGCTGGTGTATTCAGATACTTCAGACGACGCCATCGTGCGCTCTAACAACTGTGCCGCACCACGAATACCACCCAGCGGATTTTTGATCTCATGGGCTAATCCGCGAATGAGCTCTCGCGCAGCTTGTTGCTGTGCCCACTGGGAAGTTTCCTGTGAAATGCGTTTTTGCTGATCGATCTTCTTCATTTCAAGCAGCAACAATCGCTCTTCCGACTGCTCCAGCGCGGTCACCGTAACATCTACTAGCATAAAACGTCCGTCATTAAAGGCAAACTGCGCTTCATTGTCAGAATAGCCTTCTGCATTAACAAACGTATCGCGAAGACGTTGGTAGTCTAAACATTCACGTGAAAATAATTGTGGTAGACACAATTCCAATAATTGATTTCGGCTAATTTGCATCATCACTTGCGCAGCTAAATTAGCGAATCGGATAGACAAGTCCTTATCAACCATCAAAATGGCCGTAGACAGGTTATCAAAGATGGTGTCTAAGTCTGTTTCAATATGCATAGGTAACGTTATATCACATGCACCATAATGGTGCATCAGCTTAATTTAGTGCAACGTTTGCTGCATTCCTGTGCTGTTACCTACCCGACACTACTGAGCTGGCGTAATTAACTTCGATGCCTGATGCAAATAGATAACAACAGGAGGACTAGATGCAAGTATCTTGCCTGAACTGTGTTTAAATTTAACCTGTAGCTGGTGCTCTCCACGTTCAATGCCTTGCAAAGAAAATCTAGGATTGGGCTGAGTTTGAATCAATTCACCATCAATAAATAACTGAAAGCGTCCTGCCACTAACGGCGTCAGTTCAGCCACAACATGAAAGGCACCATTATTGTCTCGAATCGTGGCTTCGTTTGCAGGTTGTAGAATCGAAAGTGAATAATTCGGTCGTTTTCGTTCTTGCTTTTTGGTTGAACTTGTCGTCGATAATGTAGGTGAGTTGGACGGTGTATTCAGGCTTGAAACCGTATTCGTCGACGTTGAAGACATAGTCATTTCCTCTGCACCAGCTTGGAATTTGTCTGTGTACACAACAGTTCCGTCTTCATTCACGACTTTATAAATTTTACTGCTAGCACAAAAAGATATCACCAATAACATGCATAAAACGATTGTTCGCATTTTCATGCTCTCCCAAATTTGTGTTTTCTCAGTGTAACCGTTTGCGCCATAAAAAAAAGCCCGCACAACGGCGGGCTTTGACATATCAAAGGGTGTGGTTAAACACTGTAGTACATATCGAACTCAACTGGGTGGGTTGTCATTCTCAATGTGGTCACTTCTTCTTCTTTAAGCGCAATGTATGCCTCGATCATGTCATCAGTCATGACATTGCCAGCCGTTAGGAAGTCGCGATCATTTCGTAGCGCTTCCAACGCTTGCTCTAGTGAGCTTGCTACAGTTGGAATTTCTGCGGCTTCTTCTGGTGGCAAATCGTATAAATCTTTGTCCATTGCATCACCAGGGTGAATCTTGTTCTTAATACCGTCGATACCTGCCATCAACATTGCTGTGAATGCCAAGTACGGGTTAGCTGTTGGGTCAGGGAAACGTACTTCAATACGACGTGCTCTATCGCTTGTTACGTAAGGAATACGAATAGATGCAGAGCGGTTTCTTGCAGAGTAAGCAAGCATAACCGGCGCTTCAAACCCTGGTACTAAACGTTTGTACGAGTTTGTTGAAGCATTTGTGAAAGCATTGATTGCACGGGCATGTTTAATGATACCGCCAATATAATAAAGTGCTTCCTCTGACAAGCCAGAGTACTTATCGCCTGCAAAGATGTTCACACCATCTTTACTGATAGACTGGTGACAGTGCATACCTGAACCATTGTCTCCAACAAGTGGCTTAGGCATAAATGTCGCCGTTTGACCGTATGCATGCGCAACGTTGTGAACTACATACTTGTAAATTTGAAGTTCGTCTGCTTTTTTCACAAGGGTGTTAAAACGACACGCGATTTCGTTTTGTCCCGCTGTAGCAACTTCATGGTGGTGAGCTTCAACTACCAAGCCCATTTCTTCCATCACTAAGCACATTGCTGCACGTGTATCGTGAGCTGAATCAACAGGAGGAACTGGGAAATAACCGCCTTTCACACCAGGGCGGTGACCTAAGTTACCGTCTTCGAAATCTGCACCTGAGTTCCATTTCGCTTCAGACGAATCAATTTGGAAAAACGAGCCAGCCATATCTGTATGGAATTTTACATCGTCAAATAGGAAAAATTCTGGTTCTGGACCAAATAATACGGTATCGCCAATGCCTGTTGATTTTAGGTATTCTTCTGCACGCTTTGCCACAGAACGAGGATCGCGCTCATAACCTTGCAATGTAGTCGGCTCAACAATGTCACAACGAATGTTGATTTGCGTTTCTTCTGCAAACGGGTCAAGTACCGCAGAGTCTGCGTCAGGCATTAGGATCATGTCTGATTCGTTAATTCCCTTCCATCCAGCGATAGAAGAACCATCAAACATTTTACCTTCTTCAAAGAAGTCTTCGTCGATTTGGTGTACTGGAATTGAAACGTGCTGCTCTTTTCCCTTTGTATCGGTGAAGCGTAAATCGACAAACTTCGCTTCGCTTTCTTTGATAAGCCCTAACGCCTTTTCTACTGACATTGTGTCCTCCGGATTACATTCCAAAATTAATTAATGCTGCGCTCAAACAGCGATGCGATAAAGAAAGCGAAAAGCGTGCCATAAGCTATATTTCTTGGCAGCCCTTTAAAATGGCATGTATTATTCTCGGGCAATGGAATACTCAACACTTTATGCACCATATCGGTGCACAAAATAGCCAAAATGGTGCATTGCACCAAAACGCATCGCGATCGCTCTGAAATACTATAGTCAAGAAACTAGGCGTTGATGCTTACTTTTATGTGGTCATGCAAATTTGTTAGTGGCTTACAAAATATTAGCGCTTAACATCGACGGTACGTATTATTTTCGTGCATGGTATGGTAGGTTTTTAAATGTTTGCTTCTGTAGATAAGTCTCACTTTACAAGGAGCTTGACCTTTGTTTTCTTCAACAAGAGCAAACTGTTTTCGTAAGTATATTGAGTTGCCGCATAGAGTTGCCGCATAGACGTACCCCATGTTTGAATTGTTAGAACCATGCGCCATTAATCACACTGAAAACGCATTTATTACAAAAATAACTGCGAACACCCTTTCGGAACAGGCACTTTTTCTTGTCGATTGCACCCTCAACCCTGAAGGATACCGGTTCAATATATTTTCTGAGGAGGGTATTTGCTGCCCTGAATCCGTAAGTGTGTCGGTTGCAAAGCGCCAAGCCGAATTTTTATCGGGCAGATATGCAGCGAAGTACGCCTTGAAACTGTTAGATATGAACACACCGACCACGGTCCCCATAGGCGACCATCGAGCCCCAGTTTGGCCAACCGGTATTTGCGGCGCTATCACACACAACTCTAAACGAGCAATCTGTGTTGTCGCCAAACGCTCCCACATTTCTCACGTTGGCATTGATATCGAAGGCATATTGCCACTCAACACAGCTATTGAGATTGGAAGCCAAATTCACACGGATGAAGAGCGAGCTAAACTGGTCGAATGCTCGATAGACAGAGCGCTGGCAACCACTCTTCTTTTTTCAGCTAAAGAAAGCCTATTCAAGGCTATTTATCCGCAAGTAAAATGCTATTTTGGTTTTGAGTGTGCGCAGTTAATACATGTCGATTTGCCAGCAAAGTGCTTGACGTTCGGCTTGGAAAGGGCATTTACGCGCCAATACAATGTTGATAGGCATTACCAAGTATATTTTGAATACGATGACAACCTTGTTAAAACGATGGCTGTGAAGTAATACCACCAAATGAAAAGGCAAAAGGGGCTCAAACAGCCATTCGACATGCTTGAGCCTTAGGATGTGTGACAGCAAGCGTTAGACTGCTACCTTATTATTCCGAAGTCAGCACCAAATGAACGGTGGTTTCCTCTCCTACACTTACTCCATTTTGCGCAGTTTCTAAACGCTTATCACTAATGGCAATATTACCGTCCATAGAGAGCCTTGCAACTACATTAACCGTATCAAAAGAAGACAACTTCTGAGTTGGCATTGGCGCATCGTTATCGGTCAGCGTTACCGTCATTGGAAATTCAGATATAGCCACTTTCTTAGCAGCAACAGGCATTGGCATATTGTCCGATTTAGCAAAAACAAATACGTACTGGTAGCCTTCAAGTTGCGCTAACAATTTCTCTGATATATCAATTTCAATGGTTAACAGTGCAGACGCGTCCGTTTGTTCAGGAGTCAACGTGGCCAATTCATTTTTTGCCCAACTATGCCTCGGATCATCCGGGGATAACATTTGTAACAGTATGTTCAAACTTTCTTTTGCAACAGACGTATTTTCCAATCTGATATTTGCCGCGGAAAACATTATCATTGCCGTAATATTCATAGGGTCCACAGATAAGAGATCTTTGGTTAAATTCAACGCTTTTTGCCAGCTATCCCTGTCTTCACCGAATAGTAAGGCCTGACTATATCCTATGGTTATTTCTTTATTTTCCGATGCCAATGCGTGCGCTTTTGCATAGGCTGCCTCAGAACCCGGCTGATCACGCAACACCAACAATACTCTACCCAGCAGCATCCACCCAGTTGCATCTTCCGGCGTATTCACAAGTCGAGTACGAATTCCGAGGGCAAGATCAACCATATTGGTCGTAGACATTGTTGGATCTTGCTTAAGAAAAGCACGTTCAGCTAACCCACTTCGATCAACGACAGAGGTTTCCCAGCGTTGCATGTGTGAATGCGCACCTAGCGCCGCATACATCGCAATCCCAGTAACTAACATTATCGCAACCGCAAATAACTTGGCGTTCGCACTACCTGATGTTACTAACGACTTACCCTTGCCTTCTGCCTTTGACAAGTCTTCCGTGAGCCGCTTTTTAAGTTCTATCACCGCTTCATCATAAGCCGCTTTATTCAACTTTCCAGCCACATAATCTTTTTCGAGCTCATTCTCAGCTACTTTGTACCAATCAAGACTATGTTCGTTGACCGATTGCTCCTTGTTAAAACGAATTACCGGAACAAAGATAAATAGCGAAGCAATCAATACAAACAAGAGTGCCCCAATGTAAAAACCAACCATTACTTCGTATCTCCTCGCCTTTCAAGTTCTTCAATCCGGCGTTTCAGTTCTAATTCTTGCTGCTCGTTCCACTGTTCATTACGTTTGTTTTGTCTTCCGTGTGTGGTAAATCGTGTACTCTGCCGACGAATACGATACAAAAAGTAAATAATAAACAGTGCAGGCGCTAGCCATAAAATAACGGTAGACATCTTAACGGGTGGCTTATAGTGAGCAAATTCGCCATAACGTCCCACCATGAAATCAATTACTTCCTGTTTACTCGCCCCATCTGCCACCATCTTTCGTGTTTTATTTCGCATGTCTTTAGCTACCAACGCATTGGAATCAGCGATATTCTGATTTTGACACCTAGGACAGCGGAGTTCGGCTACTAACTCACGATATACACGTTCGTGTTCAGCGGTTTTAAAGCTTTCAAGATCTTCTGTTGCCATCACCGATTCAGACAACAGAACAAAAATAGCGACGATTAAAGTACGGATATTCACCATAATATGTCTCTAAAGTTGATTCCAAATAGGCGCGATTTTTTCATTCCAAACCCGCTCATTGACTTCTCCCAAGTGATGCAAGAGGATTTTTCCATCTGCATCGATAACGTAAGTCTCGGGTGCTCCAGTAACAGCAAGGTCTAATAAAAGATCTCTATCTAAATCTAATATATTGATGTGATATGGATTGCCAAATTGGCTCAGCATATTCACTACATCTTCTCTTATTTTCGGTACATCAGCATAAATCCCAAACTCAGGGTCGTGCTCTTGATCATAATAGAGCCCTACAATTTTGACGCCTTGCTCGTTTTTAAGTTGAGTCAAATATGGCAACTCGTAACGACACGTCACACACCACACACCCCACACATTCAACAAAAAAGGTTCACCTAGTAACGAGTCGCGAGAATAGCTCACGCCATCAGTATACAAGTCAGGTAGCTGGAATTCAGGTAATGGACGCCCTTCAAGCTCAGACGGCCTTTCAAACGGGTCAGCGAACAATGCAAAATAAAAGACAACAACGATACAAGCAAAAAATATAACGGGCAAAAATCGTATGATGAGTGATTTTTCTTGCTTATTTGGCGTGTGTAGCTGAGTCATTAGGCGGCCCTCTCTTGCAACTTACCCGTTTTGCGTCTGTAACGCTTATCGGCAATCGCAATGATTAAACCGATGGCAATGAGTATGCCTCCCGCCCATAACCAGCGTACGTAATGCTTTACATAAAGCCTAACACCCCAACTCCCATCATCAAACTGCGTGCCCAATGACACATACAAATCTCGGGTAAAGCCAACATCAACTCCGGCTTCTGTCATCACCGTTTTTTGAACCGTATAAAATCGCTTCTCACTCAGAATTGAGCCTACAGGCTGATTGCCTTTCAATACCTCAATACGCGCGCCGTGTCCCTCATAGTTAGAATCGTAAGTCGCCTCAATATCTTTCAGGTGAAAGGTATAGCCTGATAATTCAACCTTATCTCCAATATGCATTTTTACTGCACGCTCATCGGTGAATTGGGTCGCCATACCGCCTCCGGCTAAGGTCACCGCAAAACCGATATGCCCAATAATCATCCCCCAATGCGCTTTAGGTATTTTCGCCCAGCCCAGTTTCTGGGCGGTCTTGAACAGTTCTCTCAATGAAATGAGGGTAATCCAACAGCCAAGGCTAGCACTGACAATCGCGGTGAAATTCCATTGACCGAACTGCCCTAACACCCATGCAAGACCTAAAATTAGGCTTACGACGAACACATAGATATTGGATTTAAACAGCCTGTTCAGGTTGTCTTGCTTCCAGCGCATCATAGGTGCCACGCCTAAAACAAAAGAAAATGGTATTAATAACCAACTAAACACTTGATCAAAAAACGGTTGACCAACCGAGATAGCTCCCAAGCCCGCTTGTTTGTGTAGCATGGGGAATAGCGTTCCAATCAAGACAACTATTGTAGCCGCAATGAACAACATATTGTTCATTAACAACGTCGTTTCTCTGGATATTGCAGCATATTGCGTACGATCTTTTTGCACATGCGTAATGCGCATAGCATAAAGGGTTAAACTGCCGCCAATAACGAAAGCAAGTAATCCTAAAATGAAAATGCCACGTTCAGGGTCATTTGCAAAAGCATGGACAGATACAATCACACCTGAACGAACTAAGAATGTCCCTAATAAACTAAAAGAGAATGCTGCAATCGCTAAAAATAATGTCCAGCTAACAAAAACACCACGCTTTTCTGTCGCAATAAGTGAGTGAAAAAGTGCCACTGCAACAAGCCAAGGCATAAACGCCGCATTTTCAGATGGATCCCAGAACCACCAGCCGCCCCAACCGAGCTCACTGTATGCCCACCATGAGCCGAGTGTGATTCCCATAGTAAGGCAACTAATACCGAGTAACGTCCAAGGTCTAGACCATTTCGCCCAACTGGTATCTAATCGCCCCAAAATCAAGGCTGCGATAGCGAATGAGAAAGGTACCGACATGCCCACATACCCCAAGTAAAGCATGGGTGGATGAAAAATCATGCCAGGATCTTGTAGGAGTGGGTTAAGGTCTCGCCCGTCTACAGGAAAATAAGGCAACGTACGTTCAAATGGATTAGACGCAATAATAACGTAAGCGTAAAACCCAACACTTATCCACCCTAACACCACCAAAACTAGGGTGCGCGTGTCTTTAGGGAGCTGCTTTGAAAATACGGCAAAGCCGATATTCCAACATGATTGCATTAGCAACCAGAGCAAAATCGACCCTTCATGGCTACCCCAACTGGCTGCAATTTTATATTCAAAAGGCAAAAGCGATGTGGAGTTTTGGGCAACGTTAATGACAGAGAAATCATCTGTTGCAAAGGCGTATACTAAGCAACCAAAAGATATTGCTGTCATGATGAACTGACCCACCACAAGATTCGGGGCCAACTCCATAATGGGATGATTGTTTTTCCTGACGCCCCAGAATGGAACAATGGACAGTGCCAGGGCAAAACCAAATGCGAATGTTAGAGCCAAATTTCCTAATTCGGGTATGTAATGATGAATCTCCACATATGCCTCTGTAAGTAATCAAAAATAACAATAATCCCTACGATAGCAGCCGCAATAGCGCCCAAACTCAAACAGGGACAAATGCGTTTGGATTTTACACATTTAATTGGAAACTTCTAATAAATTTTGCGAGAAATCGCTGTTGCAGAAAACCATTGGAATCGCGCTTAAAATAAGGCTTTCATTATAGATTATAAGATCAATAGTTAGTGCATCATTAAACACCGATTGAGTGAGCTAACACACTCCGAAACGGTGAACATCAGAACTACTGCGACGACCTCCTATTAGCGCGGCTTTTTTCACATACCACCAAAATACTAAAAAATCACAATTTAACGCGAGGCATTACTCGAAAAAAACGTCGAGTGCCATATAATTTGGTGGAAACAATGTAAACTTCGTCATTGTACAAAAATTTAACTCTACCTTCTTAAGGTTTGAGTGTATAATACGCCACCTTTTTTTGCGTCTACCACTAGGGCACGCTTAAAGCTAGTCAGACTGCTTCGTCATTTTGGCTTTTCGTCCGTAATTACTTTGAGTTAAGGCATATATTTTGGCTAACGATATCAGTAACTTAAGAAACATCGCAATTATTGCGCACGTTGACCATGGTAAAACAACCTTGGTTGATAAACTATTACAACAGTCTGGCACCCTTGAAAGCCGTGGTGAAGCAGAAGAACGCGTTATGGACTCGAATGACATCGAGAAAGAGCGTGGTATTACCATCCTTGCTAAAAACACAGCGATTCGTTGGAATGACTACCGCATCAACATCGTAGACACTCCGGGACACGCCGATTTCGGTGGCGAAGTGGAACGTGTTATGTCTATGGCCGATTCTGTACTGCTACTTGTTGATGCCCAAGAAGGCCCGATGCCGCAAACGCGTTTTGTAACGCAAAAAGCATTTGCACAAGGCCTAAAGCCGATTGTTGTTATTAACAAAATCGACAAGCCAGGCGCGCGCCCTGACTGGGTAATTGATCAAGTATTCGACTTGTTCGACAACCTTGGTGCTACTGACGATCAACTTGATTTCCAAGTTGTTTACGCATCAGCCCTGAATGGTTGGGCGTCTTTAGATGCCGACGAGAAGCAAGAAGACATGACTGCATTGTTCCAAACGATCGTCGACCAGGTTCAAGCACCGAATGCAGATCCTGAAGGCAGCTTTCAAATGCAGATTTCGCAGCTTGACTACAACTCGTACGTAGGTGTTATCGGTGTAGGCCGAATCAAGCGCGGTAGCGTTAAGCCAAATGATCAGGTAACGATTATCGGCGCAGACGGTAAAAAACGAAACGGTAAAGTTGGTCAAATTCAGGGTTATCTTGGCCTTGAGCGTCACGAAATCGATAGTGCACACGCTGGCGACATCATTGCGATTACGGGGTTGGGTGAGCTGAAAATCTCCGACACAATTTGTGACCAGAACGAAGTAGAAGCGTTGCCGCCACTGTCTGTTGACGAGCCAACCGTCACCATGACCTTCCAAGTAAATACCTCGCCATTTGCAGGTAAAGAAGGTAAATATGTTACTTCACGTAATATTCTAGAGCGCCTTCAAGCGGAATTGGTTCACAACGTAGCACTACGTGTAGAAGAAACGCCAGATCCGGATAAATTCCGAGTTTCGGGCCGTGGTGAATTACATTTGGGTATTCTAATTGAGAATATGCGTCGTGAAGGCTACGAACTAGCAGTATCACGTCCAGAAGTAATTCTGCGTGATGTAGACGGCGAAGTTCATGAACCCTATGAAACACTGACCATTGACTGTGAAGAAGAGCACCAAGGCTCAATCATGGAACAAATTGGTTTGCGTAAAGGTGAATTGACTGACATGTCACCTGACGGCAAAGGCCGTGTTCGTATGGACTTCGTGATCCCAAGCCGTGGTTTGATTGGCTTCCAAACTGAATTTATGACACTCACATCAGGCTCAGGGTTGTTGTACCACACGTTTGATCACTACGGTCCTCATAAAGGCGGTAACATTGGTCAACGTAAAAACGGTGTGTTGATTGCTAATGCTGCGGGTAAAGCACTAACAAACGCATTGTTCAACCTTCAGGATCGTGGTCGTCTATTCATCGGACACGGTGTAGAAGTGTACGAAGGTATGATCATCGGCATTCACAGTCGCGACAACGATCTAACGGTTAATGCCCTTAAAGGTAAACAGTTAACTAACGTGCGCGCATCAGGTACTGACGAAGCACAGAACCTTGTACCGCCAATCGTTATGACACTTGAGCAAGCGCTAGAGTTTATCGACGATGACGAATTGGTTGAAGTCACACCGGAAAGCATTCGCCTTCGTAAGAAGCTACTAACGGAAAATGACCGTAAACGTGCTTCTCGCGCAAAAGATAAAGAGTAGTTTACTGAGTCTACTTAAGTTTCATTAATAGCAAAGGCGCCTGTCGGCGCCTTTGTTTTTTATCTCGCTTTCCATTCATGGCTAGCGAATTCTCACACTTTAAATCGGCGAGTTAAATCATCTAAGATTTCAGATTGTTCATGCATTTGCTGAGCAAAGTCTTTCACTTCATTCATCTTAGTAATGCTCGTGTGGCCAGTTTCGACAATAACATTAATATTTTTACTTAGCTCATCAGCCACCGTACTTTGCTCAGATACTGCGGTAGATATTTGCTCTGACATTTCTGATATCTGGATTGTGGCATTTTGCAGACTTTCTAACGAGCTGCCCGAACTTGATGCTTTCACCTTTGCATCTTCACTCTTGCTTTGGCTTTGTCCCATCACATCAACCGCTGACTTCGCGCCATTTTGCAGCTCATTGATGGTGTCCTGAATTTGAGACGTGCTCTCTTGCGTCCGGCTTGCTAATGAACGCACTTCATCCGCTACTACCGCAAACCCACGCCCTTGTTCACCTGCGCGCGCCGCTTCTATAGCCGCATTCAATGCGAGTAAATTAGTCTGCTCAGCAATGCTCTGAATAACATCTAACACCAATACAATTTGCCCTACATTGCCTTCTAATGATGCAATTACATCTGACGCATTACCGATATGAGAGGCCAGATTTTCAATCGAATCAATCGCCTCTCCGACAATACGAGATACATTCGCAACGTCCGTGCTCGCGCGTTGCGCCGATTGTGACGTCGTTGAAGCATTATTTTCAATTTCGCCCGCTGCCGCCGCCATTTCAGTGACCGCAGTTGCCACCTGATCTGTTTCAACTTGCTGGTGCTCTATACTCTTTAGACTGTCATTGCTGGCTCTAGATACCTGTACTGATATTGCACGTGATTCTTCAACCGATTGCTTAATCGCCACAACAAGGTCGCGAATTTTTGATTGGAATTGATTAAATGCACTAGACAGCTGACCAATCTCATCATCTCTATCAACAGGTAAATCTCGCGTTAAGTCACCATCACCACTGGCGATATTTTGAAGAGCTAGGGCGACCTTCTCAAGTGGATCTGTGACCAGAAGCCGAAAAACAAAAAACATAGCGACCACCAGCAACACATCAAGAATTATGATGCGCACGGCTGCGCTAACTGCCAACGAGCGCAATTGCGCATCTACAAATTCGCGATTAACAAAAATAGTGACACGTCCAAGGTCGTTTTCAGTACCATCTTGCTCATAGATAAGTTTGAAATTAGTTTCCTCGCCTTCCTTTGCGCCTGCCGACTGGTTAACCACCTCATTGTTGACATCCGTCAAAATGATTTTATTCACATCTTCAGATTTCACTTCTGCGGCAAGAATTTTATTAATTTGTGCATCCTGAAAGTTCCAAACTGCGCTGGGCAAACTTAGCATTAGTCGCTCTTTGACCAAATCTACACGATGCGCTTGCTCAGCTCGGAGCTTGCTACTACTTGCGTAGAAGTCATAAAAGCCAAACACAATCAGCACTACGCTGAGTACCACCAGCGCAGCAATGATTAACTTAAACGATATGGACTTTGTGACCACCCAAACCTCCTATTTCCTTCAGCGTTACAAATGGCTTTTCATAATGGCGTCAACATCTATTTTCTTCAGACCACTGTTAAAAATAGCTTGCCACTTTTGTCCTTCGGCATCATTACGAAATGCAATGTACAATTTCTTTTCGGCCAACAACGTCGCGTTCATTTCAACTTTAGCAGCCAGCGGTTTAAGGCCGGCATCGTTTGCTAATAAATAACTCAAAACGTTTGCATCAATCACAGCAGCTTCAATGCGACCCGCAGCCACTTTTTTCACATTCACATCGTCAGATGGTGCTGCTTGGCCTTTAATTTCACCTGATGCTATTCTTGCGTCTAATTCAGGGGTATTGACGTAATCTTGAACCACACCAATCATTTTCCCATTCAAGTCATCGACGTTGGCAAAGGTCACAGGCTTTGACTTTAGCTGCACTAACCCTAACGGTCCCGTTCCCATCGGATCAGAAAACACAAAATCAGATGATTCGTATTTGTACTCTGGGAAGTAACCAACATGCTTGGAACCTGCTTGAGAAGCTTGTGATACCGCACGTGACCAAGGAAAGAAATCCACGACCAACGTGTGGCCTTCGGCTTCAAACGCGGCTTTGGCAACCGCTACCGACGCCCCCATGTCTTTTAAATCTTTGTCAGAATAGGGAGGCCAACTCAACGACGTAAGGTGTACAGTATCGGCTCGTACTGTACTCACAGTTAATAGCACGACCGTCGAAATGAGTAAGCAGTATTTCACAAACAAGGTTATTACGCCGTGTAAACTCATGTGTTGCTCCTTTTATCCACTGGTAAGTTAATGTTTATTTAAAACGAAAAAGTCTTCGATACTGTAAACAACACCGTCGTGTCGCCATAGGTATCTAAATCAGTGTCTTGCACGCCGAGGGAAAATGTCATGCCTTTCCAGTCGTAGAATGCAGTAATTTGATAGTGCATGTAATTATCATCGCCAGGTTCCCATTCCCATTTATCTTCGTCATAGCTCACCGACATATCTGCACCAATCAGCAGCGATACACCGTTATCGAATGAAAACGTGTGGTTAATCATATAAATAGCATGCTTCGCATCAAGGCCGAAGTAGTCCCAGGTGTACCAAAAATTAAAATCCGTTTTCCCAAGTGCATTGGTAAGCCCGAACTTAACCCATGCTTCTGGGTAATTGTAATCAGAGCTAAAACTTTCTCCCCAATAAGTGTAATAGGCGATGCCCACATCAAGCGCTAAATTCGACGACAGCTCAGTGTAATACCCTACATACGGGTCGAACTCGATTTCAGTTCCTTCAAAAAAGTGGACATTCGACGCCCAAGCGCCAGCATAACTGCCTGATTCACCCGCCCAATCCAGGCTGACTTGAAGAGCAGGATTTTCATCGGTTTGGGAAACACCATTAAATAAGTAGTCACTCGCAAAGGTGACAGTAGAAGAGAGCTCTGCATACGCCATACTGCTAAAAAGGAACGTGGCAGGAATAAGAAGTGTGTGTGCAGCTTTCATGGTTTTGCCTAATTTTTTCAGTTGATAAAGTGTTCACTTATAAGAAAAAAATAGACGATAACCGTAAAAGTGCAATATTTGAGATAACAACTAACATGGCCCTCACTTGGACTTTTCCAATGTAAGGGCCGAAAATTACACAGTCAACACGAAAGTCACGATTACAGCATGTGTAACGCCATCAAATCTTGCAGTGTATGCTCAGAAATAAGCGTCGCTGCTGCTTCAATATCTGGCGCGAAATAACGGTCTTTATCGTAAAACGCCACCTGCTCTCTCAGTAACGCTTTAGCAGACTCTAGTGCTTCACTCGACTTAAGCGGTCCTCGAAAATCAATTCCCTGAGCCGCCGCTAGCCACTCAACAGCCAATATTCCGGCAACATTTTCAAAAATGTCACGTAGTCGCCGTCCTGCAAAGGTTGCCATCGACACATGATCTTCTTGATTTGCTGATGTGGGAAGAGAGTCGATAGATGCCGGATGGGCCAGCGTTTTGTTTTCACTTGCCAGCGCAGCGCAGGTCACCTGAGCAATCATAAAACCAGAATTCACTCCACCATTCTCAACTAAAAATGGCGGCAAACCACTGAGGTTGGAATCAATCAATAGCGCCATTCTACGCTCAGACAACGCGCCAATTTCAGACAATGCAATCGCAATCATATCCGCAGCCATAGCAACGGCTTCAGCATGGAAGTTTCCACCTGATAAAATATCTTGTGAGTCTGCAAAAACAAGTGGATTGTCAGACACTCCGTTAGCCTCGGTAACTAAGGTCTGTGCGGCGTACCTTAGCTGCTGCAAACTCGCCCCCATCACTTGTGGCTGGCATCGCAGTGAATAAGGATCTTGTACTTTCTCGCATGCCGTATGTGAATCGCCAATTTCAGAGCTGTCTGTCAAAATCTGGCGGAAGGCGCTTGCAACATCGCTTTGAGACTGGTGCCCACGCACATCATGAATTCGCGCATCGAATGGCACGCGAGATCCAAGCGCAGCTTCAACCGATAAAGCACCAATGGTGACGGCACTTTCAAGCGCATTTTCAGCATAAAACAGCCCCTGCAATGCAAAAGCGGTCGAGGCTTGCGTGCCATTTAATAACGCCAGCCCTTCTTTCGGGGCTAATGAGATTTTCGCCAGTTCAGCAATGCGTAAGCCTTCTTCCGCGCTCAAGCGTTTGCCTTTATGCAACACCTCGCCCTCACCCAATAATACTGCACTCATGTGTGCCAACGGAGCTAAATCACCCGATGCACCCACTGAGCCTTTTTCAGGAATGGCAGGATAAACTTCTGCGTTGTAAAGCGCCATCAGAGCTTCAATCACAGACAGGCGAATGCCTGAGTACCCACGTGCTAAAGAATTGATTTTCAACAGCATTAACACACGTACGGTATTCTCTTGCATAAACTGCCCAATACCCGCAGCGTGAGACAATACGATAGAACGCTGCAAGGTCTCAAGCTCATCAGCTTCAATACGCGTGTTTGCTAACAACCCAAAACCCGTATTAATGCCATACACGGTGCGGCCCTTCGCCAACACATCCAATACGGTTTTCTCTGACGCATGAATCGCCGCATGCGCATCAGGGTTCAGTGCAATAGGAACGTGCGCGCGATGCACAGCACGAAGATCATTTAAGGTAAGTGTTCCTGGTGTAATGGTTAAGGTTTCCATACTTATTCGTCCTCAAGCATCGGTAAATCAAGGTGGTTTCGGCGGGCACAATCTTTTGCGATGTCATAGCCTGCGTCAGCATGACGCATTACGCCGGTGGCAGGGTCATTGTGCAGCACGCGGGCGATGCGCTCATCAGCCTCTTTCGAACCATCACACACGATCACCACGCCTGAGTGTTGGCTAAAGCCCATCCCGACACCACCGCCATGGTGCAAGCTCACCCACGTAGCCCCGCCTGCTGTATTTAACAGCGCATTCAATAACGGCCAATCAGATACGGCATCTGAACCGTCTTGCATACTCTCAGTTTCACGGTTTGGCGACGCAACTGAGCCTGAATCCAAATGATCGCGACCAATCACCACGGGCGCTTTTAACTCCCCGTTACGTACCATTTCATTGAAGGCCAGACCTAACTTTTGTCTGTCGCCTAATCCCACCCAGCATATGCGTGCTGGTAAGCCCTGAAATTGAATCCGTTCACGTGCCATATCCAACCAATTGTGAAGATGCGGGTTGTCAGGAATCAACTCTTTCACTTTCGCATCAGTTTTATAGATATCTTCTGGATCGCCCGATAATGCTGCCCAACGAAATGGTCCAATTCCCTGACAAAAGAGTGGTCGAATATAGGCAGGAACAAAGCCAGGGAAGTCAAAGGCATTCTTTACGCCTTCTTCTAATGCCATTTGACGGATGTTGTTACCGTAATCCAATGTTGCTGCACCGCGCGATTGTAGATCTAGCATCGCGTTAACTTGCACTGCCATAGACTGTTTCGCCGCCTTCACAACAGCAGCTTCATCCGTTTTACGCATGCTTGCGGCCTGCTCCATTGTCCACCCTTGTGGCAAATATCCATTGAGCGGATCATGAGCACTTGTTTGGTCTGTGACCACATCTGGTGTAATGCCCTTTTCAACAAGCTCTGGGAACACATCCGCCGCATTCGCCAGTAAGCCAACAGAAATGGCTTCACCGTTAGCGATTGCTTCGTTAATCATCTCCATTGCTTGCTCAAGTGAAGTCGCTTTTTTATCGACATAACCTGTTTTCAAACGAAAATCGATACGGCTTTCGTCTACTTCGACAGCCAGCATACAAAATCCAGCCATGGTTGCTGCCAATGGCTGTGCGCCGCCCATGCCACCTAGTCCGCCGGTTAGGATCCATTTGCCAGTCGCATCGCCATTAAAGTGTGTTTTCGCAACGCTAACGAAGGTTTCATACGTGCCCTGAACAATGCCCTGAGAGCCAATATATATCCATGAGCCCGCTGTCATTTGCCCGTACATCATCAGGCCTTTTTTGTCCAACTCGTTAAAGTGTTCCCAGTTTGCCCAATGAGGAACTAAATTCGAGTTGGCAATCAATACACGTGGCGCATTTTCATGCGTAGGAAATACGCCGACTGGCTTACCACTTTGTACCAATAGGGTTTCATTGTTATTGAGTCGCTTTAATACCTCGGTGATCTTATCAAAAGAGGGCCAATCTCGTGCAGCGCGACCAATCCCACCGTACACAACGAGGTTTTGCGGATGCTCCGCTACCTCAGGGTCGAGGTTGTTCATCAACATACGAAGGGGCGCTTCGGTCTGCCAACTTTTGGCATTTAATTTCGTCCCCGTTGGCGCTTTGATCACGCGACCTTCGTCAATACGTTTGTCGTTCAAATTCATAACGGACTCCTTTAAAAGTCTAAATGTCCACCCAAGCGGTAACGGTTACCGGGGTGAAGTAAATTGGCGTAACTCACGATGCCTTTGGCTGAAAATGTTCGACGAGATACTTTCAGACACGGCTGGCGAGTAGAAATATTTAATAAGCTTGCAGATTCTGAGTCGGGCAATGTGGCTTCAACAATATGGTCTGCCTGGGTGAGTGGCGCAATAGCACTAAGGTATTGATTGGCCGTCACGGAGTTGAAGTCTTGCTTTAGATAATCAGGTGCAAATTGGGGATTTACCCATCGAGATTCCAATTGCACAGGTTGTGCATTTTCAAAATGCACGATAAGGGTATGAAACAACGTCGTTTGGGCAGGCACGCCTAACCAGCTGCATGCCTGCTCAGAACCTGTCACAGCGGCTTTATGGATGACATCACAATGATAACGGTGTCCACGCTGACGTATCTCTTCATTAATACTTTTAATGGCGAGCATGGAGCTCATTGGGCGATGATCCGACACAAATGTGCCCAGTCCCTGAGAACGCATTAAAATTCCTTCATCCACCAGCTCAGTCAGGGCTCGACGTGCTGTCATTCTGCTAACACCAAACTGTTCAGCAAGCTGATTTTCAGAGGGGACTTGATCACCCGATTTCATTTCGTTTTGTTCAATTTGTTCCATAATTGCAGACTTAATCTGCGTAAATCGAGGCTGCATAGGCACACGTCATAGAATGTAAATACTGTGTTAAAAATCTACACTAAACAGGTTGTATATACAAGTATGTACAAGTAGACTCTTCATTAAATGGTTTTGGATAGGAAGGCTCATGTCGACACATTGCGATTTGCTGATCACTAACGTCAATCTTGCCACCATGCAGAAAGACTCCCATCAGGCTTACGGGGCGATTTATGATGGCTGTCTGGCTGTAAAAGAGGGAAAAATTTTGTTTGCAGGAAAAGCCGAAGAACAAGATTTTGCCCCAAAAAATGCAATAGATGGCAATCACCGCTGGCTCACGCCAGGACTTATCGATTGCCATACACATTTAGTATATGGCGGCAATCGTGCACAGGAGTTTGAAAAGCGTTTGCAAGGTGTCAGCTATGAAGAGATTTCAAAGCAAGGTGGCGGCATAAACTCTACCGTAACCGCTACGCGCGCTGCATCCGAGCAAGCCTTACTCGACAGTGCAACGAAGCGAGCGCGTCGCCTCATGCTAGAAGGTGTAACTACCATTGAAGTGAAATCAGGCTATGGGCTCGATCTCAACACTGAACTGCGCATGCTCGATGTTACAAAACAGCTTGAGCACGCCTTACCTGTTAATGTTGTATCGACGTTTTTGGGTGCCCATACGGTTCCACCTGAATACAAGGATGCCAGCGATGATTACGTTTCACTTATCTGCGATAAAATCATGCCCGCGGTTGCCGCTCAAGGCATTGCATCATTCGTAGATGTATTTTGTGAAGGGATCGGCTTTTCGCCAGCTCAGTCAGAAAAAATATTTCAAGCAGCCGCCCGTAATGACTTGAAAATCAAAGCCCATGTAGAGCAGCTCAGTGATCTAAAAGGCGCAGCACTGGCAGCCAAATATCATGCTGTATCGGTTGATCATCTTGAGTATCTCAACCCCGAAGACATTCTCGCGCTTAGCGCTGCCAACACGGTCGCCGTCATGCTACCGGGCGCATTTTACTTTTTGAATGAAAAGCAATTACCCCCAATTAACGCCTTGAGAGAGGCCGGTGTTCCAATGGCGGTTGCCACCGACTTGAATCCGGGAAGTTCGCCTTTGGCCTCATTGCTGACCGCCATGAACATGGCTTGCACGCTTTTCAAACTCACACCAGAGGAAGCCCTAGCGGGTGCGACACGTCATGGCGCGCAAGCATTAGCTTTAGATAATAAAGGTCAGTTGGCTGCTGGTTTTGATGCTGACTTCTGCCTTTGGGATATTGAGCATCCCGCTGAATTGTCTTACGGTATTAATCTCGTTAAACCCGACGATGTGTGGATTGGAGGTGAACATGTCCATCTTCACCCGTGATTTTGTCTGGACTGGACGTACCGATACAGAAGACGGCGAAGCGGGTAGTCGCTGGCATCAAAAAATCCGCCAGTCAAAAGATGATGCCGATGTCGCTCTGGTTGGCTTTGGTTGCGATCTCGGCGTAATCAATAATAAAGGACGCCCAGGCGCGAAAACTGGCCCAAATGCTATACGCGCTGCACTGTCTAATATGGCGTGGCATCGCGATATCATTGCGACTGATCACGGCACGGTTGAAGCTGTCGATGACCTCGACATGGCACAACAACACTATGCAACTAGCGTGACTCACGCGCTGACCCAATCACGCTTTGTTATTGGTCTGGGTGGCGGACACGAAATAGCGTGGGGCAGCTATCAAGGTATACGCAACGCGTTGGCATCCCAAAACAAAAAAATAGGCATTATTAATTTTGACGCCCATTTCGATCTGCGTAAACCCGCTCCCAACACCAGTAGCGGTACGCCGTTTTATCAAATCGCGGAAGACTGTAAAACACAAAATGAGCTTTTTTATTATGCATGTATGGGAGTAGCCGAATCTGCAAATACCCAAGCACTTTTCGCTTATGCGGACACCCACAACGTCACGTATTTAAAAGATACTGACACCCACTTTGAGCAATCTGTGTCTGTGCTAACACCCTTTTTACAAGCAATAGACGTGTTGTACGTTACTATTTGCCTTGATGCATTTCCGGCGGCCTACGCCCCTGGCGTAAGTGCCCCCAGCCCGCTGGGTATTAGCCCAGAGTACGTTATAAAAATGCTCCACTGGTTCGCGCAACAACAATCTACGTTTCACTATGCGTGGCCGTTTGCAGATATTGCCGAGATGAATCCCGTCCTCGATATTGATGGTAGAACGGCAAAACTCGCCGCGCGATTGATCTTTGAAATGGTAAACGCAAAATTTTAATTCTCTAAATAATAGGCGGCGGTCTTCAGACACCGCTCGCCTTCATTGAACGCTTTGTTTTAAAGCCCTGCACTCTCTCACCACCGCTTACCAACACCGTTTTTTGTGGCCAGATATGGCGTAATAAGCAATAAATCCATAGCACGGCAACATGATCAGATACGCCTTTTGACTATCCACCCAACTCGCAGCACCGCCATACACTAAGGGCAAAATAGCGCCCCCAGCAATTCCCATAATTAATAATGCTGAACCTTTTGGGGTCAATGCGCCTAACCCACTCAATGCCAAAGGCCAAACTGCAGGCCAAACTAACGCATTGGCTAACCCCAACAACGCGATGAGAGCAATACTATTGGGCACAGTGGGTACGCCGCTCCATCCCCATAACAGATCAGCTATGCCGTGTGCGGTATTCGACGCAAACGCGATTGCGAGCGTGAGCACCATTCCCAGTATCGCAGATGCAAGCAACGCTTTTTGCTGAGAGAGGTACTTAGGAATATAAATCAAACCAATAACATACCCCATTACCATTGCTGTCATTGTGTAAGATGTTAACGATGTGGCATGGTCCATACCCAAAGAAGAACCGTACAGACCAATTGTGTCTCCAGCTATTACCTCTACGCCCACGTAAAAAAACAACGTAATTGCGCCTAAAATTAGATGAGGATAATGACGTAGTCGCGGTGAATTATCAGCATCAGACGCGTTCACTGGTGTCAGTGAAGATGACGGTGCTGGTGAGGAAGACGGTGACGCAATATCTTTTGAAATTTCTGGCAGTGGAATACGAGAGAACACCGCACCCAATACAGTTAATGCGATTGCCATCCAGATGTAAGGCACAATCAAACTCATAGACATCGCTTCTAACTTGGCGTCGCGCGCGTCGATTGACATTTGCAATAAGGTTACCTGATTCACATCATCAAAGTTACCCAACACAAGGGCTGTAAATGCCAGTGGAGCGATGGCCCCTGCGGCTTTGTTTAACAACCCCATAAATGCAATGCGAGCCGCAGCACTGTCTTCCGAGCCTAATCTAACAATAAAAGGGTTAGACGCCGTTTGCAAAATGGTTAACCCTGAGCCCACCACAAACTGTGCAGCTAAAAATATCGCAAAGGTTTGGGTCAGTGCTGCGGGCACAAACAACACACAACCGAAAGCAATCATAAACAGTCCGAGCGACATACCTTTTTGGTATCCGGTTTTTTCCAAAATTCGCGCCATTGGCAAGGCCATGACGACGTATGCAAAGTAAAAACAAAAAGCAATAAACAGTGCTTGCACTTCTGTGAGCTGACACACCATTTGCAAGAAGGGAATAAGTGCGCCATTTAGCCAAGTTACAAAGCCAAATATAAAAAACAACAGGCCAATCGACATGATGGCAAAGCCATTACTGTGGCTGACAGACAGAGACTCCGTTTTTACATTCATTGCCTTTCCTCTCCTTACGTGTAAGTGTTTACTACAATTATTCTCGCCGCCAAGTGCATTCACCGGCTTGCCACACTTGCTGCAAGGCAAGCGATTCATCCAAAACTAAAAAGTCAGCTCGATAGCCCTCGCAGAGCAAACCGAGACGTTGGCTACAACCGAGAAAACGGGCGGGCGTGATACTTGCCATTTTGATACTTTGCTCTAATGGCACTGCCAAATCTTTGTGGGTATTCATTACCGCAGTATGCATATCCAAACAGCTACCTGCTAACGTTCCATTCGGTGTCGTCAGCTTGTTGCCTTGGCGAACAATAACATCGTTAAAAAATGGAAAGGTCTCTTCATCACTGCCTACATGGGCCATAGCATCCGTGACCAACATAATGCCTGCGTCACCCTTCATTTGAATCGCCAACTTTGCGCTATGGGGATGCACATGATGATGGTCAATAATCAGTCCACATATCGCATTCTCAGCCAATAGTGCTTCCCCCACCATTCCCGGCTCCCTAGACGTTAGTGGAGACATGGCATTGAATAAATGAGTGAACCCAGTCGCGCCCGCCTCCAGCGCCTTTTGTACTTGCTCAGCTCGCGCATTTGAGTGACCGAGGGCCACAATCACCCCCTGAGACACCAGCTCTTGAATGAAAGTAGTTGGCACCTTTTCTGGTGCAACCGTCACCAATACGCGACCGATATCAGAGCGAGTAAGGGTGGCAATTTCTTTGTCTGATGGCGTACGAATAAACCCTGCCTCATGCACGCCTTTTTTCGCCACACTGAGAAAAGGCCCTTCAAAATGGATTCCCAGTACACTTGGATAGCATTCGGATATCGCTTCAGCTACAGCATCGGCACCGCGCGCCATACTGTCTGCGCTGTCGGTAATCAAAGTGGGCAACATCGCCGTTGTGCCATATTGCGCATGCGCCTTGGCAATGGCTTTTATGCCTTCCAAGGTAGGCTGTTGATTGAACAACACGCCACCTCCGCCATTCACTTGTGTGTCGATATATCCCGGTACAACGATCGGGAAACCCTTTGTGTTCTTTTCTAACACGGTATTGATATGTGTAATATGCGCATTGGACACGTCAAACTCAACGTTGTCTTTCCAGCCCTCGGCCGTCAACATGCGCGCAGCATGAAACCGTTGATTCATTGTGTTTTGGTTACCTTATTCAGCCCAGGCGGCATATCAGGATTGAGGCCAAACGCCACGGCGATACGTTCAATATCTAAATAAAAGCGGAGAATCAGTAACAACGGGCGCAATCTAGTATGGACTGTTTCATCCAGTGAATGTGACATTGCCAGCGTTTGAATTGCTGCCCCTCGTTGAGACACATCTTTGAGTATGTCTGTGTGAAAAGGATACGTCTCGTCATTCACGGTGACATTCACAATCTGTAGTTGCTTTTCCACCAGCGTCACCGGTCCATGAATAAATTCAGCACTACTAAAGGCCTCGGCATGAATGCCCAATACCTCTTTTAATTTCAATGCCATCTCGCACGCAACGGCAAAGCCAAAGCCTCGCCCAAGTACCACTGTATTTCTTACACCTTGAAACACCGATGGCGGTAGCTGTGGCGGCATGTTTTTGACTTGTTCAAGCGCATCAGGAAGCACTTGCAACCCTTGTAATAATGCCTTGTTTTGATTCCAACAAGCACATAAATGCACCAATGCACTGAGTGTTGCCATGTAACTCTTGGTGGCTGCAACGGCTTTTTCAGTGCCAGCTCTTAACGGTAATACAGCGTCCGCCAATTCAGCCAGTGGCGAATGCTCGTCGTTGACCAAAGCGATGGTAAAAGCGCCACCAGCACGGGCCGCTTCGGCTTGTTTGAGAATATCTGGGCTTCGACCAGATTGAGAGATCACGAGCGCAACACTGTTTTTTAGAGTCAGCGTGCGATTAAATACACTCGATACTGACGGTGCAGCGCTGCTTACTGGTAATCCCATTTCTACTTCAAATAAATATTTAGCAAACACACCTGCATGATCAGATGAACCTCGACCAATAAGAAATACCAAGGTTGGCGACATCATTCTCAGGGTTTCACCTAGTTTTTGGCAAATATCAGCATTCGCGGCAAACTGTTCAGCAAGAACGTGAGGCGACTCCGCTGCTTCTTTTGCCATTATTGTGGCTGTCATCGACAGGTCTCCTTAGATGAGTGAACATATCTGGCATGATGAATTGCGCCTTGTTCTGGCGCTTGCGCACAGGATTTTATTCGCTGTTGCGTTGTCACATCTAACAACCCGCCGATACTCTGTGCCAAACCGCCAATTAAACACAGTGGCGCGGAGTTATCTCGCAACAGAGCATGTGCCATGCGCTGAATATAATTTGCAGCTTCTCGCAAAATCTCTTGAGCTTTTGGCACGCCTTGATTAGCCAATGACACAACCAAAGGGGCAATTTCAGCAAACTCTTTAGCGGTGTAGTGTCCGCAAAGTTGTACGAGTTCATGGGGTGCATCAATAGAGAACTGTCCTATAACCGCATCGGCGAGTTTATCTTTGTGCGCCAAACCGTCTATCACCTCTAGCGTATGCTGAATGGCTTTTAACCCCATCCAAGCGCCGCTGGCTTTATCGCCAATAGGAAATCCATGACCTCCCAGCTCATAAAAGTGACCTTGCTTGTAGTGTGCCCCTGTTGAACCCGTACCAACAATAATGACACTCCCCTCTTGTCCTTCATGCGCGCCAATGCATGCGGCGTGCAAGTCGCTAATCACGTAGAACGCTTTAAAAGGATGTTGCCACTGTAGAATTCGAGCATGTGCAGCAGGAATGTTCGCGCCTGCCAATCCAGCGCCCACGACACAATCTGATAGCGAGATAGACTGACCCGACTGCGAAATTGCATTCGATATGGCCTCAAGCATAGACGCTTTTGCTACATCAGTGTCACGCATAATGTTTGCTGAACCCGCAACGCCCTCACCCAAACAATGACCCGCTGCATCTTCCAAACGCACACGGCATTTGGTGCCTCCACCATCTACACCGATATAGAATGGCGAGGACGTAGACACAGACTTTGACGATGCAGCCGATGTCGATGTCTGATATTGCTCAGCCTGTATGGCGAACTCAGCAGTAAATTTGGTCATGAAAAACGGTCTCTTGTGTACACGTTTACGTTAGCTAAACTAACCTTAACGCAAAATGACAACGCTGTCATTTTATAATTTTAATCATCATACCAGTGTACATTCTTTTATTTTTTAAGGGAAAGAACCATGCTCACATGATGTGTGTTTGGCCACCGCGATCTAACGTAGGGTGTATAGGCAACGGCAACTGGCTCATCATATAAATGCCATCGTTTTCCGTCTTCACTGTATTCCAATAACAGATTTGGCAAGCCCGCTAGCATATGCAGCTTTCCCTTTCGTAGGGTTGCCGCAGGCGGCGGAAGCCGAAAGTTAATCTGTTGCTGAATCAATGATGGCAACATTTTTGTTGCTAGCGTCATCTGAAATGTATGCCAATCGTGCTCACGCATGCTCGCGAATGTCTGCGACGACACATCATCGATACGTTGCCAATCGGGAATATGCCAGGCACGATCAGCCAGCGCATACAATCGCGGATACAGCATATATTCCAGCGCGGCTTGATTTGGCGTTACTTCTGTCCACAATTGCCCCTGAATACCAAGAGGAGCATGTTGAGTTTGAACAGAATTTGTGTACTGGTTGCCCATTCTGTCTTGCCAGAGATGACGATGCGCAGACAGACGTAGCGGCATAAATTCAAACACTTTGCGCGTATCTGTGTGTTTTGATCCCCAATAGTAACCCGGTTCATAAGGATGGTTTGCATAAGGAAAATCGAAATACAGAACATCAGGAAAGGAATACACCGCGGGCACATGTGCTTTAGCAAACTCTTCTATGCTCTGCTCTGCGCCCCAATACAGGGTTTTCCAGATATTAGCCTGCACACCATTAGGCTTAATTTGCGTCAGACTTTCTTCGATACCATCACTCCAGCCAGCCATCGTCAGGCCTTTCTGTTGTCCGAGTTTAACTACCTTAGCCACGAAATATCCTAGTCCATTCTCTGCACTGATATTTTTCATAGCGCAAGCAGGTGATGCTTTCCAAGCGCCTGCGGTTTCATCCGCGCCCAAGTGAAAGGTAGTCAGAGGTACATCCGCTTGACGATGATAATCAATAACGGTGTCGATGACGTGTTCAACAAATCGGTACGTACCTTCTATGCATGGATTGATGGTATTGTCGTTGTAAAACTGAATCGACAGATACTCGGTTGTATCTTTGGGATCAATCAGCCGATATGCGTTGGCCTGCTGTGGATTGTTAGGCAATAGCTTGTTGTAGCGCGCTTCCATCGACACAATGGCCGCTCTAGCATGCCCAGGCATATCGAATGATGGAATCACTTCAATACCCAAAGCATTCGCATATTTTACCAACTCGATATAGTCTGCGGCCGTTAAATACCCATTTCCCAATGCCGATTTATATGGCCCACTGCCTAGCTGAGGCAACAAGCAGCGGCGCTCTGTGACATCATGACAACGATAAGCACCAATTTCGGTAAGCTCTGGAAGACCGTTAATTTCGAGTCGCCATCCCTCATCATCACTTAGATGTAAGTGGAGCTTATTCAACTTGGTCAAATGCATTTGTGTGATCAAATTATGCAAACTTGCTTTGCCCGGAAAATGGCGCGCAAGATCTACGTGCATGCCCCGAAAAGCAAAGTGTGGTTCATCGTGAATCTCAACAACAGGCAAGCGCTTCTTTTGGTCATCCCAAAGTTGTCCGAGGGTCATCAAGGCATATTTTGCCCCAGTTAATGTACTCGCTTCTATTAATACGCCCGATGGGACAATACGCAAATGGTAACCCTCAGGATGATGCGTTGTGTCTGATGACGCATTGCTGAGATGAGTGCGGATAGTCACGGGTAAGCTATCAGGCGTATCCTTCAAACCATATACTCGCAGTGCCTGTATTGATAATGAAAACCGTGTTTGCACATCTGGTGCAAATTCAATGCCCTTGGTATTAATCCATTGCTGACTGTCTCGTAGTGATTTTACTCCTGGAATAAGTCGATGTCTTGGCGAGTCATTAATAGCGGTGTGTGTCGCATTCTCACGTTGCTCAAATCGGTATTCGGGTGTTGCCAAAGGTAGGTTGTCTTGTGTATTGCGACGGAATTGTTGGGGCGTATCCCAATGCCCTGCATGGGCCGCTGCAAATAATCCCGTCCCCTCCTGTTTAACTCGCTGAGTAGATAAAATGATTTCTGGGTGCAACCCCTCACTTACCAAATAATAGTTTGGCATTACATCCGATCTTGCAGCATGCCAAAATGGCGCAAGTAGTTCTGTTTTTTGAGTCTCGCCCGCTTTTAAGCCATTCACTAGCTGGAGTCGATGTAAATCGCCTTTCACATGGGTGATCTGAAAGTTAGGGTTGGTGGCATGTTGAATGGGCGAAATATGGCTAAAATACGCAGAGGTATCGCTGGGCAAGGCAGTGCTGCCGTTAGTAAGTGTTAGCTCAGCGACAAAACACGTTCCACCGCCAATGGGTGTATCACATTGACGCTGCGCTGTATTACTAATGACCTGATACGTGATCTGAAGTTCATCAGCCAGTTGTTTAAGCCTCGTCTGGGTTATGGGCAAATCATTGCGGACACTGGCACTGACAGGCAACACCGACTGCATCATCAAAAAAGCGCAGCCAAGTAGCCACGGATATCGGCGCTGCCAACAACGAAGCACGCCACCAGTTTTACACCTTAACCACATAATAATTCCCTACTTTTTGATTTTGTATTCAATCACTCAATACGCTGACATCACCGTCTTATGTTGGAAGCGGCACATGACAAAGGCTGTGTTCATATCCAATCACGCCATGTGCCTTTACATCGTAGGGCTACACGCCATTAAAAGGTCATGCTCGCCCCTACAAAGAAGCGTCTACCATTTGCACTTTGCGTACCGCCTAATGTCACACTATCTGATGCACGCACGTAATAGTTTTCCCAAATTTCGTTAGTTAAATTTAGCGCTTCGGCTTTCAAGGTAATCGCCTCTGTTACATTCCAACTTAGCTGCATATCGACCTGTGATTGCGCGTCGCGATAACGATCGCCAATTTCCGTTTGTGCGATAAAGTATTCCGAACGGTAGTTATAATTCACGCGGGCACTATAAGCGTCAGTTTCGAAATATAACCCCGCATTAAATGTGTTTTTGGAGGTATTAGGAAAACTCACATTGCGAGACGCCAGTGTCGCACCAACAATATTGCCGTCATCATCAAGTACAGGCGCAGCCTCCTCAATTTCAGCATCTGCAACATCGGTATAGGTGTAATTTACATAGCCACCAAAACCATTTTCAAATGTGTGCTGAAGCTGCAATTCGATGCCTTCAATGGTAGTAGAACCACCATTTTCAGGTGTGCTGAGCTGATTAATTAGCACGCCATCAATGTCTCGAGACACAATTTTGGTAAAAATAAAATCGTTCACATCTTTCTTGAACACCGTGCCAGCTAGAATGGACGAGTCATCGAAGTACCACTCTACGCCTATTTCAAATTGATTGGCGGTGAGGGGATTTAAATTTGGATTACCCGCTTCTCCTGAACTGGTTTCCGGCGTCAGATTAACAGCAGGAGCCAATTGAAACGGAGCAGGACGCGTAATAACACGCCCGGCCGCGACACGCGCAACCACATCATCCGTCAAGTTATACGCAATATTCAAACTCGGTAGCCATTCGTTATACCCACCATCGTATTCAACCGCATTTCCCGTCTCAACATCGAATCCCTTGGAGATTGAATCGGTTTCGACATAACGCAGGCCTAAATTTCCTCGAAACGCCTCTCCAGCAAAGTTCGCCATTACGTACACCGCGGTGATGTCTTCCTCTACCTCAAACGAAGCGAGCGATTGAAACACATTAGACTGACGGCATAACGTCGTTTCACCTCCTGCACATTCTGCAACGCTGTATAACGCTTCGTACATACCTACTTTATCTGGAAAGAAATAGCTTGCCGCCAGTGCATTAGTGTGGGTATGTTCCACGTCTATCATCTCGCCAGTCCAAAATTCACTGGCAGGACCTAAACTGCCTTCCCCCGTCGCTGTCAGATTGGCCAAATCGGTTCGATACCGATTCTGCTCAAAGCTGCGATCACGATATTTAACTCCTGTTTTAATTTCCGTTATCACTCCCCATTCAACAAAATGAGAGTAATCGACTTGAGCATAATCTTCGGTGTCTTCGGTTAGATTGGCTTGATCAAAGATTCCGCCCAACCACATTTCATCAGTTGGATTTTGTAGCCAACTGCTTGGTCCAGTAAAATCGATGTAAGGGTTACGGCTATCAGGATTATAAAAATCAAACGTTGCCGCAGGGTCGTTGGCATCCACCCAAAACTCCGTAAAGAAATCACGGTTTTCTCCTTCACCACGTGTTGTACCCAGTTGAAAATGCCACTTTCCATTGTCTGTTGTTATATTCCCTTCCAAGTCGAGAATATCGGTCGACATTTCCGAACCATCACGAAATATATTGTCATACGCGATGTGGCGTGCCCATTCTGGCCGCTGTGGGACGCCTGTTACAGCAAGATAGTCCACGACCCCTTCACTATTCACACTCCCCGAATTCGTATCAGTCCCCATGTAGGCAATACCTCGAAAAGGAATGCCAATTAAATTTGAGTTCACATTATCTGCGCTTAATGTTGACGATAAATAGTGCAAAGTAAAATCAACATAGTCGGTAGGGGCCCACTGGGCGGTGATGTCTAATCCTAATCGTTCTCGGTCTTGTCGAAACTGTGCAGACCCAATCCCCCATGGAATTGCGCCTTTTTGTTGTGCACCGCCAGGCGCTTCAATCAACGGATCGATACGGCCAATACTTGGACCAAACCAGCCAAAGTCTTCGTTAGTTTCGCGTCTGACCGTTCTTTCCTGATAAGAGGCAGAGATTAGCAAGCCCACCGTTTCTTCATCATTTTTCCAACTGTACAGCCCTGATATAGCAGGATCCGTTTTTTCTGCGATGTCGTTGTACTGAGCTTCAGCGGAGAGCTGCGTTGTATTCGCATCTAAATTCAGCGGCTTTCGCGTTTTCAGAATAACCGTGCCGCCTAATGCGCCCTCGTCGATGTCCGCTTGTGCCGATTTATATACCTCTACCCCCGCGACCATCTCTGAAGCCAGTAGCTCAAAGTTAAAATTTCGCGTCGCTTCAGACAGCACAAACCATTGTGCAGTACCCACGGCCTGCCCATTTACCAACGTTAAGTTTTGATCCGGTTGAACACCACGAATCGTCACGCCTTGGCCCTCGCCAAAATCACGATCGATGGTAATCCCCGGAATTCGGGAAAGCGATTCTGCAACATTCTTATCAGGAAACTTTCCAATATCTTCCGCGGTAATTGCATCCACAATGCTGTTTGAGAATCGTTTGGCATTAATGTTAGCGCGTTGACTGGCGCGAATACCGGTGACTTGAATCACTTCTATGTCGTTATTAGCAGCATCTGTATTTATTTGCTGCGCCCATGCTTGAGGCTGTAACAAACCGGTGACAGAGGTAATCGCCAAGGCACTGTAGAGAGTATGACGCAACGCGGAGGTTAGTGGGTGTAGAGTATGTGTATTCATTATCCAGATCCTTGAACTCCATAATGACAACGCTGTCATTTATTATTAAATAAAATGACAAGCCGTCGTCTACCTCGGTTACGTCAACATGACAACGCTGTCATTAAATCGTAACTTACACCAGAGGTTGCAAGCTTGCAAATACTTATTTATAAAATTGTTAAATTTCCTATCTGAGCATAAATTTGGCAAAATCGCGTTTAGTTTCTATTTTGCCTTTGGAGTCCATGTGCCTGCCACGATCAAGAGTGTTGCGCAATACGCTGGCGTATCAATAAAAACCGTATCACGCGTTATTAATAACGAGGGTACTGTTAAGCCCGCAACGCTAGAAAAAGTACAAGAAGCGATTGAGGCGCTCGACTACAAACCCAATAAAGCGGCAAGGGATCTGGCTGGGAGAGAAAATTTTGTATTAGGTTATGTATATGACAATCCCAATGCGTACTACATTATTGATATGCAAAAAGGTATCCTCGACGAATGCCGATCTAGCGGCTACGAGCTGCTTATTCACCCTTGCAATGCCGCCAGTGACAACATTGTTAATGAACTCGTGAATATGGTAAGTAGCGCGAGACTTGCAGGGTTAATTCTCTCTCCCCCGTTGTCAGAAATGCCGCAAGTGCTTTCAGCACTCGACGAGCGAAATATTTGCTACGTACGTATTCTGTCAGGCAGCACAACACCAAACTCCTCCTTGCCAAGTGTACTCATAGACGACTACAAAGCGGCCTATGCCATTACCGAGCATCTAATTGAGCAAGGTCACTCACGGATAGCATTTATTAGCGGTGACATGGCACACCAGTCTACGATAGAGCGTCAGGAAGGGTATAAAGCAGCATTAAAAGCACGCGATATTCCCGTTGATAATCAGCTCATTCTTAACGGAACTTACTCTTTTGAAACCGGTGTGAAAAGTGCTGAAAAAATTGTCAAAATGGCCCCCACGCCTACAGCCGTATTTGCCTGCAACGATGAAATTGCGGCAGGCACGCTTTTTGGGGCTCGCATGAATGGCTTGGATGTGCCTGCGCAACTCGCCATTGCAGGTTTTGAGGATAGCCCCTTTTCGCGACAGACCTACCCTACACTCACCACTGCGGCACAACCCACGACAGAGATTGCGAAAAGCGCGACATCCGCATTAATTCAGTGCATTAGGTCGCGTAAAAAAGCGGGTAATCAAGACGCAATAAGGTCACGCTTTTTTACACCTCAATTGGTTATTCGGCAATCCACAAAGGGGTAATATTCACGTCAGACACAAAAAGCTAGGCAGTGTTCATACGCCAATAGAATGCCACCTATTCGGCATGGCTACCTTACTGGACTTTTTAAATAAAAATAAACTTTTTGCATTCTCCCTTCGACTTACGCAATAAATTAAAAAGGAGAATGCTATGTCCCTAATCAAACCTATAATACTATCAACCTTACTCATTGGCGCACTATCGGCGTCGGCTGCTCATCGTTCAGACCCCTTTTACCATCAAACATTGACGAAAGATTCAGAAATGGTTGCACTAAAAGATTGTAAGATTGTTGCAACTATGCCAGTGAGTGATCAGTTAATAGCGCTTCGCCAACAACTCACCGTGAACGAGTCTGATATTGAGCTTGCCACACAACCCATAAAAGCAATACAGCCCGATATTCAGCTGCTTTCCGAACGCATTCAAGAAATAGTAACATCAGCGGTGAACACCAACGCTGGCGTAGTGACAGTTGACCAACAACGTTTAGAAGAAGCAGAACACCTTCAGCACGAGCTGACAGCATTGATCAACGCAAATACCGTTGACACCGCACACATTGAGCACATTAGTTTACAGATTGAGCATACAGCAGACGCTTATGTCGACGAGCTCAAGGCTCTATTCGGTGATATTTCCTTTGATCAAATTCAGGTGCGCCAACAAGGTGACACCTCAGATATTTACTGTGACCACGACGTGAAAATGTAAACTTTATTCTCTAACATGGCTATGGCTCTGTTTTTATTTTTGAGCCATAGCGCCTACGTTTAACCACTAAAATTAATCAATAATAGTGATTTCATTATCTTAACTTGCTTGTCTCAATTCTCGTCTGAGCACTTTACCCACCGTGGATTTGGGCAGCTCTTGAACAATGTGAAACTCTTTCGGTACTTTGTATCCAGTTAAGCTCTTTTTACAATGAGAAATCAATGCATCTTCACTGACTGTTTCTGAAACAGTAATAAACGCGCAGACTCGCTCTCCCGTTCGCTCATCAGACTTTCCAATCACAGCAGCCTCTAATACACAGGGATGGCTCGCTAACACGTTTTCCACTTCGTTCGGATATACATTGAATCCTGACACAATCACCAAATCTTTCAAACGGTCAATTATTTTGATGCAGCCCTCTTCCGTACGCACACCAACATCACCCGTCTTAAAATATCCAGACTGTGTCATGACTTTCTTTGTTTCTTCTTCTCGATTCCAATAGCCAAGCATTACCTGAGGCCCTTTCGCAGCTATTTGCCCTGACTCATCGCCTTCTACGGGTTGATCATTCTCATCTAGAAGCTGAATATCAGTGCCTAGAAGAGGGGGCCCTACAGTACCGACTTTTTCATTACCAGGCTGGTTGAATGTCAATACCGGTGCAGTTTCTGACAAGCCATACCCTTCAGTAATCGAACAAGTAGTTACTTCTTTCCAGATATCGACAGCCGCTTGCGTTAAAGCGGTGCCACCTGAAATAGTCAATTTCAAGTTAGCGAAATTCATCTGTTTGAATTCTGCGTGCTGACACAATCCTATAAACAAGGTATTTAATCCGCAGAAGGTCGTTATGGGAAACGGCTTCATTTGTGAAACAAAGGCGTCAAGATCCCTTGGGTTCGGTATTAATACCGTTAAACACCCCTTTGCAAAGAAGGTCATCATGCAGACTGTAAACGCATAAATATGGTAAAGGGGCAATGGGCACACCACGACTTCTCTCCCTTCCTCAAAACTGGCGCCAAGGCGATCCAAGGTTTGCACACTGTTACTTAATATATTGCCATGAGATAGCGCTGCACCTTTAGAAACCCCAGTAGTACCTCCGGTATACTGTAACATGCACACATCATCCACATTTTGCTTACTGCGCGCTTTAAGAGGTAACTCTTTACCCGCTTGCAACACCTCAGTAAAAGAATAAATGTCACCTTCAGTTGGGCTCGCCTTGTCGGATAGGAGATCGCCAATACCCGTGGATATAACTGTCTCTATTTGGGTTTGATGCTTAATCTCTTCGTATTTAGGCAAAAAGTCTGACAAGATAATGAGCGCCTTTGCGCCTGAGTCTTTAAACTGATGTGCCATTTCTTTCGCGGTATAAAGCGGATTAGTGTTTACTACAACCAATCCCGCTCTTAGCGCACCATATACTGCAATAGGGTTTTGCAAAATATTGGGTAATTGAATCGCAATTCTATCTCCCTCATTGAGTCCATTTTGATGCTGAAGCCAGCTAGCTAAGGCCACAGATTTCTCATCCACTTCTCGAAAAGACAAGGTTTTACCAAGTGCGGTATAAGCGGGCAGCGCCCCATAAGCCCTCAATTTTTGTTCTATGTAGTCGGGAAGACTATGGATTCCCTCTGGAATGAGTGATTGGTCGCTCACGCCACTCTCCTTTTAACTGACGAATTATTTTTTACAATAATGTAACAAAGAACCCGTGCTTCACAAGCAAATTTCCTGAATAGTTAATACATAACGCAACTTATTCATCCTAATCGTGAAGGTATTAAGATTTCCAATTATTGATTAATCATTGTACTGTTTTACCTGTAAAACAATACCAATCACAAGTGGGACAATTAAGATGGAATTTAGACAAGCCACCGTTACTGATATCTCAAATATCGCTAAATTACATGCACGTAGCTGGCGAGAGACATATTCAGATGCATTATCAGCAACGTTTTTACAACATGAAGTAGAAAAGAATAGAGAAAATACGTGGATAAAGCGTCTTACCACTCCTGAGCCTAACCAACGGGTTATTGTTGCCGAACTGGATGGCGTTTTCTGCGGATTTATCTGTGCATTTGGCGGAAAGCACCCCACGAATGGCACTATCATTGATAACTTACATGTTTATTCTGAATACAAAGGCAAAGGAATTGGCACCAAACTACTTCACCTTGCTGCGTTGTGGGCAAAGGAAAATTACCCGACGCATGGTATTTATTTAGAAGTACTAAAGAGCAATCCAAACGCAATTAGATTCTATGAATCCTTAGGAGGGAAAAGAGCTGGCGAGGCTATTTGGAATACACCATGTGGTAATTCTGTAAGTGAGTACGTCTATCGATGGGATACACCCGACACTCTCACTAACGCAAAACAGACCGCTTAAACACTTCGGTTGCCTGTGCAAAACAGTTAAATATGATTGGAAGGGCCGCAATAGTACTTACCTCGCTTTTTGCCCTACATACATTGGCGAACACGCCCCTATCAGACTTTGAAGGGTTATATGAGTACACCGATAGTTCTACTCTGACTATAGTAGCTGGACCAAACAATGTTAATTTGTATGCCATTATTAATGGCGCTCGTTACCCACTTACGCCACATAAACCAGACATTTTTATAAACAGTGCTGACATACAAGTAGCATTTATCAGAGATAAAAGTGGACACATTTACGGATATCGAGAACTGCGAGAAAAGAAGCACACTGAGAACCCTATTTTTAAGCTTATCGATTCATCCCATAAACTACCGCCGTCTATCTGGATAGCAAAACCATCCCATTCACCTTCACCTTACTCCTACCGCCCCCCAAGCGAACAATCTGATGGAATATCGGTTAGATCATTGGCTCCTAACCTGCCTCTCACGCGGCAGTTGACTAGTATGACAAATGCGATTTACAACGGTGAGTTTCCATATACCCACAGTGTATTACTCTATCTCGACGGAGAACTAGTATTCGAGGAATATTTTTATGAGTTTGATGATAAAAAATTACATCAACTCCGTTCCGCAACAAAAACCCTCGTTGCTATTTTGACAGGTATTGCTGTGGATAAAGGTTTACTCAATCTAGACACGCCAATTTTACAATTTTTTCCCCACTACCAACCTATCAAACACTATGGTGTACGCAAGAAAAAAATTACCATTAAAGACCTATTAACCATGCAATCTGGCTTGGCATGCAACGACAGAGATGAAGCATCTCCGGGAAACGAACGTTACATGTATCCGACACAAGACTGGGTGCGCTTTGTGTTAGATTTACCTATGGCAGCAGGTCCTGGCAATCACGGCCATTACTGCTCAGGAAATGTGGTATTACTCAGCCACATTATTGAGACAGTATCAGGGCTGCCTCTTAATAAATTTGCTAATCAATATTTGTTTACTCCTCTTAATATCAATTCATTTTCTTGGCAGTTCATTGCCAATCAATCGGACATACACAACTTTGGACAAGCGTGGCTAAGTTCGAGAGACATGTTGAAAATAGGAGTATTACTCTTACAAAACGGAAAGTGGAAAGGCCAAAGCATTGTATCAGAGGATTGGATTAAGGCATTGAAAGCACCGCAATCACAAATAGAACAATCACGTTACGGCTATCTGTTTTGGCTCAGATATTTGAATTTAGATAACAACGAACGAATAGGTATTTCCCAAATGTCCGGCAATGGCGGGCAAAAAGTCATTATCTTAGATGATTATGATGCTGTTATTGTATTTACAGGGGGCAATTATAATCAACAGTCTCATACAAACGTTTTATTAAAAGACTTCATATTAAACGGATTTTCCGACTGAAACCTGACATTTAGCTTCCGTTTTAACAGTGCTATTCGTGACCAATTACTTCCTGAGCTCAACTATGTTTTTTTGAGGTTAAGTAGTGATACTAATCCCTTGGAAAGATAATCACTAACCCAAGTGTTAACGCTTCGCCGTGCAACCTTTAATTGGCTTGCCACTTGAGTAAGGTTTTGACATTCAAGAAACAGAGATACCGCTAGTAAGCGTAATATTTTTGAGGTCTTCTTCTCTTTTTGATAAGCGACGCAAGTCCTCGGAAGATTACTTGTTCATGGAAATTTTTGAATAAACAGGGTGATTCAATTAGATCATACTTTTATGCGGAATGGTATGAGATCGGTGTTGGCTCGCCGGCCAGCTTGCAGGCCCGTTGCGCAGCGGGATTCCCCCATGAAGAGGAGAACGTAAAAAGCCCTTCTCATTGGAGAAGGGCTTCTTGTAATGGGAGCCTGGCAGTGTGCTACTCTCACATGGGGAATCCCCACACTACCATCGCCGCTAGTACGTTTCACTTCTGAGTTCGGAATGGATTCAGGTGGTACCGTACCGCTATTGCCGCCAGGCATAAACTGTTGTGCAAAGTGGTTACTTTGCGTAAGGAGGATGTAATGTCATCATCCTTAGTCAATTCGGTAAAGCTGATAAATCAACGAGAGTCTGTATTCTATCTCTTGTGCACTTGTCTTACAACACCGAAGCTAAAGCTTCTTAGGCGTTGTATGGTTAAGCCTCACGGGCAATTAGTACAGGTTAGCTTAACGCCTTACAACGCTTCCACACCCTGCCTATCAA
>NZ_JAOWKX010000002.1:0-279563 GCF_025751585.1 Fluctibacter corallii
CTTGTGTTCGCGGGGACACATCAGCATTCAAGGCCAAATGTTCAAGATATTGCTCAACTTCATTATCACCCATTGATGATGGGTGACGCTTTCCATGAAAGTGAATAAATGATGAAATCCATTTCAAATAGGTAGAAACAGTCCTAAGAGAATACTGTCTTAGCAACATGTATTCGGTTATGTGATTTAAAAATGGGGATTTGGTTTTCATTATTCTAATATTGAGTATGTATATATATACAGTTATAGTTGCCTTTCCCCTATATTCAAGAAAACGACCCGATCGCGCGTTTTTGTCCGATGCATTACCAGGCCAACCAGCCTGAATCCTCTATCTTGCTTGGCTTTAATTAAATTGGTAATCGTGGCAATATGGATGAAAACGAGCACATGCTCGGTAGAAAAACGCGCAATTTGCGCATTATTAAATTGTTATGTGACTAAGGGCATCATTTGAACAACCTAGACTATTGGATTCCAAATTGTTCGCCTTACATATCGAAAATGCTCTATGACATCGATAACCGAACTTTTACGATTGAATTTGTTAATAACGTGGATGACTTTAAGCCCCTGTTGAGACTTGTTTGTAAATCGGTTCTTTCATACTCTGAGGATACAATGGATACGGATTACGATGATGAGCTGATTGACGGTGTTATAGATATTGCTTGGAATGATGTTCATAAAACTCTAGTAGTATTAACTGATAAAAAAGAAATGGTACTCAAACTTGGAACAGCACCCATTAGTGAAAACGTCACCTAACAAGTTACTACATTCAGACACCGAGCATTTCGCAATTTTGTGTTGCTCGCTTCGCTCAAACATTAACACAAAATCGCTCCATGCTCGTCGCTGCTGAGTAAAGCGTTAATGTCAGCTTTGCAGAATTCACAACTCTATTCCTATCATCTCCATTAGATCGCCTCAACACAGCTTGCGGTTGTTGATTTCTAATATTGCGACTGCCCGCTCCTTGCCTATTGCCGCCTTACAAGATACAACACCCAAAAATACGTTTTTCATTCCTCACCTCCAAAATCACAAGATCTCTGGCGACAAATCATTTTTATTTCATCGTAATGAGACTGACATTTCACAATATAAGATTTTATTTCAATGTATACGAGATCCCACCTGCTGTTAATGGCAGCAGCAAATCAGTGAATGGTGAAGCGGCTGTGAATCAACATCTGTAAAACTGCTCAAGGATTGAGCGAAGAGAACAGTTTTTAAATAAGATGGCTTTTTTTCTGATTAATTTTGTCAATTTCTCATTATAATGTGCGACGAAGTCAAACAGTTAAGCTAGCGAAAACTATGAAAACGATAACAATTGATGACGAGTTATACGCTTACATTGCGTCACAAACGAAGCATATTGGTGAGAGCGCATCTGACATTCTACGCCGTTTGCTTTTAGGGAACGAACAACACACAGCCGACGCTGCACCTTCGCAGATGGAACGAGCGAACGACAGTTTTCCTTCTAACGTGACAGACAACGTCACGGAAACATTTGAACACGCTAATGAGCAAGCATCGAGTCAAGCACATACCTTGGCTGAAGGAGAGGTGATTGCCTCAACGAAAGGCGGCGACGTTGTCGCTTACCTTAAAACCCGAAAGCTTTCTGAGCTGTCTAGTCGAGTCGATGTGTTTTTGGCTATTCTTGCAGGGTTGTACGCGTGCAATGCCAGCCAGTTTGATAAAGTGCTGAATGTGAAAGGTCGCAATCGCTTGTACTTTGCCAACAGCAAAGAAAAACTGCTGGAAAGTGGTAGCAGCACGAATCCAAAGCAAATTCCGGGTTCGCAGTTTTGGGTTGTAACGAATAATAATACTGCGAAAAAGTCGTCGATGTTGTCACAGGCTGCTGAAGCACTGGGTTACGACGAAGATGATCAACGTCAACTGGTAGACATATTCACACAATAAACTGACTCCAGCGTATCGGACAGAACAGGGAGCATAATCACAATGGCAATTCATCCGATGGCGGGCAAGCCTGCCGAGCCTTCTCAATGGGTTAATGTGGCGCGACTTGTTGCGGCGTACTATTCGAACAAGCCAGAAATCGGCGAGCCGTCGCAAGCTGTCTCTTTTGGCACCTCTGGGCACCGTGGTTCGTCTTTTTTGTCGAGCTTCACGGATACCCACATTGCCGCCATCTGTCAGGCGTTAGTTGAGTACCGAAATACCCACGATATTTCTGGGCCCATTATGATAGGCATGGACACCCATGCGTTATCTGAAGCCGCGTTTATTACAGCAATAGAAGTGCTGGCCGCGAATGGTGTGAACATACTTGTTCAAAAAGACCAAGGGTACACACCGACACCTGTGATTTCCCATGCTATTTTACAGTTCAATCAGTCAAGAACGAGCGGTTTTGCTGATGGCATTGTGATAACCCCGTCTCATAACCCGCCAGAAGATGGCGGTTTTAAGTACAACCCGCCGCATGGAGGGCCTGCCGATAGTGATGTGACATCGGTTATTCAAGCGCGTGCCAATGACATCATTGGTAATGGCATGAAAGCGGTGAAACGCATGGATTTCTCAATGGCGATGCGAAGCAGTGTTGTGCAGCACGTCGATTTTGCTCAAGACTATATATCACAGCTAAATGATGTGGTTGATATGCACGCCATTGCAAGTGCGGGGCTAACGTTGGGCACCGATCCCTTGGGTGGCTCTGGTTTAGGTTATTGGGACCAGATTGCGGATATGTACGGATTGAATATTGACGTGGTTAATCGACACGTTGATCACCGTTTTGCGTTTATGCGTTGCGATAAAGACGGAAAAATTCGTATGGACTGCTCGTCGCCGTATGCGATGGCTGGATTGATTGATTTAAAGCAAGATTATGACGTTGCCTTTGGCAATGATCCTGATTTTGACCGACACGGTATTGTATGCCCCTCGGGCGGGTTAATGAATCCAAATCATTATTTAGCTGCAGCGATTCAATATTTGTATACCCACAGGCCACAGTGGAGCTCAAGCCTTAAAGTCGGAAAAACGCTGGTCTCATCCAGTTTAATCAACCGCGTTGCTTCGTCGTTAAATCGAGAGCTGGCAGAAATGCCGGTCGGGTTTAAATGGTTCGTGCAAGGTATGCATCGTGGTGAGATTGGGTTTTCTGGTGAAGAAAGTGCTGGCGGTATTTTCTTGCGCCGCAATGGCAAAGCATGGGCTACAGACAAAGACGGTATCATCATGTGTTTATTGGCTGCGGAGATGCTCGCGGTAACCGGTAAAGATCCCTATCAGAATTATCAAGCCCTTACCGAGGCGTTTGGCACGCCGAGTTACACGCGTATTGATGTAGCTGCCAGCTTTGAACAAAAAGCCACACTGAGCCGACTGTCTGCTGAGGCGATTACCTCGTCTACACTTGCCGGAGAGCAGATTCAGACTATACAAACACATGCTCCAGGCAACGGGGCATCGATAGGGGGCGTTAAAGTCAGCTCAGAGAATGGTTGGTTCGCTGCACGCCCATCGGGCACAGAAGATGTGTATAAAATTTATGCAGAAAGCTTCAAAGGTGAAAGTCATTTACAAAACTTAGTGGGCGAAGCGCAAGACATTGTCGATCACGCCTTTAAATCTGCAAATGTTTCTTAGTTGTTTTTAATTTGTTTCAAAAGTGTAAAAATATTACATAAAGCCGGACTTGAGTCTGGCTTTTTTATTTCTGTTAACGACAAATTAACAGAAACTTTGTTTTTTTCCTGCTAAAAATAATAAAAACACGTTAAACTGTAATTAATTTACAATTTGTAAACATCGAATCGAATGTTAGGCAGGAAAACCCATGAAGGCGAAAACATCCCAACCCGTTGATATTGCAAACAGTATCACACTTGATAAGAACGACATTAAAGACGCGATAGTTCGTCATCTTCACTGCACCCTCGGAACGGACGAAAACAAAGCAAATAGCCATGCTTGGTGGAAGGCTGCGTGTGCGGCTGTGAACGAGCAAGTACTGGGCAGACTGCGCAAAACGCAAAAATCCCACTATATGAATGATACGCGTGCCGTACATTATTTTTCTGCTGAATTTCTAATGGGGCGTTTAATGTCGAACAACCTGCATAATTTGGGGTTGTTTGACGTTACACAACAGGCATTAAATGAATTGGGTGTGAATCTGACCGATGTTATGGAAGAAGAGCCCGACATGGCGTTGGGGAATGGCGGGTTGGGGCGTCTTGCCGCGTGCTTTATTGATTCGTTGGCGACGCTGGAGCTGCCAGCCGTAGGTTACGGTATTCACTATGAACATGGCTTGTTCAGACAAGAAATCAAAAACGGCGCACAAATAGAACGACCAGACAGTTGGCGTGATTACGGAAACCCATGGGAAATTTGCCGTCCTGAATCTATTCAGGAAGTTCCGCTTTATGGTTACGTTGAAACCAAATACGGTGAAAATGGCGGGATCCGTAAAGAATGGCATCCGGGGTTGATTGTAAAAGGGATCCCTTGGGACATTCCGGTTGTAGGCTACGGCGGTAATACTGTCAATGTGTTGCGTTTATGGCAAAGCCAGGCATCAGGCTATTTTAACTGGGACGTATTTAACGCAGGGGGTTACGTCGATGCGCAAACAGAAAATGTTCAAGCTGAAACCATTTCAAAAGTGCTCTATCCCAATGATGAGACCGAAGCGGGTAAAGAACTGCGACTAATTCAGCAATACTTTTTCAGCGCCTGTTCGTTGAAAGACATCATTCGACGTTACAAACGTGCTCATGGCGATGATTGGAGCCGCTTTAGCCAGCAAGTGGTAATTCAGCTGAATGACACCCACCCAGCGGTAGCGATTCCTGAGTTGATGCGAATATTGGTGGATCGCGCAGAGCTGGATTGGGATACCGCATGGACTATTTGTCGCGAGTCTTTTGCTTATACAAATCATACCTTGTTGCCAGAAGCGCTAGAAAAGTGGCCTGCGCGTATGTTTGAAAAGATCCTTCCTCGTCATTTAGAAATTATCTATGAGATTAATCACCGTTTTATGAGCGAAGTAGAGGCTGTTTGGCCGGGTGATAACGACATGAAGCGTAAATTGTCTATCATCGAAGAAGGTAACGATAAAATGGTCAGAATGGGGCACTTGTCTGTGATTGGCTCATTTGCGGTTAACGGGGTAGCTGAAATCCATTCTAAATTGGTGAAGCAAAATCTATTTCCAGAGTTTGACCAAATGTATCCTGGCAAGTTTACCAATGTGACCAATGGGATTACCCCGCGCCGTTGGCTAAAAGCCTGTAACCCTGCATTATCTAGCCTTATTGATAGCAAAATTGGACAAGACTGGCCAAGAGATCTCGACAAACTCAGAGAGCTGGAAGCCTTTGCGGACGATACAAAATTTCAAAAAGCGTTTATGAAAATCAAGCGCGATAATAAAGTGGCGTTAGCAAAAGAAGTGAAAACATTAACAGGGATTGATATCAATCCTGACGCCATCTTCGATATTCAGATTAAGCGATTGCACGAATACAAGCGTCAGCACCTGAATTTACTGCATATAATGGCGCTGTACCGACGCTTACTTGAAAACCCTGACTATGACATGGAGCCTCGCGTGTTCTTGTTTGGGGCGAAAGCCGCACCGGGCTACAAATTAGCGAAAGACATTATTTATGCCATCAATAAGGTGGGAGAGCGAATTAATCACGATCCACGTGTGAACAAGAAACTGCAAGTTGTGTTCTTACCGAATTACCGTGTATCGCTCGCCGAAAAAATGATTCCCGCTGCTGATGTGTCAGAGCAAATCTCTACTGCAGGGAAAGAAGCATCGGGTACAGGCAATATGAAATTGTCGTTAAATGGTGCGCTAACCATTGGTACGCTTGATGGAGCCAATATCGAGATTGCTGAGGAAGTGGGTGATGACAATATTTTCATATTTGGCTTAACAGTCGAAGAGGTTCAGGCAGTAAAAGCGAAAGGCTATAACCCTTACGACTACTATTATCAGAATCAGGAATTGAAGGCGGTTCTGGACTGGCTTGAAACCGATTACTTTACGCCAGGTAAACCGGGCGAGTTAGCGACCATCAAACAAAGTTTACTTGATGGAGGCGACCCTTATTTGGTGCTAGCAGATTTTGCATCCTATTCAGATGCCCATGAACGGGTTAATCAAGCGTACAAAGACAGCCAGAACTGGGCGAAAATGGCGGTGTTAAATACTGCTCGAATGGGTAAATTTACCTCCGACCGTTCAATTAAAGATTATGTCAAAAAGATTTGGTCTTTAGATGCGTGTCGTGTTGATTAGCATGTCAACAAGGCGACTAAAAAGCCGTCAACTGGTCTGATTTTATAAAAATGTGAGCCCAAATTTCGATTTGGGCTTTTATTTACACATGTTTTAAGGATAGAATTCTTTCTGCTAAGGATGTGTAGTAGCACCTTCGGCATATGTATTTGCCAACGTAGTGAGGATTATCGTTGTAAATGGGTGATATCCACCAATCTCTCGTCACCATTCCAAATCGATATGCGTTTTTAGATCGCATAGACGAAATGGTGCGCCAGTCTGACAGTTTATCGCTGATGCTGATTGATGTCGTCAGGTTTTCAGACGTGGGCAGCAGCCTGGGATACCGCGTGGGAGATATTATCCTGCTTGAAATCGCGAATCGAATACGGCGGATTTTTGGCCCCGATATTCTACTAGGCAGAATTAGCGGCGATATCTTCGGTCTCGTGTTAAGTGGGCGGCATGCCGACCGGCAACTTCGGCAGTATTATAATCAGCTGGTTGATCATTTTAAGTCTCCCATCACCGTCGATAATCACTCATTTATTGCCGATTTCAATGTTGGCGCGGTAGCCAACGAAGTTCGCAACCATGATACGATTAAGCTATTTACCCGCGCTGAAGCGGCGCTAAAACAGGCAAAATCGAATAAATACGAAAACCTGCAAATTCTTACATTTAACGAATCAACCCACTCTGGCAAAGCTCTTGCGCTGAAGGCCGATTTAAAACGTGCTTTTGCGCGAGATGAACTAGAAATCTATTTCCAACCTAAAGTCGATTTAAGTACCCTAGAAACCTACGGTGCAGAATGTTTGCTTAGATGGAATCATCCCCTTGACGGCGTGTTGTTTCCAGGTCCACTCATCGAGGCCGCTCAGTCATATAACATGATGAACGAACTCGGGTATTGGACGCTCGAACAGGCCTTTATCAGTGCCTGCCGTTTTAGGCAACAAGGCATGGACATGGAGCTCTCGGTGAACATTTCACCTACGCAGCTATATGATCTAAATTTTGTGCCTACCCTTAAACGCCTAAGCGATGAATATGCGATGCCACTTGATAAGTTCGAATTGGAACTTACTGAGGATGTTGCGCTTTCAAACTCGTTGATGGTAAAACGTCAGTTGTTTGAAGTACGTGCTCTAGGAATGAAAGTTGCCATAGATGATTTCGGCAAAGGATACTCGAATCTTGCTTACATGCGTGATCTGGCAATAGATACCATCAAAATCGATAAGACATTCGTGATGGGGCTAGAGCAAAACCCTGTCAATCTTGCCATTATTAAAGCGGCGATGCTCATTGGCGAGTCGTTGTCTTGTCGGGTAGTAGCAGAAGGCATCGAAACGGTGAAACAAATGCAAATGCTTCGAAACACCGATGTGATTCAGGGACAAGGCTATTTGTTTGCTAAAGCCTTGCCTGAAAAAGAGTTTGTTGCATTTAGTCAGTCAGATATTTGTGTTGGCTCTTCTCTTGCCTATCAGCGTCGTACTGTTTAATTAACCCATTAATTGAGGCACCTAACCTTGCCTTAAGGAGTAAAGACGTGTCTCAGACACAATCAGAACTCATGCAACAAGGGCAATTCCTTGCTATTTCGCGTCAATCCCCTGAACGCTTCGCTTCCCCAATGTCTTTTTCTCTTAGTAACGGCACCGTTGTCGACATTTTAGCCGAAGGCATAATTGGGTTTTCACCCGCTCAGGCTGGAAACAAAGACATTGTTTTGTCTTGTGGCGTGCATGGCAACGAAACTGCACCCATCGAAATTTGCGACGAATTAGTAAAAAACGTGCTAACGGGCGAACTTACACTGGCACACCGTACCTTGTTTTTATTTGGTAATTTGCCAGCGATGGACATAGGTAAACGGTTTGTTGAAGAGAATATGAACCGCCTTTTTAGTGGTGCGCATTCTGAAGGCGAAGGGCTGGTGAATCAAGAAAGACGCAGAGCGAAACAGTTAGAAGACGCTGTAGCGGCGTTTTACACGGCGCTTCCGGTGTCGTCTAATTCGCCAGAGCGTGAACGCATTCATTATGATTTACATACGGCAATTCGTGCGTCTAAAAATGAGAAGTTTGCGGTTTACCCTTACCTTCATGGCTTGCCACACAGTAAAGAGCAAATTGCTTTTATGGGCGCCTGTGGCGTAAAAACGATTTTACTGTCTGATGCACCTACCACGACGTTTAGCTATTTTTCATCTCATGATTTTGGTGCGCACTCATTTACCGTTGAACTTGGTAAGGTTAGGCCATTTGGTGAAAACGATATGCGCCGATTTGCCGACGCGAAAGAGATGTTAACTCAATTGATTAGCCAGCACGCCATTACGCTGCCTGAATTCGTGGAAGAGGACTTCGATATTTATCGAATTCATCAAACCATCAACCGCACTCAGGAAGATTTTGCGCTTCATTTTGGTGACGATACCCCTAATTTTACCGATTATAAAAAAGGAACGCTGCTGGCGAGCGAAACTGGCGCGCGATATGAGGCGCAAGCAGATGGCGAGGCGATTGTGTTCCCGAATGCGAAAGTAGCTATCGGTCAACGCGCCTTATTAACCGTCATTCCGACAACCCTTGATGAGTAAACCACTATGTTTACACTTCATCCGCAGTTAGTACAAGACACCACAGAGGTGTGTGAACTACCTCTGTGTAAGGTTTTACTGTCTAATGACGCCAATTATCCTTGGATAATATTGGTGCCCAAGCGAGAAAATGTATCTGAAATCATTGAGTTATCTGACTCAGATCAACAACAGCTTTGGGCAGAATCTGCACATGTATCAAAGGTGTTGCAGCAGCTATTTGACGCAGACAAGTTAAACATAGCTGCGCTAGGGAATCTTGTGCCACAGTTACATGTGCATCATATTGTCAGAAGAAAGAATGATATTGCGTGGCCTAATCCCGTTTGGGGGTTTGCGCCCGCTAAGGCTTATGAACTCGATGAGAGAAACGCGCGACTGGCTGCACTAAAACAAGCACTGCTTAAACAATAAGGAATACCTATGTTAGTGACAACAACAAATACAATTGAAGGAAAAAAGATCGAGCAATACTTCGGCGTGGTAGTCGGCGAGGCCGTAATGGGTGCTAACGTGTTTAAAGACATTTTTGCGTCTATTCGTGACATTGTTGGTGGTCGCTCTGGCTCTTATGAAGATGAGCTAACTAAAGCACGCAAAATCGCGTTTACAGAGCTGACGGAAGAGGCGCGACAGCTCGGCGCGAATGCCGTGATTGGCGTAGATATAGACTACGAAGTCATAGGGCAGAATGGATCAATGCTTATGGTGAGTATCTGCGGCACCGCAGTACGGTTCTCTGAATAATTAGTACGTCCAGTCAAACAGCGCCTCTCGGGCGCGTTAGATTACATTGACCGCTTTCAGCAGTGAAACATCACAGAATACTGAAAGCGGCGTTTGTTAGCCTTACTTGTCGATTATTCTGGCTTATCTAACTTTTCCGTTTCTGTCGGTTTCTTATTTGCTTCTGTTATTTTTGAGCCGAATTTGGTGTTGGCACTGCGTTTAATGAGCATGATATTGCTTACTATAATGCCCAATACTAATACTATTATGCCGACAATCGCCCATGTACTCATCATCTCTTCCCGTTTAATGTGTAGCGCTCAAATAGCGTAGGTAGTTCTTGTAATATTACTGATTTACCGAGTATATCGCACGAAGACAATTGCTGCGCAAGTACATCAAGGTCTAGTGCTTTTTCAATCACTTTCGCTGTAGGTGCATGGCTGAGATGCCATGGCTCGGGGGCGACACCTCCATTGTATTTGTGGTAGGGGCGATAAAAGCCATACTCCCGCATATGGATGTTTAGCCATTGATTAAGTGGGTAGCATGGACCGCCAGCTTCATATTCTTCGGGTACAAGTTGAAGCTGCACATTTGCTGCCTTACACCCTGCGGCATCGTAGACATCCACATCTGTGCCCCAATGATGTCGGCTACCGCCTGGTAGGGCGCTCCACGTCAGAATTGCGTGAAGCTTGTCGTGATCGCTGAGGTCGTCAGGATTGAGCTCATTGCCGTTGATATCGTATAAAGGAAGCTCACCGCGCCACTTTTTGTTCCATATCATTAGCTGACGGTCGAAGCTTCGAAAACTGCTGGCCAATTGAAGGTCAATGCCTTGTGTGCGCGCACTGTTTTGCATAGCGCGAAATGCCTCCACCACATCTGTATGCACGTGGTGACGTTCATCTAGCGCAGTAAGATGGCTCGTCGATACGCCCATCCAAAACAAGGAATGCGTTGACACAGCCATTAGGTAAGTAGGTTCTCAAGAATGCGCTCGTACATTAGGGCGAGCTTGTTCAAGTCTCCCATATTGACGCATTCGTCAATTTTGTGAATGGTGGCATTTACTGGCCCAAGTTCAATAACTTCAGCACCCGTTGGGGCGATGAACCGGCCATCTGATGTTCCGCCTGCGGTAGACAGCACCGGCTCATTGCCAGTGACGGATGAGATTGCACGCTTTGTTGCTTCTACCAATTGCCCTTCATCAGTCAGAAAGGGAAGGCCATTGAAGGTCCACTTTATGTCGTATTTCAGTTTATGTTTGTCAAAAATGTGCGTTACTCTGTCGATGAGTGCTTGGTTAGTAACTTCTGTTGAGTAGCGAAAATTGAAGCACATAGCCATTTCACCTGGAATAACATTGCCTGCGCCAGTACCCGCATGTACGTTTGAAATTTGAAAGCTGGTGGGAGGGAAATAGGCATTGCCCTCATCCCATACTTCTGTGGCAAGCTCTGAAATGGCGGGAGCAGTTAGGTGCACGGGGTTTTCAGCCAAATGAGGGTACGCAACATGGCCTTGTATCCCTTTAAAAGTGACATCGCCCGTGAGCGAACCGCGGCGTCCATTTTTAACGATATCACCAACGGTGGCGGTACTTGATGGTTCGCCCACCACACACCACGTAATTTTCTCATCGCGAGCTTCCAATGTATCAATGACGCGTGTTGTGCCATTGATAAACGGACCTTCTTCGTCGCTGGTAATTAAAAACGCAATCGAACCTTTATGGTCAGGGTGTTTTGTGACGAAGTGATGGGTGGCAACTAACATGGCGGCCAAACTGCCTTTCATGTCTGCTGCGCCTCTGCCGTACAGCATCCCATCATGTTCTGTTGCTTCAAAAGGCGGAAACTGCCACTGCTCCTCTGGGCCGGTGGGCACTACGTCTGTATGACCTGCAAAACAAAACACGGGGCCTTGATTGCCCTTCCGCGCCCACATGTTGGTAGTGTCTTCAAATACCAGTGTTTCAATGTTGAAACCCAGCGGAGCGAGAATATCAGCCATGAGGGTTTGACAGCCTGCGTCTTCGGGTGTCACTGACCGACGGTTAATTAAGGCTTTGGCGAGTTCGATGACGTCGTCGATCATGCAAAAATCTCTTCGTACTGATCGGCTTTAAAGCCCAAGAAGTACGCGTTATTTGTAATCAAAAGAGGACGCTTGATCATCGCAGGATGCGATAGCATTAAGTCGATCGCATTGTCTTTATTTAAGCTATTTTTTTGCTCGTCGCTAAGCTGGCGAAAAGTGGTTCCGCGCTTATTTAACAGCTGTTCCCAACCGAGTTGTGCTTCGGCCGTTTCAAGAAAATCACGGGAAAGTCCGTCAACACGGTAATCGTGAAAGGTGTATTGGACACCTTTTTCTTCAAGCCACTTTTTTGCTTTTTTGATGGTGTCGCAGTTTTTAATGCCGTAAAGGGTTGTCATAAATAAGTCTTTTATTTGATACGCAATGGCCAGAAATATATCAATTAGGCAGGTCAAAAAAAAGTGACGTAGACAAAGAAATTAAAATGAATATAGGAGGAACACCGAATCCATAAGCCCAAAAAATATGAAAACCGGTGTCCTCCTCAAAATGACTTCCATGTCTAACGTGCAACGCACGAGGTTGGGAGATCAGTTTGGAGAGTACCTTATTTCATACCTAAGGTAAATAAATTATCCGAATTAAATGAAATTAATTTTCATTTGCCGTTAGCACGTTTTTTAGCGTGAGAAAAGAATGGGTTATGTGGAGTGCAGTGTGAAAAAAAGAGTGGCTAGAATAGCCACTCTTTTAACGTATAGCAATATATTTGTGAATTTAAAATCGCTTTTTAACAGTGAGACCAAAAGTGACGGGTTCAGAGGCGTAAGCCATCAGCTTGCCTTCTTGAATCGGAACGTCAAAATCTGATCCATTAATGTAATCTTCATCTAGCACATTTCTGCCCCAAATAATGAGATCGGTGTCGTACTCTTCAAAATTAATGAAGAATCTGACGTTCATGAGTGTGTAGTCTTCCTGAAATTTGTAAGGGTCGTTGCTGCTATCTAAATACATATCGCCTGTGTAACTATAATCAACTTGCAAATACGAATATATTCCATCTCCGAGTACAATGTCGCGTTTTACATTGATCATGGCGTAATGTTCAGGCTCACTGCCTATTCTGTCTCCTGAGCGGTCACAATACGGATTCGGATCTGACGGATTCTCCTGACCAGGATCCTGAATACCAGTATGCCAGGTATAGGCTACCCAACAATTTCCACGCTCAAAGCTATCAAACTCAGCTTTGGTGTATGCGTAAGCAAAGTTGATTTGCCAGTTATCGGCAGGTAGCCATGTGATTTCTATTTCCGTACCATAGGTTTCAATATCGCCAGCATTTTGCAAATTAAAACCATTCCCCGTGTAGGTGTTTGCCTGAAAATCCTCAATGGTTGTGTAATGTAGTGCTGCGTTAATTCGGAAATCATAATCGTTGATATCGCGTTTTAACCCGAGTTCAAAGGCGTGGGATTTTTCAGCGTCAAAGACAGGATTGAGTTGTCTTGGATCGTCAGCGGGCAACGATGATATGAAGGCGAGCCTGTCTGTGTTGGTGCCACCAGATTTGTATCCTGTGCTGTAAGATGCGTAGTACAAGCTGTCGTTGCTTGGTTGGTAGCTAAGCTTCAACGTTCCCGTAATTTGGTCATCTTCCAACGTAGGAGGAAGAATATCCGGCCTTGGAGACGTAGTTGAACCAATGAAAGGAAACCCCCAACCTGTGCGTTGCAGCGGCGCGATGGCTGCCAAATCTGCTGCTGATGGCGACTGGCCTGAATTCAAGGCAGCGCCAATATTGCCTAACGCCGTCCCTGCTTCGCTGAAGTTAGCGTAATCAATTTGATTACCGTTTGGATCGAGCTCCTCGAACGTAGTTTTTAAATCTTTTTCTTCATCGGTATAACGCAAGCCTGCCGTCACGGTGAGCGAAGGCGACACGCGATAATCTATTTGACCAAAAAGGGCATAACTTTGGTGTTCCTGTTGGGCTAGGTGAGGAAAGCGAAAGTCGGCACTGGCTCCTTGCGCCAGTGGCGCGATGGTACCGCCAGAAAGCTCGCTGAGTTGATTGAGACCATTTAACACTGGCGCTAGCGGTGATGCGAGCAATTGCGGCAGTATCGCCACATCGAAGAATGTACCAAACTGTGATTGGGTATCTATGATGTAGCGAAGATCGATATCTTGCTCAAAGTAATATAACCCCACAATGGCGTTCATATTTTCTGATGTGTAGTCTACTCTCAGCTCTTGGGAAAATGAAGATTGCTCTGCATCATTCGTTGTATAGAATAAGTCTGCGTCGCTGAAATCGGTATCAATAATATCAATCGAATCAAATGCGCGGTAAGCGGAGACAGATACGAGCGTTAACTCTTCGTTCAGTTGCCAGTTCAGTTCAGCTGAAATACCTTCATCGTCCATTTTTGAAATGGGTAATCTGGAGACTGCTGTCACTCTGGCTGTTAGTGAACGCTCATCAAATAAGGTGGCGCCAAATAACGGACCGGAAAGCAACAAATCGGTACCGGGCATTCCTTCAGGGTTGATTTTGGCGTTGCTAAGTTGGGTTAAGGCTGCACAACAAATTTCGTCGATTTTCCCTTTATCAGCAATAATTCTTAAGGAAATATCATCTGATGGCGTATATAGCGCTTGAATGCGCGCGCCCCAACGATTGCGATCGTTCATGACATTGTCGCCTAAATACACATCATCAACGATGCCATCGCGTTCACTATTAAATCCCGTTACCCGAAACGCGAGCACATCTTCAATCGCAGAGAATGACTTGGCGGCCGCTATGTTTAAAAGTCCGTAGTTGCCAATAGTGGCTTCAATAAACCCATCGTTGTCATGAGTGGGTGCTTGTGAGCGAACGAGCACAGCACCTGAAGCGGTATTTTTCCCGAACAATGTACCCTGCGGACCTCTAAGGACTTCTACCGCAGCGATATCGACAAGGTTATTAATCAGTGAATTCTGTCTGGGACGATAAACACCATCCACGTACAAACCAACCGAAGACTCCAGCCCGAAGTTTTGTGATGATGTACCAATTCCTCGAATAGAAAAACTCGAATTAGTGGCACTTTGGCTTTGAAATGCGCCTAAAGCAGGTACATTCACACGTAAATCGTACACGTCTTTAACTACTGATTCCGCCATTTCGTCACCTGTAAAAGCCGTAACGGCAACAGGGACTTCTTGCAAATTCTGCACGCGTTTTTGCGCTGTTACGGTAATGGTCTCTAAGCCAGCGTTTTTATTGGGCGTGTTTCCATCAACTACAGAAGAGGGCGGCTCGCCTGAAGATTGTGACAGAGCAGGATAGGCCGTTACTCCTAGTGCTATTGCAACCGCAATACTAATAGGGCGCGCCAAACTAGGCGTATTTAACCGCGAAAAAGGAAGCGTATTCATAGGGTGTTCTCAACAACATACAAGTGTTATTTTTACGCCTTTGGTAGCGTGTGCTCATCCTATCCGTTGGTTTTCTAATTGTTCTCATATTTCACCGACAAATGTCGGCTCTAGCTATGTATGGCAAAGCACAAGCTTATAAAAGCAAACTCTACTGCTCTTTTTACGCTATATGCGGGTAATCTGTAAAGTAAACAATAGTTTAATACCCTGACGTCAGAATTGTACTGTTCCTCAGGCTATGACTCGCTTTAATCCATGAATGTAAGCTCTAGCTAACACATGATTTTCTATTTTTAATCTAAATATTTAAGCATCAATAATATTAATTAAACTTATGAAGCAAGAATGCATACTATTTCACTTTGTTTATTAACATTATGGTTACAAATCGGCGGGGAGAGGCATTATGGATTTTGAGTATAGCGATATCACTAATCAATGGATGGAAAAACTAAGTGCATTTATGGACACCCACGTCTATCCCATTGAGAAAGACTACATTCAAACGGTGGCCCAACAAACACAACGCTGGCAAACACCTGATATGATGCAAGACCTCAAACAAAAAGCCAAAGATGCTGGGCTGTGGAATTTATTTCTGCCAAAGGAATACTTGCCCCATGGTGCGGGTTTAACCAATCTTGAATATGCACCGCTGTGCGAAATGATGGGCAGGATTCACTGGTGTGCCGAAATATTCAATTGTAGCGCGCCAGACACGGGCAACATGGAAGTGCTGGCGAAATATGGATCAGACGAACAAAAGGCATCTTGGTTGCTACCATTATTAAACGGTGATATTCGTTCTGCGTTTGCCATGACCGAGCCCGATGTCGCTTCGTCTGACGCCACAAATATTCAGACTCAAATCCGCCGAGAGGGAAATCAATATGTCATAAACGGACGAAAATGGTACACCAGCGGGGCGATGAACCGCGACTGCAACGTTTTGATTGTGATGGGAAAAACCGATTCCGATGCTGAAAGACATCGCCAGCAATCGCAAATCATTGTACCGATGGAAACCCAAGGCGTAACGGTGGTAAGGCCGATGTCTGCAATGGGATATTTTGATGAACCTGTCGGACACGCCGAGGTGGTATTTGATGATGTGCGTGTACCGGCAGAAAATATATTAGTGGGAGAAGGCGAGGGGTTTGCGATCGCACAAGGTCGTTTGGGGCCAGGGCGTATACATCATTGCATGCGTTTAATCGGCTGCGCCCAAAGAGCACTAGACTTAACCCTCGCTCGCGTAGAGAAACGAACAACCTTCGGACAACCACTGTCAAAACATCAGTCTGTAAGAGAGTCGATAGCCTCGATGTATTGTAAAATTGAACAAGCCCGTTTACTTACGTTAAAAGCCGCTGATCAAATGGACAGATACGGTAACAAGGTGGCCAAAAACATTATTGCCGCAATAAAAATCGTTGCACCGAAAATGGCCTGTGAAGTTGTTGATGAGGCAATCCAAATTCATGGGGCAATGGGAACCAGTCAGGACACGTGTTTATCAGCGGCCTACGCGTATGCACGCACTGTCAGGTTGGCAGACGGGCCTGACCAAGTGCACATGATGCAACTGGCGCGTAATTTGGTAGCAGAAGCCAATGACTAACACGAGTTATCCGCCATCTTCTTCATCTGAGATAAACGTGAATGTGCTTGCCGATTATTTATTTGCCCACTTAGATTTAACGCACACTCAGCGAGACTCTATGGCGCTTGAAAAGTTTAGTGGCGGACAGTCAAATCCTACCTATTTGCTGAATGCTAAAGACAAGCGCTTTGTTCTCAGGCGTCAACCTTTCGGTAAGCTGCTCAAGTCTGCCCATGCGGTAGATCGTGAATTCCGTGTGTTAAGTGCCCTCGCTGAAACGAATGTGCCTGTGCCAAAAACGTATCATTTGTGCGAAGACCCGAGCGTGATTGGCAGCATGTTTTATATCATGGAGTTTATTCCGGGCCGCATTCTCTGGGATAGCGCATTGCCAGATGTGAAGCGCCCAGAAACGCGTCGCAGTATGTATCAAGAGATGGTTAACGTCATGGCGGCTTTACATGACGTAGACTTTAAGCAAGTGGGCCTTGAGGATTATGGTCGACCGGGCAATTATTTTGAACGTCAGGTCAGTCGATGGACCAAGCAATATCGGCAATCGGAGTTAACGCGAATTAACGACATGGAAACGCTTATTTCATGGCTTGAGGTAAACTTACCAGCCGATGATGGAGCATTGTCAATTGTGCACGGAGATTATCGTTTGGATAATGTTATTTTCGCGCCAGATTCTCCGCAAATTTTAGCGGTTGTAGACTGGGAATTGTCTACACTTGGACACCCACTTGCCGATTTAGCGTATCAATGCATGCAATTGCGCTTGCCCGCAAATGTTGGGCATGCGCCGGGATTGGGTGGCGTTAACCGAGCTGCACTCGGTATACCATCTGAATCAGAATATCTAGGTTGGTATTGCGAAAATCGGGGAATATCTCATATTGATAACTGGCATTTTTATCTTGCTTTTAGTTTTTTTCGTTTAGCAGCGATTGCACAAGGTGTTGCTAAACGTGCAGAGGCTGGAAATGCATCAAATACGAAAGCTAAGGAAGTCGGCGCACTGGTAGCACCGCTTGCCGCTATGGCAGTTAACCTAATTAATCAGGCATAAAAGGATAATATGGAATGAAAGCAATTGTTTGCCATGAATTTGCTCCTGTAGAACAGCTTTCTTATGAAGAGATAGCTGTTCCTGAATCTAAACCCGGACATGTGATCATTCATGTTGAAGCCTGCGGAGTCAACTATCCCGACGGCTTGCTGGTTGAAGGACTCTATCAAATGAAACCTGATACTCCCTTCGTACCTGGAAGTGAAGTGTGCGGTGTGATTTCATCAGTAGGGGAGGGCGTAACGCACCTTAAAGAAGGAATGCGGGTTATTGCATTAACCATGTTAGGCGGTTACGCCGAGCAGGTCAGCGTTCCAGCAACCCATGTATTGCCAGTTCCTGATGCGATTGCATCGGAAGAAGCCGCTGCCCTAGTCACTGCGCATGCTACCGCTCACCATGCGTTGTTACAAAGAGGGAATATTCAGCCTGGAGAAACCCTTTTGGTCACTGGCGCGGCTGGGGGCACAGGGTTAGCGGCAGTACAAATCGGCAAAGCCCTTGGCGCGAATGTGATTGCAGTATGCTCTACCGATGAAAAGCTGGCATTAGCAAAGGCTAACGGTGCTGATGTGTTAATCAATTACAGTAAAGTCGATTTAAAAGAGGCAATAAAAGAAGCGACAGATGGGAAAGGGGTTGATGTTGTTTATGAGTGCGTTGGAGGAGATACTTTTCACGCTTGCTCAAGAAGTATGGCGTGGAATGGCCGACTGCTAGTAATCGGGTTCGCTGGTGGCGAGATCCCCAAATTCCCAGTTAATCTTGCACTAGTGAAAGGGTATTCGGTAGTCGGCGTGTTTTGGGGGGCGTTTACTCAACACCAACCTGAGGACTTTGCCAAGAACATGAAACAGTTGATGCAGTGGTACATAGAAGGCAAAGTGAAAGTGGTGGTAGACGAAGCGCTGCCTTTGTCAGACGCTATAAACGCGTTAAAAAAGGTTATGGGACGCGAAGTTAAAGGAAAGATGGTACTAAAGCCTTGAACCGAGGTTGAACAGTTATTAGACTGTTCAACTGGTTTAAAAAATATTCCCACCCAGGGAAGGCGAAAAGCAATGTATAAAAATGTGGTAAGTGCATGGAAAGCACTAAACGTACTATTATTAACGATTTGCGTGCTTTTCGCCAACATGGCCGTGGCGTTGTCTATTGCTCCCGAAGGCGGGGCAAATTCTCCTAACGTCGCTTCGCAATCCAACACAAGGCTATCGATTGATGGGAATGATCCGTCTGTAGGGGCGATTTACCTCGATGCGGAGCAGTTCGTGCATGCAAATCTTTATGATGCGATGGCGGCGGTTTGGGCGGTGGATCGAAAGTCATGGAATCAGGTGTTATACGCGCATGCATGTGTCAATAACGCACAATCAATACCTTTGCAGCAAGCCTACCAAGCGCTGTATCCGCTTTTTTCTGAAGCCATGCAAACTCTATCTGAAAGAGCAAACCAGTTTGATTCTGATTTAGAACAAGCGATTTTGGCAGATGTCGCCCAACTGGGGTTTCGCCTGTTTAGTTCTAGTTATGCCCACGGGTATGCAAGGCAAGTGGTTTATACCAACTCGATGTCAGACGGCGTGCAAGAGGAAATGTGTGGCGCCCCTGTGGCAGGTGAGCATATTGGTAGCGTAGATTATGAGCATAGTGTTCAGTGGAGTACTGCACGCTTTCTTAATGATTCGCCTTCCTCCTCATTGCTAGAAGCATCGATGAATGGGTTACTACATCACGCAAATTATGGTTATCAGTCGTTTAAACGTTTTTTAGCACTAGAATATTCTGCGTTTGATGCATTGGTTTATAGTCACGCTTATCAAAATATGCCCGCTTACAATACGTTGTTTGTGCATGTCACTGAGCATGAAAATGTTAAGCGATATACACAAGAATTGAACAAGCAGTTGCCAAGTGAGGTACCGTCGGTATCGGATTATTCAGATTTTGCCTTTTTGACGCTATCATCAGGATATCATTGGGGGACTATGTCTGTACTTGCATTGGTTGAAGAAGAATATCCATCGCTGCATGTTAAAATCAAACGTCAAGCACTAGACGACGTTCGCACCACCACAGAACGCCTTGCAAAGCAGGCTTCTTCTATTTTAGATAAAAATAGTTAACTAATGTGTCAACCAAACACTGACTCCCTCGTTAGCATACATAACAGCCACAGAAATAAGCCCCTTGACGTAGGGACGATTATGCAGAGTAAGAAGCATTGACAGGTCTATGAAACAAACGAAAATATATTTAGCAGTGAGTGTTTGTGAGTAGAAGCGAGTCGGATTCCATCACGGATAAAGTACCAATATCAATAGAGGCTTTTTTACAAGATGTAGAAAAGAAAGCTTATCGTATTGCTCTTTTTTCTGTGCGTGAACACGCAGAGGCGTTAGATTTGCTGCAAGATGCGATGGTTAAACTTGTGACAAAGTATGCGGATAAAAAACCGAATGAATGGAAGCCTTTGTTTTACCGAATTTTACAAAATCGCATCACCGATTGGCACCGACAGCAGAAAGTGAAAAGTTTTATTGGCTTTTTTACTAATAGCGATGGTGAAGATACGACAGAGGATTATTCACATGCAGCTCCCCATTATGATGAGCTTCCTGACCAATCAATGGAAACCTCTCAACAGCAGCAGGCCGTGATGGACGTACTGAAAACACTTCCTGCAAAACAGCAGCAGTGTTTTTTACTGCGTAGCTGGGAAGGAATGTCGGTGGCTGAAACGGCTTTGGCGATGGGGTGTTCCGAGGGGAGTGTTAAAACACATTTTTTTAGAGCGGTTACCAAACTCCGTGCGTTATTAGAGGAGCAACATGATGTCAAAATTTAAATCTGACGATATCGAATCTGTTGTTGTTGAGCGCGTAAATCGCCATCTTGATGCTGAAGTTGATTCACTATCGTCATCAGTGGCTAAAGATATCTCTCAGGCGCGTATGAATGCCTTAAGGCAAGCCCGCACTGAGAAAGAGTCTAGTTGGACATTCACTAACTGGCTACCGAGCTGGCAGGTATCTACGCCTGTAGCAGTTGCTGTTATGGTAGCAATCCTAGTAAGCTATGAGTCTGAAGATCAGATTCCAGCAATACCTTCTACGATGTTTACTGAAAATATTCCCGCAGAAGACCTGGATATGTTAGAGGATTACGAATTTGCCGCGTGGCTTGCTGAACAAGATATTGAGGTTACCAGTTAGCATGGTACTCATGGGAATGGTTTCACCGTCATTGATGTCTCAGTCTGTGTTTGCTGAAGAATATAACGATGAGCGAACAGTGACAGTTGAACCGGATGAGTCAGTGTCTTTAGACTTTTTGGAATTTTTGGCAGAGGCTGAAAATATTGATGGTAAATGGGTTTCGGCTGTCGAGTTTGATGAAACTGCGAAGGTGGAAAACGAACCTATTTATCACCAGTGTGAACAATCCAGTGAAAAATGTATGAATAGCAATGGCAATAAGGAGGAACAATGAGTATTTTTCGTTTGCTTAGTGTTTCTTTGCTAAGTTTATGTATATTTGCCGCTGATGCCACAGAGTGGGAATCTTTGTCTGTGCAACAAAAGCAAGTCTTGAAAGGGTTTGAAGGGCAATGGCAGTCGTTTGATAGCCAAAGACAGCAGCGTCTCGCAAAAGGAGCGAGTCGATGGTTAGAGATGCAGCCTGAACAACGAAAATCGATGATGCAACGCTTTCAACGTTGGCAGGCGATGTCTCCCGAGAAACGAGCGAAACTGCAAGAACGTTTTGCGCGATTCAAGCAATTGCCACCTGAAAAACAAACGCAGGTAAGGTCGAAGTTCCAGCACTTTAGACAAATGCCACCTGAAAAACGGCAGCAACTGAAAGAACAATTTCGAAAGTCTAAACAACAAAATCTTCGTAAACAGGGCGGGCATAAGTCTCGCCCTTCGCCGCCTCCACGACGTCACGATTGATACTACGAAGAAAGTTAAGGGCAGGTCGCCAATGCACCTGCCCAATTAAATTAGAACTGATGGCCCACATTCAGTGACCAAGAGGTTGATGAAACGGTTGTACCAAAATCACGGCTTATCGACACGTCTACTGACCAATCTTCGATAATGTCATATGAAAAATAGGTAGACATTTGACCATAACTCTCACTGCCGACAGCGGCTTGAGCGTTGATCATATTTCGAATAAAGCGATCTTGAATTTGGTTAACATTGCGTCCGTTTCTGGAGACAGCCTCAGACTCATCATTTAACGCTTCGTTCCACCTTACACTGGCGCCAAGCACAACAAAGCGGGAAGACTCAACATGCCAAGCATGAGAAGCAGACAATGACACGCTGGCAAACGTAGAATGTCCTTCGTCGAGTGACGTATTAGAGCGTCGGCCGTCGAAACGGTGTTCACGCTTCTCCCACTCAGCGCGGTGTAGACCCAGCGTACTGCTAATTTGCCAATTATCTAGTTGCCAATCATAAGCGACGGAAGCTGATAAGGAAGGTGCGTCGGTAGCCTGGTCGACTCGCTCACGTCGTTCAAAGTTAGCGTGTAATGTTAGTTCATCTTCCCATCCTGCATAACTGAATGACCATGTCCAATTGTCTAAAAAGTAACTGGCACCTATGCTCCAAGCATGAATGTCTACTTCACCCTCTACGTTACGTGATAGTCGTTTCTTTTCGTTTGCAGTATAAATGTCGGCGGATAAAATCAGGTTGTCTGTGGCGTTAAATGCGCCGTACACTGAATAGCCCCAAGGGGTAAAATCAAAAGAATTGGGACCGGCTGATGCGGTTTGTTCTGATTGGCCTGCACCAATGTAAAGGCTGTGAGCAGAAGCGGTATTTCCACACAAGCCCAGTAAAATAAAGCCAGTCAAATAGGGTATTTTTATTGTTTTCAAAGTGAGTCTGATTTATGTCGCTTAATTAAGTGAGCGATAAAATAACGGACTTGATTTAAAAAGACAAAGCCGATGAGTTATTAAAATTACCTTGGTGATTAAGATGGCTTTATTTTTACAAATTTTTTCTGATGAAGTTGGGCGTTCTTCATGATTAACTCTACTTTTCGCTGTGCATCCTCGAGGGCGCGTTCGACGCTCTTTTCTGACATAATCGCCTTGTGGATTTCAAGCCCGACTTGATACCCGACAGCGGTAAACTCTGGTATGGGAACAAACTGTGTGCCAACACTCGATAAACCTTGTTGCCGAGCTGAGAAAGAGCTTAATGCGCGATATTCAGCCTCTGCATAAGGGAGAGACGAAAAATACGCGTCATCGTAGGTCGATTTTCGTGTGCCTGATGGTACATTTGTCACGCCAAGTTGCGTTTTACACTGTTGAATAAAGGCTTTTGAAGTTAGCCATTTAGCGACTTCTTTGGCTAATGTCTGGTTTTCTGAAAATGCTGATACGCTTAGATTCCAAGACCAAAACCACCTTGCTCCATCTGAGGTGACACCAATAGGGACATCGGTGACATCAAAATAATTACGTACCGAGGTGTTGAGTGATTCTGTAAAATAGCCGGCTAATGATGTTGCATCTATGAAAAAAACGAGATTCCCGTCTGCGAATAATTGCTGGTTTTCTCTCCATCCTTTGTTAAGTAAATCAGGTGGGCCTGCTTCATGAAGCATATCTCGATAGACACGGACGGCATCAACCCAAGGCTTGGTGTTGATAGATGGTCGCCATTGTTCGTCAAACCACTGCCCTCCATAGGCGTTGACTATAATTGAAAGGAGCGCCATATTTTGCCCCCATCCCGGCCGTGTTCTTAACCCGATACCGTATATATTACTTTCTGGCGAATGAACGCGCTTCGCGATTTCTTTGAGTTGTTGATAGGTAAGTGGAGATGGCAGTTCAATTCCTTTAGACGCTAAAATATCTTTACGGTAAAAAAGTGCAGTTGACTCCGCCACAAAAGGAAACGCCCAAATTCGGTTGTTGACGGTGATAGCTTGCTTAACTGCCGGAAAAAAATCATCAAGATCGTAATCTTCATCAAGCGCTGTAATTTCAGCTAGCCAACCGTTTCTTGCCCAAATAGGGATTTCGTAAGAGCCAGTCATGATAATGTCGAAGTGGCTTTGCGACAAAGCAAAATCACCGAGCAAGCGCCGCCGATATACCGATTCTTCCATGATATACCACCTGAATTCTGTTTCAGGGAATTGCTTTTCCAACTCAGGGGTCAGCGTAATCGCGTGATGAATGGCATTGATGTCGGCTACAGAAATATTAATATGTTTGCTTACTGAGGTTGATGGTGATGTCGTAAATATTCCATAGCGTTGCAATATTTCATCAGCGATACCGTTTTGTTTAATTCGCTTCAATCCACGATTAAAGTGAGACAATGTGTTCTCTGCGTCTTCATACTGTTTAGAAATGGCTAAATAGTATTCATTAGGCGTGTCGTTATCTTCGATAAATTCAACTTTGCCGACCAAATAAGGCATTGTATTGATGATAATTTCAGATACGGAATATTTGTCTGAAATGGCATAATCAATCCTCCCAGCTGCTAACATTGCAAGCAGGTTTTCGTGACTTTGTGCATGAACAATGTCGTAATGGCTTGTTAGTTTTTTAACGATAAGGGGTAACACTGCTCCTCTTACCGCACCGATCAGTACGGGACTTTTCGGTGATTGATTAATCTCGGTGTTGATTTCGGTTTTTAGCTGGTCGTAACGTAATTTTAGCAGACCCATTTTTCCTCCAGGAATCGGATCTGAATATAAAAAATGCGTGGTGCCAGTTTGTAGCTTTTGATACGGAAAAATGCCGTTTACTCTACCTGATTCTGCCAGAAATACGGCACGTGCATGAGGAAAAAACTGGATGCTGACATTGTAGTCACTTTCTTTGAACGCTTCTGTTATAAGCTCATTTACATATCCCACGCTAGGATCATCTTGATTGCTGTATGGGCTTACATTTGAGGTTGCTAGCTCAATTGTTTTTCTTTCAGCTATATCAGTATTGGCATTCGCCCAAGACAAGGTTAGAGATGGTAGAAGAAAGACAAATGCTATTTGCTTGAGCCACGATCTATTCATGTACTTGTAAAACACCTTTGAAGAAAACGAATTGGTACTCCTTGCTTGGCGGAATCCCCCAATAAGATCTAGGTGATGAACACTAATTTGTCTATGTTAGTTAACGAAAAAGGGGCGCTAAGGCCCCAGCACATACAAAGGAGGAGAGAAAACGCTGGTTAGATTCCGCTGTCGTCAGAAAGTGAATCAACACAGTTGCGAACAGCTTGGCGCGTAGCGCGGCGGCTGTCAGCATGAGCGGTTAATTCGTCTTCTGATACTTCACCATTTAGGTCGGTATCTAATGCGTTAAATTTGTCAGTCGCACGGCTTTCTGCATGCGAGGTTGCTTCCGATAAATCAATCAGATTGTCGTCATTAGCATCAATGGTGTCGAAACGCTCTTCAGCAGTGAGACGAGATGAAAAATCAGGAACGACAATATTTTCATCACCTGTTTCATCTTTTATGTCTGCTACACAAGCTGCAATATCTTCGGCGATATCAGACAAATCTGGGCGCTCGCGACCACTGCTGGCCTCTTCAAAGGTTAAGCTGCCGTCTGCGTTTGCATCTTTGCGCTCAAATTTGCGGGCAGCTTTGTCAGATGCACCTGTTAACATTTCATCTAACGTAAGGGTTCCACTTTGGTCGATGTCTAAACGCGCAAGCATCTTTTCAACTGATGGTTTTCCATGCTTGTGACCACGCTTGCCATTTTGTGGTGCTTCTTGAGCATGAAGTTGCGCCGCTGCCAGAAAAGAACATGCTGTTACCGTCGCTATCAAAACATGTTTGGCTTTGATCATTTTTGTCTCCTGTCATCATTTTTAATGTATTCAGTAGTAACAACGGGCAAAAGACAAAGCCGTTGACAAAAAAAATTTAAAAAACAAATTATTTTTTAACTTATTGAAATAAAAGGATTATTGTTTTGATATGAATACTTGGCAAGATACATGAGAGCAAAGTCGATAAAAAAGACAGTGTCTGAAGTGCTAATACTACCCAGCACTTCATATATGGGGCTGGGAAATTACCAAGCGCTAACACCGCCATCAACCGCAATGGCCTGTCCTGTCATAAAGGAATTTCCCGGAGACAGTAATAACACCATGGTATTCACAATTTCTTGTGGCTCAGCTAAACGCTTCATTGGACACCCACTTGCCAGTTTTTCGCGTTCTTCAGTTGACGCTAAGCCTTCAACGTTCATTATGTTCGTTGGGCTGAAAAAAGGGCAAAGGGCATTAACCTGAATACCGTATCTGGCATATTCGATTGCTGCCGTGCGAGTGAGACCGACAACGGCATGCTTGGCTGCTGAATAGGCTCCACCTTTCGGTGCACCACCAATACCCGCCATCGAACTGATATTTAAAACATGCCCTCTTTGTTGCTTTAGCATAATAGGAATTTGCGACTTCATTCCAAATAAAACACTGTTTACGTTTACCTGCATTTGTTGATTAATGGTGTCTTCTGTTAACGTATGAATGGGTGACATTTTGTGGGCAACCCCAGCATTATTGACTGCAAAATCTAATCTTTTGAACGAGGCTTCAGCAAGATGTGCAAGCGAGGAGCAGTAGCCTTCGTTACTTACATCACCAACCAATGCCTTCACTTGTACGTCAAACTGTTCGAGGCTTTTAACGGTTTCTGTTAGCGTAGATTCGTTAATGTCTCCCAAAACGAGATTACACCGTCGCTCAGCCAATGCCGTAGCGAGGCGTTCTCCAAATCCGCTTCCTGCCCCCGTTATTAATGCGCATTTTCCTGAAAAATCGAGAAGTGTATCCATGATGTTTTCCTTATTAAGTAGTGGATGTTTGAGCTGATTCTCACAAATAACGCGTGCACGAAAAAAGATCAATACAGAGAAAGTGGGTGTCAACATGAGAAAAAATGATACCTGCATCGCAGGCCTTGTCGCGTTTGAAGTATCACTGGATTTAATTTTTAAGGATAAAATTAATAAATTTGGATGATTAACATCTCGGACATAACATTCTAACAATTGCTTCCACTCAAACTATCTAGACTGAGGCGACAAATGGACTCGAAACAAACTGTCAGTGTAATCAGTGCTGATATTCAGCACGGTGTTGCAATACTTACAATGGATAATCCGCCCGTCAATGCGCTTGGTTTTCAAGTTAGAAAAGGGCTGCAATCCCATATTGTAGACGCGCTTGAAAATGATGGTGTTCGGGCCATCGTGATTACATCTAGATTAGCGCTATTTTCTGGCGGAGCAGATATCGCTGAATTTAAAACAGGCACTGAAGCACCAATGCTACCAGATGTGCTTCAGACAATAGAATCGGCATCAAAACCTGTTATTGCTGTATTAAGTGGGGCGGCATTCGGAGGCGGATTAGAAGTTGCGTTGGCGTGTCATTACCGGATCACGTTTAAAGGCAACAAAGTCGGCTTGCCTGAAGTTAATCTTGGTATTTTACCGGGTGCTGGTGGAACACAGCGTTTGCCAAGGCTCGTCGGCGTTACGAAAGCCTTAGATATGATAGTGTCGGGCAAACCCAAACCAGTCGAATCGCTTAATGGATTGTTTGATCTTATTGTTGATGATCCCGCTTCACTTGACAGCGCCACCCAGCACTTTGTAGCGGAATTGCTTAGTGAGAATCGAGGGCCCAGGCCGTGCTCATCGTTGCCAGTTTCGATACCGCATGACGAGAAGGAAGTCTTTGAGACATATCGTGCAGGAATTAAGAAACAAGCAAGAGGTTTTTTTGCGCCTGAAATGTGTATTCAAGCAGTAGAGGCCTCGACCTTGTTGCCGCTTAGCGAGGGGTTGCAAAAAGAAGCTTCCTTATTTATGTCATGCATGAAAACACCGCAAGCCAGAGCGCAGCAACATTTCTTTTTCGCAGAACGTGCTGCAAGCCATGTGAATGATTACGCGAAAGAGACACCCATTCGCGAGATTAAGAAGGTAGCTGTCATTGGTGCCGGCACAATGGGCGGCGGAATTGCAATGAATTTCGCCAATGCAGGCATTCCTGTGATCTTGCTCGAACTAAAAGATGAGGCATTACAAAAAGGGCTTGGAAAAATACGTGAAAATTATGAGGCTACTGCTCGAAAAGGACGTTTGTCAGCCGAAGATGTGGAATTACGTATGTCGGCTATTCATGGCACGACGGAGTATGCTGATATCACCGATGCAGACCTAGTAATAGAAGCGGTATTCGAGCAGATGGCAATTAAACAACAGGTGTTTAAAACGTTAGATGAAGTCTGTAAGCCTGGCGCAATTTTGGCCACCAATACGTCTACGTTAGATATTAACGAGATCGCGAAATCTACAAACCGTCCTCAAGACGTAATTGGTATGCACTTTTTCAGTCCCGCAAATGTAATGAAACTCCTCGAGGTCGTAAAGGCAGATAAAACCGCGTCAGATGTGATTAAAACAGCGATGATGTTAGCGAAGCGAATTAATAAAGTGGCGGTGTTAGTGGGTGTCTGCTTTGGTTTTGTGGGCAACCGAATGATTGAGCCATATTCAAGAGAGGCAAATCGACTTTTACTTGAAGGCGCAACGCCAGAACAAATAGATAAGGTGCTTTACGACTTTGGGTTTCCGATGGGGCCATTCACAATGGGGGATATGGCCGGATTGGATATTGGATATTATGTTAGGCAAGAGCGACAGGAGGATATCGCTCACGATCCGTCTTACTGTGTGGTGGCAGATAAGTTAGTTGAAATGGGGCGTGTCGGGTTGAAATCTGGGAGAGGCGCCTACCGATACGAAGAGGGAAATCGTCAACCTATTAATGATCCTGACGTGCTAACTATTGCCAAAGAGCAAGCAGAGGCACTGGGCATTCGCCAACGCACTATCTCTGATCAAGAAATAATAGAAAGGTGCTTGTTTCCGCTTATTAATGAAGGGGCGAAAATTCTCGAAGAGGGCATTGCGGCTAAATCGTCAGACATTGATGTGATTTATGTTTACGGCTATGGCTTTCCTGTATATCGAGGGGGGCCGATGCAGTATGCCGATGAGATAGGTTTAGACAAGATATATAACGCGATGGTTGATTATCAGACGACGCTAGGCGAACACGGTAAAACATGGTTTGTCCCGTCTACGCTCCTTAAAAAACTCGCCGAATCTGGCGCGACGTTCGCGTCATTGACACCCACATCGAAGTAGGGGAACTGACTATGAAAGAAGCCGTTATTGTATCAACAGCACGAACACCCATCGGACGGGCCTACAAAGGTGCCTTTAATGATCTTGAGGCGCCCTCTTTAGGAGGCTTAGCCATAGCCGAGGCCGTTAAACGAGCCAATATTGAAAGCGCTGAGGTCGATGATGTTGTGATGGGCTGTGCGCTGACGCAGGGCAGCGGAGGTATGAACATTGGCCGGTTGGCTGCACTTGCGGGAGGACTTCCAGTTACCGTTGGTGGCATGACATTAGATCGCCAATGTAGCTCTGGTATGTTCGCGATTGCGACAGCTGCTAAGCAAATTGTGTCAGATAATGTTCCAATTATGGTGGCTGGCGGGCTTGATTCAATCTCACTCATTCAAAATCAATCCATGAATATGCATCGCGCCGTTGACCCAGCATTGGTTAAACAGCATCCACACATTTATATGCCCATGTTGCAAACTGCTGAAATTGTCGCAAAGCGGTATGGCATTTCGCGAGAGGCGCAAGATGTATATGCACTTCAAAGCCAGCAACGTACTGCTTTTGCGCAGCAGGAAGGATATTTCATGGATGAAATTTTTAGCGTTAGCACGGAAAAATTGATCTTAAACAAAGAGACAAAAGAGACCACGCGTGAAACTGTGACGCTTAGCAAAGATGAAGGAAATCGACCTGATACCAATGCACAGGGGCTCGCAGCGCTAAACCCGGTTGTGGAAGGGGGGTGTATTACTGCTGGAAATGCGAGTCAGTTATCTGATGGTGCATCTGCTTGTGTCTTGATGGATAGCCAGCTAGCTGAGCAGCGCAATATTAGCCCATTAGGTATTTATCGGGGCATTGCGGTAGCTGGATGTGAGCCAGATGAAATGGGAATTGGCCCTGTGTTTGCTATTCCTAAACTACTAAAGCGTTTTGGGTTAACAATGGACGACATTGGTCTTTGGGAACTTAACGAGGCGTTTGCCGTGCAGGTACTGTATTGCCGAGACAAATTGGGTATAGACAATGACAAACTTAATGTAAATGGTGGCGCTATCTCAATTGGACACCCATATGGCATGAGTGGAGCTCGTATGGTAGGGCATGCCTTGATTGAAGGTAAGCGCAGAGGCGCAAAATATGTGGTATGCACAATGTGTGTGGGCGGTGGAATGGGCGCAGCCGGTTTGTTTGAAGTGATTTAGGCTAAGAAATAGCCGCAAAAGATAGGTTAGTTACTATGCAGAATTTTAAATCTCCTGTAAGAGATACAAAGTTTGTTATGAATGAGTTACTCGGGTTTGAGCAACACTACGCTGAACTGGGTTTCGAAGATGCGTCACCTGACATGGTTGAGGCAATTTTTAATGAAGCCGCTAAATTTACAGACAACGTGCTTGCCCCAATCAACGCGATAGGTGATCAACAAGGCTGTAAATGGGAAGATGGTGACGTTACAACGCCTGATGGGTTCAAAGAGGCTTATCAGAAGTATGTTGAAGGTGGCTGGCCATCAATGGCACACCCCGAAGAATTTGGTGGGCAGGCTTTACCCTACTCGTTGTCGGCATCAATCGCTGAGTGGTTTTCTGGTGCAAACCATTCTTGGGCAATGTACCCAGGTCTCAGTCAGGGGTGTATGGAAACCCTTAAAGCGCATGGAACATCAGAGCAAAAGGCTCGGTTTTTACCTGCACTAATATCAGGTGAATGGACGGGCACCATGTGTTTAACTGAACCACATTGTGGCTCAGATTTAGGCATGCTGAAAACCAAAGCGGAACCTAATCAAGACGGTTCGTATAAACTAACAGGGACTAAAATTTTTATTTCTGCTGGTGAGCACGATATGTCTGAAAATATCATACACATTGTGCTGGCTAGGTTGCCTGACGCGCCACAAGGCACCAAGGGTATTTCGTTGTTTATTGTGCCAAAATTTAACGTTGATGATGATGGCAGTAAAACCGATCGAAATGCGGTTCATTGCGGTTCGATAGAGCACAAGATGGGAATCAAAGGCAGTGCAACCTGCGTAATTAATTTTGATAGTGCAAAAGGCTATTTAATTGGCGAGCCTAATCGTGGCCTGAATTGCATGTTTACGTTTATGAATATGGCCAGAATTGGAACAGGGTTAGAAGGGTTAGCAGGGACTGAAGCCGCATTTCAGGGAGCGTTAGCCTACGCCAAAGATCGTCTTCAATTCCGCTCACTGACGGGGAAAAAGAACCCTGATGGTCCGGCAGACCCAATTATTGTACATCCCGATGTCAGGCGCATGTTACTCACGCAAAAAGCATTTCGCGAAGGGAATCGAGCACTCGCTATATATTGTATGAAGCTGGTTGACCAAGGCCTTTACGGAAGTGATGAACAGCAAAAGCACCTTGCAGAGGCAAAACTCGCTTTGTTGACACCCATAGTAAAAGCGTTTTTAACGGAGACCGCTCAAGAAACTACCAGTTATGGTATGCAAGTTTACGGGGGGCACGGTTATATTGCTGAGTGGGGAATGGAGCAGCTAGCACGAGACACTCGAATTTGTACTATGTACGAAGGGACGACGGGCATACAGGCTATAGACTTACTTGCGCGAAAAGTGTTGGGTTCAAATGGTGAACTATTAAAAGTTTTCGGACAGGAAATTAGAACCTATTGCCAAAGTTTACGAGACAAACAGCAATTCAATGCGTGGGCGAATGCCGTGGAGTCTCATCTTGATGAATGGTTGCAGCTAACCGCAGATATTGGAAAGCAAGCAGCGAGAAATCCAGATGAAGTAGGAGCTGCTGCGGTAGATTATTTGATGTATTCAGGTTATGTAACGGTAGGTTATTTGTGGTTGAAGATGGCCGTAGTCGCTCAAGAGAAAATAGATTCGGGTTCAAATGAAGTAGACTTTTACCAAGCCAAATTACAAACAGCTGCATTTTATTTTGACCGATTGCTTACGCGCACCCGCTCACTGGTCTCGGCAATGCAATCGGGCGCGGATAACTTAATGTCTATGGATGAGTCGTTATTTTTAGTGGATTAATTCTGAGGTAATCAGGCCAATCATAAATAGGGTGACGGTATGCAAAAAGACAATATAGAAGCTGGTATCGCGAATCTTACAGGCACAACGATGCATTATCTGGCTTCTGGAAACAGTGAATCTGATACGGTATTGATCTTTTTGCATGGTTTTCCCGAAAATGCTTATGCTTGGCATAGGCAGTTGGCTTTTTTTTCAAAGGAATATTTGTGTATTGCGCCTGATTTACCAGGTTTTAATGTCGCTGATAGCAAACACGATGCTGCTTTCTATTCAATATCGAATTTAGTCAGTGTTATGGTGGAGTTTATTTCGCATATTGCGGATGGACGACGCACTTTTCTAGTTGCACATGACTGGGGAGGGGCGATTGCCTGGCCTTTGGCTGCATTTCATGCCTCTTTGCTGTCTGGTCTTGTTATTATAAACGCCGCGCATCCAACCACCTTTACTCGTGAAATGATGACAAATGCTGAGCAGCAACGGCGAAGCCATTATATTCATACATTAATTGCGGAAGATGCCGTTGAACGCATTCAACAGAATAACTGCGAGTATTTGCAAAATATGCTCCAGAAAAGCCGTAGCATAGGGGAGTTCGGTCAGGAGGAAATTGAAGAGTATAAAAAGGGTTGGTCTAACGTAGAGACGTTATCCTCGATGCTTAATTACTATAAAATGATGCCACAAATACCTCCTTTGGAATCCACTAACGTGAGAAGTGATACAGACTTTCATTTACCCAATATACGCGTTGGGACACCCACTTTAGTGTTATGGGGGATGAAAGATCGTGCTTTTGTTCACGATGTGCTTGAAGGGCTGGATAAGTATGTATCTACAATGACAATAAAAACCTATGAACATGGGAGTCATTGGGTCCACCATGAATTATCTGATGATGTTAATCGAGAGATTAAGCGTCATGTGGATTTGTGCTTGTATTAAGTGAGCAAGTTAAGACTTTAGTCACCTAGCGTGTGCAGCGTTTTCAATGTAATCATCACCAAATTCATATAACTCATTGTTTTTTTTAGAAGTAGGGAGTAGGCATATCGCTCGAATACGCATATTGCCTTTCATTTTGAAGCTTAAGCGACGTGGGTGTCTACATTTTATCTAATGTGGGTGTCCACTTTTAACGGGGGCTAATCAGGTGTTTGACTTTTGTGGGTATTCCCTTTTTAACAGGACAATTCGGAGGTGTCTGAAAAACTAAAACGGCGACCTACAGGCCGCCTGATACATTTATCGTCAAGCGCATCTTTTCTATTAGATACGGTCTTTGAGCACTGCTGCGATAGGCGAGGCATCAAGCCCATTTTCAGACACCCATGCGGTTAACGTTTTGCCATCATTTTCAGGCTTGGCCAGGTCTTTTTTAGGCATCTTTTTTATTAACAACGTGCCAGTTTCCACTGCATTACTTAACATTGCGGTGCGAATAAGACTGTTTCCGCTACAAGACACACCCGCGTAATAATCCTGAAGTTTCAAACGGTAGTCTGATTGTACCTTCTTCATCTTTTTGCGAAGCTCGCCTTTGTCATCTGATTGAACAATATTACAGATGTTTTGGAGGGCTGCGTTTACGTCTGCATGAGCAGTTCCAGAAATTGTGGTAAGTGATGCAGCAATTAGAAGAGAAGTCTTTAAGCTATTTTTCAACATGGCTCAATTCCTTTTAAATTAATCTGGTTGTTTTATGTTCGACGCCAGTATTAAACAAAAATAAATTGATTGAAAAAAGAGCAGGGGTGATACATGGGTATGCAAAGTAATAACTATTGTGTGTAAGAGGGGCAAATGTAGGGAATGTTTGGCTTATTCACAAATGATACCTTCATATTACTGAAGACGACACACAGAATCTTGTCGGAGGCTTTATAAAAGTTATAAAGCCTCGTTAGCGTTTAGCTGACGTTATGGAGAGAATGCTTTTGCGACTTCCAATATTTGATCTCTCATCCAAATATGTGCATGGTCATGATCTGCGCTGACATGCCAATATAGATAATACTCAATAGGGTTGACGGTAAAGGGCATTTCATAAATCGCAAGGTCATAATGTTTTGCGAGATGATAGGGGATGCAAGCAATCAGGTCCGTTTTTACGATAGCGCTGGGGACGGTGAGAAAATGCTGCCCTCGCATATATACTTGACGTTTCTTTCCAATTTTATCGAGTGCGATATCAATGGGGCCAGCACCACTTTTCCTGTGTGAAACGTTGATATGACCTAATCTAAGGAATGTATCTAAATTAAGCCCTTGTCGAAGATCAGGGTGGTTCTTCCTAGCTAACACGACGAATCGATCTTCGGCTATCTTCTGTTTGTGCAAGTGTGGGTCTGTAAATGTTGATGCATCAGCAAAAAAATCGAGTGCGCCGCTTGCCATGGCGCCAACGACCTCGCCCCTAGGAATTTCATAGTTTGACAAGGAAATTCCTGGTGCCATGTGCTGAAGTCTGGCTAGTAACCTTGGCATAACACTCGCCTCTAGCAGATCACGCGTCGCGAAATGAAAAGCCTTTTCAGCAGTTTCAGGAACGAACACGTGGCTATCTTGAACACTTTTTCTTAATAGCGATAGTGCTTCTCTTGCAGGGCCAATAATATTTTGCGCAACGGGAGTGGGCGTCATGCTATGGCCAGTTCGCACGAAAAGCGGGTCATTTAACATTTCCCTTAAACGAGATAGAGAATTGCTTACAGCTGGTTGCGTAATACACAACACGTCTGCTGCTTTTGTTAGGCTGCCAGCGGTGTAAATGGCATCAAATACAGCAAACAGATTAAGATCGATGCGGTTAAGATTCATAAGTACAACATTCCTGTAAACTTAGCGACAGTTTATCACGCCTGAACTATTAGTCATCTTAATGAAAGATTATACATACTATTCATTAGGTTAATAGTAATCTTCTCTCTAAACTTTAAAGTTCAACTTAAGAAAAGTGGGTGTCTACAAATGAATGTGAATAATTTATCGGTGGGGGACGTGCTTCCTGAAAGTGACTGGATTGAAATTACGCAGGCCCAGATAGACCAATTCGCTGAAGCAACCGGAGACTTTCAGTGGATTCATACATCTCCTGAACGATGCATAACACATAGTCCTTTTGGTGTAACTATTGCGCACGGCTTCCTCACCGCTTCACTGATACCTTCTAGGTTCTATGAGATGGTGACGATTAACGGAGAAACTGACATGTTGGTGAATTACGGAATTGATAAAATTCGTTTTCTAGAGCCTGTTCGTTGTGGTGACTTAATAAAATATCAAGCCTCATTAAGTGAGATAATAATTAAACCTACTGGTAAATTATTTGCGTTTGAGATTGAAGTGCGTATTAAGGATAAATCGTCTTTAGCAATGGTAGGTACCTTTTTATCATTACTTGTGTCTAAGAGGTCAGACCATGCCAAAAATGAATAATAACAAATAAATAACATAAAATTTACATTGGGTTTTCTCCCCCGTAGTATGAAATTGAAGGCATAGATTAGTGACTGACTATTTTTATGCAATTGGGAGTGTTAGACGTTGAATGGATGAATCTGGCATTGCTTCTTAATAAGCTGCGATATGAACGCCTATCGTTTTTTCTGGTTATATACACTCCCTTATTAATACAAAAATATCAATCAATAACAGTTTTGTCTCTTTGAGGTATGGGTGTCTGAGTCAAAACTGAAATTTGATTTTGGGGAGACAATATGACTTTACACACTCGCCTTACAACGATCGCTGTTGTTGTTGCCACACAGCTGTTTGCTTCTACCTCTACTGTATCTGCGCAAGCGTCAAATAGCGCTGATTCTGACCGAGAATCAGATGTTGAGTTAATTATGGTTACAGGTAGCTTTGTTAGACGAAGCGAAAATTTTGAGTCACCGTCGCCGCTCGCGGTTGTTGATAGTGTTGATATTGATGCCATTGGTGCAAAAAATATTAGTGATATTACGCAAACGCTGACTATTAATACGGGTTCACAGAATAATCCAGATGCATTTACGCAAAATGCAACGGCTGGAACATCCAATATTAACCTAAGGGGGTTGGGGGTTTCGTCTACTCTGGTTCTTTTAAATAATAAAAGACAAGTAGTCACAGCACAGCAGACTAACGATGGATTAAACTTTGTAGATACCAGTTCGCTTGTACCAATGATTGCTATTGGACGAATGGAAGTAGTGAAAGACGGTGCTTCAGCCTTATATGGATCTGACGCAGTTGCAGGCGTGGTTAATTTCATAACTAAGAAAGATTATGATGGCGCGAAAGTGACGCTTGATTATCAGGATGGTAAATATGGTAATAATCGAGAGTACATCATTCAAGGATTGTGGGGCGCTAGCGGAGATACTGGCAGTGTTATGGCCGCCATTAGTTATACTGATAGAGCCCCTATGTTTATTGGCGATCGGCGTTTGAGTCGACCACAAGATGATACGAGTACATTGGGAAGTCCTGGAACTTTCTTTTTGAATGGGACCCCATTTATCGATCCAACTGGTTGTGCTGAATTTGGAGGTTACCCTCTCCTTCGTGCGCCAAGTGGAACCGTGCCCAATCTAGATATAGGGTATTGTAGATTTGACTTTGGCAATACCTATTCATTTGTTCCAGACGAAACCCGCGTGAGTAGCTATGTTAAAGCGGTATATGAACCTTCCGATATGCTTAGTTGGACCACGGAAATCAGCTATGCTAGGAATCGAGCAGAGAGAGGAGGCTCACCGAGTTTTCCTATTTTAACCTTCCCCACCGTTCCTGCTGATCATCCGTCTAACCCTTTTGGAGCTCCGGTTTCTTTCTTTGGGAGGGCGTTGGGTAACGGGTATCCGGGCGATCCTGCTAATACAGAATCAGACACCTTTCGTTTGAGTACGATGCTGCAAGGTGAGCTAGATAGTGGCTTCTGGGAAGTGAGTTATACCACGGCGCGTAACGATTTTCTTTATTGGGTAAGAGATACATTAAACGCAGATCTTAATCTAGCATTGAATGGGTTAGGGGGCATAGGTTGTAACCCTGTAACGGGTACACCAGGTCAAGGTAATTGCGAGTATTTTAATCCGTTTGCCACTTCATACACAACCATGCCAAATTCTCAGTCAGTGATTGACTCGATTACCGCAACTCAAATGATTGATTCCAAAACGGATTTGCAGGTACTTGAGGCATTTGCTTCTTTTGGCTTGTTTGAATTAGGCGGCGGTGAAGCGGGTTTAGCCTTGGGCGCGCAATATCGGGATGAAGAGTTTGATCAAGATTATGATTCTCTATCTAATCAGGATGCGTTTAATTTTGTAATAGGTAGTCCTGATACACAAGGTACGTTAGATGTCTGGGCTGCATTTGCAGAGCTTGCGTTGCCAGTCACCGCTGATTTGGATGTTCAGTTAGCCCTTAGGTACGAAGAATACGGCGGAAATGTGGGGGATACCCTAGACCCCAAAGTGGCTGTCTCTTGGCGAGTGATGGATGAGTTTTCCATTCGAGGGTCATATTCAACTTCATTTAGGGCTCCATCAATTTTTCAACGGGATGGCTCCGCTACGGCATTAAACCAAATGATTGATCCGCTTAATGGCTCTATGTCTTTTGCAGCGACCCGTTTATCAGGGAGTGAAGAACTTAAACCTGAGGAATCAGAAGCGACAAATATTGGCTTTTCTCTTGAACCCATTGATGACTTGTCAATTGAGTTAGACTTTTGGCGGTTTAAATTTGAGGATTTGATTATCCAAGAAAATTACCAAGCAATCCTAAATGCCAATCCTCAAAACCCAGATCGTGTTGTTCGTGCTGGTGATCCGCTTACAGGTCCGTTACTGAGAGTAAACACGAACTTTGTTAATGCAAGTTCACTTAGAACGCACGGTATTGACTTGGTGGCAAGCTATAAAATGGATACTGCTTGGGGGAGTGTGACACCCAGCTTCAATGCCACCTACATTACAAAATATGAGCTAAATGACCCGCAAGCGGGCATTATTGATGGTGCCGGGCGGCGTAACTTTAGCAATATTGGGGTTTCCACTCCAGAACTACGATACAACCTAGGCTTAAGTTGGCAAGCAGACATTCACTCTGCGCATATTTTTGTCCGCTATATTGATAGTTATTTAGATGATCAGAATTGCGCAGATGGTTCACCTGCCACCGAAGGATGCCCGAATGGACTCCAAGAAGTGGACAGCCATACCACAATTGATGCCCAATACAATATTGATCTTGGTGCAATATTTGAAACAGAGACCACTTACGTTTTAACGTTGGGAGGCATTAATATCACTGATGAGGATCCACCTCAGTTATTCACAAATAGCGGATATGATTCTAAAGTGCATGATCCTAGGGGAAGACAGCTCTATGCAAGGTTGGCGATAGAGTTCTAATCTTTTTGGCTCCAGCTTTCTGCTGGAGCTACAATTTGGCTAAGAAGTCGGTTTAATAATTATAGTAATTATATGTAGACACCCACAATTGACGGGTTGAATACTGTACTACGTTGATATAGAAAATAGTGTAAAGTCAATCCATAGTAAAAGGGAATTCACTATGGCAAGACCTCGTTCAAAACTCATAAATTTGTCTGATACTCATTATTATCATTGTATTTCTCGCTGTGTTCGACAGGCTTATCTATGCGGGAAAGATAAAAAAACAGGGAAAAATTACGAACATAGGCGTGGTTGGGTGGAAAATCGATTGTTACTGCTTGCAGATATATTCTGTATTGGCTTGTGTGCTTATGCAGTTATGAGCAATCATACGCACGTAGTATTGCGTGTTGACAAATCAAGATCCCAAAAATTATCTGATATTGACGTTGCGGTGAAATGGATGCGCCTATTCAAAGGTTCTATTTTATTGCAGCAATTTATAAACCCACATAGCCGTGCGTGCATGTCAAAGGTTGAACGAGATCAAGTCAGAAGTGAAATACAGGTATACAGAGGTCGATTGGCCGACGTCAGCTGGTTTATGCGGTGTTTAAATGAATATATTGCACGAAAAGCAAATAAAGAAGACGAGTGTAAAGGACGCTTTTGGGAGGGGCGTTTCACCTCGCAAGCATTGTTAGATGAAAAAGCCGTGTTAGCCTGTATGACTTACGTAGATCTGAACCCCGTACGTGCAGGGTTGGCAACGTCACTTGAATCATCAAAGCATACGAGTATTCGTAGGCGGATTCTGGCATTAATGAAAAAAGGTAAGCTAAAGTCATTAATGCCTTTTACAGCCGAGCATGGTTCAAAAAAGTCGGAAGGTATCCCTTTTGAAATATATACCTATATAAAGCTGGTTGAAATAACAGGCAAAATTAAAAGGCCAGATAAACCTGGTTTTATTAAATCGCCATCTCTTTTTGAAGAGTGGGGGATTTCGCCTTCACATTGGATTGCCTTAACTTCGAAGTTTGAAGTAGCTTATAAAGGCAAGATCAGAGGGGATAACTTTTGCGCTAGTATGCCAAAGGCCTCTTAAATTAACCTCATATCCTTAAATTCCTCTTAGTCAGTTGAATTTTATTTTCATTTTCCTTTCTGTTAGATCTCTCACTCCAGCAACGTCAATAATCGCTTTTGTTAATATTCGAGAATCTTGAACAATTGAGCTTTGATTCACGGTGTATTTGCAATTGCTCATGGCGAAAATTCGTAATTTCGGTTCCTACGAAGGGAAAAATGGTGAAATCGGTACTAGTAATAAATGTGGGTGTCTAATCTCAAAGAATGAGCAAGCTTCTAATATGTAAAGCTTTTGTGCCAATTAGACTATGGATGATATTAATACATGACTTTATCTTTTTGCTCTTGGGCTTCAGTATTGTTGTTCAGTTTTACATTGCTAACACAAGGATTACTATGCCTCAAAAAATGAATGAAGTTGAGCTGAAAGCAGCTTTAGCGCAGTTAAATGCAGATTTGGACGAAGGAACTCACTGGAAAATTGTTGACGACAAGCTATGTAAAACCTTCAAGTTTAAAAGCTTTATTCGTGCGTTTGGCTGGATGAGTCAAATCGCCATATGGGCTGAAAAATTAAATCATCATCCCGAATGGTTTAATGTATATAACAAAGTAGAAATTAACTTGACTACGCATGATGCCGATGGAATCAGTGAACTTGACTTTAAACTCGCTGAAAAAATGGAACTGCTTAAGAGTTAAGCGGATCGTGTTCTGTTAAACGCTAGTGACCTAGTTTGCTATATGTTCTATTTGTTCGTTTTTCTGGCTATGTGAGCAAAGAATCAGCTAACGAGCGACAAGATTGAAATTTTTTTGTAATACAACTTGCGTGCCATTCTTTGCTATGTATAATACGCAGCACTTAACGGCTCAGGTCGTTTAAGCAAAGATTACAGGCGCGGGATGGAGCAGCCTGGTAGCTCGTCGGGCTCATAACCCGAAGGTCGTCGGTTCAAATCCGGCTCCCGCAACCAATTTTAAGTATAGAGTAAATCTTTACTTAGATTCTGCAATGTAATCTTATCACAGGCGCGGGATGGAGCAGCCTGGTAGCTCGTCGGGCTCATAACCCGAAGGTCGTCGGTTCAAATCCGGCTCCCGCAACCACTTTTTCAGTTAAAAGAAGTGGTTAAAAAAACCAAGGTTTTTCAATATTCTCTATATTTCCTAATTACGTAGTAGTTAGTAAACATATTTTCAGGCGCGGGATGGAGCAGCCTGGTAGCTCGTCGGGCTCATAACCCGAAGGTCGTCGGTTCAAATCCGGCTCCCGCAACCACCTGAAAATAAAGTTCTAAATCCAATCAGTTGTAAGTAATACTGCTTTTATTGTGGTGCCTTCACTAGTCCTGTTCCAGCATCTTCTTCTTCAATAGTATCCGTTAATCCTTGATAAGTGCCGCTACCAATAATTTTTGCAATCAATGCCGTGTGTTCTATCCAGTTTAAATTGTCTTTCTGTCGCTGAGCATAAAGTGCTGCTACACCAGCGACGTGTGGGCACGCCATACTCGTTCCACTCATAGCGGTTAAACCACCACCCAACCTTGCAGATACAACTTTTACACCTGGTGCGGATATATCACACTGAGTATTTGAAAAGTTTGCAATTGAATATTTGTTGCCCGATTCAGCTAGGGCGCCGACTGATATTATACCCATACCAGCGGCCGGCGGTGCCACAGCAATCTCGTAATCATCACGCCTGCTTTCATTACCTGCTGCAGCTACAAGAACTGCGCCTTCTCCGAAACTGCCTCGTGCAGTAATAAAATCAGTGAGTTGACTATATAAATTAACATTAGCTGTATAAGCTTGAAGAGCAATAGATGTTGCGGCCTCAATAGGATAGCCTCTTTGTTCAGTAAGAAAGGCAACATAACCTGGGAAGTCAATTCCCAGAGACATAGATACGACATTTGCGCCTTCATCTACAGCCCACATGATAGCGCGAGTGATACTTAATGTTCCTCCACCGCTTTGACCCAATACTTTGCCTATAATCGCCTTATTGATATTTCGAGCGACTCCAATACGCTTACCGTTTACATCTTGGCCAAAAATTGTCCCCGCGCAATGGGTACCATGCCCATGCAAATCATCGTCTGATTCATCTGTAAAGTTTTTTCGAACGATTTCCATACCATTAAATGCAGCGTGAGATGGGTCAATGCCCGTGTCGAGTACGGCAACGTTGATACCTGAGCCATCATACTGAGACGTATCTGCGGCTACGGCTTCAATTCCCCACGTATTGTCAGATAATGTATTAGAGGCAACATCGTCTTGAGACATAGGGGCGATCAATTGATGGGGCATGTCAGGTGCGATGGCTTTTGTACGAGGGTCGCGTCGCAGATCTCCAACTTCTTGGGTCGTTAGTTCGGCTTCCTCAACATTAGTTATTGCGTCACTGTGAGTGAGATGTGTGCTTCTTCCCGACCCAAATGAGGCAAATGTGGGAGGAAGGCTTTGTGATTTACGAAGAACAACAAACTTTTCCATTTTCATGATTTTCAACCTTGATACTGAGTAAACTTTCTCTATTAAAGTGTAGGTTGTAACGCGCTTCTCTCACAATGGAGAAGCGCGTAGGAAAAGTTTAGTACTCAAGGGGGTTATTCACCTTGTCTAAGTGTCAGTTTGTTATGCACTTTTCTCACATCTTCAGTTCCCTTAGCGATTTTTTCAGCTAATTGAATATCTGATTTTTTCGAAACGTGCCCCATCAAAAACACATCGCCACGGTCTACCTCAATGTCGATATCGTCACTATCAAGTTCTGTATTGAACAACATTTTTGTACCAATTACGCTGGATATTTTTGCATCTACAAACTCGTCTACGAAGTCCTTTTCTTCCCAGTCATCCACGGTTTTATCAAACTTTTTTTCCCATTTCTCTTTTTTATTTTCCGCGTAATTTGCGACCTCTTCGCGGCGTTTTTTCACATAGTCTTTTACCCATGCATCATTATCGTGGAGTACAGTTAACTTATTATCTACCTCTTTTACGCCTTCAAGCTCGCGGATTAATTCCGTTGCAAGTCGCTTATCGTAGTCACTATCAACCTTTCCTGTCAGGATGACAGTACCATTTTGTACATCCGTGTTGATGTCGAACGAGTTGAGGTTCGTGTTGAATAAAATCACGGTTTCCGCCTTTCCATCTAGCCACGCATCCATAGCCTCCTTTTCCCAGCGGTCTTTATCTGCTGCAAATGCGTGGCCAGAAAAAAATAGTGAGATTGCAATCATTGTAATTTGGGAAGACTTTTTCATCGTTATCTCCAAGTTAATAAATAAGCCATTTAGTGGTACTTTTCATTCTCACAGAGTGGGTGTCTACTATTGCCTCTACCTAAGCTACCACTTGGTGTTTACCTGTGTAGTATGGAAGAAGTTTGATGATCAACACACTGAATCCGTCTTAAGAATGGTGGGTGTCCAGTTTGTTATCCAGTTTGGTAAATAGTTCCCTATTATCATTCAGACAGCTAGAAAGTGGGTGTCCAATGAATACTCAACAACTAACGCCCTGTAATCTCGTTGAGCTAGTCGAATGATTACGGAGGCATATTGACCCCGTCTAAAGATTCTAGTTTGGTTTTAGAGAGTTAGCGAAAAATTTATAAGAAATATTTCGTGGCAAATATTCGAGAGAAATGAATGATCTGAAAAGAAAATCACGCAGTAACTAGTGATACAGGATTCAATATTCATCTTGCAATGTTAGGAGACAACATGCGTATTTTTGAAGCGCTTCGTGAGGATCATGACAAACAAAGAGCGTTATTGGCGACGTTAATGGATACGTCAGGAGCGTCGAGCACTCGAAAAGATTATTACGCCCAACTTAAAGACGAGTTGAATCGACATGCCATTGCAGAGGAACGCCACTTCTACATAGCATTAATGGAATCAGACAAGGCAATTGAAAAATCCCGTCATGGCATTGCTGAGCACCATGAAATAGACGAGTTAATAGAGAAACTTGATCAAACAGATATGTCCTCTTCAGCTTGGATGTCATATATGAAAAACCTAAACGAAAAGGTGCTTCATCATTTGGAGGAAGAAGAAAGAGAAACATTCCAACTAGCGGGACGAATCCTTTCGGATGCCCAGAAATCAGAACTTGCGACGCGTTATCAGTCTGAAATGAAAACGTAGAGGCAGAGACAAAACGTAAATTATCTAAACAGATACTGTGCAATTGTCGTAGATCGATTCTATCGTTAAAGGGAAATGGAGGAACAAACATGAGTGCTTATAAATTACGTGCAGGTCAGCAGTTTCCAGATATTAAAGTTCAATCAGAAGATGGACGGCAAGTTTCATTGGTGCCAACCTCTGACCCATCTTCACCTAGCGGCTCAGATAGGTGGACAGCAGTAATATTCTACCGTGGGCAACATTGCCCCATCTGTACCAACTTTCTTAACGAAGCCGAAACAATGGTAGGGCGTTTTCAGGGAATTGGCGTTGATTTAGTCGCTGTATCGGCTGATTCTCCGCAGCAATTGCAGAAAAATCGTGATGACGATTTGAATGTTTCTTTTCCCATATTTACTGGTTTAACCGTCCCACAGATGGAACAGCTTGGATTGTATATTTCGGAACCTATGTCAAGCTCAGAAACTGACCATATGTTTAATGAACCTGCGTTAATGGTTGTAAATAGCAGCAATCAAATCCAACTCTTTGACATTGCTAATGGCCCATTCTTACGCCCAAACTTAGAGCAACTAATTCGCGGGTTATCGTACGCCAGAGAAAATAAGTATCCGGTGCGCGGTACCCATGGACATGGTGCTTAGCAGTATAGAAAGTTACTTTTTGCGTTCAACTCACCTTCAAGAGCGTAACAGGTTGTAAAAACGTTACGCTCTGTTCGTTGTGCTATTTGCTAGTACCCGCTGAAAAGTAAGCGGTTTCGTATCGGTTAATTCACGTTTCATATGGATGTACTTAAATGACAAAAAACGTCGAAAATACAATACAGTTTTCAGAAGTTAGGACATTGGTTACTTTGTTTGTCGTAGCGCTGTGTATTACTGTTTTTGCAATTTTAGCTTCATTTGTTTTAAGCCAAAATCAGTTACATTTTGATCGTGAGATTTTGCTCCTGTTTCGAGAGTCAACCAATCTTAGCGATCCTATAGGTGCAAAATGGGTAGAAGAATTGATGCGAGATATAACAAGCCTTGGTGGAGTAGGGTTGCTTACGTTTTTTACGCTAACAGCTTTTTTCTATTTGCAACTGATTAAGCGAAGCAGATTCGCATGGTACGTACTTCTTGCAATCATTTTGGGTACAGCTACAAGTTTTGCATTGAAGTATGGATTTGAGCGGCCAAGGCCTGATTTAGTCCCCCATGGAAGTCATGTTTACACACATAGCTTTCCAAGCGGCCATTCCCTTATGTCAGCAATGGTATATTTTACTTTGGCGGGGTTGTTATCTAGAACAATGAAGCGAAAACGCATTAAAACCTTTTTTTACGCTGTCGCGACTATCATTACCTTGAGTGTAGGTATCAGTCGCGTTTACTTAGGGGTGCATTGGCCAACAGACGTTTTAGCCGGTTGGAGTATTGGATTAGCTTGGGCAATACTGGCGTTGCTGATGTCATTGTTTTTACAACAGAAAGGCTTCTTTAAGCCATTTTTAAAACTAGACACCCACAGTGAAGTACGGTGAAACAAAATGATTACCAATTAGATTATGCTATTTTCTGAATACGCTTTGCCCAGTAAGCAGCTTTACAGTTTAGTTTTATCTCTATATAATACGGGCATTATTTTTGAGACGGGCTCCCTCATTGTGACCAGTAACGTCTCGTCTGTTGCGAGAGACTCAAGTCTTTCAAACAGCACACTACGCTGTTTTATCGCACCACATTATTGCACTTTGCAGCAATTGAATTAGTGGACTAGGTCCAGCAACAAAAAGCCCCGTGAGTTCGGGGCTTTTTGTTATTCCGATTTTTGTAAAATCTTAGTCTGGGCGTTTGCCCTTTTTTTGTTTTTGGAGAGTTGATTTGTCAAGACTTGAACAAAGTTTAACCGAGATGTTAACTGCACCTGTTGAAGCTTTGGATTTTGAGCTCGTCGGCGTGGAGTTTGTCAGAGCTGGCAAGCATTCGACGTTAAGAGTGTTTATTGACCACCCTGATGGTATTACCGTCGACGATTGTGCCGATGTAAGTCATCAGGTCAGTGCTGTATTGGATGTTGAAGATCCTATTAGTACTGAATACAACTTGGAAGTCTCCTCTCCTGGTATGGAGCGCCCTTTATTTAAAGATGCGCACTATCAGGCGCAAGTTGGTCATGTTGTAGCGGTTAAGCTACGCGTGCCAATGGATGATCGCAGAAACTTTAAAGGCACACTACTGGCGTGCGAGAACGGAAACATCTCTTTAGAAGTTGATGGACAGACTTACGTGCTGGCTATTGCAAATATTGAAAAGGGTAATTTGGTCCCATCGTTTGATTGATGGTGGCAAGACAAGGGCTTTCGCTAGAAAGCAATCAGTGAGGCAACAATGAATAAAGAAATTCTGTTAGTGGCTGAAGCCGTATCGAACGAAAAGCAGGTTCCAAAAGAAAAAATTTTTGAAGCTTTGGAATTCGCTATCGCTAGCGCTACCAAGAAAAAAAATGAAGGCGAAATTGAAGTTCGTGTCAGTATCGACAGAACCTCTGGAGATTTCGATACCTTCCGTCGTTGGTTGGTTACCGCCGACGATCATGAACAAGAAAATCCATACGCTGAGATGACCTTGTCTGCTGCGCGCATCGACAATCCTGAGATTCAGGAGGGTGATTACGTAGAAGAGCAGATTGAATCAATCGCGTTTGACCGAATTACTACGCAAACTGCGAAGCAAGTTATCGTACAAAAGGTACGTGAAGCTGAGCGTTCGCAGATGATTGCGGAATATGAAGATCGTGTAGGTGAGTTAATCACGGGTACGGTTAAAAAAGTGAACCGCGACAACGTGATCATTGATTTAGGTAACAATGCCGAAGGTGTCATTTACCGTGATGATATGTTGCCAAGGGAGACGTTCCGCCCAGGTGACCGTGTACGCGGATTGCTTTACGTTATTCGCCCTGAGGCACGTGGTGCACAGTTGTTTATCAGCCGCACACATCCCGATATGCTGGTTGAATTATTCCGTATCGAAGTACCTGAAATCGCGGAAGAAACACTTGAGATTAAGTCTGCTGCTCGCGATCCTGGTTCTCGTGCAAAAATCGCAGTTAAAACTAATGATAAGCGCCTTGATCCAGTTGGAGCATGCGTGGGCATGCGAGGTTCTCGAGTTCAGGCGGTATCAGGTGAGTTAGGTGGTGAACGCGTTGACATCGTGCTTTGGGATGAAAATCCAGCTCAATTTGTTATCAATGCGATGGCACCCGCAGAGGTTGCATCTATTGTTGTTGATGAAGACAACGGCACGATGGACGTTGCGGTAGAAGCCGACAACCTTGCACAAGCGATTGGTCGCAGTGGCCAGAACGTGCGTTTAGCAAGTCAGCTGACAGGTTGGGAAATCAACGTAATGACCGTTGACGATCTTAACAAAAAGCATGAAGAAGAAAACGCAAAAGTCCTTAGTTTGTTCATGGACGGGTTAGATATCGATGAAGATTTCGCGTCTGTTTTGGTGGATGAAGGGTTCAGCACACTTGAAGAAGTGGCGTATGTTCCTGTAAACGAGCTATTGGCAATTGACGGTTTAGACGAAGACATGGTTGAAGAGCTACGTGAACGAGCGCGAGCGACACTCACTACCCGTGCGCTAGCAAATGAAGAATCACTTGATGCGTCTGAACCGAAAGAAGAACTATTAAACCTGCCAGGTATGGATAAGCACGTCGCATTTATTCTAGCCAGCCGAGGCGTTGTTGATCTTGAAGCCCTTGCAGAGCAAGGTGTTGATGACATCAGCGATATTGAAGATCTAGACGATGAAAAAGCGGGTGAGCTAATTATGGCTGCACGTAATATCGTTTGGTTCAACGAAGAATAAGCAGGTCAAAAGAGAGGAATAGTAACAGATGGCAGAAGTCTCCATTGAAAAACTCGCGGCCGATATCGGCACTTCAGTAGACCGTTTACTTCAGCAATTCAAAGATGCTGGTTTAGAAAAGCGTACAGGTGATGATGTTACTGAAGACGAAAAGCGTCAACTGCTTGATCACTTAAGCAAGCAGCATGGCGGCCAAGGGTCGGAAGCGCCTAAAAGAATGACGCTTCAGCGTAAAACAACCAGCACATTGAGTGTTGGCAAATCGAAAGAAGTGAAGGTCGAAGTACGTAAAAAGCGTACGTATGTAAAACGATCTGAAGTTGAAGAAGCCCGTTTGGCGGAAGAAGAAGCGAAGCGCAAAGAAGAAGAGCTTTTAGCCCAGCAAGAAGCTGAGCGTAAAGCTGCTGAAGAAAAAGCGCGTTTAGAAGCAGAAGAAAAAGCACGTAAAGAAGCTGAGCAAAAGGCGAAAGCAGAAGCTGAAGCAAAGGCAAAAGCAGAGCGTGAAAAGGCCGCAGCAGAAGCGGCACAGAAAGCTGAATCGCAGAAACAAGAAGTAGAGTTGTCTCCGGAAGAAAAAGCGGAGCAGGAAAAAGCCAAAGAAGAGGCTGAGCGTATGCGTATACAGCAAGAAGAAGAAGCAAAACGTAAGCTTGAAGAAGAAGCGAAAAAAGCAGCTGAAGAAGCAAAACGTTTAGCTGAAGAAAATGAACGTCGCTGGAAAGAGGAAGAAGAGCGCCGTAAAAAGCAGGAAGCAGAAGAAGTGCACATGCATTCAAATCGTTACGCCCAAGAGGCGGAAGACGAAGAAGATATGCAAATTGAGCGTAGCACCCGCCGACGTAAGAAAAAACGTAACGCAGGCGCAGATCTTAAACATAGTTTTAAAAAGCCTGCACAGCCTGTCGAGCGTGTTGTTCGTCTTGGCGAAACCATTACGGTAGGTGACTTAGCAAACAAGATGGCTGTAAAAGCTAACGAAGTGATTAAGTCATTGATGAAAATGGGTGAAATGGCAACCATTAACCAAGTTCTTGACCAAGACACAGCTGTGTTGGTAATCGAAGACATGGGTCATAAATATGAGTTGGTTAACGATAATGCACTTGAAGAAGAGTTGATGGCCGAAGCGGGTGCAGGCGACGTTGCGCCGCGCGCACCAGTTGTGACAATTATGGGGCACGTTGACCATGGTAAAACGTCATTGCTTGACTATATTCGCCGTACAAAAGTAGCGGCGGGTGAAGCGGGCGGCATTACCCAGCACATCGGTGCTTACAGTGTTGAAACTGACAATGGTCGTATTGCTTTCCTAGATACACCTGGACACGCTGCATTTACTGCTATGCGTGCACGTGGTGCAACAGCAACAGATATTGTTGTATTGGTTGTAGCTGCAGATGATGGCGTTATGCCTCAAACAAAAGAAGCGGTCCAGCACGCTCGTGCAGCAGGCGTTCCACTTATTATTGCTGTAAACAAAATGGATAAAGAAGCGGCTGATCCTGACCGTGTTAAAACTGAGTTGTCTCAATTGGAAGTTATCTCGGAAGAGTGGGGCGGTGAGCACCAATTCGTTCACGTCTCTGCGAAAACCGGTATGGGTGTTGATGAGCTGCTTGAAGCAATTAGCCTTCAGGCTGAAGTACTTGATCTCCAAGCTGTGCCTAAAGGTGCTGCCAAAGGTATCGTAATTGAATCTCGCCTTGATAAAGGTCGTGGACCTATTGCTTCTGTACTTGTACAACAAGGTGAGCTAAAAACCGGTGACATTCTACTGTGTGGCCTTGAGTACGGTCGTGTTAGAGCGATGCGTGATGAAAATGGCCAAACAGTTGATGTTGCAGGACCGTCTACGCCAGTAGAAATTTTAGGATTGTCTGGTGTACCTGTAGCGGGTGAAGATGCATTAGTCGTGTCTGATGAACGTAAAGCACGTGAAGTCGCGACAAAACGTTCTATCAAGCAACGTGAGATCAAGCTGGCTAAACAGCAAAAAGCGAAACTTGAAAACATGTTTGCAAACATGGAAGCAGGTGATGTTAGCGAACTGAACATTGTATTAAAGGCGGATGTTCAGGGTTCTGTAGAAGCTATCAATGAGTCATTGATTAAGTTGTCAACTGACGAAGTGAAAGTAAACATTGTCGGTAGCGGTGTAGGTGGAATCACTGAAACTGATGCTAGCCTTGCTGCGGCGTCAAACGCAATTGTAGTTGGCTTTAACGTGCGTGCTGATGCAACAGCTCGCCGTGTTATTGAAAACGAAGAAATTGATTTGCGTTATTACAGCGTCATCTATGACTTGATTGATGAAGTTAAGCAGGCCATGAGTGGTATGCTTGCACCTGAGTTCAAACAAGAAATTATGGGTCTGGCTGAAGTACGTGATGTGTTTAAGTCACCAAAACTAGGCGCAATTGCTGGTTGTATGGTGGTTGAAGGCTCTGTTAAACGTAATAACCCAATCCGCGTACTACGTGATAACGTAGTAATATACGAAGGTGAGCTTGAGTCTCTTCGTCGCTTCAAAGACGACGTACAAGAAGTGCGTAACGGAATGGAGTGTGGTATCGGCGTTAAGAACTACAATGACGTTAAGGTCGGTGACCAAATTGAAGTCTTCGAAGTGGTGGAAGTGAAGCGCGAAATTTAATCCTCGCGGCGTCTATCAGTGATAAAACGGAGGCTTATGCCTCCGTTTTTTGAATGGTTTAGGAGAAAAGAATATGGCTAGAGAGTTTTCCCGCACAGAACGTGTTGGACAGCAAATTCATAAAGAAATCGCTAGTATTCTGCAAAATGAATTTAAAAACCGTGATCCTCGTCTAGGCATGGTGACGGTATCTGGTACAGAAGTCTCACGAGATTTAGCGCATGCAAAAATATTTGTGACGTTTTTTGATACCGATGAAGAAAAAATCAAAGGCTACATGGATATCCTTAACGAAAACAAAGGGTTCGTGAGGACGCTACTATCTAAGCGTATTCGTATGCGCTCAGTACCAGCGCTCAAGTTTGTGCAAGACAACTCAATTACCGAAGGTATGCGTATTTCAAGCTTAGTCACAGAAACCTTGAATAAAGATAAAGAGCGTGCCAAACAGGTTGGGCGTGATATTGACGGTGAGGAAGACGCATAGGTGGCCAGGCGTAGAAAAGGTCGTCCAGTTGACGGCATAGTATTAATAGATAAACCTTTGGGTATTACGTCTAACGATGTCGTGCAAAAAGTTAAGCGCGCGTATTTTGCTGAAAAAGCCGGGCATACAGGGGCGCTTGACCCTTTGGCATCTGGCATGCTGCCAGTGTGTTTAGGTGAAGCAACGAAGTTTTCGCAGTTTTTATTAGACGCCGACAAAGTGTATGAAGTTACTGCTAAGCTCGGTATTCGTACCACGACCTCAGACGCAGACGGTGAAGTGGTTGAAACCAAACCTGTCAATGTTGATGCTGACACCTTAGCTTCTGTGGTGAACCAATATTTAGGTACATCGAAGCAGATTCCCTCAATGTTTTCGGCATTAAAGCACCAAGGAAAGCCGCTTTATTACTATGCCAGACAAGGCATTGAAATTGAGCGCGAAGCGAGAGATATCACAATTTTTAGCTTGCAGATAGATCGATTCGAGGGAGATGAAGTTGATTTGACTGTTCATTGCAGCAAAGGTACTTACATTCGTTCTCTTGTTGATGATATCGGGCAAGATCTTGGCTGCGGGGCGTACGTAACCCGTTTGCACCGTACAAAAGTGGCGGATTACCCAGTCGATAAAATGGTGACTATTGACCATGTAAACGCTTTAGTGGAAAAAGCGAATGATGAGGGTATTCCGCCTAAATCCTATTTAGACCCTATTCTTCTACCAATGGATTCAGCGGTTTTGTCATTGCCTCGGATCGCATTAGACGAGCAGTCGGAGCCATATTTTAAGAACGGTAATCCCGTTAACAATAAAGCCGCATATGAGTTTGATACCCATACTCAAGTACGCGTTTATGATGCGTCAGAACAGGTATTCTTGGGAGTGGCTGTGATTGATGAAGATAGCCGTGTAGCGCCAAAGCGTTTGGTGGTTTACCGTCATGAGAGCCATACCGCATAATGCGTGAAGAGCATGATTCGTTACCGATGCTTGTCACTTGCTATTATTGGGAATATCTCTATAATACGCGCTCTTCTTGCTCGGCTGAATTAGTGATCGGCCGAGTATTCATTTAAATTGGAGAAAGATATGTCACTAACTACACAAGAAACTGCAAAAATTATTGCTGAATACGGTGTTAAAGAAGGCGATACAGGTTCACCTGAAGTTCAAGTAGCGCTTCTTACGCACAACATCAACAAGCTTCAAGGTCACTTTGCTGATCATAAGAAAGATCACCACTCACGTCGTGGTCTACTACGCATGGTTAGCCAGCGTCGTAAGCTTCTTGACTACCTTAAAGGTAAAAACGTTGAGCGTTATCAAGACCTAATCAAGCGTCTAGGCCTACGTCGATAAGCCTACGTATCAGGTTTTAATCTCTAAAGCGTCCTTATGGGCGCTTTTTTGTATCTGCGTTCTAGTGGATGTAAATACAAAAAGGCGCGTATTCAACACGAGCGTAATATCAGTTTCGCTGACACTATTTGGTACGTTCGCTTATATTTCAAACGTATTTATTCTTATCCAACTGGCAAGCTTCTAAATTGCCGTTAGACTTATTTCATTCCCAAAAAATCGTCTGCGACTCATTCGAATGAGATATTTTCTTTTTCTGCCAGCTTTAATTTGCTTGTGTTCTTGCGCCATTATTATTGAGCGTCAAACATCGTCAATAGCAGATGGGTTGAGCCAAGCAATTCTTGATAATCAAGATACTTCGACGGTGAAAGAAGGCGCTCCAGCTTTTTTATTGATGATGGACGGGTTGCTAAATAATAGTCCAGACAATATACCGCTTCTTATTGCCGCAAGTGAGCTTAACGGTGCGTATGCGTCTGTTTTTGTTGAAGATGAAACGCGTAAACGAGTTATGACCGACAAATCCTTTACTTATGCTCAACAGGCGCTCTGTTTAACGCGTAAGAGTTTATGTGATGTAGACCAGACCTCATTGCCTCAATTAAAAGAGCACTTAAATAATATGGATGATGACTTGATGAAAGCCGTCTATGCGTATGCGAGCGCATGGGTGAATTGGGTTCAGATGCGCACAGGGGATTGGTATGCGATGTCTCAGCTGCCTAAGATGCAATTTATGCTTGAGCAAATTACTTCTGAAAATGAATCCTTCAAAGAAGGGGCACCGTATCTCTATTTGGGGGGGATCAGCACATTACTGCCCGCATCATTAGGTGGAAAGCCTGATCAAGGTAGAGACTATTTTGAAAAAGCGATAGCACTTTCAGGTGAAAAAAACTTGATGGCAAAAGTGTTGCTGGCCGAGCGCTACGCACGCTTAATATTTGATCAAGCATTGCACGATAAGTTACTCACTGAAGTATTGGAAAGTGACACCCACATTAAGGGTTACACACTGATGAATACATTGGCAAAAGCGAAAGCCAAAACTTTACTGAAGCAAAGTGCCGACTATTTTTAATTTGGAACAAACCATTATGAAATGCACGTTTATCTTGGCTTTACTCATACTCTTTAGTCACTCCTCGTTAGCTTCTACGTTAAAAATTGCCACACTCTCACCTGATGGGACGGCGTGGATGAAATTAATGCGCGAAGGCGCTAGAGAAGTGGAAGATGCCACGAGTGGCCGAGTAAAAATCAAATTCTATCCCGGTGGCGTGATGGGATCAGACAGTGCAGTGATGCGTAAAATTCGCTTAAGACAATTACATGGCGCGGCTTTACCAACTGGTGCTCTGTATGATGCCGCACCTAACTTACGTCTCTACAACGTACCTGCACTTTTTCAGTCATTTGATGAGGTAGACACCGTCAGGAAAACGCTAGATCCCATTATGTTGAGCGAGCTTGAACTGGGAGGGTTTGTGTCTTTGGGGTTTGCTGAAGGTGGTTTTGCCTATCTAATGAGTAAGAAGCCTATTTCTAACCTTAATGAGATTCAACAGAGAAAAGTATGGGTGCCCGAGGGAGATGACTATATCTTAGATGTTGTTCGAAATTTTGGTGTGATGCCTATTCCATTGGGGATTGCTGATGTGTTGGCAGCGCTACAAACCGGAATGATTGATACCGTTTCAAGTTCACCTACCGGGGCTATTGCGCTGCAATGGCACACGCAAGTCTCACATATGATGGATTTTCCGATTTTGTATTTCCTTGGTACGCTTGTGATTGACAGCAAAGCGTTTTCGAAGCTAAAGCAAGAGGATCAATTGGTCGTTAAGCGCATAATGCGGGCAAAATTTGCTGACATTGATATGGCAAATCGTAGAGACAATTTGTCGGCCTATCTCGCTATGCAGAAAATGGGTGTCAAGTTGCATAAATTAGCGCCAGAGGAAGCGGCAAATTGGCGCATGAGAGCAGAGCAGTTAAGTAGTATGTTGACTGAGCAGGAACAAGTATCGATTGATTTATACGTAAAAATTAAGCAGCTACTCAATGCGCCTCAATAAAAAACATCGTTCTTTAACACACTTCCTGGTGTTGCTTGCGCGAATTGAAGATGCATTGTTAATAATAACGATGCTGGCATTGCTTATTTTGGCGAGTGCTCAAGTGTTATTGCGGAACGTATTTGATGTGGGTGTCCCATGGATTTCGCCCTTATCTAATGTGTTGGTGCTTTGGTTAGCATTTTTAGCAAGCGGTATTGCCACCCGAGAACGCAACCATTTAGCCATTGATTTACGTCATTATTTTCCTATCTACTTACAACGCATATCTGGGGGTCTTGTCGATATTGTTGCGGGTGCTGTCTGCGGATTTGTTGCGTGGCATTCTGTTGAGCTAATTCGTTATGAATTTGAAGACGGGTTACTGGCATTTGCTTCGGTGCCAATGTGGCTAACTGAAATGATAATTCCCCTCGGTTTCGCATTGATGGCTATCCGATTTGCAATGAGTGCCGTGCAGCACTGTTTTAGTCAGCCTAATAGCGAAGAAAGGACGTGACAAGATGATACCAGTAATCAGTGCGGTGTTATTTTTGTTGGCTCTCATGCGATTACCGATTTTTGTCGTGCTTTTGGCTGCATCTATTTTAGGGTTTTATGCGCAAGATATCCCCTTTTCTATTATTGCAGCAGAGATTTACCGCTTAACAGATACGCCGCTACTTGTCGCATTACCGCTGTTTAGTTTGGCAGGATATCTATTAGCGCAGAGCGGAACACCCAATCGTTTAGTGCAAATCACTGCGACGCTATTTGGTTGGATGCCTTCTGGACTGCCTATCGTTTGTTTTTTTATCTGTGCGTTTTTTACTGCATTAACGGGAGCATCAGGCGTAACCATTGTGGCCATTGGTGCTTTACTTTACCCCGCTTTACTCAAAGGAGGGTATCGAAAACCGTTTAGCCTTGGGTTGGTGACTACATCAGGTAGCCTAGGGCTGCTGCTTGTACCTTCGATGCCTCTGATATTGTATGGTGTGATTGTGCAGCAGATGGGGTTATCGGTACGCTTTGAAATGAACGACCTTTTTTGGGCCGGTATATTACCTGCCTCGTTGATGATTGGCTTACTAAGCGCGTACAGTATATGGGCTAATCGAAAGCACAAAGTAGCGCAAGACAGGTTTACGCCAAGAAGTATAAAACGTGTTTTGTGGGATGCGCGTTGGGATTTGCCTTTACCTTTTGTCGTGTTAGGGAGTATATACAGCGGCTTACTGGCAATTTCTGAAGTTGCGGCGATGACAGCTGCTTACGTAGTGTTTGTGCAGCTATGTTTGTATAGAGAAATCCCTCTAAAAGCATTGCCTAGTATTGTTAAAGATTCTGCCATCATGGTGGGGGAAATTTTACTTATTTTGGCTGTGTCTTTGGCGCTGTCTAACGTGATAATTGATGCAGAAATTCCCTCAAGGCTATTTGATGTTACTCAACAATTTATAGACAGTAAGTACACATTTTTGTTGGTGCTGAATCTATTTTTATTGGCACTTGGGATGCTGTTAGATGTGTTTTCTGCATTAATGATTATTGTTCCCCTTATTGTTCCAGTCGCGTTGTCTTATGGTATTCACCCAGTGCATTTAGGTATTGTATTTTTGGCCAACATGCAGATTGGCTATTTTACGCCGCCAGTGGGCATGAATTTATTTATTGCGAGCTACCGCTTTAAAGAGCCGATTACGGTGCTTTATCAGTCTACATTGCCGTTTTTTTTAGTGATGTTGGCTAGTGTGTTGATTATCACTTATGTACCGTTTCTGAGCCTTGCATTTATCGATTGATACATCAATCTAACTAAATAATGACATCGTCGAGTGTGCCGCAAGCAAAATCCATAAGCACCCGTTGGCGTTCTTCCTCTGTGAGAACACCGACAAAGGGGGTAAAGCGTCTTAATTTGCGCATGTATGGAGAGTCGTCAAGCAGCGTCGTCATAAATAGTGAGGCGTCGTCAGTGGCTTCCATTAACGTTAACCAAGTTAGGTAGTGACCATGACGAAGTTTTCCCATTTGGTAGCGTTCTTCGATTTTTTGAATGACTTGTTGTTGTAATTCTGGCGATGCGAGAATCTTTTTACCCATTGCATGATGCAGCACCCGAATTTGGCGGTCGATGTTTTCGTGTTTAATGCTACGGTGTCGAATTCTGGGTGGCACAATGATTAACCTGCGTCAGCGAAAGAGGAGCGGTTTCTCTTTTGATTACGCGGTTCAGCGGAAAAAGATCCTATAAGTAAAATATTTTGATGCAATAAGGTAACTGGCACGATATTGAGCACGCGAATAAATTCACTTTCCTGCTTTTTAATACGATTAAATGCCAATTTGTCGACCTTACTAAGCTTTGTACAGCGCTTTTGATACCAATAATTATCTAAGGGTAAATACGTGGAAGAGATAAGAGAATGAGCAATCATCATGCCTGATTTTTCCTTAATCCCTTGATAGATCTTCTCACGTTGTGCTTTTTTTGACAGTGCACTTTGACGAAGATTCACGTACTTTCCATTTGATAGCTTTGCAAAAAACCAACTTCGGTCAGTGGAGTCTGACGCACTCAATATGGTTTTAAGTTTCGTAGAGTGAGATGAGTTTTCTGGGTCATCCACCAGCCATCCGTGGGTGGCGAGTTGACGATCTGCCATTTTAAATGGATAAAGACTCTTGTGCTTTCCATCCGTTTTGGCAAAACGTAAACGTTGAGGGATATCTTCACCTTCACCAATTAAGATTTGCACGCCAGGCAGGCAAGAAGACGAGAATGCCCAAAAATAGTCAAATAGATGCCTATCTGCACTGGATGTCTCGCGTTGAGACAGATAATCGTAGTGTTTCGCAAAAAAGTTACCAAAAAAGAGCTGCTTTTTCTTTTGATGTTTGCGACTGATGTGTAGGTTCACTTTGCCTGTTTGCGGATTGTATGCCACAACGCGATACACGAAACCAATAAATGCATTGTTATCCAGCTTTACAGCTAATCTTTTTGGCAGCGTATCAGGTGGAGCGTCTAGGAAAAGACATAGGCCTGTTGAGGAAATATTGACGACACGGCCCTGTTTCGATTTAAGCCAGTGAGTGCGAACTTTGACTTTGGCATTCATTGCATAGCGTTCGTTTTCTCTTCGATCAGAGTAGGGCGCTATACTTATTCGCGGCGAGGGGAGAAGTGTTTTCTCTACGTATTTCTCAGCGATAAAGTGGGTTGAAATAGGCTCATGAACACGAAAGCCGTTTAATTCATGTGTCACATCGGTTACAAAGAGCGCCGTTGAAAAACGTTTATCCGCATTGGATATAGGTGACGTTAATTGCGCAAGTGTCGCTTTGACTTCCGGGGCTGTATTTTTTGCCGCACTGATACGCAGCACTTTTAAAGTATGGTTCTCTTGCCCATACTTGATAAAGCTACCCAATAATCGATCCTGCTTTAGCTGCCTTAACGTACCAACGTAACGCACAGGTTTGTTGTCAATTATGTCTGTGAACTGAAATTGATACGATTCAGACATTTTCTCTAAATCTTGAGAGACCTGTTTCATCGCATTGGCACAGAGTGAAAGCAACAACGCATTCGGTTGCCCTAGCGATAAACTGAGCCAATATTCAGGACGTAAATAGTCTAACTGCTCAGAGCACAATAAGGCTTGGCTTGCAGAATTCGATAGTAGCGCGTCGCAATACAGCATTTGTTTTGTTCGTTGAGCTTCTTGCTCTGCCACGAGTGGACACACCGTCAATTGTGCTTGAATATATCGACTGACCTTTTCAGCCCATTTTTCGAAACCGTGGAGAACGAACTTTGCAGCGTATTTGCCTCGTCCTTTTAACGGCTTAACACCATCGTATTGGTACTCAATATGCATTGGTTCGATCGATAAGTTTGCAATGGCTGGGAAGGTAAACGCGACTTTTTCGCCTAAAAAGCAGGGAGGCTTAAACGATGTAGCAATGAGTAGTTTATTTTTACTCAATGCATGTATTGTTTGTGGTCTACCATCATCGAACTCAGTGCTATGGACGGTAAAATCTGGTACTAAATGTGGATCGGCAGGGAGCGTATCATTAAGAGAAACGGCACAATCTACTGAGTAATCCTGTTCTACACGCTCGCGAGATTCTTTAGCAATTTGAGCATAGTAACGTGATTCACTAGTGATGGCCTCATACACACCGTGGGTGTAAAGATTATTATACTTAACCAGCTCGTCGTCAAGAATACGTCGGCCAACACTGTCGAGCTCAACTTTTACCTTGCCTACCTTAACTATGCTAGTGAGCTCTTTCGCGAATTGTCTACTCGATGCATTTTTGTCACAGGGAGCAGCCAAGCGTGTTACTTCATATTCAATTTCAGACAGATACACAGCCGGAATTCTAGAACTGAATTTATTCAGACCTTCCTGTAACTTGCCTCTAGCAGCAAAAGGAACGAGTGCGCGGATAACGCCTTGGTATTGATCGACAACAGAGCGGTGGGCTTTAGCCACGGCATCCGCCTGATAAAACAACAATCATGCTTTAATTACTACTACATTTGTAAGGTGCGTTTTAACGAGCGTTTTTGAGTGCTGTCCCAGTCTAATCAGACGACACCTATTGTGCGGCCTTGAGTGTGTAAACACCGAAGGCGAGTTAAAACCGCAAAGTGTTCTAAGTATTTGTTAATCCAATGGTGTTTATAAATAATTTTAATCTAAATGTAAAAGTAAATCGCTAAATACCTGGTCAAACCTGCCGATTACCTATACGCACTATATTTTACTGACTATTCTTATTTTCAGTGGTTTGTACTTGTTCTGAGGTATGAACAAAGACTGTTTGTGAGTTTCGCCATAGCGAACAAGGAAATGGATTTTGTGATTGCCACAATGTGATTGCCACAATGTGATTGGCACAATGTGATTGCCACAATGAATTAGGTTAAATACTGGAATTAGTTTAATTTTTTGTCAGCGAGTGTTATAAAGCCAGCCCTGCCGCATACTTATGTGGTTGAATGAGTCAGGAGAGAACATGGCACGGAGAAATCAATCCGTTACGAATAACGAATACAAGTTGAAGCCCGACACAACACTTATATCTTCAACAGATTTACGTGGTGTTATCACCCATTGCAATGATGATTTTTGCGAAGTGAGTGGCTTCAGTTACGACGAGTTGATGAATAAAAATCACAATATCGTGCGTCACCCCGATATGCCTAAAGCGGCATTTAAAGAGCTTTGGGATACCATTAAAACCGGTAAGCCTTGGATGGGGCTAGTGAAAAACCGACGTAAGAATGGTGATTATTATTGGGTGTCTGCTTTTGTCACTCCGGTCTTGGAAAATGGTAAAGTGGTGGGGTATGAGTCTGTCAGAACCAAGCCAACAGATGCGCAAATTGAGCGAGCTGAAAATGTATATCAGCGTATCAATAAAGGGCAATCGCCGTTAACTGGGACAGATAAACTCGTACAGTTTTTTAAGCAATGGATCAGCGCAAGCATATCGGGAATCGCAGCCTTCGTTATACTCGGCTTGATGGGGACATGGCTTGGCGGTGTCATCGCATTACTTGCTGTATTGATCAACAACGGCATTAAAAATGTTGCTCAAAAGCAGGAATTGCTTAGCCTGTTAAAGTTAGGAGGAAACTCTTACTCAAACGGTTTGGTTGCTCAAACCTATTTTTCTGATCATGAGTCGTTAGCGCGAGCTAAACTAGCCATGTATTGCGAGCTTCGACGCAACGATACTGCACTCACGCGTATTTATGATGCCAGTGCCTCACTTGACGATATTGCACTGGAAACAGAGCAGCAAGCAAACAGCACTAACGTCGTAGCTGAACAGCAAAGCCACGCAACACGTGAAGTCGCTTCAGCAATCACTGAAATGACTACGGCCATTCAGGATGTTGCTAACCGCGTTGAAAATAATGCGGGAAGTGCAAAAGTTGCGTCGCAGAATGTTGAGGAAGGCTTAGCTGCGGCTGACAAAGCTATGGTTGCCATCGAATCTTTACGCGAGGCGGTGGAATCTATCTCTCAAACGGTACAAGAATTGGCTGACTCTACCAATGAAATTGGCGAGGCGGCTAATATTATTTCATCGATTGCAGAGCAAACTAATCTGTTGGCTTTAAATGCGGCTATCGAAGCTGCGCGTGCAGGAGAGCAAGGACGTGGATTTGCCGTTGTGGCTGATGAAGTGCGTAATCTTGCCTCTAAAACTCGCGAGTCTACCGATGAAATTCATGGTGTTATCACTAAACTGATTGAGCGCTCAAACCGTGCTGTTGAGGTGTCTGAGCAAGGTATGGCATCTGCGACCTCTGGCACGATGATTGTTGAAGAAACACGCGAAGTGCTTTCTCGTATTAATCAATCAGTAGGCGCTATCGCAGATATGACAATCGAGATGTCGGCGACTATCGAGCAGCAAAGTAGTGTTGCGGATCACATTAATCAGCAGATTATTGATATTGCTGATGGTGCCAGTGAGACCCGCAATGCATCGGAAACAGGTTTGAAGTCGAGTAAAAACTTGTTGAATACTGTCCATCAACTACGTTCGCTGGTGGCACGATTTAGAGCATCGTAACCTACTATTACTCCGATAAAGCGGGTTTATGTGACCCGCTTTTTTGTCTCTCGGCTTTGTTCGTAATGACCAAGATTAACACTATACAAGTATTAATCACTTGCATTTCATATTACCTTGCATTTTAATGAAATCAGATAGTTACAAGGAGGTTATAATGAAAAAATTCTATGTATTAGTACTTGCGCTTGCTCTGGTCTCAGGTCAAGCAATCGCTGATAAAGGCGCAATCGGTTTTTCTGCAAGTGTATCCGTATCTGGCTTTTTCAGTCCTGAGCTGACCGAGGTAAAAGTCGATGAAGTGTTTGAAGGTTCGCCTGCGGCACTTGCTGGGCTAAAAGCAGGATATCTCATTACTTCTATTGATGGGTGTAACGTACCAGGTTGTTCAGCCAGTAAAGCGAAAAAACTCATGAAAAAGACGCCAGGAGAAACCCTAAATCTGCGCGTGAAGCCCGACGAAAAGAGCGATGAAATAAGCATTGCAATTCATGTTCAATGATCGGCTTCTTTAGGTTAGCATTACCTTAACTTAACGCTATCTCAGACCGCTGATGTACACTGAATTACTTTACTGATTATTCATTTAGCAGTGGGTACAGCATTGTCTCTAAGCCATTCACTTTTACTTCATGAATAAGCGCGAGTTGTTCGCCGAGCTTCCCTGATGGAAACCCTTGCTGATGGAACCAAACCAAATAGGGCTCGGGGAGGCGGAGCAACGGTAACCCTTTGTACTTTCCAAAGGGCATTGTTTGGTTAATTGCCTCTACCAGTGTTTCGTGGTTCATTTAAAAGGGTCCATGTTTTCTTGACTAGACTCTGCTTGCTGGGCTTGCCACATATGGAAATATTTATTGTGTTTTGCGAGTAATTCAGCGTGCGTGCCTGATTCAACAATACGTCCACCCTCCATAACAATAATTTGGTCGGCATGTTTAATTGTTGAAAGGCGATGGGCGATGACCAAACTGGTATGGCCCACCGCAATCTCATTGAGTGCTGATAAAATGGCCTTTTCCGATTGGCTGTCTAATGACGACGTTGCCTCATCAAACAGCAATATTGGCGGATTTTTTAAGATAGTACGAGCGATGGCGACGCGTTGTTTTTCGCCACCAGAAAGTTTAAGGCCTCGCTCGCCGACTTTTGTATGAATACCATCGGGAAGTGAGCCAACAAAGGCATCGAGATGTGCAAGTCGAATTGCATTGTAAACATCTTCATCGGTGGCATCGGGTCGACCATATTTAATATTCTCAAATAACGAATCGTTAAATAGTACCGTGTCTTGCGGTACGATACCGATAGCCTTACGTAAGCTCTCTTGCGTGACGTTGCGTAGAGGCTGTCCGTCAATCAAGATGCTTCCTTCGGTAGGTTCGTAAAAACGAAATAGTAGCTTGACCAAGGTTGATTTGCCGGCTCCGCTATCTCCCACAACTGCAAGTGTTTCTCCCGGTTTTACAGTGAACGAGATGTCTGACAATATTTTGCGTTCGGGTGCGTAATGAAAGCCCACGTGTTTAAATTGAATTTCTCCACGTTGAATGTTAAGGCTTTCTGCATTGTGGGTGTCTACTACTGCCGGAGATTGGCGCAGTAGAGCAAACATGTTTTCGATATTTGCCAGTGAACCACGTATTTCGCGATACACAAACCCTAGAAAGTTCAATGGCATAAATATTTGCATAGTAAAGGCGTTGATTAAGACGAAATCACCAATGGTCATCTTACCTGATTCTACCCCTTTAGCTGCTAGATACATCATTGCAGTCATGGCCGTGGCAATGATAAATGCTTGTCCGCCATTGAGGGCAAATAAAGATAGACGATTTTTACGGCGAGCGGATTCCCAATCCGCTAAATCAGCGTCATATCTGTTTGCTTCGTATTGTTCGTTGTTAAAATACTTAACCGTTTCATAATTAATTAGACTGTCTATTGCACGAGTATTGGTGCTTGAGTCTGCTAGATTCATTTCACGTAAGTACTTAGTGCGCCAGTCAGTGGCTTTCATAGAGAAAAATACGTAGGTCACCACTGACAGTAAAATCACTAACGCAAAGTGTGCTCCGTAATTAAAAAATAACAACCCAACCACAAAGACAATCTCTAGTAGGGTTGGGCCAATGTTGAAGACCATAAATCGCATCAGGAAGCTGATGCCACTGGTACCTCTTTCTATGTCTCTAGACAGCCCACCTGTTTGTCGGTTGAGATGAAAATCGAGATCTAACGCGTGTAAGTGTTTAAAGACTTTTAGTCCAATTCTACGCATAGCACGCTCGGTAACCCGCCCAAAAAGCGTATCTCTTACTTCACCCAATAGCACGTTCATGAGGCGTAAGAAGCCATACGCAAAAATTAATGCAATTGGAATGGAGAGCAGTGTTAACTGAATAGCGTCTAGATTTAAATTATCTACGATGTGTTTGAGAACGAACGGCATACCCACGCTGGCCACCTTTGCCAATACCAAACACAGTAAGGCTAAGACTACCCTTGATTTGAATTCCATAAGATACGGAACCACAGATTTGACTACCGCAACATTAACGGGGGTATCGGGAGAAATAGGAAATCGGCTAGCGCGCATAATATTGATAAGCTGAATAATTTTGCATAGTGTAAAGAAGATGTCTGTCTTTTTATAGCGATTAACGCAGTTTCACTGACTAAATTTTTACTGTTTGACGTTGCTCATAAGCTTATGCATTCGTATTCATTTTGCAGCCGCAGTGGTCGGTGGTTGAATACGGTATTTACAAGAACACACGACGGAGCATTGCGAGGCGATATCTAATGCATTAATTTGGCGTACCTTATACTATCGCGCCAGTTAATTACATCGCATCTAAGCAGCTTTAAACAATGAATAACGAGAATAACATGCAGAAAAAACCGGAACTTTCTTTTTGGCAAATATGGAACATGTGTTTCGGCTTTTTAGGTATCCAATTTGGCTTCTCCTTACAAAATGCCAACGTTAGCCGGATATTCGAAACCTTGGGGGCAGATTACGGCAATATGGCAATTCTGTTTGTTGCTGCACCGATTACAGGGTTAATTGTGCAGCCGATAGTGGGCTATTTAAGTGATAACACCTGGAATCGTCTTGGAAGACGGCGACCTTTTTTCCTTATCGGCGCAATTGCTGCGAGCTTGTCACTTCTTATCATGCCAAATTCACCCTATTTGTGGTTTGCTGCTGGCATGCTTTGGATCATGGATGCGTCTATCAATATTTGCATGGAGCCCACAAGAGCCTTTGTCGGAGACATGCTACCCAAGCAGCAGCGCGCAACTGGGTATGCAATGCAAACTTTTTTCATTGGGGTAGGGGCGGTTGTGGCTTCTGCACTGCCTTGGATGATGTCAAATTGGTTTGATATTAGTAATACCGCCGCACCTGGTGTTATTCCCGATTCGGTTAAATTCTCATTTTACGCGGGCGGCGTGGTGCTATTTTTAGCGATTATTTGGACTATTGTCTCAACCAAGGAATATTCGCCAGAGCAACTTGAGGCGTTTGAGCGCGCTGAAGAACATGAAGGCGGTGTGATTGTTGAGCATCATGCTCCTCGCACCGCTAGTACTTATTTCAAACAGGGAAGTCTGTGGTTAGTAGTGGGAGTAATATTATCGGCATTGCTCACGTATCATATTGATGCACTTGATAAAGGCTTGTTTATTTTGACCGGCGGGATCGCATTTTTCGGTGTGTGTCAGTTAATTGCTGGCTGGCTAACCGAGCATCACACAGGCAAAAACGGATTCAGTGAAGTCATGAATGACTTGTTTTCTATGCCGCAAACTATGAAACAATTGGCTGTCGTCCAGTTTTTTTCTTGGTTTCCTTTTTTCGCAATGTGGACATACATGACTGCTGCGGTTACGTCGCACCATTATGGTAGCAGTGATCCCACGAGCGTGCTTTATAATGAAGGTGCTGACTGGGTGGGGGTACTCAATGCAGTGTATAACGGTACGACTATTTTTGCGGCAATGTTGATTCCATTAATGGTGCGATGGATGAATTTACGCTATGCCCATATGATTAACCTGTTTCTTGGTGGTGCGGGCTTTTTGTCTTTTTTATGGATTCAAGATCCCACGTTACTCATTATTCCCATGATTGGTGTGGGCTTCGCATGGGCATCAATTTTAGGTGTACCTTACGCGTTATTGTCGAACGCCTTGCCAGCAAATAAAATGGGCGTGTTCATGGGAATTTTTAACTACTTTATTGTGCTTCCACAAATTTTAGCGGCCAGTATTTTAGGTTTTCTCGTGAGTAAGATATTCAGTAATGAACCTATATATGCGTTGGTAGTGGGTGGCATGAGCATGTTGTTAGCAGGAGTGCTAACGCTCAGAATTCAGGAAAACGTAAAGGGCGCGTAACGTTTGAGATTGCCTTAAACGCTAACCAAGCACTTCAACAAATGGGGTGAGTGAAGTGCTTGGTGATTTCAAAATGCTAAAATACTGTGTCTGCAACTAAAATACAAAGTCGATACCAATGCTGGCAATAGTGGCATCACCATCGCCATCCCCGCCATTCTCAACACGGGCAGGTTGATACACTGGGTTAGGGTCGCCAGTGAAAGGGTTGTAGCCCGTATCATCAAACTTACTGATATCAAACTTCAGAGCCACATTGGTATCAAAATCCCAACGTAACCCAACAGACTGAGTATCGTGGGATTCCCAAGGCAAATCCAAATCAAATTTTGAGTACAACACATAAGCTTGCACTGTGCCGAACGTATAGGTCAGGCTGCCAAAGTAAGATTTATAGAATGGTTTATATTTGTTGTATTCAAGGAATATTCCCAAATCGCCAAATGTGGCGTTTACAGACGCATCGAAAAATGAGATGTCATACTCTGTATCAAACGCCACTAAACTGTTGCCATCGCTATCCGTCAGTCCTGTCGAGCTAGGATATAAAATAGCGTCAGGCAGGCCGAGTACATTCTGGGCAACAAAGTTGGATAAGTGTCGCGTTTCTAGCATTTCAGCTTCAACGTAAGAGCTGCGAAGCACGATACCGCCTAAATCAAGGTTGGCAACGATACCGATGATATCGCTGAAATCGCGATCTATCCGCTCAGGAAATAAGTAGCTCATGAGCTCGTCATCATCGTTGGTTTGGTTACCGTACGAAAAGGTCAGACCCAGCGTACTTTCACCAATATAAAAATTATGAGAATAACGCGCACCGTTATAATTGATTAAATCTAACGAGTAGGTGTCTGATGGAATGCGAATCCATGGGTAGGCGTAGCCCACATCCATATACTCAGAAAAATGATAGACAGGCACGCGAAGTCGACCGGCTTGTAACGTACCCTCGTTGCTGACATTGTAGGTTAGGTACGCCCAAGCAATTTCAGGATCGTAATCGTTGGCGCCTCTAAGCATAATTTGCGTAGTAGCAGAAAAGCGTTCGCTGATATTTCCCATCATTTGAATACCTAGCCTGCTTTCAGGGCTAAAGCTGATACTGTCATCTTCATCGTATGTGCCTAAATTGGGATATTCTGCGATATAACCTGGGCCATCTATTACAGAGGCTGCGACGACCGAACCAAATCCGTGTATTCTAATCGAATCCATATCGACAGCGTTTGCAGCACCTGAAATCAATGCCAGACTGATGCATGCGGTGATTTTATTCATTGTGATTCAACCGTTTGAGTGAACTTACATCACTAAAAATAGTTCACTCACAAGGTTTTGCACGAAATAACAAAAAAAAATCGTCTCTCTACAATGTATTAACTAAATCTAGCATCAATTTGACGCTGTTTAACCTAATAACGTGTGATTGGTCACAGTTACGATACCTGTTCCAATATACCGCGAACACGATGATAGCGCGCTTCTTGCTCTTCGGTGAGGGTGCCATTTTCAATGGTTTCGATACACGCCTTTATTAAGCGGTGTGAAGGCGGATGAGTATCATCATTGCTGCTTTCTTTAGAGAGAGTTTGCAGTAGATTTAGTGCAATAGCGGGGTTTTTAGGCATCACCGTAAAGGCTTGGCGGAAGGTGACAAGTGCGTTTTCGATGTCGCCTTTCTCGAACAGTTCGACCGCTTTATTGTTCAGCGCTTTAGGTGGGAGTTTGATATCTTCACGCTCTTTCTTCTCTTGTTGCAAGTATTGCATAAACAAGCTGCCTTGTTTTTCGTCCCGCACGCAACGTTGCTCTATTTTGTCCATGATATTGGCAGAACGTTCAAACCAACCCAGTTCATGAAAGGCTTTGGCTTTATCAAGCAACGCTTCTAAGCTGTCAGTTTCCCAATTTTCCTCTTCAAGTTGCTCAAGAAGGGCTTTTGCGTTTTCTTTCTCGTCTTGTAGATAAAGCAATCTGGCGTTAATGACTTTCATTTGTTCATGTAACTCTGCCTTGGGAAATGCTGCCTTAAACTGCTTAACATATTCATTCGCCTGTTTTATTAATCTGTCTGTTTCATCGTCTTCGCATGTCATCGCGTAATCTATGCCAGCACGTGCGACATTGAGGTAGTTTTCTGGTAGGTCATGAATAGAATCTTTCGCGAATTTGACGATTTTCTTGGCTGCATCAAACTGAGACGCATAATCGTGGGTAATGCGCGACAGGTCGAGCGCAGTCTTGTGTCGGCGAATATTTCTAGGGGATATTTCTGTTGCCACAAGCACACATTCTAATGCTGCATTAAAGTCTTTTTGCTTAATTTGAAGTGCCGATAATAAATCATAAGCAGCCAATTGACATTCAGGCTTAAATGCAAGACGTAAAACTAGCTTTTCTGCTTGTTCATCTTCATCGAGATGAATATACGCATTCACTAACCCTAATTGCGCCCAGGTAAAGGTTTGAACATTTAAGATCGCATGGAAAAAGTCTCTGGCTTGTTCATAATGACCGCTTGCAAGTAGCAAGTCACCTTTGGTTTTTAACGCAAGCGGATAAAACTCACTGTTTTTCGGCTCGGCTAAAAATTGCTCTAATTCGGAGAGTGCTTTAGGGTACTGGCGCTTTTCCATGTAGCGATAAACACCGTTTAACGCTTTTTTCCTGCTCAGTACTTTTGATAAACGTTTATCTAAGTCATTAACAGTAAATGGTTTAGCTAAAAAGTCGTCGGGTTGAAGTTCAACAATGCTATGAACAATATCGGAAGTTGTATCTGCACTAATAAAAATGAATGCGGTGCTCGGGGGTAACTCGTTATTGTGCTTGAGTTGTTCGTAGAGATAATAGCCATCTTGATCGCGTTTCAAATTATAAGAACAGACAATCAGGTTATAGTGCTGATGGCGAATGCGCTCCAATGCCAGCTGTGCCTTATCAACATAGGTGATGTCACTGAAACCTAGCTCTTCCAGTGAGTATTTCATGTACCCTTTTGCCAGTACTTGATCATCGACAATCAGTACTTTTGTTTCTTTCGCGAGTTGTGGAATCATGTCATCTGCTGTTGGCTGCTCTAATCAGGTTATCGTAAATGCTGCTGATTAGTTAAGGACAACGTGTCTACGTTGTCCTACTAAAGCCTACTGACTTACTACTCTTGTTGGTACTTCTCAAGCTTGTTGTAAAGTGTTTTTACGCTAATCCCGAGCTGCGTAGCAGTATCAGTTTTATTGCCTTTGTTGTCTTCCAATGTTTTCAGTATGACTTGTTTTTCCAAGTCAAACAATGGTACGCCACTAGGAATATTATCTTCTTGTAGCTGTGTGTTGTCAGTATCTGAATCTGCTGTTTCTAACAAGAGGTGGCCAGGCTCTATGACTTCATCACAAAGCAAGAAAGCGCGTTCAATGGCATATTTAAGCTCACGCACGTTTCCAGGCCAACTGTGCGCGTTAATTTTTTCAATTGCGGCGGCATCAATACACTTGTTGGTTTTCTCTTCTGCGTTACGATAAGCCAAAAAGTGTCTCGCGAGCCCTTCAATATCCTTACCTCGCTTACGAAGCGGGGGAATGTGAACAGGAAACTGCGCAAGGCGGAAATATAAATCGTGACGGAAAATGTTGTCTCGAATGGCTTCTTGTGGATCGCGGTTGGTGGCAGAGACCACGCGAACGTTAGCAATTTTTACCTGATTGCTGCCCACTGGCCGGTATTCACCGGTTTCCAGCACGCGCAGAAGTTTGATTTGATGATCCAGTGGCATCTCTGTCACCTCATCCAAAAACAGTGTGCCGCCTTCTGCTTGCGAGAATACCCCTTCATGATCGCGATGTGCCCCTGTAAAGGCACCTTTAACATGCCCAAATAGTTCACTGTCAACCAGTTCTGGACTCAGTGCACCGCAGTTAATTGCTACAAACGGTTTTTCGTGGCGCTCACTAACAAGGTGAAGGGTGTTCGCCACTAACTCTTTACCACACCCGCTTTCACCGACGATAAACACGTTAACGTCAGATTGCGCGACTTTGCGAAGCAACCGATAGACTTTATGCATTGATTTGGACGAACCCACAAGTAGCCCAAACTGATCGAGATTGCTGGTAACCGCGCTGACACTTCTTGTTGTCGTGGTTTCTAAAGATGCATAGAAATCGTCGAGGGTGGTTTCAATTTGTCCAAAATCGTACGGCGTTCGAAAATGAAAGCCCGCACCAGAGAACATGATTTTATCAAGATTTTCATCTGGCGTTCCGTCACTCAAAAATAAGAACTCGATATCTGAGAAGTGAGGGGTGTTTTGTAGATCTTTAAGCCGTTTTCTGCTGGTGGCATTTACTTCGACTATCGCTAGGTGTACCGATTCGTCTAACAGTCTGGGGAATTCAGGATCTTCTGGATCCCCATACACTTTGTCGAAAGACGACAACACCTTCATGGAAGACAGCGCTTCATTTATTTTGCTGTCTCCGACACATATCACAATTCTAGGGCGCATTTTCTCATCTCTCCGAATAGGTAAGGAGGTGAACTTACATTGACCGTAAGCGCTAAACTAAAAGTGCTGATGGGTTAACGTGGTTCAGAACCGTCCGTTGCTTTATAAGACCACTGTAGTGACTAAGTATAGTCAGAATTTATTGTAACCTTTATATGTAAAAGTTACCTGTTTAAGATCACTTTTCAGCGCGCCTTTATACATTTATATAATAAATTTAACAAGTTAGCGCTTGGTATAATTTTTGAATCACTATTAATTGGTAATAGAGGAGTTCAAGTATGTGTGCTTCAAAAATTGTTGATTTTCCCGAGCAAAATAAATCGCCGCCTACGGCAATACGCCGTTTAATTGAGGTGTTCCAAGCAACTGGTTTGCTTTACAAGGCAATTGCATCAAAAGTTGATGACTACAATTTACGTAAAATGTGCGCAGAACAAGTACGTTTGCGATCAAAGTTTGTTTCTGAGTTGGGTGACTATGAAGAGCAGGTGAGTCACTCAGATTATCCGGTAGTAGAGGATGCAGAAAAACTGCAACAGTGCTATACGCAATTAGAGCCTAATACAGACAACGTTGAGGAAGGTTTACTCCGACGCAATCTAGTTGACGCTGAACGCTCTTGCGTCGGCGTACTCAGAGATATGATTCCAAAGGTAACAGATTCTCGGTTAAAACAATCGCTGGCGGGCATCGTCGCGCAAATGCAAATAGCATTGGATCGCTTCAATAAAACCTCCACTCGTAGCACCGCATAACGCGCGGTGCTTATCTGTTAATTTTACGGAATTATTTATGACCCAAGATCTTTCTAAATACCTTGATGCATTGCAGTCGCGCTATAAAAATCAAAAAGAATTTCTTCAGGCGGTCGAAGAAGTGTACCAAGACATTAAACCGATGATAAAGGACAACAAACATTATCAGGAGAAGCGTGTATTTGAGCGTTTAACGGAACCTGACCGCATCATCACGTTTCGAGTTGAATGGTTAGATGAAGACAATCAGGTACATATTAACCGTGGATGGCGTGTTCAGCATTCTAACCTCATTGGTCCTTATAAAGGCGGGCTTCGATTTCATCCCACCGTGAATGAATCTATTTTGAAGTTCCTCGCATTTGAACAGTGTTTTAAAAATGCATTAACAGGGTTGCCGATGGGCGGAGGAAAAGGCGGCGCTGATTTCGACCCAAAAGGGAAAAGTGATATCGATATCATGCGCTTTTGTCAGGCCTATATGATGGAATTGCAGCGTCACATTGGTGCGAAGACAGATGTTCCCGCAGGCGATATAAATGTTGGCAATCGTGAAATTGGCTATCTGTATGGTCAGTACAAAAAGATTCAAAATCAATTTGAAGGGGTGCTGACAGGTAAAGACATTGAGTTTGGGGGCAGTCACGTAAGAACAGAGGCGACAGGTTATGGGCTTGTTTATTTTCTCATTGCCATGCTTGAGCAACATGATAAATCCCTGGAAGGTATGCGTGTTGCTATTTCGGGAGCGGGAAATGTAGCGATTCATGCAGCATTAAAAGCCATTGAGCGAGGGGCAAAAGTTATCTCTTTGTCAAACAGTAAAGGCGTTTTGGTGTGTGAAGAAGGATTCAGTGAAGAGAGTGTTAAAAAAATACTGGCGCGACGTGGCGACAGTGATAACGCGTTAAAAGATGTGCATGAAGACATTAATGGAAAATGGCAGGACGATGAAACACCTTGGCATCTAACCTGTGATGTTGCGATGCCGTGTGCAACACAAAATGAGTTGAATGAAGATGACGCTAAATCTTTGATTGACAATGGGTGTCTGTGTATCGCTGAAGGCGCCAACATGCCATGTACGAGTCAAGCTATTGAATTAATTCAAAAAGAAAAAGTACTTTACTCCCCTGGAAAAGCATCGAATGCAGGCGGCGTCGCGTTATCAGGATTAGAAATGTCGCAGAATGCGTCTTTCCAGCGTAAAGAATTTGATGTGCTAAATGAGCAACTTAGAGAAATCATGACTACTATTCATGATAGATGTGTCAACTATGGTGAAGAAAGTGATGGACATATTAATTACGTTAAAGGTGCAAATATGGCGAGTTTTGAACGATTGGCAAACGCTATGATTGCGCTGGGTATCTAATTGGCATCACGCAAACTTGGAGATAAAAAGATGGAAAAGCGTAATAGCAAAATAATGATGTATGTACTTTTTTTACTGGCTGGTTTTTCGCTGGCAGGCTGCGCAACAGTAGAAGGGATTGGTAAAGACGTGGAGAGTGCTGGAGAGGCGGTACAAGATGCGGCTGACGGCGATTAATTACTGAAATATATGAAAAAGCGTGTTTAGGCACGCTTTTTTTATGTCTGTGAAAATATTATCAACACACCTTGTAGAAATTTCTGAACTTGCGCTATAACAAAAGAATAAGGAATCATCTGAAATTTACAAACTTTATATAAAACAAGAGTTTACGTTGTTTCTTGATTGTTGGCACGGACTTAGCATTACTCTAGGTGAAGGTTATACAGTCTGAAAATCAGGAGAAGGCTATGTTGAGTTGGGCATTAGTATTTTTTGTAATCGCAATAATTGCAGCTTTATTCGGTTTTGGTGGTATCGCAGGAGCAGCAGCAGGAATTGCAAAGATTATCTTTTTTGTGTTTCTCGTTTTATTGGTAATTTCTTTAATCGCTGGAGCACTTCGTGGCAAATCGCCGCATGTTTAATTGAAAAGGAAAAATAGGAATATAACTATGAAAATTAATTTTAAATTGTTCGCACAAACATTGTTGGCTTTACCATTACTTTTTGCTTTGGGCGCTTGTGGTGATGATGGCGCTGAAGAAGTGGGTGAAAAAGTAGATGAAATGGTCACTGATACCGGAAATGCCATTGAAGATGCATGTGAAGATGTTAAAGATGGTGTAGGTGCAGAAGATAAAGATTGCTAATACGTATCTTTCTTAGAAAAGGAGCCTTATGGCTCCTTTTTTATTTTGGGCTCCAAATTTTCTAGTTTCGTCGCCAATTCTCTTCTAATTAGATTAATGTACGCTTCTGAGCCTGTTACCTAGTTTTAATGTGAGTTTCTTTTCTAGCAGGGTGACGAGATTATCATTGTTGTGCTACCTATGTTAGCGAGTTAATTCTATTGAGAATCTGGACTTGTATTACTCCTCTGCATTCCCGCCATAAGCGACCGAAAAATTTTCTTTTCAGGGCAATATAAACGCATTTGTTTACATTTGTTGGCGGTTAAAGAATGTTTATTATTAAAATAATAAGCATTCCTTACTTCTAACTTAAGTTTTGAGATTAAAATAATAAAACTGCTTTAAGGATGTTTATTAATATTAGTGTGAATTAATTACATGATAGTTTGAGAAATTGGCAAAAAATTACATAATACTTTTTTATTTTTGTTGGAGTGGGTTGTATAAGTTCAATAAAAACAGTGTTTTGCGACTTTGGCACGGTGTTAGCATTAGTTAAAGTGAGTTAATAATATGAGGATGAATTTATGAAACGTTCAATGACTTTAATTTCACTTGCAGTAGCTTTAGGTTTGGCTTCTTCTTCAGTTTATGCCGATAATTCTTGGGAGAAAGAGGCAAAAGATGCGTGGATAGATGGCAAAGCTGAAGCTACTCTTCTTTTCAATGGAAATTTAGATTCATTTGATATTAATACTGATGTTAAAAATGGTGAAGTACGTTTAACGGGTCAAGTTGAAAGTGATGTTGAAAAAGAGTTGGCAGAAGAATTAATCGTAAGTATCGATGGTGTGACATCAGTAGATAATCGCTTGTCAGTTGCGAGTGATGACGAAGATAATACGAGCGAGTTCATGCAAGACCTTAGCGACCAAAAAGTAGAAACGGTAGTGAAAACACGTTTACTGTTTGAAAGCGAGGTGTCTGGTTCAGATATCGAAGTGGAAGCGGAGAATGGTATTGTAACGCTGAAAGGTGAAGTAGACAGCGATGCAGAGCGAGATCTGGCCGTCACCATCGCTAAAAATACTGATGACGTTTCTAAGGTCGTTGATAAATTATCTGTAACCGGATAACCCTCTAAGTTTATATCTCACACTTCTCCCCTAGTGAGTCGGGCCAGCGTTAGCTGGCCTTTTTTGTGCAGATTACTTAAACGCTGCTTTTACTGTGCTACCGCCATTAATACATCCATTGTGTTGCCTTGGGCGTTTATCGAAAATGGCGTGGTGAGTGTAATATGAGTAAACCCTGCTGCAGATAAATGGGAATGAAGCGCTTCTTTAGTGAACCCCATGCCACCACTGTCATTCGTTGCATTTAACCAGTCCCACTGCACATACACACCGTTACTGTCTAGGAGTGATTTAATTAGATTCAAAGTTTCACTAACATTGGGCACAAAAGCCATTGCTGAAGAGGCGACAATCAGATCAAATTTATTCTTAAGTAGCGTATTGTCGTTAATCAGTGACGTTGTTAAAGCGGTAGGAAAAGTGGTGACATTACTTAGGCACTTACTTTCAAGCACCTCTATCATTTTATCTGCTGGATCTAGCGCAACGATGTAATGGGCATCTGGTGCCATTTTTTCCGTTAATAACCCAGTACCACAACCAAAGTCCAGAATTCGGCTTTGTTTTATGGCAACTGTTTGCTTGAGTGATGCAAAGGCGTTTTCAGCATAGCGAATGACATCGCTATTCGTGTCCCAGCCAGAGGCGAAGTCGTTCCATGTGTCAGACATGCTAACTATCTCTATAACGTTTTCTGGGAATATAACACAGTAATAAGAGCATTTATGCCATCAATAACGTTGCTAATTGGTTATGCGCTTATTGTCCATAAATAACGTGGGATCATCTAAAATGGTCTCTGCTTTTATCAATAGCTCCATAAGTGATTCGCTACAGAAAAACTTGTGCTCTAAGCCGTGTTGCTCAAGAGAGTGTGCGAATATTTTGGCAGAGGTGGTCGTGGTAAGCACCAATAGTGCGGCACATGTACCGTGCAAAGCTTGATTCAAAAGATCTACAGCGGTTTCGGCCCCTTCTGGCGTGATACCTTTGGATTTGTCTGGAATCGAGATCAGTACCCAACGTTCCAGCCCGTTGGAGACGAGTGCAATATTTTTAACGCATTGCTCTACATCTTTTTCATCGTATAGGTTACTACCCACTTCGAAAATCACATTATCCTTTCGAAATACGCGTGATTCAGGCCGGATTGATTGCATAGTTCACCTAGGTATTGTGTCTTATCTTTCAGTGTAGCCTTTAGCCTATAAACGGCAAAGAGAAGGAGTGATGAGATGACACAAACCTGTGACAAAGGTTACTCATTTGCAAGGGAAGGGAGTATACGTCGAAATGAATGCTTAGGTGTGAGACGTGATAAGAGACAGAATAAGAGGCAGAATGCTCACTCTGCCTCTCTATTAGTATTTAAAAACGGTGAACCCACGAAAGTGTGAGGTTTTCAGAACCAGGATTGCGCTCTCCCGTTCCTGCATTGGAGACATGACCGAATTCCAGTCTAGCACTGTTTACATTGGAAAATCGGTAATCAGCGTAAACTTTTGAGAAAAATTCAAGCTCGTTACCCAGTCGTCTCTCTTCTTCGACAAAGCCAATATGGGTCGCAATTCCAAACGCAAACTGTTCGGTTTCCCAGAGATCTTTTGAAATACCTAAGGCATAGTAGCGTTGGCCTTTGTCGGCGATCACGGCAAGCGCGATAAGCCGTGTGTCGTAAAAACTCGAAAGCTCGTTTGATTCTACACTTAGGTGTAATCCTTCTCGGTCAGCTGACTCTAAAATACGCCACATTCCCACACCGACTACGCCGTTTTCTATGTAAAAATCTGCTTTTGCGTTGGATTGCAATAAAATAGAAAGTGCAATGAACGTGATAACTGCTATGTATTTCATTTATTTACCTCTTTGATTAATAGCTAGAATTTAGAATTTTTTTAAGCTGAAAGCGCTATATGAGCCCAAAAACATGATTTAGCACTAAATAGACTGATGCAATTTGTACGCATAGCGCGATGAGTATGGCGATACCGTCTTTTGTCGCCAGCCCTAAGGAGGCGAACAAAATAGCGGAGGCGGGAACCGCAGCAAAAAACGGTACGACTTCCAACGGAATCATCAATAGTCCTGTAAGCCCACAACACAAGGCTATAATGCGATTAACAGGAAACTCACTTAGACTTTGTAAGCGTTGATGTAAAACTCGGTCAATAACCTGACTCGTTTTGGTAAATGAATCTAAGGCGCTGTCGAGTTTTTGCTGGGAAATTTCAATCGATGTAATACGATCGGGTAACCAAGGATGTTTTCGTCCCCACGTCACTTGCATGGAGATTAGAAAAATGAGTATGCCGCAAAGACTGGGAATGCCAGGAATCGCCCCTGTTGGGAGAATCGCAATCAACGCTGGCACCATAAGCATGGGGCCGAACCCGCGACTCTCAAGTTGCTCGACCAAATCGCCGAGCGTGGTAGTGCGCTGATTAGTGCTTTGACTTAGCTGATGAAGCACGTCTGACAACGTCGTAGAACTCATAACCTGTTCTCAGTGCTTATTATTCGGCAGCTTCACTGTCATCACCTTCAGCATCATTGGCTGAAGTCTCAGGCGCATCGTCTTTATTCGAAGACTGGGATTGATTGCGATTCTCTTTTTGGTAATCGTTTAAGATACCGTCTAGCTCGCGCCCGCCTTTTGCACCAAAGTCGATAGTTCTGATAGGGAATGGAATAAGAATATCGTTCTCTTCCAAAATTGATTTAATCTTACATACTGCTGTGTGTCTGGCTTGCATAAAGCCGGTTTCGCCAGGGTAATCAATCCAGAACCACACCAATAAATTTACACTGCTGTCTCCGAAACTCTCGGCATAGACAGCGGTTTCTTCTTTTCTTACAACAAAATCTAGGGAGTTGAGTCCGTCCACCAAGATTTTTTCGGCTTTTTCAGGATCGTCGGCATACGAGATACCAACAGGCACCTCAATTCGGCGCACACCATAATGGGAATAGTTGACCAGTACGTTTTGGAACAAAGTTTTGTTTGGAACAATCGTCAGTTGACCGTAAAAGGTTTCTATTAGGGTGTTGCGCAGGTTAATGCGTTCTACTTTTCCAAATACATCATCAGATTTGATGATATCGCCGATTTGAAAAGGCTTTCTGACGCCCATTGTCATACCTGCGATAAGGTTTTCGGTCATATCTTGGAATGCAAAACCAATGGCAAGGCCAATGATTCCCGCCCCAGCCAGTAATGAGGTAACCGTTCCACGTAACCCTAGAAAATCGAGAGCAATGAATATCCCTGCGGCAAGCACCAGTATCTTAAAGATAGCAGAAAGTAGATCTGCAATTTGTTTTGACTCTAACGTGCGATACAGCACCCGTTTGAGGGCGCTACTGGAGACGCGAGCAATAAAAGCAAAGATAAGCGCAATGACAATAGCAACTATCATATTTGGGAGATGGCTGATACCTGCCTCTACCCAAGTTGATAATTTTTCGTTTATTAATTTCCAGAACTTATCAAATGCTTCGATTTCCATATGTTACTCCAGTGAGAGGGAAGGGAAGTGCGATTATCGAAATGTATAGCGGGACGTCAGACGTCGCGCCCCGCACATATCTGTCGTAATGCTTAGCGAGTTAATTCATTGAATGCTTTTTTCGCTTTATCTCGACTCATACCGTATTTTTCTTGCATTGTGCCGTAAAAGTTTTCGAACTTACCTTCCATACGGTCAATGTCACTGTCGGTGAGTTTTCCATAACGCTCTTTAATTTCTCCTCGTAACTGCTTCCAACGGCCTTCTGCGATATCGTCGTTCATTTGTAATCTCCTTGCGGTTACATGAAAAGACAGCTCAAAAGTAAGCTGCCCAACAAGTATAGCCAGAAATATGCCATATGCTAAAAGTGATAAAATTCAATAGGTTAGGTTTTTGTTAGAATGAAGAAAAGGGATGAGCTAGAAGAAATTACACGCAGTAAATGAAAACTTTTCCGGCGAAAAACTTTTACGTAGAGATAACGTGATGATATTTATAGAAATATAGAATGGTGGACGGTACTGGGCTTGAACCAGTGACCCCCGCCTTGTAAGGGCGGTGCTCTCCCAACTGAGCTAACCGTCCAGAATATTCGGTACAGTAAAGTGGTGGACGGTACTGGGCTTGAACCAGTGACCCCCGCCTTGTAAGGGCGGTGCTCTCCCAACTGAGCTAACCGTCCAGAATATCTGGTGCAGCTAAAGTGGTGGACGGTACTGGGCTTGAACCAGTGACCCCCGCCTTGTAAGGGCGGTGCTCTCCCAACTGAGCTAACCGTCCGACTTTAGTCTGACATGAAAAGAAAAATGGTGGACGGTACTGGGCTTGAACCAGTGACCCCCGCCTTGTAAGGGCGGTGCTCTCCCAACTGAGCTAACCGTCCATTTCTCTTTTCTACCTTGCAAGCAGTGTTGCTTGGTAAGTGGGGCGCTATTATAGGTGCGAAGTTTTAACTGTCAACCTCATTTTTAATTAAAATGTTTAAACGCCCAAATCCTCATCAATTTTAATAAAAAATATTCAAAACGGATGTGATTTATACCGTTAAGCGCGTGCGTTGTTAGCTTTGTATGTGAAGTATTGCGCTTCATTACCTTAAAGAGCTTACTTAGACAACGTATTTGGCTTGATTAACTTTCTATGAAAAGCAGATTAGTTTGGACTCTATGCTTACCCTTGATTAAAATGCATCAAAAATTAATTCTAAAGAGAAAACTATGACTTCAGTGACTCGATTTGCGCCAAGCCCGACCGGCTATCTTCACGTAGGTGGGGCGCGTACCGCACTCTATTCTTGGCTTTACGCGAAAAGTAAAGGTGGCGAATTTGTTTTACGTATAGAAGACACAGACATCGAGCGTTCTACTCAGTCTGCAATTGATGCCATTCTTGAGGGAATGGCGTGGTTAGGACTTGATTGGGACAAAGGGCCTTATTATCAAACTAAGCGATTTGATCGATATAAGGAACTGATCCAGCAATTGTTAGACGAAGGAAAAGCGTATAAGTGCTTTATGTCGTCAGAAGAATTAGATGCTATTCGCGAAAAGCAAATGGCAAACGGCGAGAAGCCCCGCTACCCAGGCACATGGCGTGATCGCACTGATCATCCTGAAGGGCAACCTTTTGTGATTCGTTTTAAAAACCCTTTATCGGGCTCTGTCACGATTAAAGATCATATCCGCGGCGATGTCGTCATTGCAAATAGTGAATTAGACGATCTGATTATTCAACGTTCAGACGGCACCCCTACGTATAATTTCTGTGTCGTGGTAGATGATTGGGATATGGGAATTACCCATGTTATTCGTGGCGAAGATCATTTAAACAACACGCCTCGACAAATTAATATACTTGAAGCATTAGGCGCACCTGTGCCGGAATATGCGCACGTATCAATGATACTGGGCGATGACGGTAAAAAACTGTCGAAGCGCCACGGTGCTGTTAGTGTTATGCAATACCGCGACGACGGCTACCTTCCGCAAGCATTGCTTAACTACTTAGTGCGTTTAGGATGGTCTCATGGTGATCAGGAGATTTTCTCTAAAGAAGAAATGATAGAGCTGTTTAGTTTAGGTGCGATAGGGCAGAGCGCATCTGCATTTAATACTGAAAAGCTTATTTGGTTGAATCAGCACTATATTAAGTCGTTGCCAGAAGCAGAAGTTGCGGAACATGCGAAATGGCATTTTGAACAACAAAATATCAGTCTTGCTAATGGCCCTGCATTAGAAGAGGTGATTCGTATTCAAGCAGATCGTGTTAAAACGTTAAAAGAGATGGCTGAAATTAGCCGCTACTTTTATGAAGAATACGATGCCTTTGACGAAAAAGCCGCTAAGAAACACTTACGTGGCGTTGCAAAAGAGCCGCTTACATTGGTGCAAGAGAAGTTAGCTAATATTTCTGATTGGAATCCTGAGTCTATTCAGGCAGCGATTAATGGAACCGCAGAAGAGTTAGAGGTAGGCATGGGCAAAGTTGGCATGCCACTTCGTGTGGCGGTGACAGGATCAGGGAATTCTCCATCACTTGATATTACCCTTAATTTGCTAAATAAAGAGCAAGTCGTTCAGCGAATAGACAAAGCGCTCAAATATATAGCAAACAGAGAAAATTCTTAAAAAAATGTTTGACATAAAAAGGTCACATGCCTAGAATGCGCCCCGCTGTCACGGAACAGCACTGAGAAATCAGAACTGTTGCGTAACGGGGCCATAGCTCAGCTGGGAGAGCGCTTGCATGGCATGCAAGAGGTCGGCGGTTCGATCCCGCCTGGCTCCACCAAAATCGGGTCCCCTTCGTCTAGAGGCCTAGGACACCGCCCTTTCACGGCGGTAACAGGGGTTCGAATCCCCTAGGGGACGCCATCTTATTGGTTAGTCTTTCTAAGACGCGATTTTGGATATGTACATAACGGTGGTTACTGTCGTTATGGTTCTAGGTAAAACGGATACTTATATGGTATCTAGTTTGCAAGAATCTGAAATAAAGACACGTTGTCTTTATTTTGTAAAAGGTTTTTGTCCCCTTCGTCTAGAGGCCTAGGACACCGCCCTTTCACGGCGGTAACAGGGGTTCGAATCCCCTAGGGGACGCCATTTACATCGCGTCGCAGTCGATTAATACTGTGAAATAGGCTGAAGCATAAAACAATGCTTCGGACTTAAAATCTAGAAAGTACTGCTTTCATTCACGATTTTTAGTCCCCTTCGTCTAGAGGCCTAGGACACCGCCCTTTCACGGCGGTAACAGGGGTTCGAATCCCCTAGGGGACGCCATTTACATCGCGTCACAGTCGATTAATACTGTGAAATAGGCTGAAGCATAAAACAATGCTTCGGACTTAAAATCTAGAAAGCACTGCTTTCATTCACGATTTTTAGTCCCCTTCGTCTAGAGGCCTAGGACACCGCCCTTTCACGGCGGTAACAGGGGTTCGAATCCCCTAGGGGACGCCAAATAAACAAGCCTCACTCGAAAGAGTGGGGCTTGTTTATTTTGTTGTATTCCATGAGAAATGAGAAGCCCTTAGGTTCGACCAACCTTTCCGGTAGGAAAGTTGGAACGTTGCTTTAGCAACGGCCCGAAGGGTGAGGTGCGCAGCGCCGAATAATCCCCTAGGGGACGCCAAATAAACAAGCCTCACTCGAAAGAGTGGGGCTTTTTTATTTGTTGTATTCCATGAGAAATGAGAAGCCCTTAGGTTCGACCAACCTTTCCGATAGGAAAGTTGGAACGTTGCTTTAGCAACGGCCCGAAGGGTGAGGTGCGCAGCGCCGAATAATCCCCTAGGGGACGCCAAATAAACAAGCCTCACTCGAAAGAGTGGGGCTTTTTTATTTTGATGTATTCCATGAGAAATAAGAAGCCCTCAGGTTCGACCAACCTTTCCGATAGGAAAGTTGGAACGTTGCTTTAGCAACGGCCCGAAGGGTGAGGTGCGCAGCGCCGAATAAGCCCCTAGGCGTTTCGTTTTATCGTTTTTCTAAACGTTGAGCCGCCGTCTGGATTTCACCCCCATTTGCGCTTTGACAAGGAATGGCTTGGCCTTCTTGGGGATAATTCGCGTGTCTGTTACTTAAAGCAAGGTTGCGTGAATATCTCGACTAATAGCGGGTAGCGTTATTACAGAATTGTCGTTTAACCATCAATTTACGGTTGAGAGGTGCAGCTCAAGACAAATGTAGTGTTGAGCTGCACACTATTTAGGGGCTATTGTTTTGAGCTTGCTATACGTACAGCTCTTTTTTTGAAAGAGATTAAGGCTAGCATCAATACAGCAAGTATTGATGTTGAGCCACCTCCACCTGATGAATCGCTTGCGCCAGTATTGTTGGTTTGATTCGTATTGCTTGTGCTGTCTGTTTGGCCTTTTACTGTGATTAGGACAGTGTAAGTATACTCCTCTCGTCCATCTGATACATAAGCGGAAAAGTGGTATTCCACTTGTCCTTTTTCACTGGCTAGGGCGTGATCAAATTGGCGAGAATCTATTTTCAGTACATTCTTAACTGCATTGTACTCATCTAACTTATGCTCATCTTCTGCCCATTGCTCCCATTTATATTTAAATTCTAATCCTTCCAATAGAGTGTTAGTGGGTTTTTCAAGTTCAATGACTACGGACTCATTACCCTCTACCGAAACAGAATAATAGCGGTCAAAGGGCCAAGAGGATTTTGGTTGTGCAATATCTAATACGATGGTTTGGGCTTCTGAAGTTTGTCCGTCAGATGCTTCTACCTCTAAGTAAAAACGGGATGATGGCTCCGTTGTCTTCGAGAAATAGCTAGGGTCTAAACTTCCCGTGTTTAACCTTATTTCTGCTTCATTTGCGAGCGTAATATCATTAAGCAGCTTTGCTGGCGCACCATAGTTTTCTTCTACGATTTCTCCCCATTTATACGTTAATGCCTGGTTAGTTGGAGAGTATAGCGTTGAAGCGATTGTTACCATCTCACCATAGTCAGCGTTAATGTATATATAATGTTCTGGTTTCGTGACAGCATAGTAAGAGCGGGGCATTAGCTTAATCGTCACTTTGTCTTCGCTCGATGTCGTTCCATCAGAAGCTGAAACTGTAAATTCAATGTCTGTTAATGTTTCAACTAATGGCGTTCTAAATGTTAGATTCTTAGCATTTTGCTCACCTTTGAACGTTACACTGGGTCCTTTTGCTTGAGTCCATTTTAGGGAGAGGGGTTCCATTTCAGCATCGAACGAAAATGCCTGTAATGTGATTTCGCTCGCATCGAAAGTGAAAAAGTCTGCACCAGCATCAACAATAGGCGCATGGTTTGCTATTGATGCGTGTTCTCCAAGGTAGCCGATACATACAGGCGTGTAACGAATGGAGTTGTCATGTTGTGATATGTTGTCACCATAGCAAGAGAACGTAGTGCCATTATTTAAAGCCATTGACGCAAAATAATTAACATACGTATCTAGCGTTTGATTAAACTTGTCAAAAGACGTTGATGTCATTGAAGGCGCCGTGCATTTCACACTTTGGGAACTGTCAATGGCAATACAGTTTATATGCTCAGAGGCTTTTTCAAAAACCGCAGTCTCGATTGTTGCAGGAGATTTTGCGTCTAGGCGTTCAGGCACTAACCATGGCGTTATGGGATTCCAACTATTCTCTGTATTTTCCAATACGCTGTCAAAATGCGCATTAAAACGTTGAGTAACGTTTGCATTTTGACTTAGTTGGGTTAACAGTGCTTCGTAACCCGCAATATCATTGGTGCGTAATGTGTAGAACATTTGTTGATGATATTCGGGAAACTGCGAATACAAAAAGTGATGCAATACCGCACCATAAGGGTAGACCTCAAAACCACTATTCGATTCTATAATCTCTTTAAATGACATCTTCTCTGGAAGTTGGTTCTGCAAAGAATTGATAATGCTAGTCCGCATTTTTACGCCTTCTGATGCCGTTGCACCACTTAAAAACTCTGCTAAACCCTCAACTTCCCAATGTTCATACTTGCTCGAGTAAAACTCACCTTCACCGTAACTACCATGAATTTGATACCGAGACTCTAAATAATGCACATACTCATGGCGAAACAGCTCTTCGAGTGTAAAACGGCTCTCTTCTTCTGTACGCTCGTAAGTGTAAAACGTGGCATCAGATTCGATATAAATGCCACCATTATTGCTGTCTAGGTTAAACAGGTACCCTTGAAATCTATCGTAGTGTTCACTGGAGTGGGCGATGTAAATAGTTAACGCGTCTGAATTATCACCAGGTACGGGCGTTGTATTTTGAGTGACTCTAAAAAATTGCGATTTTACTTGGCTTGCTGCTAAATAGAGGCGATTTACTCTTGCTTCATCCAGTGCGGTATGAATAGTGATATCGCTGCCTTCATATTGGTATGTGTTTGGGTATAAACGGTTTTTTAGTTGTTGTTTATACTGGCTACTGCAAAACTGGCTGTCAATCGCTGAGCAGTGTTCATCAAAGGCGTAACCACCGATCAAGCTCAAAAACCACTCTGAATCTACAGGATATTGCTGCAATACTTGTTTTGCCAGCGCAACGCCTTGATTTCGTAATGTATTTGAGTACAAAATATAGTTTGCAAGCCAGTAAATTGGGCCGTGAGGCACGTAGTCTACTCTTGAGAACACGTCTTGGTCCATCGACCAAAAGCGAATTCTGTCTATGACCTTATTATCTTGTTCCACTTTATTTCGAAATGACGTTGCGAAGCTTTTTGCGCCATCAAACTGTACACGTGATAACACGTCGAATATGATCCATACATTTTTAAGGGCTAATTTGTCTCTTACCTGGTTATTTTGGTAGTGATCAAGATCTGCCATAAGCTCGTCATAAAGATCAGCTTGAAGGAAAAGGTTGTTAATAAGGTAGTACGCTTCATATGCAACAGAGTCTTGTTGGTATTCGGTGTTCAAGCGCCAATGGCTGTTTTTCATTAATGCTTCTAGTGCAAAAACTAAATTTTCTCTGAGAGGTTGTGTATTGTCGTCAAAATTGAAATCACTGCTGCCATCAGCAACGAAATACGCCGCTCGAGTGACTTCTAATAACTGATATAGCCCAGAATTTGATTCGCCTTTGTAGGATGGTACGATTGATTGAATTTCTTGAATCAATGCTGCCACTTGCGATTGTGAATACAGGCTTTTAGTGAAAGCATTGTTAGTCCAAAATGTTGAACCAATACACTGACTATCTAATTGTTTTATCAGGTTGATTCGCTCATGTACGGAAGCTGATTCTATTGCCGCTATTTGGCAACTGGCATGGTCAGCGCTTCTGAATGCGCGTTTTTTTGAGATGCTTTTTCTTATATTTTTGTGCAGCTGTGGTGATTTGGCTTCCCATGAAAAATGCGTATCGTCATTGGGTTTGCTTACTTCATAGAATCCAACTTTGTCACGTACCTTACTTCTGGCTTGTTTTTCTGTATCAGAATAGGCGGTGTTGGGGGTCAGTAACATACCTACTACAAAGGAGGCGGCTAGCGTGCTAAAAATGGGTCTGAAGGATACCATTAGTATCAATTCCTTTTGTCTTTATGTCGTGTTTATCTTTGTGGTTACGTAATTTACCAAAGGGCAGGGTGCACGGCAATAATAGTTGATGCTTGGGTTGATTGAAAGGTGAGGAGAGAGAAAGCAGGACGCTTTCTCTCTATTATATTATTTGTCAGATGACGAAACTGGGAAACCTCTGTCACGCATCAGCGCTTCTACTTTGGCATCGCGACCACGGAACAGGCGATAGGCGTCAGCTGGGTCCATTGCGTTGCGAATCGAGAATAGGTGTTTAACCAACTTCTCGCTCATGTCTTGGTCGTAATAACCACCTGGCGATTCTTCGAATGCTTCAGCTGCGTCAGACGTAAGTACTTCTGCCCACATATAGCCGTAGTATCCAGATGAGTAACCTTCGCCAGAAAAGATATGTCCGAAGTGTGTGCTACGGTGACGCATAACAATTTCTTCTGGCATACCAAGAGAATTAAGCGTTTGCTTTTCAAACGCTTGAGGATCAATGTTTGCAGGATCAGTGGTATGGTAGTACAAATCCATTAATGCCGACGCTAAGTATTCTGTCGTCTTAAATCCTTCATTGAATGTAGATGCACGTTTGATTTTTTCAACCAATGATGCAGGAATCGGCTTACCCGTTTCATGATGCACCAAATAGTTATTAATTACTTCATCAGTAAGTAACCAACGTTCAAGCAATTGAGATTGGAATTCAGTGTAATCTCTTACGCCAGACTGCGATGAAGGATATTGTACATCTGTTGATAGGAAATGCAGTGCGTGACCAAATTCATGGAAGAACGTTTCTGCATCATCCCAAGAAATGAGTGTAGCGCCGTTATCTGGGCCTTTAACAAAATTTGAGTTATTCGATGATAGAACAGGTTTTTTCTCACCAAATGTTTGATAACCACGGTAAGTGGTCGCCCATGCACCAGAACGTTTCCCTTGGCGAGCAAACGGGTCTAAATACCAAAGGCCGATGAGGGCTTTTGACTCTTTGTCTTTTACTTCGTATACCACCACATCTTCGTGGAAAACGGGCACAGAACCTTTTGGTACGGGTGTGAATTCATAGTTGAATACGCGATCTGCAACATAAAACATGGCGTCTTGTAGTTTATCTAACTGCAAGTACTGTTTTATTTCGTCAGAATCTAAATCGTATTTGGCTTTACGTACTTTTTCAGCATAGTAACGATAGTCCCAAGGCTTGATGGTAATATCGTGGCCCTCTTTCTTTGCAATAGCTTGCATGTCTGCCACTTCTTGCTCTACGCGACTAATCGCAGCGGGCCAAACTTTTTGCATCAGATCCATCGCATTCTTGGGATTTTTTGCCATACGATCTTCTAAACGCCATTTGGCATAGTTGTCGTATCCAAGCAAATTTACACGTTCATGGCGTAAAGTAAGGATCTCTTTTATCAGTGCGTTATTATCATACTCGTCACCATTATTCCCGCGGTTATAGTATGTTTTCCATACTTGTTCACGCAATCCACGTTCGTCTGAATACGTCAGGAACGGATCCATCGAAGAGCGTGTATTGGTAATGGCATATTTACCTTCTTTACCACGAGATTTTGCAGCCGCCGCCGCTGCCGACTTGAAAGACTCAGGAAGGCCTGACAGCTGACTTTCATCTAAATATAACACATAGAATTCTTCGTCATGGAGGACGTTATTTGCAAATTGTGTATGTAGTTTTGCCAACTGCTTGTTAATTTCAGCGTAACGCGCTTGAGCGTCGCCTTCCAATGTTGCGCCGTTGCGAGCGAACTGGTTGTATGTCAACAATGTTACACGTTGTTCTTCTGGCGAAAGTGATTGCATTTCTTCACTTTCATAGACGGCTTTTACACGTGCAAACAGTTTTTCATTTTGACTCATTTTTGAGTAATACTCAGACAGCATAGGTGAAATTTCACGCTGAATCTCACGAAATTCTGGGCTGCTTTTGTTCGATGCAAAAATGCCATAGTACGTATAAACACTGTCTAATAATTGACCCGATTTTTCCATTGCTACAATGGTATTTTCAAATGTGGGTGCAGCGTCAACATTAGCAATCGCGTTGAGCTCAGCCAAATGCGCATCAATGGCCGCTTTCATTGCGGGTTTCACGTCTTCTTTACGCATTTTGTCGAAGGCAGGTACACCGCCATAGGGTCCTTTATATTCCTGTAATAAAATATTACTAGCAACATCTGATGAGGCTGATGTATTCATTGGATTGCTTTGAACTGAGGTATTGGTTTGTGAACAAGCACCTAAAGCAAGCAGTATTGCCGCACTTGTTAGGGTTAATATTGGTTTTTTCATACGTTTTTCTCAAGATCCTTTATTCGGATATGTTTGCTTTATGTCCTGAAAGTTGATGGGGTGACGTTTTGATAATGCGTAAAAAAGCAGAAATTGTGGCCCCCAATAATGTTAATACGCAGCCGAAGAAATCTCACGGATGCAATCAGACCTAAGGCTATCTGTTTAGCCGTGTTCAGCGCAACAAAAAAGGAAAGGTTGCTGAAAATATAAGGTGAATTACATGTTAATAAGACAGTATTTAATCAATATACTATTTGTTAAACTTGCTGTGATAAAGTTTGGGAGAAGCCATTGACCATATCAATTCAATCCCCTTGTATTGGAAACTGTTGTTTGGATGAAGACGATATTTGCATAGGGTGTCGCCGTTCATTGGAAGAGATCACGCGATGGGGAAGCGCATCTGAAGAAGAGCGAATAAGTATCCTTAGTGCTGTAGAATCTAGAAAAACCAGCGATCAAGTCCCAAATGAATAGCTTTTTTATTGAATGATTTGAGCTGTGTCATAGGCAGCTTTTTGGTAAACTCTCTCCCTAGATTCGTTTTTATTTTAGGTTCGTTTATTCTTTGCCAACGCATGGAATCGAGCCTCTCTAGCTTACAGTTGTTATATGCGTATTATTCTTGCTCCAATGGAGGGCGTTGTTGATCATCTAATGCGTGACATGCTAACGCGTATTGGTGGTTTTGATCTGTGCGTAACAGAATTTATCAGGGTAGTGGATCAATGCTACCCGAATAAAGTGTTTTACCGCATGTGTCCTGAACTGCGTAATGGTGGTGTAACGCCGTCTGGTACGCCAGTCAAAGTACAGCTATTAGGGCAATCGCCTGAATGGCTGGCCGAAAATGCAGTTAAGGCCGTCGAATTGGGCTCTCACGGGGTAGATCTCAATTTTGGTTGCCCTGCTAAAACCGTTAACAAAAATAAAGGTGGCGCGGTGCTCCTTAAAGAGCCTGAAACCCTCTATACAATTGTTAAAGCGGTTCGCGATGCGGTTCCCAATTCACATCCTGTTACTGCAAAAATGCGATTGGGATTTGAAGATAAAACCCTTGCAATTGAAAATGCATCCGCACTGGCGTCAGGGGGGGCAGATGAACTTGCTATTCATGCTCGAACCAAAGTTGAAGGCTACAAACCGCCTGCTCATTGGCATTGGATTCAAACGATTAAGCAACACGTGTCGGTACCCATCGTTGCCAATGGCGAGGTGTGGGGCAAAGAAGATGCTGATGCTTGTTTGCTAGCATCAGGTTGTCAGGATTTGATGATTGGTCGTGGTGCGCTAGCGATGCCTAATCTTGCTCAAGTGATTAAACATGGTGATGCTCCGATGGCATGGAAGCATGTAGCAGATATGCTGGTATCTTATTCAGGATATGAATTGTACGGTGACAAAGGTAAATATTACCCTAACCGCATTAAACAGTGGTTTGGTTATTTAAAACGCCAGTACACCCAAGCTGAAAGCGTTTTTCAGCATATTCGCACTCTTCATGACCCAGACGCGATTGTTCGAATTTTACAAAACGTGTAGGGTCACTTATCGTATTAATTGATACATTGGTCGCAGACGTTTTAACGGCCTGTTGGTCAAAGCGTATTCTGACATGCTATGAAGTGAATCAGATTCTCACAAAAATACATAATAAAGGAACACTATGACAACACCAACCATGCTTAAATCAGCGGTGGCGGTGGCTTTGAGCTCAATACTTCTTGTCGGTTGTGGCGAAAAGCCATCTACAGAAGAGCAAGCTCCGCTCGTTACCATTGATAGCAACCCTTTTCCAAGCACCTATCAAGTTATTGAATATCCCCCCGTTTTAATTCAAAACGTCACCATTTTGGATGGCATTGGCGGTAAAGTGGAAAACGGTGCGATATTAATGCAAGACGGTAAAATTTCTGCATTGGGTACTAACATTAATGCACCGAGCGATGCCAAAGTTATCGATGGGAAAGGTAAATGGGTGACACCCGGTATCATTGATACCCATAGCCACCTCGGTGTATATGCAACGCCAGAGACCAATTCCCACTCTGATGGAAATGAAATGACTAAGCCTGTTACCGCAGGCGTATGGGCAGAGCATTCTATTTGGCCACAAGATCCTGGTTTTAGCCGAGCATTAGCCGGTGGTGTAACGACGTTACAAATTCTACCAGGCTCAGCGAATCTGGTTGGTGGACGTGCTGTGACAGTAAAGAATATGCCAAATCGTACCATTCAGGATATGAAATTTCCGGGTGCGCCTTACGGAATGAAAATGGCGTGTGGTGAGAACCCGAAGCGAGTGTATGGTGAAAAGGGTGGCCCGGCAACCCGAATGGGTAACGTTGCGGGTTATCGTCAAGCTTGGGCTGATGCCCAAGACTACATGGAAAACTGGGCACGCTATGAAGCTGATCATAAAGCAGGTAAAAATCCCAAGCCGCCGAAACGTGACCTCCAATTAGAAACTCTTGCAGGTGTGTTAAACGGAGACATCTTAGTACACATGCATTGCTATCGTGCCGATGATATGGGCACCATGATGGATGTGATGAAAGAGTTCGATTATAAAATCAGCTCATTCCATCACGCGGTTGAATCATACAAAATCGCTGATAAGCTGGCCGAAGCTGACGTGTGCTCTTCCATGTGGGCCGATTGGTGGGGCTTCAAAATGGAAGCCTATGACGCAATTAAAGAAAACATCCCTATGGTACACCATGCAGGTGCATGCGCTATCGTTCACTCTGATAGCGACTTAGGTATTCAGCGCTTAAACCAAGAGGCGGCCAAAGCGTGGGCTGATGGAAAGCGTGTCGGGTTAGATATTACTGAAGCCGATGCGTGGACGTGGTTGACGTCGAATCCAGCCAAATCATTGGGTGTTTTCGACAAAACCGGTTCGTTAGAAACAGGTAAACAAGCAGATGTAGTGATATGGAGTGAAAATCCTTTCTCTACCTACGCACAGGCTGAACATGTTTATATTGATGGTGCACTTGTGTATGACCGCAACGCTCCAGATACATGGCCAGTGAGTGATTTTGAATTAGGCCAGCCAGGAGAAGGAGACGCCAAATGAGCACGGTAAATAAAAGCCTTATCGCAGCGGTAGTAGGTGCTTCATTATCTTTTGTAGCCCAGGTTCAAGCTGAAAATTATGCGATTACTGGAGCCACGGTGCACACGATGGACGCAGCGGGTTCTTTTGAGAACGGTACTGTCTTTATCAAAGACGGTAAAATCGAAAAGGTCATTGATGGGCAGGCAAGCACGGATGGTTACACCGTCATAGACGCAAGCGGAAAAGTTGTTACGCCGGGATTGATTGGCGCATTAACTTCACTAGGGCTGGAAGAGGTGAGTATGTCTGCTGGCACCGTTGATAGCCGAAGTGAAGCGCGTGATATTAGTCAGGTTGGTGCCGCGCTTGATGTATCTTATGCCGTTAATCCAGATTCTTCACTTATCAATATTAGCCGTATTGAAGGGATCACGTCAGCTGCCACCAGCATGTCGAGAACAGGACAGTTATTTGGTGGTCAAGGTGCGATCATTACGCTGGGCGATTTGGATGTACCTGTCATTAAGCCGAGAGCATTTGTTTCAACGTCTGTTAGTGGTCATGGCGCAGATGCCAATGGCGGTAGCCGTGCATCATTATGGGTGCAGCTAGAAACTGCCTTGGATGAAGTGCAAGCGGCAACAACGCAACTCGCAGGATATGATAAAGCTTGGCATGGTTTGCTAAGTCGCTCGGATCTAAAGGCGTTGAAGCCGGTCTTAGACGGCAACGTGCCATTATTAATCGAAGCGAATCGCGCGGCAGATATTCGTCAGGTGATTGGATTCAAGCAGCGCAACCCATCGCTAAATATTGCATTGATTAATGCAACGGAAGCATGGCGCGTTGCAGATGCGCTTGCACAGGCGAATATTCCGGTCATCCTTGATCCCGAGTCAAACCTTCCCTATAACTTTGATGAGCTGGGTGCTACGCTCGAAAATGCGTCCAGACTAGAAGAAGCAGGGGTGATGGTGACCATTGGAATCAATACCCATAACATTCGTTTGGCCAAACAACACGCGGGCAATGCCGTTGCAAATGGTTTATCGTGGGAACAAGGATTAGCTGCGCTGACGATTAATGTAGCGAAATTGTTCGGTGTTGAGAATACGCTAGGGAGTTTGGCTCCAGGCAAGCGGGCTGATGTAGTCATCTGGTCTGGCGACCCTTTACAAGTGACTGAGGCAGCTACACAGGTGTTCATTAATGGAGAAAAGATTAAAATGGAATCGCGTCAAAGCAAGTTACGCGATCGCTATTTAAATCTTGAACAACCTAAGCCGATGCGCTACGTCAGACCTTAGCGTCTGCGGTGAGCTCAATATTCTGATAGCACCATTGAGCACGCAAAAATAGAAAAACCAGCTTCGGCTGGTTTTTTTGCGTTACGATTAATGAACAACGATGCCTTGGACTCGTCTAAAAAGCGAGCGTATTACCAGCTGGCTTTTGCACTAAAACTCGAAATCTTTACTATGCCGTTGTGTTAACTAAGGTTCCAACACGATCATTCACAGGTTGCGATTGTTGAGATGGCGACTCCAGTCTTGCTTGCTGAGACTCTGCTTCAACTTGCTGAACATTTTGCTCCTGACGCTGCACACTTTGTTGCTGTGCTTCCTGACGATTGGCGCCACCGCTTTGTGTAGGAGACTGAAGAATAGATTGATTTGAAGATGTTGCTCCGACTTCCATCACTTGCCTCTATCATTGTGAATCATTTCGTAACGTAAAGTATAGTCCAAAATTTGTAATGTGATAAAGGCGAAGTTTAATTGCCCGAACTGACTGATGATTGAGCATTTAGGCCCAAATATGGAGACAAGTGTTTGGCCATGAACTCAGCGATAATGGGTTGCGCGCTTTTGTTAGGATGAATGCCATCTCGTTGCATTAAATCAGGGTTTAGGGCAACGTCTTCCAGAAAAAATGGAATGCGGGGAATGTCATACTCTTTAGCGAGTGAAATATAATTGTTCACAAACATCTGATTATATCGACGACCATAATTTGTAGGAATTTGCATTTGTTGCAGTATCACGCTCACGCCTTTACCTTGTGCTATCTCAATCATCTCTTGCAAGTTGGCTTTAATTTTTGCGGGCGAATGGCCTTGTAAACCATCGTTACCTCCCAGCTCTAGTAGCATATGGGTTGGCGCATGTAAGTCGAGTAGGCGAGGGAGGCGGGCTAAGCCACCGTCCGTGGTTTCACCGCTTACAGCAGCATTTATAACGTGAATGCCTTGTTCCTTCCACGCATTTTGTAACAAACTAACCCAACTTTCACCTTGTGCAAGACCGTAGCCTGCGCTTAGGCTGTCTCCTAGTATCAGCAATGTTTTGCTGTCGTTAGTTGATGCTTCACAGTGATCTGAATAGAGCACTGACGGTATAAGCAAGAAGACTATGCTTAAAAAGCATGCGATGGAAAAATTTTTATAAGCGAGCACTATGACAACGTCCTTAACTAATATTATCGAGTGTAAATCTGTTACTAAAATCGTTTCTACGTCAGAAGGTCAGTTGCAGATCCTTCAACCTATTTCGTTTAATGTCAAGACAGGTGAGTCGGTGGCCATCATTGGTGCGTCGGGTTCCGGTAAATCAACCTTGCTTGGACTGTTGGCTGGATTGGATGAAGTCAGTAACGGTGAGATTTATCTTGACAGCGAGGCATTGCACGAGGGCGATGAAGAAGAGCGAGCACGAATACGAGGAGAAAAGGTTGGTTTTATTTTCCAGAGTTTTATGCTCGTACAAAGCCTTACCGCGCTTGAAAATATTATGTTACCAGCAGAGATTGCTGGTTTAGACAATCCCAAAGCGCGTGCGCAAGCTCTATTAGAGAAAGTCGGCTTATCCCATCGCGCCACACATTATCCTAATCAGTTGTCGGGTGGTGAACAACAGCGCGTGGCGATAGCCAGGGCTTTTATTACAGAGCCAAAAATTTTGTTTGCGGATGAACCAACTGGCAATCTTGATGCAGCCAACAGTGAACGAATAGAGACGTTGCTGTTTGAGTTGAATAAACATTCCGATACCACCTTGGTGCTGGTCACCCATGACAATACCTTAGCGGGACACTGTCATCGACAATTACGTATGCATGCGGGCGAGTTAACCGAAGTGCAAATGGTTGATGGCAAGCTGCAGCAGGTGGGCTAAGTATGAGCACAGTTTTTAATTTGGCTTGGCGACTTTTCAGGCACGAAGCCCGCCGTGGTGAGCTGACGATTATTCTGCTGGCCATCACCTTATCCGTTGCTGCGGTGCTGTCGTTGTCATTGTTTAGTGAACGCCTGCAAAGTGCCTTAACGGCACAAACGGCAGAGTTTTTAGCGGCAGATAGAGTGCTTGACTCCAGACAGCCTGTGAACGATGAGTGGATAGACAAAGCGCAGTCTATGGCGCTGAACACAACACATGTGGTGCATACGCGTTCCATGATCTTTGCCAACGACAATCTGTTACTGGGGCGCATGCGAGCGGTGACGCCCGGATATCCGCTTAAAGGTGAAGTTAAAATCTCTGATGCGCCGTTTACGCAAGGTCAGGTTACCACTGAGCAGCCGCAACCCGGTGAGGTGTGGGCAGAGTCACGGGTATTGCAAAGTTTAGGGGCGAAGATAGGCGATACACTCGAAGTGGGCGATGCACAGTTTGTTCTGACTAACGTGATCACCGACGTGCCTGATGCAGGGTTTAATGTCTTTGGTGGTAACCCAATGGTGATGATTTCTGAGCAAGACTTGGCAAAGACCAATATTGCTGGGCCGGGAAGTCGTGTGACCTACAGTTACTATTTCACGGGCGAAGAAGGTGATCTTGATGCATATTATGAATGGCTTCGCCCTCAGTTAGACAGTGAAATTCATGACTGGGATTCGGTTAAAGACAGCGCATCTCCGTTAGGGCGCTCTGTCGCGAGAGCGGAACGTTATTTCCTTCTCGCGAGCTTATTGGCCATCGTTTTGGCTGCGGTGTCGATAGCGGTAGCCGCTCAACGATACAGCCAACGGCATTATGATCCCGTGGCTATCATGAAAACACTCGGCGCGCCAGGTCACATGGTAAGGAAGATCTATCTATTACAAATTTCTTTTATCACCTGTTTAGGCATTATATTGGGGACAATTGCAGGTCTAGTAATCCAGCAAGGCGTGGTCACGCTAATTGGCGACACGGTTGATATTTCTCTCGGCACTTGGCATTGGCGTCCAGTCATGATTGCCACGATGACAGGCATTGTGTGCGCAGTGTTGTTTTCTCTTTATCCGTTGATGAAATTATTTTCGGTACCTCCGCTTCGTGTCCTTCGAAGAGATTTGGGAGCGACCATGAGTTCAAGGCTAGTGCAGTTTTTAGCAGCAGGCAGCGCCATTTTTATGCTGATGTATGCTTATAGCCAAAACGTGATGCTTAGCGCAATCTTATTTGTTAGCGGAATTGCCTTGGTGATTGGTCTGCTTGGTATTACTTATGGATTAATCGTGCTAGGAAGAAAACTGGGAAGCGGCAGAATTGGGGCTTGGCAATTGGCCTGGGCACGTATTCGTAGACGGGCGATGGGAAATAGTGTGCAACTGATCAGTTTCTCAATCACCATTATGTTGCTTCTTGTGGTGTTGGTGATGCGCAACGATATGGTGAAGCAGTGGCGAGATCAGCTTCCGGAGGGCACACCAAACTATTTTTTAATTAACATCACACAATCCCAGCTCCCCCCGTTAAAGCAACACTTTGCTGATATGGGCGTTGAAACTGACACATTTTACCCGGTGGTGAGAGGGCGTTTTGTCGCGATTAACGGTGAAGGATTACGCACCGAAATTACAAAAGAAGAAGAGAGTGTCGAGTCTGATCAGCGCAGAGGGCTAGGTAGAGAGGCTAACCTCACGTGGAGTTTGAATCTTCAAAGTGAGAATCGGATTGTTGAAGGGAAGTGGCTGACTGAACAACAAGGCACAGAGGAATATGGTGTGTCTGTTGAAAACAAAGTTGCAGAGCGCCTCGGTATAAACATGGGAGACACCTTGACCTTTAATGTTGGTAGCGAGCAGATCGATGTAAAGGTAACCAGTTTACGAGAGGTAAACTGGCAAACTATGCAGCCCAACTTCTTCTTTGTGCTACATCCTGATGTAATGAAAAACTATCGGCCTACGTACATTACGAGCTTTCATTTGCCAGCGTCACGCAAAGCGGAAATAAGTCAGTTATTGCAACCGTTTTCTAGTGTCACACTCTACGATGTTGATGCTCAAATCAATCAGCTGCGCGATATTGTAGATCAAGTTTCGTTGGCAGTTGAGTTCATCCTTGTTCTTGTGTTGGCGGCTGGGTCGTTAGTGTTAATCGCACAGGTTCAAGCGAGTATGGATGAGAGGCAAGAAGAAATCGCCATATTGCGTACGTTGGGCGCGAAAGGTCGCCTGATTCGCAGTAGCGTTTTAGTTGAGTTTTTGATTATTGGTGTGGTGGCGGGTTTTATGGCCGCCATAGCGAACGAGTTAACCCTTTATCTGTTACAAAAACAGGTCTTTGACATGGAGGGCAGCTTCCATTTCGTTTACTGGCTCGTTGCACCGATGGCGGGCGCAACTATGGTGGGAATATTAGGGGCGGCTGGCTGCTGGAGGTTGCTGCGCTTAAATACCAGCCACCTGCTCAGACAAATGGTGTAACCCTGGCATTATAGGTGTAAGTTCGCCAATGCATCTGCAAGGGTAGGGTACTTAAATGGGTATCCTGCCTCTTGGAGCCGCTTTGGTACAACGCGTTGTCCTGTTAATAGCAAATCAGACATCTCGCCCATAAGTAGCTTCAAAGCAAAGCTGGGTGTACGCAATAGGCAAGGTCGGCGCAATTGACGGGCAAGTTCTTTAGAGAAAGTGCTGTTCGTAACTGGAGTAGGCGCCGTAAAATTATAAACGCCTTCGCAGTCTGCATTGGAAAGCAAAAATAAGATAGCACTGATCATATCATCGATGTGTATCCACGACATGTATTGGTTGCCAGTACCCATAGGGCCGCCTAGCCCCAATTTGAACGGAAGCAGCATTTTACTGAGGGCACCGCCTTTTTTTGAAAGCACAATACCGGTGCGTAAAATACATACTCGGGTATTTTCCGAAGCCGCTTCCAGTGCAATTTGCTCCCATCGCGCACATAGCTGGTGGCTAAATTCATCGTGTGGCGAATTAAAGCCTTCATCAATGATTTCATTGCCTTGTCGGCCATAAAAGCCAATCGCAGAGCCGCTAATTAATACAGAAGGAGGCGATGTGCTTGCGCGTATAAGATCTGCCAATTGCTGAGTGATTCCCCAGCGACTTTCTTCAATCCTTTGTTTTTGAGCTGCCGTCCATCGCTTGTTTACGATGGGTTCACCCGCTAAATTAATAACGGCATCAAATTCATTCAGGTTCGATAAAGATGCTAGGCTCGAAATGAATTGCATATTATGGTTAGACAATGCCATTTCAGCGCGTGACACATTTCGGGTAAGGGCGGTTAAGTCAGCTTGTTGCTGAAGGTGAGGTATCAGGTGTGAACCAATCAGGCCTGTTGCCCCCGTAATAAGCACGCGCATAATGTATCCTTATAAAGCGTTGTCGTCTTTATTACATGATAGGCAAAGAGACACGGAATCGGCAAAGCGAAGTGCATGAGGTTTGTCGACTTCGGCTTCTGCATAAATTACCCAGCTATGCTCTGACGCAATTGCCAAGATATCTGAAGTAAGTTTTTCCAATAAAGAAAAGCGATTATCTTCGACTAATTTGATGATCCGCTTTGTAATGGTTTTATAGTTAAGTGCGTCATCCATTTCATCTGAATCTGTGGCTCGAGTCGCGTCATATTCTATTTTTACGTTAATTACGACATCTTGTTTGTTCTGTATTTCGTCGTCTTTAATGCCAATGTAGGTGCGAAGGCGTAAATTCTTAATACGAATAGTAGCGTTGTTAAGTTGCATGAACGATTCCAATGTTATGTTTATTGTATTCTATATGAATAACTTGCTGATGATATACCATTTGAGTGTATGGCTTTGATGATACGGTGTTTTTTCAAATAAAGATCTGGTAACTTTCATCCGGTAACAGAAATTATAAAAACAGTAAGGTTTATTCATGGGCGAAGTCAATATACACACGTCACATAAGGTGGTGTTTGTGTGCGCAGGTATCGTAATTGTTATGGCTGGTATTAAAGCAGCAAGTGCGATTGTTGTGCCATTCTTATTGTCTGTATTTATTGCTATGGCCACGAATCCGCTCATTAATTGGGCATATCGATATAGAGTTCCACGTTGGCTATCCGTTATTTTTGTCATTTTCATGATTGTTGTGTTTGGCATGATGCTCGCTGGGTTGGTTGGCAATTCAATGAATGAATTTAGTGAAAATCTACCTGAGTATCGCCAAAAGTTGGGGGATGAATTCGTTTGGCTTGCTAGCCATCTGGAAGCATTTAATATCCACATAAATAGAGAGTTTTTGGTTTCCCATTTTGATCCCGGTATGGCAATGTCGATGGTAACAAATCTACTGTCGGGGTTTGGTAATGTGCTTGCAAACTTTTTGTTAATTCTTCTAACCGTTGTGTTTATGTTGTTTGAAGCAGATTCAATACCTAAAAAAATTCACATCGCATTAGACGACCCATCCATGAAGATGCAGCAGGTTGATAAGTTTTTAACCAGTGTTAAGAATTACTTGGCTATTAAAATGCTAGTCAGTTTAGCGACAGGGGTGCTTATTGGGATCTGGTTATACGTATTGAACGTTGATCATTTTCTGCTCTGGGCTGTGGTCGCGTTCTTATTCAATTTTATTCCTAATATTGGTTCATTTATTGCCGCAATCCCTGCAGTACTTCTTGCACTAGTGCAACTTGGTCCGGCGGTTGCGGGGTTAACCGCGATCGGTTACGTAGTGACGAATACTGTGATGGGAAATATGGTAGAGCCTCGCTATATGGGAAAAGGCTTGGGGCTGTCTACGTTGGTTGTTTTTCTATCTTTAATTTTCTGGGGATGGTTGTTGGGCACTGTCGGTATGCTGCTTTCCGTGCCGTTGACTATGATTGTTAAAATCGCGCTCGAATCGAATCAGGATACAAAGTGGATGGCACTTCTTTTAGCGGGTGATAGCAATGAGCCATTAGCCACATCAGATATCAATAAGTAGATTGGCTGTAACGTAAACTTGGTGTTGTTTTATAAGTCACTGCTTGAGTTTATTACTTTGCTAGAACCGAAAGGTGTCTATTTAACGTGTTGAATTTTGGCCTTTCGGTTAGGGCAAAAACTATTGCTTGTCCAATTTATTTGGTTGAAATATTTGGCCTTCTTGTATACTCTCGCTGTTGTTATTATAACAAAAACAAGGAGTTAACATGAAAACTAAATTGGGTGTTATGGGGCTATTAACAGCCGCATTTCTAAGTTCTCAGTCTTATGCTGCATCTTTATGTCCTAAATTTGTACCCTATACAGATGGGTGTACTTTCCCTACGATTGATGGTGTAACTCATACGCTGAAAAGTGTATGGAAAGATCAGTGTAATACTCATGATCGAAATTATCAGGTATTGGGCTTATCTAAATCTGCCGCTGATGACATACTATACAGCGATATGAAAAGGCGATGTGATAGCAAGTTCAATAAATGGCTATCACCAGGTTTAAATTACTCATGTAAAGCAGTCGCTAAAGGAGTGAGAGAAGGTTTGCGGGCGGTTTCTAGCTCTGAATACTATAAACCTAATCAAAATAGTATTACAAGTTACTACAGAAATTTGTCAGACAAAGTAGAAAGTAATGTTTGTAAATTGACGGTTGAAGCTAATGGTTCAGTAGATACTTCCATTCTGTCTCGTATTAAAAGTAAGTTCTCCGCGGCAGCTGGACGCCAGCCAACGGCCTATGAAAAACTCAAAATGGTCGCCTTGTACGATGTTAATAACTCATCCAGTACCTATGATTACCAGTTAAGTGAATATGCGCGCATTGCAGGCCGTAACAGTGGCCCGATAGCAAAAGTATCAAATGCACATTTCTACAATGAATACAGAAAAGACGCTTCATCATCACAAGGGATTGGGTTGACCTATCATTGGGATCTAAATTACGGAACATCCAGTTCCAGCATATTTTCAAAGCGTTTCTTTAACATGTACAACACGACTTACTACATTAAGGGCGTATTGGAAGTAACAGATGGAAATCGTAATCGCGACTTTATCGTGATTGATGAATCATTTATGTCGAAAGGTGAGTGCGCACCAAACCCAAGTTTTGAGTGCTTTTAATCATATTTATCGTTTAGCTTTCAAATTTGTTGGCTAAGCGATGGAGAATAGGCGTCACAATGGTGACGCCTTTTTGTTTGAGTATGGTGTAATTCCATGAATCAGTTATTGAGTACGTGTGGAAAGAAAAGCGATAGCTTCGCACCACCTAAAGTACTTTCGTTGATATCTATTTTTCCTTGATAGGCCGCCACTAAGTCTGCCACCACTGCCATACCAATTCCTTGACCTTCTTGGTAACTGTCTAACCGTTTGCCTCGTTCAATCAGCTTCGCTCTATCTGTTGGGCTGATGCCGTTTCCATCATCTTCAATAATGATAGAAAGGTAGTGCTGCGTTATTACCGTATTGACTTTGACACTCGCTTTCGCCGCTTTGCAAGCGTTATCAATGACATTCCCTAGCATTTCCATCAAGTCTGTTTCGTCTCCTTTAAATTGCGCTTTTTCATCTACGTTATTTTCAAGCTTAACGTTTTTGTCATGGTAGACCTTGCTCATAGCATTAAGGAGTTTTGTAACAATTGGTTTAACCTCAATAGGGTTCTCCCAACCAGATCCAGTTCCCGCTACGGCGCGCTTTAATTGCCTTTCAATAATGGCAGAAATTTGTGCAAGAGGCTCTCTCGCTGAATCTGGCAAACCGTCAATATTGTTGACGACGGCTAAGGGTGTTTTTAAGCTGTGAGCAAGATCGCCTAAGCTATTCTTATAGCGTGTTCGCTGCGCTTGTTCGACATCTAATAAGTGGTTGATACTTGATTTTAAAATTTCTAATTCAGGCGGATAATCTTCAGAAACGCGCGTTTGCTCACCGTACTCCGTTTGCTTAATCTGTTTCGCGAGGTCTTTTATTGGGCGAAGCATCATGTTCATAGTGTAAAGTAAAATGATAAGTAGAATGGCACCGATGCCGCCAATCCAGTAACGGAGTGTTGAAGAAAATGCCTCTCGTTCTTGTTCAAACTGTTCCCGTGATTGAAGCAATAAAAAGCTGACGGGTTGATAGCCATTGGCTCCTTCAAATTCGGCTGTATAGGCGTACAAAAATACCGCATTATTAGTTTGATATTTGGGAATAAATAGTTCTTTTCCCGTTTCTGGTTTTAAAATATTGGGTAATGGCGGTTGATTAAGTGTACTTAGTGAAGACCAGAGTAGGGTATCTTTTGACGTAATGTAGGCATATAGCCCCGACTCGGGCATATTAAGCCGATTATTCAACAGTGCTTCGGGCATTTGTGCCTGCCCTTTATCCATCTCAAACTCGGCAATTAGGGTTAAACTGTGTACCCGCAATTGTTCCAGTAAAGACTGGCGTAAACTATTCGTAAAGGCACTTTCCAACGCGATGATGCTTAAAGGAACAAATACCGTGATGGCGATAAGGGCTGCAATGACGCCTCTTAGTCGCAGAGACACTGTTTTCATAAGGCGCGGTTAAATCGATATCCTCGTCCACGCATAGTTTCTATTGGCTTGATAGTGCCATCTGGATCGAGCTTTTTACGCAAACGGCCAATGAAAACCTCAATAACATTGCTGTCTAAATCGAAGTCTTGATCGTAAATATGTTCAGTTAACTCTGTTTTAGACACAATCTTTTGCGGATTCATAATTAAGTACTCAAGCACTTTGTACTCGTAAGCGGTTAAATCTAACGATTTGCCATCAACACTGACTTCTTCTGCGACGGTATCAAGCACAATCGGACCTTTCTCAATGGTCGGGTTGGCTTGTCCAGCTGCACGGCGAATAAGGGCTTTAGTACGGGCGAGCAACTCTTCATTATGAAAAGGTTTAGTAAGATAATCGTCAGCGCCGGCATCTAAACCTTCTACTTTTTCTTGCCAGCGATCACGCGCAGTCAGAATCAGCATAGGGCAGTTAATATGATGTTTACGGGCATGGCGAATTACGTCAAAGCCATCCATTTTGGGTAGACCTATATCAATGATAGCCAAATCGTAAGGATACTCTTTTAGTAAAAATAGGGCTTTTTCGCCGTCGTCAGCCAAGTCAACACTGTAACCATTCTGTTGTAAAAATTGGTCTAGTTGCGTTAACAGGCGACTGTCATCTTCTACCACCAAAATGCGCATTAATATCCCTTCTCTTGATTTCTCGTCGTCACTTTGCCAGAGCGCTTGTCCACGTCAACTGACACAACACGCCCTGACTTTTGTAAAACTTTAACGCGATATTTTTGACTATCTTGCTCTACTTTTAGTACACGGCCTTGGACTACTTGCTTTGCACGCTGTGCGGCTTGTGCTTTGTTTATTGAAGCTTTATCTTGCTTTTGGGCGAGTAAATGTGTGGGCGCCGCCAGAAAGCATGTTATCAATAAAAGCGTAGAAACCCACTTTTTCATACTCACTTTACCTTCCACATAATGTGCGTTGACTTTATCTTAGTAAAGAATAACACGATGTAACCAATTGCTGTCACAGTATTTTTATTACTTTCCAGTTTACCCAATTTAAGCGCTTGGATACACCATATCAATGGGTGCCTGAATTGAACATGAATTGAAGGCGATGAGAAGTAAAGGGAACAAAGCAATGAGGTTGAGGTAACTTTGTTCCCTTTTGATACTTTATGAGACTTTGTATGGACTTTGGCATGTTGCTGAGACACTGTCTGTTTTTGTACGGGTATACAAGTGAACTGACAAATTAATGTGTTTCAGTTTTTGCCATAATTCCTGACGATCATGCTTTGGGCAAATCACGTCGGTAACGTATTTTTGTTGCACGTCTTCATCTAAATCCAGTTTATCTGGAATTTGAATGTAAGCCTTGATTTCACCGGCACGGGCTGAGGCACCCTGATACCGCCAATCTCCGTATTTGAAATCTGCATAAAAAATACGATTTACGTAACTTACTGTGTCTTCCGACACACGAAGAGAAGAGGTGTCTGCAAATGATTGAATTTCAAATCCATTCATGCAACCTGACAGAGATAAAGGCAACATTAACGAAACCGCGCAGCCTTTCAAAAAAGGAGGTAATTTTTTTGACGTGACCTTTTTCGCAATTTGATTAATAACTGACTTCATAACATGCCCCTTCTGATACAAAAATGTTATCGGAAGCTTCAAAATTTCCTTAAGCCAAATTTGTTAAAAGGCAGTCAAAAAGAGCAAAGAGGTCTGATTTTCAAAGAAAAATTATAATGGTGTGCGGTGGAATCACTTACTTATTGTGAATAGGCGGGATATTGTGACAATAACAAGCCGATATTAGTAATCGACTCGTTTACGCATCGACTTTTGTTGTCCATGTTTCTTCTTTTTGTCCATTCGACGAGTTTGTGATGCACGGGTCGGTTTAGTTGCTCGGCGGGCTTTTTCTGTTTTTCCTGCTGCTACGATTAAGGCTTGCAGTCGGGCAAGTGCATCTTCTTTATTTTGCTCTTGCGTTCTGAACTGTTGTGCTTTGATGATAATAATCCCATCGCTTGTAATCCGGCTATCGCGCTGTTGGAGCAAGCGTTGTTTATAAAAGTCGGGTAGGGACGACTGTTTAGTATCAAGCGCAAGTGTATTGCGCTTGATACTTTATTTACATTTTGACCACCAGCACCTTGTGCTCGAATGGCGTTAAGTTCAATTTCATGAGCCTGAATTGATACTTTGTTACTGATGATCAACATGATTTTCTCCGTTAGCTAGCGCATATTGTTTAAGGCAACACTTTTTTGTATGGCTTTACCACAACGGAGTCATACACACCTGCTGTAATATACGGGTCGGCATCAGCCCACTGTTGTGCCTGCTCAATACATTCAAACTCAGCCACCACAAGCGAGCCAGTAAAACCCGCTTCGCCAGGGTCTTCGCAATCTATTGCTGGGAACGGGCCTGCAACCAGCAAGCGGCCTTCATCTTGAAGCGATTTTAATCTCGCTAAGTGGGATGGACGGGCTTCAAGGCGCTTGGCCAACGTGCCAGGCTTATCCGTTGCACAAATCATATACCACATAAGCGTTCCTTACTGTTTGGTTGCTGCTTTCATATTTTTAACGAAATCAGACAATGTTGATAGCATCTTTGCTTTATCATGCAGATGGCTTTCAATAATATTTACAGTCGCCGATCCAGAAATTGCACCGGCTGCACCAGCGTCGATGGCGGCTTTAACCTGTTCTGGTTTAGAGATCCCAAAACCCAAAAGGGGAGGGGCAACCTGATGTTGAGTCAGCTTACTGATTAACGTATCTGTTGGCATTGCGGCTTCGGTTTCTGCGCCTGTTACGCCAGCTCTACCCAACAAATACGTATAGCCGCTCGAATTTTCACCTATTGCCTGAAAGGTTTCATCATTTGCATTGGGCGGCGCTATCAAGATTTGATCCATGTTGTGTTGCTTTGCTACTTCTATAAATGGTGACGCTTCACGTAGCGGTACATCAGCAATCAACATTGAGTCAACCCCTGCGTCTGCGGCTTGTTGATAAAATTGCGTAATGCCAGCAGCGAACACTAAGTTACTGTAGAGCAACAGCCCGATGGGCGTATCAGGGTGACGAGTCCGGATTGTTTTGATGATATCAAAACAGTCTGCTGGTGTAATTTTTTCACCTAGCGCGCGAATACTGGCTTTTTGGATAGTGGGACCATCAGCAATAGGATCAGAATAAGGTATACCTAATTCTAACGCGTCTGCACCCGCCTCTACCAAAGTATCAATAATATCGATAGAGGTTTGTTTATCAGGATCGCCAATCATGACAAAAGGAACAAAAGCCCCTTCTTTTTTCTCGCTCAGGGCGGCGAACATGGTTTCATAGCGTCCCATTATTTTTCTCCTAAAATGCTGTGTACATGGGCGAGATCTTTATCGCCACGGCCTGACAGATTAACCACGATAATGGTGTCCTCTTCTGCTTCATCTGCCATATTTAGCGCGTGAGCAAGTGCATGAGAAGATTCTAATGCCGGAATAATTCCTTCTTTCCTCGCTAATATTTGAAAGGCGTTTAAGGCTTCGTCATCAGTGATGGCAACGTATTCTGCGCGACCGGTATCGTGCAAATGTGCATGCTGGGGTCCGACTGCTGGGTAGTCTAGTCCTGCTGAAACGGAATACGACTCTTCGATTTGGCCATCTTTATCTTGCATGATGTAACTGTACGTGCCGTGCAAAATGCCTTTGCTGCCAGTACAAATTGCAGCGCCATGTTCGTGGGTATGCAATCCTTTACCAGCTGGTTCCACACCGACTAGTTTAACAGATGGCTCTTCAATGAAGTCAGCAAACATGCCGATGGCGTTCGAACCGCCACCAACACACGCGACAACCGCGTCGGGCAGTCTGCCTTCTTTTTCCATCATTTGTGCTCTGGTTTCCTCGCCAATCATTCTATGGAACTCACGTACAATCGTGGGAAATGGATGAGGGCCTGCTGCTGTCCCTAGAAGATAATGGGCCTTGTCATAATTCGCAGACCAGTCTCGTAGCGCTTCGTTTACAGCGTCTTTTAACGTGCCCGAACCTGAGTCAACGGGGATAACTTCTGCTCCCATCAGGCGCATTCTGAACACGTTAGGCGCTTGACGTTCAACGTCTTTTGCACCCATGTAAATCCGAGCTTTTAAGCCCAATAATGCACAAGCCAAGGCAGTCGCAACACCATGTTGGCCTGCGCCTGTCTCTGCGATGACTTCGGTTTTGCCCATACGTTTGGTAAGCAGTGCCTGACCCAATACCTGATTGGTTTTATGGGCACCGCCATGCAGCAAATCTTCTCGCTTTAAATAGAGTTTTACCTTCGGGTTGCTTACTAGATTGCGGCTAAGGGTCATGGCAGTTGGACGACCTGCATAGTCCTTCAATAACGCCATAAACTCTGCTTGAAAGCTTTCGTCTTGTTGTGCATCTATGAATGCTTGCTCCAGTTGATCCAACGCTGGAATAAGCAATTCAGGTACGAACATACCGCCGTACTCACCGAATTTTTTATCTAATTGATTCATAACGTTTTGTCTCTTTAAAAATGACAACGATTAATATTGTCGTAGCGTTGAAAACAACGAGTTAATTTTGCTGGCAGACTTGTGCCCTGGCGCATCTTCTACACCAGAATTTACGTCCAATGTGTTTACGGGTAACTGGCTGGCGTTAACAATGTTGTCTATGTTGAGCCCTCCGGCCAAAACAAGAGGCAAGTCACTATTTTGAGGGAGCAAAGCCCAGTCAAATTGTTGTCCGGTACCGCCAGATTGATTTCCGACTTTACAATCGAGTAATACCCGATCTGCGTAGGCAACAGTCACATCGGGTGACTCCGATTCAACCCCGATGGCTTGCCATATTTGGCAGTGGCTTGGAAGTTGCGCTTTTAATGCGTTGCGATAGCCCTCGTCCTCGTTACCGTGAAGCTGCACCGCGTATAGGCCTAACCCTCTGGCATGTTCGGCCACCACACTCACCTCTTCGTTGACAAATACGCCCACGTAGCGAAATGGAAAGCGTTCGACAATGCGTTTTGCTTGCTCGTATGCGATTGCCCGCAATGATTGCTTGGCAAAAATAAGGCCTGCATAATTTGCCTGACTGTTAACTACAGCCTCTGCATCTTCTTCTCGCGTAATCCCACAAATTTTAATGTCACCCACTACTAAAGCGCGCACGGCAGCGTCTAAATCGGTCTCAGCCATCAATGAGCTGCCCACCAAAAAGCCATTTACTAACGGCGCTAAGCGTAGTACGTCCTGGTGGGTGTATATGCCTGACTCTGATATGATTAGGGCATTTGGGGCGTGTTTTTTAATTATTGGTGCAAGGTGCTCAGTCATCGCTAGGTTGGTACTGAGATCCCGCAAATTTCGATTATTGATACCGATAATATTGGCACCTAATTCAATGGCGCGATACGTCTCTTCTTCATTACTGACCTCGGTCAATATATCAAGGTTAAGGCTATGCGCAATTTCTGCTAATGCGATGTACTCGTCATTTGATAATACCGATAGCATAAGCAAAATGGCGTCGGCTTGATAATACCGAGCGAGGTAAACCTGATAAGGGTCGACAAAAAAATCTTTATTCAGAACGGGTTGCGCCAATCTCTCTCGCACATAAGGTAGATACGCAAATTTACCTTGAAAATATTTCTCATCTGTTAGCACTGAAATGCACGCTGCGTGTGGCGAATACGCGTGAATGATCTCATCTAAGTCGAATCGCTCGCGTATCAGGCCTTTCGAGGGCGATGCTTTTTTGCATTCGAAAATAAATCCCGCGTGCTCTGTGTTTAATGCGTCGTAAAACGAGCGGTTTGACGGGGCAAGTGATTGTTTGAAAGCATCGAGAGGAAAATCGCTTTTACGCTTTGCGATTTCTTGACGCTTGTCCGCGACGATGTTTTCTAATACGTTCGCCATTTACTTCTCCTGCATACTAAGTGACGCTGATAAATGCAATGTTTTAGCCGCCTTGCCTGATTGCATGGCATCTTTCGCCATAATGGCAGCGGTTTTATAATCAGGTGCTTTTTCAGTGAGCACGAGCAAAGCCGCAGCATTTAGTGCAATGGCTTCGACATGTGCTGCTTCACCACGGCCTTCTAGCACATCCCATATCAAGCGTTTATTGTATTCCGGTTCACCGCCTTCAATCGCGCTAAGTGAAAACTGACGTAGTCCAAAATCTTCTGGCGTGACGGTTTTGTATGAAATAGTTTCATTTTGTAGATGAGCAATGGTGGACTCACCATGTATTGCAAGTTCATCTAAGCCGCTGCCATGCACTACATAGGCATTTTGGTATCCTAGTAAACGCAAGGTTTCCGCAAATGGTGTGACTAACTCGGGGGAGTATACGCCAATCATAATATGCGTGGGCTTTGCAGGGTTAACTAATGGCCCAAGTAAATTAAACAGTGTGCGGATTTTTAATGTAGTTCTTACCGGCATGGCATGCTTGATACCAGCATGGTAATTCGGGGCGAAAAGAAAGCAAAAGTGGCTTTCATCAAGGCAAGTTCGTGCAATATCAGCAGACATACCTAGCGCTAATCCACTCTCTCTGAAAAAGTCAGCAGAGCCTGATTTGCTCGATACACTTCGGTTTCCATGCTTCGCAACTGCCACACCACAACTTGCAGCCACTACCGCTGCGGCAGAGGAAATGTTTATGGTGTTGTGGCCGTCTCCGCCAGTACCAACAATATCTGCAAAGGCATAATCTGGAGTTGGGAAGTGCGTTGCGTTCGCAATTAATGCGCGGGCTGCGCCGGCAATTTCGTTTGGTGTTTCCCCTTTTATTTTCAACGCTGTAAGCATTGAAGACAGGGTGATGTCGTCAACATGGCCTTTTACCACCTCTGAGAATGCATATTCGGCTTCACGCATTGTTAACGACTGTCCCTGATACAAGGTACTAAGAAGATTCGATAAAGCGAAAGACTCAGCCATGGGCGGCATCTCCTTGTGAAGTAGCGGTAAGTGATACAAGGTATTCAACTGACTGCTTGAGCAATTGGCTGCCTTGCTGCGTCAGAATTGACTCAGGATGAAATTGAAAACCCAACATGGCATCGTCTGGGTGCAATACTGCCATTGTGACATCGCCAGTTAAATCGCTGGTCATTGCGAGAGCCTGAAGCGATGAGGGTAAATTCGCCGCCATTAGTGAATGGTAGCGAGCAATGGGTAAGGGATTTGGCAACCCATCAAAAATAGGATGTGTTTCGCATTTCATAGGAGATGACTTGCCATGCATCACCACATTGGCTCGGACGATATCACCACCATACGACTGCACAATGGCTTGATGACCTAAGCAGATCCCCAAGACAGGATATCGGCCTTTTACTTTATCGAGTAACGCCATCATGCAGCCGGCGCTAGTCGGCTCTCCTGGGCCTGGTGATAGCATTAGCATGACGGGGCGAGATTTTGCCGCATCGTCCATTTTCTCAAGCAGGGCATCCGCATTCATCGAATTTCGGTAAACAGATAACTCAAATCCAATAGCGCGTAACTCATCTACTAGGTTGTAGGTGAAGGAGTCAAAGTTGTCGATAAGAAAAACATGGGTTTTCATGCTGATACTCCTTGATTCGCAGCTTGAATGGCACTAATAACCGCTTGTGCTTTGCCGCGAGTTTCATCTGCCTCGGCTTGTGGATCTGAATCGTAAACGACGCCCGCACCGGCTTGAATGTATGCTTTACCGTTACGAACAAATGCACTGCGGATGACAATACAGCTATCCATATCGCCTTTGGCATTTAAATAACCCACTGCGCCACCGTAGCTACCACGTCGAGTTTTCTCCACCTCGCGAATTAAACTCGCTGCACTGACTTTAGGCGCTCCGACTAAGGTACCCATATTCATACAGGCCTGATAGGCATGAAGGGCGTCCAAATCATCTCTAAGTTCACCTACTACACGTGAGACTAAGTGCATAACGTGAGAATATCGGTCAACCTTTAGTAAGTCTTTTACATGACGCGAACCCGGCTTCGACACGCGGGCAACGTCATTTCTGGCTAAATCAACTAACATGAGATGCTCGGCTTTTTCTTTGTGATCTTCGCGTAAGGCCAACTCAAGACGGCTATCTAAGTCTAAATCGAGGCTACCGTCTTCGCGCTTTCCACGCGGTCTTGTACCGGCAATTGGATATATCTCTACTTGGTTCGTTTCTTGTTCATATTTCAGCGCTGACTCAGGTGACGCGCCAAACATCGCAAAATCGTCATCCTTAAGATAAAACATGTAAGGACTCGGATTTCGTTTTTTCAGCTCACGGTATGCCGCGTATGGATTGGGGCATTCTAGACTGAAAGTGCGTGAAGGAACGACCTGAAAGATATCGCCCGCGAGAATATGTTCTTTTAAAGCCAATACGTCTTGCTTGAATTCCTCATCAGACTTAGACATCCGGATGTCTGTCGATGCGGCTGTGGTAGAGGGAGGGGACTCAGGCAATGTTTCAAGGGCGTTTACTAACGTTTCAACGCGTTGGCTAACGTTAAAGTAGTGGCTGGCTACGTTGGGACCACTAAATATATTTCCAAGTACTTCCGTAGATTGGCGTTGATGATCAATGATAATCAACGTTTCTGCCAGGTAAAAAACGTAATCAGGGCAGGTATTGTCACCCATTTCTACTTCGGGCAATTGTTCATATACGCCGAGTAAATCGTAAGCAAATGCACCAGCAAGAAACACGCTATCGGGATGATTGCGAATCGGCGTAAGCTGACGAATCATTTCGCGTAACGGCGCTAAGACAAAAGAAGATTTTAAGCGGCTATCTTCATCAAGATTATGGTTAACAGGAGAAAATTGGATATCTAATTGCGTAGTGGTGTGGTTGATGATGTTGCAATCTTGGGTGTTGGCGCCGTACTCGGCTAGTTGCTGTATCACAGCCTCTCCGTTGGCAGATACTGCTTTACAAAATACCGTTAGCCCTTGGCATTCTAGTCTAACGGCTGCGTCGGTTAGAATTAGACTTTTTAGATTATCTTTGCTGTCAATTTCTGCCGATTCCAACAGTACATTGTAGTTTTGGTTAGCACACAAATATTCATATGCTGATAGAGGATCGGCAATGTAACTCGCTGATCGTACGAGTGTTTCAACCTTTCCCAGCTGCTCGCTAAGTTGCGTTAAACTCATGATCCTTACTCTTTGTGGTTAAATCGTTGTATTTAAATTCGTGTTAAATCCAATTATCGAAACCCACATACAAAAAAGGCCCGATAATCGGGCCTTTCTGGTTTATTCGTACATACACAAACGCACACAGCCCGTTAAGTTGGGTTGTGCCACCACCAAATTGTGTTCATTGCGTTTGTTGAAAAATTCATTGTATTTACTTTCTTCGCTTTTTGCTTAATTTTCAACCGTCAGATATGAGTGTTGCGCATATTTAACCGTTGTTTTTGTGTCTATTCCTGCATTCACGTATAATGCAACTTCCTTTTTAGGAGAAAACAAATTGGCGCTTCTGTCAATAGGTATTTTGAATATAAGTTAAAACGAATGAAAATAGACCTGCATAGCCACACGTATTATTCCGATGGATTACTCTCTCCTAAAGAGTTGATTCAACGGGCGCTTAACATGCAGGTGGACGTTTTAGCGATTACTGATCATGATACGATTTCAGGCATTGCCGAAGCCCGCGATGCTGTAAAGGAGTCGACGAAACCAGGAAAGCCACCGCGGCTAGAAATTATCGCTGGCGTTGAGATCTCAACATCTTGGCATAATTTTGACATTCACATTCTTGGTTTGAATGTCGACATTAACGATCAGACGTTTTTATCTCGGTTAGCAGAGCAGTCGCAGCGACGGGATGAACGCGCATTGCAGATTAACGAGAAGCTTGAAAAGGCGGGCGTACACGGTGTGTTAGACAAAGCGCAGAAATTGGCAGGCAAAGGACAGATCACTCGCGCGCACTTTGCTAGAGCGATGGTTGAATTGCAGGCCGTGAAAGATGCTGACAGTGCATTTAAAAAGTACTTAGGCAAAGGAAAACGTGCCCACGTCAAACCTAAGTGGATATCTATAGAAGAAGCGATTAGTTGGATACATGATGCAGGCGGACAAGCAGTACTTGCGCACCCTGGGCATTATGATATGACCACCAAGTGGCTACGCCGATTGGTGGCGCAATTTGCCGAAGCGAAGGGCGATGGCATGGAAGTGATTCACTCACATTTGTCGCCCGTTAAGCGTCAGTTATTGATAGACTTAACAAAAGAGCATAGTTTGCTAGCGTCAAGTGGCTCAGATTTCCATTTTCCCAATCGTTGGACTGAGCTGGGGAAAAATTTGTCGCTGCCGAAGAATGTGACGCCAGTTTGGTCAGATTGGACATTCGCGCAAGCAGAGGCATTGTCGAGTTAACTTGGCACTGTGCGTCACTAAATTTAGATGACTAAATATAAAACAACATACCGTCACAACTAAAACGTTGCTATAAAGTACGACAATGAACTTGCATAGTGGCATTGAATACAAGAAGAAATATGATGAGCCAATTCTTTTACGTGCATCCCGATAATCCACAGCAACGTTTATTGCGCCAAGCCTGTGACATGATTCGAAGCGGAGCGGTTGTGGTATATCCTACTGATTCAGGGTATGCCATTGGGTGTCAGATGGAAGACAAACAAGCAATGGAGCAAATTTGTCGAATCCGAAATATCGGCAAAGACCATAACTTTACCTTGATGTGCCGCGATATGTCTGAGCTATCGGTCTATGCAAAAGTAGACAACCAAGCGTTCAGGGCGATTAAGAACAATACACCTGGACCCTATACCTTTGTTCTCAAAGCGACGAAAGAAGTGCCTAAACGTTTACAGAATCCTAAGCGCCGCACCATAGGGCTAAGAGTACCTGATAATATTATTGCTCTTGCATTGCTAGAGGAGCTTGGTGAACCCTTGATGTCGACATCCTTAATTTTGCCTAACGAGACCATGGCCGAATCTGACCCAGAAGCGATTCGCGATAAGTTAGAAAAACAAGTAGGCGTGATTATTCATGGCGGCTTTTTGGGAGAGCAGCCCACAACGGTGATGGATATGTCTGATGGTGAGTTTGTGCTCGTTCGCGAGGGCAGTGGCGATCCAAGCGTATTTGGTTAATAGCCACTTGTATTTATGACAGCGTCTTCAGATCCTTCTGATAAAACAGTTAATCCAGTGCAGCAATCGCTCCCCTTAGCGTTTGTTAATGGTGAGGCTGTACTTGAAAAACCAGAGGATCTGTACATTCCGCCTGATGCGTTAGAGGTGATACTGGAGGCGTTTGAAGGGCCACTTGATCTGTTGCTGTATCTGATTCGTCGGCAAAAGTTTGATATTCTCACCATGCCAGTGCTGAAAATTACACAGCAGTATATGGAATATGTTGATATCATGAAGTCGCTAAAATTAGAACTTGCCGCAGAGTATCTGCTTATGGCGGCAATTTTAGCGGAAATAAAATCCCGTTTGCTGCTGCCGAAGCGTCCATCTGAAGAGGCAGAAGAAGAAGACCCTCGAGCAGAGCTTATTCGGCGACTTAGGGAATACGAAGCCGTCAAGCTCGCAGCGCAAGAAATTGATCTGTTACCAAGGCAAGAGCGCGATGCATTTATAGCCTCTGCGTCGCCAGATGCGTCAGTGCAGCCTATTACAGTTTTGCCCGACGTGTCATTACGGGAATTAGTTTTAGGTTTTCACGCTGCAATGCGACGAGCGCAAGCATTTGAGCATCACCATATTGCGCCTGAAGCGTTATCAACGCGAGAGCGCATGTCTCAGATATTAGAAAGACTCAGTGAAACGCAGTTTACTGAATTTGATGCCTTACTGAGTCCAAGCGAGGGTAAAGCGGGTGTGGTGGTAACATTTCTCGCGACACTTGAGCTTATTAAAGAAACGTTAGTGGAGTTAGTACAGGCAGAACCGTATGCGCAGATCCATATACGGCTTTGTCATTCTGATCCTGTTATTCAGGAAGAGCGCGAATGGCAAGAATAAAGCGTGATCAACTCAAGCAACTTGTTGAGGCAGCAATATTTGTTGCGCAGGCTCCTGTTAGCCGAGCCAATTTGTTCGACACGGTGCTCGATGGTTTGACCGTATCTGAAAAACAGCTGGATGCGGTGTTAAGTGAGCTTCAGCAAGACTATAGTGAGCGCGGTGTTGTATTGGTAGAAGTGGCATCAGGTTTTCGTTTTCAATCGTTGGACAGCCTGAGTCCATGGTTAAGTAAAATGTGGCAAGACCATGCGCCAAGGTATTCTCGAGCCCTGTTAGAAACGTTGGCATTGATTGCCTATCGCCAGCCAATTACACGCGGCGAAATAGAAGATGTACGCGGTGTATCTGTTAGCAGCAATATCATAAGAACGCTGACAGAACGCGAATGGATAAAAGTAGTGGGGCATAAAGAAGTACCGGGACGTCCCGCACTTTATGCTACAACCAAAGCATTTTTAGACTATTTTAATTTAAAAAGTTTATCTGAATTACCAGATATTGAATCGTTTTCAGCGCTGGCTGAGCAGGAGAGTCATTCTTCAGAACAGTCAAGCACTAAGATATCGAATGAGCAAATACATTAATGAGTGAAAAACTACAAAAAGTCCTAGCCAATGCTGGTGTGGGCTCCCGTCGTGAGATGGAAAAGTGGATAGAGCAGGGGCGAATTTCTGTCAACGGACATGTCGCTACCCTTGGTGATCGCGTCGAGAATGAAGATCAAATTCGCGTTGATGGCCGCTTGCTGAATCGTGTATACCAGAAGCAGATTTGCCGAGTTCTAATGTACAACAAGCCTGAAGGAGAGTTGTGCAGTCGCAAAGATCAACAAGGCCGACCGACCGTATTCGATCGCTTGCCACATATTCAAAATGGACGCTGGATTACCGTCGGCCGTCTAGATATCAACACCAGTGGATTACTGTTATTTACGAATGATGGCGAACTCGCTAACCGCCTGATGCACCCTAAGCATGAAGTGATACGGGAGTACGCTGTGCGTGTGTTTGGTGATGTCGATCAAGCAATGATGAATCGACTTCGCAAAGGGGTAAAACTAGATGATGGGGAAGCGCGCTTCTTAACGATTCGACCACGCTCCCAAGACGATGAAAGTGTTAACCGATGGTTCGATGTGACGCTTGCAGAGGGGCGAAATCGAGAGGTTAGGCGTTTGTGGGAGTCGCAAGACGTGAGAGTCAGCCGCCTAATTCGAACCAAATACGGCGACTTAGAATTGAAAAAGCGTTTGCCGCAAGGTGGCTGGGTTGAGTTAGAACTAGACGAAGTGAACGCTTTACGTAAGTCGGTGCGTTTGGCACCAGAAACAGAGTCGATAGTGAAAGAGCGCAAAAATAAATTAGATCATGTGCGTATAAGTCGTATGCGCCGTTCAATTAAAAAGCATAACGTATCCAAAAAGAAAGATACCCCAGAATAATAACAATGTCCTAAAGCGACGGGCTCGTAAGCAGTACGTCGCTTGTTGCTTTCAACACCATATATTCTCGCCATGACATGGGATCCTCTTTATACAGTGGGTCTGTGAAATGTCCTTGATTTTGTCTCACATATTAATGACTAGATATTTGCATAAATGTTGTTAAATGTTGGGAAAACGTAAAAATCTTCGCATAAATTTTGATCTCTTGCCCAGATCCCGATATGGTATGTTTTCACTTTATCATTGAAAAAGTAGTACTCAGTACGACACGATGGAATCGTCCAATGCGCGTTTGCGCATAATATAATAATCAGGAGACGTTTGAGATGTTCAATGATGAGCGCACGCTGAGGCGAGCGCCAAACCACGAAATGAACAGGAGATACACGCCGGGCAAACATACGATGAGTATGCTTGTGTGTACAGACAATACAGAGTTTTATGTTGCCATTGAGGCGGTCATGGGTAAACGCCATGTGTCGACTCACCGAGTAAATCAAGAAAGAGACGTGTATGCGTCTTTGCGAGGAGGGCAATTCCAGCTAGCACTCGTCGACGAATCCTTCTCAAAACAAAATGGTCAAGGATTCATTGCTTCATTACATCGAAGAGCCGGAAAGGCCGGGCTTCCAGTCGTTGCGGTCGTAAGTGAAATTACCGAAAGTAAGATTGAAAACCTTTTTCGCCATGGCGTCGCTGATTTTATTCACATTCATGACAATTTAGATGTGGCCGGACATCGATTGTTGAATTTGTTGCAGCAATATCAATCGAAGCGAGATCTCGAAGTACAACATCAATATATGTCTAAGTATGATCCGCTCACGGGACTGTACAATCGACAATTTTTTAATGAAAAACTACAACGTTCAATGCGTAACACACTTGATAGCGGGAAAGTGAGCGCGCTGTTTCATATCGATGTTGATAACTTTAAGCGAATCAATAGTTCTTTTAACTACCAATACGGTGACGGGCTTTTGCAACAGGTAGCCAATCGCTTACTCAATAGTTTACGCAGTTCTGATTTTATTATGCGAGACGCACAAAATGTCCTGTCAGAACAGGGGTTAGCGCGATTAGGTGGTGACGAATTTATTTTGTTCGTTGAAGATATTGGTCATGGTGATAACGCGACGACTATCGCTAACCGTTGCATTGAGGCGGTGAGTCAACCGCTTGAACTGCGTGGTCAAAATGTCGTGCTGACCGCCAGTTTGGGCGTAGCCACATATCCACACGACGGTCAGAATGTTGATACGTTAATGAAAAATGCAGAAAAGGCCATGTATATCGCCAAAGAGCGAGGAGGAGGCTGTTTTACCTGTTATCGTCAAGAAATGAACTTGGCAGATGAGTCTAGCTTTTTGCTGGAAAATGACCTTAGAGATGCCCTTAATAAAGGCCAGTTGACTCTGCATTATCAACCTCAAATCGATGCAGTCTCTGGTAAGATTAGCAGTGTAGAAGCCTTGTGTCGCTGGGAGCACCCGTTACTAGGCATGGTCGCACCAGATCGTTTTATACCGATTGCCGAGGCATCGGGGTTGATTGTACCGATTGGCGACTGGGTGTTAGAAACTGCCTGTAAGCAAGCAAAAGTATGGCTAGATGAAGGCAAACATATTCATAGAATTGCGGTAAATGTTTCTGCATATCAATTTAATAAACATGATTTTCTGAACAATGTTAAACGCGTGCTGCGCGAAACAAAGCTACCTCCGAAGCATTTAGAAATAGAGTTGACTGAAAGCATCATTATGAGTGACGCAGAAGAGAACATTGGCAAGTTATTGAAATTAAAACGTCTTGGTATCGAACTTGCCGTCGATGATTTCGGCACGGGATATTCGTCATTGGCGTACTTAAAACAGTTACCCATTAGTACGCTTAAGATTGATCGCTCATTTATCTCAAATATTGGCGATGACACGACCGAAGGCGCTATCGTGAGTGCAATTTTAACACTGGCACAAAAACTCAAACTTAACGTAGTTGCAGAGGGCGTTGAAACATCAGAACAATTTGATTTTCTTAGAAAAAATCAGTGTGGTTTGATTCAAGGCTTTCTCTTTAGCCCAGCTAGACCGAAAGAAGAAATTCAGCAGTTTATCGGAAAACAATTTAAAAATGATTGGGACACGTGTATAAATAAGAATGGTAACAAATTGACCAGTAGGGTGGCGTAGCCGTCACTCTTGTCTGAACAAGCGATGTTTACAACTAAAACAAAAGCGGTTGACAGCCGCCCATTCTCCATGTGTCAGTCGTGAGAGCGACAGGAGTACGGCACGCCATTGCAACCTTAATGTCGATAGGCATTAAGGTTTTCTTTTATCGGCATACTGAGTAAGTTCTTTAGCATTATTTTGCTTAACTCGCTATGACACTTCCACGTCAGACTCAAGTGAAGCATAATGTGGTAGCTGATTGACGGTTGATTGTCCGACGTCAATATGAGGATAAGTTGAACGCACAGCATTCAAAATTAAAGTAGCAGGCACATCTTCGAACGTACCGTGATCTTTCACATATTCCATATGCTTACTACCGTCTTGAGTATGAGAATGAAATACAGAGTCTGACGTGCCGTCAAACTCCAGCGGGACAACACCAAATTTTTCACATAAGTCTTTATTAAAAACAGGGGTACATTTAACCCACCGTTCATTCAAATACACTTCGGCGTATCCATGCATGACAAAAAGATCAGTGCCTAACCAGTCTAACAATTTTTGGCTTGATAGGTGATTTCGTACATTGGCTAATCCAAGACGAGCCGGAACACCAATTGCTCTGCACGCCGCCACCATTAACGCTGCCTTGGGTATACAGTAGGCACCCTCTGATACATCGCGGGAAAGGTCGCCTCTATCAGCGGCGAAACTGGCGTACAGAGTAGCCTCACCTTCTACAAAGGTGTAAGGGTTATAGCGAATTTGATCTCTAATTCTATAATAAAGGGCCACGACGCGCTCGGTAATATTGGTTTCGGGTAAACCTATAACCCATTTCTGCACGCTGTCATGTTCAACATTAATATATTTGCCGGATGTAAGAAATTGCTCAGGCGTGGCAATATGTGTTTTTGTCATGTAATTAAGAAAATTGACTCATCGGAGGAGTTAACTCTATCACGAATAAATGATTGAATGAACGTTCTGTGGTTGAGGTTTAAAAGTTTGAATTTGTATAGAAATACAACATCAATACTGTTTACGTTTCGCCGAAACGCGTATAGTGGCACACCACGCTAAGAGGCGTAGGTTTTTTCTTTCGTTATTATAGCATTCAAAGCAGTCGCAATCGGATGGGCGGATATACTCTTGAAAAGACGATTACTTATTTTTTCATTTTTAATGTTAATTTCTCAGTTACACCTAGTGCATGCCAAGGGGCAAAAAGACCCCTCACTGGGCGTTCACGGAATGGTGGTGTTTGCCGTTGGTGACCAACTAATCGCCTCACATTTACCTTTAGTAAATTCTAAACATGCTCATCAAGTGCTGTTAGCAATGCGATTAGATTCACCGCAACATGAAAACGTATTAAAGCTCACCTCTATGCAAAAGCTTATTACGTTAGAACCAGAAATCTTTTCGCTGACGGCGCTTCGTCAAGGAACATTGACTTCCTTTGAGGGGCGGCTGGTAGACGGGCATTTTGAACGAGGCGGTAAAACACTTTTTAATCCAATTACCATTCACGTTGAAGAGATATTACTCGATCAGCATGTACATGCCCACCCGCATGCTGGCGCTAATGGCAGTTACTATTTTGTACCTGTGTCGAAGGGACATGGATTGCTGATACATAGAATTGGTAAGCTTCCAAGCTTTGATCAAATTGTGAGCGTGATAGACCGTCGAAGTGTAAAGCGAAATCAAGTAAGCACCCTTAAACTGAACAAGGGCATCCCGCTTACACGTGCAAATGCAACTTTATATCTTGAATCTCAGCAGCTGCAATTAAACACATTGCACTATTTAGAATTTGAAGACTTTCTGCAATAAAGCGAAAGGAATAAGGTGCGATTGCGCTTTAGAGAAGTGAATCGGGGCGCAAGCTGTGCCCCGAAGCAAGTAAATAGTCGCACTAGTTTTTTGAAGTCGGTGTTCGATTTGTTTCTAGAAGGGTTATAAGGCTAGAGGTATCCCAGCGTCCGCCACCAATTGCTTGAACTTGACTATAAAACTGATCGACAAGAGCAGTGAGGGGAATATGTGCACCGTTATTGCGAGCCTCATTCAAAACGATGCCTAAATCTTTGCGCATCCAATCGACAGCAAAACCAAAATCAAACTTGTTGTCTATCATGGTATGCGCGCGATTATCCATTTGCCAAGATTGTGCAGCGCCTTTAGAGATCACATCTACGACATCATTTGCATTAAGTCCGCTTGCTTGAGCAAAATGAAGGGCTTCCGATAAACCCTGTACAATACCGGCAATGCAAATTTGATTGCACATCTTGCTTAGTTGCCCTGCGCCAACGTCGCCGAGGTGCTTTTGCATTTTCGCGTAGGTCGAAATAACGCTGCTGACATTGGTATAATGTTCTGTCTTACCGCCAATCATTATCGTTAAAGCACCATTCTCAGCGCCAGCTTGTCCACCAGAAACAGGTGCATCCAAAAAACCTATCTTTTTTGCTTCGGCAGCGTCTGCAAGCGTGCGTGCGATATTGGCAGATGTTGTGGTGTGATCCACAAAAATGGAGCCTGGCGTCATGGTGGAAAAAGCGCCATCTTTACCCAGCGTTACCGTGCTCAGGTCGTCGTCGTTTCCAACGCAAGCAAAAACGATGTCGGCATTCTTTGCAGCATTAGCTGGTGTAGTAGCGGCTTGACCACCGAACTCATTTACCCATTTTTCAGCTTTACTGGCGGTGCGGTTATAAACAGTCACTGTATAGCCTGCTTTCGCTAAATGCCCAGCCATGGGATATCCCATAACGCCCAAACCGATAAATGCAACGTGTTTAGCCATAGTTATTCCTTCTAAATATAGCGAAAAAGAATCATGTAGAACTCAGGCATCGTATAATGCCATCAGGTGCTTCTAATCGCCAGAGTTGTTAACGCCAAGTGCTTGTAAAAGCGGAAGAATAGCGTGTTTAAGCGTGGACATATCATTGACTGATTGCGCGTTATTCATTATGTGATTTATGTCGTTTAAGTTGCTTTGAATGGCAGAAATGATACCGGTTGCTTCTCGTCTGATTTGAGTGAGGTCTCCGGCTATAGAGGAGGGGGCTTGCATGTCTTCATCATTTTCGTCTCGTTCATTCGATATTGTGGAGGACACTAACCGTGTGGATTCCGCCGCTGATGTTTCATGCTGACTGTCTTGTAACGCAGCAACATTTGCGTTGACCGAGGTAGCGAGGCCTTCTAATTGCTTAACAGTTGCGTGAATGTGCTGTGTGCTTGTTTGTGTTTGCATTGCTAAAGCTGCCACTTCTTCAGCAACAATAGCAAAACCGCGTCCTGTTTCACCTGCTCTGGCAGCCTCTATTGCGGCATTTAGCGCAAGAAGATTTGTTTTTTCTGCTATTCCGTCAATGTCTTGTAGTGCCGCGATAATGTTTGAGGTATTTGTTTGCAGTGAGTCAACACTCTCTAACAATTGGTTCATCGTATTTGAAAGATGATGGGCTGTCTGGTTGTCAGCACGTTGGCCTGAATCAAATGGCGAAGAACTCGTTAAACCATTGGGTGACGTCTCCGAAGTGGCAAGTGAAGATACCGATGATTCAACCAAATCAAGTTCGGTATCTAACATCGATTGTAGGTGTTGAAGATTATTTTCCATTAGTTGTATGGTTGTTAGAAAATTTTCTTGTATTTCGCGATGTCGTTGGCTAGATGCGCGTGCAGAGGATTCAACTTCGTTGAGCGTGTCTCTTAGCGTTTGAATGTGGGGCGTTAACTTATGTATTTGAGAATGAATGGTGTCGGCGGCTTCGCATTCGCCATGGCGGGGAAAGTGATGAAGTGATAAGACCGATGTATGATCAGAAAAATATTCAGACATACTTTTTAATTCAGCGTCTGCTCGAGACACGCGATAATGCTGTTCACTTAATACGGAAAACATCACGCCACCCAAAATAAGTATGACCAAATCACCCAACAGGGTTGTCCAGCTAGGGTTCAATGTATAGACAAACACCCCCATATACGAAAAAGTGTAAGCAAGCACCGTCAGGCAGATTGCGAATATGAAGGAAATTCCTGTCACGCGCCGGTCATTCAATAATACCGTGCTTGCTGAAACGAGAACGGGGAGGGCGTGGGTAAATCCTAGGCCTTTTGATTGATAAATTAGGGTGAATGCACAAAGGTTTAAGCAAATCATGATGACGTAACGAGTAAGCTCTGCACCAGGATTGCTTCTGGAAAATAAGGTACTTATTAGCGCAAATGGAAAAAGCACAAAAACAGGTGGGCCCCATGTGTCAGTGACAAACGCTAACACTAAACCAACAATGAATAGACCCCATAACATCCCTATTAGGGGGATTTCAGCGCGTTGTTGTGCTTCAAATATGAAGCAATCAAGTGTATTTCGCTCTGTCGTCATGCTAAGAGTCTGATTTATATTTATTTGATTAGCATAGCGTTATGTGAGCGGACTACCAAATTTCAGGCGGTTTATCTGCTGTTTTTCATTTCTGACTTCGTCAAAGAGTAAATCACTAACATATTGGCGATAAACCAAAGGTCCTTAATGACAAACTGTCCAACGCCCGTTAATACGGTGTCAGCACTCAACGCATTTGGCATAGAGAACAAAAATGTTTGCGTCGTAATAAATACCGCGAAACAGGCAGCAAAAGCAGTAAAAAATAAAATACGGTTAGAAAGGTAAATACCCACCATTAAGGCGAATGCAAACACAATATCGTACACGCCAATGAGGTAAGAAGTTGTCATGATGTCGAAGAGGTCATACAGCCAAGACATAAACGGTGAGCTACTTATCAGAGGCGCAATGGCTTCTGCTTCTAAGCGAAGAAATTTCATTCCCCCTATCCATACTAGCACCATGACAACAGGAGCTACATTTAGCCAAATCAATTGTCTATTACTGAAGTGTTGCTTATAAAAAAGAAATAAAAGCAGTGGGATTAAAGCGGCATATTTGATGATGCCCTGGCCCGAGCCAATGACGGGAAATCCGCCTTCAGCGGCTATCCAGCGCGACGCACTTAATAAACTTAACAGTGGAATAATGGCAATGAATAACCCACTTATCACTGCGATAGTTTGCATCGCATGGTGCCGCTTTGAGAAGCACACTGTAACAGCAAATAACACGAAAACGGCTCCAATAATTTTTTCAGCGCCGATGATTATGGTATGTAGCTGATAAAACTCTAGTAACGTTGAGACTGCCTTGGTATTCGCACCAAAAAAGAATGACAGCCCAAGCAATGTGGTGCTTATACCTACCAATACTTTAATGACTCGTTCTGTAGATTGCATTGTACCTATTAACTCGTTTTAGATGTGACGTGCATGACTAGACCGGACAATGCTGCAAAAAAATTCACACTATCTGCTTGGCGATATGAGTCGACTTATCTACGCTTAACTACGTAGTGTAGGGCATTTCAATATACCTGTAGACCGAGGAGTAATGTATGGAAGATAAATCTTCAAAAAAGCCGCATCAATCTGATGAATATAAGCGTAAACATCATCAAGATGCGCACAATACCCCAAAAGATCAATCGCGAAGAGAGGCCGAAATTGATTCTCGCACCCGCAAAGAAGACCGCACAGGTGGCAGTAATTGGGAAGACGGGCAAAGATAATTGTTTTTAGAAAGACAAAAGGCTTGCCAAGTGGCAAGCCTTTTTTATTGGTGGAGCTGGGGAGAGTCGAACTCCCGTCCAGAAAGCGTCAACCATCGGTACTACATGCTTAGTTTGTCTTCTATTTAACTACTTGGAACTCCGACAAACAGGATTTCCTTGTAGCTGGCCTGATACTACTTCGCGGTTCACCCTCAGACAAGGTTCCCTCGCTAGTCTATTAGTATGACCTTCCGAACCTTCACGAATAGACAACGGCTGAAGTGGAAGGGCCTATACCGGTTATTAAGCGGCTAGTGCGTAGTTTTCGTCGTTTGCGACTATTTTAAAAGCGGTTTTTTTAAGAGGCCAACCGCAACCTCTGCATGCACCTCAAGCCTCATGAATCCTGTCGAATCCAAAATCAGCCCCGAGAAAATTTTCTCAGCGGTAACCACAGATAAACTGGATATCCCCGAAAGTGTTTAACATCGCCATGGTAAAGCATTTTTTGTGTTATTGGAAGATGAAGCGTTCTAACTGGTTAAAAAGTGAGTGTGGTAAAAATTGTGGTAAAAGACGAATTACATAAATCGTCCGCTTGTCGCAATAGTATATTCATGCAATAGTTGTTTCTGTCGCCAATACAAGGAGTTAGGTATGCGAACGATATACTCACAAGTCATCAGTTCAAACGAAGTCATCAGCCAAAGCATCAATAATAGTCAAGGGCAAAGAGGACTGCTGTCTCAGATAATTTTGGGTCAGATCCGAAACCTGCTTGAAGGGGTGGCAGTTTACATCCACCAAAATGATCCCAATCTCTGCTTTGACTACCACATGGTCAATCCCGCACTTCAGTATGTAGGCTCAAGGGCTAAGTATCGAATAGTCTCTCAATTCCATGCGCTTACTCAAAAGAGTACTTCTCATTACAGTCTTGACGGTGATAACTCAGAGAGACTTATGCTGAAATACTACGAATACCTTTATCGCCTGAGGAGTCTGGTTCGAAATGAATTAGGGGTCACTATTTTAGAAAACTTAGAGGTGTTCCCCATCGATCTAGATCCATCCTTAAGAGAGTATCATCAGAAGATAGCCGATAGAATAAGGCAGACGAATGCGATTGGACAAGATGCTACAAAGGAACGTTACTACATTCATAAAACCAAACCATTCTTCAATAACGGTGAAGTCTTTTATGAGGTTACATTTTATCCTGCACAGAACAAGGTAAACAAATTCGATAGGATTATCGGGTTTACCAAAATAGACATTGCCGATAAATACGCAGCAGAGCTCACGGTGCAACGCTCAGCAATTGATGTGCTTGGCTTTAACATGCCTATTTTACTAATTCTTAGGTGGGAAGTATCTATTCGGCCATGTGAATTAGATAACTATGCTCGTTTACTTGGTTTTAATATTAAAACCAGCACTACTTGGAATGAATATACTTACCTGATGCAGTGCCTAACTGAATCTTTCGATAGTCTACTTGATATCGTTGATATGTCAGATGAAGGATATGCGGCATACCGAGAAGTTGCCGTCATGAACGTAGTAAGCCCTAGAATATTTCCGGTGCTGGATAAAACCCGAGCGCTGATTAAAGCTAATTGCCGCGGAAGTAACGTGCTTAGGTATCTTCTGTTGCATATGAACAATAGAATATTGAAACAACAGTATAACCAAGACGGTTGCTACATTTTATCTGACCTAATGTTACATTTTGGGTGCATACCATTTGATGATATGCCGTTTTGTTCATCTTTGCCGGGGCATAACCCACGTATTGGTGATCTATTTGAATGTTTGGACGCCTCAACTCGATTACATGAAGTTTTGGCTAGACGAATTAAGAATAATATTGAGCGAGAAGGTAATTTATATACCCCTGTTGGTGAACTAGAGGAGCTAGGAAACATTCTAGAGCTCTCTCAGAAATACAATAGAAAAGTCCATAGAACGCACACAGATCGGCATTTGGTGCATGACAAAGGACACTTATTTATTACGGGCTATGAAAATGACACTGTTAAAATTATTGAAAAATTAATTAGCTGTGCTGACGGTGGGCTTAGAGGATATGAGCCCTTTGTTACAGAATGGTTAGGTGAAACACCATTTCAAATTGATGATCAAGCTAAACTCAGTGCGATCGAAAAGCTTTTTTCAGAATCCAAGGTTGCCCTTATTTACGGTGCGGCAGGAACAGGCAAATCCACCATGCTGAGCCACCTAGCTCATATGTTCAATGACAGGTCGAAATTATTTTTAGCTCATACCAATCCTGCGACCGATAATCTAAAGCGGAAGATTTCAGCGCAGAATTCGGAGTTCAGCACCATCAGAAGTCATTTGTCAAATGGTGTGGGTCTCCAACATTATGATTTATTGGTTATTGATGAGTGCAGCACAGTCTGTAATACCGATATCCTAAATGTAATTGAAAAAACTCCATTTGAATTACTGGTATTGGTTGGTGACATATACCAGATAGAATCTATCCAGTTTGGTAATTGGTTTGAAATTATTAAGGACTTCGTCCCCAATACGGCAGTATTTGAACTTAATACTCCATATCGGACCACTAACGAGTCATTACTGGCATTTTGGGACAAAGTACGTCAGTGTGAGGATGATATTGCAGAGTCAATAGCCAGAAATGGTTATTCTGCTGTTTTAGACAACACTCTCTTTCAATCAATGGCTCGGGATGAAATTATACTGTGTCTTAACTACGATGGTTTATATGGAATTAACAATGTAAATCGCTTTCTGCAAGCAGGCAACCCTAACCCTGAAGTAAGATGGCGGGCAAATAGTTTTAAAGTAAACGATCCAGTACTATTTACTGACTCCGAACGTTTCAGGCCTGTGATTTTCAATAATCTTAAAGGTTGGATTAAGCATATCGAAAAGGCTCCGGGGTGGATACAGTTTGATATTAAGTTAGATCGACCGTTAACTGAATTAGATGTAATGGCGTGTCACGAATTGGAGTGGATGGGGGATTCTACCGTAAGGTTAGTCGTTTTCGATTACGATCCAAACACTAGTGATGAAGATGACGAGTCTTCTACAACTATAATACCGTTTCAAGTTGCTTACGCCGTTTCTATCCATAAAGCTCAGGGTTTAGAGTACGATTCAGTTAAGATTGTAATCACTGACGCCAACGAGGACGACATATCTCACTCTATTTTTTACACCGCTGTTACTAGAGCGAGGGAGTCACTTAAAATATTCTGGACGCCAGAGACTCAACAACACGTATTAAATAAGCTTAAAAGAGGGAATAGAGCTAGGGACGTACACCTAATTAGAAATCGTCGTTTAATGCCGAGATAGTTGATCTTTTCTCAAGTGAATAATTAGAGGTATAGGCTATTGATTGAGTCTCTTTGGTGTTTCCATTAAACCTACTGACAGAGGCAATTAGTCTGTACCCTAGCTTTCGGCGTGTCAGGATATAATGAGGCTCTTTAGGTTCATCGTCAAACATAGTGTCAGCTTCCCCTAATATGAAACAGACTTAATTGGAGTTTTCTGCAATGATTAATGCAGGAGACCACAATGAAAAAATCACGTTTACCGAATCACAGATCATCGCAGTTCTAAAAGAAGTCGATTCTGGAATGAAGATAGATGATGTGTGCCGAACACATGGGATAAGCAACGCAACGTATTACAACTGGAAGTCCAAGTACGGTGGTATGGAAGCGTCTGATGTTAAGCGACTAAAAGAACTTGAAGAAGAAAATGCCAAGCTGAAAAAGATGTATGCCGATGTCAGCCTGGAAAACCGTGCAATTAAGGAGCTCTTTGCAAAAAAGGGCTGGTGACAGCAGAGAAACGCGATTGCGCCAAGATACTTATTGAGTCCGGGATGAGCATACTAAAAGCCTGTCTGTTTGTTGAGATTGGCCGTTCAACTTTCTACCGACCCACACGAGATTGGCGCAAAGTAGATTCTGCTGTCATTGATGCAATTAATGCGGAGATAAAAAAATTGCCACGAGCTGGTTTCTGGAAGTGTTTTGGTCGTATGCGATTTAAAGGCTTCACGTTCAACCACAAGCGTGTGTATCGTGTGTATTGTCAGATGGGCCTGAACCTGAAACGCAGAGCAAAACGAGTGCTGCCCAAACGCATTGCGCAGCCGCTAACGGTGCTTAAGAAAGTGAATCATCAGTGGGTCTTGGATTTTATGCATGACACGCTTTACTGCGGTAAGCGGCTCAGAACGCTTAACATCGTTGACGAAGGTACGCGAGAATGCCTCGCTATCGAAGAGGATACGTCATTACCTGCAGACCGTGTTGTGCGAACATTGGAGCAATTAAAAGCTGAGCGAGGATTACCTAATCAGATCCGCGTCGATAACGGTCCGGAGCCGATATCAGCATGTTTAACTGATTGGTGCGAAGAACAAAAGGTAAAATTGGTGTATGTCCAACCGGGTAAACCACAGCAAAACGGCTTTATTGAGAGATTTAACGGTTCATTCAGACTAGAGTTCTTGGATGTATATCTGTTTGAAAGCATCACTCAAGTCAGAGAGATGTCTTGGTTCTGGCGGCTGGATTACAACGAAGAAAGAACGCATGAAAGCTTAGGTAATCTACCACCGGCAGCTTAACCTCTACTTTTAACTTCGGTTAAAAATGGGGGGATTACCGTCAGTTCGAGCAAATCCATGTGGATAGAACTGCTCCCCGCTTTTAAAACGGTTAAGGCAGTTTGCATAGTACTCGTGGCATTCTTCTTTCATTCGCCATAAATCGGCGACCTTAGGTGTGTGATTCATAGAGATCGTTTCAATATACTATGACTCTATGAACAAAGAAATTAAACAGCGTTTACAGTGGATTAAGCTTTACGAAGAGACCAATGATGCGGGCCTAGTTTGTCGTCGGTGTGGAATATCTAGGCCCACTCTTCGAAAGTGGTACAAGCGATACAAAGAGAAAGGACTGGACGGTCTACAGGACGTTTCTAGACGCCCGCACAGCTCCCCGAACACTAAAATTAATAATCGAATTGAAGAGTGGATTCTCAAACTCAGAAAAGATAGAAAACTTGGTGCCAGAAGAATTCAAAATGAGCTTCTTCGCGAGCATAATTTTCAGCTATCGCTTGCTTCAATTCACAAAGTGCTGACCAAACATGAAGTAAAACCAATAGTTTTTCAGCGGAAGAAAAAAGACTTCATTCGATACCAAAGGCCGATTCCAGGTGACCGAGTTCAGATGGATACATGCAAAATCGCCCCCGGGATTTATCAATATACTGCTGTTGACGATTGCTCTAGATATCGCGTGTTAGACGTTTTTAAACGCAGAACAGCAGCGAATACTCTAACCTTCATCGATAAGGTAATAGAAGAAATGCCATTCCCGATACAGCGAGTCCAAACTGATCGCGGAACGGAGTTTTTTGCCGAGAAAGTACAGCTCAAATTGATGGAGCATGGCATTAAATTTCGCCCCAATAAGCCAGGCTCACCTCACTTAAACGGCAAAGTTGAAAGGTCACAAAGAACTGACAAAGAAGAGTTTTATTCGACCGTTAATTTGGATTTGGAAGAACTCAAAAATGAAACGTTACCTGAGTGGCAGCATTACTACAATTGGCAACGCGCTCACGGCTCATTCAAAGGTAAAGCTCCAATGGATGTAGTATGTGAACGCCTTGAAAAAACACCGCTTTGGGAGGACGTTCACGCTAACTACGAAACTGAAAATGAGCGTATTCAGCTATCGAATTATCAGCGTGATCTTCAACTGCGGAAAGTGAAATGATGTCTATGAATCACACACCTTAGGTGAGTTGTATATTTTGATTGGAGATGTATTCATATCGGGAGAATACTCTGACTTACAACTCTGTCAAAAAACACCTAACAATCAACCCTGCATATTATTCCTCGCAGGATTTTATTCATTCTGCGGTCTTGCCGAGACTTAGCTATCCTGCGATATATTGCAGAAAACAGCTCATTTTCAAACTAACTATGATAGTGAGTAGAGACTCATTCATTTGTTGTCGCGAAGAGCAGATAGAACTGTTAGGTCCCTCTGTCTATAGGTCTAAAGAGTATTGCGATTTGGCTAGTTGTTTCGATATTGGATTTTCAACCTCGTACTCTTTGAGAAATGAACTACCTGCATAATCTTCTGTAAAAAGCCAATCTTCAATCATTGCTTTTCCTCCCCACATTACGAGCCATCGACTAAACTCAAATAGGTTTGTAATAACGTAGATTGGTTCTCCATTTTCTCTATGTCGAGCGTGTACTCGTTTTGCATCAACATCGTTTGAAGGTCTTCTTATTTCTTGCCTAGGCGTCTCCCCATGGGCTACCCATATACTCATTAATGGTCTCGGCTTTATGAAGTCTGGACATATCGTTAAAGGCCACTTCGGTTTGTCGGATTTCAAATCTGGCATTAGCGATATTGGACAATCAAAGTAATAATATCTCTTCTTATCGGTACTTTCAGGAATGCGCTCAAGTGCTTCTATGCGCATATCATCTTCAAGTATTGAATCAAATGATGTTCTTTGCGCTTTACACCATTTATCGAAGTCATGACTAGAAGAAAATCCAAGCTTACTCAATCTTGAGACTCTCGAGCGCATATATCCGTTACTGCTTGCCTTATTATCACTTTTAGCAAGTTGCTTTATTTCATTTACAAGGTTCTTCAGTACTTGGTAATGAGGGATATGTTGAAGGTTCATATTTAGTTTTCCTAATGTTTAATCCAGATTGGGTCGCTCAATTCAAGATGTCATTAAAAAAACAAATATAGGTAGATTGGACAGTTGATTTCTCAAATCTTTGCCATTGCGACCGGCGCACTCACTGTCAAATGCAAGACGAAAAATAATCAATTTTTTTAACAAGGTCAAGCAGTTCGAAATAAATCAACTTACGTATGCTATCTAGATATCCATTCAATGAGGTAGAATGCTGAGTGTTACGATATAAAAGTAAGGATGATTTTTGAATGAGTAATACCAACTGGCCGTTCTATTTTTCGTTGGAAGCTGACGTTATCAATCTGTCTAGATACATAGAATTCGATAGAAAAAATTTCGGGGTCTATTCTATCGAATTACTGCGAATTCTTTTGTCAACTTGTTCTGAGATAGATGTTGTTTTAAAACAAATATGTGCTCAGCTAGACGAGAATAGCAAAGCTAATAATATTGCCCAATATCAAAAGCTTATATGTAAAGATATCGATGGTTTTGAAGAACAGCACGTTGTCTGTTCTAGGTTTAATTTATCTTTTCAGCCTTGGAACAGTTGGGTAGACAAAAAGTCTCCTGAGTGGTGGCGCAGTTACAATGAGGTAAAGCATAACCGAGATGAACATTACTCTAAAGCATCGCTTCAAAATGTGCTTGAGTCACTATCAGCGCTATATCTGGTAAACATGTATAATGTTTTTTTGAAGCTAAACTCAACAAGCCCAGGCTTTTATTTCACTGTAGGGAACGCCGTGCCTCATGCGCCAATTCAGCAAGATCTTTTTAGGCTGAATGACATCATGGCTTACATGATGGAGTAATCTAAAGTGAATGCCCCAACATATCTATGTGATTTAGGTTAGCTATCATCAATGAGGTAGCCCATGAGGTTTGCTTTCCAAATATCGTAATTAGGTACATCGTTTAACACTGGAAAAGATAAATGATCTAACTGGTCAAAAATTTCATTAACATCGTAGCCGCCGAAGTAATCAGATGTCACGCCAAGTTCCTGCTTAACGGAGTGTCCAACATACTGTTTAACAACATCGAATCTAGCTACACCTTTTCTTGCTCTAGTAATAAAGGTATGCCGTAAACTGTACGCTGATTTTCTTCTGCCAAGTTGGTCTCGTTTGTCTATCTTGGCCTCAGCCATTAATACATAGTTAAACCATGTTGTGTAAGCAGGGGAGTAGTAGAAACCTCTTGGCTTAACCTCGCTAAAAAGCTTTGATGTCTCAGCTTGTTCCGCTTTTTTCTGTCTAATATATTCATCGAAACCTTTGTCCATTACGATGGTGGGCATAGGTATTGGTCTAATACTACCTGTGTTCTTAATGTGTTGGTCATCGCCTCTATCGCTTGTACATAACACCCAAGTATTTATAGTTCGATCAAATTCCCAATTTCGAAGCTCTGACTGGAACAGCTCATTTGGCCTAGCCCCCGTAGTGCGTAATATTATGCTTCCCCAGTACTGGTGATCTTCCCGTACAACAGGAAGGCCATCCTTGATAGAACGCTTTAAATACAATTTTCGGTTAAACAACTCATCTTCATCTAAGTTGGTGAAATAAGTGCGCTTAGTCGCTTTACCGTTTTTGCGGATCTTAATATTGTCGCATGGGTTTACGAGTTCCAAAGATTTGGCTAGCGGTTCGTCGCTATCCTCGACCTGTTCGACAACCCAATCGAAGAACTGCCTTAGTCTTTGCCTATGCTTGACCTTATTCTCGTAGGTTTGAAGTTTCTCCTCGGTAGGCTTTAATTCTAATAACTCTTGAATGCTCTTTCGTGCATGATACTTTTTACGTGCTTTAGGAGTCTTAGCGAAGTAATCGAACAGTAGCTGGATATCTTGCTCTGTATACAAATTTACAGGTTTGTTACCTACAAAGAAAATCAACTCATTGAAGGTTTGAATGAATTTGTTTTTACGATCTTCAGAACATGGCTTTCCATCATCGGGATTTCGCCATTCTTCAAGAAACGTGTCCATCATTTCTGTTAACTTAGGGAGTTCAAGCTGTGTAAATGCTATAGGATGAGCTGTGGCTTTCTGAGCTTCAAAGTTTGCAAGCGACTATTGATACTTCATTTGAGCTTCGATATCACCTGCATTACGTGCGCCAGCGAACTTGAGCATCGCGAATTCGATCCCCATAACTTTTTGCTTTAATAGCTCAAGCTCCTTACTGTTAGGCTCAAAATTAACGTTGTTTTCTCGTATGAAGTCCGGACATCGCTGGTCAATCGCTAACTTTAGATGGCTAATATCCATTTCTGTTCTATCAAAAGCTGTCGACAAAAGATCATTAGGATAGGCAGCCGATACCAATGACGGTATCAACTCCTCACTAAGTGATCTTTCAACTTGTCGTTCTACAGCTCTAAACAATTTTAAAGTCGCTTCTTTTAACCATGCCGAATTAGTTTCCAGAGGCCTTGCTAACAACGATTTAAAAATGGATGCAGCAATGGCAGCTCTGCCTTTGTCGCGCGTTCCTAAGCTAAAACAAATTTCGCTCCTGTCGAAACTCAAATGCTTTGGAAGGCGAGCTCGGACATAGTAAATAGAATTGACCTTTCTTAAAGCGGTCATGCTTTGTCTTTACTTATGCGCAAAATAAAGAGCTTGGATGGTTTTGACATTGCATTAAATGCAATGACCAATAACGAAAAATAGGCCGTTTAGAAGCTATAGATAGATTGTTCATTTTTCCTCCAAGAGTTAGGAGGGGAGTCAGTGTGGTAAATATTGTGGTAAAAAGTGAGTGTTTTTCACACAAGGCTTAATTTTATTGGTGTTTACTGCATGGTGTAAACTCTAAATCAGCCCCGAATAAGGTGTTTAGTGACGCCATCATATCATGAAAAATATAAGTCTGTGAATGAGATACTGAGAATATTCGTTTTGATTGCTGAATAACTAAGCGATGGGTCATGTTTGCTTAAGTCATAAATCATGCTATAAAAAATACACCCGGTGACAGCGTTGTCATTTATTTAACTGTGCAGTATTTCAAACATGATGGCGTTAAAAATGTAGCGTTATATAGCGTTTAGCAGTGATTTTGTTATCCAACGTAAAGTGAATAAGGATGTCAGGTATGGATGAGAAGAGCGCAGTTGGAAAAGAACATAATGTTAGCAAACGTTGGGTATTTTTAGATGCGCTACGCGGGTTTGATATGGTTTGGATTTTGGGTGCTGATAAACTGTTTTTCGGCGTATTCTTAACGACCAATTGGACGATATTTCATGCCTTAGATCGTCAAATGACGCATAGTGAATGGCACGGTGTCACTGCCTATGATTTGATATTTCCTTTGTTTATCTTTTTGTCAGGCGTCACTATCGGGCTAGTGTCACGGCAATTGGCTGGCGACAAACGAAAAAACACAAGTGCCATTTTAACTGCAACACGCCGTCTGGCGCTGCTTGTTATTCTTGGCATTATGTATAACCACGGTTGGGGGAGTGGCATACCTACAAATCCTTCTGACATTCGCTATGCAAGCGTATTAGCGCGAATTGGTATTACTTGGTATGTGACAGCATGTTTATTTTGGGTTCTTCCCATACGCGCTATTGTCGTTTTCGCCATGTGTTTATTAGCCATTAACGGATGGTTTCATTTATTTCTGCCTGTGCCGGATCTCGGCTCCCCCTCGGTAACGCCATTACATAGTTGGAATAGGTGGCTCGATATGCAAGTATTGCCAGGCGTGGCTTATCAGGGTAAAACACCTGATCCTGAAGGTGTGATGTCTACATTCCCTGCAATTGCGACATGCATAGCAGGATTATGGTTGGGCACACGCATCCGCTGTTGGCAGAGGCAGCCAGATCATCGACAGATTACGTACATTGTCGTAATGAACTTGGGGTTAATAGTGGCAGCTTACGTGCTCCATCCTTACTATCCAATGAACAAAACTTTGTGGACATCCACCTTTGGAATATTAAGCATCGGAGTCAGCACACTTATCACATTGCTGTTCTACTGGATTATAGAAGTCAAGGGAAGCCGAAGAATCGGCGTTGTATTTGCTGTTATTGGTTGCAATGCGTTGTTTATTTATCTTGCTACTAGTCTCGTGAGTTGGCAGTACTTGATTGATAGTCTTTTTGGCCACGCTTTGCAGCTCGTTCCGAAACAGCATCAATTGCTTATCTCAGTTATTTTACTCGTTTCTGTACAGTGGTTGGTGCTACACGCCATGTTTAAACGGTGTTGGCTGGTCAACGTGTAGTCTCAAGTCATCTCAACCATAGTTCCGTTTTGGCTTAAGCGGTGCTTTTACGGCAATTTTTACGTCAGACTCGGCCAGCAGACTGCCAAACTCTTCTGATGACATGCATTGACCACTCGACCATAGATCATTGAGGCGATGAATGAAGCCAGCCAGACGATTTCGATTGTCGGTCAGTTGACGAATAACTTCATCACTTTCTTCGAGCTTAGTAGTGAGCCTGTCCATAATAGCGAGATGATCAACGTCCTCACACCCACCCATTAATTCAGGTAATTCTTGTAAAGAGAACCCCAATCCTTGGCAAAATCGTATGAGATTAATTTGATCAAGGGCGCGTTCATCATAATCTCGATAACCACTTGCTAGCCTTTTAGCGGGAGGCAACAAACCAGATTGCTCATAAAACCGAATGGTACTTGTGGGTATGCCGCTGAGTTTTGCTAATTCACCAATACGCATAATTTCTTCCTTACTGCACTTTTCATTTCATTGAAAAAGAGGGTTGACCTTAAACTTTACTTTAAGGTTAGAGTAACACAAAACATCAACTTAATGAGAACGAATATGTCATCAGATGCATTTCAGCCAATCAGTTTTAAAAGTGGCCTAACAGTAAAAAATAGAATGGTTAAAGCAGCGATGGAAGAAAATCTTGCTACCGCTGAACAAACACCAGGAAAAACCCTGAGAACCTTGTATGAGGCCTGGTCAAAAGGTGGAGTGGGGTTAATTATTACAGGCAATGTGATGGTGGACCATCTTGCTATGACTGGCCCAGGCGGTGTTGTACTAGAAAAAAATACCGATTTGCAGGCGTTTAGTCAGTGGGCAAAGTCTGCTAAACATGAAGGTACGCGCGCTATTATGCAGATTAACCACCCTGGCAGACAAGTATTTAAAAAAATGGGAGGAAAAGTGCTATCTCCTTCCGATGTAGCGCTGAATATGGGCAAACATTCAGGGTTATTTGGGCAACCTAAACCGATGACCGAGGCGGAAATTCAAGATGTGATTGACCGTTTTACACATACGGCAGTGCAGGCAAAACTCGCTGGGTTTGATGGTGTACAGGTGCACGCCGCCCACGGATATCTGATTTCTCAATTTTTATCGCCACTGGTTAACAAACGTCAAGATGCGTGGGGTGGTTCGTTAGAAAATCGAGCAAAACTTTTACTGGCCGTTGTCGATAGCATTATCGAAGCCTGCGGTAGCGATTTTAGTGTGTCAGTGAAACTAAACTCCGCCGATTTTCAGCGTGGCGGATTTGCTGAAGAAGATGCCCAGCAAGTGGTTTCTTTATTGGCTCAGCGCCATGTCGATTTTGTTGAGCTTTCGGGCGGGAGCTACGAAGCACCCGCGATGCAAGGGCGCACGGCAGACCAGCGCACGCTTGACCGAGAGGCTTACTTCTTAGAATTTGCTGAAGTCATTGCCAATAAAACATCATTGCCAATTATGACGACAGGTGGGATCACAAAATTAAAGACAGTAGAGCGTGTGCTGGCTAGCGGAGTTGCAATGGTCGGAATGGCAAGCGCGTTGGCGAGTAGGCCAGATTTACCTAATCGTTGGAAATCTGCGCCTGAAACCTTGGGGAGTATTCCTCGCGTTAACTGGCAAGATAAAACGCTCAGTGGGCTTGCTGTTATGGCGATGGTTAAGCGCCAGCTAAGGCAAATGGGGAAGGGCAAAACACCAAAGTTGAATCTTAATCCAGCGTTTACGCTGTTTACTGAGCAATTACGTTCTGCCTCGCTAACTAAGCGCTACAGAAAACGATATGCAAACCAAGTCAAATAGATAAAGGTTTCAAAATAAGGCAGTGAGTCACTGCCTTATTTGAGTGTAGTCATTTTACCCTTTGTGTTTGAGCATGCGTTCTTTTTGGCGTGCCCAGTCTCGGTCTTTTACTGCGTCACGTTTATCGTGGGCTTGCTTGCCTTTAGCCAAATAGATTTCTAGCTTTACCCAGCATTGCTTCCAATACATCGCGGTAGCCACAATCGAAAAGCCTTGGCGTTCTCTCGCACCAATCAGACGATCAATTTCACGCTTTTTAAGTAACAGCTTACGAGGCCGAGTTGGATCACAGACCACGTGCGATGATGCTTGGTTAAGAGGGTTGATTGTCGCATTTAATAGAAATGCTTCGCCATTTTTTAGGTGCACGTAAGTGTCAGACAAATTGACCTTGCCTGCACGGATACTTTTTACTTCCCAGCCTTGTAACTCTAAACCAGCCTCAAGTTTGTCCTGAAGGTGAAACTCGTGGCGGGCTTTTTTGTTCAATGCAATCGTATTGCTATTGCTGGATTTTGACTTCTTCTTGCTCATGGCGGCGTAGTATACCAGCAATGTTGACTTTGAAAATCAAAATTTCTCAGATTGAACAGAAGCTTGTAAATCGTGTTACACTTTGCTGCTGTTTAATGAGTTTTTCTAGATGGGAGAGTCGATGCCGCAAATTAGCCGTAATGCGCTGGTTGCGTTTAGTGCTGAGTCAATGTTTGACTTGGTTAACGATATTGCCGCTTATCCTCAATTTTTACCCGGATGCGCTGATGCTAACGTTGAGTCTGAAAATGAACACGAAATGCGAGCTTCGTTGCTGATTGCTAGAGCAGGCGTTAAGCAGTGGTTCACTACGCACAATACACTTGAGCGTGGGAAGTTTATTCACATGAAGTTGGTGGATGGTCCGTTTACACATCTATCTGGAGGCTGGACATTCACGCCACTGGCAGAAGATGCGTGTAAAATAGAATTAAGCCTAGAATTCGAATTTTCCAGTAAATTGGCTGAAATGGCTTTTGGACGAATCTTTAATAGTATTGCTACCAATATGGTGTCGGCGTTTACGCAGCGAGCGAAAGAGGTCTATCTATGACAGAAAAGCAGATTTCAATTGAGGTGGCATATGCGCGGCCTGAAAAGCAGAGTTTATTGGAAGTTGTGGTTGAATCGGGTGCGACAGTGGAAGACGTAATATCTGCCTCGGGTATTATGAAACGTTACACAGAAATTGATCTAACTAAAAACAAAGTGGGTATTTGGAATCGCACATGTAAGTTAAGTGATATTCCAAAAGAAGGCGACAGAATTGAAATATACAGACCGTTGATTGCCGATCCGAAAGAAGTACGTCGTCGCAGAGCGGAAAAAGCAAAATTAGAAGGACGCGCAGATAAGGTAACGGGTGGAAGACCCAAATCCTTAGGGTGACATAGCATCGAGCCTTGTAGAGAACAAAGAGCGCGTCTAAGCTAAACCAATCTTATGGTGAGCAGGCTAACAAAACAGTGAAAACGCCTCCTATTCCGAAAAATGAAACCGCCCGCTTACAAGCGCTCTATCGTTTGCACATTCTCGATACGCCGCAAGAGCAACGTTTCGATAAAATCACCGAGCAAGCCCAGCGCTTTTTCCAAGTGCCGGTGGCCGTGATTTCCTTTATCGACGAACATCGACAGTGGTTTAAGTCAAAAATTGGAATAGACAATACTGAAACACCGCGAGATATTGCATTTTGTGCACATACCATTGTGCACGACGATGTCCTTTATGTGCCTGATGCGCAATTACATGAGGCATTTAAGCGTAACCCGCAAGTGATCGAGCCTCCGCATATTAGAACCTACATGGGCGCTCCCATTACGGCCCCTACTGGAGAAAAAATTGGTTCGCTGTGTGTGGTTGATATGATTCCTCGTGTCTTTGTAGACAGTGACAAGGAAGTATTGATGGAGCTGGCTCGTATTGTCGAAGCCGAACTCCATAGTGATGAAAGCTAATTCACATTTTTAATAACGTAGATCAGCTGTCAAAAGGCATATGTGCAACGCTAACCGTCCGCTAAAGCGTTAATATTTTCTCCGCTGTAATCCGGTCTGTGACAGGATTTTTGCCGACATTTCTTCAATTGAGAACTTGGTGCTGTTAAGAAACGGTATTTTTTCTTTTCGATACAGGTTTTCAACCTCTCTTAATTCCATGCGGCACTGTTGCATTGACGCATAGCGGCTATTTGCTCTGCGCTCAGAACGAATTTGATGTAAACGCTCTGCATTAATAGTCAGGCCGAATAATTTGTCTTTGAACCGCCTCAACATAGGCGGCAGTTTTAACACATCGCCCATGTCTTCTTCGGTAAATGGGTAGTTGGCAGCTTTTATTCCATATTGCAGCGCAAGATAAAGGCTAGTTGGCGTTTTGCCTGAACGTGACACACCAACCAGAATAATGTCTGCTTCATGATAGTTTTTCAGGTTCGAACCATCGTCATTTGCCAGCGCAAAATTTACCGCCTCGATCCGAATGTCGTACGTGGTTTCATGGATGCTATGGGTACGGTGTTTTTCTGGCTTACTGGGAACACCAAGCACTTTTTCGAGGGGCGCAACAAATTGATCAAGAAAGTTGTAGTTGATGCCTACCGATTGGGCAATAATTTTACGCACATCACTATTCACGATAGTATAAAACACGAGAGGACGCTCTCCCGTTTCTTGAAAACTTTCATAGATTTTTCTGTTCACCTCGTGAGCCTGTTCTTCAGTTTCAACAAAGGGAAGGGTGATATGATCAAATTCTACCGTGAAAAGCGACAGTAACGCGTGGCCAAACACTTCTGCAGTGATGGCTGTACCGTCGGAAATATAAAACGAAGTCCGCACAACAATTCCTTAACAATGTCGTAAATTTATTACAGAAAGAAATAAAATTTTACTTTTTTATTACCGTCATTTTAAAATTCTTAGCGCAAAATGTCAGTGGGCAGTAAAACGCTATATCTAAAGTACTTCGCCTCCGACGAATTTGCACCGAAAACTTTTACTGCAGATTGGTAATGCGCCCAGATCGGCAACACATTGATTAACCTCTTTTTGGAGAATGAGATAGTGCAAGAACATGTACTTTGGTATCAGAATTTAGGCATGGACGATGTTGGCAGAGTGGGCGGAAAAAACGCGTCGTTAGGTGAGATGATTTCAAACCTGGCAAATGCAGGCGTGCAAGTTCCAGGCGGCTTTGCTACAACCGCGAGTGCCTTCAATGAATTTCTTGAGCAAAGTGGTTTGGAAAAACGTATCCATGATGCACTAGACGCACTGGATGTAGACGACGTAGAAGCGTTAGCCAAAACCGGTGATGAGATCCGTACTTGGATTATCGACACTCCCTTTACTCCCGCACTGGAAAGTGCCATAAAAGATGCATTTGAAACACTACAGGCTGATGCCGGTAGTGACGCATCGTTTGCCGTGAGATCGTCAGCCACAGCAGAAGATATGCCTGACGCATCGTTTGCAGGGCAGCAAGAAACATTTTTGAATGTAAAAGGTTACGACGCCGTATTGGTAGCCATAAAGCACGTTTTTGCTTCGCTATTTAACGACCGTGCAATTTCTTACCGTGTACACCAGGGCTATGATCATAAGGGCGTAGCGTTGTCTGCTGGTGTTCAGCGCATGGTACGCAGCGACTGCGCATCATCTGGTGTTATGTTCACCATCGATACCGAATCAGGTTTTGAAGACGTTGTATTTATCACATCTTCTTTTGGTTTGGGTGAAATGGTCGTGCAAGGTGCGGTAAACCCTGATGAATTTTATGTGCACAAACCAACGTTGAATAAATCTCTTCCGGCGATTGTACGCCGAAATCTTGGTAGCAAGTTAACCAAGATGATTTACTCTTCTGACACCAGCCATGGTAAGCAGGTTGAAATCGTAGATATCGATAGCCAAGACAGCAAACGTTTTTCTCTTAGTGACGATGAAGTCATGGAATTGGCGAAACAAGCACAAATTATTGAGAAGCATTATCAGCGTCCTATGGATATCGAATGGGCAAAAGATGGGCTTGATGGCAAGCTTTACATTGTTCAGGCACGTCCCGAGACAGTACGTAGCCGCGAAGACATGCAGGTGATTGAAAGCTTCCGCCTGAAGGATTCGGGTAAAGTCGTGTGCGAAGGGCGCGCGATTGGCCACAAGATTGGAGCTGGCACAGCGAAAGTGTTGGGCTCGATTGACGAAATGTCAAAAATTCAACCAGGCGATGTGCTGGTAACCGATATGACGGACCCTGATTGGGAACCGATCATGAAGAAGGCTTCTGCTATTGTCACAAACCGAGGTGGTCGTACGTGTCACGCAGCCATTATTGCGCGTGAGTTAGGTATTCCAGCCGTTGTTGGCTGTGGTAATGCCACTAGCTCTATTGCAACTGGCGATAAGGTCACGGTGTCATGTGCAGAGGGTGACACAGGTTATATATACAGCGATAATCTTGACTTTGAAGTGGTGACATCACGCATCGATTCTATGCCAGAAGTACCACTTAAGGTTATGATGAACGTGGGTAACCCTGACCGCGCATTTGATTTCGCTCGCTTGCCTCATGAAGGTGTCGGGCTTGCTCGTCTAGAGTTCATCATTAACCGCATGATTGGTGTACACCCTAAGGCGTTGTTGAATTTTGATGAACAGCCAGATGAGCTGAAAGAAGAAATTAACGACATCATTGCGGGTTACGAATCGCCAAGAGAGTTCTACATTCAAAAGCTTGTTGAAGGTATTTCAACAATCGGTGCAGCATTTTCGCCTAAGCGCGTGATCGTGCGCATGTCTGACTTTAAATCGAATGAGTACTTTAACTTGGTAGGTGGCTACCAATATGAGCCAGACGAAGAAAACCCAATGCTCGGCTTCCGTGGCGCAAGTCGTTATATCTCTGAAGATTTCAGAGAGTGTTTTGCGCTTGAATGTGAAGCGATAAAACGTGTTCGCAATACGATGGGCCTGACTAATGTCGAAATTATGATCCCATTCGTGAGAACCCTTGAGGAAGGACGTAAGGTTATTGAGCTTTTAGCCGAAGAGGGCTTAAAGCAAGGTGAAAATGGCTTGCGTGTAATTATGATGTGCGAGCTGCCTTCAAACGCGTTATTGGCGGATGAATTCCTAGAAATCTTTGATGGATTCTCGATAGGCTCGAACGATATGACCCAGCTAACTCTTGGTCTAGATCGCGATTCAGGTTTAATCGCGCACCTATTCGACGAGCGTGACCCTGCGGTGAAAGCAATGCTGGCGATGGCGATTAAAGCCGCGAAAGCGAAAGGCAAATACGTTGGAATCTGTGGGCAAGGCCCATCTGACCATGAAGATTTGGCTGCATGGCTAGTAGAGCAAGGTATAGACAGTGTGTCTTTAAACCCTGATACCGTGGTTGAAACGTGGTTATACCTTGGCGAAAAACACGGTAATTAATGTGTTGATTAGCTAAAAAAAGCGCCACCAGGCGCTTTTTTTGTATTTGATGAACCGTGCTAAATGGCGCTTAGCCATTTGGTTGAATGTTTTGTTGCCACAGTCAGATCCTGTTAGTTGACAGGAGTGAGCGAGTATTAAAAATAGGCGTATCAAGGAACACGTAACGGGAATTTACATTGACGAAAATGATAATGGGGTGTCTCGCTCATGTACTTGCCAGAGATTAAAAGCGACGATACTTCCATTTGAGCATTGTGGAGTCTAGTCGGCGGGCGCTCTTACTCATCATATTCTGACAGCGCTGTAGCCATACTCGTGCGATGGGAACATCGAAACTAAGCATAAATAACCCAAACAGCAATACAAACATTGAGCCTGGTAAAATAAATAGAATAACGCCAAATAACACACACAATGTGCCTAAGGTGATCCGAGCGTGTTTTTTCATACGTACATGATGTTAAGTAATGATTCGTGGCAGTATAACAGCCTATTCTCATAGATAGATGGTCTGAGTTGTTACAATTCGTAAAAATTAGACCATGTAAGCGCTGGTGAAATAGGGGCATGCTTGGGTATACTACTGCGCTTTCACCAATGGGGAATTGTTGTATTCATGTTACCAGCCTTAGATTCTCATGCAGCGCTAGAACATAATTATCGCGCTTACCTTGATGCTTTGTTAGAACACGGATTTTCTGGGGAAATTGAGTCTGCGTATTCCAGCCGGTTGGCGGTAGCGACAGATAATTCCATTTATCAACGCCTTCCTCAAGCAGTGGTGTTTCCCAAGAGTATCGAAGATTTAAGCTTGGTAGGGCGTGTTTCCGTAGATTTCCCAGATGTCAAATTTAGTCCCAGAGGCGGCGGAACAGGTACTAACGGTCAGTCGTTAACGAGTGGCGTGGTAGTTGATGTTTCCCGACATATGAACGGTGTACTTGAAATTAATCCCGAAGAGGGGTGGGTACGCGTGCAAGCAGGGGTCGTTAAAGATCAACTGAACGATGCCCTACGGCCTCATGGTTTTTTCTTTGCTCCAGACCTGTCAACCAGTAACCGCGCAACCATTGGTGGAATGATCAATACCGATGCGTCAGGCCAAGGTTCTCTCGTTTACGGGAAAACCAGTGATCATGTATTGGGGTTAAAGAGTGTTTTGGCTGATGGCACAATTCTTAACACTGAGAAAACCTCAATTGAGCAGGCTGAAAGTCATGCCACCCAGCCAAACACGGTTGGGCGTATTATGTCTCAGGTCATTTCGTCATGCCGAGATAACCGCCAACGTATTCTAGAAACGTTCCCAAGGCTCAATCGCTTTCTAACGGGTTACGATTTAGAAAACGTATTTAATCAAACCCTTACTGAGTTTGATTTGAGTCGCATAATTACAGGTTCTGAAGGGTCGTTGGCCTTTGTTGCTGAAGCGAAACTTAATGTTACACCGATAGCGAAACATAAAGCCTTAGTGAATATTAAATATGACTCATTTGAGTCTGCGCTTAGACACGCGCCCCACATGGTGGCAGCAAATGCTACGTCGGTAGAAACCGTAGACAGCAAAGTACTTAATTTAGCGCGGGAAGACATCATCTGGCACTCAGTCAGTGGTCTGATTGAAGACGTGCCGGGCAAAGATATGCTTGGCCTAAATATGGTCGAATACAATAGCAACGACCAGCAAGGCATTGAAAGCAAAATTGCAGCCTTGTCTGAACAATTGGATGCCTTTATTCAAAAGCAAGAGCACGGTGTCATCGGTTATCAAGTGACGTTTGATACGCAGGATATTTCTAAAATTTATGCGATGCGCAAGAAGGCAGTAGGGCTGCTGGGGAAAGCTAAAGGCTGGCAAAAACCGATAGCGTTCGCCGAAGATACGGCGGTACCTCCCGAAAACCTTGCTGACTTTATTTTGGAGTTCAGAGCATTACTAGACGAAAAAGGGCTAGCCTACGGCATGTTCGGGCATGTTGATGCAGGCGTGTTACATGTGCGTCCAGCTTTAGACATGTGTGACCTAGATCAACAGCAGATGATGCAGGATATCTCTGACCAAGTAGTGGCATTGGTGGCGAAATATGGCGGCTTGATGTGGGGAGAGCACGGAAAAGGATATCGAAGTGAATATGGCCCAGCATTTTTTGGTGATGTGCTATTTACTGAATTACGAAAAATTAAAACGGCGTTTGATCCCTTAAATAAAATGAATCCGGGAAAAATATGCACACCTTTAGACAGTGATGCGTCTTTGGTGCGTGTGTCAGACTTAAAGCGTGGAGATTTTGACCGACAAATCCCAATTGAAGTGCGCAATTCGTTTGAACCTGCGATGAGTTGTAACGGAAATGGCTTGTGTTTTAATTACGATAGTAAGTCGATTATGTGCCCATCCAGTAAAATCACCCGCGACCGTCGCCATAGCCCGAAAGGCAGGGCGGGTATGGTTAGAGAATGGTTACGTTTGCTTAGCAAGCAAAATGTGGACATTCAAGCGCTGGAAAAACAAGAAGAAACATACTCTTGGTTTGAGCGATTAAGATTTACCTTACAGGTGAAAGATACGCCTGATTTTTCTCATGAAGTGAAAGAGGTCATGGATCAATGTTTGGCATGTAAGGCCTGTGCAACCCAGTGTCCAGTTAATGTCGATGTTCCTGGATTTCGGGCGCGATTTCTGAATATTTATCATCAACGCTATATGCGTCCAATGAAAGATCATTTGGTGGCGAACATTGAAGTGATGGCACCTTACCTAGCGAAGATGCCTAAACTCGTTAACTTCTTTCTAAAACAAAACTGGGTGTCGACGATTTTAAGGAAGCACATCGGTTACGTTGACAGCCCGTTGCTCTCTATACCTACATTGGATGAACGTATGGACAGCCATGGCGCGAGCAAGTTTGATCTACACGCGTTAGGTAAATTAGACGAGTTACAAAAACGTAAAACGGTTCTGATAGTGCAAGATCCGTTTACGAGTTTTTATGAAGCAGAATTGATTGAGAATTTTATACAGCTAGCTGAAAAACTTGGATATTCGCCGGTTCTTCTACCATTTAAACCCAATGGTAAGCCACAGCATGTAAAGGGGTTTTTACAAGAGTTTGCAAAGACAGCTAACGATACTGCACAATTTCTGAATCAGGTTTCGAAACTTGACATTCCTATGGTAGGTTTAGACGCTTCTCTAGTGCTTTGCTATCGAGATGAGTATACCAAAACGTTAGGAAGCAAACGCGGCGAATTTAACGTATTGTTGGCGCATGAATGGCTGGAAACTCTTTCCCTACCTACGGTGAACTTCTCAGGCAAACCTTTTGCTTTATTTGCACATTGCACTGAGAAAACCGCTCTGCCTACTTCGGAAAAAGCTTGGCAGTCAATTTTTACAGATATTGGTGCGCCTTTAGATATTGTATCACTAGGATGTTGCGGTATGGCCGGCACGTTCGGACATGAGGCAAAACATTTAAAAGCGTCGAAAGGAATATACGACTTGAGTTGGCAGAATGCCGTGGGTCAGTATAATGCTACTCAGATTTTGGCGACGGGGTATTCGTGCCGCAGCCAAGTGCAAAGATTTGAACAGTTTAAGCCAAAGCATCCTATTCAAGCGATGCTTGCGATACTATCGAACGATAAAAAGAATTAATGAGGTAGTCGTGTTATGGAAACACAGCAGCAAATGAGCCCAGAAGAAATGTCAGCATGGGTGCGAGAACAGTTTCGAAAAGCGAATAAATTTTTAGCTGAAAAAGGCATTTTATTCGAAGCGGTTTCCACTGACGAGAGTCGATATCTTGCTCCCTATGTTGCCATATGGAAAATTAAGTCGATAGATGGGGCATTGTTTTGGGTGATTACAGGTGATGTGGAGCCGGATATTATACCTTATGAGACAGAGTCTAATCCGAGAATGGCACTCAGGCATTTTTCAATGCGTTGGCAAGTTGAAGCAGAAAATAGAAAACAAGCAGCGGGAGGTGACCATAATGCAATTGCCTCGGCAAATGCTTTAATCACACGTGCGGAGGGCTTGTATTCACTCAGCTCGGCGGAGCACCTTTGGAAGTAGGTGTTGATATTATTACTACTTGAAAATGCCCCGAGGGCATGGATTATTCCGTTAACCATGCCCTAGTGGGTTAATTCTACTTTTTTCAAAGTAAAGTCAGTTAAGTTGCATAACATCCTTTGTCGGGGCACACCTGCGTCCATATATACATGTCCGACTGGTCGGAATCCCTGTTGTTGATAATATTCAACACCTTCCAACTCGCATTGCACTGATACATCTGTTAGACCACATTGCTCTGCAATACTCAAAAGTGCTTTAAAGAGAGTCTGGTAAACCTCTTGATTTCGGAAATGGGGCATGACTGCAATGCGTCCTATTTCGCCCGCAGGCGTAATACGACCCGTTGCCACTTCATTACCGTTATCATCAACCAAAAGTACATGGAATGCGACACCATCTAGCGTGTCGAACTCCTGATCTTTAGGTATACGCCATTCATAGACGAATACCCTCTCTCTTATTTTGCTGAGTCTGTGTTTTTCGCTCCCCCAGTCAACGTTTAACACTTTAAACGCCATCGGGAACTCTCCTAATTAAAACGCCATTAAAACACTAATCAAGCATTAAGCGGGACTCCACAACCCCGCAAGTATCATTTTACGCATGAATTGGTTAAAAAATAAACTATTTTTATTCTGGTTTTCAGGTAAAAATTGCCAGCAATCAGCTTTTAAGATCTCTATTAACTCCTTGATCCGTTCAGTAGGTGCGATAAAGCCTTGATTATTCACATATATCACGCTTTCTTGTTCGCTTTTTTCGATAACCGTAATGTTCAATTCGCATGCAGGGATAAAATAAGCGTTTTGATTCACATCATCGTCGCAATATTCCTCAGCCATTGCATTGTTGTGATCATGTCTATTGCTTAAAAAGCTGCCCATAAAGTCAGTGAAGTCGTCGGTATCTATCGCATTTTTGAGTAACTGCTTAAAACGCTCAATATCATTTGAGGTAATGTGATATGGGCTAGGGCGTTGTATGACCGACGAATCAGTAAATCGTTGAGTTAAGATTTCATTATCTAATGCGTAATCAGCAAAAGCACCTAGAAGTTCAGCTTGTGAAGGCGCACGAAAGCCAACGGAATAATTTAGGCATTCACTCAGTGCTACACCATTGTGAGGTGCACCAGGAGGAATGTAAATTACATCGCCTGGTGAAAGTACTTCGTCGATAATAGGCTCAAAGTGTGTTACGTGCTTGAGATCTTTATGAGGACACGTTTCTTCATATTTTGCCGGCATACCGACTTGCCAGCGGCGCTTGCCTTTGCCCTGAATAATGAACACATCGTATTGATCTAAGTGCGGCCCTACACCTGCACCTGCGACAGAAAAGCTCACCATTAAGTCGTCAATACGCCAAGATGGTAAAAAATGAAACTGGGTTAAGAGTGATTGAGCGTCATCTAAGTATGCATCCACAGATTGGACAAGTAGGCTCCACTTATCTTGGCAGACCGTCTCAAAATCGTCGAATGGTCCATGCTCAACATGCCATGTATTGCCATCTGAACGAACAATTCTGGAATCAACTTCTTCTTCCTGAGCCAAACCTGCGAGCTCGTGTTCGTCTAAAGGATCCTTAAAATCAGAAAACAAACGCTTTAGTACTACGGGTTTTTTCTGCCAGTATTCATTTAAAAATAGCGCGCTGTCAAAGTTTGATATTTGGTTTTTCATACGTTTACACATTAATTCTGTAGTGAGTGATTTTACCCATTCCGGCAATATTTATCTCGCTTCCTTCACTAATGAGAAGCGTATTTTTGACGGATTTGGCCGTTTTTTCACAGATAAGTATTGTGTCGCTTTCGCTATGCTTCTCTAACTTGGCAGCGAGATTAACGGTGTCTCCCCAAACGTCAAAACTGAATTTATCCTCACCAATAATACCTGTGATAGCGGGTCCAGAAGCGATACCAATCCGAAGCTTCAGGTCTATATTTAAACGCATTGCTATATCAGCAAAACGTTGATGAAGTGCAATAGCCAGTCTGCAACTATCTAGCTCCACATTTCTTCCTTGACTGTCTAATCCCCCAATGGCCATATATTGATCGCCATTTGTTTTGATTTTTTCTAAACCATATAACCGGGTGGTGCGGTCAAACACTGAAAACACAGTGTTTAACATTGAAACAAGCTGGTGAGGAGAAATCCTTGCACACATCGGAGTAAAGCCTTCAATGTCAGCGAAAATTACGGTGATTTTAGCGTGGTACTGAGCAGTAATTGCACCTTCGTTATTACATAAAGTTGTCACCATTTTACTGGGTAACATGCGCCTCAAAAGTCGATTTGAATTACGATGCTTTTGGTTCAGTATGCGGTATTGGCTCACTTGGTATTGACGAATATAATGGCAACAGAGCACGAGACTGACGAGAAAAAATACCGTGTTGATCAAAGTGAATTGTTGGAAATTGGCGAGTATGACATGAGTGTGTGTAACTGATTCAACCCACTCAATGAAGAAGAGTGTGATCAGATACACCAATAATGTTCCGTAAAAATAAGGAGACTCTTCAGCAGAAAAAATGAAGGGAAGGGACACTACACCAATGACCAAAAAATAGTGCATATTCAGTGAAAAAGGCCAGATGAACGCAGAGCTCGTTATGTACATGAGGTAAGTATATACAAGGAGCAATGTAGATATGAGATGGTTTTGCCTATAGACAACGGCAGAGACCGTCATACCGATAACGGCCAATGTTAGTAGTAAGAGTTTCTCAATTTGATTGTCACGCCATATAAAGGTAACAAGAGGAACCTGTAATACCAGCACACAAATTGCTACGACGGCAATGGTCTGTACTAAAGCCAGTTTTCTAATTGATGAAAACCAACGCGAGGTGTCAACTGCATGTTTCTCGGGTGCTGACATATATCCATTCATCCAGCGCTGTCTCCCTGACTTAGATTGTGATCAATGTAAACTTACGCAATCTAAAAAGCGACTGGATGTTAGGACGGATTTTTATAATTCGAATGCCAGAGGCAGAAGGTCTTTAAATGGAACGGTTTTTATTTGTCCATCTTGAGTGGCCATGTGAACCAGGGTCGATTCGCTGGCAAATTCCTTAATTTTTTGACGGCATCCACCACACGGAGGGCAAAATGCGTTATTTGGACTCGCAATGAGAACCTGTTCTATTTTTGTTGCACCTGAGGCGACCATGGAAGAAATGGCACCTGCTTCTGCACATTGGCCTAGAGGATAGGAGGCGTTTTCAACATTACAACCATGGTACGTAGTATTGTCATTGGCCAAAATAGCCGCTCCGACCTTGAAATTAGAATAAGGTGAATATGAGTTTTTCTGGGCCGCCAGTGCCGCATCCAGAAGATGTTGTGTTTGTTTGTCCAATACCCTTTGCTCCGGGTTATTCAGGGACGGCTAAGTTTGCGATATTTGTGGTGGGTTTGACAAGTTTTTTTTGACCAAGTAGTCAATTTAATTTCAACGACGAATTCCTCATGTCTGTCTTTCGCGTCTTTACTTTTATTTTCAAATGCGCCACCCTTGGGCGCTATAATATATCTAACAACTGGAAATAGAGCTTTTGTCGCGAATACGTCGGTAGTAACGTATCCCGGTTTTCTCATTATGCTAAAATCTTTTTTTATTTTATGGTTAGTATCATTTTCCCTAATTTTGAGTGGTTGTGCCGGCGTGCCGTCATCATCAGCTCGGTCACAAATGGGAAATCTTCTGCTTGCCGAACCCCTTCCCGCCAGTGCCCGATCGCAAATGACCATCGTGCGTTACAATCAAATATTAGCTCAAGCGCCATTGCAAGCACAGGAGCGAGCTGAGCTATTATATCAGCGCGGCATGCTATATGACTCAGTAGGGTTATCGGGTTTAGCACAATACGATTACAACCAAGCCCTTAAACTTAAGCCTGATATGGCAGAAGCGTACAATTCCATCGGCATCCACTTTACTCAGCAGCAAGAATTTATCCAAGCTTATGAAGCATTTGATTCTTCTCTAGAAATTGACCCAGAATTTGAGTTTGCCTTTTTAAACCGAGGTATCGCGCTTTATTACGGTGGCCGTCCTGAGCTTGCTGTACAAGACTTAGGTGCGTTTTTAGAGCGAAACGAAAATGATCCTTATCGCGCTTTGTGGGCTTTTATTGCCGAGTATGAACTTAGCCCTGAACAAGCAACACGTCATCTGCGTGAAGCCAGTACTCGCCTTGATCCTCGCAATTGGGCGACATTGCTGGTAGAACTATATCTGGATGATATTTCTGAAAGTGAATTATTGGGTGCTTTAGCCATTGGTGTAACCAATCAAAGACAATTGACAGATAGGCTGTGTGAAGCGTATTTTTATCTTGGTAAATATCATGCAGCCAGAGGGCATCGTGGTCGAGCGTCGAATTATTTTAAGTTGGCGCTGAGCACGAATGTGTATGAATACGTTGAACATCGATATGCACGGTTAGAGCTCAATATGCTAAGAGAAGACGTGTATAAGGAAAATCAGGCACAACAGTGAATCGAGTTGTATTACTGTTCATCGCGCTTAGTCCATTGTTACTAGGCGTGAATGGCTCCACCTGCCAGCGCTTTATTCAAGAGCGGCTGACTGATGCGCTAAAAGCGCAATCTATCGAGCAATACCGGCAATATGCTTATTTGCTTGCTAAGCAAGGCAACGTCGATGCAAGTGAGAAGTTATTGGCAACGGTATCGCGCGATGATACATCTATTTATTGGCTCTCTTTACTTGCTCAAATGGGAAATGTAGATGCCCATTTTCGCTTGGGCATGCTTAATGAGTCCAGTTTACATCTAGACAACCTTAAAATCGCAGCAGAATCTGGTCACGCAGAAGCGCAATACGAGTTAGCATTGCTAGTCGATACTAGAGCATCAAGATTGTACTGGCTACAAAAGTCGGCAGATAGCGGATATCTTGCTGCCGAAATTGCGTTGTATCAATGGTACTTGTTACACGAAGATACCGAATCGGCTGAACCATATTTGAAAAGAGCTGCTCAGAGGGATGCAGAGAGCGCACTACTGCATGGTAGACTTTTGTGGCGTGCAGGCAGCGAACATATAGCGACATCTGCGTTTACACGGGCTAGAGAACTAGGAAGCGACGATGCACGTGTTTTTCTTGCTTTGATAAAAGAAGGTCAACGGCCGATATTGCCGGCTAAGCCCGAGCGACACAGCCGCTTGGTTGAGCAAGCCTCTCTCGCGTTATCAGCGCAATCTAATTTACCTGCCTGCGCCATAACCACACAATTTGTTGCAACCTCTTTAGAATCATTTCGTCAGGCTAAGAATGTCTATCAGCGTTTTAACGAAGACGAACGACTTTCGTTGCTACCCATGTGTGCATTGCCACCAGTATGGCTTAAAACCCTCAAATGTGACGACAACTGGCAGAATCAACCGCGTCTTGGATGTGATATCGGCGATATTGCCGCGCTATCAAATGTAAGAGACTTTAGTCACGTTGTGGTATTTGCAGAACATGGCAAAGCGAATGTACACAACGGTATTATGTATTTGGATCTAGCTGATACCTACAGTGTATTTGTGCATGAGTTGGCGCATTTTGCAGGATTTGTAGACGAATACCCATTAAGCTCAATGATGGCAGACATGCATTGTAATCGTGACTCTGCACCTAATTTACAGATTATCGATCCCGAGACCTTCCCTGAAGGGGCCCCCCTGAATTGGCCAGTAGGGGTGCAGCCGGAACAATATACTAAAGCCAGAACCTGCAATAATCATACATATCAAGCGTACAAGCCCGTTAAGTCTATGACGTTCATGGAATATCACGACCATGGCGTGATCCCGCCCCTTTACCTGCAAATATGGCATAAACAATTGATGAATCGCAGTAACCTTACCCCCGCGTTTGTGAATTTTTCTCAGTATTTTTCTGAGCGAGGCAATGCGGCTCAAGCCCAACTTTGGCGAGAGAGAGCCCTCGCGTATCAAGGTCAGCCTGTAGAACAATAAGAATATAAAGAGATTGCATTTTCCGAAACTTATGGGATAAAGTATTCGGCTAAAAATCAATCAACCTAGTTGGGTGTGAGTGAAACCTGTTTATTCATATTCAACTTTCCAGCTTGTTTGTCGATAACAGGCTCCAAGAATAAGAACAAACAGAAGTCTGAGAGTAGTTATGCAAAAGACGAAGGATTTGTCAGTATACTCAGCTGCCTTTTCGGTATTGAGTGAGCCGATATTAGTGGTTGATAATCAACGTAATGTTGTTGCTGTAAACCCCGCGTTTTGCAATCACTACGGTATATCTGAACAAGCGGTGTCAGGTATCTCGCTCTTTCAATTGGTAAAAATTGATATTCTTGAAGGTGAGAAAGACGTATGCAACGCGCAGGGCAGCTTATTACATGCGAGTAATTGGTGTAGCCAAGCAAAGTTCATTAAAGATGCTATGCTGCCTCTTATCGTCACACTGTCTTACGATCCTATTTTCCATCAAAATCACCTAATTGGTGCTGCTATTCGCTTTATTGAGCAACCATCCATTGCGCACAGCGAATCGTTACATGACATGGCTTATCGTGATGAATTAACGGGCTTGGCGAACAGGGCGCTGTTTAACCAATTGCTTGAGCATGAAATTAGTCAGTCGTTAAGGGATAAAAAACGTTTTGCATTGCTGTTTATTGATTTAGACAAATTTAAAGAAGTGAACGACAGCTTAGGGCATGATGGCGGAGACTCATTGCTGTGTGTTTTGGCTGATAGAATGCGCAAAACCCTGCGTAAAAGCGATGTTGTTGCGCGCTTAGGTGGCGATGAGTTTGTCGTGATTATGCATGATGTGAAAGACTCAGATACGATGGCAAACGTGGTGGAAAAAGTGATCCGCCAAGTGAAAAAACCAGTGAGCCTCGGACATCAAACAGTACAGGTTGGATGCAGTGTTGGGATCAGTATATTTCCTGACAACGGCGTTGATGCGCAGCGCCTTATGCATCATGCAGATGTCGCGATGTACAGAGCGAAGCATCAAGGTGGAGCTAACTATTATTATTTTTCCGATGAATTGAACAAAGAGCTCAAAAACGCCAGATTGATGGAAATGGAGCTACGACAAGCGTTAACTGAAAAACAATTCGTGCCGTATTTTCAGCCTTTGCTTGACCATCGCACCCAATCGTTAGTTGGCATCGAGTGTTTAACAAGGTGGCATCATCCTGACAAGGGCATATTGGAACCTGTTGCGTTTCTACCGATTGCAAAACGTATCGGGCTTATGTCAAATATAATGGAACAGGTACTTGAAACGGCATTTGGGCATTTAAGAGAATGGCACAAAACTTTACAAAGCTTAGTGCCGTTGTCAGTCAACTTGACCAGCAAACAATTTTATCAGTCGAATACCTTCGATTTACTCAGCAATTTACTTGCTCGTCATGCGTTACCCAAAGACGCAATTTGCATCGAAGTAACCGAGAGCACATTGCAAGACAATGGCGACAACCTAGTTAATAAAATAAAAGAATGGGATGCAGCAGGGTTTAGTATCACCCTAGATGACTTTGGCACAGGATACTCTTCGCTGCGCTACTTGCAGCATTGCTCGGTTAACTTGTTGAAGATTGATCGCTCATTTGTCCGTAATATTGACGTCAACCCACACGACCGTGTGATCGTGCAGGCCATCATTCAACTTGCCCATACCTTAGGTATTGAGGCGATTGCTGAAGGTGTTGAAACGCAAAGTCAGCAAGCATTTTTATTAGACAATCAGTGTTACGTAATGCAAGGTCACCTATACAGCCCAGCAGTAACGGCCAATGCGTTCACTGAATACCTAGATACCTTCACTCTCAAGGCGGTGCTTTAAGTCATCTACCCACATTGCAGTGGCGCCACAAATTGCCACAGGCATGACTAAGAAGTTTACGATAGGAATAAGCGAAAATACGCTTACTGCAATACCAAAGCTAAATGACTTCCCTTTTGCTTCAGATAGTGTCATACGCATGGTTTTAAATGGAACTTTATGATTGTCAAAGGGGTAGTCGCAGTACTGGATAGCCATCATCCAAGCACTAAACAAAAACCACAGCACTTGCCCAATGATAGGGAGAAAGAAGAATAGGAGTAAAAAACCAATTGCGCGGGGAATGTAATAAAGCAGTTTGGATACTTCTCGTCCCAATGTTCTAGGAATGTCCTTGATTATATCAATGACACCGTCATCTCCCAGTGGCTTTCCGGTAAGGTGACGCTCCACTTTTTCCGACAGTAGCCCATTGAATGGCGCGGCAATCCAATTGGCTAGCGTGCCAAAGAGCAGCGCAAAAATGAGTAACACTGTTATAATCGCGAGCGGCCATAGAAAATAAGATAAGTAGGTTTTTATCACGCCGAGCCAATCGGGCACCCAGTCTACTAGCGCCTGTATCCACAGTGCAATCTCACCGAACAGGAAATAAAACGCGGTAGCAAACAAAATTAAATTCACAGCTAGTGGGATGAAAACAAAGCGTTTCAATCCTTTGGTTCGAATAAGCGAGAAACCACGAAAAAAATAATCGACGCCATTACCTGATAACATAAAACATATTATTCCTAATAAAAATGTATACCTATTATAAAGTTGCAGTATTTGAACGTAAAACCTGAATTGTTACACTTAGTGACTTCTGATACATTCGAGTGCTGAATGATAGTTGTAGTTATCCTACAATTGTTTAAATCTGATGCCAGACGTAGATGTCACCCGAAATAACAATAAAATAAGGCTGAAACACCATAATATGGTGAGGCCAGCTTAAAACAACCGGAATACCTAATCGTTAACTATGCGCTTAAAACGAATCAAGCTGGCAGGATTTAAATCGTTTGTCGATCCAACTAGCATTCCGTTTCCTGACGATATGACGGCCATTGTCGGTCCGAACGGATGTGGAAAATCAAACGTAATTGATGCAGTGCGCTGGGTGTTAGGGGAAAGTTCGGCTAAGAATTTACGCGGTGATGCAATGACCGACGTCATTTTCAATGGCTCTTCTGCCCGTAAGCCTGTGTCCCAGTGTAGCGTTGAGTTAGTGTTTGACAACAGTTCAGGACGAATTCAAGGTGAATACGCAAACTACAACGAGTTATCAGTAAAGCGTCTTGTTACTCGAGACGGACAATCTACGTATTTTCTAAACAATACGAAATGTCGCCGTCGGGATGTCACTGATTTATTTTTAGGGACGGGACTTGGGCCGCGAAGCTACGCCATTATTGAACAGGGTATGATATCGCGTCTGATAGAGTCTAAACCTCAAGAGTTGCGGGTATTCATTGAAGAAGCCGCGGGCATCTCAAAGTATAAAGAACGTCGTCGAGAAACTGAAAATCGTATTCGTCACACCCGTGAAAATCTAGAACGATTAGATGATGTCAGAGCAGAACTCGGGCAACAGCTCGAAAAGCTGCACCGTCAAGCGTCGGCGGCAAAACGATATAAAACACTGAAAGCCAGCGAGCGAGAATTGAAATCTCAATTGGCAGCTATTCGCTGGCTTAAACACAACCACCATTTGTCTGAGTTACAACAAGATATTGTTAAGCAAGAAGCTGATATTGAAGCATTCGTTGCACAGCAGCGGGGGGATGAACGGGGAATCATTGAGCGTAAAGAAAAGCAGCAAGACCTTAAGCAAGCATTGGATAATGCCCAACAAGCATTCTTTAAAGTTGGAACGGACATTACTCGCCTAGAGCAAAATCAAATTCATGCTAAGCAACGTCAGCAGCAAATAGATCAGGATATACGCAGTCTGCAACATTCGATCGAAGAACAAGAGCTGCATGAAGCCGACGACCATGAAAAGCGCGAGGTACTGGCTGAACAAATTGCGGCAATTGAACCCGAAATCGAGATTAAACAAGGTATGCTCGAAGATGGGCAGGCCCGCTTGGCTGAGGCAGAGCACGCTGTTCAACAAATAGAACGTAAGCAGCGAGAATATGACAGCGCCTTACAAACTGCCAAGCATAAAGTGCAATCGCTTCATAGCAATATTCAAATGAACATGGATTTGCAGTTGCGAACACAGCAGCGGGTAAATGAAATAGCAGCGGATCTTGCGCAATGCTCAGACATCGAAAAACACCAACAGATTGCACAGGCCGAGGAGAAACTTGCGGAGTTAAAAGCCTATTTTCACCAATGTACGGAGCATTACCAAGGCGCGAGAGCGGCGTTTGACAGGGCGAAGATAGCGCAGTCAGAAAAACAGAAACACGCTTTTACTTTATCTGGTGAGCGCCAATCTCTTCAGGCCAAAATAGAGGGTTTGAAAAACGTTCTGGCCTCCCAGACCCAATCATCTGATTTTATTGAAAAATTACAACATTACACTACTGCATCGAGTTTACCGTTAGAGAATTTCACCTCGCTATTAATGACATTGAATGTTCATCCCGAGTGGGAGAATACGGTTGAGCAACTCTGCCGGTTCTGGCGAGACAGTTGGGTTAGTGATGCGTTAAATATGCAGTGTTTAGAGCAAATTCCTTCGGATATGTCTGGCGGCGCTGTATTTTTGTCGCAATATTGGACAAAAGATAAGCGAAGCGGAAGCTTGGCTGAGAAAGTAGACAATATTACTGTGCCTGAGTGGCTAAATTCCATATTGCTCGTCGACACGATGACGCAAGCGAAAACCCTGCTCGCCACACTAGCACCCCATGAAAGCATTGTGGTTAACCATCGTGTGGTTCTGGGTAAAGATTGGATTCGCTTTTTAGGTGACGAAGAAAATGGTGTACTGACGTATCGGCGTCAACTTGAGGCACTAGAAATTGCGAGTCATGACGCTGAAAGAAAAGAGCAGCAAGTAAAGTCAGAGCTTGCCGCAGCAGAGCAGGCACTTAAGCAGGCTAGTGAAGAGGAACATGCCAAGCGGGAGGCAGAATCTCAAGCACAAATTGACTGGCTACAGGCTAAAAATAGACTTCAGGCGCTTATTCAAGAACACGAGCAAGTCAATCAGCGTAAGAACAAACTTGAACAGGCTCTGCGTGAGCAGCAAGCGCTGCTCGACAACGAACAGTGCGAAGCTGAATTGTTGTCATCTCAAGTTGAAGAGCAAGAAATGGCGCTTGCAGCGTTGGAAGAGCAACAACTCACCTTCGAAGATGAAAAAACAGTTGCGCAGGATCTCGTTCGGCAACTCCGAGTACAAGTCGAAGGGTTAACTCAGTCTCTGCACACCGCAAAACTAACATTAGAAACCTCCCGTAGCCAATATACCAGTCTTCGTGATGGGCATCTTCGTTTGCAGCGTCAGCTTATACAAATGCGTGAACGTGTAAATGGATTAAAAGAAGAACAAGCTCAGTTGTGTTTACCCTTAGAGGAACAAGCTGAACAACTGGAAACATTGCTGCTGGAACGCGTGGCTTTAGAAGAAAAGAAAATGCAGCTCGCAAATGCGCTAAGCGAGGTAGAAGCATGGTTATCAGATGCGGAAAAAGACCGTGCAGGTATAGAAGACAAAATTCAGGTAAAACGTCAGGCCCTTGAAACGAAAAAACTGGAAAGTGAAGGCTACAGTGTGCGTGCCAATGCGGTGATAGAGCAGCTTGCTGACATGAATATTACACTAAAATCGGTGTTAGATACTCTACCGGATGATGCTGACGAACAAGTATGGCAACAAAACCTTGAGCGCACGACAAGCAGCATTACTCGATTAGGCGCGGTGAATCTAGCTGCGGTAGAGGAATATGACGTTCAGTCGCAACGTAAACGTCACTTAGATGAACAAAACAACGACCTAACGTCTGCATTGGATACACTAGAACACGCCATCCGTAAAATAGATAAAGAAACTCGCACACGATTTAAAGAAACCTTTGAAAGGGTTAATGAAGATTTGAAGATGCTTTTTCCGAAAGTATTCGGAGGTGGCTCTGCATACCTTGATTTGACGGATGATGACTTGCTGGAAACCGGCGTTTCGATTATGGCACGACCACCTGGCAAGAAAAACAGTACAATTCATCTTCTTTCGGGTGGAGAAAAAGCGCTAACCGCTTTATCATTGGTTTTCGCTATATTTAGATTAAATCCGGCACCGTTTTGTTTACTGGATGAAGTCGATGCACCTTTAGATGATGCGAACGTGGGACGATTTTGTACGTTAGTGTCTGAAATGTCTAAAAGTGTACAATTTATTTATATCACCCATAACAAAATCGCAATGGAAATGGCCACGCATTTAACTGGCGTGACAATGGCGGAACCAGGCGTTTCGCGCATGGTTGCTGTCGATGTTGATGAGGCTGTCTCTTTTGCACAGGCATAACAACGGGTAATTGGTAGTTAGATGGAAGAATTACGTCTGTCATTTTTGGTTTTAGGTGGAATTGCAATTGCAGCGATTCTGATTCATGGTTGGTGGAGCATTCGTAAAAACGCTTCAAAAGACGAAACGGGCTCACGTAGTGCTCGTTTAGAGCAGGATGACGCACCAATATTCACCAAAAGTTACGAACCACACATCGAAGATGAGGTTATTGATGTCTCTTCAGAACAGACCAGTGATCTCAGTGACTCGCGTCAGCATACAGCTGCACAGGAATTTGATGAACTGGGCATTGGTGAAGTTAGGGTAGTGAGTCGATCTCAACGAGATGACGTTTTGGATCCCGATATCAACAAGGCGAAGGAGCCGCTCACGGATACTCGCGACACTTTATCCGCAGCCGATGAATCTACGGTTTTGGAAGCCTGTGAGCATCAACCTTCTCAAGAAATTGACGCTGAGCCAACGGGTGCACCGAAGATGTATGCCTCAGTGGTAACACAGCCTAAACCAGATTTTATGACGCCAAAGCACGGTAAGACCGACAATCTTTCTCAGGCCCCCGACTTGCCGGAACCTCCTATTTCGTTGCTTAAACAAAATAGTGCTGAAGACAATACCCGTATTGAGCCCGACTTTAGAATTGATACATTCTCCGTTCCAGATGAAGAGCTGGAGGCTCACGCCGATGTTGTTGATGCGGTGAGCGAGCGCCATTCTTTTACTGAGCAAGCCAAAAATTTGGTGAAACGTAAAAAAGCTGAAACCCAGAATCGCAAGCGACGTGAACCCAGTGTTAGAGAAGATCAAATCTCGATCGATTTTGATGAGGCGGAGCAGAAAATGCGTGCAGGCTCGGGAGACGACACTCTACGTACTGAAGACCGTGGACCAGATAAACCCAAGCGAGCGCCTTCTGAGGCAGAGACTGATGTGCCACAAGAAGTACTTGTATTGAATGTAAAAGCGGCTGAAGACAACCCCATACAAGGGGCGGCATTATTGCCTATGTTGTTGACGCTTGGTTTTAAATTTGGCGACCAAGATATCTTTCATCGTCACGTGAATAGCAACGGTAAAGGTCCCGTTCTTTTCAGTTTAGCGAATATGTTTAAACCGGGTGTGTTTGACATAGATAACTTAGAAAACTTTACCACACAAGGCGTATCATTATTTATGATACTACCTATAGAAGGTGATCCGCATCAGGTGTTCAATATGATGCATAATGCAGCAAGAAAGCTTGCGGATGAATTCTCCGCGCAGGTTCTCGATGGTCGAAGAAGCGTACTAACCAAACAGGGCTTGCAACAATACGTTGAAAAAATCAGAGAATTCGAGCGTCAACGTATGATCGCCAGGTAGTGCCGCGTCACGCCGTTGCTTTTGTGATAAAAGTGTATGGCTAGCTGCCGGCGTACAGGCCGGCAGTCTCTTTTTTCGTATTCAGTTTAAGTTTTACTGAGTGAATCCACTCAGATTTTTTGTTCCAGGGTGAAATGCATGTCTGATTCACAGCAAATCGAAGTGCGTATGTCGCAGCTCATTGATGAAATTAATGAGCATAATTATCAATATTACGTGTTGGATGCCCCCAGTATTCCAGATGCCACCTACGATAGACTTATGCAGGAGCTTATAGCGCTAGAGAATGCCCACCCTTCACTAAAGCGTGCAGACTCGCCCTCTCAGAAGGTGGGAGGTGAGCCGTTAGCCGCCTTTACGCAAGTAGAACATGAAGTACCAATGTTATCGCTCGACAATGCGTTTAACGAAGAAGATTTGCTAGCCTTTGAAAAGCGTATTAAGGACCGTCTCAAGCGACCGATTGCACTAACATTTTGTGGTGAACCTAAGTTAGATGGCCTAGCAGTTAGCCTGATGTATGAGCAAGGAAAATTAGTACGTGCAGCTACCCGTGGCGACGGCAGAGTAGGCGAGAATATCACGGCAAATGTGAAAACCATTGCCAATGTGCCGCTCTCATTACGAGGCGAGCACATTCCTTCGCGCATAGAAGTACGCGGCGAAGTATTTATGCCAAAAGCTGGCTTTGAGGCACTGAACAGAGCACAAGCCGCCGCAGGTCAAAAGCAGTTTGCGAATCCTCGTAATGCTGCGGCTGGTAGCTTACGCCAGTTGGACTCACGCATTACAGCCAAACGCCCGTTGTCGTTTTATGCTTACTCGGTAGGCCTTATTGACGATGCTAAGACCTGGCTGCCTGATAGTCATTTTGGCCGTTTACAAAAGTTGGCTGACTGGGGCTTACCTATCTGTAAAGAAATCGCTACCGCCCAAGGCGGCAGTGAATGTCTTCAATATTACGTAAATATTGCTGAAAAACGAGATAGCCTACCCTACGAAATTGATGGTGTAGTGTTTAAAGTGGATGATATCGCACTGCAACAAGAATTGGGCTTTGTGGCCCGTGCGCCAAGGTGGGCCATTGCGCAGAAGTTTCCTGCTCAAGAAGAGATGACCACCTTGTTAGATGTGGAATTTCAAGTTGGACGGACAGGGGCAATAACGCCAGTTGCCCGACTTGAGCCTGTATTTGTTGGTGGTGTAACCGTATCTAACGCAACCTTGCACAATCAAGATGAAATTCAGCGCCTTGGCGTTAAAGTGAATGACAAAGTTATTATCAGACGCGCTGGTGATGTCATTCCTCAAGTTGTGTCAGCTGTTGTGCAGTATCGACCAGACAACGCCCGAGACATTACATTCCCTAATACGTGCCCAGTGTGTGATTCTGCGGTAGAGAAACTTGAAAGTGAAGCGGTAGCAAGATGTACAGGAGGGCTGTTTTGTCCAGCGCAGCGGAAAGAGGCAATGAAGCATTTTGCGTCGCGTAAAGCATTGGATATTGACGGTTTGGGTGACAAACTGATTGAGCAAATGGTCGATGCTGACTTGGTCAAAACGCCAGCGGACTTTTTCTCATTAGAGCTAGCGCAAATTTCTAGTATGGAACGTATGGGAGACAAATCAGCAGCAAACTTGATTCACGCCTTACACACTGCTCGAGAGACCACCTTACCGCGGTTTTTATATGCCTTAGGCATTCGCGAAGTAGGTGAAGCCACCGCCAATAACCTTGCCATGCACTTTGCGACGTTAGACGACATAAAAACAGCGTCAATTGAAGGGTTACAAAAAGTTGATGATGTGGGTGTCGTGGTGGCTGAGCACATTTATCACTTCTTCCGCGAGCCTCACAACCTTAAGGTGATAGACGAGCTGTTACAGGCTGGTGTGAAATGGAAAGCGGTGGAAAAGCCTGATGAAGCAAACTTGATACTAGAAGGCAAAACCTTCGTTTTAACCGGTACGCTATCCCAAATGGGGCGAAGCGAGGCAAAGGCAAAGTTGCAAAGTTTAGGCGCAAAAGTGTCTGGCAGTGTATCAGCAAAAACAGATTACTTAGTTGCAGGTGAAAAAGCGGGCTCTAAATTGACTAAGGCGCAAGAACTTGGCGTGAGTGTCATGACCGAAGAAGAGATGCTTGCACTTTTTAACGACTAATTTTGCTTAAACAAGAGGGGGATTATATGCAGTCATTGTTGTTGGGGCTAACGGATCTTTTCAAGCCCTATGTGACGGAAGTGGCGATGACCATAGTCGCGACCTTGCTAGTTATTTACGGAGATGTGATTAACAAGCACATTAAACGGGCATTAGCCCCTTATCATTTTGTTATACGCACGCTGGCCTTTGTGCTTATTTGTGCATTTGGTTACGGTGCATTTATATTATTTGTCACGCCGTTTACTCAGCAAGGTATCGCGATGATCCCCTCAATGTACCGAGGCCTGAGTATTGTGGGAGTGTTTCTTATACTGGGTTACTTGGCTGAAAATCGTCGTTATATTTGATTCTCATTCCTTTGATTTAGTACCACAGGTAACCGCTTTGTGGTACTCACATTCTTTCCACATTGGCCAATAAAACTGGACTGTCTAACACGAGTAAATCCCGTTATGCTGATTCTAAACAGGTCCAAGTGCGTTGACTTTTAATATTCGGTGTTAACGTTGAATACGTTTAGGATGAAGCACTTTCAGTTAATTGCGCTTTCTCGACGCTTTTGTTGTCTCAGCTTCCAAGCTTTTTTGACCGAATAACGCCAAAGGTAATTTAGGCCAAAATAGCCGACTAAACCGAAAAATACTGAGCAGACCGCGCAGCCGAGCAAGAACGCAGGGCCGATGGTTTCCATACTCATCACAACCCATTGCCAGCTGAGTTCAAACTGAAACTCAGTAGCGGGCGCTCCTAAGATAGCTGTACCTACCAGGTATGCGCCGTAAAACATAGGGGGCATAGTGAATGGATTGGTTAGCCATACTGTGGCAACTGACAAAGGTAAGTTGACGCGAAGTGGAATCGCAGAAGCCGCAGACAACCACATTTGAAAGGGTACGGGCCAAAAAGCAAAAAACAAACCGATACCAAACGCGCCAGATGCTGAGCGTCGGTTTAAATGCCATAGATTAGGATCATGCAACACAGAGCCAAACAGCGACAAAAATTTTTGTTGCTTAATGGTTTGGTGATCAGGCAAAAATCGTTGAATTATCTTTTTCGGCATACGTGCATCAACTACTAACTTTTTAATCACAGCAAGGATTGCTAACTACTATGAACAGGTGGGTTTTCAGTTTCATTACAGGCGCAGTAAGTTCACTACTATGGCCTGCGCTCCCCCCAACGTGGACGCTTCCTTGTTTGTTTTTGGCAATTCTCATTGCATACAAATTACACCTGAAAGGTTTCTCAGGACTGCTTTGCGGTATATTCTGGATGGCGAGTGTAGGCCATACACAGGCCTCTTGGCAACTTTCTTTCATGCAAATTGCGTCTATTCAACGTGTTCAAGGGCAAATTGTTGATATCTCTCACCACCCTGAACGTGCGGTTTTCATTATATCTATGCACAGCAGCGATTTAGCGAACACACCGCCTTTTTGGTTACCCAAGCCTAAAATACGGCTAGTGTGGAAGCATCCTCCTACTGATTTATCTCGTCACGATCACATTCATGTTGCTGTGAAACTAAAACCTACTCATGGTCTGGCTAATGAAGGAGGGTTCGCGTTTGATACATGGCTGCGATCTCAGGGGGGGGTGGCGACGGGATATGTTCAATCCAAAGCGTCAGGCAATGTTGTTGAGGCAATTGTGGGAAAACGAGAAAAAATTCTTAACCAACTTCAGACACTGAAACTGAGTCAACATAAGTGGATTGCCGCACTGGCGCTGGGTGACCGGTCGCATTTTTCAGATGATGACTGGCACATGCTTCAGCGCACAGGGCTTTCTCATCTGGTGGCAATTTCTGGATTACATTTGGCGATGGTCGCCTCAGGCATGTGGTTATTAGCAAGATTGAGCTTAATTTCTATATCCTATTTTAGCCCGTTAACTCAAACAATAAACTATAAAGTTGGCGTGACCATTCTCGTGTTGTTGGGATGTATTGCTTATGCGTGGTTGTCAGGGTTTGCGCTGCCAGTTTTGCGTGCTTGTTTTATGATGAGTATTGTAAGCTTGTTTTTCCTCTTTCGTTGGACAGTGGGGATATCGCAGATAATATCGTTGTCATTACTCGCGATGATTTTAGTTGAACCGCTTGGCATGTTAAGCGGTAGTTTTTGGTTAAGCGTGATCGCGTTATGCTCTGTGTTGATGGTCTATCAGGTGGTGTTTACTCAAGCAGGCCAAGCTGATGCCAGGATAGGTAAACGAGTCGTGCATGCCGTCGGAGGTCAGTTTATGTTGAACCTTATGATGTTGCCAATTGTTGCCGTGCTTTTTCAACATATCTCTCTAATCGCACCGCTAGTCAATATTGTTGCGGTTCCGGTATTTACGTTTATCTTGCTTCCACTTTGCTTGATAGGTGTGTTGCTAATGATGTTTTATTTTTCATTAGGCGACACCGTACTCACACTAGCAAATGACATATTTGCATATGCCTTGATAGTGATAAATTGGATATCCGTACAACCGTTTGCTGCTTCACCTGTTGAGGCTATGCCTTGGTATGTGTGGGTAATGTTTGCAGTAGCAATACTCGGTATCGTCATACTTCGCTCAATCCTGAGTGTCGGCGTGGCGAGTATTTTACTCCTACCGATAGTGACACACGCCTATGAACCTAAGAAGCAAGATACATGGCAGATAGATGTATTAGATGTGGGGCAGGGGCTGAGTGTAGTAATCCGCAAAAATAATCGTTCAATTCTCTATGATGTAGGAGCGGCTTTTGACACAGGATTTAACATGGCGGATGCCGTTATTCATCCTTTCTATGCGTTTCATCGTTTGTTACCGCCAGATAGGATTTTTCTGAGTCACCTAGATAACGATCATGCTGGAAGCTTGCCTTATATTCAGTGGAAGCATAGTGAACAAACAATAATAGTTAGTGCAGATCACTGTGTAGCGGGTCAGGTTTGGCAGTGGCAGGGGTTGCAAATTGAAGCGTTATGGCCACTCAATCCCGTAGTGGTCATTAATAATCACACATCGTGCGTGTTGCGTATTTCTGATGGTCATAATCAGGTATTGCTTACCGGAGACATTGACTTACTTGCTGAATATCTACTGGTAAACGAGTATCTCGATGACTTACGCAGTGACGTGCTTATCGCGCCCCATCATGGCAGTAATACCTCCTCAAGCAGTCGATTTATCTCGGCAGTTAAACCTGATATTGTTGTTTTCAGTCAGGGATTTTGGAATCGTTGGGATTTTCCGAGACAGTCTGTAATAGAGCGATATGTCAGGGGTGCACCAGAAGCAAAACTACTTTCTACCTCTGAAGAGGGGCAGATTTCGATTGAATTTCATCCGCAGTATCCAGATTCATTGATGGTAAAAGGGTATAGAAAAGACATCAACCCTCTTTGGTATAGACAATAATTCACCTAATTGGTTGTTTTTTATCTTATTAGCGCGTTGATTGTTGGGGATTTTCTCCTATAAAGGTACAATGGCGGCCGATTCACAAAAAATACATAGCTAAATTTATTCAATGCAGAACGATTCTACTTCCTCTATCTTTCGTCGGTTCAGTGTTTATTTGAAAGAATTCAAACTGGCATTCGTTGTGGCGATCCTTGGCATGATTGGCTATTCGGCTATAGATGCATTCGTGATTGCGCAGTTGCAACCCGCTATTGACGAGAGTCTGGGAAAAGGGAATTTCGAATATTTACGCATGGCAGCGTATTTGGTTGTGCCTATCTTTATCGTAAGAGGGCTATTTAATTTCATGGGAACGTACACCTTGTCATGGATTGGCAATATGGTGGTGATGAAAATGCGGCAAGAATTATTTAAAAAGTATATTCACTTGCCTGTGGCTTTTCATGACAACCATGCATCTGGTGCATTAATTTCTAAGGTACTCTACGATACTGAGCAAGTCAGTAATGCAGCGGGAAAAGCATTGCTCACCCTTGTGCGTGAAGGCGCTTTGGTTATCGGGTTGTTGATTGTCATGTTTTATTATTCATGGCAATTGTCGTTAGTGTTTTTGTTTATTGGTCCGGTCGTTGCTGTGATTGTTTCTGTCGTAAGCAAACGCTTTCGTCAGGTCAGTAAAAACATTCAGCAAGCGATGGGAAATCTAACTTCCTCTGTAGAGCAGGTGATTAAAGGGCACAAAGTCGTTTTAATGTTTGGCGGACAAGACCGTGAACAAGAACGTTTTGCACACAAAAATAATGATAACCGCCAACAAAATATGAAGTTAGTCGTGGCGCGCATACTGAGTGTATCAACTATTCAGGTTATTGCGTCGGTGGCTTTGGCGGTGGTCTTGTTTATTTCCAGCATGCCGAATTGGGTCGATCAATTAACACCAGGGGTTTTTACAAACGTGGTGGTGTGCATGACGATGTTATTAAAGCCACTTAAACAGTTGACGACAATCAACAGTGAATTTCAGCGAGGGATGGCTGCCTGTGCAAGTATTTTTGAAGTGCTGGATGAACAAAATGAAGAGGATTGTGGTGAGCGCGAAGTAAAGAAAGTGAAAGGTGAAATTCAGTTTAAAGGCGTATCATTTAGTTATCCCAACAAAGAACAAAAAGCCTTAAATGATGTTAGCTTCCATGTAAAATCGGGGCAATCATGTGCGTTAGTGGGGCGTTCAGGAAGTGGCAAGTCTACTATCTCAAGCTTGCTTACGCGCTTTTACAACCATCAGTCTGGCGACATCCTTATTGACGGCGTTCCTATTCAGGATATGCCATTAACTGAATTACGTAAGCAGTTTGCCCTTGTATCGCAGCAGGTTACCTTATTCAACGATACGATAGCCAACAACATTGCATATGGTGTAGCGGGCAGCGTGTCTCGAGAAGAGGTGATCAATGCCGCAAGGATTGCACATGTGGAAGAGTTTGTTGCGCTTTTACCAGAAGGCTACGACACGATGGTTGGTGAGAATGGCTTCACGTTATCTGGTGGTCAGCGTCAGCGAATTGCGATTGCCCGAGCCATTTTGTTAGATGCACCCATTTTGATTCTTGATGAAGCGACATCAGCGCTGGATACCGAATCGGAAAAACTCATTCAGGATGCGTTGGAGCAATTGCAGCAGAATCGAACCAGTATTGTTGTGGCGCATCGACTGTCTACGATTGAAAAGGCGGATCAAATTCTTGTAGTAGAGCAAGGAGAGATAATGGAGCGAGGCAATCACGCATCACTTTTAACAGAAAATGGCATGTATGCTCAACTTCATAAAATGCAGTTTGGCGAAACAAAGGTTTCGTCTTAATGCGGTATATTGAGAAGGTCTGGTTTCGTCCGCCGTGGTTAACTCAACCTCTGTGCTGGTTGCTGTTACCACTCACAGTGATTTTCTGGGCTATCAGTCGAACACGTTTTTGGGCTTATCAGAAGGGCATTTTTAAGCGTAACAAAGTAGCTGTGCCGGTCGTTGTTGTCGGCAACATTTCGGTAGGCGGAAACGGCAAGACCCCATTGGTTATTCGATTAGCCAGCCTGCTTCGCCAGCACGGATACCACCCAGGTATTGTGAGCCGAGGGTATGGTGGCAAGCACGCTGCATATCCGCTGGTAGTAAAAAAAGACAGTGATCCCGCCATGGTCGGTGATGAACCTGTACTCATGCGGCAGCACCTGGCGTGCCCGCTAGTGGTGGATCCGGTTCGCGCCCGTGGAGCTCAGCACCTGATTGAACAATTCAAATGCGATGTCATTATTTGCGATGATGGCCTCCAACACTACGCGCTAGGGCGGGATATCGAAATTGCCGTTGTAGATGGTCAACGTCGTCATGGCAACGCCTGTTTATTGCCTATGGGACCACTAAGAGAACCGACTACTAGGCTCAAACATGTCGACTTTGTCGTGGTTAACGGCGGCTCACCACAAGGTGGCGAAAACCTTATGACGTTAGAGCCAGGTAAGCTTGTGAATGTAAAATACGCCAATAAGACATTGGCGATGAGCGAGCTGAATCGTCCTGCAACGGCTATTGCTGGGATTGGCAATCCCTCACGATTTTTTGACTTGTTAAAAAGTAAACAGATAAGATTGAAAAACTGTGTCAGTTTTGGTGATCATCACCCGTTTTCGAAAGAAGATATTCCTTCAGGAACGGTTTTGATGACCGAAAAAGATGCGGTGAAGTGCAGAACGTTTGCTGAACAGGATTGGTGGTACTTACCTGTAAATGCGAAACTTTCCAGTCAATTTGAAGAGACGATAATCGCCCGCATAAAAGCGAGTGTACATCGCAACAAACACACTAAATCGGATTAACAAACTCTATGGCATTTGATACAAAATTATTAGACATCATTGCGTGCCCAGCGTGTAAAGGCAAATTGCATTATGTCAAAGCCAAGCAAGTGTTGGTATGTCGCTTCGACAGACTTGTTTACGCCATTAAAGATGATATTCCCGTGATGCTTGAAAATGAAGCAACGGAAATCACATCTGAAGAACTGGACTCACTGAGCGACAAATAATATGAACTTTACCGTCATCATTCCTGCACGCTACGCGTCTACACGCTTTCCTGGCAAGCCGTTGGTTGATATTTCTGGCAAACCCATGGTTCAACATGTGTATGAAAGAGCGAAAGAGGCCGGTGCGTCTAAGGTCATTGTGGCCACCGATGATGCACGCATTGCTAAAACGGTGTCTGACTTCGGCGGTCAGTACTGTATGACAGCCTCTTACCATGAATCTGGGACTGAACGTTTAGCAGAAGTGATTGATGTCGAGGGAATTCTTTCCCATGAGCTGATTGTAAATGTACAAGGTGATGAACCCTTTATTCCGCCTGAAAATATTCTTCAGGTAGCAGAAAATCTGCACGCTCATCAAGAAGCTGAAATGGCTACACTTGCGGTACCCATAACTGAGGTGGAAGAAGTGTTTAACCCTAACGTGGTTAAAGTTGTCACTGACAAATTAGGGTTTGCCTTGTATTTTAGCCGTGCTACGGTGCCCTATGATCGTGCTCGCTTTCTTGATGCCGACACGATAGATGAAGTGGGAGACTACTACTCTCGACATATTGGCATTTATGCCTATCGTGCTGGTTTTATTAACCAGTACGTAAATATGGCGCCATCAGGTATTGAGCAAATTGAGTCACTTGAACAGCTTCGGGTGCTTTGGCATGGTGAAAAAATTCATGTAGAGAAAGCGCGTGTTACACCGCCTACAGGCATAGATACGCCTGAGGATTTAGAAAAGCTGCTAAGTACATTGACGTCAAAGTAACACACATTACACCAACTAGGAGTATTTATGGCAACGGTCGTTATTACAGGTGCAAACAGAGGGATAGGACTGGCATTGGCGAAACATTATCTCGCTAACGGAGACACAGTGTATGGGCTATGCCGGAATAGCTCTGATGAGTTGAACAGCTCCGGTGCCAAAGTAATTGATAAAGTAGATGTGGGCAATCCTGAAACCTTGCCAGATGCGCTTGCTAAACTCAAAGATATTCCGATTGACATACTCATTAACAATGCTGGTGTTTTTGCTAACGAGACATTAGATAAGTGGGATCCGGTTACCATTCAACATCAATTTCATGTTAACGCATTAGGTCCGCTACTGGTGACCCAATGCTTACTTGATAATATGAATTCACCAGGCAAAATTATCTTGATCACCAGTCGTATGGGATCGATGGAAGATAATGGCTCAGGGGGGTATTACGGATATAGGATGTCAAAAGCAGCCCTTAATGCTGCCGGTGTGTCGATGGCGAAAGACTTGAAAGAGCGCGGTATTGCGGTCGGTATATTGCATCCTGGATTTGTACAAACTGAAATGGTTAATTTTGGCGGTGATGTTTCGCCAGAAGCCTCTGCAAGCGGGTTAGCTCAGCGTATTGACGAGTTAGACTTGCATAACTCTGGGCAATTCTTGCACGCCAATGGTGACGCACTTCCTTGGTAGCTTGATTTCATGAGAGCAGTAACGGCGCTAGTGGGTGTTTGGTTATGCTTGATGAGTGTGAGTTTGCATGCAGACACACTACGTGTCGCTGTGGCCAGCAACTTCCGTCCGGCGATGGCGTTGCTTAAAACGTCTTTTGAATCGAATCATCCAGCGCATGTCAGCATAAGTTACGGAGCCAGTGGCAAACTGGTGGCCAAGGCTATACACGGTGCACCTTATGATGTCGTGCTACTGGCTGACGAGAAAAGGGCGAGCACGTTATATCAGCGTTTTTCGAATGCGCAAGCAACTCCGCCTTTCGTATACGCGATAGGGATGCTAGCGCTGATTTCTCGCTCGCCTATTGCAACTGACGTGTCAACGTATCTGCGTCAGGAGTGTCAGTCTTCTAAACATTCCATCGCCATTGCGAATCCCCGTATTGCTCCTTATGGTGAAGCAGCAATTGAATACTTAGAGCAGGTGGTTGAACCCAATGTCACGCTAAATCAGTTGCTAGTTGCTGAAAACGTTCAGCAGGCGTTGTTGTTTACCGACGCTGGTGGCGCATCTGTTAGCATCGTTTCTCTGTCTCTAGCTAAAATGTATGAGAGATCACATCAACTGTATGTTTTCCCTATTAATAACGATTTTCATAGGCCAATAAAGCAAGCTGGCGTAGCGCTTAACCAAAGAAAAGTGACCCGAGAATTTGTTGCCTATTTACGCTCTCCTGAGGGGCAAAATATCATCAAGCAAGCGGGATACAATTTACCGTGACGCCAGAAGATTTTGATGCGCTTTGGGTTACGCTTAAGTTAGCCTTGGTGTCAACATCGGTGCTGTTGGTGTTGGGTGGAGCGTTGGCGTACTGGTTAGCCAATACGCATTCTCGTCTGAAAACGATGGTGCATCTATTCGTTGCGATGCCATTGGTGTTACCTCCCACAGTGCTTGGTTTTTATTTGCTCATGCTATTATCGTCAACTGGACCATTAGCTTGGTTTTATCATGTTACGGGGCTTGGTGCATTAGCGTTTAGTTTTCATGGGCTGGTTATTGGTTCATGTATTTACTCACTTCCTTTCGTTGTACAACCGATGGTGACGGCTTTTCGCAGAATTCCACAACCGATCAAAGAGGTGGCTGCAACACTTGGGGCAAAACCGCTACGTGTCTTTTTTACTGTTCAATTACCAATGGTGAAAGACAGCGTAATTGCTGCGGCTATTTTGGGTTTTGCCCACACGCTGGGTGAGTTTGGTGTGGTACTTATGATTGGTGGCAATATTCCGGGCGAAACCCGCGTTGCGTCGATTGCCGTGTACGAACATGTTGAGTCATTAAATTATGCTAGCGCACACTATTTATCGGGTATCCTAATTATCATTGCACTCGCGATGCTTTCGGCGTTGTTTCTATTGAACAGAAACAAAATAGGGCTTAGTTCGTTGTCATCTTCTGCTGATAGAGACAGCGCGGTATGATTCGAATTAATGTAGACAAACGTCTTGCTCATTTTTCGCTGTCTGTAAATGCGGAGTTTGATAAAGGGATAACAGCACTCTACGGTCGCTCTGGCAGTGGAAAAACCACGCTGCTACGCATTCTTGCTGGCTTAGAACAGCCTGAAAATGGCAGTATTTACGTAGACGAAGATTGCTGGCTTGATGGCAGTCTAACTGTGCCCACGCACCAACGCGCATTGGGCTATGTATTTCAACAGCCTACTTTATTTCCCCATTTAACCGTTTTAGAAAATATCATGTTTTCTCACACACACGGCAAGCGCCAGTGCGCCAATGTGGATGCGTTGATTGATATTTTGGCGTTGTCGCCTTTGCTAAATCGGCGTACAACGCATCTATCAGGTGGTGAAAAGCAGCGTGTAGCCATAGCCAGAGCGCTGGCTTCAAAACCTCGTGTGTTGCTGATGGACGAACCCTTGGCATCTTTAGACGGACATGCGAAAAAACACATTATTCCTTTTCTTCAGCGCCTGTGTTCAGAGATTGCGATCCCAGTATTGTATGTAAGTCATGACCCTCATGAGGTTGCACAGTTGGCTGACAACGTTCTACTCATTGATGAGGGACGAGTTATAGAACATGGCCCGGTTGCACACATTGTTCATCATAATAATTTCACTCAAGCAACATTCGCTTCCCCATTTTCAGTATGCGAAGGCCTTGTTGTTCAACATGACGAAGAAGATAGATTGTCACTTGTGCGCGCTGATATCGGGGATATTTGGGTTAAGCAGGTTAACGCGACCATCGGTAGCGCAATACGCCTGTATATCAGGGCCGACGATGTCAGTTTGGTTAAAATGCTTCCTGCGCATTCTAGCATTTTGAATATCTTATCCGCACAGGTAGTGAAACTTACGCCGCAGAATAGTGATACCCTAGTTGTTTTGAGGGTTGGTGGAACCGAATTGCTAGCAAATATTACAAAGCGTTCGGTTAAGCGCTTGAATTTGTGTTCCAACGATTGTGTCTATGCACAAATAAAGGGCATAGCTGTTCATGTGTTTAATTAAACAATAAACGTTCTCTTTAATACATATTTGCTGCTATGCCATCAATACGAGTAAGGTTTAACACATGCTACGTTTTCTTCGTATTTCACAAATGAATTACCGATTTTGGTTGACGCAAGCAACTGTATTGATGCTTTTTGTGATGACTACGGGTTGGTTTCGCGTGGGTTTTGATAGCGTGAATAATATGCTTATGCTCATAACCGTATGGGCTCTATTGAGTATAATCTATTATATTAGAACGCGCCCACATGACTATATTGATTTATTTCTAGGCGACTCGTACCTTAACTTTATATCGCGGTTTCGTTCTATCATTATCAGGGCGTCCCATATTCAGGAGGTTTCGTTGGAAAGGCGCGAAGCACTCTTCGATGACCTAGGACAATATGTTGAAACTGTGTGGATTGTCCGGCTAAAACAAGACAAAACTGTTGAAATTCCAGCTGATTGGCTGAACCGGCGTCGATTAAATCGTTGGTTCAGTCGCAAGCTTCCCGGTTATAACTCCATGATGGCTAATCAGGTTTTTTCTTCTGATGAAAAGGACCTTTGGTGCTGCTTCAAAAGAACGTCGAGCTCATAGAGATAGCACCAGGTGAGCGTGATACTGCTGGCCTGATGCTATGCCGATTAGCCCTGCCGCTGTTTTATACCGTTCGAGTGGCAATAGCGGGTGGTGTGCCTGCTGCACGCTGAGCAGGGCCAAACACGGCCAGTTGACCCACACACCATAGTACGACCATGCCAATTGGGATGTAATACCATTGCATTGGATCCATACCAAAGGTATTCACTAATACTATGTTTAAACCCATGGTTAACCCAGCCCCAATCACAACGCCGATGGTACTGATCAAAAAGTTTTCCAGCATGAAATATCTCAAGATATCTGATTTCGTCGCACCCAAGGCCCGGCGTGTACCAATCTGTTTTTTACGGCGGTTAACGCTAAAACTTGCCAATCCCACTATACCTAAAGCCGTGACAATGGTAAGGGTTATCATCACCGTAGTAAGGATTTTAATCATGGCACTGTCTGAGCGATAACTCCGCTCGCGTGTCTCCTCCATGGTGCGGACTTGACGAATGACCCGCTGCGTATTTTCAGCAAGCATCGATTCTACTTTTTGCATCACTTCGTCACGCCTTCCTTCTTCCGCACGGATGAAGTAGCGTACCGATTTATAATCCAGTTGTTCAGGAGACAGCATGACCTGATCCAGATCGTCCCAGCCAGACCATGGTGCTTGAATTTTATCAACTATCCCCACAACGACCATCGGCTCTTTGTCTTCAATGTAGACCGTTTTTCCAACACCCTGAGGCCAGTCTTCATCCCCGAATAGCCGCTCGGCGAGTGCTTGAGAGATTACGACTTTATCTGACCAGTTAGATTGCCCAGCTTGTCGCCAATTGATGTCTGTCATACTGAAGAATTCGCCAGCGACAAGCTCGAGATCAAATACCTCTAAGGCAGTTTCATCTACAAAATAAACCGCAGTTCCGAAGTCTTCAGCGTCTGCGCCAGGCTCACGTTGAAGAGACATTGACCAGCCGCTTCCACTGAGCGGAATGGCGTTTATCTGCATGGCTGCTCTCACGCCAGGTACTGCCAAGATGTTACGAATATCTTCTTCTATGGTGCTTTGGTTGTTAAAGTTTTCTCCAAAACCAACACTTCTGAGATAAAAGCTGTTGGCTTCGTCAATGCCGCTGTCACGGTGCATCTTAGCGTATCGTTCATTAATGATGTAAACAGAATTGACGATGATGGTCATGGTCATGGCAATTTGTAATGCAATTAGCACTGCACCAATTTTATTTCTAGATAGCGCCCGTAAAATCGGGCCCGCGTCTTTAAAAGGGTTCATCATGGTCTCCTACTGGCTCTTAAGTTGGCTGGCGGGTTGAATATTGCATGCGCGCCATGTCGGATAGAGGCCTGCGGCAATGCTAGATATCAACGCGAGGAGTAACCCGAGTAGGACCAATGTAAAATCAAAATTGGCTACTTTAGTGGCAAAGTCGCCGTATAATGATTTAATGCCAGTAAGGCCCAACAGAGCGAGAACTAATCCTAATAGGCCACCCAGCAAGCCAATACAGGCGGTTTCGACCGTGTGTTGATAAAATAAATCTTTCTTCGAAGCACCCACGGCTCGTCTTAAGCCGATCTCAGAGGATTTACTAGAGAACTTTGCTAGTAGCAAACCTATGGTATTGAGTAAACACACAGTGAGGAACATGAGAGACAACCACATCATGACCTTTGCGTCTTCTTCCACCACTTCGCTGATTTCCATCCACTCCATGACGTGACTGAGTTTGTTATTTAGCGGGCGAGGGAAGCGGCCCAACGATTTTTGCTCATTCACATAATTGTTAAGAAAGGCGAGGTAACCTGATTCGGCGTTAGCATCAAGTAGTTCCACCCACATTTGAAAGTTAATGCATTCCGAATTAAGAAAGGCATGAAAACCATCACTTTCGCGCGGTTTCCAACAACTTGTATTGCCCCAGCTTGGTAGCTCCAGCTCTTCTTTCAGCAAAAAGGGCATAAATACGTCTTCAATATCTTCAAACGCACCGTTTTCCACGTCGTAGAATTTAGGTATGGGTTGCCAAGTATCAAGGACGCCAATGACTTTGAAGGTATGTCCAGCAATTGTGAGCTCTCGACCAACCGAGTTGTCTCCGCCAAATACACGCTCATTGATTTGTTTTGTAATCACTACTACGTGTTCACGGTTTTTATCGGCTTGTGTGTCCCAGCCTGAGCCAAATAAAAATGGGACATTGAACATGGCGAAAAATTCGTTAGTGGCTAAACGAAAGGCTGCTTCGAAAGGCTTGACGTCTTGGTCGTCTGGTTGGACTACACCACCGGATTTTGCCATGATGGTTTGTCGCGTCCCTTGTTGCGCGTTGTATAAATTGTTGGCATCACGCCACGTGAGCTGGGTAGGTGGGAAGCCAGTCTCATCATCATAAGGATTGTGTGGGCTCCAATTATCGACTTGTACATAGAAAAGCTGTTCGCTTTTTTCGGGTATTGGGTTACTCGACATCATGTAATTGACTGTAATCGTAGTCATACTCGCGCCAATACCCAATGCGATGGCTGCCACCATCAAGGCTGATAAAATAGGGTTTCTTCCCATACTTTTGAAAGCCAGTCTCAAGTAATATGAAAACATAGTAGGGTCCTTACGCCATCGCTGCTGATGGGATGTCGCCAACTGAGTGCAACTCACTCACCTGGCCATCTCGCACAAAAATGTTACGCTGAACTTCTTTGGCGAGTTTTTGATCGTGAGTCACCATGACGATAGTGGTACCTTGGGCGTTGATGTTTTGTAGCAATTCCATCACGCTATGTGCCATTTTGGTGTCTAGATTTCCCGTCGGTTCATCGGCCAATAAAAAGCGAGGCTCTCCCGCTAGGGCCCGTGCAATGGCGACACGTTGCTGTTGTCCACCAGACAATTGAGACGGAAGGTGTTTCATGCGATTGGCTAAACCAACCACTTCTAAGCTTTGCTCAATACGGGCTTTGCGCTCGGCCCGATTAAAACCTCGATATCGAAGGGGGACATCTACGTTATCGAACAGATCTAAATCTGGGATCAAGTTAAAACTCTGGAAAATAAAACCGATTTTTTCATTCCGTAACTTACTACGTTGGCTGTCAGAGAGGTTGCTGACACATTTACCGTCAAGCTGGTAGCTCCCACCATCAAAGGTTTCGAGTAGGCCAGCGATGTTGAGAAATGTTGTTTTGCCTGAACCAGATGGGCCTGTTACTGCGACAAAGTCTCCCTCTTTTACATCTAAATTAAAGTCACGCAGTGCATGGGTTTCAACAAGATCGGTGCGAAATACTTTTTTTACATTAGTCATTTTTAACATGATTTTTCCTTCCCGCCAGACTGGGGTGATTATTGTGTAATCAGTACGCGTTCTGCGTCCTGAAATTGTTCTGTGTTTGATACAATGATGGTATCGCCCGCGGCCAGCCCTGATAGGATCTCGACGTTTGCCAGACTGCGCGCGCCTGTGCGGATAGCCGTTTTTTCTGCGATGCCATCTCTAACAATGTAGGCATATCGACCCCCACCGCTTTCTAGAAATTGGCCTCGCTCAACCATGAGCACATTGGCTTTATTTTCCATCAGAATACGCGTGGTTAAACGTTGATTCTGGCGCAGGCCAGAAGGTGATGTAAGGGGTTCACCCACGGTGTTATGGGTGGCGAAACGTACTCGCCCAGTCACTTGATTGTTCTCAATTTCAGGTGAGATAGTGATAAGGTTTGCTAAGTACATTTCACCGTTGAGGGTAACGTTAGCATCCATGCCGATGGCTAAATCGTCAGCGTAGCTTTCGGGAATATCAACTTCTAATTCAAATTCTGACAAATCAACCACACTCAATATGGGCTGATTTTTCGCTACTTGATTTTTTTGCTGTACCGCAAGATTACCAACAATGCCGTTTACAGGTGAGCGTAATTCCAGCTCGTCAACCTTTCTGGCGAGTTCATTTACTAGCAGTGATTGACGATTTACCTGTAATTGTTTTGTTTGAATTTCAAAGGCCAGACTTTCTTTGTTTAGTTCAGCGTCTTTCACTGCATGTTTGTGAACCAGCCTGGCGTTTTCAAGCTCATCTTGTGCCTTCTCAAAATCAATCTGGCTAATGGAGTTACTTGAGTAAGCTTTGTCAGCACGGCGTTTTTCCCGGTCTGCTGCGGTTAAAGCGACTTTCGCCATATCAACCGACTTTTGATTTTCAAGTGCTTGCTTTTTCGCCTGAATTTTGTGTCTGTCCAGAGACATTTGCAGTTCTTGTAGCGAAGCCTGCTCTTGTTGAAGTTGGTTGGTGAGTTCTGGACTGTCGATGGTGGCCAGAACTTGGTCTTTTTCTACTTCGTCACCTGCATCAACATGAAAGGTGATTGTGCCCTGACCTGTACTGTAGAGGCGGGGACTGACCGCAGCTACAACACGCCCTTGCACTGATAAATCTCGAACAAAGTCGCCTTGCGATACAGTCGCCAATCTGACTCTACTAGACGATACACTCGCATCCGAACTTGACCAGCTGCTGATCGCGGGGGCTACCATGACGGCAAGTGCAATGCTGGCAACAATGACGCCGGATGCAATCAGCATGGGTTTACGTTTTGAAGGTTTGGACAGTACAACATCCTGTCCGCTTGTGTCTGAAATTGTCACAGTCGTTTCCCTGAAAATAAGAACAATCAAGGAGTAAGTCGCGAGGAATTAATAAAAGGTTTAAAGAAGAAGTAAAATATTTTTATGTAAATATTTAACCTGTATGTATATACAGTGCTCATGTTATTGGTTTATGATGGTTTAGTGTTTAGCGATTGAGAAATAACATGTTATCTAGCTTAGAAAAGGGTATTCGAGAGCTTGTAGAGGCGTATCATGAGAGTGGAAAGCCATGTCCCAGCAAGCAAACTATTCCGCAAAGACGAGCGGGTTACTTAGCAAGCACAGAGTTGGCAGGCAAGAGTCCAGTCGTCCATAGTGAGTGTTTAGATGAAGTGAACGGTGTTAGTGTAAAAGTGTATAAACCCGCGAATAAAACCCAATTACCTGTAACGGTATATTTTCATGGGGGATGCTTTGTTAGTGGCGGTTTTGAAACACATGACGTTCAAATGAGACAGGTCGCTATGTTAGCGAATACGGTGGTTATCTGTATTAAGTATCGGCTAGCGCCAGAATATGTTTATCCCTCCGCTCATGAAGATGTTTACCAAGCGGCTCTAGGAATTAAAGAGGTTGCTTCGCGGTATGGTGGTGATACAGAAAACATAACGTTTATAGGAGATAGTGCTGGTGGGCATTTAGCCTTAGCTACAACACTCAAGCTCAAAAGCACAGAATCATGGTTACCACGTAAGCAGATCTTGATATACCCAATGCTAGACCCCTTCGGAAAATCCGATAGTTACTCTGTGTATGGAACTGACTATCTCATCACGGCTGATATGTTGCTTTCTGGTTTTGCATTGTATGCGCAAGGTAGCGAAAATAATTCCGCGCTATCGGAATTAGATCTTCTCACGTCTGATTTTTCAGATTTGCCTCCGACGGTCATTATTACCGCAGAATTTGACCCTCTTAGAGATGAGGGGGAGCGGTTGCATGAACTATTGATTTCTCATGGTGTTGACGCACACTGCAAGCGTTTTTTAGGCGTCATACATGGCTTCTTCCAATTGTCAGGCATTAGTGAATCAGGACAGGCTTGTGTTGAATTTGTTGCTGAGCAAATTAATCGGTGAATAGTTGATACCGACATCCGCCACAACAGTGTGGCGGACAGGGTACTAGTATTTACACCAGCCGTTTATGGTCGATTACGACCGTATTTGTCGTGACTGCTAACCCAATGGCCTGCGATAACGGCACAAGCAAGGGAAATGTCGCCCGCTAGTACAGTGGCCGCTACGATTTCAGCAAACTTATTTGCCTTACCTTTGCCATAACACCCCAACATCTCCAGACATTCACGTTGTGTGGGAAGGCCTGTACCGCCGCCGTAGGTTGCAACAATTAATGAAGGCAAGGTAACCGCGAGGTAAAAGTCGCCGTTGGGAAGCAATTCATGAGAGAGTAATCCTGCATGAGATTCCACGACATTCGCTTCATCTTGACCTGTAGCAATAAACAGAGATGCAATACCATTTGCAGAATGAGGGCCATTGTATGCGGCACCTGCCATCATAGCGCCTGTATTGGCAAGAACCGATGCTTTTGCCATCAGTGCGGTGTCTACTTTCATAATCTTTGCCATCACGTCTTTCTTCAACACGATTTCTGCAATGACGCGCTTACCGCGAGAATGCAACATGTTGAGATGAGAGTGTTTTTTGTCGGTATCCATGTTGCCTGACAATAAATATTCACATCCGTGAGGGTAATATGCTTTGATCCATTCGCATGCAGCCAATGTGGCTTTACCGACCATATTCTGGCCAGCGGCATCGCCAGTGGTGTAGTTAAAGCGCAGATAGCGAATTTTAGCGACAGACCATTGCTGTATATTAATCAGTTTACCAATGGTAGTGGTACTCTGTGCGACTTCGCGAATATGCTCCATATTCTCTTCTACCCATTGCCCAAACTGGCGAGATTCACGAGCGTCATTGAATATAAACGCCGGTGCGCGTTGCATCGCCTGTTCAACAACTGTGGTCTTAACACCTCCGCATTCGTTGATGACTCGCATGCCACGGCTGTAGCTGGCAACGAGCGTGCCTTCTGTCGTAGCAAGAGGAACATGGAAAAGACCATTAGCATGTTCGCCGTTAATTTGTACAGGACCCGCCACGCCTACTGGCATTTGTACGATGCCAATAAAGTTTTCTATGTTTCCGGGTAAGACGGCAGGGTCGATAGTGTAGTCGCCAGTATACTTCAGCTCAGCGCCTGTTTTTTCTTGTAAATAGTGTCGACGTTCACGCGCCATTTCATTGGTGTGGTCGTCCATTGCGTTTCTAGGTATACGATTTTCATTTGCCATCTTTCATCTTCCTCATCCCAATCACCTGTTTGACGATGAGCAAACAGGGAATACATCCTGTCTGAACTGCTGACAGTATCGAAGCACGGTCAGTATGTTACTGCCTGGCTAACCGTTAATTCAATCTAACCACGGTTACGAGAAGATGACAAAGGAAAAGTTTAAATTATGAACAAATATCAAAATGAGTGATAGAAAAATGAGGTAATTATATTTACCTCTTATGGGTGGGTTAAAAAGTTGTTTAATTATTGTTTTTGGTATGTTTCGCGCGGTTGTTGGTATCTCGGTTAGCTACGATGTGTTCGTCGGAATAAACCGTGTCAGGTCGTTTCGCAAGTCGGTCGTATAACAGCACATTAACGGTGGCAGCGAGGTTCATGCAGCCTTTTGTTGGTACATAAACCACATCATCACACCAATCTAATACCTGTTGACTGATGGAGCCATCTTCGGGCCCAAATAGATAAAATGCATTGTCGGGATGCTCAAAGTGGGGAAGGGGCGTTGCGCCCTCGATTAGCTCAACGGCAACGACTCTTGCCCCTTTAGGGCGCATTTCTTTCAAATCGGCACAACCAATGGTGGGAATAGATTGGCTTGCATTTTTGGTATCCGTTGCAAATTGCTTAGCATAGCCATAGCGCTGGCCAGTATAAAAAACGCTACTAACACCATAGCAACCACAGGCGCGCAGTATGCTGCCCATGTTACTGGCACTTTTAGGGTTGATGACCCCCAGTGTGACTTGATTTAACATCTGATTTTTCAAAGACTGAGAATTTGACATACAACGAAAAGGAAAATAGTGCCACGATGGCGGCGATTGTACGTGAAAATTTATTTTGGGCAAGTTGGTGTGCGCTTCAAGTTACATGCGGGCGTTAGCTTCCTCACTTAACAGCCCGCATTGAGTTACCGCATCAGTATGTTAAGGCAGCACCTTTCGTACCATAAAACGGCTGGTACGAACCATCGTTAGCGTTCTATGACGTAGCTTCAATAACAATAAATAAAACAACGGCACTAAAAACAAGCTCGTTAACGTGGATACAATTAAGCCACCAATAATGGCAATGGCCATTGGCGAATATGATGGCCCATCACCACCTAACTGCGTATTGCCAAGCGCAAGAGGAAGTAACCCTAATACTGTGGTGGCGACTGTCATCAATATCGGGCGAATACGGTCTAGGCACCCATTTACGATTGCGTCATGCAGGTTGGATCCTTGATGTATAAGCTGATTGATTCGGTCCACTAATACAATCCCGTTATTCACTACGATGCCCATCAGAATCAACATACCTATCATGCCCATTACTGACATAGGGGTTCCGGTCACGAAAAAGGCCCAGAAGACACCCGTAAAGGAAAAGAGCAGGGACGTGATTACCGACGTAGGCAGTAGTAACGACTCAAATAATGCCGCCATTACTACGTAGATCATGCAGATTGCCAACAGCATATTGGTGATCATAATGGCTTGTCCTTCGTCTTGACGTTGAAATCCACCGTCTAGTGTCCAACTGTAGCCCGTTGGCAGATTGACGTGAGACATGGCGCTTTCAATACGATCTCTGGCTTGCTCCATTGTGGTGTCTTCACTGAGGTTTGCACCAATAGTGAGAGAGGTTTGGCGATACGACCTTTCAATTTGTGACAATCGAGGTGCAACCTTAATGTCTGCGAGCATATCTAGCGTGATATTTTTAGTGCCATCTCGGATAATGGTTAACTGACGCATTTTTTCCAATGAGTGCTGTAGATCCTGATCGAACAACAGTTTGATACCAATCTCGCCAGTATCTCCGTGGCGGAATGTACGCAAATTCGAGCCGCGTAGTGCAACAGAGACAATGTCCGCGACGTCTTTTGCGCTCAATCCGAATCGGTAAGCTTTAACGCGATCAACGTTAATTTGTAATTCAAACTTGGTGCCATCAAGTTCGGTATTTACGTCTTCCAATCCCTCGATATTTCGCAGAATGGGCAGGATATTGTCAGAAATACTCATTAGCGTTTCTGATGCATTTCCTAACAAAGTGATTTTTACGCCACCACCATTACCTTCTTCCCACTGGAAGCTAGGGCGAGAGCGCGCAAGCTTTGGCATATTCTCAAGTATTTTTTCTTTTAGTTCGCTCACACTGAAGGGTAAATCTGGCTTTAAGGCGATTCGACTATTTGCACGGCCAGGCGTGTAGTAAGAATATACTTGCTCTATATGGAATGCGTCTTGGTTGTCATACAGATAGTTTTCTACCCGTGTGACTTCCTCTTCTACCTCTTCCAAACTATAGCTACCTTGAATATGGTAGTTAATGAACAAGCGATCTGCGCGATTGTTACCTTCATCGTCGCTGCTGACAACGCTTATTGGCACGGCTGTGCTAACTAAAATGGCAAGTGCGATAGCGACACTCTTTTTCTGGTGGCGTAGCATCCACGTTAATGTGCGGCCGTAACGTTGGTAAAATGCAGACTTTGTTTGTGTTTTTGTCGCGGGTGGACGTTTGACCTTTGTTGCAAGTAACGGTATTAGCGTTTGTGCTAGCAAAAGTGACGCAAACAACGAAATACAAATGGCAACCGCTACGTGCTCAAGAAATACGGTTATGTCGACTTTAACACCGACAATATTGGGAAGAAACACAATCGCGGTTGTCGCTGTGCCGGCAATAATCGCTAAGCTGACTTTAGCAACGCCTTTTTTGGTTGCGTCAATCGTATCGGCGTTGGTTTCTCGTTCATGAAAAATGCTCTCCGTTACTACAACGGCATTATCAACTAGCATACCTACCGCCAACATCAGCCCCATGAGTGACAGAATATTCAAGCTGTAGCCCATAAAATACATGCAAGCGAGGGTGATACAAATTGAAAATGGCACAGACAACACCACAATCAGCGTGGTAGTAATATTGCGCAGAAACAGGTATAGCACACCAATCGACAGTAATGCACCAATAAGGCCCGCATTGAGCACATCACGCAAACTAGAGGTGACGCTGTCTGCTTCATCGTTCATCACAAATAAGTTAATACCGTTGAAAGCCGTATTCTGTTTTGCGTCATTAACGACGTTTAGCACCCCTTTTGATACTTCAACCAGATTGGACCCTGACTCTCTAAAGATGTCTAAGCCTACAGCATAGGTTTGGTCTAAATGGCGTCCTTCAACGCGACGCGGTGTTTCATAGATAATATCTGCGATATCTCGTAGCCTAACGCTAGGCGTGATTAAAACATCACCAATTTCTTCTTTTGTTCTAAATTCGCCGTCTGGATTAACTGTAATTTTTTGCGCTTGGTCGTAGAAGCTGCCAGCTGTCATCGAAAAGTTTTCAGCCCGTAAGCGTTGAACCAGTTGTGCCGTGTCGATGTGCAATGCGGCAATCTTTTCGGCATTTAGTCGAATAGATATTTCTTTTTTCAATACCCCATACAGCGTCACGCGCGATACGCCCTTTACACGCTCTATTGGTGCTTTTAAGTTGCGCTCTAGCAAGTCATAGGCATTAGATAAATCGCGCTGACTTGATACACGCAATTGTACGATGGGCATATCATTGGTGTTAAATTTAAAGACCAATATGCGTTCGATGTCTTGAGGAAGCAGGTGACGAATGGCATCAATTTTTTCTCTGGCTTCGACACTCTTGGCTTTGATATTTTCGCCCCAAGCAAACTCAAGCATGATCTCTGCGCTGTCTTCATTTGAGCGTGACCGTAATCGTTTTATACCTGACATGGTCGCTAGCGCCTCTTCAACAGGGCGGGTGATCATTTTTTCAACCTCGGCAGGCGTTGCATTGTAATAAGGAATATTTACATACAACTCTGGTATTTCAATGCCGGGAAACCGCTCTAGGGGAAGAAGGCGGCTCGCGCCCAATCCCACTATCAGCAAAGAAAAGAAGAACATGCAAACGGTGACAGGGCGACGCAAAGCGAAAGACGCGAGCTGCGCACCGCTATGAGCGAATTTATCCATAAACTGGCTCCTCGATTTTTGTCGTATCTGGCTGCGCACCTTCATAGCGTTTGCGATCAAACACACTGTATATCGCCGGTATAAAAAATAGCGTCAATATTGAGGCAAACAGCAACCCGAATATCACGGTAATGGCCATCGGCGTTCGCATTTCAGCACCATCGCCTAAGCCAATAGCCATGGGTAAAAGGCCTAGTGTGGTGGTTAATGTTGTCATCATGATTGGGCGAAGACGAGATTGCGCGGCCTCGATAATGGCTGCGTGTTTTTCTGCGCCGTTAGCTCGAAGCTGATTGATGCGATCAATGAGTACGATAGCGTTGTTAACCACAATACCCGCCAACATAATTAGACCTATAAAGACCACCACACTCAAACTGGTATTGGTAAGATAAAGGCCATAAATCGAGCCTGCACATGCCAGTGGCACAGTAAACAAAATCAAAAATGGGTGTAGCAATGATTCAAATTGTGAAGCCATCACAAGATATACCATGAACACAGCCAGTAACAATGCAAATTGTAAAGACTGGAAGCTGTTCTGCATTTCTTCACTTTGTCCAGTAATCGTTAGGCTCAAATTTGGTGGTAGCTCAACATCGGCGAGCAATGCTTTTACCTCTTCAGTCGCTTCACCCAAATTACCGTAAGCCAGGTTACTAGAAATAATCACGACACGTTGTTGGCCTACACGGGTGATTTCACTCGGACCAATCGATTTCGACACGTCTGCCACAGCTGAAAGGGGAATAGGTGGTTGCTGTCCTGGATTAATAATCAGGCTGTTGATGTCTGCCACTGAGTCGCGTTGTGAATCGATTGCTCTGACTAAAATGTCAATTTGGCGGTCGTTCACGTTATAACGGCTTGCTATTTCGCCTCCCACCTGACTCGCAATGTGATTGGACACATCAGCGGCCGTCAATCCAAGTTGGGCTAAGCGACTGTGATCGAACACAACTTTCAACTCAGGCTTGCCCGCTTGCAAACTGGAAGATACATCGGCAAAACGCGCGTTTTCAGACAGACGCTCAACGATGTTATCTCCTTGTGCTTGTAATTGTTTGAGGTTGTACCCAACAACGTGAATCTCTAGTGGTGTCGCAAAGCTGAACAGTTCGGGTTGACCAAACTGGCTGATCACGCCGGGTTTGTTTTGGAGATATTGGCGTAATGCGGCTTTTGCATTGCTTGTTTGGGCTGGCGTCGCTGTGTCCGCCATAACAATATTAAGCTTGCCCCAATCATCTCCCCCTTGTGAGGGTGACGCATTCATCAGACTACCTGTTCCTGCGAGCGAGTAAGTACGATCTACGCCCTCCAAAGTCTCTGCGTAGGTAGCAAGATCCTTTAATACCGTATCAGTGACTTGTAATTGGCTACCAGTGGGCATATTGACTTCAACGAAGAACTCACCCTGAGATAAACTTGGCAACAAATTCATGCCCAGACGTGGCAACAGCAAAAGTGACGCCAAAGACAGTGTAACGACACCACCAATAACGATGTATTTCGCTTGCATTGCTTTGAGTAACGCTGAACTATAGCCACGTTCACAGCGTGTATATATCCAGTTAAATACGCCTGTAACTGGACGAAATATGACAGATAGTCCTTTGCCGATAATAGTGACAAGAAACTGCACTGTGGTGGTTAACATGAGAGGCAGGTAATAGAACATCACCACAAAGAGTTTACGCACGGGCCAAGTGAATAAATACAGCGCTTTTTTAACCGGATGCGTTGGCGTGTACTGACGCGACAATAAACTCGGGTCGACCTCCTGTTGGGTTGCAGTGGCAGCATCCGTGTGTGCATTAACTTTTTCTCTTGCTGCCAACATAGGAATAAGGGATAGGGCGACAATTAAAGACGCGGCAAGCGCAAATGTAACAGTAAGAGCTTGATCACTAAATAACTGGCCAGCAATCCCTTCCACAAACACCAGCGGAAAAAACACCGCCATTGTAGTTAACGTTGATGCGAATATCGCCATGGATACTTCTTTGGTACCTTGGGTTGCCGCTTCTTTAATCGCTGGATTTATTTGCTTATGACGGTCAATGTTCTCTAAAACAACAATACTGTTGTCTACTAGAAGACCAATGGCCAGTGCGATACCGCCCAAACTCATGATATTTAGGCTGATATCGTTGGCGTACATGAGGTTAAATGTGGCAATGATAGACACAGGAATAGAGATAGAAATAATCAGTGTTGGCCAGATATTACGAAGAAATAAATACAGCACAAACATAGACAACACACCACCGATAATCGCAGCGCGTTTGACCTCGCTAATCGCATTGCCGATAAATTGCGACTGGTCACGTATTAGTGTTAACGAATACTCCTCTGGCAGGGATTCGTGTAATTGTTGAAGGCGTGCTTCTACTTGTTTCGCAACATGAACGGTGTTGGCATCGCCTTCTTTATAAATGGCAATTTCTACACCTTCTATGCTGTTTACGCGGGTAACACTACTACGTTCTTTATGCGCATCGGTGATGGTTGCAATGTCGCCCAAACGAATGTGGCGTCCCTGGCGTGTTGCAATAAACACGTTGCGCATATCTTGAAGGCTATCGAATTGATTAAGGGTACGTACCAGATACTCTTGGGAACCGTCTTCAACACGTCCTCCCGCAGCGTTGATATTCTCTTCTTTTAACCGGGTGACAATGTCACTGATAGGAATATTGAGTTGACTAGACTTTTGTTGATCAATTAATACGTGTACTTCGGACTCTAGCCCACCGCCCACTTGTACTGATGCCACGCCATCAACCGATTCTAGCTTGCGTTTAATCTCTTCTTCAGCAAATGTGCGCATGCGTTTAAGTGCAGTTGGGGTGAGCGCATCTGCCTCGGTATTTCCACCAAAACCGTATTGGAGAACGGGATCTAAACTGGGGTTAAAACGCAGTATCAGCGGCTTTTTTACATCTAAAGGTAGGTTGATTACATCGAGTTTTTCGCGTACTTCCAGACTGGCAAATTCCATTTCTGTACCCCATTCAAATTCCAGGAGTACATCAGAACGGCCAGCCTTTGAAACCGATTTAACAGTCCGTACACCTTTTACAACCCCAACCGCCTCTTCGATCGGTTTAGATACCAACTGTTCAATCTCCGCTGGCGCAGCGCCAGCGTAATCGGTGCGTATTGTTAGTGATGGATAAGACAAATCAGGTAAAAGATTGATGGCCAATCTTGACAATGACACCATGCCAAACAATAAGACGGCAAAGGTGATCATCCACACGGTGACGGGTCGGTTAACCGACGTTTTTACAAAGCTCATAACGCGTTCTCCTGTTAACCGTTTACAATGTCAACAGGCGCTTGATCTTTCAGGTTTTGATGTCCGGTGATCACCACTTGTTGATTGGCTTTTAACCCGTCGAGGATTTCTACGAATCCATCTTCCTCGTAACCGATATTGACTTTCACACGCTTGGCTTTACCTTCTTCGATAACGAAAACGTTGTTTTCATTGTCAATTGATAGCAGAGCACGGCGCGGTAACAAAGTGGCTTGTTCTCGCGTGTCGTAATTTAAATTGACCTGAGCAAACATACCGGCTTTTAGTTGATTGTCTTCATTAGGGATGCGTAAAGTGACTTTGAATGTACCTGTTTGTGAGTCAATTACAGGGCTGATCCGCTCAACATAGCCCGTCACGGTTGCATTCGACAGTGCTGTTAAGCGCAAAGATGCACGTTGATTGGCGTGAACTTTTGCGAGCTCTTTTTCTGGCAAATGGACAATCCCGTATAAATCTTTTTGCTGCACAATATGAAACATGCGTTCACGTTGGAAAGACTCGGTGAGGTTACCTACTTTCGCATTTCGCTCGGCAATATAGCCCGAGATAGGGGCAACAATCGTGGCTTCTTTGAGGTCTAGTTCGGCTAATTTCAATGTAGCTTGTGCCGCTTCGTATTGGGCGGTCAGTTTGTCATAAATGTCGTCGCTAACGAGTTTCTTGTCGTATACCTTATTGATTTTGGCGAGCTCTTTTTCGATGCCTTGAAGGTCAGCTTTTGCGCGGCGCAGGCTTAGAATGTAACGCTGAGGGTCAAGTTGCGCTAGCACCTGTCCTTTTTCTACGTAGTCGCCTTCTTCCACCAGAATTTTCTCGATAATGCCCGATGCTCGCGCAACGACAAAGGCTTCTTCCTTGGCTTCCAGAATCGCAGTTGTGGCATAGTTGGAAGATATTGCGCCAATTGATGTGTGGCCGACTTCAACGGGAATTGCAATTTCTTGAACAGCAACGTCTTGTTGATTAGTGGCTTCTGCATCAAAGCACCCCGATAGTTGCGAAGTTGTTAGCAATAGTCCGCTGGTCAACATCAAAGTGCGTAGTGTTGATTTCCGTAATTCCATATTCTTATCCCCTCAGCGTGGCAGAAGTCTGTGTTTTCCTCTTTGGGTTTTTACGCCAGACTTACCGTAAATTAGTGATGTAGTTGCAGAGACTGCATTCCGCGTGCCATGAATAAATTTACTTTAAAAACAGTAATTTAACTGTGTGTAATTGTAAGGGAGTGTGTCTGTTTTTTGAAAATTAGTGAAAAAGGCTAAATAGTCGTGAGTTTGCTCACTAATGATAGAGCAGGGTGGGTAGAACAAGGTTCAGGAGCCAATGAGTGCTCCTGACCATGTTAACTAATAACGAAACTACGCAGGTTTAATTTCGTATGAGGTAGTAATGTCTACATTGCCTTTGAGCATCAGCATCACAGAACAATATTTTTCGGCACTTAAAGATACGGCGCGTTGGACTTGTTTTTCGCTGATATCGTGTCCCGTCACAACATATTTGGCATGAATTGCAGTGAATACCATAGGGGGCGTTTTCGCGCGCTCGGCAACTAACTCGCACTGGCAATCCGTGATGTCTTGTCTGGCTTTTTTAAGAATTTCCACAACATCAATTGAGGAGCAGGCGCCTGCTGCCAACAACACGCTTTCCATTGGTGTCGGATTTTTTTTCGTGCCGTCCATTAATACGGTGTGGCCGGTTGATGTCTCGCAAGAGAACGTCATATCTCCTTGCCATTTCACATGCGCTTTCATACTTGCTCCTTATTTGCTGATAAGTGTAATTTTGTCTTTTTCCAGCACGATACGCTTTTGCTTATAAAGCGCGCCTAAGGCTTTTTTGTAGGCACCTTTACTTACGCCAAAACGCTGGCTAATTTCATTTGCTGGGCTTTTGTCTGTTAGTGTTGAGATTCCACCATGTGCCTCTAAATCGTCTAGGATTTGGTCTGCCAAGCTAGCACGCGCGTTGTCATCATGAAACTGAAAACACAGATCGATTTTGTCGTCGCTGCGAATACGTTTAATAAATCCGTCAACGGTGTCGCCTACACGCAATGGAAAGATAACTTCATCTTTGAAAATAAGTCCAAGGTGACTGCCGTCGATAATGGCTTTATAACCAAGCTCAGTTTTACCGTAAATAAGCAATTTTACTGGCTGTTTAGCACGAAAGTGCTGTTCATTTGTCTCGTCCAGAAAGCGATGAAGTTTTGTCGATGCCGCAAGGCGATCGGTTTCCTCATCTTGATAAACAAACACCACATAGCCAAGGCGTTCCTGAAGTGGCTTGGCTTGCTCGGAATGAGGTACTAATAGATCTTTTTTTAATCCCCAATCTAAGAAAGCCCCAACACCCGTAACGTGTTTCACTCGCATGAATGCCACATCATTTAACATTGCATTGGGCGTGTTTAACGTAGCGACCAGACGATCATCGCTATCGTGATAAACGAATACGTCTAATGCCATGCCAATCTCACAAGGATCGGGCGCATCTTCGAGAGGCAGTAATACCGCATCTTCTGGACTGTCTTCGAGTGAATGTTTTAAATAAAACCCGAAAGGAAAAGCATCCGACACAAGGAGGCGATTTATTTGGCCAATATTGAGCATAAATTCTGACTTTTTTCTTAATTTAAGTAACATAGCTATTGTATCTGATTTTACTGCGGTAGGGATAATGAAACTCAATAGCGATTTAGGTGAAAGTTATGGGATCTGGAAAATGGCAGATGACCGAGCCATTTTGCCGTTGATCGATATGGCGAATATTGCATGTGGTTTTCATGCCGGTGATGCAATGGTCATGCGTAATACTGTCGTGGCAGCCATAGAAAATCAGGTAGAAATTGGTGCGCATCCCTCTTATCCAGATTTGCAAGGATTCGGTCGACGTAGCATGCGTTTGCCCGCAGAAGAACTTCACGCCATGTTGATATATCAGCTTTCCGCATTAGACGGAATTGCGCAGTGTGTAGAAGGGGCTGTCACCTATATGAAACCCCACGGTGCACTGTACAACGATATGATGAAAGATTTCGGTGTATTTCAGACTGTTGTTGAGGCGACGTCTTCGTTTTATCGACCGATTGAGTTGGTGATTCAAGCGGGACTACACAACTCTGCGTATCAGCAAATTGCGTCTAAAAACGGAGTAACGCTGCGTTATGAAGCGTTTGCCGATAGGCGTTATATGCCAAGTGGTCAGCTCACTCCTCGTGAGCAACAAGGCGCAGTGCTAAGCCTCAAAGAAATGGTAGAGCAAGCTAAAATGTTAATTAAGGACGGGCGAGTAAAAGCGTCTGACGGTTCATGGTTGGCATTAGAGGCAGATACATTGTGTGTGCATGGTGATTCGACGGACGCCTTGCAGGCGATTCAACAGATTCGTTCCTTACTGTAGTCACAATGCAAATTGATATATTTCCCGCATCAGAAGATGCTCTCATAGTGTATGTAAAAGATACAGATGGTATATGTGCCAATCAGTTAATTGGCCAGATTGCTCAATACTTACTCTACCCAGAGAGGGACGAGCATCATGCAGAATTGTCTTGCTGGTTGCGCGATGTTACGCCGTCTTACCATTCAATATTGGTGCGTTACAACCCACTTATCACTGATCATTTTGCGGTGAAGTCTTTGCTTCAAGAGGTGAGTACAATTGCCCAGTGTGGGAAATCTGAAGCAATGCGACACCATAAAATTCCGGTTTACTTTGGTATGCCCGACGAACTCGACTGGCTAAGGGTGTCTCATGTGACCGGGTTGTCACAGTCAGATTATTTAGATGCATTTTTATCATGTACGTTTCGGGTATTCGCCCTTGGCTTTGCGCCAGGATTTGGCTTCTTAGGAACCTTGCCTGACGCTTTGCGCGTACCACGTTTAGATTCGCCACGAAAACATGTACCAGCGGGAGCCCTTGCAATAGCAGAGTCACAAACTGCTATTTATCCATCGTCGTCTCCCGGCGGCTGGAATTTGATTGGTCGTACCGCGGTGCCATTATTTTGTGCCACATCGCCGCAGCCAAATCGCTTTAGGGTAGGCGACAGCGTGAGCTTTACGGCTATCGATCTGCTTACCTACGAAGCGCAATGTGCAGAGGTGGAGCGTGATTGAGATAATATCGGTTTCAGGCCAAGCATTAATTGTCGGAGCACAGAGAGAACGTGTTGCGTCTATGGGGATAACCGCTGCTGGAGCGTCAGATCAAACTGCCTTTAATCTTGCTAATAGGCTTTGTTCCAACGATGCTAATTCAGCAGGCATTGAGATTTTATTTGGTTCGCTGTCTTTTATTGCCCACAAAACGTGTTTTATTGCAGTGACAGGTGCTATGTCTGACATACATAAAGATCACACTGCTGTGGCGATGAATCGAACGGTGCAACTTGACGCTGGAAGCCGAGTTGACATTGCATGCCCAACGTTGGGCATGCGAGCCTATTTGGCGGTATCAGAAGGATTTGATGTACCCGCTATATTTGGCAGCCCAACCACATCGCAGCGAGAGAAACTGGGGGGAGTAGATAGTGTCGGAAGCCTGTTAAAAGCCGGGGATAAGCTTCCGTTATCGGCGCAAGTAGGCAGTGTTCGCAGACTGTATCGGATGCCTTTGCACGAAGAATCGCTAACGTCTACATCACTTACATCTGCACCGATTACATTGAGAGTGGTAGAGGGGTTTCAGGCTCATGAATTCTCCCCCGTGTCGCGTGCTACATTCTACGCCTCAACCTATACTGTCACGCCTGATGCAAACCGAATGGGCGTGAGGTTACAAGGCGCACAAATCGGATGGGATAAACGGGGGCTGGTATCCGAAGGAATAACCCGTGGTGCAGTGCAGATTCCACCGAATGGCCAACCTATTGTGATGATGGCAGAGTATCAGACGATAGGGGGATACCCTAAATTGGGTAGCGTGTTTAGTCATGATGTAGACAAGTTGGCTCAATGCCGTCCTGGTGATTTGGTAGTGTTTTCTCCTATCTCGATTGAGAATGCGCATAACTTACTCAATTTACGTGCTTTTGCACAAAGAAACATTCACCTATTGCCCATACCAGAGTAAGATAAACATAATTTTTAATGCACTTTACTTATCGACTGCTGAGTCAAATCGGCTAACAGGACATGTATGGGAATTGTATATCTCAACGGTGAGTTTATTCCGGCTGAAAATGCGAAAATATCGCCAATGGACAGAGGCTTTCTGTTCGGTGATGGAGTTTATGAAGTGATCCCCTCCTACCAAGGGAAATTAGTGGGATTTGGTCCGCATATTGCCCGTCTTCAAAACAGTTTGCGCGAAATTGCGCTAAGCCTGCCGATGGCAGAGCGTGATTGGCGAGACATTGCCACGACATTGCTGAGTCAAAATAAGTATGAAAATGCAGGAATTTATATTCATGTGAGCCGTGGTGAGGATGTTAAGCGTTTTCATGGTTTTCCCAAAAATACCAAACCGACGGTGTTTGCTTACGCGTTTGAAATTCCCCCACAACAACCCATTGATCAATGTTCTGGAAAAGGGTTGGCAATCACGACTGCCGAAGATCTGCGCTGGAAACGGTGCAATATTAAATCTACGTCATTGCTGGGGCATGTGTTGCATTTCCAGTCTAGTCAAGATGAGGGCGCCAATGAAGTGGTGCTATACAATGGCAAGAATGAAGTGACGGAAGCGGCTGCGTGCAATGTGTTTATCGTTAAAAATGATGTGATTTCCACGCCTGAACTGAATAATCAGCTACTACCGGGCATTACGCGTCAGATTTTACTCGATATGTTGAATAAAGAAGGTATCTTCGAAATTCAGGAACGGGTTGTCTTGCTTGATGAATTGCTCGATGCCGATGAGGTATGGCTGACTAGTTCAAGCAAAGGGGTTGCACCAGTGACAAGCATTGATGGCAACCCAGTTGGGAAAGGCGTGCCGGGGGACTTGGCAAAAGTGGTGCAGCGATTATATTTGGCACACCAGTTCGACTATTGATGTACAACCAGTGAAACAGAGAACCTTATTTTCATGAGTCGCCCTACTCAAATCCGTATCGATTTAAACGCGTTAAAACATAACTGCCAACTGGTCAAAGCGACTGCGCCAGATAGTCAAATCGTTGCAGCAATTAAAGCGGATGCATATGGTCATGGCAGTGTCGAGGTTGCTCGAACGCTTCAGTCGGAAGTTGCGCGCTTTGCTGTATCTTGTTTAGAGGAAGCCAGACATATTCGTGAAGAAGGCATTGATGTACCGCTATTACTCCTCGAAGGATGTTTTAGCGCTGATGAGTACACCACCTGTGAGACGCTCGGTATTGACGTCGTTGTGCATTGCGAAACTCAAGTTGCTCACCTCGAAGCGGTGACGTTATGCCAGCCTATACATATTTGGCTAAAAATAGACACAGGTATGCATAGATTAGGCGTAATGCCTAAACATGCCCTTGCGCTTTGGGCGCGTTTGTCGGCTATTCCACATGTGACGGTGAGTACATTAATGACGCATTTTGCCAGTGCCGATGAAATAAAAAATGAATTAAATGCTCGCCAATTACATCGCTTTATGGCGGTGAAACAAGACATTCATGAAGCATCGCCAGACGCTATCTTTTCAACCAGTTTAGCTAATTCTGCTGCGCTGATGTCGATACCACAAAGCTGCGGGGATTTTGTTAGGCCAGGTATCATGCTGTACGGACTATCTCCGTTTAATGGTACCCATGCCATCGCTGATCAGTTAAAGCCCGTGATGACATTCCAATCAAGCGTTATAGCAGTGAGAGATATCGAACCTGGAGAATATGTAGGGTATGGCAATACTTGGCAGGCGCAGCGACATTCCCGAATTGCGACTATTGCCGCAGGATACGGCGATGGGTACCCAAGAAATGCCAAATCAGGTACACCGATCCTTATCAATGGTCAGCGTGCTAAACTCGCAGGACGTGTTTCCATGGACATGATAACGGCCGATGTGACAGACCTCAAAGAGATAAATATTGGTGATGAGGTTGAGTTATGGGGGCAAAATCTGAATGCCAACGAAGTTGCACACTGGTCAGACTCGAGTAGTTATGAATTAGTGACGCGCATGCCAACGAGAACGCCAAAAACATTTTTGGGCTGAATAACACGTTCGAATATCGGTACGACCGCTTCAGGGCTTAATTACAATATCGAAATAAAAAACGGTGTCTGTTGACACCGTTTTTTTAAGAAGAATATCTCGGATTATGATAAATCCGAAATAGCGTATATTTCACTAATTTTCGTCACATGAACCGTCTGTACATTCGCCATACAGGTATAAGCTATGGTGCGTAAGTTTCATATTGTTTGCTTTGGCAATCTCTTCTTGGCGTTGCTCGATAACGGGATCTTCAAACTCGATCACTTTGCCGCATTTTAAGCATACTAAATGGTCGTGATGTTTTTTGTGGCTAATTTCAAATACAGACTTACCGCCTTCAAAGTGGTGGCGGTTCAGAATGCCGGCATCGTCGAATTGGTTAAGAACACGATAAACTGTTGCCAGACCAATCTCTTCGCCTTGCTCGATCAGGATTTTGTACACGTCTTCGGCGCTAATATGCTGATTTTCTGGCTCTTGAAGTATTTCTAAGATCTTTAGGCGTGGCAATGTGACTTTGAGGCCTGCTTTCTTTAGTTCTTTGTTCTGATCCATTATGCATTCTGGTCTGCTAAATATTGGCACTATTATAGGGGAGTAAATGAGTTTTAAAAGCGTTTATCTTCCAACTCGTTAAAAACTGTACTTGTTGATAGTTATTTCGTCTTTTTAGGATTTATACGTAGCCAAGTCATCGTACCAGCTGTTACACTAGTGTAATAAATGTAAAAAAATGGTATTTGAGCTGTCAATAAGGACGCGATTGACCTTAAATATTATTTACCCTTTGACGATATAAAAGAAAAAATAAGCGATTCTGGACATGCAATTGAATGTAGTTACCAAGTTGGTATTGGGCTTTGTGGCTCTAGGCTGTTTGTTACTTTTCACAAATGTAATTTCATATTTTGGATTGAATGAAATTAAGCAATCAGCAGAAGTGGTTGTAAACGAAAAGATGCCCATCCAAGAGAGGATGTTAGAGGTTCAAAATACACTGCTCACATTGGCGAAGGAATCCACCAGCGGATATTACAAACAATCGCTTGAGGGCGTGAATGAGAGTCACGCAGCCTTTGGTACGCTCTCTGATAAACTCCAAGGATACATTGCTGGTGTTGCTTCGTTGGTGGTAAACCGGCAACAATTTGAGAAGGGTGTCAGTCAATCAAATACCTATCTTTCACTTAGCGAAAAAATGTATCAGACCCGAAAGGAACAACTCAATCTAGACTCCCAAATAGACGCGCTTGCTCAACAGATACTCAGAGGTACTGATGAAGCGAGTGCGTTGATGATGGATTTGTCATACATAGAAAGCGACTCGCCTCAGCTCGATACCTTAATCGGCACTGGCACCAATATCGACAACAAGTTACTGCCCATGCTTAATTCAGTAAAAGAATATGTGTCGGTAACAGATCCTGAGTTGAGTGACACGATAAAAGGAGACATTGAATTTGTGTTGAGTAATGTTGCTGTCGATAAAGACTATCTCAATCGTCTTGCGGAAGAAGTAGACACCGATGGCGTGGTTGATATGTTTAACGAACAATTTGCGAATGTTCAGTCTATGGTGATGTCTGAATCAGGGCTCTTTGCATTACAAAGTAACAAAATTGCATTGCTACAAGAAGCCCAACAGCAAATGGAAGCAGCAGAAGATGCACAGATACAAGCCATTGATGTGTTCTCAGCCATTTTTGAACAGGTGAACGAAGATGCGAAAGCCGGACAACGGGATATATTAGAGGTAGTCGAGAGCAATATTCTTACTTCTGTTTTCGTGATGATTGTGGCGTTTATTTTTATTGCTGTTAGCGCGACCTTGGTTGCCAGAATTATCTCGCGCCCGTTAACTAAAATTCAAAATAGCCTAAGTATTATTAGTAATGGCGATCTAACGCACCTTGCTGACACGCAAGGCCAAGATGAGTTTTCTGTCCTTGCGCAAAACGTTAACCAACTTTCTCAAAGTCTCCATGCTGTTGTCGGACAAATGCGGGTTCAAGCTGATCAACTTGAAAGTGCTACCAAAGAAAGTGCTCAACTGGGTGAGAAAACCCTTCAGCAAGTCGATATGCAGCGTGATAAGGTGAATGTCGCGTCAAATAATACACAAACAGTAAAAGAAACCAGCCAGTCTACCCTTGAGCAAATTCGTTTTGCGATGGAGCAGCTTGACAATGTGAGAGCGCAATCGTCTTCGGCTAGCCAACTTGTGACCAAGAGCCGTCAGCAAATTAGCTTGGTTGCCAAGCACTCAGATACGTCGTCAGAAATTATGCAGCGTTTAGCAGATAACAGTATTAAGATTGGCAGTATTCTAGATGTGATTAAAACGATCGCAGAGCAAACGAATCTACTCGCATTAAATGCAGCCATCGAAGCTGCAAGGGCGGGAGAGCAGGGAAGGGGCTTTGCTGTTGTTGCAGATGAGGTTAGAACGTTAGCAAACCGAACACATGATTCTACGGAAGAAATCGAGACGATGATTGCGGCTTTGCAAAAAGATTCTGAACAAGCAGTTCATGCAATTAATGAGGGAGCAAAACAAAGCCAAGAGAGCGTTGCATTAATCACGCAGGTGAACGAACAAGTGGCAGATATTCAATCAATTATTGATAAACTGTTTGAGGTTAACCAGCACATAGTGACAGACACCGAAACACAAGATCGCTTACTTGATGAAGTTACACGTGAGTTAGCTCAAATTGTACAGCTAGCAAAACAGAATGCCACTTACACTCAACAGTCTAACGAAGCAACACATCACGTAGATAAAATGATGCATCAAATGCGAGAGTCTGTATCTAAATTTACGGTGTAGCATTGTTAGAAGTATTTTTTCTTACCCTACACTTTCTGACACATCAACAATTTTGTTTTTAATCACGTCTGAGATAAATTTAGCGCGTTTTGTCAGGGGCGCCACTGTATTGTGAATCAAGAAAATCGGTTCTAAAACGGGATTTTCTAAGCTAAACGCTGATATTGATGCCTGATTTCGGTAAGCCAGTACCGCTGACTTAGGAAGTACAGTGAATCCTAACCCTAAACTAACGGGATCAAGAATCAAACTAATTTGATTTGAAAAGCCGCTCTGCTTTATTGAGGAGATGCTCGTAAATTCTGAATAGTTTTCTGCTAGTAGTGACGTTCCATGCAATTCACCATCGGGGTGATTGATAAAGCCGAGCTGTTCGATTGCCGTCCAAGTAGGCTCTTTGTATTTTGATGGCAACACGAGCAAAAGAGGATCGTTTCCAATTTTTAAACTGGTGATGTCTGCTAAAGTTGGGCGCAGTGTCACTATACCAATATCTGCTTTTCGTTGGCTGATAGCACGTTCTGTGTCGGTGTTGGGAGCAAAACGAAATTGAATCGATAGCTGTGGATGAGTCCTTTGCTCATGGAGCAATCTTTCATAAAGCAATAATCCTACTCCGCCAGGCGACATAATACTGACTTCTCCTTCATATGGGCTATCCTTTTTAATTTCGGATGGTAGCGATTCTAGGGTATCTAAAATAGCTATTGCGTGCTCATAGAGCGTTTTTGCTGCTTCCGTAGCGATGATGTGCTTGCCTTTACGAATGAAAAGTTGTGCGCTGAGTTGCTCTTCAAGCTTGTGTATGTGCTGGCTTACGCCAGGTTGCGTCATATGTAATACCTGAGCGGTTTGAGTGAAATGTGTGTTTCGGTACAAGACGCAAAACGTTTTGAGAAATATCGGATTTATCATAATAATTTATTATTTAAGTGATTATTAATGATAATTTAACGTAATTATTTGGCTGGCGTAAACTGTATTGGTTGAACATTCATTCATATTCATGTAATCACTGGAGGCGAAATGACAAAGTCTGTTTATCCGAGAACCTTCTCGCATATTGGTATTTCTGTTCCCGATCTTGAAGAAGCAGTCAAATTCTACACTGGCGTTATGGGGTGGTACCTTATAATGGAGCCAACGACGATAGAAGAGGACGATTCTGCAATAGGAGAAATGTGCACTGATGTTTTCGGCAAAGGTTGGGGAAGTTTTAAGATCGCGCATCTTTCAACAGGTGACAGAGTAGGCGTAGAGATATTTCAGTTCCCGAATCAGCAAACCCCAGACAATAATTTTGAATACTGGAAAACGGGTGTCTTTCATTTCTGTGTGCAGGACCCAGATGTTGAAGGGTTAGCCGAGAAAATAGTCGCAGCGGGGGGCAAGCGACGTATGGAGAAACCTCGTTATTATTACCCAGGTGAAAAGCCCTACAGAATGATTTATATGGAAGATCCTTTCGGTAATATCGTAGAAATTTATAGCCACAGCTACGAATTAATCTACAGTGCGGGCGCGTATTAAATCGCTTCTAAAGAGTATAAAACTGAAAAAGGAGCCATCGGCTCCTTTTTGTGCTCAATACTACCTAAGCTTAAGCTAATTCGGCTAAGCACATCTCTTCGTGGAGCTGCTTACACCAAGCTTTAACACGGCTATCTGTTAGTTCAGGTTGACGGTCTTCATCAATGCCCAAACCCACGAAATGATTTTCGTCAGCCATGCCTTTTGATGCTTCAAAATCGTAGCTTTCTGTTGGCCATTGACCGATTAAAATTGCACCTTTAGGTTCAACAATATCTCTGATCATGCCCATCGCATCAAGAAAATATTCTGCGTAATCTTCTTGATCTCCGCAACCGAAAATAGCCACTAACTTATCTGCAAAATCGATTTCTTCCAATTCAGGAAAGAAATCGTCCCAATCACATTGAGCCTCACCATAATACCAGGTGGGAATACCAAAGATTAGCAGGTCAAAGTCTGCAATTTGCTCTTTACTGCTCTTGGCGATGTCGTGAACCTCAATCAGGTTTTTACCCAGCTCTTTTTGGATCATTTTGGCAACATGCTCGGTGTTGCCAGTGTCGCTTCCGAAGAACAGACCTACACTTGCCATTTTTTAAGACACCTCAAGTTTATAAATCAAAGAAATAACCTAATTATCCGGTTACTCCGCTAGACTGCCAGAAGACTTGAATGAGCCCTTTGGCAATAAAGCCGGCCGCACCTAAAAAGAGTACTAGATACGCAATTGCGCGACCGAACATAGGAACATCGTTCTTTTTCAGCACATCGTGGATCGCAAATCCCATCAAGACAAACAGGCCTGCAAGGGCCAAATTTAAGATGATTGCTTCAATTTGCTCGTAATATTCATTTAGCATTTTAGTTCATCGAAGTGTGAAACGGCGCGAACTATATCACATATCAGTCATTAATCGAATGCTAATGACTCTTATTCGCACACGTTAGTCATTAATAAAATTTCTGACAATATGATTGAAGGCTGCTGGTTTTTCTGCATGTAACCAGTGTCCTGCGCTTCCAATCACTTTTGCCTGACTATTTGGAAACAATGCGAGAATTCGCTCTTTATACGCTGGTTTAATGTAATCTGATCGTCCTCCTTTGACAAAAAGTACTGGGTTATCAAATGTGCCCTTAACAGGCAATGCTCCGGACAGCGTATCATAGTTACGCTCTAGCATGGGTAAATTAAATCGCCATTGCCATTGTCCGTTCTCTTGATAAAGGCTTTTTAATAGAAATTGTCTGACGCCCGTTTCTGATATGCACTCGGCTAGCATAGCATCGGCGTCTGATCGTGTATTGATAGATGTCAAATCAACGTTATTTAAACCTTGAAAAACCGATTGATGTCTTGCTTCATAGGCGACAGGGGCAATATCAGCCACAATTAATCTTTCTATTTTTATTGCGCCTTCTAAAGCGACTTGCATTGCGACTTTCCCTCCGAGTGAATGACCTAAGAGGATGTAAGAATCGAATGACAATGAATCTAGCAATTCCACGATCTGCTTAGCGTAATCAGAAAATGAAAACGTATTCGAGTGCGTAGATTTACCATGATCGGGTAAATCAATAGAAATAACACTGCGTTCTGATTCAAATTCACGTCTCACTAGAGCTAGGTTTTCTAAGCTTCCAAACAAACCGTGGATCAACACGAGTGGAGCGCGAGATTGGCCGTCTGCATGGGCTTCATCTGCAGGAAAATGTGAAATTTGATAGTGTAAAGTCATACAACGCCATTACGAATAATTTTGCTAAAAGTATTGGGGCGAAACTACGCATTTCAAGTCAAGGTAAGAAAAAGCCCATTTCAGCGTGATGGCTATATGGTTATGTAGTAGGAAATAGAATTGGGTAAAGAGTAAAGGCCACATGAGTGACCTTTATCTTGATTTAGTGATTATAGTAAGAAATCGTCTAAATCTTTTCCGTCGGCCAATGCTTGAGAAAAGACTTTCGGCATTCTACCAATGCCCGTCCAAGTATGCTCAGAGCCGTCTTTATCACGAAGAATATATTTAACAGGGCGTTTTGAACCGGTTTTTCTTAGCTTTTTCGCGACATCAGTTGATTGAAGATCTTCAAGTGCTAGCCCTGCTTCTTCTAATTGCTTACAAATCGCATCTATCTTATCGAGCTTTTCTTTTTCAACCTTTCTAAGTTCCTCTTCTTTAACGCGGCGCGTTTCGATAATTTTATTTAATTTATCTGCAACTTCTGTCAATTCTTCTAAAGATAAATCCTTAACTGCGCCTTGAAGACGTCTTCCGTGAGTTAAAATAGATAAAAACTCGTTCATTCTTGGTACCTAAAATATAATGTGGTTTGCAAATCTAAATTGGAGTTTAACTTAATTTAATCAAAAAAAAAGCGACTAATGCCGCTTTTTCTTAATTAATTTACAAATCAATACCTACATATTTGGATAATTTGGCCCACCTGTACCTTCAGGTGTGACCCAAGTGATATTTTGACTCGGGTCTTTAATATCACAGGTTTTGCAGTGAACACAGTTCTGACTATTAATTTGAAAAACTTTATTTCCTTGTTCATCTTCCACTACTTCGTATACGCCAGCAGGGCAATACCTTTGCGCGGGTTCAGCGTATTTAGGAAGATTTACGTTAATGGGTATATCGGGATTATTTAATTTTAAATGAGAAGGCTGATCTTCTTCGTGATTCGTATTTGATAGAAATACGGAAGACAGTTTATCAAAACTTAACACACCGTCAGGTTTTGGATATGCAATCATTTCACATGACGATGCGTCCTTTAATTGCGCATAATCTTTGTGGTTGTCTTGAAGATTAACAAACATATTTCCGCCAAAGAAATTTTGCTCAACTGTGTTAAATACACCTCCCCAAAAGCTCCCAAACTTGTGCATCGCAGGACCAAAATTTCTGGAATGATAAAGTTCATCATAAACCCAAGATGCCTTAAATGCTTCCTCAAATTCTGTTAAATCTTTACCCTCAGCACGCTCTTCCGACAGGGCTGTAAAGAGGGTTTCAGCCGCTAGCATGCCTGTCTTCATTGCCGTATGGTTGCCTTTAATTTTCGCGAAATTCAACGTACCCGCATTACAACCCACTAACATACCGCCAGGGAAGGTCATCTTGGGAAGGGAATTAAATCCACCTTTAGTGATTGCTCGTGCACCATAAGAAACGCGCTTTCCGCCTTCGAGGTATTGTTTAAACACTGGGTGGTGTTTCATTCGCTGAAATTCGTCAAATGGACTTAGGTGTGGATTGTCGTAATTTAAATCGATAATTAGCCCAACAAAGACTTGATTGTTTTCAGCGTGGTAGAGATAACTACCGCCATTACAGTCAGTAAGTGGCCAGCCACCAGAGTGAACGACTAGGCCTTCATGATGCTTTTCAGGATCGATATCCCAAATCTCTTTGAAGCCAATGCCATAATGTTGAGGTGACTTGCCTTCATCCAAGCCAAATTTCTCGATAAGTTGTTTACCTAAATGGCCACGGCAACCTTCGGCAAAAATAGTTTGTTTGGCACGTAACTCCATGCCGGGCATATAGGAATCTTTTTGTTCACCATTAGCCCCAATACCCATATCACCTGTAATGACTCCGCCAATACTGCCATCTTCGTTTTCAATCAATGAAGCGGCGGGGAAGCCTGGAAATATCTCAACCCCCAGTTGTTCTGCTTGCTCAGCAAGCCAGCGACAAACATTGCCCATACTCACAATGTAGTTGCCTTCATTGTGCATGGTTTTTGGGGTGATGGCATTAGGAAGCTTCTGGGCGCGCGTGTCGTCATTTAGCAGATAAATATGGTCTTCTGACACTTTGGTATTGAGCGGCGCATTTTTTTCTTTCCAATCTGGAATGAGCTCGTTTAACGCCTTTGGTTCAAATACTGCACCAGATAGAATATGTGCACCGACTTCTGAGCCTTTTTCAACAACGCATATCATCAGCTCTTGTTGTTTTTCGTTGGCAAGCTGCATGAGTCGAATAGCTGTTGAGAGCCCAGCAGGTCCTGCTCCGACTATGACGACATCAAATTCCATAGATTCGCGTTCCACTGGTTTCTCCTTTGTTATAGTAAACTATTAGTTAAAGAAATTTTGACCATTGTCAAAAATAAGTAAATTTAATGAAGGTCAAAAGGGTAGTGTTGGTTGACGCTCACGTCAACTATAAGTACATTGACGCCACCCGAGCGGTAAAACCGTATTACCCTACCTGAGACATATCAGGCAGTTTATGATTGTGTCTCGGTATTATATTGTAAAACGCCTAAGCATAGAGGTGAAAATGAAAATACTTGTGCCGGTTAAACGCGCCATCGATTACAACGTTAAGGTGAGAGTAAAACCTGACAATTCGGCGGTTGACCTTACGAATACAAAAATGTCTATCAATCCATTTTGCGAAATTGCAGTGGAAGAAGCGGTTAGATTGAAGGAAAAGGGCGTTGCAACTGAAATAGTTGTGGTGTCTATTGGTGACAAAGCCTGTCAGGAGCAAATTCGAACTGCATTAGCACTGGGTGCTGATCGCGGTATCCAAATTGACACTGACGCACAGCTTGACTCGCTTCAAATCGCCAAACTTTTACAAAAGGTGGTTGAAGAAGAATCACCAGAGTTGGTGATTTTAGGTAAGCAGTCAATTGACTCAGACAACAACCAGACTGGTCAAATGCTAGCCGCTTTGACGGGCATGCCTCAGGGCACGTTTGCGTCAGAAGTGAATGTTGATGACGGCAAGGTGAATGTTACCCGTGAAATTGACGGTGGTTTGCAAACCGTGCAACTGACGCTTCCAGCGGTTGTCACGACTGATTTACGCTTAAATGAGCCGCGTTACGCCTCACTTCCGAATATTATGAAAGCCAAGCGTAAGCCGTTAGACGTAAAAAGTGCAGCAGATTTTGGTGTCGATTTAACGTCGCATGTTTCTGTGATTAAAGTGACGCCTCCACCACAGCGTGAAGGTGGTATTAAAGTGGCGGATGTTGCTGAGTTGGTTGAAAAGTTAAAAAATGAAGCGAAGGTGATCTAATGGCGATTCTTGTATACGCAGAACACGATAATCAGCACTTAAAGTCTGAAACCAGCAAATTGATCACCGCTGCGCAAAAAATGGGAGGAGATATTCACCTTCTTGTTGCTGGCGAAAATGTTGGTGACATTGCACAAGACGCTGCAAAAATCTCTGGCGTGGCAAAAGTGATTGTTGCTGACAACAATGCTTACGCGCACCAATTGGCGGAAAATATCGCTGATTTGGTGCTGGAACTTGGCAAAGCATACTCGCATATTCTTGCTGCTGCGACGACAACGGGTAAGAACTTCATGCCGCGCGTGGCTGCACTTTTAGATGTTGCACAAATATCTGACATCATTGATGTAGAAAGTGACGACACATTTGTAAGACCGATTTACGCGGGCAATGCAATTGCGACAGTGAAAACATCAGATGCAATAAAAGTGGTGACTGTGCGTGCGGCGGCGTTTGATGCAGCAAGCGCTGAAGGTAGTGCACCTATCGAGAACGTTGAAACGGTAAAGCTAGCCGAGAAATCTGCCTTTGTTAGCGAGTCGTTGACAGAATCGGAGCGTCCAGAACTGACTGCTGCAGACGTGATTATCTCGGGTGGCCGTGGCATGCAAAATGGTGAAAACTTCAAATTACTTGAAGGGATTGCAGACAAATTAGGTGCTGCGATTGGCGCATCACGTGCAGCTGTAGATGCCGGATTTGTGCCGAATGATATGCAAGTAGGACAAACGGGTAAAATTGTCGCACCTCAACTCTACATTGCTGTTGGAATTTCGGGTGCCATTCAGCATCTTGCTGGGATGAAAGATTCAAAGATCATTGTGGCAATTAACAAAGATGAAGAAGCGCCTATTTTCCAGGTTGCAGATTATGGCTTGGTGGGCGATCTATTTGAGGTGCTGCCTGAATTAGAGTCTTCACTTTAATAATTTTGTCATAACATTTCTTAACACAAATCGACGCTCACTGTTCAGGTGAGCGTTTTTTCTGTTGCATATCTGATTGTCTTTTTCTTTTCTTGAAATCTCATTCGACAGCTTATAATTTGCCTGTTCTCCGGCTTCTGGTTTTGTCTTATTTTGTACTTTAATTGATTGGAATGCGCATCTAGATATTCCGTGTATGACGGGCACTGAGGGATACGTAACAAAATCTAACATTTGTCATATGTTATACCTGGTTAATTCAGTAGTAGAATAGAATTGGAATACGTTTACGTTCAAGGAACAACTAATGAGTAACGCACTAAAAAGAGGGGGAATCCCGCTACTTATCGTGGCAATTGCGGCCGTCATAGCTGCTGTCATGATTTCGTCCAAAGCGCCTCCCGAAAAGAAAGACGTTGAAGAAAAAGCATTTCTTGTTCAAGCCACGCCTGTTGAGAAACAAGACTTAACCTATACCGTTAACTCTCAGGGAACAGTAAAACCCAAAGTGGCGACCACATTAAGCACACAAGTCGGCGGAAAAGTGGTCGAAGTGTCGGATACCTTTATCGAAGGTGGCATGTTTCGTAAAGGTGATGTATTGGTGCAGCTTGAGCAGTCAGATTACACCACAGATTTAAAGGCTGCTGAGGCTGAACTTGCCAGAGCGAAAGCGGCACTTGAAGAAGAGCAGGCACGAGGCAAGGTCGCAGAAGAAGAGTGGCGCAGTGTGAAGAGCAGTCCTGCGCCTGAATTGGGCTTACGTAAGCCGCAGTTGGCGAAAGAAATGGCCAACGTTCGCGCCGCTGAAGCACAATTGGAGCGAGCAAAACGTAATCTTGAGAGAACAACGATTCGTGCACCTTACGATGGGTTAGTCAAATCGAAGTTGGTTGATTTAGGTCAGTTTGTGACTGCAGGAAGCCAACTGGGTAGTATTTTCGGTACTGAGCTGGCTGAAGTGAGGTTGCCACTGACCGACAAAGATTTGGCTTATCTGGACCTAAACTTGGTAAACAACAACCAGACAGAAGTGACACTGACAACGCGCGTCGCCGGCCGTGATGCTGCATGGACGGCGAAGTTGGCTCGAAGCGAAGGAGTGCTAGATGAACAGCGTCGTGTACTTTATGTCGTTGCAACGGTTGAAGACCCTTATCTCAGAAAAGCGGGTGCTGAAGGGAATGTTCTGAATTTTGGGCGTTTTGTTCAAGCGTCAATAGGTGGAAATAAAGGCACCGATGTTGTGGTATTACCCCGCGAAGTGGTGAGATTAGATGGAACTGTATTAGTGGTCACTGACAACCGAGAAATCGAACTAAGAAACGTGACTATTCAGCGTTCAGACGAAAAGTATCATTATATTGTATCGGGCTTAGACAGCGGCGAGCTTGTCACCACGAGCGCTATTCCAAACCCGTATAATGGCATGGTAGTACGTTTGCCCGAAGATGATGCTGAGCAGAATGAGTCAACGGACGAAGCGACAGAGACGGAGTTAGCTGTCTCAGGAGAGCGCTAATGAGTAAAATCGACACCCACAAAGGCTTAATTGCTTGGTTTGCCAGAAATAGCGTCGCTGCCAACTTACTGATGTGGATCTTAATCATTGGTGGATTATTTGGTGCGGCATCAATTCAAAAACAGGTATTCCCGACGTTTGAGTTGAATAATATTGTCGTTCGCGTGCCTTATTTAGGGGCGGCGCCACAGGAAGTGGAAGAAGGCGTTATTATTAAAATTGAAGAAGCCATTGAGAACTTGGAGGGCATCAAGAAAGTCACATCAACCGCTACAGAGGGTATGGCGAGAGTCAACATTGAGGTTGAAGATGATTATGATCCTCAGATTGTGCTTGATGAAGTCAAGGTTCAGGTTGATGCTATTCCTACGTTTCCAAATAACACAGAAAAGCCCGTGATATATCGCCAAAAGGCTACCCAAGATGTGCTTTGGGTCTCTGTGTATGGCGATGCTTCGGAGCGAGAGCTTAAGGAATACGCGAAAGACTTACGTGACGAAATCGCTAATTTGCCTGGTGTGTCAGCGGTACAGGTGTTGGGGGCGCGTGATTACGAGGTGGCGATTGAAATCTCTGAAGTTAAGCTGCAAGAGTACAATTTAACCTTCGACGAATTGGTCAACGCCGTGCGACGTTCATCTATTGATCTACCTGGTGGTTCGATACGTTCCGATAGCGGCGATATTCTATTGCGTGCGAAAGGGCAGGCGTATACTGGGTTTGATTTTGAAAATCTCGTACTGGTGTCGAGGCAAGACGGAACGCGTTTACTACTGGGCGATATCGCTACAATACGAGATGGTTTTGTTGAAGAAAATAGTTTTGCCATTTTTGATGGCAAGCCTGCTATGAATATTCGTATTCAATCTGTTGGTGACCAAAATGCGCTAGATATTTCAGACGCGGTGAATACGTTTTTAGACAAACGTAAAGCAAGCATGCCACCGAATATTCAGGCCGATACGTGGGGAGACAGCTCTTTTTATTTAGCAGATAGATTGAACATGATGCTCAGCAACATGTTTTTTGGTGCACTGCTGGTATTTTTGGTTTTATCGTTGTTTTTGAAGTTTCGTTTGGCCGCTTGGGTAATGGTAGGGCTACCGGTGTGCTTCTTAGGTACACTCCTGTTCATGCCTTTAGAGTTCTTTAACCTCTCTATTAATATGATAAGTCTCTTTGGCTTTATATTAGTGCTAGGTATTGTGGTTGATGATGCCATTATTATGGGGGAGTCCGCATATACTGAGATCGATCAAAAAGGCCACAATATCGATAATGTAATAGCCGGCGTAAAAAAAGTGGCCATGCCTGCAACCTTCGGTGTGCTTACGACTATTGCGGCATTCACCCCGATGTTGATGGTACCAGGTACATTTGGCGTGATTTGGAAAACCATCGGTTGGGTTGTAATAATTTGTTTAATTTTTTCACTGATTGAATCCAAACTGATATTGCCTGCTCACTTAGCACACATGAAAGACAGGCCATATAACCCAGAGAAAGCGAACAAGTTTCAAAGGTTTAGAGATCTGTTTAGTGAGGGGATCAAAACCTTCATTCGTAAGAAGTACCAACCTTTTGTCACGAAAGCGATACGTAACCGTTATACCACATTGGCTTCTTTTCTGGCCATGATGATTCTTACCGTTGGATTGTTTGGCGGTGGATTGGTCAGATTTGTCTTTTTCCCAAACATTCCTAACGACTTTATGATGGGAACGGTAGAGATGGAACCTGGCTCGTCTATCGCGCAGCGGGATGCAGCATTAGAACAGCTTATGCAGTCGTTGAATGACATGAATGCATTTATGGAAGAAAATCATGGAGGGCCTGTTGTTAAGCATTCTATTGCCTTCGATAACGGCAATCTGTCGGGGCAAGTGTTTACTGAATTGACTAAAGGCGAGACTCGCGACATTGACGCCTTCGCCATACAGGATAAATGGCGTGAGATGATGCCCGAGATTCCCGGTGTGAAGTCTGTAGACATCGGTGCGCCAGGCGGTGGTCCGGGCGGCGGTGCAGATCTGACGTTCGAGTTTAGCAGTGAGAATTTGCAACAATTAAGGCTGGCAACCGATGAGTTGAAGCGTCACTTGCACGAATTTGACGGTATCGCTGATATTAATGACTCGTTTAGTGGAGGAAGCGATGAAGTCCGCTTACACATTAAACCTGAAGCGGAGGCTTTGGGGCTAAGCTTAGATGCGCTAGCGCGTCAGGTACGTTATGGATTTTACGGTGCCGAAGCACAGCGTATTCAGCGCGGCGATGAAGAAGTAAAAGTGATGGTGCGCTATCCAAAAGACGAACGATCTTCAATTGGCCACCTAGAAGAAATGCGCATTCGAACGCAGTCTGGTCAGGATATACCGTTTTCTGAAGTGGCCGAGCTAGAAATGGCTGAAGGGTATGGTTCTATTATCCGTGTCGATGGGAACCGTTCAATTACAGTATCAGCGAAAGCCGATAAGGGAAGAGTGGATCCGAATGAAGTAGCGACAAATGTGAGGGATAATTTTATTCCAACATTACTGGAAACCTATCCCAAAGTGAGTTTTCGTCTTGAGGGCGCGTCACGTGAGCAAGGGGAGGCACTTGTTAGCCTCGCACAAGGCTTTGTGTTTGCCTTATTTGCTATTTACGCGTTGATGGCGATTCCTTTAAAGTCGTATTCGCAGCCTATTATTATCATGTCTGTTATCCCGTTTGGTATTGTGGGAGCTATCGTGGGGCACTTGTTGCTTGGGCATGCCGTCAGCGTACTTTCCATTTGCGGCATCATTGCCCTAACAGGCGTTGTGGTGAATGACAGCTTGATAATGGTGGATTTTGTTAACCGTGCTCGACGTGAAGGGTTAAATACCGTTGATGCAGCCATTCAAGCAGGTACACAGCGCTTCAGAGCGATTGTCTTGACGTCTTTGACTACATTTATGGGGTTGTTGCCGATTATATTTGAACGCAGCTTACAGGCGCAAATAGTGATTCCTATGGCGATATCGCTAGCGTTTGGTATATTGTTTGCGACGGTGATCACGCTGTTATTGGTGCCTTCGTTGTATGTGATTCTGGATGATATCCGTAAGGTATTTTCTCGTAAAAAACCGCAACCGCCAGTGACAACAACCGAAGACCCTGAATTGGTACGTTAATAAATTAGGGAGTAGCCAAACTCCCATATTTGAAACCAACTAAGCTGACGACGCCCTAAAGTACCGTCAGCTTTTTTTGTACCCGAATTTTGTCGGGTGCTAACGTATCTCACATTTCAGGTTTGTAACGTTTTCGTGGTTGTCTGATAGGATGAAACCACGATTCAGAGCAAGTGTATGGGGTGTATAAAGAACCAAGGAAAAGCATCGGGAGGCTTTGGTTGTGCATAGTTGAAAAGGATTAGCGTGTTAAGACAGTACTGGATTAGAGGTGAGTAACGTAAACGCCAGCGAGAAGACCAGCTAGTGAATTTGATTTTGACCAGTCGCTGAATCGTAAAAGGCCCCATAAAGGAGCCTTTTAAATAGAATCAGGTAGTGGGTTAGAAACGGCCTCTGCCACCTTGATTAGTTCTAGGTTTCGGTGGGCGCGCTTCGTTTACAACGATAGATCGACCGGAAACTTCTTTACCGTTCAGATTTTCGATTGCAGACTCTGCTTCTTCCTTAGCATCAAACTCTACAAAGCCGAAGCCTTTAGAGCGATTTGTTTCACGGTCCATGATGATTTTGGCTGAATTTACCGCGCCAAATGCTGCAAACGTGGATTCCAAATCGGCATCTGTCATCTGGTATGACAGGTTTCCTACATATAGTTTCATTTCAAAGTTTCTCAAGGCTGTTGTCAATCTACGCCAACGGGAAGCCAACAGCCAGAATCAACCCCGAAGTCGTGTGAGACACGCCAATGCATCTCACAGAATCCATGATAGTTTGAAGTATAAAACTTGTTCAAGCAATAGAATATTGCAATTTTTACTTTAAATTTTTTTTACAACCATAATCAACAAAAGGAAAACGCCTTTTATATGCGGGGATTGTGTAAGAAAAAGCCGTAAACGCCAGTAAATTTCGCGAACTATTGACAGTAATGATGGGGTGTAAAGCACAACAGAAAAAAGCACCCGAAGGTGCTTTTCATTTTACCGAGTAAATGACGATGCGTGATTAGAACGCGTAACGTGCTTCAATTCCCCAATAACGTGGCTCGTTAACGAACGCCGTTAAGTTTAGGAAGTCAAGTGCACCGTCAACAACGATTTCATCAGTGATGTTACGGCCAACGATCGCAACATCAAACCCGTCATCATTTTTATAGCCAGCTCTTACACCGCCAATCCAGCGCGCTTCTGCTACAAATTCAACAGCCTCATATAGGAAAATGTTTGAGTCGCTACGGTAGTTCCAATCTGTTTGGGCATACATATAGCCGTCATTGAATGGAATTTCATAGCTGATATTTACGTTACCTAACCATTCTGGTGCGCGAGGGAGAGGATTGCCATCTACCGATACTATTTTAACAGGATCAACTTGATCTGGGTTTAATGGAGGGTCCAATCTCTTACATTTGGGCGTTGAGCCACAGAGCTCTGCACCAAGCGTATCGTCTTCAATTTCCGTATGGTTGTAGCTTAAATTGGCCGATACACGAAGCTCGTCTGTGATGATAGCTTCAATGTCTGTTTCAATACCATGACCACTCGTATTGTCTGCATTCAGCAATGAGTTGGTATTTGCCTCACCACCTGTAGCCGTTAGCTGATGATCTTCAATATCGTAGGTGTAGGCGGTGATGTTCCAACGCACACTGCGGTCGAGCAATTCACTTTTCAAACCTACCTCGTAAGACGTGAGCGTTTCTGTTTCTGCTGAGCTTGGGAAACCAAAACGCCCAATAGTAACAGGGCCACGTGATGAAGTTGCTACACGCGCAAATGTAGTGAAGTTATCATCGATAGTGTATCTGGCAGACAAATCCCAATTTACATAATTATCATCTTTGTTGATTTCATGCAGAATGTTGTTGGTACCACCTTCACGAATATCAAGTTGTTTATCGTCTTCGGTGTAACGTAACCCTGCAGTAATCGCTAGGTCATCGCTGGCTTCCACTTCAACCTGGCCGAATACAGCGCGAGAAATTGTGCGTTGGTCAGTTTGTGTAAACGCCACCGTGGCGTCTGTACCGTCAAAAACGTTACTGTCTACGGTTATGTCTTCATCGAAGAAGTACAGTCCAACTTGGAAGAAAACGTTGTCCAATGATTTAGAAATGCGGAATTCCTGATTAATCTGATAGTGATCAGATAAGCCATCTCCGGTCGCTAAGATTTGAATTGGCGAACCATCGATATCTGCAAAACTGAAGCTCTCTAGTTCGTCGTAACCTGTAATAGAGGTAAAATCAAACATTCCAAAGTCATGTTCGACTTTTAATGATCCACCAATGTGATCAAGTTCGAAACCTGAAGCGCTGTTATGAGAAATGATGGCAGGGTTAAATCCATCAGGTAGCCCTTCTTTTTCACTTTCCAGTGCATTTCCGTAGAATACTTGCGGCATATCACCATCTTGATCGAAGCCGTGAAGCTTCAGCAATACACGCGTATCGTCAAAGTCACCAAGTAGCTGAAGACGGTATGCTAATTCTTCAAAACCACCGACTTCTTCGTTTCTTGCGATGTTATCAATCCAAGCATCACGCTCTTGGTACTTTAATGATACACGCGCAGCAAAGTTTTCAGATAGCTCTGTGTTATAGGCTGACTCAACAAACCATGTATCACGTTTACCAAAACCGCCTGAGACGTAACCGTAATCGTCAAACTCAGGTTTTGCAGTGTCGATTTTAACGATACCCGCTGGTGTGTTGCGGCCAAACAAGGTGCCTTGAGGGCCATTTAACACTTCAACGCGCTCTAGGTCGAAAATAGGAATACTTTTCAGTACTGCATTTTCTAGTGACACTTCATCTAGCACCATAGACACGGGCTGATTAGCATTTACATCAAAGTCGGTATTTCCTAAACCACGAATGTAAAAACGTGGAGATTGGCGGCCATTAGATGATTCAATTTGTAAGCTCGGTACACGGCCTGCTAACGCGCGGATGTTCTCAGCCGCACCCATGTAATCTTTGACTGCTTCACCGGTAATTGCGCTGACTTGTGCAGGCACTTCGGCAATCGTTTGACTGCGTTTTTGCGCTGTAACGGTAATGGTTTCAAGGCCTGATGGTTGTTCGTTGGCGTTGTCTTCTTGTGCGAATGCAACGTTGCTCATAAGTGCTGATTGAATGCAAACTGCTAGCACTGCTTTATTGAGTTGTTTCATGTGTTCACCAGTAAGTGACTAATTGTGTGTGTTTTCCAAATATGAATGGGGCAACAATCCCTTGCTATCCCGAGTTAGCATTTTTGTCACACTGCTTTGTAACAGTTTGTTCAAAAATCTAAGGGGAGCAAAGATTAGTCCGTTAATGTCAACCAATTCAAGCCTCTATGATAACAAGAAATTGACGATATGCAGCTATTTTAATGGGTAATTTTTATGTTCTATGCGAAATTTTACAAAATGATTACACGGTACACGGTCGGTCATCACAGTTGCTTAACAAATTAGCGTGCTAATCGTTGAAACTTTTTTCTATATTGGCCTGGCGATAAGCCAGTGTGGCGCTTAAATAACCTGATGAATGAACTCGCATCTTCGTAGCCAACTTGATTAACAATGAGTTCTGTAGAATCGGATGAAAACTCAAGTAATTTCTTGGCAGCTTCTAAACGTACCGTCTTTAAATAGTCAGAGGGCGTTGTGCGTGTCGCTTGTTTAAACCTTCGCAAAAACGTTCTTGGTGCTAAATTGAGTTTTTCTGGTAGTAACGATAGTGGAAGCGCATGACTGTAATGGGCCTCGATGTACTCTTGTGCTTGCAAAATTTCTTCATCTTGATGAAATTTTTTGCTGCGTATGTGGGCATAAGCCGCTTGTGTGCCGCGTGAGATTTCTAATATGTGAGACTTAGCAACTTGCGATGCAACCTGATAGCCGCAGTAGCGCTCAATCAGTAGCAGAGCTAGGTCAAACCATGCCATGCCGCCACCTGAGCAAAATAACCTATCGCTTTGCGTGATCATTTGTTCTTCCAGCAAATTAACGTCTGGATAGCGAGAGCGAAACACATCGGCGTAGCCCCAGTGGGTTGTTGCCTCTTTGTCGGTCAGCAAACCCGCTTCGGCAAGAAAGAATGCGCCGCTGCAATTGCTGGCGATGTCTGCGCCAGCCAAATAGTGATGGCGAATATATTGCATTAAGCGTTTGTTTTCTGACAATACATTATCAATATGGCCACCAATGGTCGGAATTAACAACACGTCGGTTTGCATAACGTCTTCAATTGCAATGTGACTTTCAAGGGTAATGCCATTGATACACTTAATAGGCAAGCCGCCTTTCGAGGCAAGCTGAACGTTAAATTTAGGGCTTATCGCAGCGTGTTGCATGCGCTCCCACGTCACGCCTGTGAGAGAAAAGAGGTCTAGTGCGCCCGTGATGGCGCTCGCATAGGCCTGATCAAATCCAAGAATCGTGACTGTGTGCACAAAAATCCATCCTTTATTGATAACTTGATTAGATGATTATTCGCAATAATGATAGTTGGCGAATATGACCATAAATATGTCGTAAATGACAATTATGTGAAGAGTACGGGTATGCGAAGCTAAATGCAAAGGTCACGTTAGGTACGCAAGATGGATTTACCGTTAATTAAACGCAAAGAATTAGATTTTCAACTATATGAGTGTTTAGACACCGAAACGTTATGTCAAAGAGCACGGTTTTTCGAACATTCACGTGATACCTTCAACGCCGTGCTAGACACAGCAGAACGCATCGCGACTGACAAGTTTGCTCCTCACAACACACTTGCCGATAAAGCTGAGCCTGAGTTTAATGGACAATCAGTGACGATGCTGGATGCAGTTAAATCAGCCGTAGATGCGTACAACGAAGCGGGTTTTATTGCTGGTCGTTATGACTATGAGGAGGGAGGAATGCAACTTCCCGAAACCGTAATGACTGCATGTGCAGGCTATTTTATGGCAGCCAACCCAAGTACCACTGCATATCCATTTCTGACTGTCGCAGCTGCGAACGTGATCCGTACATTTGCCAGCGATGCTGTTAAATCCGCATTTTTACCACGTATGTTGGAGGGGACGTATACCGGTACGATGGCATTAACTGAGCCGCATGCAGGCTCCTCGCTGGCAGATATTAAAACGCGCGCGGTCAAGCAAGATGATGGCACGTATCGGATCAAAGGGAGCAAACTCTATATTTCGGCAGGCGAGCATGAGTTGAGCGAAAACATTATTCACTTAGTTCTAGCGAAAATTGACGGTGCGCCTGATGGCGTAAAAGGGATTTCGTTGTTTGCCGTACCGAAATATCGGCTTGATAGTAATAACGAACTTGCGGATAAAAACGATGTGGCGCTGGCGGGTTTAATTCATAAGTTAGGCTATCGCGGAACCACATCTACGGCACTGAGTTTTGGCGACAATGACGATTGTTTGGGATATCTTATCGGCGAGGAAAATGTCGGCCTAAAATACATGTTTCAGATGATGAATGAAGCAAGATTAGGTGTTGGGTTTGGCGCTGCGATGATTGGTTATCGAGGTTATCAATATTCGCTGGCTTATGCTAAAGATCGGCTACAAGGGCGTGCTGCACCAAATATAGCACCGTCTGATCCGCAAGTGCCTATCATTGAACATGGCGACGTGAAGCGAATGTTGTTGGCGCAAAAAGCCTACGTAGAAGGTGCAATGGCGCTGTGTTTTTATGGTGCAAGGTTAGTTGATGATATTCACACACTTGAAGACAAAAATGCACGTAAAGAAAGTACTGAACTATTAGATTTGCTTACGCCCGCTATCAAAGCCTGGCCCTCTGAGTTTGGAGTGAAAGCAAATGATCTCGCCATTCAAGTGCTTGGTGGTGCCGGTTACACGCGTGAATACCCCGTTGAGCAATGTTGGCGAGACAATCGCCTTAACCCGATCCATGAGGGAACCAACGGTATTCAGGCGCTGGATTTATTAACTCGAAAATTATGGCAAAACAGAGGAATGGGGCTAGGGTTATTGCAAGCACGCATAGAGGCCGATTTTGCCAAAGTCTCGTCGGATGATGTAAAGGCGTTAGTGCATGCCGTATCACCATATTTGGCTCAATTTGTTTCAATTTTACCCAATGCTGCTAAAGGGTTAGGCGACACGCGCTTGCCCGCATCGCTGGCGAATGCATCCTGTATGCTGAATGTATTCTCAACGTTACTTGTGAGTTGGATGTGGATTCGACAGGCGAATACGGCTGCAAATGCACTGACAAGGGCAACCAGTGAAGATGATTTGCACTTTTACCAAGGCAAGCTTCAAGCGGCTAAATATTTCATTCGTTGGGAGCTACCGCTGATTAAGCGTGATCTTAACATTCTGACACACTTCGACTCTTGCTGCGCAGACATGCAGCAGGAATGGTTTTAAATTAAGGAAAACATGATGAAAAACAGACAATATCTTCTTGCTTCTCGCCCAGTCGGTAAACCCACTCGTGAAAACTGGGAGTATGCTGAAACTGAAGTTGAAGGATTGGGAGATAACGAAGTACTTGTTAACGTTGAGTACATTTCATTGGATCCAGCCATGCGCGGATGGATGAATGAAGGAAAGTCTTACATCGAGCCGGTTCAAATTGGTGAAGTTATGCGCGCAGGTGGTGTGGGCAAAGTGATTGAATCGACAGATCCAAACTTCAGTGCGGGAGACTATGTATACGGCCAATTAGGTGTGCAAGCGGTGGCAAAAATCTCTACGCAAGGCCTTCATAAAGTTGACCCAGATCTTGCGCCACTGCCTCGCTATTTAGGCGTACTTGGCATGCCTGGCATGACAGCGTATTTTGGCCTGCTGGAAACGGGTCAGCCCAAAGACGGGGAGACGGTTGTTGTATCTGGCGCGGCGGGGGCTGTGGGTTCTGTCGTGGGACAAATCGCAAAAATCAAAGGGTGTCGCGTAGTAGGTATTGCGGGCGGTAAAGAAAAGTGTGATTACCTGATTAACGAATTAGGCTTTGATGCTGCAATAGATTACAAAAATGAAAGCGTAAAAGATGGCCTAAAATCAACCTGTCCAGACGGTGTGGATGTGTACTTTGACAATGTTGGTGGAGATATTTTAGATGACGTATTAACACGCATTAATTTACGCGCCCGTATCGTTATTTGTGGTGCAATTAGTCAATATAACAACACAACAGAAGTAAAAGGGCCTTCCAACTATTTGTCATTACTCGTAAACCGAGCGCGTATGGAAGGCATCGTCGTATTTGATAATGCTAAACATTACGGTAAAGCTGCCCAAGAGATGGCGGGTTGGATAGCGCAAGGTAAATTGAAAGCGAAAGAACATGTTGTAGAAGGGTTAGAGACATTTCCTGAAACACTCATGATGCTGTTTGAAGGAGAAAACTTTGGCAAACTAGTGTTGAAAGTGGATTCATAGTCATGCACTTACCATTACAAGACAAACATATTGTTATCACGGGAGGCGCGTCAGGCATTGGCGCTGACACTGCGCAGTTAGTGGCAGAGCGCGGAGCAAAGGTGGTGATTGGCGACCTAAATGCAGAAGCAGGGGAAAAACTCGCTTCGCATATTGTTGCGATGGGCGCTGAGGCTGCTTTTATCCCACTTGATGTCACCAATTCAGAGTCTGTAACGACCTTCTACCAAGGCGCTATTGAGCGTTATGGAGATATCGATGTCGGCTTAAATAACGCGGGTATCGACCATTTTCCAGCCGCTATGCATGAATTACCCGATGAGGCATTAGATATTAACTATGCAGTGAATGTAAAAGGGGTATGGTTATGTATGAAAGCGTTACTTGCCAATATGTTGCCGCGTCAGCAAGGCCATATTATTAATTTAGCATCGGTTGCGGGGATCAAAGGGTCGCCAATGATTTCTGCCTATTGTGCGTCAAAGCATGCGGTAATCGGGCTAACGAAGTCCACAGCATTGGAGTACGCTAAAGCGAATATTCGTATCAATGCGGTGTGCCCTAGTTTTGTGAATACGCCGATGGTGACTCGCACGTTGTCTCGGTTACCGGAAAAAAATCAGCAGCAAATTATTCGTGCCAATGCCTTTAAGCGGTTGGGGGAACCCCATGAAGTGTCTGGCGCGATAGCTTGGTTGTGCACAGATGAGTCGAGTTTTATGACGGGTCACTCTGTGGTGCTAGACGGCGGTTTAACGGCGTAAGCCAGTTGGAAGAGTTATGAACAACAATCTTTTTGATTTAAGTGGCAAAATTGCATTAGTCACGGGTGCAAGCCGCGGTATTGGCGAGTCGATTGCACGTTTATTGGCACAGTATGGCGCTCATGTGATAGTGTCTAGCCGAAAAGTAGAAGGGTGTGAAGCAGTTGCAAGCAGTATTCGAGACAGCGGTGGAAGCGCTGAAGCGCTAGCTTGCCATGTGGGAGAAATGGAGCAAATTCAACACACATTTGAGACCATCCGAGCTCAACATGGACGCTTGGATATATTAGTGAACAATGCTGCCGCCAATCCGTTTTTTGGTCACATTCTTGATACCGATCTCGCTGCTTACCAGAAAACCGTTGATGTAAATATTCGCGGCTATTTCTTCATGTCGGTCGAAGCTGGAAAGCTAATGAAAGACAATGGCGGTGGTGTGATTTTAAATACGGCGTCTGTGAATGGGGTAACGCCCGGCGATATGCAAGGCATATACTCAGTGACGAAAGCGGCAGTGATTAGTATGACCAAAGCCTTTGCTAAAGAATGCGGCCCATTAAATATACGCGTTAATGCTCTTCTGCCAGGGTTAACTGACACCAAGTTTGCTTCAGCGTTAACTCAAAATGAAGCCATACTCAATAAGGCCCTAAAAGTCATTCCGTTGGGACGGGTTGCCGACCCAGATGAAATGGCGGGTACCGTATTGTATTTGGTTTCAGATGCGTCTAGCTACACGACGGGCGCAAGTGTTATTGTCGATGGCGGCATGTTGGCCTAAACCCGCACTCCTGTAACTTTTTATGGGCTTAACAATGTAAACGTCTGCAAGCGTTGGCTTTGCAGACGTGTTTACATATATCACCGCAAAATTTTACGTGACATTATGTAAAATAGTGAACTGTGTGATTGGAAACATCGCACAATCGAAATGCAACAAGCACGTAATATGTATAGTTTTCAGTAATGAAAAAAAACTTAACTTTGCCATTCAATGACAGGTGCATTCTGGTATGCAGTGATATTTTTGGCGCAACATCGTCATTTCACAGGTTTATCAGTTGGTTATATAAACAAACACGTCAACAGGTAGAATATGTTTCTCCTTACGATAGCGCGATCTCTTTCACAGAAGAGGCGGCTGCTTATACCCATTTTAAGCATGTGGGAGGAATCGATAGCTATATTGGGCGTTTACAAGACAAAGTGGCAAAAAAGCGAATTTCTCATGTTATTGGTTTTAGTGCAGGGGCGAGTAGTGCATTTCTTGCCTTGACTCAATCTCACCAATATCAGCATACTCGAAAACAGCCTAACGCTATGTCCATGTTGAAAAGCATCACGCTGTTTTATCCTGGGCAACTTCGTCATTATCCTGAGCTAATCAGAACATTTAGCATTGGGCGAGATGTAACAATGCGTATTGTGTTAGCTCGTGAATCTCATTTTGATGAACATGCGCTAAAGGCGCAATTTACTCAGCAAGGTATGTATAGTGAATGCGTCGACGCTCACCATGGCTTTATGAATCCGTTATCAACCAATAGTGATGAGATTGAGCGAGAAAAGTGGGAGCAAGAAATCGTTAGCACAATACTGCGTTCTGAAAATCAATGCCTTGCGTAAAGTAGGCGCGAAGCAATTACGCGTAGCAGGTGATCAAGAGTGCCGATACCCAGAGGCGACACTCCGCCTCTGGAAAGGGTGGCCTATGGTTACACTTGGTTAGCAATCGTGACAGTTTGCCCTTCTTGTAACCGCTCGGCTCCTCGTGTTGCGACGCGATCACCGACCTGAAGTGTTGTGTCAGTGATGCTTACGTATTCGCCCATTCCTTCACCTACAGTGACTTTTAGACGGTGAGCTTTGTTCTCGCTGTCAATAATGATCACATACGTGCCATCTTGGCGAAGAATTAATGCGTCTCGATGGACTGTGAGCTGCTCTTGTGGTGCTTGTACGGGAAGGCTGGCTCTGACTAACTGTCCGGCTGTCCACGTACTATTTGCTTCTACAGGCAATGACACGCGTAATTCAAAAGACTGTGAACGCGTATCGGCGGCAGGAATAATCGCTTTGACCGTCGCATTCACTTGCCCTAGATCGCTGGTAACAAGAATCGTATTGTGGTGACGGATAAATGGAATGTACTTAACGGGCACAAACATTCGTGCTTCAAGGTTTTCTGTGTCTAGAAAGTTTACCAGAATCTCACTGCGGTTAACGTCTGCTCCCGCTTCTCTCAAGCGCTCGGTGACCACACCGGTAAAGGGCGCGACAACCGTAGTTCGAGTCAATTGGTCGTCAATTTGCTTTAGCCTTAGGGTGGCAATGTCATAATCGGCTTTGGCGAGTTCAAATTGTGATTGGGTTTGGTCAAGCTGAAACGCAGAGGCGGCATTGGTTTGGCGCAGCGCCGTGAGCCGATTAACTTCGCGCTCTAGATAGCGTATGTTTATTTGTGCGCGCTTGATTTCCGCTTGCTGCTCAGCTTTTTGCAGAGTGAGCGGCAACGGATCAATTCGGGCTACCGCATCGCCTTTATGCACGATGCTGCCAGGCTCGGCCACATAATCAATACGTCCATTGACGCCTGCTGTAAGTTTTACATTATGTCGACTATAAACCGTACCCACAATATCCACAGTGGGCGAAAAGAGTGTTTGCTTCACTTCCTGTACTTCTACGGGACGTGAATCAACACCAGCTTGCTGAGCCACAGTGCTGGCACTAAGCATGAGCAATCCTGACAGGAATAAGCTCTGAAATAGGGTTGTTTTTTTCACGTGATTCGTCCTATTACTTGGTTAAATTTACAACGTTTTGTGAAGATGCTGGGCTCGCGGTTGCCAGTGCGGGGTCTGGTATGCCAGCTACGTGTTGCAAGGATTTCTTATTTTCTCCCATGCGAAGCCATGCGGGCAGGTAAACCAACGTAAACAGTGCGCTGATGCCCATTCCTCCAACAATGACTGTGGCGAGGCCTCGATATATTTCGGCGCCAACACCCGGCACGATCATCAGGGGCAACATGCCAAATAAAGAGGTGAGGGTGCTCATATAAACGGGTCTGGCACGCAGTCGCACCGCTTGGGCAACAGCATCGCTTCGATGCAACCCTTCTCGTTCAGCAACACGGGTTTGGTCCACTAATAAAATGGCATTGTTAACCACAAGCCCGAGCAAAATAATAAAACCAATCATGGTCAGCAAATCAAGCGACTGGAAAGTAAATAGGTTGAGTACCCAAAGCGCTAGCACACCACCTCCAAGGGCAAGAGGCATTACCGTGAGTACGAGCAGACTGTCTTTGGCTGACTTGAACAAAGCGGTCATCAGTAAAAAGAGTATGACAACGGCTAACATAAAATTGGTGATCATATCTGTAATGGCATCGTTCATTTTATTTGCATTGCCAGCCACATTGATACTGGATTGGCCGGTGAGTTCCTGTTGAATTACAGGGATCACATGCGCATCAAGATGCTCCATGGCTTCCTCTAGCGACATGGTTTCTGGCGGTCTGACAATCAGGCTGACCGTTCGTTGCCCATCAATTCGTCGTAGTTGCGTTGGTCCAACCGTTCTTACTACTTCGGTGAGTTCACTTAGGGGTTGAATGCCTGCTAATGGTGTGTGAATTGGGGTAGCACCCAGCTGTTCAGGAGACTGCCATGCATCAGCACGTAGAATCACATTCATTCGGTCATTACCATCGAAGTACTCTGTGATGAACATGCCTCCTGTAAATGCGCGAACAGCATTAGCGACGTCTAACCGTGTTAAACCGGCTTGTGCAATACGACGATCATCTGGCCTAAGTTGAATTTCAGGCTCAGCCATATCCAGTGCTGGCGATGGTTGTGCCGAGGTATTGGGCATGTGTTCTTGAACTGCTGCGATGCCTTTTTTGGCTGCGGCCATCAACACGTTCATGTCTGGCCCCTGAATATTTAAGTTAACAGAACGTCCGTTGTTACCACTTACATTGATCATTGAGCCTCGGAACAAGAACACTTGTGTATCGGGTAACCCCGCAAGGAAATCATTTCGTGCAACATCCATGAGTTCCTCAACGCGAGTAGGATCGTCGGAATAGATGAATCCACCTGTTGAACCCGGCCCATAACTGTAGAAGTTATAACTTTTGATTTTCGGCTGTTTCTCGCCACTGAGGTAAGGTTCGATGCGAGACTTAACGCGTTGGGCTAATTCTTCATCAAGAAAATGAATATTACCGCCAGGCGGTAAATTTAATGAAAAGAAGAAACCATCAGTGGGTGCGCGGGGCATAAAATCTGTTCTTGGCAGTAATAACCAAGTAATAGCAAAGGATGCGGTCAGTAAGCCTGCTATCCAACCCACACGGCGTGTTGGTGTGCTAGTAAGCTTTGATATAAAGGCGGTTAACCTAAACCAATATGTTGAAAATGGATCAGTGTTTGGAACATGTTTGAGTACAACATAACTGGCGACGGGCAGAATAGTAATTGCTGTCACCATCGATGCCACTACGGCTACACTCAGGGTTAACGCCAAATCTGAAAACAATTGGCCTTCGATGCCTTCCATAAAAAGAATAGGCAAAAATATCGCGACGCTTGTAGCTGTTGACGCAAATAGCGCACCTGTGACTTGACCAGCACCTTTTAATACGGCTTTTCGATTATCTACCCCTTCGCTCCTAAGTCTTACTATGTTTTCTTGTACGATGATGGCAGCATCAAGTACCAAGCCGACAGCAAAGGCTAAGCCTGCCAAAGAAATCACGTTTAAACTTCGGTCTAGTACGCTAAGTGCCAGAAATGCCACCATGACCGAAAGCGGAATAGTCATGCCGATAATGAGAGTGGCTTTTAGACCGCGCAAAAAGAACCACAAAATGGCAAGTGCAAGCATAACGCCTAAACCAAGGTTACTTTTAACTAAGGTCAGTGCGTTTCGGATATGAACTGAAGAATCAAAGCTCAAATCTAGCATGAGGCCAGCATCTGCCAGTGGCCCTTCGTTTAATTCTTTTATGGCTCGGTTTACGTCATCTAACAAAGCTACAGTGTTTGCATCGTTTGCTCTGGTCAGAGTGATGTAGTAGGCAGGAGCACCATTTCTGAGCGTAAATCCAAAGCGGTCTACCAGTGTATCTTCAACAGTCGCAATGTCGCGTAAGTACACAGGACGCTCACCGCTGTATGCAATGATCATGTCCTGAAGGTTTGATACATCGTATTGACCTGCAAATCTAACGGTATATTGGCGTCGCCCTACGTTAGCGAAACCACCTGATACATCGGTTGCCCTTGATACCGTGTTTGCAATCTGACCCATGGTGATGCCAAGAGCAGCGGCACGATAGGGATCGAAGGTAATTCTAAGTTCCCTAGGGCGCTGACTATTGAGATTAACTCGGCCAACACCTTGAATACGTGCCAAGCGAGGCTCAATGACATCTTCGATAAGTTTCTGGTGGTTTTCGAGTGAATCTAAATCACTACCTGGAATGGGACGCACTAAAAGTGACGCTGCGTTGGGGCCTCCACGTCCGCCGCCAGCAGATACAGAAGGTTCGAAAGCATCAAGAGGCAGAGGCGGTGCTTGATTTAGGTTATTAAGCACATCAAGCATTGCTTGTTGCATGTCGGTGCCCACATCAAATGTCAGCGTGATGTTACCAAAACCACGATTGATCGTGGTGGTGACGTCTGTCACGCCACGCGTATTTTTGACTACATTTTCGATGGGCTCAATGATCACCGATTCAATTTCTTCAGGAGCCGCTGCGCGCCAGCCCGTTCCAATAGAAATTTGTGGTTGCTCAATATCGGGCGTCAGTTGTATCGGGAGTTTAAACAGCGAGATGATGCCAAATAGCAGCAACAATATCGCAATAACAACAATCGCCGCTGGATTTTTAATCGAAGCGCGAGTTAAGTTCATTCCTTGTCTCTCATATTGGCCGGGAGCCAGCAGATGGATATGGTTGGATGCTATGCGATGAATGACATCGGCGCTAATCACTTACGTTTATAAGGGGCTTTTTTACGCTCAATAGCACGTAATTCATATTTGTTTACATTTAGCACGAATCGGTGGGTTAGATAATTAACCGGAGAAAAATACGCTTACATGCGTTAAAGTTAGAGACGTTAAAATAGTGTAAATTCAATGGGTTGCGAAAATGCACACTCTCCTAGCATGAGAGCGTGCAGATGACGGTAAATTCAGCTTGGTTAGTTAATCTCATCAACAAAAGCAATGGCTCGACCAATATAATTGGCTGGTGTCATTGCTTTAAGTTGTGCCTTAGCTGAATCGGGTAACGCGAGTTGGTCGATAAATTCAGCAATAATGTCCTGATTGACTTTTTTGCCGCGAGTGAGCTCTTTCAATTTTTCATACGGCTTTTCAATGCCGTAGCGACGCATTACCGTTTGAATCGGCTCTGCCAGCAATTCCCAATTGTCGTTTAGTTCATCTAGCAAGCTTTGTTCATTTACTTGAAGCTTACTGATGCCTTTCAATGTTGCCTGATAAGCTATGACAGAATAGCCGATGCCCACGCCTAAGTTGCGCAGCACCGTTGAATCAGTTAAATCACGCTGCCAACGTGAAATAGGGAGTTTAGCAGCAAGATGATTAAACAATGCATTTGCGATACCTAAATTGCCTTCTGAATTTTCAAAGTCGATAGGGTTAACTTTGTGAGGCATAGTAGAAGAGCCAATTTCGCCAGCAATTGTTTTTTGTTTAAAGTGGCCTAACGCGATATAACCCCACACGTCACGGTCAAAATCAATCAAAATGGTATTGAATCGTGCAATGGCATCAAATAATTCAGCAATGTAATCGTGGGGCTCAATCTGCGTTGTGTAGGGATTCCATGTTAACCCTAAACTGGTCACAAAGGTTTCAGAAAATTGGTGCCAGTCAACATCCGGGTAGGCTGATAAATGCGCATTATAGTTGCCCACTGCGCCATTGATTTTACCCAACAATTCAACGTTTGCGATTTGCTCACGCTGACGCTTGAGTCGAATCATCACATTGGCCATCTCTTTTCCCATGGTAGTGGGTGAAGCAGGCTGACCATGTGTACGCGCCATCATGGGAACTGTTTTATAGTCTTGTGCTAATCGACCAAGCTCACTGATAAGTTTGTCGCAATAAGGCAGGATTACGTCGTTACGCGCATTCAGAAGCATAAGGCCGTGAGACAAGTTGTTGATATCTTCTGAGGTACATGCAAAATGAATAAATTCGCTTACGGCATGAAGCTGTACATTACTTTGAACTTTTTCTTTTAGAAAATACTCAACGGCTTTCACGTCGTGATTGGTGGTGCGTTCAATGTCTTTAATACGCGCGGCATCTTCTTCACTGAAGCTTTCGACGATGTGATCAAGCAGTGCGTTCGCATTGTTATCGAATGCGGGAACTTCTTGAATCTCTGCGGTGTTCGCCAACTTTTGCAACCAGCGTACTTCAACCTGTACGCGATATTTCAATAACCCAAATTCGCTGAAAATGCCTTTCAACTCTGAGGTTTTACTGCCGTAACGTCCGTCAACTGGTGAGATCGCAGTTAATGCGGATAATTGCATGCTTGGCTCCTAATGCACATTGTTATTTTAGCGCAGCAAGGCTTGCGCTGTGGATAGAATCTTTCTTCGCGTAAATAAAATATGTCTTCGTTTTCCACCTAATTGTCGCCATAGAACGGCAGCTCTCACACCTGCAAGCAACAATGCTCTAACTTTGTGTTGATTCGCCATTTGCTTTAGGTGGGCAGGATTACCCGCTACCTGAATTTTTGGCCCAGCGGGACTGATAACATCGCCGTACACACTGGCAAGATTATTAATCATTTGATGGTCAAATAGATCCAGATGTTGAGTTTGGCGCTTTATCTGATTTATGCGCTCGCCAAGCTCATTCATGACGTTTCGGTTTCCCGAAAGTTTACGTTCCAGACCAAGAATGCTGGCAATGTAACGCGTAATCTCAGCATTTTTATTATTTTGGGAATTATCTAGTTGCGAAATTAATGTTTTGAGACCTAACTGGATACCAGAAATTCCACCAAACACACTGACGGTGTTGTCAGGATCGGTGACAATAATACTATTAATACTCGCTTCGAAATCCTGATCTTCTGCTCCACCTGTACGAGCGATATGCTGTACCAAAGCAGCAGCCTGACAAACCCCCGCAAGAGCGACAACCTTTTCCTGTTCTTGACTATACATAATTAACGAATATAACTCTCTATGATACCGCCTCCTAAGCATTCATCGTTAAGATAGAACACAGCGGATTGGCCCGGTGTAACGGCTTTTTGTGGTTCATCAAAACGCACTTCAACGCTATCGTCATTAATGGGAACTAGCTCGCATGCAATGTCATGCTGGCGATAACGGGTTTTCACTGCGCATCTGAGAGGCGATGTTAAAGGCGTTCTGCTTACCCAATGAAGCTGGTTGGCTACCAACCCTTTTGAATACAATCTCGGGTGGTCAGCGCCTTGTCCGACGATTAGCACATTTCTAGCGACGTCTTTATCGACGACATACCATGGTTCATCGCCAAAATCGCGCATGCCACCAATGTGCAAGCCTTTTCGTTGGCCTAATGTATGGTACATAAGGCCTTCGTGTTGACCGATAACTTCACCTTCAGCAGTTTCAATTTCACCGGGTTGAGCTGGAAGGTAACGTGACAAAAAGTCTTTAAACTTCCGTTCACCAATAAAACAGATACCCGTACTGTCTTTCTTATCGTGAGTAATGAGATTTTGTTCTTCAGCGATACGACGCACTTCAGGTTTTTCTAACTCACCTACAGGAAATAAGGTTTTAGCAACATGCTCTTTACCGAGTGTATATAGGAAATAGCTTTGGTCTTTATTACCATCAAGGCCACGTAGCATCTTCCACTCACCATTGCGGTATGCTCTGCGCACATAATGGCCTGTGGCAATGTAATCTGCACCGAGATCCTCGGCAGCAAATTCTAAAAACGCCTTAAACTTTATTTCCTTGTTACACATAATATCAGGGTTAGGCGTGCGGCCTGCTTTGTATTCCTCTAAGAAATACTCGAATACATTGTCCCAATATTCTGCAGCAAAGTTAATGGTGTGTAGGGTCATGCCTAACTTGTCAGCGACAGCCTGTGCGTCAGCGAGATCTTCCGCAGCGGCACAATACTCATCGTTATCGTCTTCTTCCCAGTTTTTCATGAAAAGGCCTTCAACCTGATAGCCTTGTTGTTGAAGAAGGTAAGCGGATACTGACGAATCAACGCCGCCAGACATACCTACGATAACTTTTGTATCTGCATTTGCTTTCGCATTTTCGAAGTCGGACATATCTACCTGTAAATGAGTTCTAAAATGTAAGTTAGAAGGCTTATAAAATTGGGGGCGAAGTCTACCAGAGTCAAGCCTTTAAATCATCTTTAAACTGTTTTCTTCGCATCCTTGCGCGTGTTCGAATTGGAAAGCGTGAAAAACAGTAATTAGATTTTTTTGCTCGGTGCAGAAATATCCACGTACTGACCATTCGGGATCCCATCAATAGTCCAATTACCAATTCGATAGCGAACCAAGCGAAGAGTAGGGAAACCAACATGTGCTGTCATACGACGTACCTGCCGATTTCTACCTTCCGTAATTGTCATGCTTAACCAAGAGGTTGGAATATTTTTTCTGAATCTAACGGGCGGATTGCGTGGCCACAGCGAGGGTTCGTTAATACGTTCCACTTGCGCTGGTGCAGTCATTCCGTCTTTGAGCTCGACGCCATTACGAAGTGCTATTATGGCTTCGTCGCTGATGTCACCTTCAACCTGAACCCAATAGGTTTTGCTGGTTTTATTTTTGGGATCCGCCAACCTGTGTTGCAACTTACCGTCGTTTGTTAACACTAATAAGCCTTCACTGTCCCTGTCTAATCTGCCTGCAGCGTATATGTCTTTAATCGGAATGTAAGATTTTAATGTTTCTCGCCCTTCCTGATCGGTAAACTGCGTTAGCACGTCATAGGGTTTATTAAATAAAACAATGCGCGTAGGCGCGTTTGTAGAGCGCTTAGTGTGGCGACTGCTCATGCGATGTGTTTGCGCGCTCGGTCGCTTGGCTGCCGATTTTCTGGCCTGAGTAGTTGGTGAACCACGTTTTTTATCCGCATTGGGTTTCATTGCATTTGTTTTCACAAGGTCGAGTTAAAAGTAGCGTGGTGTTGATGTTCAACAGCCATATGGGTTTCATGTCAATTAAGCTGTACATTTTACAACGCGAGTGCTGCGTCTATTTTCTGATAAGTGACGGTAATTATGCAAGCGAGACTTGTACTTAGCATTAATGCCCATATATCATGCTCATCGTTTTTTTAGCCGACTAAACAACAATGCGATGCTCAGTCAACAAGTACGACCAGATAGTTGTTGTACAGAGCTAGCCTATACTGAATAGCTAAAAATTTTCAACGACACATGTTGAGTATCCTATTTTTGCTTTCCCGTAGTAAACACGGTGCGCAAATACAAAGAATTAGATACAGAATAATCAGGCTGTAAATTGCCAAAAAACTCGAGGTATACAATGACTACATCTAAGTCAAAGATTATCTATACGAAAACAGACGAAGCTCCCGCTTTGGCTACATATTCACTTCTACCCATCATTAAAACGTTTGCTTCTGCGGCAGATATCGACGTAGAACTTAGCGATATCTCTTTGGCAGGTAGAATTTTGGCAAATTTCCCTGAGCATCTAACTGAGGAACAGCGCATTGGTGACGCGTTAATGGAATTAGGGGAGTTGACCCAAAATCCAGATACCAACATCATCAAGCTACCGAATATCAGTGCGTCTATTCCGCAATTAAAGGCGGCGATCAAAGAATTGAATGCAAAAGGATTCAACGTCCCTGAATATCCTGAAGAGCCAAAGTCTGATGAAGAGAAAGAAATTAAAGCTCGATATGGCAAGGTGCTAGGAAGTGCGGTAAACCCAGTGCTACGCGAAGGCAACTCTGACCGTCGTGCGCCAACAGCAGTAAAGAACTACGCAAAGAAACACCCGCATTCAATGGGAGAGTGGAGTCAAGCCTCTCGATCTCACGTTGCACACATGCGAGGCGGTGACTTTTACTCGGGTGAAAAGTCTGTCACAGTGGCAAAAGACGGTCATGTAAGAATTGAATTTGAAGATAAGCAAGGTAACAAAAAAGTACTGAAACCGCGTGTTGACCTGCTTGCTGGCGAAGTGATTGACGGCATGTTCATGAGCAAGAACGCGTTATGTAAGTTCTTCGAAGAGCAAATTGAAGATGCGAAAAACACAGGTGTGCTGTTTTCGCTTCACGTAAAAGCCACGATGATGAAAGTGTCTCACCCAATCGTATTCGGTCACTGCGTGAAAGTATTCTATAAAGAATTGTTCGACAAGTACGGAGACTTGTTCGAAGAGCTTGGTGTAAATCCAAATAATGGCTTGGGCAGTGTTTACGACAAGATTCAGCAATTGCCAGAGTCGCAACGTGCTGAGATTCAAAAGGATATCAATGCGGTTTATCAAGATCGCCCACCCATTGCGATGGTGAACTCTGATAAAGGGATTTCTAACCTGCACGTTCCGTCTGATGTTATCGTTGACGCGTCAATGCCAGCGATGATTCGTAGCTCAGGTCAGATGTGGGGACCAGATGGAAAGCTTCACGACACGAAAGCTGTGATTCCAGAGAGTACGTACGCAACCATTTACCAAGAAGTGATTAACTTCTGTAAAACCCATGGTGCATTTGATCCAACAACGATGGGCACTGTGCCAAATGTTGGTCTAATGGCGCAAAAAGCAGAAGAATACGGTTCACACGATAAAACGTTCGAAATGACGGGTGATGGCGTGATGCGCATTATCGATCAGGATGAAAATGTACTGATTGAGCACAACGTTGAAGAAGGTGATATCTGGCGTATGTGTCAGACGAAAGACGCGCCAGTTCAAGATTGGGTGAAGCTTGCGGTTACGCGCTCTCGTCAATCTGGTATGCCAGCGGTATTTTGGTTAGATGATGAGCGAGCGCACGACAGACAGCTTATCGAAAAAGTGAACAAATACCTTCAAGATCACGATACATCTGGCTTAGATATCCAAATTATGTCGCCTGTTCGTGCGATTCGCTACTCAATGGAGCGTGCGATTCGTGGATTGGATACCATTTCGGTAACGGGTAACGTACTTCGTGATTATCTGACCGACTTGTTCCCTATTTTAGAACTTGGAACGAGTGCTAAGATGTTGTCTATTGTGCCTCTGATGGCGGGCGGTGGCCTGTTTGAAACTGGCGCAGGTGGTTCAGCACCTAAGCACGTGCAACAGTTTGTAGAAGAAGGACATTTACGTTGGGATTCGTTGGGTGAATTCCTCGCATTGGCAGTATCTTTCGAAGATCTCGCGATTAAGCAAGACAATAAAAAAGCGAAGGTGTTGTCAGTCGCATTGGACCAAGCAACCGAGAAGTTGCTGAATAATCGTAAGTCGCCTCTGCGTAAAGCGGGTGAATTAGACAACCGTGGTAGTCATTTTTATTTGGCGATGTACTGGGCTGAAGCATTGGCAGCACAAAGCGAAGATAAAGCGTTGGCAGACAAATTCGCGCCATTGTTTAAATCATTGGCTGATAATGAAGCTAAAATTTTGGCTGAGATCGATGCGACACAGTCACAACCGATCGATATTGGCGGCTACTACATGCCAGAAGTTGAAAAAGTATCAAAGGCAATGTGTCCAAGCGATACCTTGAATGCAGCGCTAAATGCCGCTCGCTAAAGACGGTATTGATTGATTTGCGCCCAGCTATTGCTGGGCGTTTTTGATTCTGGTTATGACTTTCTCGCTGTCTTTATTCATCAAGATTTCTTTTCTACCTGATAATACCGTTCTTCAAGCGTCGATTGACTGAAAGTCATATTCCGCTCAGGCATCTCTGATGCGATTCTGAGCGGTTATTCTGTTCTCGGGCAATCTTTCTATATGTTTCGATTTAAAAATCGCTCACGCTGCTTCTGGGCGCAGCAATAAATATTAAGATTAGTTGGAATGAGTACAGACACTAAATTACCTAAAACGTTAAGTTTATAATGAAGAAAAAATAAAGAGTGTTAAAAAAGCTGACAATTTAAAGGAGGCTTGAGTGAAATATAAGTGTAAAAAAAATCGACATTAAAACTGACTATAATTCAATAAGGTAAAAAATGGTTACCAATTAAAACTAGAAATATTCTGTAACGAGTGTAAATTTTTTCGACGGAACTAGAACAAAAAAAGCAGACCAAAAGGTCTGCTTTTAAGTTCGGAATTAAGATAACGAATTATCTTTTATATCATCTTTCAGCTTCATTGCTGATATCGATGTTTTCTGCATGAAGTCCTTTCGGACCTTGTTGCACATCGAATGTCACTTCCTGACCGGCCTTCAACGAACGGTATCCTTCCATTTGAATGGTAGAATAATGAGCGAAGATATCTTCACCACCGTCGTCAGGGATAATAAAACCGAACCCTTTAGCGTTGTTAAACCATTTGACTTTACCAACAGCCATACATCTGCTTCCTCTTTTCCCTTGAACTCACACTTCATTGTCCCCACAATACTTCGTAGGACAGATGACAATTACTGTACTAGCTAAATGTCATAATACAAAATGTAGATATTTTAGACATGCTATGTCAAGGCAAATTTGCATATTTATACAAATTGTAAAAAATTAATCGTTTTTTACTACAACGGCACTATTATTTTTGTATGAGTAAAGAAAACACAATTAGTATCGATCATCAAAAGCAGCTGGAGGATTTGAAACAAAAAATTCAGCCTCCATCTATGTACAAAGTATTACTCAATAATGATGATTACACCCCAATGGATTTCGTTGTAGAAGTGTTAATGCGCTTTTTCAATATGGATGCAGAAAAGGCGAATCAGCTCATGTTGACGGTTCATTACCGAGGCAAGGCTGTATGTGGCATTTATACCGCTGAAATTGCAGAGACAAAAGTGATGCAAGTAAATCAATATGCCAAAAAGCATCAACACCCATTGATGTGTTCGATGGAACAGGCATAACAGGCAGAGGTTCGCGTATGTTGAATAAAGATTTAGAGCAAACCCTCAATGAGGCGTTTATATTTGCCAGAGAGCACCGCCATGAATTTATGACGGTTGAGCATCTGCTGTTGGCGTTGCTCGACAATGCTTCCGCTAAAGAAGCATTGAAGGCCTGTGGCGCGAACATTGACACTATTAAAGCCGAGCTCCTCGCGTTCGTTAAAGACACCACGCCACTCATTATGGAAGAGCAGGCCAATGAAAGAGAAACTCAACCAACACTCGGGTTTCAGCGTGTACTGCAACGTGCCGTATTTCACGTACAATCTTCTGGCAAAGATGAAGTCACCGGCGCAAATGTGCTTGTGGCGATTTTTAGCGAGCAAGAATCGCAAGCGGTTTACATCCTTAAGAAAGCCGATGTCACTCGCTTAGATGTAGTGAACTTCATTTCCCACGGCGTAACCAAGAATGAAGATGATGAAGCCAGCCACATTGAATCAGACGAAGAGGGCGGTGAAACGGAAGAGAGCGCCTCAGTATTAGCAAAGTATTCTACGAATCTTAATGCTGTGGCAAAAGAGGGAAAAATCGATCCTCTGATTGGTCGAGATTTGGAACTAGAGCGCACTATTCAGATTTTGTGTCGCAGACGCAAGAATAACCCATTGCTGGTGGGCGAAGCTGGAGTGGGGAAAACTGCGATTGCAGAAGGATTAGCCTATAAGATTGTGAGCGAGCAGGTGCCTGAGGTGATTGCTGATGCAACGGTATATTCGTTAGATTTGGGTGGCTTACTTGCAGGCACTAAATACCGTGGCGATTTTGAAAAGCGCTTGAAAGGTATTCTCAAAGAGCTAAGTAAAGATCCTCATGCGATTCTTTTCATTGACGAAATTCATACCATCATCGGTGCAGGCGCTGCATCGGGAGGCGTGATGGATGCGTCTAATTTACTCAAGCCAAAACTGAGTAGCGGGGAGTTACGGTGTATTGGTTCAACAACGTATCAGGAATATCAGGGGATTTTTGAGAAAGATCGCGCCCTAGCGCGTCGATTCCAAAAAGTCGATGTACTTGAGCCGTCGGTGGATGATACCACTAAGATTTTAATGGGGCTAAAATCCCGTTATGAGGAACACCATAGTATTCGTTTTACTCAAAAGGCGCTTAGGGCAGCAGCAGAGCTGTCAGCTAAATATATCAGCGAAAGGCATCTTCCCGATAAGGCTATTGATGTAATTGATGAGGCTGGAGCCAGTCAACGTTTGCTACCTGAATCCAAACGGAAGAAAACGATTGGCGTAGGCGATATTGAGCACATTATCTCAAAGATTGCGCGTATTCCTGAGAAATCCGTATCAGCATCAGATAAAGAAGTGCTCAAGAATCTAAATCGCGATCTTAAGATGGTGGTGTTTGGGCAAGATGATGCAATTGACACGTTGGCAGATGCCATTCGATTGTCGCGTTCGGGTCTTGGCAACGAAACCAAACCGATCGGAAATTTCATGTTTGCCGGCCCAACTGGCGTGGGTAAAACCGAGGTTACACAGCAATTAGCGAAAATTATGGGAGTGGAATTAATCCGTTTCGATATGTCTGAATACATGGAGCGCCATGCGGTCAGTCGCCTAATTGGTGCGCCTCCGGGATACGTGGGATTCGATCAGGGCGGCTTGCTTACAGATGCTGTGATAAAGCATCCGTATTCAGTTGTTTTATTGGATGAGATCGAGAAAGCCCATAGCGACATTTACAATATTTTGTTGCAGGTCATGGATCATGGCACGTTAACAGACAACAACGGCAGAAAAGTCGACTTCCGAAATGTCGTGTTGGTGATGACAACAAACGCAGGTGTTCAAGAGACGATTCGTAAGTCTATAGGTTTTAAGCAACAAGACCATAGTCACGATGCCTTATCTGAAATTAACAAGGTGTTCACACCGGAATTCAGAAACCGGTTAGATGGTATTATTTGGTTTAACCACCTTGATACTGACGTGATCCTGCAAGTGGTTGATAAATTTATTATCGAACTTCAGGTACAACTCGATAAGAAAGGTGTCTCGCTTGAACTGAGTAATGATGCACGTGCTTGGCTTGCGGACAAAGGCTACGACAAAGCAATGGGCGCACGTCCAATGGCAAGAGTCATTCAAGAGCAGGTGAAGAAAGAGCTAGCAAACGAACTACTATTCGGCAAACTAATTAATGGCGGTAGCGTGAAAATAAGCTTGAAAGACGATAAATTAGTGTTTGACTGTGAAGGTGATGCGAAAGGCGCTACACGTGAAGCGAGTGAAGCCTAACAGTCATTTTTAATGGGTACTCGCCTTTTTTACCCAACAGCATAAAGCTAAAAAACGCCTTGCGAATTCGTAAGGCGTTTTTGTATTTACATCGGGCAGAACCATTTTTTCCTATTGCGGCTATAAGGAATTTAAACCTTTCCTACATGGTTGACGACTTATCGTCTTTGAAGGAAAAAATCTATGAAAAAACAGTATGTTTTCGCTCTATGTTTGTCTGTATCCTTGAGTGCATGCGCCAAGCCAACAATCGATTGTGACGTGTTCCCCTCTGAGGAAGAATCATTATATATATTGCCCTACGAGGCAGATACAAGCTATACCGTTTACGCTGCGACAGAGCATTATCGTCGCGCCAACAATGGCGTGGGAACCTATGCCATTGATTTTGAAATGCCGATTGGCACAAAGGTGCTTGCGGCAAGAAATGGTAAGGTGGTAAGTGTCCGAGAAAAGTTTGAAGACGGAAACAACCGAGATCTCGAAGAAAACTATATTTTCATTCAACACGATGACGGAACTGTCGCGAGATACTTCCATCTTACTCACAATGGCGCACTCGTTAACGAAGGCGACAACGTCAATGCGGGAGATGTTATCGGATTAAGTGGTAATACGGGGCAAAGTGGCGGACCGCACTTACACTTCGACGTGCAGCAATGTGGGCCAAATTTACCGCCCCATTATAATCAGATGCCATGTGGGCAAACCATACCGGTTACGTTTAAAAACACGGATTCACATAAATGTGGCCTTCAAGCGGGCGTAGAGTACAAAGCAAGATAACGGTCAATCTGGTTGAATGAGCGGTACGATGAGTACTACTTACAAATAAAACGACGCTATCTTGACCAAAGTAAAAGCCAATGCTCAACACAAAAATCCCAGCAAAAGCTGGGATTTTTAATTATTTTACTTCTTCGCCTGCGGCTTGTTTATCGGCATGGTAACTGGATCTTACCATTGGGCCACAAGCGGCATGGGTGAAACCGAGACTTTTTGCTGTTTCGCCCAAGGCGTCAAATTCTGAAGGGTGCACATAGCGTTTAACAGGGTAGTGATGCTTACTGGGTTGTAAGTATTGACCCAGCGTCAACATGTCTACATTATGGGCACGTAAGTCTTTTAATACTTCGGCGATTTCTTCGTTTTCTTCGCCCATTCCCATCATTAATCCTGATTTGGTTGGAATATCAGGGTGCTGCTCTTTGAATTTGCGCAACAACTCCAACGACCATTTGTAGTTCGCTCCTGGGCGGCACTCTCTATACAATCGAGGGATAGTTTCAAGGTTATGGTTGAATACGTCAGGCGCACCTTGCTTGAAAATGTCTAGTGCTCTGTCCATACGGCCACGGAAATCGGGAACCAGAACTTCAATTTTTGTTGAAGGGCTGTGTTCACGTATTGCGTTAATGCAGTCGACAAAGTGCTGTGCTCCGCCATCGCGCAAGTCGTCGCGATCCACAGAGGTAATAACCACGTACTTAAGCTTCATTTCTGCGATGGTTTTAGCCAGCTTCTCTGGTTCTTCTGCGCTAGGAGGCAGCGGTTTACCATGGGCAACGTCACAGAAAGGGCAACGTCTTGTACATACATCGCCCAGTATCATGAATGTTGCTGTGCCATGGTTAAAGCACTCAGCCAGGTTAGGGCAGCTGGCTTCTTCACATACTGAATGTAATTTATTTTTGCGCAGCGTTTGTTTGATGTGCTCAATTTTATCCGTTGTGCGTGGCAGCTTGATTTTAATCCACTCAGGTTTACGCAACATTTCCTCTTTTTCAGTGGGAATGATGGTAACGGGAATGTGTCGAACTTTATCTTCGTCGCGCAGCTTCACGCCGGCTTGAGTACGTGCCTTAGTCATCGAAACCTTCTCTAAATTCTTTCACAGTAATGCCAAGTAACAGGCATAGATGGTCGACTAGTTTAATACCTGCTTCATTTAAACTGGTTGGTCCACTCAGCGTAGCGCAGTCGACCATTTCGAGCCCTTGATAGCCACATGGATTAATCCGCAAAAACGGTGATAAATCCATATTCACATTGAGTGCAAGACCATGGAATGAGCACCCTCTACGGATCCTTAAACCAACAGAGCAGATTTTCTTTTCGTCAACGTAAACGCCAGGTGCATCGGCTTTGGGATATGCCTCTATGTCGTACTCTTTTAGCACATTCACAACACAAGATTCTAGCGCCGTGACCAATTGTCTGACGCCGATTTTTCTGCGTTTCATGTTCAAAAGAATATACAGCATCTGCTGGCCTGGGCCATGATACGTGACTTGTCCACCTCTATCTACCTGAACTACGGGAATGTCTCCCGGCATCAAAAGGTGCTCTTCTTTACCTGCTTGGCCTTGCGTGAACACAGGATCATGTTCGACAAGCCAGATTTCGTCAGGGTTGGACGCTTGTCGAGTATCTGTGTAGGCCTGCATGGCTTTCCAGATCGGCATATAACTCTGCCGACCCAGTTGCCTGATAATAAGTGTATTTGAAGTGGTCAAAACGTCGAATCTATAGCACGTATCGTACAAGTTCGATTTTAGCTAACTCAGTGTAAATAAGCTCCATATGCTCTTTACTGGTCACTTTGACGCTGATTGAGACAGAGTGATAATTTCCTTTCGAACTTGGCTTCACTGTAGGGTTGTAATCGCCAGGTGCGTGTTCCTGTAAACAGCTTACAATTTGATCTGGTAGGCTCTCATCAGCCACACCCATCACCTTAAACGTTTGAAAACAAGGAAATTCTAATAGTTCGTCAAAACGTGTATCCATTAACTCTCTCTCGATAACACAATTACTTAATTAGCTCTCAAAACCCAGCTGTAGCTTCATAAAGTCTACAACACGGTCAAAGAACCCGCCTTCGCTCACTTCTTGCAAAGTGACTAACGGATATTCTGCAATGTCTTCTCCGTCAAGTTGTAGGTACAATTTACCTACCACTTCACCTTTTGCCAGAGGTGCTTCTAGCTTTTTATCTAGCTCAAAATTCGCTTCCAAGTTCTTAACTTGACCACGTGGAATGGTTAGGTGCGTGTCTTGATTGATACCTAGTTCAACCGTGTCTTTGTCACCCATAAAAATTCTGTGTGCAACAAAGCTATCACCCGCTTTATATGGCGTAACTGTCTCATAAAAACGGAAACCGTATTTAAGCAGCTTTTTATTTTCTATTTTACGCGCGCGCTCGCTATCTGCACCCATCACTACAGCAATTAAACGCATGTCACCTTGTGTGGCAGACGACACTAAGCTGTATCCGGCATCTGACGTATGCCCAGTTTTGATACCGTCTACATTTAGGCTTTTGTCCCACAAAAGACTGTTGCGGTTGTATTGCTTAATATTGTTGTAAGTGAACTCTTTCTCTTTGTAGATATCATATTCGGCTGGCACATCGCGTATCAAAGCAATGGCCAGTGTCGCCATGTCACGAGGCGTGGTGTAATGGTCAGCGTCATGTAGACCATGGCTGTTAACAAAATTGGTTGAGGTCATTCCCAATGATGCTGCGTGTTCATTCATCATGCTGGCAAATGCGTCTTCACTGCCAGCGATATGCTCGGCCATTGCAACGCAGGCATCGTTGCCTGACTGAATAATAATACCGCGATTCAAATCAGCCACAGACACTTGCTTACCTACTTCAATAAACATTTTTGAAGAGTCAGGAAACTTTTTCGCCCATGCATTTTCAGAAATGGTTACCATATCTTCTTCTTTGATATTGCCCATTTCAATTTCTTGGCCAATTACATAGCTCGTCATCATTTTGGTTAAACTAGCCGGAGCGAGCTGAATATCTGCATTTTGCTCAGCGATGACCTTACCCGTGTTGTAGTCGATGAGCATGAAACCTTTTGCTGCCACTGACGGTGGAGGAGGAATAACAACCGCTGCTGAAGAGGAAAAAGCCACTGTAGAGGTGACTGTTGCAGTTAGCGCAATAAGTAACGTTTTAATTCTTTGCATTACCCTACCATTTATTTGTGTAATTATTTTTCTCAAAAACGCCGCGTAATATAGCATTTTTACTCGGCGTTTGCTTCGATAAGTATACCAAAAACGCGCAAAAAACCGTCGCTTAGGTAACTTCATCACCTTGGTTGGACAGAATTTCACGAGGAAAGTTTTATCAAACAGCGTTCAATGTGGGGGTGGGAGATGAAAACACAAGTGCTTTAAGGTGAAACTATCGATTAACGGGGAGGAATCTGCGATGAAAACTCGGCAGATTCCTACTGTTGTCACAATAGTTTAATAGGCCATTATTCATATAGGCTGTAGGCGTTTTCGTACCCATTGTCTCTCAATTCTGAAAGGATAGATTCAGCGTGCGTTGCATCTGCGAATGGCCCCAGTCGAAGACGGAATAGGTTGCCATCTTTAGGCACTAATGTGGGGACTTGGTATAAAGACGCAATGCCGCGTGCCATTTGTTTAATTTTGTTAGCATCCGATAATGCCGCGACTTGAATATATAGAGACTTGTTAGTATTCGATTGTACAGACACTTCGTGGGTATCGTCTGGTAAGGCTAATGGTGGGGCGATAGCGGGCTGATTGCCGACAGTGAGTTGCCCCGTTTCATCAACATGCATGATATCCACTTTGACCTTTGCTGTTCCTGTACTGAGCATGCCTAGTTTCATGGCTGCAGCGTAAGATAAATCAATGATCCGTGAATGGTGAAAGGGCCCTCTGTCATTGACTCGAACGACAGCTTGTTTGCCATTTTCTAAATTGGTGACGCGCACGACAGATGGTAAAGGTAAGGTAGTGTGTGCTGCTGACAATTTGAACATGTCATAGACTTCACCATTTGCAGTAAGGTGGCCATGAAACTTTTGACCATACCAAGACGCCGTTCCAGTTGCCGAATACCCTTTACCTGACAGCATTGGTGTATAGACTTTGCCCAGCACTTTATAGGGCCGCAAGCTTGCTTGATAATAGGGTTCGTATGCGGGTTGAACATCAGTAAAGTCAATGTCTTTACTGATACGTGTAGGTTTTGAGTCGACCCTCTGCGAGTAACGGCCTGAGCTGACACACGCTGTTAAAAATAATACCAAACAGACTATCAACACTGCTTTCATGATGACTTAGCTCACTGCATTTTTGCTTTGATTTTTTCGCTTAACTGATACACAGCCATGGCATAAAGTGGGCTATGGTTGTACCGTGTGATGACATAAAAGTTTTTAAGACCTAGCCAATACGCCTCGTGAGATTTGTGCTCGAACTTGAACAGTTTTACGGGGGTATTTTCATCGATGGCATAAGGCGCGATAACATCAACTCCGTTAGCTTTTAACTCTTTCCACTGCTGATTGTATTTTAGATTATCGCGTAATAATGGCGCTGGATCATCGGGTAATGCTGTGACAGGAAATGCCACTGGCGCGTTAGCTTGCCAACCATGTTCTACAAAATAGTTTGCGACACTGGCAATGGCATCCTCTGGTGAGTTTAAGAGATCCCGCTTACCATCACCGTTATGATCAACGGCATAATGACGGTAACTGGAAGAAATAAACTGGCCCCAGCCCATCGCGCCCGCATAGGATCCTTTTAACTCGAAAATGGATAAATCTTCTTCTTCGGTCAATAAGAATAATTGGGCTAGCTCAGATCGAAAAAACTTACTTCGGGGGGGATAATGAAACGCAAGTGAATAGAGTGCGTCAAGTACCGAGTATTTTCCTTTAAATTTGCCGTAATAGGTTTCAACGCCAATAATAGCAACAATAATCGCCGCATCGACGCCGGTTTTCTTTTCAATCTCGGTCAGTAAAGGTTGATGCTCTTTCCAAAAGGTTAGTCCCTTTTCAATACGCGCATCGGTAATAAAAATAGGACGGTATTGATACCAAGGTTTGGCCTCCCATGGTCTTGCAATAGCTGAAAGAACATCCTCATTCTTATTGGCTTTTTCAAGCGTTGAAATAAGACGTTCACGTGAGACGTTGTGTTTGCTGACCATTTCATCAACAAACGCTACTACCTCTGTAGAAAGAGGGGCAGCCATTGCATTTGCCGAGGACAGTGTAGAAAAAGACACAAATAAAGACGCAAATATCGCCCTAGATTTTACAAGCATTAGCGCACCTGAATAAGTTAGAAACGGCTTTTATTCTCGGGAAAGTAGCCGCTTTTGAGTACTGATTGACATTAGCATGCCAAATCCTGCCAACAATGTCACCATAGAGGTGCCACCGTAACTCACAAGCGGCAGCGGCACACCAACAACGGGCAAAATGCCTGAAACCATTCCCATATTAACGAAAACATAAACAAAAAAGGTTAGGGTGATGCTGCCTGCTAATAACTTCGCATACGCTTCTTGTGCGCGCATGGCAATAATGATGCCCCGCATCACAATGAATGCATATATTGCCAGCAGAGTAACTACGCCTAACAGGCCGAATTCTTCACTGAATACGGCAAAAATAAAGTCAGTATGTCGTTCAGGCAAAAATTCCAGTTGCGACTGCGTTCCCTGTAACCATCCTTTGCCCTCTAATCCCCCAGAACCAATGGCAATTTTAGATTGTATGATATGGTATCCAGAGCCTAGTGGATCGCTCTCGGGGTTTAGAAACGTGAGTACCCGCTGTTTTTGGTATTCCTTCATAAGAAAGAACCACATGATGGGGGTAAATGCCGACCCGAGTAACCCTATCATCATGATGAGCTTCCAGCGCATGCCGGCCAAAAATAAAACAAAGAGTCCTGAAGAAGCGATCAGTAATGAGGTACCTAAATCAGGTTGTTTTGCAATCAATAGCGTGGGTACGGCAACCAGAATAAAACCAATAAAAATATGCTGTGTTTTGGGGGGTAAATTATGTTGAGAAATAAATCCTGCCACCATCATTGGCACGGCGAGTTTCATAATCTCTGAAGGCTGAAAGCGAAATAACCCTAGATCGAGCCAGCGTTTGGCGCCGCCACCCATAACGCCAAAAAATAGCACGCCAAGCAGCATCAATATGCCAATAACATAGAAGTAGGGTGAAATTCGTTTGAAAGCGAGAACGGGTACCTGAGCAATCGCAAACATAACCGTTACAGCAACCCCTAAGCGCACAAGCTGGCGGTGAATGAGGTCGATATCTTGGCCTCCAGCAGAGTAAATAGTGACCAATCCCACAGCCATCAATACCAATAATCCGACAAGCAGTGGACCGTCTATATGAATACGCTCTAAAAAGCTGCGTTTATCTGTGGTGATTTTTGTGCGCTGCATACTAATTCAGTTGTTCTTCTTGTTCTTCTTGTTCTGGTGTGTCGGTTTTAACCAAATCTTTTCGGTCTTTAAAGTAGTAATCCATCAACTGTCTAGCAACAGGGGCGGCAGCCGAGCTTCCGCCACCGGCATTTTCTACCGCAACCGCAATGGCAATTTCAGGATTTTTTGATGGGGCAAACCCAATGTACATGGCGTTATCGCGATTGCGATCGGTGACTTTATCTGCGTCAAACTCTTCATCTTGTGCATAACCGACAACTTGCGCTGTACCGGTTTTGCCCGCTGCGTTATAGTGCGCATCTTTAAAAGCACGTCTAGCGGTGCCTTGTTCGCCATGAATTACGGCATGCATGGACTCGAGTACTACGTCCCAGTTTTGTTCGTTCTTAACGACAATTGGGCGTAGTTCTTTTGGCGGTTCTTGCATGATACCTTCTGCTGTCATGTTGCCTTGGCGTATTTGTGGAATGTAACGTGTTCCTTTATTAACCAGTGTCGATAACGCATGCGCCAATTGCAGTGGCGTCGCGGTCCAGTAACTTTGTCCAATCCCAATTAATATGGTGTCACCGATATACCATGGCTGGTTTTTATAGGCACGCTTCCATCCTCGGCTTGGCATAATCCCATCAGACTCTTCATATAAATCGATACCAGTGTAATCGCCAAACCCGAATTCGCTCATGCTATCACTGATTCTGTCTATGCCTGTTCGATAGGCGAGGTCATAAAAGAAGAAGTTACATGACACCTCAATGGCTTTTTTAACGTCTGTCCAGCCGTGTCCCCATGGTGTCATTTCACGCCATACATGGTTTACATTTTTCAGTTTGTACTTGCCGTTATCGAATACGCGACTTTCAGGGGTTATCACGCCTTCTTCTAACCCAAGCACGGCTAAAAAGGGTTTTACTGTAGAGGCCGGTGGGTATTGACCTTGCGTCGCTCGGTTGATCAGCGGGCGGTCAGGAGACTGCAACAGTTCGCGATAATTTTTACTGCTTATTCCGTGCACAAATAAGTTGGGGTCGTAGCTTGGATTACTGTATAGGGTGAGGATTCCACCCGTATTCGTATCAATCACTACCACACTTGCTCGTTTGCCTTCCAATGCCTTTTGGGCTTCAAGTTGCATGTTGATATCGAGGTTTAACACGATATCTTGCCCAGGAACGGGGGGTTGAAAATCGAGTGTTCTAATAATTCGCCCTTGGCTATTTACCTCTACTTCTTGATAACCCACAGTGCCATGTAATGTCGACTCATGGTACTTTTCAACTCCTTGCTTACCCATATCGTGGGTCGCTGCATAGTTGGCTTCTAAGCCGTCTACTGAAAGCTTTTGCAAATCCTTCTTGTTTATTCGAGCCACGTATCCCAACACATGGGTTAACGCTTCACCGTATGGGTAATGTCGAGTGAGGCGCGCGTCGATTCTTACACCATCAAATCGATGTTGATTGGCTGAAAAAATGGCGACTTGAATTGGATTGAGGCGATTTATAATGGCGACGGGTTTAAAACGCCTTTGGCGCTTGATGTCTCTGTAAAAGTCGTCTATTTGCTCTTGTGAAATATCCAGTAACTCTGCAAGCTCTGCAACAGTAGCGTCTAGCTCGTCCACTTCTTCAAGTGTTATTTGTAAACTGAATACCGGTTTATTTTCAGCTAAAAGCACGCCATTGCGATCGTATATGAGGCCGCGATTAGGGGCTACGGGAAGTACTTTAATACGGTTACCGTTGGAGCGTGTTTGGTAATCTTCATGTCGCTTAACTTGTAGATAGTAAAGATTACTGATTAGCATCATCATCATGACAGACACGATGGCCAGTGCAATGACGCTTCGCCGAGCAAACAAATTTGCTTCGGCCGTATGATCTTTAATCGCAACACGCTTCATTATTTTTATTCTCGGTGATATGGATGGTTATTGTTAATAGACCAACCTCGATACAAGCTCTCTGCAACAATAACCCGTACAAGTGGATGCGGCAAGGTTAATGCCGACAAAGACCAACGTTGCTCAGACGCAGCAATACATTCAGGAGCTAATCCTTCAGGTCCACCGATCAATAGGCTGACATCTCTGCCGTCTAATTGCCATTTAGTCATTTGTGCTGCCAACGTGGGCGTGTCCCAAGGTTTTCCAGTGACCTCAAGGGTGACAATCCGATTGCCTTTTGGGATAGCGGCTAAGGTCAGCTCGCCTTCTTTTTGTAATATCCGTTTGATATCCGCGTTTTTTCCCCGCTTACCTGCAGGTATCTCAGTTAAGTACAGTTGCATATCACTGGGAAAGCGACGAAGGTATTCGTTAAAACCCTCTTCGACCCAGCCTGGCATTTTCGTTCCCACGGCAATGAGTTGAATTCGCACAGCGCTGATTATCCCCAGAGTTTTTCTAGTTGGTAAAAGTCTCGTGCTTCGTCTTGCATCACATGAACGATAATATCGCCAAGATCAACTAATACCCAATCACCGGTATCTTGACCTTCCACACTTAATGGGGGATGACCTGCTTGTTTAAGCTCGGTAACAACATGCTCTGCAATTGATGAAACGTGGCGTTTAGAATTGCCTGAACAGACAAGCATGGTGTCTGTAACAGTTGACTTACCTTCAACATTCAAATCAATGATGTCTCTGCCTTTCAAATCTTCAATTTTGTCGATGACAAATTGCTTCATTTGCTGATGGTCCAAAGGGTCTCCTTATTTAGGTATGTTTTACTAAAGTTTATCAGAAATCTATGCATATAAATGATGAGCTTGAATGTACTCGCTTACCGCGCTAGGTACAAGCTGCTGCCACGGCTGCCCCATTTTAATACGCGCGCGTATATCGGTCGATGATATATCTCGAATTTGACTCTGGCTGATATAAATAAGTCCTTGCGTTTGGTTATTTAGGTGCAAGGGCGTAGCCACTATTTTGTCAATCAGTTCTGCTGGGATAACACCGTCGTCAGCGGAGTTGCGTCGATTAAATACAATTAAATGCGCCAGCTCAAGAATCTGCTCCCACTTGTGCCAAGTGGTAAATTGGTACAGCGAATCCATTCCCATAAAAAAATACAGGGTGGTGTTCGGGTGCAACAACGTTAGATGAGATAACGTCTCCACGGTGTACGAAGGGGTAGACTGAGTTATTTCCCAATCGTTGACCGATAAGCCCGATGTTTGCTCACAGACACGCGTTACCATTTCCAGTCGGTGGGCTGGCGTCACTGTAGGCTCTGCTTTATGAGGGGGAACGTGGCAAGGTACAAGGGTGACCTCACTCAAAGACACTTCACTCATGGTCTCTGTTATGGCTAGAAGATGACCATTGTGAAGAGGATCAAAGGTCCCGCCAAAAATACCGAGTTTGTTTTTCGACATTATTCTAGCGGTACTCCGTCAAGCGGAATTCCCATAAACAGCAAACAAATGTGAGCCAATTCAATAAAAGGGCGTGAAACCGATTCTTGTTTGAACTTACTGTCTAAAATAGCCAGTTTTTGTTGAATATGACTTAATTGAGTATCTTGCATTCTAGCGAGTGCGTGTTGATACATAGCTTGTCGATTTTTCCAGATCTTAAATTGATTCCAGTTAACGTGTTGGCCTTGTTGCTGGGCATCTTTTATCTGACGCAACGTTTGCCATTCTCGTGTTAAAGCCCACAGGACAATAGTCGGTTCGAGACCTTCACTTTCGAGGCGATATAGCATTTTGACGGCTTTTTTTGCATCTGCACTGAGCAATACATCAATAAGTTGAAAAACATTAAATCGGGATTGATCAACGGTTACGCTATTTAGCGCTTCGACTTCAATCGTTTGGCCAGGAAATAGCAGAGCGAGTTTGTCTATTTCTTGTTTTGCTGCGAGTAAGTTTCCTTCACACAGCTCTCCAAGCATGCGAATACTCTCTTGCGTGGCCTTAAGGCCAGCATCATGTATCGTTTGCGAAAGCCATTGGTGCAGTGCTTTCCCTTCAAGCGGATAACACGGAACGTACACCCCACGACTATCTAGTGCTTTGAACCACTTGCTGTTGGTGACATCACGCCCGACTTTATCGCCATGAATAACTAATATTGTGTCACTAAGCGCCTGTGAAGCGATGTCTGTCAATAACTTGCTGCCTTGTGTGCCGGGCTTGCCGGAAGGCAGGTGAAGCTCTATTAGCTGTTTTGACGCAAACAAAGATAAAGACTGTGTTGCTTCTAATAAAGTGTGCCAATCAAACTGATTATCAACCGCCAGACTTTGTCGCTCATCGAACCCTTCATTTTTCGCTTGGTCTCGAATGGCTTGAAGCGTTTGCATTTTTTGCTGCGGCTCTTCACCAAATATTAAATAAAATGGTGAGAGACCTTGAGACAGTTGTGAATGTAAACGATTAGGGTAAATCTGCATGGCAAAAACGAGAGTTTGTCTAGAGTGTATTAGCGCTAGGCTGGTTCGTTAATGCGTGTGAATCTCGCAACGGTGCTAGTTCTCGCTGGTTGGTCATTAAGCGAATGATTCTGTCTGATGCTTCACGGTGCATCTCACTTAATACCAGTTCTAGTTCGCGTGATTTTGCTAATACTGCATCGGGATCGTCTTGATATTCTCGCGTAACTTCCACTGAATGTATCATCGGCTCTCTTTCAGAAAATGAAATCGCATACTGTACAGTAAAAACAAGCTCATACTCTGCCACTTGCCCTGAAGAGAATAGTGATAATAATCTTCTGTCAAGCTGGTCAGAGATGAGTTGAATATGAACGGTGTCACTTGATAATTCTTCTTGCGACTCAACCAGTGGAATTTGATAGAGCTTAAAGCGCTTTTTTAGCGCTCTAAGCATGGGGGAGTGATCAAAAGGAGCAGCCACAGACGCTTGTTTAATGCCATGTGGAAGAGGTTGTTCACCCCGTAGTTTAAAGCCACATCCTGCTAGCAACGACAAGATCAGAAATGTGTAAACCAGGCGTGCGTAGTGCGTCATCATAAAATGGCTGCCTCCTTCAGTTATGATTTAGTTAGCAACAATGTTGACAAGTTTACCCGGCACGTAAATGACTTTGCGCACCGTTTTACCTTCAACAAATTGCTGAACATTTGGTTGCTCAAGCGCAGATGTTTCCACGCTATCTTGTGCAGCATCTGCTGCAACTGTGATTTTAGCGCGAACTTTTCCATTTACTTGAACAATCACCAATTTTTCATCTTCTACCATCGCTGATTCATCGGCTACTGGCCACGCAGAAAGCTCAATGTCCGTTGTGTGGCCTAAGGCCTTCCATAATGTATGGCAAATGTGTGGCGTGATAGGGTTCAGTAGCAGCAATAGTGCATTGACTGCTTCACGCATGATGGCAACATCTTGCGCTGATGTTTGCGGGGCTTTTTGTAGTTTATTCAAAAGCTCCATAACCGCTGCAATCGCTGTGTTAAAAGTTTGTCTGCGACCAATATCATCAGATACTTTGGCAATAGTTTTATGCACTTCACGACGCAATGCTTTCTGATCATTAGTAAGCTCTGCTGTATTCAGTTCATCCGCATCGCCTGCTTCGATATGCTCCTGAACAAGCTTCCAAACGCGTCTCAAGAAGCGATTGGCGCCTTCAACGCCCGAGTCAACCCATTCCAGTGTTTGCTCCGGTGGCGCAGCAAACATCGTGAATAAACGAACCGTATCTGCGCCGTAAACATCGATAACCTGCTGCGGATCGATACCGTTGTTTTTAGACTTAGACATTTTGGTCATTCCGCCATGTTCGACCGGTTGACCATCTGATTTAAGAATGGCGCGAGTCACACGTCCTTTGCTGTCTTTTTCAACATCTACATCTGCGGGTGAGAACCACGATTTTTTGCCTGCGGCATCTTCACGGAAGTATGAATCCGCCAATACCATCCCCTGACATAACAGGCGTTTGTATGGCTCACTACTTTGTACTAGGCCTTCGTCACGCAATAGTTTGTGGAAGAAGCGAGAGTACAACAAATGTAAAATAGCATGTTCAATGCCACCAATATATTGATCAACAGGCAACCAATAGTTGGCTTCTGTTGGATCTAGCATCGCGTCGCCGCTCATGGCACTGGTATAACGTGCGTAATACCAGCTTGACTCCATGAAGGTATCAAAAGTGTCTGTTTCACGAAGTGCAGGATCACCATTGAATTGTGTTTTGGCCCATTCAGGATCGGCCTTGATCGGCGATGTTACACCGTCCATGACAACGTCTTCTGGTAATCTGACTGGCAATTCTTCGCTTGGAACTGGTACTGATTCGCCGTTTTCAAGATTTAGCATAGGAATAGGCGTACCCCAATAGCGCTGCCTTGAAACACCCCAGTCGCGTAAGCGGTAGTTAACCGTTTTCTTGCCTTTTCCTTGTTTTTCAAGCGTGTCAGCAATCCGACTAAATGCTTCTTCGAAGGTTAACCCATCAAATTCGCCCGAATTGACAAGCACCCCTTTTTCGGTGAATGCTTGCACAGACAAATCGCATTCTGTTTCGGCAGAATCGGTGGGTTTAATCACTTGCTTAATTGGCAACGCATATTTTGTCGCAAATTCAAAGTCTCGTTGATCGTGACCAGGCACAGCCATGACAGCGCCCGAGCCGTAATCCATTAATACAAAGTTAGCGACCCATACGGGGACTTTGTCGCCTGTAAGAGGGTGTAAGGCATACAAGCCAGTTGCACAGCCTTTTTTCTCCATGGTTGCCAAATCAGCTTCTGCAACTTTTGTGTTCTTACATTCTTCAATGAACGCGGCAAGTTCAGAATTCGCTTTGGCAGCATGAAGCGCGATGGGGTGGCCTGCGGCAATGCCAACGTATGTCACACCGAACAAGGTATCAGGTCGCGTAGTGTACACATCAAAGTGCGTAATATCACCTGCAGCGTCGACCAGTTCAAAGGTAATTTCAGCACCTTCTGAACGGCCAATCCAATTTTTCTGCATGGCGCGAACCTGCTCTGGCCACTCTTCCAGTGTTTCTAGGTCGTTGAGTAATTCCTCTGCGTAGTCGGTGATTTTTATAAACCACTGTGGAATTTCTTTTTGCTCAACAATAGCGCCTGAACGCCAACCTCGACCATCAATAACCTGTTCGTTAGCCAATACGGTTTGGTCAATAGGATCCCAATTTACTGTGGCATTTTTCTTATAAACTAAGCCTTTTTCATACAAGCGGGTGAAGAACCATTGTTCCCATTTGTAGTAATCGGGTTTACACGTCGCAATTTCACGATCCCAATCGTAGCCAAAACCCAGCGATTTAAGTTGGCCTTTCATGTACTCAATATTCGAGTAAGTCCACTTGGCTGGCGCTGTATTATTATTGATAGCAGCATTCTCGGCAGGTAGACCAAATGCATCCCAACCCATAGGTTGAAGCACGTTTTTACCTTGCATTCGCTGGTAACGGCTGATTACATCTCCGATTGTGTAGTTACGAACGTGTCCCATATGGAGTCGGCCGCTGGGGTAGGGGAACATTGAGAGGCAGTAGAACTTTTCTTTGCTCTCATCTGTTGTTGCTTTAAATGATTCGTTCTCTTCCCAGTAGCGCTGAGCACTCTGTTCTATGTCTTTCGGGTTGTACTGATTATCAGCCATTTATAACGCTTTCCGCTGGTTAATGTAGGTTGAAATGATTAGCCGCTTAGAATACCTCAGGCGGGCTATTAGCCACAATAGCTGAATGAGGAAATTGCGGCTTTTGATGGGAAAAGAAAGCGATGGATAATGTAGAATTCAGATTTTGGCTATATTTGCACCAATAAAGTGCCCAATTCAATAATGAAAATTCGCTATACTTAATGGGTGCCGTTAAAAAGAAGTGAGCGCACAAACGTGATAATGAAGGTGATGCAATGCCAAAAAAGCCGACCCGATACGAAATTTATGTAGAAAAGGTGTATTCATCTTTTGAGCAAGCCGCTGATCGCACCGCTTCGTCATTATTTGAAGCGATGGAAGACGCGAAAGCGTACTTTAAAGCCGCAGGTCAATTGGGCAAAGATGAAATTGATACTATGGAGCAGTTTTTTATGCGCGACTATCAAGCTTTCATTGAGCAACTGAATAAGCAGGCTGATCAATCGATATGGGTACATTCCTTAAAAGATAAATTTTCCGAATTACTCGCAGACATGACCGATCACTCAGCCGTACAAGCGTTTGAGTTTAAACAAGACTTAGATCACCATGGTGAATACAGTGTCGGCGAAATCGTGGCGTTAGGTGAATTGGTGTGTTTAGCGTGCGGACATCGACACCCTGTCGACTTTCCTGAAACAATTCAACCATGTACACAGTGCGGCCATAGCCATTTTAGCCGTTTCTCTGACTAGTTATAGGCGCAATATCACTGTGCCTTTGAGGTATAGTTAATCAAACCGCTTAATTGAATCCCTTGCACCTCATCTACAATCGGCGCAAGTTTGTCAAACGCATTCTTATCTGCGCCCTGAACAGTATAAGTCAACGTGACTTCTGTCCCTGTTTCTTTCGGATTAAATTGCCAATTTAGTGCACCGTACATGCCCATCCCTTGTAAAGGACCTAAGCCTCCCACCATCGTAAGTTGGGTCTCTTTTGCTACAAATACAACGCGCATGTGCTCGGCTGAGTTATCACCGCTGACTTCGCAAAAACAGCCACCGGCTTTTGGGGTGAGTGAAAATGTTCCTTTCTCTCCCCACCAACTGTGATCTTTCGGCCACCATGCATCAATATTATTTACAAAGTCATACCACACTGTTTCTGGTGGCGCGTTTATAACCGCTTTGTTCACGATTTTAAAGCCATGGGGCTGCGTCCATTTGACCTCTGCGTGTGCAAAGGGAAGCATAGTTAGCAAAATCGCAGATATCCACAGTGAAAGGCCGCAGCTTTTACGCATTTGTTAATTGTCCAATTTGTTTTATGTAGCTATAAGAATAAAAGTGATTTTGAGAAAAGGTCAACTATTGGGCAAACGATTGTCCTTTGGTTGACACAACATCGCAATCGGGTTTCACTGTGCAAAAATACTAAACGTGCTTACTATGACCGATATCCACGCGCTAACACTTGAAGAGCTGTCTGCGAAACCCAGCCGAAGAATAATTAATCAGGCATTAAAAAACGATGATGCGCTAACAGCGACGTTTATCGGACAAGAGCGAGCAAGAGACGCACTTGAATTTGGACTGGGTATTAATGCCAACGGTTATAATTTGTATGTGATGGGAGAGCATGCCACTGGGCGGTATACATTAGTGCATGAGTACATTTCTAAACATGTGCAAAATGTACCGACACCCGATGACTGGTGTTACATTAATAATTTTGAAGAAGAGCGGGAGCCCTTTGTTTTAAGACTGCCGCCGGGCGAAAGCAAAAAATTACACAAGGAAATGGAAGCCCTCATTGATGAGCTGCTAGACACGTTTCCAGCAGCATTTGATAATCCAGGTTACCAACGTAAAAAGGCCGCCATCACGCGAGAATTCGACCAACGCTACGATAAAGCGATAGATGACGTCGAGCTCTTCGCCCAAAGTCAGGGTGTAGCGATGTTTGAAGAAGGCGGCACTATTAGCTTTTCTCCTATTGTAAACGACAAACCTATCAATGATGCAGAATTTGCAAAACTGACAGACGAGCAGCGCAAACACTATTATGATTTAATTGATACGTTAGAAAGCCGATTGAGCGAAGCGTTAATTGAGTTACCTCAGTGGAAACGAGCATCGTCTGAAAGCTTACGCCAATTAAAACGTGATACCGCAGAGCAGGGCATTCGACCACTGTTGAAAGAGTTAGAGCACAAATATGCATCTGACTTGGGTATCGTTAAATTTTTACATCAACTCAAGCCACACTTGATTGACACTGTCGTTGAAATCCTTGCTGAAGAAAGTAAAGAAGAAAAAACAGACGAATTAGACAAGCGCGCCATTCTGGAAGAGCAATACCTTCCAAACATGGTAGTGAGCCACGAACTCAATAGTGGTGCACCTGTTGTGTATGAACCTAATCCAACCTATCAGAATTTGTTTGGACGCATTGAATATACCAATGTGCAAGGCTCTGTATTTACCAATTACCGAATGCTAAGACCAGGTGCGTTGCACAAGGCGAATGGCGGTTATTTATTGCTTGATGCAGATAAAATGATCGAGCAGCCTTTCGTGTGGGAGTCACTCAAGCTGGCGCTCAAGTTTAATGAACTGAAAATGGAAACCCCGCAACATGAAGTTGGGATGGTGAATTCCGTTACATTGAATCCCCATACCATCCCACTAAAAGTTAAGGTCTTACTGCTCGGCTCGCGCGATTTGTATTACACCTTGCAAGATTATGATGAAGAGTTTGACGAGCTGTTCCGGGTGCTGGTGGACTTTGATCATGTTATACCGCTCACGAACAAAAACCTAACGGACTTTGTCGGCAAAGTTCGTGCGAAAGTGCGAGAATTGGGCTTTGCTGCGATTACGCCCAAAGGCATGTATCGACTTGTTGAATACAGCCTTCGTCTAGCCGAGGATAAACATCATTTATCGGCGCGATTCTCAGATGTACTTGAATTGCTAAATGAAGCGGTATTCTTTTGTCGCCAGCACCAAACATTGGAAATTGACGCGCTGCATATTGAGGAGGCGTTGAAAGCTAAAACCCATCGCACAGGCCGCGTAAGCCAAGCATTGCTTGAGGATATAAAACAAGGCCAAACGCTGATTGCAACAGATGGATTGGCAGTAGGCACAGTGAATGGGTTAACCGTGCTTGAAGTCGGTGATTCTGTGTTTGGTACACCTGCTCGGATTACGTCTACGGTGTATGCTGGCTCCAATGGTGTTGTAGATATCGAACGAGAAGTGGAGCTAGGGCAACCTATTCACTCAAAAGGCGTTATGCTGCTAACGGGGTATTTGGGGCATAAGTACGCGCAGTATTTTCCGTTGACGTTGTCGGCGAATATCGCTTTGGAGCAGTCTTACGGCCACATTGATGGTGATAGCGCTTCGTTAGGTGAATTGGCTGCGCTGATTTCTGCGATCACCAATTTGCCAGCCAGACAAGATTTGGCTATTACTGGTTCGATTAACCAATACGGTGAAGTGCAGTCTGTTGGAGGGGTGAATGAGAAAATTGAAGGCTTTTTCACCCTGTGTCAAACCCGCGGGCTATCGGGCAAGCAAGGTGTGATTATCCCTAAATCCAATAAGATCAACCTGATGCTTCATAGCGATGTAATACGGGCGGTAAAACTGGGTAAGTTTCATATTTATGCGGTTGAAACAGTCGATGAAGCTTTGTCTCTATTGATGGAAAAAGAAGCGGGAGAGCTTAATAGTAAAGGCCGTTACCCGAAAGGAAGTATCAATTCTTTGGCAGTGAATCGCTTGTATGGTATCGCATCCATTGTAAATGGTGGGCATGATGACGAGTAACACCATGGTGTTGCTCAAATTATCCTATCGAAATGTATCGTTAATAACATGCCCTCAAAAGGCGCAACAGAGTAATGTATGAAAATTTCTAAAGATTCAGTCGTTCAGTTCCATTACAAAATAACTGACTTAGAAGGCAATGAGCTAGAATCAAGCTACGATTCACATCCCGCCCTGTATTTGCATGGCCATAGTAATATGATGGAAGGCATTGAAAGCTTGCTGGATGGGAAAGAAAAAGGAGATAAGGTCACGGGAGAGCTTGCGCCAGAAGTGACCTTTGGCCAACGTATCGAAGATGCAAGCCAACGTGTTCCCGTTAAGCACTTAACGGGCGCAGAGAAATGGGCACCGGGCATGACTGCAATTGTTCACACTGATCAAGGTCAGCGTCAGGTAACAATTATGAAAATGGGTAAGTTTATGGCCACAGTCGATTTGAATCACCCATTAGCAGGACAAACGTTGATTTTCGATTTGGAAGTCACTGACGTAAGAGAGGCTTCAGAAGATGAGATTTCTCATGGTCACGCGCATGGCGTGGGTGGTCATCAACATTAACGAATTAAATGGCGGGCAGGGGGATGGCTCCCCCTTTCGGTGCCATTACAGTTTTGGGATGGTGATTTTTTTGTCTTCGCTTTGGCGGAAGATCACGAGAACATGACCAATGACCTGAAGTTTGATTGCGCCTGTTTCACGTACGATGGCGTCCATGATCAGGGTTTTTTCTTCACGGTCGTCAGTCGGCACTTTCACCTTGATTAACTCATGATGTGCAAGTGAACTGTCGATTTCAGCAAGAACGCCTTCGGTCAAACCATTTCCACCCAGTTGTACAACGGGCTTAAGCGAATGGGCTAGGCCCTTTAGGTATTGTTTTTGTTTGTTGGATAACTTCATTCAGAAATTTTTCTTACAAAATAATTAAAAGTTTAAGGTTGAAAACCGCTATTCTAACGCCATCTTGCACATATGCCTATTTTCTTAGTAAATAAATGACAAAAAAGCAATCAATTGAACGTAAACCGCTTGGGTTAGGTGCTTTTTCATCATTTGGGGTAAGTAGATGTAATGGCATGGTTGTGAACAAATTTGGCGCGTAATCCGTAGAGGAACATATGTAGTCATAACAATCAATAAAGACAAAATGTTCGAATGAATACACTTTGTCTGTTGTAGTAAAGTGTTGAGGTGCAATTTGAGTGACCAACAACACGTAAACCAAATCATAGTTTTGCTGTCAAAGCCTTGCATAGTGAAGGGTTTGATAAATTTATCAAAGTGTTACGGGAACGTTTTCTATAAGTAATATCCGTAATTCAGATTGATTAAAAGCACGTTGAATAGAAGTATATCTTGTAGCGACGGGCTTTAAACTGTAGTAGTCTTGTTAGACAAGCCATCAGTTAGAACAGAATTGTAAACATAGAGGTTATCAGCGTTGAGCGACATGGCAAAAAATTTAATACTTTGGTTAGTGATCGCCGTTGTTTTGATGTCGGTTTTTCAGAGTTTTTCTCCGAGTGAATCGTCACGAGTAGCAACGGATTATACCACCTTCTTGAACCAAGCTAATCAAGGCATGGTAAAAGAGGTTCATATTGATAGCGAGGCACGTGAAATCCGTGGTGTAAAAACCAACGGAGACACCTTTGTCACGTACATTCCTTATTTCGACGATCAGCTAATATCAGATTTGGTTAGCAAGAACGTAAAAATTAAGGGTGAGCCGCCTGAAAAGCAGTCAATGCTAGCAACCATTTTTATCTCTTGGTTCCCAATGTTGTTGCTTATTGGTGTGTGGATATTCTTCATGCGTCAAATGCAAGGCGGGGGCGGCCGCGGTGCTATGTCGTTTGGTAAGAGTAAAGCGCGCCTATTAGGCGAAGACCAAATTAAAACGACATTTGCTGATGTCGCTGGCTGCGACGAAGCAAAAGAAGACGTGGTCGAATTGGTAGACTTCTTGCGTGACCCAACCAAATTCCAAAAGCTTGGCGGTAAAATTCCGAAAGGCGTGCTGATGGTAGGTCCTCCAGGAACAGGTAAAACCTTGTTGGCTAAAGCGATCGCCGGTGAAGCAAAAGTGCCGTTTTTCACTATTTCTGGTTCAGATTTCGTGGAAATGTTTGTTGGTGTAGGTGCATCGCGTGTACGCGATATGTTTGAGCAAGCCAAAAAGTCTGCGCCTTGCATTATTTTCATCGACGAAATTGACGCCGTAGGCCGCCAACGTGGCGCGGGTTTAGGTGGTGGTCATGATGAACGTGAGCAAACCTTGAACCAAATGCTAGTAGAAATGGACGGGTTTGAAGGCCATGAAGGTATTATCGTAATTGCGGCGACAAACCGCCCTGATGTACTTGACCCTGCATTGCTTCGCCCTGGTCGTTTTGATCGTCAGGTTGTTGTAGGTCTACCCGATATTCGTGGACGTGAGCAAATTCTTAAGGTGCACATTCGTAAAGTACCTGTTGCTGACAACGTTGACCCATCTGTTATTGCGCGTGGTACGCCGGGGTTCTCAGGTGCAGATTTAGCTAACTTAGTTAATGAAGCCGCGTTGTTCGCTGCGCGCTCAAACAAACGTTTGGTGTCGATGGAAGAATTCGATAAAGCAAAAGACAAAATTATGATGGGCTCTGAGCGCAAGTCTATGGTGATGTCTGAAGACGAGAAAACCATGACCGCTTATCACGAAGCTGGCCATGCTATCGTTGGTCGCTTAGTGCCAGAGCACGACCCCGTTTACAAGGTATCGATTATTCCACGTGGGCGCGCCCTTGGTGTTACGATGTATTTGCCAGAGCAAGATCGCGTAAGCCACAGTAAACAGCATTTGGAAAGCATGATTTCGAGCCTGTTTGGCGGGCGTATTGCTGAGCAAATTATTTATGGTGACGATAAGGTCACGACGGGTGCGTCAAATGACATTGAGCGAGCAACGGATATTGCCCGTAAAATGGTAACTCAGTGGGGCTTATCTACCAAGATGGGACCAATGCTTTATGCAGAAGAGGAAGGTGAAGTATTCTTGGGCCGCAGCATGTCTAAAGCCAAGCATATGTCTGACGACACTGCACGAGCAATAGATGCAGAGATCAAATCATTAATTGATCGTAACTACGAACGTGCTGAAACCATTCTTAAAGACAATATCGATATCCTTCATTCAATGAAAGACGCACTGATGAAGTACGAAACCATTGATGCGAAGCAAATCGATGATTTAATGGAGCGTAAAGACGTTAGACCTCCGGCTGATTGGGATGATTCTAAGAAGAATGATAACGATAAGCCAACAGGCGGGGCGACTGTCAGCCAAGATCCGGACGATAAAAAGCCGGGCATTGGAAAACCTGGTGACGTTACGAGCTAAAACACTAATTTTGTTTCAACTAAGGCCGAGTTAAGCATTTAACTCGGCCTTTTTTTGTATATAATTCTCGTCAGAATAATAACGACGACATTGCATGCAATTTAAAGACACAGTTATCGACCTTTCTACGCCCAAAGTGATGGGTATTCTTAACGTTACCCCAGATTCGTTTTCAGACGGTGGTCATTATAAGCAGCTAGATATGGCTATCAAACATGCTGAAAAAATGGCGAGCGAAGGCGCGGTGTTTATCGACGTGGGTGGAGAGTCTACTCGTCCTGGTGCAGCTGATGTATCTCTGCAACAAGAGCTTGATCGTGTTATTCCCGTTATTGAAAAGATAACCACGTCGCTAGATGTGATCGTTTCTATCGATACCAGTAAAGCTGACGTAATGCGAGAAGCAGTCAAGGCCGGTGCAGGGTTAATTAATGATGTGCGAGCACTCCAGGAAGAAGGTGCTTTACGTGCAGCAGCCGAAGCGAATGTACCGATTTGCTTGATGCATATGCAGGGCCAGCCGAGAACTATGCAAAACGCCCCGTCTTATGAAAATGTCGTCGAAGATGTCATGCTTTTCTTGCGCTCTCGCATTGAAGCGTGTGTGAAAGCTGGTATTAACGATAAGTCGATATTACTGGATCCGGGATTTGGATTCGGAAAACGAGTAGAAGACAATTATCAAATACTAAAACACTTGGCGCAATTCTCCCGTTTGGCATGTCCGTTACTGGTGGGGTTGTCGAGAAAGTCTATGTTAGGAGCGGTTACACAGCGTGATGTCGATGAAAGACTGGCTGGTAGCATCGCAGGGGCAACGCTGTGTGCGTTAAATGGTGCGAGTGTAATCCGAGTTCATGACGTAAAAGAAACTGTTGATGCAGTTAGTGTAGTAACTGCTATGCAAACCCTATAAGGAAAAAAATCATGGGTGACAGAAAATATTTTGGTACTGATGGCATTCGCGGCAAAGTCGGAGAAAGCCAAATTAATCCTGAGTTTGTTACAAAGCTGGGCTGGGCTGCGGGTAAAGTACTCGCAGGGCAGGGCACGAATAAAGTATTGATTGGCAAAGATACGCGCATATCAGGCTACATGCTCGAATCTGCGCTTGAGGCTGGATTGTCAGCAGCGGGTATTAACATTGGTTTGTTGGGACCAATGCCGACACCTGCCATTGCTTATCTGACTAAAACTTTTCGCTCAGAAGCCGGTATAGTCATAAGCGCCTCTCATAACCCCTATTATGATAATGGCATTAAATTCTTCTCGGCCAACGGTTTTAAATTGGACGACGATATTGAGTTAGCGATAGAGCGCCAAATGGATAAGCCCATGACATGTGTCGCCTCTGATAAGCTTGGAAAAGCCTATCGAATTGACGATGCTGCTGGTCGCTATATTGAATTCTGTAAGGGGACTTTCCCCTCTGATTTATCTCTCAAAGGAATGAAGATTGTTGTCGATTGTGCCCACGGTGCCACCTATCACATCGCGCCAAACGTATTAGGTGAGTTGGGTGCTGAAGTCATTGAAATTGGTACATCACCTAATGGCACCAACATTAACGACAAAGTCGGCGCAACGTCGATGAAAGCGATTCGCGATGCAGTGCTTGAACACAATGCAGACTTAGGTTTCGCGTTGGATGGTGACGGTGATCGCATTATGATGGTTGATGAGAAAGGCAACATCATCGATGGAGATCAAATTGTCTATGTTATCGCCCGTGATGCATTAAAGTCAGGGCGCTTAAATGGTGGTGTCGTCGGTACCCTCATGAGTAACCTAGGCCTTGAAATAGCGCTTGGTAAATTGGGTATTCCATTTGCGAGAAGTAAAGTAGGGGACCGTTATGTCATGGAAATGCTGCAAGAGCGAGACTGGGCAATTGGAGGTGAAAATTCAGGACATGTGTTGAACCTGAATGTGACGTCTACAGGAGATGGTATTGTTGCTGGCTTACAGGTTATTACTGCCATGTTGCGCTCACAAATGAGCCTTTATGACTTGTGTCAAGGGATGGAAATGTTCCCTCAAAATCTCGTAAATGTTAGGTTTGAAGCGAATGATGATCCTCTTCAACATGCCGATGTTAAGGCGGCAGTGAAAGAAGCCGAAGCTGCGATGGGTAAGAATGGTCGAGTTTTACTGCGAAAGAGTGGCACTGAGCCTCTTATTCGCGTGATGGTAGAGGCGCATGACCCGCAAGATTCATCAAAATGGTCAGAAACGATAGCTGACGTTGTGCGCAAAGTAACCAGTTAAACACAATTTTAAGAAATTTTGCTGTTGACTACTTGTATATTGTCAATGGGTTAGATAATATCTCGCCCGCTTTCGAGGGGCTAAGGAAACATAATGAATACGTTACGTCGCCCAGTCGTTGCTGGTAATTGGAAAATGAATGGTAACAAAGCCTTGGCTTCAGAAATGAGTCAAGCTTTTGATAATCAACACTTTAACAATGTTGAAGTCATTGTTTGTCCTCCTTTTCCTTTATTAACGCAACTATCCAAAGAAAGCGTAAAAGTGGGAGCGCAGAATATCAGCAAGTTTGATTCTGGTGCACACACTGGCGAGGTATCAGCAGATATTCTGAAAGATGCCGGATGTGAATATGTTATTGTTGGTCACTCCGAACGTCGTGTCGATAATTTTGAGTCCAATGGACTTGTGGCAGACAAAGTAGACATAGCATTAAAAAACGGTTTACATCCAATCTTATGTATCGGTGAACCCGAAGATGTAAGAGACGCCGGCGACTTATTCGATTTTCTCAGCGCACAATTAAATGCGGTCGTGAGTAAAGTGGGAATAGACGCATTTGCTCAGTTAACTATAGCGTATGAACCTATTTGGGCTATTGGAACAGGAAAAACTGCTTCCCCTGAGCAAGCGCAAGAAGTACATGGTTTTATCCGTGACTTCTTAGCAACGCGTAACAAAGAGGTTGCGCAGAAAATAAGAATTCTTTACGGTGGCAGTGTTAAAGCTGACAATGCGACTGAATTATTTAGCCAGCCTGATGTGGATGGCGGCTTAATTGGTGGGGCAAGTTTAGACCCACAAAGTTTTATTAGCATTTGTCGCTCAGCAGCAGAAATTGCATAAACGGCAAAAGCGAAGAGGAATAGTATGTTTTACGAAATACTCATTGTTGTATACCTAATTGTAGCCTTGATGCTAATCGGCATGGTGCTTATTCAACAAGGTAAAGGTGCAGACATGGGCGCGTCATTTGGTGGCGGTGGTTCAAACACGGTGTTTGGTTCGACCGGGTCAGGTAACTTCATGACACGTACTACAGCCATTTTAGCAACGTTGTTTTTCGTGATTAGTTTGATTTTGGGTAATCAAACATCTGAAACGGAAAAGAAGGTTGATCAGTGGGAGCAGCTTGAACAATCTGCGGCAGACGCTGACGTTCCAGTAGCTGAAAAGCAGCAAGAGTCAGACGTTCCTAACTAATATATACGCGGAAGTGGTGGAATTGGTAGACACGCCATCTTGAGGGGGTGGTGAGCATAGCTCGTGCGGGTTCAAGTCCCGCTTTCCGCACCAAATTGTTTAAAAGCGCCTATTAAGGCGCTTTTTTCGTTCTGAACTCCCCAGTTTTGCCTGTTTTAACGGCGGGGTTTTAACACTTCCTGTTTTGTTTCAATCGTTCTATAAAAATAACTTGGTTGTTTCGCTTGATTTTACACGCTTACCGCATTCGCCAAGTGTCGTTTTCTTAAGATAAAATCCAACAAAAACCCTGTTTATCCTCAGCATGAGACGCTATACTATGCGCCGCGTTTAAAAGCGAAAAGATTATTAAATAAATCAAAGGATAAATAGTGACTCCTATTACTAAAACTTTTCAGTATGGTCAGCATACTGTCACTTTGGAAACAGGTGTAATTGCACGTCAAGCGACTGCAGCAGTAATGGCAAGTATGGACGACACGTCTGTGCTTGTTACCGTCGTTGGCAAGAAAGAAGCAAAGCCTGATCAGGATTTCTTTCCTCTAACAGTAAATTATCAGGAAAAAGCATACGCTGCGGGTAAAATCCCTGGTGGCTTCTTCAAGCGCGAAGGACGTCCTTCTGAGGGCGAGACGCTTATCGCTCGCTTGATTGACCGTCCAATCCGCCCACTTTTCCCTGAAGGATTCAAAAACGAAGTTCAAGTTGTTATTACTGTGGTATCTGCAAACCCAGAAATTCCAACTGACATTATTTCTATGATTGGTACGTCTGCGGCACTAGCTATTTCAGGCATTCCATTCAATGGCCCAATTGGCGCAGCGCGTGTAGGTTACAAAGACGGCCAGTATCTTCTTAACACACGTGCGTCAGAGCAAGAAACCAGTCAACTTGATTTGGTTGTTGCAGGTACTGAAAGCGCGGTACTGATGGTAGAGTCAGAAGCAGAAGTGCTTTCCGAAGACGTTATGCTAGGTGCGGTTATGTTCGGTCACGAGCAAAGCCAAGCTGTTGTTAATGCTGTTAATGAATTTGCAGGAATGGTTGGCACTGAGAAGTGGGACTGGTCACCTGAAGCTGAAAATACAACGCTGAAGGACAAAGTTAAAGCCCTTGCTGAAGCAGACATGACAGCTGCATATCAAATATCTGATAAGCTGGCGCGTAAAGAAGCAGTAGAAGCGGCAACGTCAAAAGCGTTAGACGCGATTCTTGCTGAAAATGAAGAGCAAGAAGAAAAAGAAGTATTGGACTTACTTCACGATCTTGAAAGCGACGTTGTGCGTTCTCGTATTCTAGCGGGTGAGCCACGTATTGATGGTCGTGAACCAGATATGATTCGTGCGCTAGACGTAGCCACAGGGATTCTTCCTCGTACACACGGTTCTGCCCTTTTCACTCGTGGTGAAACGCAGGCACTTGTTGCTGCTACCTTGGGTACAGAGCGTGACGCACAAATGATTGATGAACTCAGTGGCACAACTAATAGCCGCTTCATGTTGCACTACAACTTCCCTCCATACTGTGTAGGTGAAACGGGCATGATTGGCTCACCTAAGCGTCGTGAAATTGGTCACGGTCGCTTAGCTAAGCGTGGTATTCAAGCGGTTATGCCGTCTATGGAAGAATTCCCGTATGTTGTGCGTGTTGTTTCAGAGATCACAGAATCTAACGGTTCTTCATCTATGGCGTCTGTTTGTGGTACATCACTTGCGCTGATGGATGCAGGTGTTCCAATCAAAGCATCTGTTGCAGGTATCGCAATGGGCTTGGTGAAGAGCGATGACAATTTTGTTGTTCTGTCTGATATTCTGGGTGATGAAGATCACTTGGGTGATATGGACTTTAAAGTAGCGGGTACAACAAACGGTATCACAGCGCTTCAAATGGACATCAAAATTGAAGGTATCACGCAAGAAATCATGCAAATCGCGCTGAAACAAGCAAAAGAAGCTCGTTTGCATATCTTGGGCGTAATGGACCAGGCAATCAATACTCACCGTGAAGAGTTGTCTGACTTTGCACCACGTATTTATACGTTGAAGATTGACCAAGACAAGATTCGTGATGTTATCGGTAAAGGTGGCGCTATGATTCGTCAGATCACTGAAGAATCAGAAACAAACATCGAAATTGAAGATGACGGTACGATCAAGATTTTTGCAACTGAATTAGCAAAAGCTGAAATTGCAATTGCGAAAATCGAAAGCGTAACGGCTGAAATCGAAGTCGGTAAAACCTACAACGGTAAAGTAACACGTATTGTAGATTTTGGTGCATTTGTAGAAGTTCTGCCGGGTAAAGAAGGCTTGGTACACATTTCTCAAATCTCTCACGAGCGTGTGAATAAGGTGTCTGATTACCTATCTGAAGGCCAAATGGTTGACGTGAAAGTAATGGAAATTGACCGTCAAAACCGCGTCCGTTTGAGCATCAAAGAACTACTTGAAAAGCCAAAAGCAGAAGAGAAGTCTGAAGAATCTCAAGGTGAATAATCACCTCGGTGTATTATAAAAGGGAGCAGTCGCTCCCTTTTTTCTTTTAAGGAGACACATAATGGATAACGCAAAAAAAACAGAAATTGAAGCTGCTGTATTTAGACGCTTACTTGCTCATCTTGATAATAATAAAGACGTGCAAAATATAGACCTAATGATTCTCGCTGACTTTTGCCGCAATTGTTTAGGTAAGTGGTATGCCGCAGAAGCAAAGGAAAGGGGAGAAGACGTGTCATATGAAGAGGCCAGAGAAGTGATTTATGGCATGCCGTACAGTGAATGGAAAGACAAATTCCAGAAACCAGCGACACCCGAGCAAATGGCAGCATTTGAAGCAAAGCAAAAAAAATCTTAACTTATTGAATCATCTGCGCTGCAATACTCGCCTACTTTGTAGCGCATTCCTTCCTTTATCTGAATCACTTAGCCACAAAAATTATAGTTTCCGCATATACTTTTAAAACGTCGTGACTGCGTAAAGGCTAAGTAGTGAAAACCCAAGTATCGGTAGAACATAAAGTCGTGTTCGTGCATATGATGTTCGTTCTCATTGTTTTGTTTGTTATTTTGGTGGTTCGCTATCTATGGACGTTGCCGCAGCTAAAAGCTGTCGAGCGTCTGGCCAATGAAAAAGACTTGGCGCGCGTGCATAACGTAATCGAGAATCGAGTAGATGAACTTGCCGTTATGACGTACGACTATGCCGTTTGGGATGACAGTTATGCATTTGTTAGTGATAAAGTTGAAGACTATATCGACACCAATTTTATTCCCGAAACATACGAGAGCTTGCGCCTCAGTGGTGTTTACATATTCAATATGGAAAAAGAGCTAGTATGGGGGGAAGGTTTTGACAGAGAAAGCACTAATACCGTTGCGTTTCCCTATTTTGTTAATATAGATAACCCTTTTCTAGATAAAATTATCACTCAGTCCGACGAGCGCAAAGCCAATAAGTTCGACAATATTGTACGACGAGGCATTATTTATGTCGGAAACAAACCTTTTGTGTTTGCCGCTTCTTCTATCTTACCCAGCACTGGGGTGGGGATTCCAAGAGGCACCATGCTTTTTGTCAGTCAAATTCTGCACCAGGATGAAGTGAGGCTATCTGATTTGGCGGCCATCGATCTTGAGTTTATTTGGCCATCAGAGCATGAATATGAAAGGCTGCTTTCATTGCTCAATACCGAGGAAATCATTTCACCAGATGCTATGGATGGGTATTTGGTGAACGTGCTCTATACCCGCGATAACCGTACGCCTTACTTTGTTAGATTCGAGGCTACTAAATGGCCTTATGCGAACTCTCTTTTTGATGTGTCTATACTGATTGCCATACTATTCGCATTTGTTAGTACAGCATTGCTGTATTGGTTCGTGCATGTGAAATTGATAAGACCCATTAAGCGTTGGCAAGAAAAAATGCGAGAAATCGTTTCAACGGGGGATTTTTCATTGCGATTTGACACTGAACAAGGGAAGGAGATCACTGAAATAAGTCGCTCCTTCAATCACCTGATGGCTTACGTAGCAGAAAATGAACGGTTGATTTCAGAAAAAAATAAACTACTGTCGGAAATTAGCGAGCGTGATAGTTTAACCAAGTTATACAACCGAAGGTATTTTGATCATCAACTGGCACGATACATAGAAAACAACCACATACACTCTCCATTCTGTGTGTCATTAATTGATATTGATTATTTCAAATTGTTTAACGATAACTATGGTCACCTTGAAGGAGATCGGGTGCTTAAAACCATTTCAAAAATCTTGATGGACAATACCAAGCGTGTCAGTGATGTGTTAGCGCGCTATGGTGGCGAAGAATTTATTGTTTTGCTGAAAGATACCTCGCTTGATGAGGGTATGACCGTGATCAATACACTGTGTAAACGCGTATTTGATGCTGCGATTGTGCACGAATTTAGCCCATTGAAACGCGTGACCATTAGCGCAGGTGTAGCCTGCTCAAGCTCACTCAATAAAGCGGAATTGGCGGAAGAACGCTTAATTAATAGAGCGGACAACGCACTGTATGAAGCCAAGCGTAGCGGTAAAAACTGTGTGGTGAATGCGAGTGGTTAGATTTTTCTACGTACCCAAAGTGATTGCTTGATATCAACAACGAAGCGAAAATGTCTACGGATTTGCCAAATTTGCCGTAGTTTAAAGCGAGATGAGAAGTGCTTTCGCTTATGTGAATATTGAGGTGGCGATATTGTTAAGAATGGAGTCTTACTGATATCTCGTTGCTAACTTCCTGCTGATTTTATATTTGTCCCAATTGAATTCTTGCAAAAAGTCACGCGCGGCTTCTAATCCTTTGATAAATAAGTCTAGTTTGTCTGATTCAGAAAGCTCGAAGTTGAGCCAGAAATGGTGCCCAGTATTAATCTCTTTGACTAATTGTTTAAAGTCAGAATTGTTGCGGATATATTCTGAATCGGAATCAAATCGCATTACGTTAATCATTGCTGCGCTGATAGAAAGTGGCCCTTCAATTTTCCTCGGCGCGTCCCTGTCTACGCCTAACTTGACTCCAAACGTTGGCATTTTAGGTATGCCTGCCTTAACGTGAAAAAGATTAACGGGAAAATTGGATACAATGCCACCATCTACAAAAATGGCTTCTTCTGGAATTTTCCCCAAATAGCCTAACTTCCGCCATTTTTTAATTGAAACGTCTGACTTTGGTAGTGATTTTACGCGAAACGGCCTAAAAAAGAAGGGTACAGACATAGAGGCTCTGGCGAAATCTGCTGGGTTAGCTTCATCTAGGACTTTATAAATAAGCGCACCGTCCCGCTCGGGTAATACCACCTTGGTTGTGGTAGTAAGCTCGGCACTGACAATTTTTAGTTTGGGAGAAAATTCTGTTTCAGTTAATGGTTGCGAATCCTCACCCTTAGGGGCGTAAACTAAACCTGATGGTAAGCGCCGCATACGGTATTTTAAGAATCGCCATGAATCAACAGAGTGGGCCTTGAGAATGTTTGTCAGCCAACGATGGAATTGCTCGCCAGGATGAAAGCCAATATGAAACAATAGACTTGGCACAACACCTAACCAAGAGACCCATTTGAGGCGACTCTTCCGTAAAAACGTTTTAACAAAAAATTTTGCGGGCCACCCGCCATCTTGAAATTTAGTCATGGGCATATTTGCGAGGTAGTCTAACATACGCTCGCTAGTACGTTCGTTTGGTGTTCCCAATGCTTGCAACAATAGCGCATTGATTGCCCCTGCGGATGTTCCGCCAGTGGAGCGAAATCGAATGCCTGCTTCTTCTAAGCCGTAAGTGTAACCCACTAATGCTATGCCGAGAACGCCGCCTCCTTCCATAACAATATCAATGTACTGATTACCCTCTTTGTCGATGACATCGGAAAAACGTTTATCTCTCGCCATGTCGTTAATTTCTGACACAAGCTCGCAAACACGAGGATGGTGTATAAACGTCGATGTTTTCACTATGTGATCGCAGTTAGCTTCCTATAATTTAGTAAGTATGCGTGTCAATATCAGGATATTCAATATCTTAAAATAGCAATGTAGAAGGGCGGCGCTTTGCGTATCGGGAGAGAAAAACCCAATGAAAGATGCAATTCATAAGGTATGGCTTATTACGCTTTGAGGTGATGCGTGATGCGTGATGCGATGTTTTAATGGCGGGTATTTCCCGCCACCGATAATTTAAATATTACCCTAGTTCAGTTTCGTCAGCTTCTTCCGTGCTGACGACAACACGGTTTCTTCCGTTGCGCTTCGCTTGATATAAAGCTCGGTCCGCGAGGGTGAGCAGTTCATCAATGACCATGCCTTTTTCAACGTGGGCAATACCAATACTGGTCGTGAATTTCACTGGGCCAAGCGGGGTTTCAATGTGTAATCTGGCCACTTCTTCACGAAGTCGCTCCGCCAACAACTGGGTGTTTTCAGGTGTATCGCACACAAGTAGAGAGAACTCTTCGCCACCGAGACGGCCGAATATATCTGACTCTCTAATTTTTGCCTGAATGGTTTTTGCAAACAGTTTAAGTGCATCGTCGCCAATTTTATGCCCATAGGTGTCATTGATTGATTTAAAATTGTCTATGTCGAACATGAGCAAACTAAATGAATGGCTTCGCTTACGAGATTCCGCCAATAGGCGAGATGATTCGTCAAAGAAACTACGCCGATTACGAGTACCTGTGAGTGAATCTGTTCTGGCTTCGACTTCAGCTTTTGATTTTGCTTTCAACAAGTCACGGGTTCGATCAAGAACCAGCTCCTCTAGTTCATTTTTAGAGCGTTCAAGTTGCATTGTATATTTGAGCTCGGCTTCATCTTTCTGCTTATGAAGGCGGTTTATTTTCATTCCCATCGCAAACAAAATAACTACCATCTCGGTAAATGAAGCAAAAGGCGGCCAGTAGTAATAAAAGAAATTGTGCTCAACAAAGCCCAAATCTCGAAGTGCCTGAACAAATAGCCCCGCGACTAAAAATGTCCATGCGGCAGCAAACACTGCTGCTTCTTTCGAACCTTGATACCAACGAACAAGCGCAGCAATAGAGACGACTGGATATAACAGTAGCGCAAGGGTAATTGAAATCACAGACAGTGTAGTGAGCTTGAAAATGGCAGAGGTGAGCAAAAATAGCGCATTTCCCATCATAAAGAGCAAAATAGCGTCAAGGCGAGGCGTATATTTCGCTGTCTGCAAAAACAGGCGAGCGAAGAACAAGCCGCATAAAATAGAGGTTGCACCGCTCATAGACATATAGCTCCAATGGAACTTATCTGGCAAAACAAACTGATGAGTAAAGCCCATCACGGTCGCCCATACGGCAATTTTTGATAGTGCATAGACGCTATAGGCAAAAAAGATTTTTTCTTTACTGGCAATGCCGCCTGCAAAGGCAAACATTGACATTAGGAAGAAGCCCCCAATAAGAAAAGCGAACCCACTCGTTTCTACGGTTTGAGATTCTCTTAAATTATAGGGTGTCCAAATGCGCATATCTGGAAATACGAAACCCATTCCATCTGATTTAAATTTAACTAAGAATTCATGGGTTTCTTTTGGTAGAAGTGTCACTTCAAATATAAACCGGTGGTGGGGTAATGAGCGCTCGCTAAACGGCCGATCTAAGCCTAGATTCGCTAGTAAGTTGAAGCCCTCATTTTCAGCGTGCATTTCAAAGGCTTCTAGACCAATGAGCTGATGGTCGACGTATTCAATGTGCAATGTGATAGGATAATCTTGCACATTTTTTAGCTTGAACCATGACCAAATCGCACCCGGTTTTAGGCCAGTTGAACCCATTGAGTTGAGCGGAATAAATAACCCTTCTTTAGTTTTTTTAGCGACTTCGTCAACGTTCACTTGACTACTCGCATCATACCAAAGCAGATACTTCTCCGTCATTCGTTTACCGTTTTCATCTCCTTGAACCGGAATCGTATCTACTGCCAAAGCATTGCTGCCTGCGATTAGCAAGCAGATCAATAGCAGAGATTGTAAAGCGATTTTAAGCATATTAAACGTATAGCGTTCCAGCACTCTCTTTTGACAAGAGGTTGCTGCTATGGATAGTTCTGATTCAAACATCTTAATTCTTGTTATGTTTTTTGAATACCAACAGCTTTGTTCACTCAATTAAAGGGTATGAGTGCAGCTATTTTTCTTCCCAACCTTGTAGCCGCCTTAGCGTACTATAATTACACTCAATTAGCATCAAAACCGTGTATTTTTTTGCATACACAAGACGGTGATTCAGTTGCGTATGGTTTGATTAAGTGTTGGCGAGAGAGGGCGAAGCATGAGGTCACCTTTAAATTGGTATAGAGATCAGTACCTATTGGTAGAACGGTAATTTCAAGAACGCAGGACGAAGAATGTATTTAATTTCATCAATAAGGTAGTAAATTCATATGCTTACGCTTGTTTTAAATGCAAGCCAACTAATTTTATTGTAACGTTTATAATTAGGTTGGCTACTGGCCAATGAGGAACATGTTTCGAGTTATTAGCGGATAATAAGTTCGTAAGAACGCTAAAGTTATACTGGTACGAGACGAAAACCAATACGCGCGACAAGCAGAAAAACAATAAAGCAAAGGAACCAAAATGGGATTTTTTAGGCGACTGATCGATTTGATGCTCGATATACTCGATGCAGTATTTCATGTCATAAGACGCTTTATCAGAGGTATTTTCAACTGGGTTAAAGGGTTGATTAAAGCGCTTCACAATTTATGGTGCGCACTTGGCCCTAAATGGCTACGCGTCGTCTTCGTGCTACTTATTGTATTTATTGGCGGATTCTTCTTTTTAAGGGGTGTATTAGCGCCTAACATAACGCACGAAAATATCTATCAAGTTCATTATCTTAATGAAGGCTGGACAGATGAAGACCGACAACGCTATTACTATACTCCGCAGGGAACCGAACTATTAGGTTTGCAATACAGCTGGTTTGTTAATCTTGAGCAACCGTTATCCCGAGAACAATTGGCATCTGAAGAGAACATGCGAGGGTGGGGATTTATTATGTCCCCAAGTCAGCAACCTACGAAACATAATCCGGGTAATTTGCCGGTAGGTTTTACCTATCATTATGATCATCAATCTCGTCTGAATCTGGATTTGGGATGTGCAATGTGTCATACGGGCGAGTTACATTACAAAGGGACGGCGCTTCGTGTAGATGGCGGACAGTCTATGCAAAGTGTTCCTACGCTAGGTAAGGGAGAATTCATTGTTACCTTGGCTGCGGCAGCCTTTGAAACCTACTACAACCCATTCAAATGGGATCGCTTTGCCACACGGGTTGTTGGCGACAACAATGAAGATGAACGTGATACATTGCGTGACGAATTTTCAGGTTTCTTAACCCACATCAAGGACTTCGTAAAAGGGCCAGGCGCACATTCGTTATACCCTGTTACAGAGGGGCGAGGCAGAACCGATGCGGTAGGCCGAATTGGCAACGTTGTATTTGGGTATGACATTGATGTACCTGAAAACTACAAAGTCGCTGATGCGCCAGCTAGCTATCCTTTCCTTTGGGACATTTGGCGATTCGATTGGGTGCAGTACACAGGGTTCACCAATCAGGCAATGGCGCGAAATGTTGGTGAAAGCTTAGGCGTTTTAGCACCTGTCAAATTATTGGATGAAAACGGCAACATTCGAAAACCAGAAGATATTGAAGATGAAGTGATCAACCTCGATGGTATGTTTTGTGTAGAGGGCGTGTTGCGAAAACTGAAGCCGCCCAAATGGCCTGAAGATATTTTGGGTAAGGTGAATATCGAAAGTGCAAAACGAGGAAAGACGCTATTTGCTGATCAATGTCAGTTCTGCCACGGCCCACATGAGAGTAATTCCTACCAGTGGGAGCTGGCAACGGGACCAGATCAACATCCAGATGGGCAACATAATGTTAACTATCAGTGGGATCTCGATGGTGTAGTGACAGATGTTGATGGGAAAAAGGTCAGACAAGATTTTAGAGAGCGTATATGGTCCGTGCCTTGGATCTCAACCGATGTGATTGGCACTGACTCTAAACTTGCCGATAACTATATGGATAACTTGTATGACGCGTCAAAATTGACGGGTGAGGACACGAAAGTCAATGCGGGTGACGGACTTCAGTTATTACTGAATGTGCTTATTCCGCAAATGTATGAAAATCGTAACATACAAGCGGGTGAGGAAATTGCACTTTATGATGGCCTCAATGTGCCGTTTAGAATTCAAAATCATCGAGCATACAAAGCGCGCCCTTTGCATGGCGTATGGGCAACGCCACCGTTTTTGCATAATGGCTCTGTTCCCACCATTTACGATTTACTTTCCCCATTGCGCGCGCGCCCAAGCACGTTCTATGTTGGAAATCGTGAGTACAATCCTCAGCGATTGGGTTATATCACCAAAAAAACCGCCGGTGCTTTCAAAACGGATACCACGATTGCGGGTAATCATAATACTGGGCATTTATTTACAGACGTAGATATGAAAGGCCGCATCGGGCGTCTATTAACAGAGCGTGAGCGTTATGATTTGATGGAATACCTGAAAGTGATGGGCAATCCAGACTTTACTGAAAGGCTAGGGGGAGATCCGCAAAATTGGTCTTTGTATAAAGAAGGTTTGCCTGAAAAAATGATGGATGATGCGTGTTATAACTCTGCGCCAGAAGCGTACAACCAATATAAAAAGAATTTAGCCTTGGTGGGTTCAGGGAGTGATAGATAATGAAGTTTGCAAAAACCATGACCCTATTGGGCCTTTTAATCGGTCAAACATTCGCAGTATCAAGTGCTACGGCATATGAATCTGAGGCTGGACAATCACATAATATAGATGAATACATCGACTTTAGTGTCAAGTCGTTGGGGATGGAGATAGACGACAACGAAGTTGAGCAGATTAAAAAGTCTATGCGTTATGCGCAAGAACTCAGCAAGCGTGCAACGGCCATTAATGGATTGCCATATCGACGCGACGCGCATGCTAAGGCAACAGGTTGTGTGCGTGCCACGTTCTCAGTAAACGGTGATATCCCTGAGCGATTTCAGCATAGCGTGTTTTCTGACCCTGGACAGGAATACCAGGCTTGGATTCGTTTTTCTAATGGAGACATGATTGTACAGCCTGATGGAAAAGGCGATGCGCGCGGAATGGCCATCAAGCTTCTGGGGCTTGAAGGTGAAAAGATTGCACCTGAACTCAAAGGGGCGACTACTCATGACTTTGTCATGACGAATGTTCCTGCATTTTTTAATCGAAACATTTATGATTACACAGAAGACATGAAGTATTTGTCGCAGCTACAACGCACCAAATATTTTATTAGCTTGTTCCCATTAAGGTTTCACCCGAAAGAATTCTATCGGGCAATACAAACTGTCTCGCCAAAAATAGATAATCCGTTACAGCCACAATACTTTTCTATGCTGCCTTACAGATTGGGCGAGAATGAATTGAAGTTCTCAACCAAAGCCTGTCCGGGCATGACCTTTGAATTACCTGAGAATAAAAAAGACGCAGACTTTCTTACCGAAGTGATGCAAAAACAGCTTGCCAATGGCGGTGCGTGTTTTGATTTTATGGTGCAGGAAAAGAAATCGGGTGCAAATATGCCAATTGACGATGCCACAGTCATTTGGTCTGAAAAGAAGTCGCCGTTTATTCCAATTGCTCGAGTGAATATTCCGCCGCAGTCATTTTCAAGTCCTGAGCAAATGACATTCTGTGAGAATCTGTCGATGAACCCTTGGCATGGTGTCGGACAATGGGAACCGCTAGGTAGCCTGAATAGAGCGAGAAGGGTGGTGTATAACGCAGTTTCAGCGTTCCGTCATAAAATGAATCAGGTAACGCGCTTTGAACCTGTCAATTGGTGTATGAATAAATCTGGTGAATGTGACCAGCATGAATTTATTCATGAGACAAAGCCGACTTGGCCACTGCCACGGTGTTTTGATGAGCACTTATCTCCAACTGATGACCAAGACGTTACCAGTCAATGCCCAGAAGGGACATGGAATACCAAACACAACGAGAGTTAAAAAATGAAACACGCGCCCATGCACGACGACTTTTCGTATCAAGCATTTGATGCGTTGTATGAAAGTCATTTTGCCAACCGCATTGCATTGCCGCGTGTCCGTCATGTTAATATTGAAACACATATAGCGGAGATAAAAAATTGGTCTTGGGTGCAAGTAGAAGAGGTTGGACAGTCGTTTAGCGATCGTTCGATTTATTTGGTTACGGTTGGCAGTGGCAATACATCTTTGTTTGCATGGTCTCAAATGCATGGTGATGAATCGACCGCTACGGCAAGCATATTTGATTTTCTTTTTATGCTTAATGCACTGCCAGAGAATGAAAGAAAAGCCTGTTTGGACGAGGTTACCTTTCATTTTCTGCCTATGCTCAACCCTGATGGCGCTGAAGTTAATACAAGATATAATGCGCAAGGCATTGATATCAATCGAGATGCCCGCAATCTTCAATCGCCAGAAGGGAGGTTGCTTCATTCTCTTCTCAATCGGTTTTCGCCAGATTATGCATTTAATTTGCATGATCAAAGCCCTTATTATGGGGCGGGTAAACGAGGAAAACCCGCGATATTGTCTTTTTTAGCGCCACCGATGGATGCGGGGCGCCAGTGTCCTCCTCATCGAGAACGTGCCATGGCGTTGATTAGCCACTATGTGAACAGGCTAACCAACCTTATACCAGAGTGTATGGGCCGATATGATGATACATACTCGCCGATTGCTTTTGGGGATTATGCGACCCAATCAGGTGCAAGCTGTATTCTTATTGAAAGCGGAGCGCATGATACGTCTGACAAACGGGAACTTGCTCGACGTTTAAACGTATGGTTACTGTTTCAAACACTCAAGTGGGTGAACAATACAAGTACTCAGTATTCGACGCGGGCGTACTTGAATCTTCCACAAAATGCTGAAGATCACATGACCGATTTGCTTATTAAAGGCGTGAAGGTTAAAGCGGGTAGCAAAATGTTCTCACTCGATATGGCTATCGATTTCCAGCGCCACAATACGGGCTGTATCCGCGAGCTGGGAGATTTAGGTGATCTCGCTGGCTTTATTACGATTCAAGCCAGCGAGTTAGCGTATCAAACGGGTCAGGTATTCAATGTCGTCGAGCCATTTACGCTAAGTGATTCGGTCTACTTTTCGTTTCTATTGCGCGGGGTGTTATTTTTTCACGATCCCGAGAATGTAATGGAGATACAAACGTGCTTACCTGTATTGACGTTGAGTCAATTGAATAAAGATAACAATTTGCCTAAGCGTCATAAAAAGCAGGTGAACTTTTTACTTTGCGATGAATGTACTGTTCGTTACGTTGTGTTACATGGCAGGCCCTATTCATTGCAAGAGAGTATAACACCTCTGTTCGTTTGATATTTGTTACTAAACACAAGTAAAGGCAAAACTTATCATTGAACGAAGCGAATCAGCCTTAAAACCATTAGAGGGATTTTATACATGAAGATGCGGTGTTATTCGGTAATGTCAGCAATGCTGATTCTCTTAGCCACGCCTTGTGCTTATGCAGTGGATGATAAGTTGCAAGATACGCCATACCCAATTTTGCAATCTCAGGATATTTTTGGCCTTGAATATGCGTCTGACTTGACCGTAAGTCCTGATGGAAAAACGGTTTATTTTGTAAGACATTTTATGGATATTAACGCCGACAAAAAGCGTGGAAATATATGGAAAGTAGATACCAGAACATCTGACTTGCGTCCTTTAACAAATGGTCTGCACAACGCGTTTTCTTTAGCGTTATCTCCCTCTGGTGACAGGCTAGCTTATGTTTCAACGGAATCGGGTAAGCCGCAAATTTATATGCTTTGGCTAGATACGCTCAAATCAGCAGCCATTAGCCATCTTCCTTCCACACCCTCGAATTTATCTTGGTCGCCTGATGGAAAGTCATTGGCATTCAGTATGTTTATTGAAAAGCCAGTCGCTCCACCCGTGTCACTGAAAGGGAAACCGAAAGGCGCGGAATGGGCTGAGCCCGCTAAGTTCATTGATGATGTTTATTATCGTAGTGATAGTGGGGGTTATAGCAATAAAGGAAGTTCGGAATTATTTCTCCTCTCTGCACAAGGCGGTACGCCACGACAATTGACTAATGATGACTATGACAATGGCGGTGAGGTGAGTTGGTCAAACGACGGAAAATTTATCTATTTTTCCGCCAACCGTCATGCGCCTGAGGTAATGAAACCGCTTGATCCCAATATTCATTCTCTCAATGTGGAATCATTGGAAATAATCACGCTCACCGACAGAGTGGGGCCAGATTATGCGCCGAAAGTGTCACCAGATGGCAAGTATATAGCGTATCTAGGCTATGATGACTTCAAAACCAATTATGAAAATACGCAGTTGTACCTGATGAGTATTGAGGGCCAAGATGTGCGCTTGGTCTCTAATGGATTAGACAGAAGTATTTCTGATTTTGCTTGGTCGCAAGATGGTCAGTTTATTTTGATTAGTTATGATGATCACGGTAAAACCGTATTAGCAAGACAATCACTGATTGATGGTGATAAGCGCACTATTTTAACTGATTCGCTTGGTGGGAAGTCCTATGGCAGACCTTATACCAATGCCGAATTTTCATTGGGTAAAAGTGGTATTACCGCATTTACTTATTCGACACCGTCACGCCCTGCCGATGTTGCCGTGATTCATCAGGGCAAAGTGCGTGTGTTAACCGAACTTAATGAGGATTTGCTGGCTAACAAGCGGCTAGCAAAGATTGAAGAAATTGTTTATAAATCTCGTGCTGACGGTAAAGAGATTCAAGGCTGGATCGCTTACCCACCGAATTATGAAAAGGGGAAGAAGTACCCACTGATTTTAGAGATTCACGGTGGGCCAGTGACGGCCTATGGTCCTCACTTCTCGATGGAAGTACAGTTGTTTGCAGCGGCTGGCTATGTTGTTCTATACACGAATCCAAGAGGGAGCTCGAGTTATGGAAAAGCCTTTGCTCAAACGATTAATAAGAATTATCCGAGCCAAGATTATGATGACTTAATGTCGGGTGTTGATACACTGATTGAAAAAGGCATTGTCGATGCCAATCAATTGTATGTTACTGGTGGCTCAGGCGGTGGCGTATTGACCGCGTGGACTGTTGGCCATACTGATCGATTTAATGCTGCAGTAGTCGCTAAGCCAGTGATAAACTGGTACAGTTTCGTGCTTACCGCTGATTTCTACCCGTATGTCTATCAATATTGGTTTACAAAGAAGCCGTGGGAAGATTCAGAGCAATATATGAAACATTCGCCCATTAGTTATGTCGGCAATGTAAAAACGCCAACCATGTTGTTAACCGGAGAGAATGATTATCGGACGCCTATCTCAGAAACAGAACAATATTATCAAGCGCTGAAAATTCAGGGCGTTGACACTGCCATGGTAAGAATACCTGGCGCGTCTCATGGTATTTACAAGCGACCAAGTCACCTTATGGCTAAGGTGGAGTATATTCTCTGGTGGTTTGAAAAATACGGAAAAAAATCCGAAAACAAGAGAGGTAAATAACAGGCATGATCCTGTTAATCACGTATGTAGTAATAGCGCTAGGCTTTTCATTTTTATGCTCCGTTGCAGAAGCGGTTTTATTAAGTGTGTCTACTGCTTACATATCAGTTCAAAAACAAAGTGGAAAGCGCTCGGGTGTCATTCTTGAGCGCTTATATGATGATATTAACCGCCCGTTGGCTGCCATTTTAAGCCTGAATACTGTTGCTCACACAATGGGTGCTGCCGGCGCTGGTGCGCAAGCGGCCGTTGTCTTCGGCGATGCATATCTTGGTTTAGCGTCGGCGGTGCTGACCTTATTAATTTTAGTATTTTCTGAAATTATTCCAAAAACACTAGGTGCAACTTATTGGCGACAACTTGCACCAGCCACCGCGTACTTTTTACACTATTTAATACGAGTGCTTTATCCATTCGTAATAATGTCGGAGTACCTGACTCGTCGATTTAAAGGTGACAGCCCCCTTAAAGGTATGAGCCGAACTGAAATGCTGGCTATGACTGAACTTTCTAAAGAAGAAGGTCAGCTTGCACAAGAAGAAGCTGATCTGTTAACGAGCCTACTTAATTTCAATGAATTGAGTATTCGTGATGCAATGACACATCGCACCGTTGTATTTTCTATTTCCGAAGAGACAACGGTTGAAACCTTCTTTCACAAATATGACGATAAGCCCTTCACTCGAATTCCTATTTATGAAGAAGATGATCCTGAGAAAGTGTCTGGCTTTGTAATCAAATCTGACCTTCTGCTTGCTCAGGCAAGAGGGAACTCGCAGCGTCAGGTTAAAGAATATCGAAAAGATATGATGACGTTGCTAAGCTCAATGCCTCTGGCGGAGTCAATGCCTAAGTTCCTTGAAAGTCGTTCTCATATGATGCTTGTAGTAGACGAGTACGGCGGGCTTGAGGGTATCTTAACCTTAGAAGATGTGCTCGAAGCTATGCTTGGACTAGAAATTGTCGACGAGAAAGACAAAGCGGTGAGCATGAAGAAACTAGCACGTGTTATGTGGCGTAAACGTGAAAAAGAGCGTCAAAATAATCAAAGTAACACGCCATCATAAATATTAAGTAGAACTATTTTTTAATGAAATTACCTCTATTATCCTGTTCACGTCTGAGCAAATACTATCAGGAAGGCGATAACAGGACTTCTGTTTTGACCGACGTAGAATTTACTATTCATGCGTCGGAGCAAGTGGCTATTTTAGGCAGTTCAGGGTCAGGTAAAAGTACATTGTTGCATTTACTTGGCGCATTGGATAGACCGAGTTCAGGCACCGTGCTATTCAAAGGGAAAGACATCTTTTCTTTTTCTGCTAAAGCGCAGGCGCAGTTTCGCAATCAGTCACTGGGTTTTGTGTATCAGCTTCATCATTTATTACCGGAGTTCTCTGCATTAGAGAATGTTGCCATGCCGCTGCTGATTGGAAAAATGGGTGCAGAAAATGCGAAAGCGCGCGCTGAAATCATGCTTGAAAAAGTAGGGTTATCACATCGAATCTCCCACAAGCCGTCTCAGTTAAGTGGCGGGGAGCGACAACGCGTTGCCATTGCGCGTGCGTTAGTGAACGAGCCGGAAATTGTGCTGGCAGATGAGCCTACAGGCAACCTCGATCACAAGACGGGCGAAAGTATTTATGCATTATTAAGTGAATTAAGAGAGGTTATGCAAACTAGCTTTGTCGTGGTAACGCATGATAATCAGCTCGCAGCAAAGCTTGATCGCACATTGTTACTTCATCAGGGTAAACTTGATGAGGTAGCTCGATGAATCTCGCGCTGCTACTCGCTTGGCGTTTTCGAAATAGTAAACAACTTAAAGGCTTTACATCCTTTATCTCTGCCTCTTCAACCATTGGGGTAGGATTGGGATGTTTTGTATTGATTGTGCTGCTATCTCTCATGAATGGCTTTGAAAAGGAGCTAAAAGATCGACTTCTATCTGTAATACCTCATGGTGAATTGTGGGCGGTATCGCCTGATGGGTTAGAAGATTGGTCATCGCTCACGGCTTCAATTTTACAAGATCCATCCGTTGTATCGGTTGAACCTTACGCTAAAGCGACGGGAATGTTGCAGTTTAAACGTGATTTAAAAGCGATTGAAGTGGTTGGATTATCCCCTGAATATTCGCAAAATAATGCCTTAAGCGCGTTAATTGAAAAGGATGTATGGGCGCGCTTTGAATCGGATGCACAAGGCATCATCCTGGGTGAAGGTGTGAGTGAAAAGCTGGGTATTGAAGTTGGAGAGCGAGTAAAGTTGTTGTTACCCCAAGCCAGTGATGATCTGTCGTTAAAACCGCCGAAAACTGTTTGGCTTACGGTTTCGGGTATCATTAGTATTGGTGGTGAACTAGACAACCATTTGGCATTTATGCGCCTAAAGAAAGCGGCAGATGTTATGGGAATTGCCCAGGGTGCGCACGGCATACGTCTCCGCTACCATGACCCTTTTATGGCACAGTTCAAAACACGAAAATTTGGGCAAAATGTGATGCAACATCTGTATATGTCTGACTGGACGCGTACGCAGGGACACCTATATCAAGATATTCAGCTAGTGAGGCTGGTGGTGTACATTGCGTTGACATTGGTGATTGCCGTTGCCAGTTTTAATATCGTGTCAACGTTAGTTTTATCGGTGAATGAAAAGCAAGGTGAAATCGCCATGCTTAAAACCATGGGGGCATCTAACACCCTGATCACCATGGTGTTTGTAATACAGGGGTTGATTAACGGCATCGTTGGAATGGTGTTCGGCGTTCTATCAGGCGTACTCGTGGCAAGTAATTTATCTGATATTGCGGTGGCAATCGAAGAGATGATTGGCGCTAAAATTCTGTCTGGTGACATCTACTTTATTAACTTTCTGCCGTCGGTTGTTAGAGTCGAAGAAGTGGTGTTTACCGCTACCATAGCCATGATACTTACGATATTAGCAACGATTTACCCAGCCAGACGAGCTGCGAAAATCGAACCTGCATCCGCATTAAATCATTGATGTCTATCAACACATAGTGAGGAGATTATCTCCCCACTATGCGATTGAAGCGCAATGGACATCAGTGTTGCAACCCTATTGCGGCGAATTGCTATAAAAAGAAAACGTCATATAACGCGGCAAACTAATCCTTTCAAATAGAACCCTTCTGGGTAAGTAGACAAAACAGGGTGATCAGGCGCTTGGCCCAGTCTCTCAAGAAATTGTACTGATTTGCCAGCATCCAGAGCGGCATCTGCAACGACTTTCTGAAATAAGTCTGATGGCATTAATCCCGAACAGCTAAACGTACATAGCGTACCCCCAGGGGTGAGAATTTGCATGGCTAACATGTTGATGTCTTTGTACCCGCGACAAGCTCGATTTAAAGAGGCTTTGCTGTCAACGAATTTAGGCGGATCTAGAATGATTAAATCAAATGTCTTTCCCGCTTTTTTGTAGTCGCGCAGTGCTTGAAATACATCTTTGTTTTCAAAGTGGCATTGACTCAAATCCAGCTGATTTATCTCTACGTTTCGTTTAGCCGTTTCAAGTGCAAGATCAGACACATCAAGGTTCGTTACAGATTTTGCGCCGGCTTTTAGGGCATAGCTACCGAAAGTGCCGGTGTAACAGAAGCAATTCAATACCTCTTTGTCTTTTGCATAACTTGCCGCGATAAAACGGTTGTCTCGCTGGTCTAAATAAAAGCCCGTTTTGTGGCCTTCTTTTACATTTACAAGTATTTTGACATCATTTTCCGTAATGGTGATTTCGTCTGGAACTTCACCGTCTAATAGTTGTGTCAGCTCTTCTAACCCTTCTTTTTTACGCACCGCTACGTCGCTTCGCTCGTAAATGGCGCATTCTGGAAAGTGTTTTTTAAGTGCCCATGTTATTTTGTTTCGGTGCTTGTCTGCACCAGCAGAAAGTAATTGGCACACTAGCACATTGTCGTATCGGTCTATCGTCACGCCGGGTAAGCCGTCAGACTCAGCAGCAACAAGCCGATAGCCAGTTAATTTATGCTTGTTGATTAAATGTTCTCTGCCTGCCTGTGCGGTGGCAATTCTTCGGGAGAAAAATCCATTATCTACCACTTCAGATTGGTCAAATGTCCATATGCGGACTTGAATCTGCGAGGCAGGAGAGTACGCGCCGCGACCTAACCAAGTACCATCGCTAGACACAACATCAACCGTGTCCCCTTTACGAGGTTTGCCTTTAATTTGCTTGATGGCACTTTCAAATACCCAAGGGTGTTTACGTAATAAGGATTTTTCGCGTTTAGGTTGCAAAATAACCGTGGCGGACATAATTTTGTGTTCTCATAAATAAAATTGGCTGAATTGTACATAAGGAATGAGCAGATGGCGAAGATTTGCAAGAAAGCGTCGGTAAAGGGCAAGGTGCAGGGCGTATTTTTCAGAAAATACACGCAAGCAGAAGCTCGTCAATTGGCTTTGGTAGGCTATGCTAAAAACGTGGCAGACGGCTCCGTTGAAGTACTCGCCTGCGGTGAGTCATCAAACGTCATGCAGCTAATGCAATGGTTACTGAAAGGCTCGCCCGACAGCCAAGTTACCTCGGTATCTGTAGAAGATAGCGAATGTGGTTCAATTCAAGAACAAGTATTTAAGGTACTCTGATGCGTTTTATTTCCTACGAAGAGGGCGCTGCTCCCTCAGCAATGTCGATAGCTGAAATGGCAAAACCTGAGATCAAAGATCATCAAGTGTTGATTCAAGTGAAAGCATTTGGCGTTAACCGGGCCGATACACTCCAACGTCAGGGAAAATATCCGTCACCCGAAGGGGAAAGTGACATTCTTGGATTGGAAGTGGCGGGTGTTATCGAAGACATAGGCAATGACGTTACTCAATTTAGTATCGGTGATCCAGTTTTTGGTTTAGTGCCTGGTGGTGGCTACGGCGAATTTGTGGCGGTTGATGCGTCGCACGTGATGCGCAAGCCCGATTCCCTTGGATTCACTGATGCGGCAGGTGTAGCCGAAGTATTTTTAACTGCATTTCAGTCACTCGTTTGGCATTTGAATGTAGAGCAAGGAGACAATATTCTTATCCACGCGGGTGCAAGTGGTGTGGGATTAGCCGCAATTCAAATTGCTAACGTGATTGGCGCGAATATCGCGGTGACAGCATCGTCAGCAGATAAGCTTTCGATTTGCAAAGAAAACGGTGCACATATTCTCATTAACTACGAGCAAGAAGATTTTGTTGAGGTTGTGAGGGAGCAACTTGGCGGCGTTGACCATGTCCTTGATTTTGTGGGTGGAGAGTATTTGAATAAAAACCTCAAGGTACTTAATCAAGATGGGCATATTGTGTATTTGGCCATGTTAGCTGGCCGACATACATCGTTAGACATGGCGTTATTATTGGGTAAACGCGCGACCATTACAGGCTCAACACTTAGAAATCAAAGTGATGAGTACAAAACAGAGTTGATTGAAGATTTCAGTTTAATGGTGCTGCCTTTATTAAAAAATGGCAAAGTCAGGCCGAACATTGACGCCATTTACCCAGCAACAGATATTGCCACCACACACCAACGCCTAGAATCCAACGACACAATGGGAAAATTGATTGTTACGTGGTAGTGCAAACGTTCACGGCGAAGATAGTGGAGCGCAAAGTGCGACATCGAAGCTTCAGTGTACGTTTGCGCAAGGTGAGGTGGGCAATTGACTCGGCATGAGAAGAGCATCACGGCGAAGATAGTGG
>NZ_JAOWKX010000002.1:279661-598991 GCF_025751585.1 Fluctibacter corallii
GGAGCGCAAAGCGCGACATCGAAGCTTCAGTGAACGTTTGCGCAAGGTGAGGTGGGCAATTGACTCGGCATGAGAAGAGCATCACGGCGAAGATAGTGGAGCGCAAAGCGCGACATCGAAGCTTCAGTGAACGTTTGCGCAAGGTGAGGTGGGCAATTGACTCGGCATGAGAAGAGCATCACGGCGAAGATAGTGGAGCGCAAAGCGCGACATCGAAGCATCAGTGAACGTTTGCGCAAGGTGAGGTGGGTAACTGACTCGGCATGAGAAGAGCATTACGGCGAAGACAGTGGAGGGCAAAGCGCGACATCGAAGCTTCAGTGAACGTTTGCGCAAGGTGAGGTGGGCAATTGACTCGGCTTGAGAAGAGCATCACGGCGAAGACAGTGGAGCGCAAAGCGCGACATCGAAGCATCAGTGAACGTTTGCGCAAGGTGAGGTGGGCATTTGACTCGGCATGAGAAGGGCATCACGGCGAAGACAGTGGAGCGCAAAGCGCGACATCGAAGCTTCAGAACATATCTCACATACGGAATATCCCAATTCGTTTGGTGTTTGATGGAAGATAACGAGACCGAGTACACCTCATACTTGGCCGCAAGAAAGTACGTTCCATGCGACTCTTTCAGACTTATTCTAGGTATTGGTGCGTCTAAGTATCTGCGACAGCCCAGACTAGTATGCGGCCATTAGCTTATTTACCTAGGTAACAGTATAGTGGACGCTCTGAAAAACTCTGTAAATGAGTCATTAGAAGCGTGGCTAGCGCTGAATCATATGTTTTTCGTGATGGGTTATCTATCTTCGAAGATAGAATCCATTAAACTCATTCTTAATCTAGTTCAAAAATAAAAATTAGGGAAAATGTTATATGCTAGCTAAACCAGTTAATAGGGTGAGAGTATTATTACTTTTCATCATTATCCTTGGCGTAGCGGCTCCTTGCCAAGCCAATAAGCAAGTCCATTCTCAGCATTTTTCACTTATATATAGTTTTAAAGAAGAGAAAAAAAGATCAATCTATCTTAGTGTTGATGAAGGGAAAACTCGCATAAAAGTTGTAGATGCAACAAACAGTGATGGTTATCCGGCTGTTGCCCCATCAGGAAAAAGCGTGGCATTTTATGGTAAATACGACAAAAACAAAACTTGGTCTATTCATACTGTAGATATAGATGGAAATAACGTCCGCCGGTTAACTCATGAAAAAAATGTTTGGGACAGCGCTCCAGCTTGGTCTCCTGATGGAAAAACTATAGCGTTTGCTCGGGAATATAGAGGTGAAAATGGGGTTTGGCAGGAAGAAATTTGGCTAATGAATGCCGATGGGACTGAGCAACGTCAAATAAAAGCGCTTGAAGGAATTTCTCCCGAATTCATGCAAGACGGACGAATTCTCTATCAGTCCAAAGCTAGCCCAAGTCAAATAATGATCGCCAATATAGATGGTAGTAATATTATTCAGCTAACCAATGATGATTCAGATAACAGGATGCCAAAGATTTCGCCCGATGGTTCTCAAATCGCTTACCTTTCAAATAGAGACGGAAATCAAGAGGTATATATCATGCGCGTTGATGGCTCCAGTCATCAGAGAATAACAAATAATGATATTCAAGAGTGGGGGCCAACATGGTCTACTGACGGTTCTAAAGTCTTTTTTTCATCAGAGAACGTACATGGTTTCTTTGATATTTATATGGCAAATAAGGATGGCACAGCTATTAAGAGAATATTGAATAGTGCAACGCAAGTTGCGACAGTACATCGTCTGGATAAACGTTATTTGGAAAAATCACTTGAAGCAAGATTGTTAGAGAAAAATTAGTGAGTATCGTTTTACTTTTGGCCATTCGTTTATGTGAATTACTCTCGACGTAATGTGATATCTTTGCTCAGAATACCCGCTCCTTTTCTTTAGCTGCCTGTTCGATGTTGTCTGCATCTGCCATAAGAGGCACTGCGTCGAAAAGGCGCAATCCTGATTGCGCCAAAACCTTTGGGTGTGATTCACCGTGACATGTTTGTGGTCAATGCATCATCGACTCATATTTAGGCTGGATTGAATCCACTATCCTCTTCCAGCTTGTCTTGCTGCGCTGCTTCACGAGCGAGATCGTCACAGCGCTCATTTTGAGGATGGCCTGAATGACCTTTGACCCAATGCCATCTTACTTCGTGTTGGCTGACGAGTGCATCTAACTGTTTCCATAAATCCGCATTTTTGACGGGCTTTTTATCTGAGGTTTTCCAGCCATTTTTGCGCCAGTTGTGGATCCATTGATTGATACCATTTTTAACGTATTGGCTGTCGGTTGTGATATCGACACTGCATCGTTCTTTCAGAACGGATAATGCCGCAATTGGAGCCATTAATTCCATGCGATTATTGGTGGTGAGCGTAAAGCCTTTGCTCAGTTCTTTGGTATGTTTGCCGTATTGTAATACTGCGCCGTAACCGCCGGGTCCTGGATTGCCCAAGCAGGAACCATCGGTAAAAATCTGTACGTCTTTCATTGGGGAGTCATACTTTTCATTGTATTTGGCTATTCTTTTATTGCGCTTTTTAGTATCACGTGCGTAATTGAAACAGCGCAAAATAAAGAAATAGACAGTGAGTTTCAAAAACGCCTCAGTATAATAGGCTGAAAAGGCAATTGCATCTGGAATTGGTATGAGACAAATTGTACTGGATACTGAAACGACAGGAATTGAGCCCAGAGAAGGGCATCGTATTATTGAAATTGGTTGTGTGGAAGTTATCAATCGTAAACTCACGGGCAACCATTACCATGTGTATATTAATCCTCAGCGTTTTGTCGAGCAGGAAGCGATAGAGGTGCATGGTATTACAAACGAATTTCTGGCTGACAAACCACTATTTAAAGATATCGCGCAAGGCTTTATCGACTTTATTTCTGGCGCAGAGCTAGTGATTCATAACGCTGCGTTCGACGTGGGGTTTATGGATCACGAGTTCGCGATGTTGGCAGGTCTGCCAAAAACCCATGACATATGCTCAGTTCTCGATACGCTAGCACTAGCGCGTCAAATGCATCCTGGCCAAAAGAATAACTTGGATGCTTTGTGTAAACGCTATGGCATAGACAACTCTCATCGTGAATTGCACGGCGCATTGCTGGATGCTGAAATTCTGGCTGACGTGTACCTTATGATGACTGGTGGTCAGACGGATCTTAATTTATCTGGAAGCGGAAATAACAGTAATAGTACGGGAGCAGATGTGATTCGTCGTCTTAGCGCAAATCGAAAACCATTAAAGATAGTTCGTGCAACGGCCGATGAGATAAAACAACACGAAAGCCGTTTAGACATTGTTGAAAAAAGCGGTAGCCCCTGTATTTGGCGTCAATAAAAACTATGCGATATAACCAGTTACTGTCATTTCTGTTCTTACTTAGTGGATACGCGTTGGCGCAGGAGCGAGATGATATACCTGCTCCTGTGCCGGTAAGTGAGCAAAATCAAACGGTGGTCGATACCAGTGTCATTCGAGAACTAGGCAATGAATACCACAACAGCATACAGCTGTTGAGTAATCGATTCCGTGTGGATTACACCGTAGATGAAGTAACTCTGGTTTTTTTTCGTCGATTTGGTAGTGCGCCCGTTGTGCTAGTGAGACCTGACGGCTCAAAAATATTCCAGAGTCAGGCTGATGGTGAAGGTCTTTTTTGGTACGACACTGCCAATTACGACATGATTAGTTTAAAAAATCCAATGCCGGGTCCATGGCAAGCTGTCGGACAGATACTGCCTGAGAGTCGGGTGATGGTATTAAGCGACCTTCAGCTTCACGCAGAACCTTTGCCGCCTATATTATTCTCGGGCGAGATTCTAAAACAAACTGCTTATCTTACAAATAATGGCGCGCCCATCAATTACACAGAGTTTCGAGACGTTGTTACCCTCGAAATGAAGTTTGTAAGTACAAATAATCCCAATTTTAATAACTTTGGTGCTGACGAAGAAGTTATTGCAACCTTCGAAGATAATGGCCGAGGTATGGATGAAGAGCCTCGCGATGGGGTATTTACTGGGCAATTCAACTTGTCAGTGGCTGATGGCGAGTGGCGGCCTACTTTTTTAGTTAATACACCAATGTTTTCGCGAGAGCAGATAGATGAGGCGATTCGCCTGTACCCGAATCCTGTGAAGATAGATGTGGTGCAAGATGGCGGTGGTGACGGGTATCACAAACTTCTCATAGATGTTGATAGAGAGCTTGTTGACATCAATACGCTGCTGGTTGATGGCAAAGTGCGTTTTCCCAATGGTGATGTTCAAAACTTTTCACTCACGCAACAATCACCGAATACCCGCGAGCATATGATTGTAAACTTTGAATACGGTGTATACCGAATCAAGCTTACAGCATATGGAAACACGGTGAATGGTCGCGACTTCATTCTGGATGTGCCAGAGTATACTTTTTTAGCTGAAGTCCCTGAGTCCACTGACACGCAAGCCACAGACGTAGGCACAGATTTAGAGAGTGCAATTGGCGCAGATATGCCAAATGATACAACGGCGGCTGATGCGATGCCAGTTGAAGAAGAAGCGCCCTCTATGTCGTCTTCAGAAATGCTGTATTGGATTTTAGGTATTAACTTTGGTTTGTTGCTCGTCGGTGGAGGTATTATATGGTTTCTAATGAGAGACAAATCGCCAAAAGCAGAATCGGTTGCAGCGCCAGAGAAGGGCGAAGATAGCAAAGAAAAGATGAGTATCATGGATAAAGTGAAAGCAATGCTGCCGAGTAAAAAGAAAAAAGACGATACCTCGACAGAAGAAAAAGCACCGGAGATAGAGGCCTAAAACCCTTATTTTGCGCAGGGATTAGTCGGAATGCGCAAATATAGAGCAAACGCACTAAAAGATGAATATTTTTTTAAAAATTGTGTTGACTCATAATAGGGTTATCCGTATCATCTGCGCCGCAGTTGAGGCACAGAGTCATAAAGCTCAGTCTTAACTGGTTGATGTAAAAGAGTTTATTGGAGCGGTAGTTCAGTTGGTTAGAATACCGGCCTGTCACGCCGGGGGTCGCGGGTTCGAGTCCCGTCCGCTCCGCCAAATCTCTTAGATATCAACGTTGCCTCAAGATGTGGAGCGGTAGTTCAGTTGGTTAGAATACCGGCCTGTCACGCCGGGGGTCGCGGGTTCGAGTCCCGTCCGCTCCGCCATTATCTTGATATGCAACGTTTCCCAAAAGTGGAGCGGTAGTTCAGTTGGTTAGAATACCGGCCTGTCACGCCGGGGGTCGCGGGTTCGAGTCCCGTCCGCTCCGCCACTTATCTAGACATCAACGTTTCTCAAAAATGTGGAGCGGTAGTTCAGTTGGTTAGAATACCGGCCTGTCACGCCGGGGGTCGCGGGTTCGAGTCCCGTCCGCTCCGCCATTTTCTTCAAATGGCATCGCCACATTTATTTCTGAAATCTCCCTGTATTCAAATCAAACCGCTTGTTACACTAATTTAAATTTTTAAAAGATCCATCTGATCTTGATATTGCGAGTATAAAACACCCGCTTCACGCTAAATGTTTGTCACTGCGCCATAAATACAATAACCGTATGCCAAGCATAATTGCCGCAGACGTCAGACCGCAAATAAAGCCTATCCAAAAACCCGCAGCGCCAATTGCAGGCATGAGTATATCGGTTCGTCCTAAGCTGTAACCTATGGGCAGTCCAATAAGCCAATAGGCTACAAATGTAATGTAAAGCATGGCCTTAGTATCTTTGTAGCCCCGAAGCGCACCGGCAGATATCACTTGGATTGCATCAGAGAATTGAAATAGCGCGGCCAAAAACATCAGGTTGGTGGCAAGCAGTAGTACCTCTTGTTCGGTGGTATACAAGCCAGCAATAAAAAAGCGTGCTAACACGGTAATCGACGCAGTACACAGCGAAATTGATATACCCAATAATAGTGCGCTTTTCACAGCGGTATGTGATGTGTGTAATTGGTTTTCTCCAATTAGATAGCCCACACGAATACTGATTGCCATGCCGATGCTAAGGGGAAGCATAAACATCACCGATGAAAAATTAAGGGCAATCTGATGAGCGGCTACAATATCCGAACCCAATGGCGAGAGCAACAAAGCCACTACGCCAAATAGCGTCACTTCAAACAGAATGGTCATCGCTATGGGAAATCCTAGCCTGAATATGGTCCACATTTTTGATAATTTGGGTGGAGAAATAGGCATGAAAAGAGAAATGCTATGGTATTTTTTCGCTTTTTTTATGTAAACAAAGGTGGCAATCATCATTGCAAAAAATACCAATGCCGTCGCAAGCCCACACCCAGCCCCGCCCATCGCGGGTAGGCCAAACTTGCCATAGATCAACACATAGTTAGCGGGAATATTGACGGCTAATCCTAGTAGCATAATGAGCATAGTAGGACGGGTGTCTGATAAGCCTTCACAAAAATTTCGAAGTACCTGATAAACCGCAAAAACGGGCGCGCTCCATAGCAGGTAGGTAATGTAGTCAACCGTTATCGTTCTTAAGCCTGCCTCCATCTCAATATAACTAAAAATAACAGGTAGAAATGGCGCAAAGGCGAATACCAGCAACGATAAAGGGAGTACAAGCCAAAACGTTTGCTGTACTTCGTATGCAATTTTATTGTCTTGCTTCGCCCCTTGTAGACGAGAAATGATAGGGGGAAGCGCAAAGATAATGCCTTGAATAAAAAACAGAACAGGGAGAGTGATGCTATAGCCAATCGCTACAGCCGCCATGTCTTGTGCACTGTAACGACCCGCCATAATCGTATCGCTCACGCCCATAAGTGTTTGTGTGACCTGTGCTATAAGAAGTGGCCAAGCGAGAGAGGATACTTTTTTCAATTCGTGTTTAATCGACATGCTGCTTTATTCTTGTTGGCTGTATTAAGGGTGTAACACTTTAAATGGTATAACGTTGACGCGTTCTCCTGCTTCTGATCGCCCGCGATCTTGTTCTAAAACGATATAGCAGTTAGCTTGGGTGATTGAGGTCATCAGTCCTGAGCCTTGTTTGGGTAGGGGAGACACAAGAACCTGCCCAGAATCGGAAACAGACAGCACCCCTCTTTGATAATCTGCGCGCCCAGGTTGCTTGCGAGCGGGTTCAGACAGCGTAGCGTTAAGAATAAGATTCGCTGGCAACTGCTCACACTGTAGTTGCATGATGATAGGTTGAACCAATATATCGAAGGTCGCAAATGCTGATACAGGATTACCTGGAAGGCCAAAGAAGAGGCTTTTATCTACACGACCAAATGCGAAGGGCTTGCCTGGTTTCATGGCTACTTTCCATAAGTTTAACTCACCTACGCTGTTGACGGCGTCTTTCACAAAATCTGCGTCACCCACCGAGACACCACCACAACTAATAATCACATCGCTTTGTAACGCACAGTGATTGAGTGTTGCAACCGTAGCCTCAAGGGTGTCATCAATGATGCCGAGATCTTCAATATCGCACCCTAACCGCGATAGCTTTGCTATTAGTGCGTAGCGATTGCTTTCATATATCGCACCTTCTTTTAATGCTTCGCCTGGGTACGTGAGTTCATCACCTGTGGCGAAAACCGCCACGCGCAATCTTGGAAAGACGTCAACACGTGCAATACCTAATGAAGCAAGTAATGCAAGGTGTTGTGGTTGCAAGCGGGTTCCTCTGGCTAGCACTAGATTACCCTTGGTTATATCCTCACCTTGAAGGCGAATGTTGTTTCCCGGCTCCGGCAACGTGCTGACTGTGATATGGGCACTGTCTACGGTTACATTCTCTTGCATTACAACCGCATCGGTGTTTGAGGGCACTACCGCGCCTGTGGTAATTCTCACACATTCACCCGCAAGCAACTCGCCACCAAAAGGCTGTCCTGCCAAGGCATGGCCCACTAACGTGAAACGATTGTCGTGTATGGCATTGTGATCAAATCGTAAGGCATATCCATCCATCGCTGAGTTATTGTGCGGCGGGACATTCATAGGGGAGATGATGTCAGTGGCCAGTACGCGGTTGTCAGCGTCTAACAGCGAGACGGTTTCTTTTCTATCTATAAAAAATGCGGTTGCATATTCATGCATAGTGTCTAAAACGTCTTCGATGGGAGTCAAGCCCGGAGCGTTGCACAGTGACATAGTGGATTACCAATAAAAAGATCTGTTCTATGAACGTAAAATATACGCGTATTTTAGCTTAAAAGCAGGTTTATTTTAAAAAAAGCTATTTAAATCAACCAAATGGCGAGTTTATTTTCTCAATGTTTAGCAAGGCGAAGAAAAGGAAAAAGCAGACAATGAGAGGTATCTGCTTTGTGTGGTATTTATCGATATTATTTGTGGTTATGAGACACTTTTTCGATATGATATCCTCGTTGTTTCAGCAGAGTCAGCACGCTGTCTTCGCCCACCAAATGCGCGACACCTACCAGAATAAACTCGACATCATCATCATTGAACATCGCTTCGATGTGTTTTATCCAGCGGTTATTTCGTGCAACAAGAAGTGATTCGTGAATCTCTGGAAATGCCGTTTTTACTGGCTCAACGGTCAGTTTATCTAAGGCGTGTTCATCTCCGCTGCGCCAGTGCCTTACTAGATTAGTGACCATGGTGGGGAGGGTATCGACTTCTTCCAAACTATAGCGAACCATTTGGTTAGGGTTGTCTTCACCTAGCGATGAGATAAAATTGAGTTGCTCTTGTGGTGACTCTAGCCATGAGAGACGCTTGTTGTCTTTTGCCCCTAATTCAAAAAAATATCCGTCTACGCCTTGCGCTGTAAATCCCATTCGGTGTAATTCCAGTAACATAATCGTGGTGAACGCGTAGCTGGGCTTAAAAGGCAGTAATGGCTCAACGCGCATACCGCGTGAGGATAAATAGGTACGAAGTGCGTTCAACGTGTCCTTCGATAGTACTTGATCAAGGGTTTTGCCATTAGGATATTGAAAGGCTTGCATAGCGGCTTGTTGAAATTCAGGAGATTGAATGGCGGCCATGTCGGTTTCAAACACTAATTCGTCTACTTCTTTATAGACCGCGTGAAATGTATCAGGCAAAGGAAAATCTGCCTCACTTAAAACGTGAACTGTTCCCCCAAAATAAACGTGTTCGTCGCCTTTAGTTGCTTTCCAAATCGGGTTTGCGAGGCTAGAAAAACTAACACACAAGCTGATGAGTCCATAGGCTAAAAATCGATACTGCACATGATGTCTCCTTTGCAATTGAGGCGAGGAATGTAGCGACTTTGTCGGTATTGTTCAATGAATATAGAAAGGAATACAATCCACAATGTAAAAAAATTGTATCTAATTGAGTAAACAACAGCGGTTTGCGCTAAATAATAAGAAGTTGGTTAAACGCTTTTATTATAAAAACTCAATGTAAATAACTTGCGTTTGTATAGCGATTACCCAACTCTTTGATATCAAGGCAAATATTTCTCATTAAAAGCGCATATCTCAAGCGTAACAATAAAGCAACAAAATAACCTCAAGTAAATAACAGACGTTTCTTCCATTAACGTTCATAGGTTTAATGAAACCAAAGGGTTTCGTTGAACAGGAGAAACCACCATGTTGTTAACTCGCAAACCACTTTACTTGATTACCTTTAGTGCTTTTTATATTACGTCAGTGAATGCGACTGAGGAGTTTCGTCACCGTGTTGTGTTTTCTGGTGATAAAGCGTTTGCCATATTTTGCCGAGCAGCTGTTAGTGATGATGTGCAGTTGTTGAAACAAGCCATCGCCAGAAAAGTAGGCGATCTGGCTGTATCAAGAAAGCGCGTGCTCGCACGTGTTGTCAGTGAAAATGGCGTGAAATGTAATGGACAATCTCTCAAAGCCTTTTCAAAACAGCGACATGCACATGATGTGTATGCATATATTTCTAATCATCGTGTTCTTTGAGTGACAAGTCTTGGTGCAGGGATGCACTCTCATAGCGCATTTATATGGCAAATCAATGACGAATATATTTCAACTCATTGAATTTATTGAATATTTTAATTGGCATCGTATCTGCATTGAACTTTATGCGAAACAACGTTACCTGTTTCACAGTGGGTGTTGCTGTGAAAAATGAATACGAAGCATACTAACAATACCTGTATTCATTCGGTAGCGAGTTTTGGCGTGCTGATACGCAAGTAGGCACGTCGCTCAAAAAGCAAGTATCTGGCCGATCTCTCGTGTCCTGGGGGTCGGTCGGATTTTTTCTTTAAAACGACAGTTAACTGCTATGTTTATAACACAGCTGCGCTTTTAAGCAGTGAAACTTCCTCATTCACTTAAGTACGCAATACGGTGAGAACATGGCTAAATTATCACTCTTGGCAACGTTGTCTGTCGTTGTCATGTCAGCGCCTTGCGCAGCAAATATATTGAATCACATTAAAACCACGAGTCAATTGGATGCAGACTTTCGACTACGTTTTGAATCGGTTGAACAAGACAATGTTTTAGATGACGCTCAAGCGCTTACGTTTCGCTCGCGTATTGGCTTTACCGCATCAATGAGTGAGCACGTTTATGTGGGTGTTGAGATGGAAGACACGCGAATCGCGCTAGGCATTAGCGATTATTCAGTGGGGCCTACCGGCTTTAATCCTGGTCAATACTCCGTGATTGCCGATCCTGAACATACCGAGTTAGATCAAGGTTACATTGGTTATAAAACACAGCGTGCGAATATCAAGTTAGGCAGGCAAGTGATTGCGCTGGATGATCATCGATTTGTGGGCCATGTTGGGTGGCGACAGGATAGACAAACATTTGATGCCCTGAGAATAGACCTGAACTGGAGCAAAACCCTCTCATCCACGTATGCTTATATTTCGCAACGAAATCGCATATTTGCCGACGATGCTGACCTAGACAGTAAAGACCATATACTCAATATCAGTGCCACATTACCTTCTGCAAAATTAACTGCTTTCGCATACCTCTTAGAGGTTGATTCACCTATAGCAAACGGCTTAGATACTTATGGCGTCGGCTATCAGGCAAAACCCAAAGTGGGTGAGACTGTGTTAAATGTGAGCCTGATGTACGCAACCCAATCTACTGAAGGCGCTATCAAGTATGACGCCAATTACTGGCACGCATCAGGTAGCGTGATGGTAGGAAACGTGCTAACTGGGATTCGCTACGAAGTCTTGGGCTCTGATGATGGGCAGTATGGTTTTTCAACGCCGCTGGCGACATTGCACAAATTTAATGGGTGGGCAGATCAGTTTTTGTCTACGCCAAACGCGGGTCTTGAGGATGTATCTGTCTTTGCATCACAGAAAAGTAAATGGGGAAATTGGCGGCTCGCGTATCATCAGTATAAAACAGAGGATAACACCTCTATCGCTGATGATGACTTAGGATCAGAATGGAATGCATCTTATCTTTACCGCATTAACACGCAGTTTAAGATGGGGATTAAAGGGGCGTTTTACAGTGGTGACAATTCACGTGTCGACACCAATAAATGGTGGGTTTGGTTAGAAGCTGGTCTTTAATCAGCGTATTAGGTAGCGTACTATGTAAGCGCAAATTTAATACCTCATAACATGGAGAGTACGATGCATAACAAAATTAACTACGTAGAGTTTCCTGCACGTGATATGGATGCAACTAAAGCCTTTTTCGCGGCGGTATTTGGCTGGGGGTTTACTGACTATGGAGAAGACTACGCAGCGATAAATGAAGCAGGATTAGACGGCGGATTTTACCGTGCAGATCACTGTGCCTCAGTAGCAAATGGCAGCGTATTGGTGGTTATCTATAGTGAGAACCTAGAAGATAGCCTCGAGCGGGTAAAAAAGCATGGTGGGGAAATTATTAAAGATATTTTTGCATTTCCGGGTGGAAGACGCTTTCACTTTAGCGAACCTAGCGGCAATGAATTTGCAATTTGGTCTGATGCATAAAAATAAAAGCAAACACGCAGATAAAGTAAACGGGCTGTGCTTAAATGTAGCATGTCACATTCGCACAGACCGTTTAACACATGTTTACATCTCATGGTAATAGGGAGAGAGAGTGAGAGATGTAAACTTAGCCTGCTAACTCATCTTTTGTTAGAAAGCCATCTCCATTGACGTCAAGTTTGGCGAAATCGGCTGCCAATGTCGCATCATGTGCCGCTTCTTCTTTGCTAAGCTTGCCATCATTATTAGAATCTAATTCTGTTAAAATAGCTGGGTTCGCCAAGGCAAAAGCAGAAACAAAAGTAAGTAGGGTTGCAAGTGTAAATGTTTTCATAGTCGTTCTCCGAAATGGGTATTGAGTAAATTAAAAAATTAGCCGTTTTTCAGTTCATCTTTGGTGATAAATCCGTCACCATTGGTGTCTAGGTCTGCGAATTGTTCCTTCAACATTGGGTGAGTAGAGGCCTCTTCCTTGCTGATTTTTCCATCTTGGTCAGCATCAATGTTTGATAAGTCAACTGCTGATGCTGCGAATGAAACTAAAGCGATAAGTGCAATAAGCGCTGTATTTTTCATTTGATTCTCCATAACGCTCTTGGCGTTGTTGGTGGATGATTGATGTTATTGTTGTCTTTAACCTGCCAGTTCAACACGAGACAGATACCCATCTCTATTTTTATCCAACTCGCTAAAGTTCTTCTTTAGCTCAGTATCTTTTGCTGCTTCCAACTTGCTGATCTTTCCGTCATTGTTCACATCAATTTGCGCAAGTGTGACCATGTCAGCAAAGGCTGAATAGGACGCGATGAAAAGTAAGATACCGGTTGAAATGTTTTTCATACTGACTCTCCTGAAAACATTTGATGAAATTATTGAAAACTGGCGAATACGGTGGCTACTGGTCAAGTTCGTCTTTGGTTAAGTAGCCATCTTCATTCTTGTCTAGTTCGGCAAACATAGATGACAGTGTTGGATCATCTGCGGCTTCTTGTTTGCTAATTTTGCCGTCTTTGTCAGTATCGAGTACGGTAAGCTTTACGGGATCGGCAATAGCAACCATTGAAAAAACACTGATTAGGGTAAGAAGCGATAATTTTTTCATGTCGATTTCCTTCCAGTTAATCAAATATTGACTTGATTTATCTTTTACTGCTTCACGAGAACATGACTGATGCTTCTCGCTTACTAGACCTATTACAGAAGTCGTGCCAAAGTTTAAAAGGTTATATAAAACAATTATTTACAAATGTTTTAAGTCTGGAGTTGGGTAAATCAATGAAAATCTCCCTAAAAAGTGTAGGTTTTTGCAGACGCAATCACTGCGCAACGAAAAAATAGTATGTATTTCTGAGGGTTAAGGTGTCTGTTTGTTAACATTTGGGTAAATATATCTCTCTAAATGTTCAATTTAGGCGTCTGTCGAATGAATTGAGTGATTTGGCGGGTCATATAAAGACTTTGTGAGATTTGCATGCTAGAGTCAGTGAATCGCTCCGAGCCATCTTGCCTACGTTTTTGTATAAAAAATAAGGGATTGTGGCCAGCGCATAGGTGTTTATGCGCGAGGGTTGGATCAGAAATGCGCCAGCCTCCCGAAAGCCAATGTCGGCTTTAATTTGGAAAGGTGTTGAATACGTGCTAACAGATAAATTTGGCAGGCAATTTCATTATTTGCGATTGTCTGTAACCGACGTGTGTAACTTTCGTTGCACCTATTGCTTGCCTGATGGCTATGACCCGCAGCAAACCCGAGGCTTTCTTTCATTAGACGAAATACGTCGAGTGGTTAATGGGTTTGCCGCGTTAGGTACAAGCAAAATTCGAATTACAGGCGGCGAGCCGTCTTTACGAAAAGATTTACCAGACATCATTGCCGCATGTGTACAAACCCAGGGTGTGAACAATGTTGCATTGACCACCAACGGCTTTCGGCTGGATGAACAGGTGCAAGATTGGTATGACGCCGGGTTAACGCAGCTGAATGTGAGTATTGATAACCTTGACCCTCGTCAGTTTCACAGCATTACTGGACACAATAAACTCGAGACAATCCTTTCTGGCATCGATAAGGCGTTAACGTTGGGTTTGCCTGTAAAGGTCAATGCTGTGTTACTTAAATCGCTGACAGATTCTGGTGTGTCTGCATTCATGGAATGGGTGAAGCACACGCCAGTTAGCTTACGCTTTATTGAATTAATGGAAACAGGGGATAACCCGCGTTTCTTTGAAGACGAGCATGTATCTGGACAGCGAATTCAATCTAAGCTACTTCGTGAGGGTTGGGTCTCTGTTGATAGGCAATTTGATAGCGGCCCCGCACTGGAGTATCGTCACGCAAACTACCGTGGGCGTATCGGGCTTATCATGCCATACAGTAAAGATTTCTGTGCTACGTGCAATCGCTTACGTGTGTCGTCTACCGGTAAACTCCACTTATGCTTATTTGCCGATGAGGGCTTAGATATTCGCGATGCGATAAATCATTCTGATCCCATTGTATTGCAGCAACGTCTCATATCATTATTGACTCAAAAAGAGCAAAAACATTGGCTGGATGAGCGTAAAACCGGTGCAACTAAACACTTGGCCATGTTGGGCGGGTAAATTAAGGCATACATAGAGAAACACGAGATGATGAAAGGTGTTAATACGCGTCATCCGATATTCGCACTATAAAATATTCAGGTAGAAATTATGATCCCATTAAACATCGCGGTCGTGACAGTATCAGACACGCGCAATATAGATACTGACACATCAGGTGCGTACTTGGCGGATGCTATCGCATCGGCCGGCCATACACTCGCTGCGCGAGATATTGTAAAAGACGACAAATACCAACTGCGTAAAGTCGTGTCTAACCATATCGCGAATAATGATATTCATAGCGTTATTCTTACTGGCGGCACAGGGTTCACCGAACGAGATTCAACGCCAGAGGCGATTTCTGTCTTATTTGATAAAGCCATAGAGGGTTTCGGGGAGTTATTCAGACACATTTCATACGAAGAAATTGGCACCTCAACTGTGCAATCTCGTGCGTTGGCTGGAATGGCAAATAAAACGGCGATATTTTGTTTGCCCGGCTCAACAGGCGCATGCAAAACAGCGTGGGAAGGGATTTTAAAGTCTCAATTAGACAGTACCCATAAACCCTGTAATTTCGTTACACATTTCAGTGTTACCGACGTGAAGGAAAAGTAATGAGTACGTCATATTCACTTACCCATGTTAATGCCAATGGAGAGGCGAATATGGTGGATGTGTCTGATAAAGCCGTGACCCACCGCGTCGCGATAGCGTCAGGTCAGGTTCTGATGCAACCCTCAACGTTGAAAATGATTAAAGACAACAGCCACAAAAAAGGTGATGTACTGGCGATAGCTCGCATTGCGGGAATTCAGGCGGCTAAAAAGTGTGGAGATTTGATTCCTCTATGTCATCCGCTAATGCTAACTAAGGTACAAATCGATTTTGAATTTGCATCAGATAGTTCAGGCTTAATCATTCATGGGTTGTGTAAACTGGATGGCAAAACAGGCGTTGAAATGGAGGCGCTAACAGCCGTATCTGTGGCCTGTTTGACCATATTTGATATGTGTAAAGCGGTCGACCCTGGCATGATCATTTCTAACATTCACGTGCGAGAGAAGCAGGGCGGTAAAACCGGTCATTGGCAAAGAGAAACCAACGATAGGCAAGGGTAGTATGGTGAAAGTTGTTTTTTTTGGACAAACACGAGAGGTGCTCAACACACCATCAATCTTGTTTGAAGAGCCAGCGTCAAATGTGGCAGAGCTGCGTGCTAAGTTGCAGTTACGAGGCGATGTTTGGGCAGAGCAGCTCCAATCGGGAAAAACATTGGTAGCGGTTAATCAAACAATGGCTAGCGATGATTGTGCGATTTCAGCAAATGATGAAGTGGCGTTTTTTCCGCCCGTAACAGGTGGGTAGCGTGGTTTCGGTTCAATCAACGCCCATAGATGTGAATGCGGCGTATTCTTCACTCACAGAAAATACCGATGCTGATGGCGCTGCCGTCTTTTTTGTTGGCAAAGTACGAGACAACAATGTAGACGCTACCGTGTATCAGCTCACGTTAGAGCATTACCCCGGCATGACAGAGCGCGTTATTGAAGAGATTATTTCAGCCGCACGCGCGCGCTGGTCTCTCAATCGCATCTCGGTAATCCACCGTGTAGGGCCAATTCAGGTCGGGGAAGAAATCGTCTTCGTGGGAGTCACATCCACTCACCGACACAATGCGTTTAACGCAGCCGAGTTTATTATGGATAAACTAAAAACTCAGGCACCGTTTTGGAAAAAAGAGCGTTCTGAACAAGGCGAAAAGTGGATTGAAGCAAGAGAGTCAGACACACTGGCGGCAGATAAATGGTCGTGATGATTTTTGGGTGAGTAGGTGTGAACAAGCGAGAGCAATCAGCGCTGTTTAAATCTGGCCAATACAATGGCAGTGGCGAATATTCTTTAAGCGGAAGTTCGAACATGCGAGAAAATCGACTTTTTAACACTTTTAATTTTTAATATTAGATTATTATTACTCCTTGAGTTGACTACGGGTTCATCCTTTACGCTGGCTTCTGAATACGATTTTAAACTTAACTAAATCAGAGGCCACATGTCCAATACCCACCAAACTATTTCAGATAAAGACTTTCAAAATCAATTTGAAAAATTGACATTAGATCATCAGTATTTTGATCATCTAGGGCATTTAAGAATTGCTTGGTTGTATTTAATGCAAAGTGACCTTGAACAAGCCGTTGATTCAACTTGCAATGGCATTCGCTCTTACGCAGAGAGTTTAGGTGCAAAAGATAAATTCAATTTTACCATTAGCTACGCGCTAGTAATGATTATTTCAAATAGAATGAATGCAGAAAAACAAAGTAATTGGCAAAACTTTCTAAACAAAAATAGAGACCTTGCAGACGATGCTTTGGGCATTCTTTGTAAGCATTACAATAAAAGCACGCTATTTTCAGAGGATGCAAGAAAGCAGTTAATTTTACCTGACATTAAGGATTTTCAATGACCTTAGTTTCAGTAATCTCACTTTTCTTCGCATTTATACTATTAGCCATTTTGCCCGGCCCAGGAGTGATTGCGGTTGTATCTAGAACAGTGAGTAACTCCCTCAGGAGAGGTGTGCTTACCTCAGTCGGCATACTTATCGGGGATGCTTTTTTTATAGTGATGGCCATTGCAACTGTGAATTATGCCGTTTCAAGTTTAGATTGTGTATTTCTGTTAATTCAATTGGTTGGTAGCTTTTACCTTATTTGGCTTGGAATACAAGGATGGAGAAATAAAACTTCGAGTGATAAATTTGTAATTAATAGTAGTGAATTTTCAGGAACAATTAGCAGTATATTAAGTGGTTTATTTATTACACTTGGGAATCCCAAAATTATTGTTTTCTATATCGGTTTTCTTCCTGCATTTATCGATTTATCCAATATGACTATTGCAAATGTCTTCTTAATCATTGTGATTGATGTTATCGCTGTTGGTGCAGTTCTTTATATGTATGCTTGGTTAGCAAATATGGCTCATTTGCAACTCTTTAATAGCAATGCACTGGCAATAACCCAGAAAGTGACTGCTTCTGTACTTCTGGTTATTGGTCTTAGTGCATTAATCAATTTATCTGGAGGGAACGACATATGGAATGTATAACAAGTTCGTTTTCTCCTATTGGTGAGCTAGTCAAGGGAGGGGCTTTCACACTGCCTCTAGCAATCGGGGCATTCCCTTTTGCATTTATCTTTGGTGCATTAGCGTTGCAAAATGAACTATCTATGATGGCGACCTTTTCAATGTCCTTCTTTGTATTCGCTGGTGCAGCACAATTTGTTGCACTTGGGTTGATATCCTTAGGATCAGAATTATGGCTTATTGCGCTTACTACTTTAGTGACAAATTTAAGGCACCTTATCTATTCAGTGTGGCTTCAACCGTATACAAAGCACCTGTCATTGCGTTGGAAGTCTATTTTGTCGTTTGGATTGGTGGATGAAGTATTTGCCATAGTCAGTCAACACTACACTGAAAATAGGAATGAATTTAGCCACTTTTTCTTTTTAGGTTCCGTTTTATTTTTATGGTGTATTTGGACGGTATCTTCGGTTGCAGGGTACATCGTTGGAGATCAGTTTCCTCAAATCTATGAGCTTGGATTAGAGGTCGCTATGCCAATTACTTTCGCTTGTATGGTTGTTGTGATGACTCAATCGAAAACATCTATTTTAGCGGTCTTTGTTACTGGAATAATAATGCTCATCACTAAAGAGTTACCCAATCAGAGTGGCTTATTCGTTGCCTCGGTTGTTGGAGTGGCCATTGGCGCTTTTGCTGAAAAATTTTTGAAAGAGGATGAAAAATGATTTCCATAATCTTGGGAATGGCGCTTGTTACTTTCTTTACCAGAGCGTTATTCATAATGCTCCCAGAGAGGCACAGTTTACCTAAGAAAATGATTGAGGCAATGACTTTTGCGCCACAAGTAGTATTGACTGCTATTGTAGTGTCAACGGTGAGTGATCTTGCTAAAAACAAAGGCTCTCTTGAATATATTCTATTGATGTTTGGTAGTATGTTACTTGCCATGTCGCTGTCTTATAAGACTAAGAACTTATCTTTAAGTGTAATTGCTGGGCTTGCTTGTTTTTTTGGTATTCAAGCCTTAATTTAAAAACTAGCAGTAGTCAGGAATAGCTACTTCTGTTGAGACCATTTTCGAATACTACTGACTTCTTCTGGGCTACATCCTAAAGATTCAAGAAAGTCTTTGTGGACTTCTGGTAGGTCACGCTCAAATTCAATATGCCAACGGTGCATTGCTTCATCATCCATACCTGAAGATCTAAGAATATTGACCCACTGATTTTTGCTCATCGTTTTTGCTGTTCTGACTAAAGAATCTTTACCTAATAGCTTTACGACAAGCTGCTGTTGTTGCCTGAGTTCACTGATTTCACTATTTAAGCTATGCAGTCGCTGCTCAAGTATATTGGTTGAACTTGTGTCATCAGAATTTAAGATGTCAGCAATAGATTCAAGAGACAAACCAGCATCTCGATAGGTTGCTATTTTTTCCATCCGGTTAACATCGTTTTTCGAATATAGGCGGTAATTTGCTTCGGATCTTGCCGATGGTTTCAAAAGTCCTATTTTGTCGTAATACAACAAAGTGCTGCGTGATAAATTGTATTTCTTTCCTAATTGATTGACGGTATACATTGACACTCCCAACATTATCTAAATCAAAGTACAAGTCTTCCGTGAAACTACTTATCGTATGTATAAAACAAGATCTCACGGAAAGCATTGAGCTAGTTTAAACATAATCTAACTCAATAAATTATCACCCCAGTCTACTTAGTGGTGAGCGTTGATTTTGTCCATATTCGACTCTATCCAACTCTTCCATTGTGCGATCATTTTCGGGTAATGCGTTTTGCTGTAATGCGTTGTCAGCTTCTTGTTACCTGCTTTAGATAAGCCGGTCAGTTTATACGTGACAGATACTACCGAACCACCTTTATCATTGGAAGAAATTGCTACGCTTACAGTACCCATAGTTTCGTCAGGTGTTATCATGGTATAAATCGCTTGCTTGTTCTCTATATCATATTTTGAAACATGCCAATATGTTGTGATATTGCCATGCTGAGTTAACCATGCTGTACCTTTTTCAAAACCGTCACCACTTAATATATTTGGATTCCAACCCGGTGCCCACAAAATTTCACCGGGAGCAGTAAATAATGGTAAGGCTTTTTCAGGTGGCATGCTCAATTCAAATGAACTTATTCTCTCGACAGTAACAGCGTCTTGTTTAATAAAGTCAAATTTAGATAAGTCGGCTTTAATGGCATTATTATGGTTTGCTAAGGCATTACTTCCTAAAAATAAACTTGCTACACAAGTCACTGTAACAAAATGGTATTTATTCATTTTCTTTTCCTCATAGCTTTTGTCTTTGGTGAAGTTAATCGAAGGCTAAAGTATGAAGTCATAGTCAGGTCAATGATTGATGTACCGATATTGATACGGAATAAATTATTTGGCCTGTCTAAGGGGTTACAGGTGAAGCTAATCGCTACGTTATAGAAAATTTATTGACCTGTTTAAAGGTTAATACCTTAGTTTTGATTGAAGCATGAAGAAAGACTTTATTAATCATAAACTAACTAGGTGTTATCATTATGTTTAAAAAACTAAAACTAATTACATCTATAGGCGCTTCGATATTTCTCGCAATCGCCTGCAATTCGCAACCTACAATAATCGGTGAGACCACTAAGTTCCCCACAGTGGGCTTTGAAGAAACGCATAAAGTAAATATCCCTTACTCAACCGAAGAAGTTTGTCCATTGTTTGAACCAAGCGGTAGGCACCTAATTTATAAGTGGTGGGAACCAACTACTTTAAGGAAACCAAAAGGGGATACATTAAAAGGCTTAATGACAGTATCAGGAGTCTCAGATCATGAAATATTGCTGCTTGTAACTCAGCACGAACCTGAAGATGGTTATATGCAGTATCTAGTCCTTTGGGATGATTTTGAACTTCAACGAATCGATATCACCTGTGTAGCAGGCCACGATAAAACTTCAACAGAGGTCACTTGGACAGAGCGAAATGCAGGTATTCATGAACGAGGAGTATCAATGGTGTCTGATTTTGTTGAGGGTGGAAACCTAAAAGCTATAGTAGAGCGTTATGCAGAAAAAGCAGAAAATTACATAAAAAATCAAAAGGCGGTTAATACATAAAGATTTTCAAGCAGAACTTCATATTTAATTATTGAAGGTCTACTTTTCGCTCATGACAACCCGCTAAATGAAATCGCAATGTGATTCGTTGAACGGTAAGAACAAATACGAGTTATCGCCGCTGACGTTACGGCGTCTAAAGCCCTTGTTACGTTGTTTGAGGCCGAAAGCGCAATATGCTTATGGCCTCATGTTACGAGTTTCTGGCTATTTCTCAGCAATCAGCACAGCACGAAGCGGTGCGGGATAACCTTCAATGGTTTTATTGATATCGTTGGGATCAAGAAAATCTTTGAGGGATTGATTGGTCATCCATTCGGTTGCGCGTTGCTCTTCCAAACGGGTTTGGTCAACATCAACAACGCGAATATTTTTAAAGCCCACACGAGACATCCATACTTTCAGTGCGTCTGTAGACGGTAAATACCAAACATTTCGCATTTGTGCATAGCGTTCGCCAGCCATCAATACCGTTTGTTCATCGCCTTCTACTACCAAAGTTTCTAAGACAAGTTCACCACCTGGGCGAAGTTGCTGCTTCAGCTGATAAAGAAAATCGATCGGGCTTTTACGGTGATATAGCACGCCCATCGAAAAGACGGTGTCAAAAGTATTAAGTTCAGGCAAGTGCTCTACGCCAATGGGCATTAAGTGCACGTTAGCGTGCGGCAAAAAATGCTTAATTGCCTGAAACTGAATTAAAAATAGCTGCGTAGGATCTGCACCCACCACCATTTTGGCGTTTTCACCCAACATGCGCCACATGTGGTAACCGCTCCCACAGCCAATGTCGAGAACATAGCGGTCTGTCAAATCGGCAATATGTGGTTTAACGCGATCCCACTTCCAATCTGAGCGCCATTCTGTATCGATATGCACACCGTGAATATGAAAAGGCCCTTTGCGCCACGGCATAAATTGTTTCATCAAACCGGCAATTTGACGTTGAGTATACTCGTCGATATCGTTTTGAGAGCCGATTTCAACGCGGTCTTTTAAATTAATGATGCTAGGCTTGGTGTCAGGAAGCTTATTGAGCAATTTTACCCATTTGGCAAAATCGCCATGTAGCTGCGCTTGCTGCCACTGTGCGACCTGAGCGGGTAGCACTTCCAGCCAGTGACTAAGCGGCGAGTCGGCAATGTGTTTATAAAAGTCGTTAAACCAATTGATTGTCATAGTTACTACTTAATTGCTACGAAAGAGGCAAAATTAAAACATTTAAACCACAGTACGGTATCGCTAAATCCAGCGTGTGTCAGCCGTTCTTCGTGTGTGGCGAAGTCGTCTATTAACATCACATTCTCTAGTGCTGTTCGCTTTTGGCTGATTTCTAATTCGCTGTAGCCATTTCTGCGCTTGAACTCATGGTGTAAATCGATAATCAGCTCATTGCCTGCTTGCGTATTATGGCGCAGCTTTTCTGATAAAATCAGTATACCACCGGGCTTTAACCCTTGATATAGACGGTTAATGATTGTTTGCCGCTGCTCTGGGGCGATAAACTGGAGCGTAAAGTTCATGACAATGACAGATGCGTCGTGAATATCGACATTCTGTAAATCGTCGCAAATCACCTGAACGGGAAGATCACTTTTAAATCCGTTGATGTGTCGCTCGCATCGCTCCACCATGGCGGGTGAATTGTCGACTGCCACTAGCTGACAGTTTTCAGCTGAGACATATCTGCGCATGGCCATGCTGGCCGCACCTAAAGAACACCCTAAATCATACAGAGTGGAATTGGATTGGGCATATTTGCCCGCAAGCTGGCCAATGGCATCAACAATAGTGTCATATCCTGGAATAGATCGTTGGATCATATCCGGAAACACTTCCGCTACGCTTTCGTCAAAACGAAAGTCGCCAACTTGTTTTCTCGGCTGTGAGTATATTGCGTCTTTCATACTAGCAGTCTGGCTCAAAAAGTGGCGCAATTCTACCTGTCTCATATCATCATCGCAATTCTCAAATCCTAACGAGCCGTTACATAGAACAGGATTGAATAAGATTTACCTGACAGACGAAACCCGTCTTGCCATTTATTTACAGCTCCTATACCTTAGTTGAACAAAATGATTACAAATTAGCAGCTTTGCACACTTCGATAATATCGCGCAATTTCATGTGCAAATGTTCGCTCACACAACATGGAGAGATGCAATGAGTGCGCCCCTTTATCCCGTCCCTGAGTCTTTAGCGACACATGCTTACGTTAATGATGATGACTATCAACGTTTGTACCGCCAATCTATCGATGATCCAAATGCGTTTTGGCAAGAACAAGCCAAGCGTATTGATTGGTATGCGCCTTTTACTTCGGTGAAACAAACCTCATTCAAACGTGACCATGTCGATATTAAATGGTTCGCAGAGGGCAAACTCAATGTTAGTTACAACTGTATCGATCGCCATCTTAAGACGGATCCAAATCGAACGGCCATCATTTGGGAAGGGGATGAACCACAATGGGATGAACATATCTCTTATCAGACCCTACATGATGAGGTGTGCAAGTTAGCTAACGGATTAAAATCCCTTGGGGTAAAAAAGGGTGACAGGGTCATTATTTATATGCCAATGGTGGTGGAAGCTGCATACGCAATGCTCGCTTGCGCGCGCATAGGTGCGGTGCATTCTGTTATTTTCGGCGGCTTCTCACCCAATGCGATTGCTGATCGTATAGAGGACTGTCAGGCTAAAGTGGTTATAACCGCTAATGTAGGACGTCGCGGCGGCCAAGTTGTTCCACTCAAACACAATGTTGATAAAGCGCTGGCGAATGAAAAGGCAGCATCAATTGAGCATGTTGTTGTGTTCGAGCATATTAAGCACGATATTGATTGGCACGAAGGGCGAGATGTTGATTGGCGCTCGTTGACGGCAAGCTGTTCTGCGGAATGTGAGCCCACAGTGATGGATGCAGAAGATCCCTTATTTATTTTGTATACAAGTGGTTCTACAGGAAAGCCCAAAGGTGTGGTGCATACAACTGGAGGGTATTTAGTGTATGCATCTTTGACGCACCAATATGTGTTTGATTATCACCCTGATGATATTTACTGGTGCGCGGCTGATGTGGGTTGGATTACAGGACATACTTACATTGTATACGGGCCATTAGCGAATGGTGCAACGACGTTGATGTTTGAGGGCGTGCCCAACTACCCAGATGTATCTCGTGTCGGTCAAATCATTGATAAACACCGTGTCTCTATTTTATACACGGCGCCAACAGCCATACGCGCGCTAATGGCGTCAGGAGACGCACCCGCTAAAGGCAGTACACGCGCCTCTTTACGCATTATGGGAAGCGTAGGGGAACCCATTAACCCTGAAGCGTGGCATTGGTACTACGAAACAATGGGAAACAGCCAGTGTCCGATTATGGATACGTGGTGGCAAACTGAAACGGGCGGCATTATGATCACGCCATTACCTGGCGCAACAGCATTGAAGCCGGGTTCTGCAACGCGTCCCTTCTTTGGCGTGCAACCGAAGCTGGTGGATGGAGATGGTAAAGAATTGTCGGGCGCAACCGAGGGCAATTTAATTATTACCGATTCTTGGCCTGGGCAGGCTCGCACTGTATGGGGTGATCATGAGCGATTTATCCAAACCTACTTTAGTACGTATGACGGGGTGTATTTTACGGGCGATGGCGCGCGTCGGGACGAAGATGGATACCTTTGGATTACGGGGCGCGTAGATGATGTATTGAATGTGTCGGGTCATCGACTGGGGACAGCTGAAATTGAAAGTGCGTTGGTGGCTCATCCTGCTGTGGCCGAAGCGGCGGTAGTGGGGTATCCTCATGACATCAAAGGGCAGGGTATCTATGTGTTCTTGCTTCCTACCGAAGGGTATGACGTGTCAGATGCATTGACTAAAGATGTAAAACAGTGTGTGCGAGATGAACTTAGCCCGATTGCCACACCAGATAAGATACAATGGACACATGGATTGCCAAAAACCCGATCTGGAAAAATTATGCGCCGTATTTTGCGTAAAATTGCTGCTAACGAGTTTGAACAATTAGGTGATACGTCGACGTTGGCAGACCCTACTGTTGTGCAGTCTTTGATAGATAACCGACTTAATCGATAAAAGTTTTTTTAAGACATAGATAAACAAAGATGAACCACGAGACGCTACCTGTACTCGTGGTTCGCGTTTTACGCACAATGCGTGTCCCAATCCGAGCAGCATATGATTGATTACAACTTACCTGTCGTAGATTTACACAGGCACTTAGACGGCAATATTAAGCCCCAACTTATTCGGCAATTAGCAGAGAAATATAATTTACCGTTATCAGACAACGATCAACAACAGTTGCTTGATATGGAGAGCGTGTCTGGCCAGCTTGCGGATTTAGTCGCGTTTTTGTCAAAGCTAGATCTGGGCGTGTCGATGCTTAGCACTCCAGAGGCGTGTTACGACGTCGCGTATGCCAATGTACAAGACGCGTATAGCGAGAAATTAGATTACGTTGAGCTGCGATTCTCACCTCATTACATGGCGAATTCTCACGGCTTGTCGATGTATGATGTGATTGAGTCTGTCATAGCGGGTGTTAAAGATGGTATGAAAGCGTACCCTGTGCGCGTAAATTTAATCGGTATATTAAGCCGTACAAACGGTGTTAACGTATGCATGGAAGAACTCAAGGCGTTACTTCACTACGGCGCTGCATTTTGTGGGCTAGACCTTGCTGGAGATGAAGTGAGGTATCCTGCTGAGCTATTTGCTTCTCATTTCGCCAAAGGGCGAGATGCCGGATGGAAAATAACCGTTCATGCAGGAGAGGCAAGTGGCCCAGACAGCATATGGCAGGCGATTAACATATTAGGGGCAACACGCATCGGCCATGGTGTTGCAGCAATCCATGATCCTGCTTTGATGGATTATATGCTTGAGCATAATATTGCGATTGAATCGTGTCCTACGTCAAACTTTCAAACCGCTGCCGTGCCCGCGTTGTCTTCACACCCTTTACCTGATTTCGTTAAGCGCGGATTGCTAGTGACACTCAATACTGATGATCCGGGCGTATCGGCGATTGACCTTGCTCATGAATATCAGCTCGCAAGAGATACCTTTGGTTTTACCCAAGCAACTCTTGCTGAAATTCAGCGCAATGCCGTAAACGCCGCGTTTTTGAGTGAGACTGACAAACAACGTTTATTTCGAAAAACACACATACACCAAGCTGTTTAATAACACACTGTTACTCCCTTGAAACCAAAAGCCCTGCAATTGCAGGGCTTTTTTCATGTTACTTTTAAGCGGCTGTTGTTAAGCCGCTTTGGTGCTGCGTTTACGTGATGTTTTGAGAAGTGATTTGTCGGCTACGAGTTCTTCGTTATCGAAATCATCAACATTGATGGTTTTCAATCGGCCTTCTTCAGTACGTTTTAGTAACTCAGCTTCTTGCTCATTGATTACGCCAAGCTCCAGCCCTTTTTCTGCTACTTTGTGTAGTTGAGTGAAGGGGAAGCGCTCGTTTGCTGCTGCACATACTTTGTCGTACAGTGGCTCACTAGCAAGAATGTCATCCAAAATTTGCTCAAGTTCACCCATACGGTTGCCTTCTTCGCGAGTTAGGTATTGACCTTCGCCCAAACGACTTCTAGCTGTACACGGCGTTTGAAGAATTTTCGCAATTTCGTGATCAAGCTTGTCTTCAGGTGCTTTAAACGACTTGCCAAATGGCATAATGATCGCCTTTAAGAAGATACCTAATGGCTTTGATGGGAAGTTGTGAAGCAGCCCTTCCATTGATTCTTCCAGCTTGGCCATACAATCTTGCATTGCCCAGTGAACCATAGGCAGATCTTCTTTCTGTCGTCCCTGGTCGTCGTAACGTTTCAGAATAGCAGAACCCAGATACAGGTAGCTTAACATGTCACCCAAACGGGCAGACAAACGCTCTTTTCGCTTTAATTCTCCGCCAAGTACACCCATGGCTATATCAGACAGTAGCGCCATATTGCTGCTGTAGCGAGTCATCGCACGATAATACTTGCTCGTTTCGTCACTGAACGGGGCGTAGGTAAAGCGCGCGCCAGATAGGGCAAACCACCAGCTACGGAAAAAGTTACTGACAGCAAAGCCAATATGACCAAACACTGCAGCATCAAACTCTTTTAAGGCTTCTTCTTTGTCTTTCAGCGCGGCTGCCTGCATTTCTTTCAGCACGTAAGGATGGCAACGGATAGCACCCTGACCGTAAATCATCATGTTACGAGTCAGAATATTTGCACCTTCAACCGTAATCGCAATAGGCGCGCCTTGGTAAGCGCGGCCCAAGTAATTGTTGGGGCCAAGCATAACGCCTTTACCACCATGCACATCCATTGAGTCAATGACTGCTGTACGCATTTTTTCGGTAAGGTGATACTTACAGATGGCAGAGATAACCGATGGCTTTTCGCCCAAATCTACTGCTTTTGTAGACAGAGTAGTCACAGCATCCATCATATAGGCATTGGCGCCTATACGACCAAGCATTTCTTCAATCCCTTCCATTTTACCTACAGGAAGTTTAAATTGACGGCGAATACGTGAATACGCCCCAGTCGCGAGTGCCAACGTTTTTGCGCCACCTGCAGAACATGACGGCAGTGTGATAACGCGTCCCACAGACAAACACTCAACTAGCATGCGCCAGCCTTGTCCAGCCATTTTTTGTCCACCGATGATAAAATCAAGCGGAACAAAGATATTTTCACCGCGAATCGGGCCATTTTGAAAAGGAACGTTCAATGGCAAATGGCGTCGACCAATGTCTAGGCCGTCAGTGTCACGAGGAATCAGGGCGCAAGTAATGCCCAGTTCTTCTTTATCGCCGATCAAGCCGTCTGGATCGTAAAGTTTAAAGGCTAGACCAATCACAGTCGCAACAGGTGCAAGCGTAATGTAACGCTTGTTAAATGTGAGACGCATACCAATGACTTCTTTGCCTTCCCATTCGCCTTTGCAAATGATGCCTGTATCAGGAATCGCACCGGCATCTGAACCGGCCTCAGGGCTCGTTAATGCAAAGCATGGAATTTCTTCACCTGTTGCAAGGCGAGGCAAGTAATGGTCTTGCTGCTCTTGGGTACCGTAGTGTTGCAACAGTTCGCCTGGGCCTAACGAGTTAGGCACACCAACGGTTGACGACAGTACAGCATTGCACCCCGACAATTTTTGCAAGACGCGTGATTGGGCATAAGCAGAAAATTCAAGACCACCGTATTTCTTCTTAATGATCATCGCGAAGAATTTGTTGTCTTTGAGATATTGCCATACTTCCGGCGATAGGTCGGCACGGTTATGGTGCACGTCCCATTCGTCCATCATGCGACAGACTTCTTCTACTGGGCCATCTAAGAACGCTTGCTCCTCAGGCGATAATCGGCCTTGTGGAATGCGATGTAAGCTGTCCCAATCGGGATCACCACTAAATATTTCACCGTCCCACCAAACTGTACCTGCATCAATGGCCTCTTGCTCAGTACGAGACATTTCAGGCATCAATTTGCGATACACTTTTAGCATCGGTTTAGTAAGGTATTCCTGGCGAATACTGTCCATGTTTAGTGGAATGGCAATAGCAAGGAAAACGAGTAGCGTAATAAAGCCAACGTATCCCATAATTGCACCTAGCAACAATGCGCCGGCGACAGCGAGGGTTGCATGTAATAGCTGTAATCTAAAGTAGCTGACTGCGCCAACAGCAAAAAGAATGGTCAACAGCCAAAGTAAGGTTTCCATAACGACTCTCCCATGAGGTCAGACCAGAATGTGGAAAACAAAGTATAATCAAGTGCATAAAAGATCAAGTGATATCTTATGCGCAATCTCTGTCGTATCGACAGAGTCGGTTTACCCAAAGCGTGTTGATCTTTGTTGTAGACCGCTTTAACACATCACGTTATGTTTACGCTTTATTATTGCGACTGGATTTTGTCGCTGTAACGATTCCTGTTTTTCAGCCGTACAATATCGTATAAATAAAGCTCAACGCCTTGATTAATGTTACAGCAAAGACCAACACGCTCTAATATAAGCATGGCCTGATTCGGCAGTAATTCAATGTTATTTGACGTGAGGATACTATTTCGTGTGCGAGTTACTTGGCATGTCAGCAAACGTGCCTACTGATATTTGTTTTAGTTTTGCAGGTTTACTCGAACGAGGAGGGCGAACTGGCCCACATCGTGATGGATGGGGAATCACGTTTTATGAAGGTAAGGGGTGTCGTAGTTTCAAAGATCCACTACCTAGCAGTGAGTCTGAAATCGCAGAACTCGTCAAACGTTACCCGATTAAGTCATGTGCGGTGGTGAGTCACATTCGGCAGGCAAACCGTGGGGCGGTGAAGCTGGAGAACACCCATCCTTTTATCAGAGAGTTGTGGGGACGGAATTGGACATATGCGCACAATGGTCAGCTGAGTCAATATCAACGCGCGCTGCGGTCCCATCATTTTTTACCCATTGGCAATACCGACAGTGAACGCGCATTTTGTTGGTTACTGGATCAAGTAAGAGAGAAGTACCCTAAGCGCCCGTCGAATATGGCTCCCGTATTTCGATTTATTGCCTCGTTGTGTCCAACGTTAAAAGAATTAGGTGTTTTTAACATGTTGTTGAGCGATGGGGTTTATGTGCTTGCCTATTGCACCAACAATTTACATTGGTTGACGCGTCGTGCACCGTTTGGAAAAGCCACATTGATTGATTCTGACTGGGTTATAGATTTTCAACAGGAAACCACTGAAAATGACGTCGTAACGGTGATCGCAACGCAACCCCTAACAGGCGATGAACGTTGGCAAAAAATGAATTCAGGGGAGTGGGTGTTGTTTAAGCAAGGTGAACTGGTTTCTCGTGGTGGTGAGTGACCACGCTAACGTAGTCGGACATGTTTTATTATGTGAAAATGTGGAGCTGAGTTTGCATTGTGGCGCCACAGTGATTAATTGTGGCGCGCGTAAGTATATTATTTGTTAGCTGCCGTTGTTTGGTCATCAGATGCTAATGTGAACTGGCTTAATCGGATGTCGCCTTGTTCGTCACCATCTTTGAACTGTTGAAGGCGCACCAACTGATAGTTTAGTGAAGGGGCAAACCACGCAAAGGTCTCTCTGCGCTTACTTTCGCGAACTATCTTAACTTTGACACTTTCAATGTTTCCATATGGTAGCGTAAGCGTTTCTTTGCCAAGCACTTCAATACCGTAATGACGCTTCTCCCCTCGGTAGTTGATGAGGGTATAGTCGAACTGCTCAAGCCCTTCTGCCAGTTTCTGTTGAACGTCTAGTCGGTAAAGTTGATTATCTAGTTCGCCGTTCCAGTCAACTGGGGGTTTACGGGCAAAGGTAACTGTGCTGTTTTCAGCGTCAAATTGGGCTTCTAGCTTTCGGTCTTTACCTGTGCCTGTGCGTACAAATTCGTATGTATGAGGCACAATGTTATCGTCACGTACCGAGAATAAGCTGGTTTCAGTGCGTTCATCAGATAAGAAAAACAACGATACCTTTGAATGATATGTTAAACGGTATTTATCTCGTCCAAGCGCATCTAATTCGATGCTCGCTGTTCCTAATTCTCTGCCATGACGAAATGCTTTGTATTGTGCATCAAAGGCTTCTAATGCAAAGGAAAGGGTACTGACTGTGGTTAGTGCCATAGTCAATGCGACAGAGCACAGTCGTTTGTTCATGTATTGCTTAATCTGCTGCATAACCATTTTCAGGGATTTCATTTCCATCAAGATACGCCTTATTGTTTTCCATGGTTAATCTTCCACGGCAAAACCACTCTATCACTAACGGATAAATGTTTCGCTCTTGTTCTTGGACGCGTGCAGCCAATTCGAGTTCAGTGTCGTCTTTGAACACAGGTACTTTAGACTGGATGACAACGGGGCCATCGTCAAGTTCTGGTGTAACAAAATGCACAGACGCGCCATGTTCGGTGTCACCTGCTTCTATTGCGCGGCTATGGGTATTTAGTCCTTTATATTTGGGCAATAATGAAGGATGAATATTCAACATTCGGCCGTGATAGTGCATCACCAGCGGATCCGATAGGATACGCATAAAGCCAGCTAACACCACTAAATCCGGGTGGTAACTGTCGATCAGATTCTTCAGCTGGTAATCATAGGCTTCACGGGTTTCAAATTCAGTGTGGTCGAGCACTTGCGTGTCTACTTCACGTTGTTCTGCCCGCGTGAGCCCGTAGGCATCAGGGCGGTTGGAAATGACCGCTACGACCTGACCATGAATATTCTGTTCCAGTGAACGGTCTAGAATAGCCTGTAGATTTGAGCCATTACCTGAAATCAGGACAACAATACGCTTCTTAGTATCAGACATCGCTTAGTTTATCTCCACTTGCTCGCCAGAATCTGCATTTGCAATTGTACCAATTTGCCAAGCATTTTCCCCTAAACTATTAAGAAGAGATATTGCCGATTCAGCATGAGAGGCAGGCATGGCTATGATTAGCCCTACGCCACAGTTGAATGTACGGTACATCTCGTGTGTAGTAATGTTACCTTGCTCTTGTAGCCAGTTAAATATGGCTGGCCACTGCCAACTGCTGCCATCAATGACGGCTTTTGCATTGTCAGGTAGTACGCGAGGAATGTTTTCCCAGAACCCGCCTCCAGTGATATGAGAAATCGCATGAATAGGATGCGCTTCAAGAAGTGCCAATACAGACTTCACATAGATGCGTGTTGGCTCTAGTAAATGCTCAGCGATGGCTTTGCCTTCTAATGCTTCTTGCGGGTCTGCGCCTGACACTTCAAGTACTTTCCTAATCAGCGAATACCCATTTGAGTGAGGGCCAGAAGAGCCAAGCGCGATAAGCACGTCACCCTCAGCAACCTTGCTGCCGTCAATGACGTCGTCTGCTTCTACTACGCCGACACAGAAGCCAGCTACGTCGTAGTCTTCACCATGGTACATGCCTGGCATTTCGGCTGTTTCGCCGCCAATCAACGCACAACCTGACAATTCACAGCCGTCACCGATTCCCGTGACCACTTCGGCGGCTGTGTCGACATTCAGCTTGCCCGTTGCATAATAATCTAAAAAGAACAATGGCTCAGCGCCTTGTACAATCAAATCGTTAACGCACATTGCAACAAGGTCGATACCAATACCACGGTGTTTCTTCAGATCCATGGCGAGTCTAAGTTTGGTACCCACGCCATCAGTGCCTGACACCAACAACGGCTTTTTGTATTTTTCAGGAATCGCACACAGTGCGCCAAACCCACCAAGTCCGCCTTTTACCTCGGGGCGATGTGTCTTTTTCGTGACTGATTTAATTCTTTCGACGAGTTGATTTCCGGCATCGATATCAACGCCTGCATCTTTGTAGCTTAGAGAGGGCTTGTTGTCGCTCACAGTATACTCCGACAGTTATTCAGGGCGGCAGAAAAATTGTGCGGAGTTTAATCTTTCCGACGTCAAATTTCCAGCGTTTATAGTATTCTTATGTTATTGATATGACTATTTTTAACGACGTTTAAAAAAAGTTGCTCAATACCTTGATTTCGCAAGCAAAATGGCCTCGTTTATGGTTTAATTAGGGGTTCATTTTAGGTTGTCTGTTTCGTGGTAGAAAACTACCCCAACTCAGCGATACAAAATACACTGGCGAGTATATTTGCGTGATGAATACAATTCGGCCTCATTCACCGTTTCGAACTATATGTTGCTTGGCGATTGTCAGCCTGTGCTTTTTTTCTGCCACGGCGATGAGTGCCGTGATGACGAATTTATACCAAGCCAAAGTAGAGGTATCAGACCAATCTGAACGAGCGCAATCGCGTGCGGTCAAAGACGCACTAGGGCGGGTACTGGTAAAGGTAAGTGGATCTGATTTAATCTTGCAGCATGACCAAATCAAGCAGCAACTCAAGAATAGCCAATCGTTTTTAACATCTTACCGCTTCGATAATGACAAAGGCATTCAGTTTCTTCTTGCAGAGTTTGATAAGCAGCGGGTTGAAAGCGCGATTTTAGCCAGTGGTTTTTCTATCTGGGGGGCAAGGCGTCCCGACAGTCTGCTATGGATCGCATTAGAAGATATAGAGTCAGGCGAACGACGGATTTTGTCTGAAGCACAGCAAGACCCATTTTCTGAGATGGCTAAGCGTACCGCACAAAGCCGCGGGATTCCATTGGCATTTCCACTTTATGATTTAACCGATATTGATGCGCTAAGTGTGTTTGACGTATGGGGACAATTTGTCACGTCAATACAGCGGGCAAGTGAACGCTATCGGGCGGATTATATTCTCTCAGCTCGGGTGTACTTTCGTGATGACGAAGCAAACGCCTCCGAAAAGCGAGAAGTGCCCTTAAACAGTGCCGTTGAAGCGCAGCAAGACACGCCGCAGTGGTTGCTCGATTATGAAGATCCTCAGAGTGATTCCCTCACTGGCTGGATTGCAGATTACTCTTTAATTTCTGGAGGGAATGTGACGCAGCAATCTATCTCAGCATCGACGAAGGAAAATCTTGCTTCCATGCTGATGACGATTTTGGCTGATACGTTGGCTAAACGGTATGCGATAGATCTTGCGGCGGGCCGTGAAGAGGGGAATGTCGTCGATATTACCATGGCTAACGTTAGCAACCTACAAACCTATGTTGCCGTAAGTCAGTTTTTGCAAAGCCTTAGCGTGGTGCAACAAGTCAGTTTAAAGCAGCAATCTGGTACACAAGCGATTTATTCACTGACGTTATTTGGCAATGTGGATGACCTAAAAAATGCCTTTAAGTTGGATGATAAAATTCGCCCTACACGCGATGCGTTTGGACAAGTGTCTGATGAACTTAAGTTCATATGGGTGCCCTAATGGCCAAACAACTGTCTTTGCCTGTTCAACTGCCTGATGATGAAACCTTCTCAAGTTTTATGACAGGGCAAAATATCCAGCTGGTTACGTATCTTAACGAACTATTAGAGCCTGACAGTGATCAGCCATTCTTAACCTTTATTAGCGGTGACCAAGGCGCTGGTAAGAGTCATTTGTTGTATAGTGTTTGCCATCGTGCAGAAAAACGCCACTATTCGCACTTTTACCTTAACTTAAGTCAGCGTTCGGAATGGTCGACGTCTATTCTTAACGATCTTGAGAACGTCAAAGTTATCTGTATCGATGATGTGCATGCGATCGCTCATGACCCTGCTTGGCAGTTAGCCTTGTTTGATTTAATTAATCGTGTGCGAGAGGCACAACACAGCTTGTTAATTATGACAGCAAACGCAGGCCCCAAGCAGTTGGGGGTTGAGCTGCCCGACTTGGCATCACGCCTGAGTTGGGGAGTTGCCTATCATGTTCAGCCTTTGTCTGAAGACGAAAGATTGCTGACGCTGATTAGCCGTGCTGAACGACGAGGTATTGCTTTGTCAATGGATGTCGCAAGATTCATGATGACCCACATGCAACGTGACATGGCGAGCCTAATGAAAGCACTGGAAAAACTAGACAATATCTCTTTGCAACAGAAAAGACGGCTAACGATTCCCTTTATTAAAGATGTCTTGTCACTTTAAGTAGTTTCAATACCACTCGGCTTGAGATTTTCAATAATTGAGCGAGTGTTATTCTGATAGATGGTTGTGTGGGAGCATATGAGCGAGCACAATGGCTTGATAGTGTGCCAAAGAGTTCTCCTAATTTCTTTCCGATGAAACTCATGATATGGGGTTTTAATAGTAATTGATGTCGCTAAGAAAGTTCATAGGTGTATATGGATACTCTGGAAATTAATCAAATAATTTACTGGATACTCTTGACTGGTTTCATTGTGTGCCAATCAAAGCATTCTAGTTGGGGAGGCACACCTAAAAGCGTACGTATTTTTATTACCATTAATTCAAATATATTTTCTATTGGATTTTTTATTTATTTGATAATGTGGGGATATAATTTTTCATGGATTGGTGCTTTGTTGCTATTTATCGCGGCCATGCTTCATCCTCTCATTTTTTTACCATTAGCTAAATTGTTAGGTCGCTACGGAATTATACACATTAGTTTTATTGGACTTGTTAGTCTGCCTATTTTAGCTTGGCTCTTATACACTCGTTATCCACCATTACAGTAAGAACTACAACTTGTCTGCTCATTGTACGTTATGCAAAAAAATTTAGGTAAAATTTGAGAAGAGAATGTCTGTATTCTGCCTTACCGCAAGCGCATTGTAGTTTTCTAACGCTATTAGTACCATTTGTAGAATGCCCCCGACACATAAGCGACAGTATTCTTGCATTTCTTTTTAATTAGAGGCGTTCTTTAACTATGCAACTCATTTTGATGGTTCAGTTTTTAGTGAAACGAACCATGACGCCATTCATGTCTGCGTAACCATCCTTTTTCACTACCTTCAATATGTCGGCTAGGTGATTCGCTGGGCGCGACTAACCCTGACCAAGATTCTCCTCGCTTGAGTATGATTGATTCAGGCAGGTTTGATTGAATTGTCGTCGCATCTAAGTTGGGTAAAATGCGCTCTATCGCCGCCTTGGCTCGGGCTTGAATGTCTGGATGGTTGACCCTGTTACGCTCCCCCCAGCTGATTGCATCTTCATCGGCGGGTTGGTTTTTATCAATAATGGCAACATCGGCTAATGCTTGCATTCTGTGGGCCATCATAAACTGTTCTACAAGAAGCGCAAAATCCTCGCGTTCAGTGGAATAACTATAAAATTCCAGCGCGCGATCATCTTTAAAGAATAAGGTTACATCATCGCCAGTGTAAGCTTGTTGTCTGGCAGTGGCTTGTTCACCTTGAAATCGAACCTGTGCCAGGCTTTTCATTTGTTCTGAGTTAAGTGGGTATTGTTGGCTAAATTGCTCAGACAGTGGCGGATTGTCTCGCCAATACGCAAGTGGGGTCGTTGATTTGTTAATCGATGCCCACACAGAGGGTGGAAAATAATCGTTCGCGTGAGCAAGTTCATGATACAACAGCCAAACAACATTTGCCTCCATGTCGGAAAATGTGCGGGTGAGTCTCGCACTGGCAGGATAGCCGTCTCTGTCAATGTAGTTTTTGCCGTCTTTAACATATCGCCAAGGCATTACAAAACCGAGTTCTTCTCCAAAGTTACTCCGATAATCGGGCGTGTCATTGACGCTATCTCGTTGTGCTGGCGTTTGCCAGAAGTGGTTCGCGCTAAGGTAAATTGCGCCTGTTTGAGCGGTATAAAACGACGGGTTAATATCATAAGAAATCACAATCGCGGTGGTCGCGCCCAACAAGGTTTTAATATCTTGAGAAGAGGCTGAATTTTCCAGAAACGTTTTGAAAGCATCGCCCATCCATGAGTGAGATACTAAAAGTCTGTTTAATATGTCTTCATTGGTTGGAACGGCATTGGCGCTCATGCCAATCAGCGGCAACGTTGAAAATGCGCAAGACGTCTCCAGCGTGTTGTTATAAATACATGGCTGTAATACAGACTGGTACGGTGAGTCTTTGCGATAGGGAAATGTGGTTGCAACGGCGCGATTAAAGTATCGATTGGCACTAAACGTGGTGTCTTTTACTAAGACGTAGGCACGGTCTTTTGCTTCAGTGCCATCCGTAAATTGAACGGTTGCTTCGTACTCAATAATGGCATCACGACTCACAGAAGGAAGCGTGAAAAATGCGTAAGCACCGTCTTGGCTAAAGGTGCTGATTTTTGGGCCTGCAAGCTGTTTCCATATGATGTTATCGATGTCTTTTTCTTCAGTATGATCAACGCGCAATGACGCGGTAGCCAGTTCAGTTGCTTCGTGATCAAGACGCAGATTAGCTAATGCTTGACTGTTTCTGACAGCGCTAAATTCAAGGGACTCTTCTATGACGGTTCCGTTACTGAGCGTAGCAGACAGGAAGATGTCGTAATTCCCTTCCTCTATCGCGTCAAAGGCAATAAGTTGGCTGGTTTCGGATAAAAAAGTAAGGTCAGGCCCTGATAATTGATGCCACGCTATTTGGGTAATTGGGGTGTTTTTCGTCACAATCGCAAAGGATATAGACTCACCTACTTGAGCACGAGTCGAACCATATAGGGTATAGGTATCCGTGTCTTTAAGTGGGGTAACGTCACCCACTGAGGGAGCCGGAGCGGGTGGAAGAGTGGGGGAGTTGGGCGAGTCGTTTCCGCTACCTCCGCCGCCGCATGATGCGAGGAGGATACTAGTGAACAAACACGCCCAATATCTCATTATTCTTTTCCTTCAAATCGCTGTTTTTCTTCTGCCATTACGTCTTTTAATTTCTTTAAGCCTAAACCTGTTTCTTTTCCTTTTAGGCGGGCGTAGTAAACGCAGCCAATAAACATCATACTGGCAAAAAGTAGTTCCAATAAAGCATAAAACCATTCTTCCTGAACAGCATAAATTGCCGTTAGCCCATGTAAGAAGTAGATGAGCACGATGAAGTTGGCCCACGCATGCGTGTAGGGATTACCAGTAATCATGCCTTTTAAAGGAAGAAGTAGTGGAATAATCCACAACGAACGGAACAGTAAAGAGGTTTGCGGAGATTCAACTAAAACCCATTGCCAAAGTGCAACGAAAATGAGTAGGCCGAAATAGCCTGTCAGCGCGAGTATACGATAACGTTTTATCTTAGTGGTGTCGGTCATAATAGTGAATGTTTATTGCGCTGTTTTGCGCCCTATTTATCGTTTAATTTGATACTGAGAGCCGCAAGTCGTTCGCCTTGTGCGATAGCCAGTGCGGTTTCTTCAGCGGTTAATGTAGCATCTTCTTTATTGCCAGACACATGACTTACGCCGTAAGGGCTGCCTCCGGATTGCGTAGTGTGTAAAGCGGGCTCAGAGTAGGGTAGACCACACAAAATCATACCGTGGTGCAGCAGTGGGATCATCATTGTCAGTAAAGTAGACTCTTGCCCTCCGTGCATACTGCCAGTTGACGTAAATACACAGGCGGGCTTACCTTCAAGATGCCCTGACAACCATGTGTCTGACGTGCTGTCCCAGAAATATTTCATAGCAGAGGCCATATTGCCAAAACGAGTCGGACTTCCCAACGCAAGTCCTGAGCATGTCATTAAATTATGCTTAGTAACATAGGGATCGCCTGTTTCTGGCACAGATGACTGTGTCGTTGATAGATTATCAGAAACAGGGGGGACGGTACGTATAGTGGCTTGTGCCCCTGTTTTTTCAATTCCCTGTGCAATTTTGTAAGCCAGGTTTTTGGTGCTGCCGTTTCTACTGTAATACAGCACTAACACATTCGCTGACGAGGCCAATGATTCGGTCATTATAGAATATCCAACACGCTCTCTGGAGGACGGCCTATTTTGGCTTTATCGCCATGAATAACGATAGGACGCTCAATCAGTTTGGGGGTATTCGCCATTGCTTCAACTAATTGCTGAGGAAGCAATGCATTGTCCTTCAAATTCTGCGCTTTATATTCGTCTTCTTTTGTGCGCATCATTTCGCGAGGGTCAGAAATGCCTAACTTTTTCATAATGCTGGTGATTTCTTCCACGCCAAGCGGTGTTTTTAAATATTCAACGATAACGGGAGATACCCCTTTTTCTTCAAGAAGCTGCAAAGTTTGACGGCTTTTTGAACAGCGAGGATTGTGCAAAATTTTAATTTCAGACATAGTAATGAGTAATTTCAATGAGTTTCGTTAGTTGTATTCTATCTTCGAGACTCTCTTTACGTAAAGGGCAGGGATCGAGATTGCAAAAAATAGTTATTATTTTCACCGCGTTATTTGCGCTTATTCTTGGTTTTTTTACCTTTCAGAGTATGCGTACTGACTTTAAGACAGTGAGTGGTGAAGCATACAGCTGGTCTTCATTGTCTGATGAATGGGTTATCGTTAACTATTTTGCGGAGTGGTGTGCGCCATGTCTTCGTGAAGTGCCAGAGCTTAACGCATTTTATGCAGATCTTCAGAGAGAAAGCGCAGCAGACGTTGCCTTTTTTGCCGTGAATTTCGATGGCATAACAGGAAACGAACTTAAGACAATCAAGTTGAACTACAATATGCAATTCCCGCTTATAGACGGTGATGTAATACTTCCACAGGCGGTGAACCCTAGAGGGCTACCTGCTACGTTTATATTCCCGCCTAACGGAGGAGATGTGATTACGCTATATGGGGAGCAAACTAAAGAAAAACTGTCTGCCAAACTTGCTGCATTACAAGGCCTTTAGTCGGTCTTGTGCACTGCGAAATTGGTCGATACGTGCTTTGATTCGTTGCTTTTCAAGGTGTCGTTCATTTGCAAAATTGTAAGCGGTATGTAATTCATCAATTGCCCGTTTGTATGCCCCCGCCAAAGCGAACATTTCGGCTTTATGTTGGTGCATCTCTAGGGGCTGCTGATTTTTGCGGTATGCTTCAGTAAGCAATTGGATGGCGAGGTAATGATTGGGCTTTAGCAGTAAAAAATCTTTTAATACTTCAATCGCTGTGTCGTAATGTTTCGCTTCAATGGCGGCATTAGCATAATTTAGTGCGACCACTTGGTTGTTGGGATAACGCTTTTGCATTGTACTTAACATTAACAAGGCTTTGTCATGTTGATGTTGAGCCAGTGCGATATCTGTAGCAGTGTCAACAAAAAATAAGTTGTCAGGGTAGGTCTGGCGCAACTGAGTGATAATAGCATCTGCGGCCTCAATATTATCATTGGCAAGGTAAGATAACGCTAAACCATATTTTGCAGCTTCTTCATACACATAACTTTGCTTGTCAAGCTGCTCTTTGAATAATGCAATATTGGTGTTTGGTGCTGAGAAATACCGAGCTATCACACGTGCTTTCGCCAAGTGAAAATTCATTGAGTCGCTATTGAAATTGCCTCCCATTGTATTTGCACGTGTGCGTGCATCAGCGATACGTGATTCTGGCAACGGGTGCGTTAACAAAAAGGCAAGAGGTTTAGAACGGTTTCGTGTTTGGCTGGCAAGTTTGCCAAAAAAGCTGGCTGCTGCCCGAGGATCATATCCTGCTTGTGCCAATATTTGAATGCCGATTCTATCGGCTTCTTTTTCGTTTGAGCGCGTGTAATTAATAGACGCTTGCGCTGCGGCGGCGTTGCTGGCTTGTATGGCTGCAATGCCCGCTTCTGGACTCGCCATCGCGAGTAATAAGCCGCCAAACATTGAGGCGATTTGCAGCGGCGTTGATTTTTGTCTGGCTTGAATGCTTCTGGCGATATGTCGTTGGGTCACGTGGCTTACTTCGTGAGCCAAAACTGATGCAAGCTCACTTTCATTGTCTGCATGAAAGATGAGTCCGGTATGGATACCAATATGACCACCGAAAAAAGCGAAAGCGTTAATATCTTTATTGTTTAACAGGAAAAAGGTAAAGGGAAATTTAACATTTTGTGCTTGAGCGACGAGGCGATTGCCAATGTCTTGTAAATATTCATCAAGTAATGGGTCACTAATGACGGGGGCTTGCGCACGCATTTGGCGCATGAGGATATCCCCAATTTCCATTTCCTTGTCTATGCTGATAGCGTCGGCGGCTACCACGCCAATTTCAGGTAATTTGTTTTTAGAGCTTTGTCCAACGCCCGAGATGGATTGCGCACTACTATACAATGCTACGGCTGCCAATGCAGACGTTAGAGCAAGGGAAATGGTCTTAAAAAATACTCTAATCAACGATAATTCCTACTGTCTTCGTGCCTGTCGAGCTTACATCCGTCTCAACGCTTTACTATAAACCCTTGCATAGTACTTTGAAACAGGTGTATCTACTTTAGATGTGCGTGTTATGATAAAAATCAAGGTCTACTAATAGGTTATGTCTCCGTTATCTGACACCTAAATTTGACTTAGCGTTTTTGTTGCAACACATATTCTTAACATGAATAAGAAATATTTGTGACCGCAACTTTTGTAATTAGTTCTTTCCAAATGGAATCGCATTGTCGATAATTCCGAATCTCGGAAATAGCTAATCCTTGTGAGATAAACCAATAAGGAATATGCATGATTGGTGTCGTAGGGCGCTGGTATAAGCGAAAATTCTCAGATCCAGATTCAGTAACACTTCTTTTTTTGCTGGTATTCACATTTTTAGTTTTGGCCCTTTGGGGCGATATTTTAATGCCCGTGCTTGTCGCGTTTGTTATCGCTTATTTATTGGAGTGGCCGGTGAATAAACTGTGCCAATTGGGTGCATCAAGAACACTGTCTGTCATCGGTGTATTGGTAACCTTTATTGGTGTTTCGATATTTACCTTTGTTGGGTTAGTCCCTGTGGTTACCCAACAAAGCGCAAACTTACTCAAAGAGCTACCGCAGATATGGGATCAGGGAATGTCATGGCTACTCACCTTGCCAGACACCTATCCTGGCCTGGTGCGTGTTGGCCACATTCAACAGATGCTGGAAGAGTTTGATCAGACCGTCGCAGCATTTGGTGAGCAACTTATCACTGCATCTGTGAGCTCAATTGTGGATATTGCGGCCCTACTGATCTACCTCATTCTTGTGCCGTTAATGGTCTTTTTTATGTTAAAAGACAGAAAAGAACTGATCACAAACGTGTCTCGTCTATTGCCAAAAGAACGGAGATTAATAAACCAAGTCGGTTCTGAAATGAATGCGCAAATTGCGAACTATATTCGCGGAAAAGTGATTGAAATCATCATTGTAGGCGGAGTGTCTGCGATTACGTTTGCGTTTATGGATTTACGTTATGCTGTTTTACTTGGCGTGCTAGTTGGTTTTTCTGTGTTGATTCCCTACATTGGCGCGGCGGTAGTGACTATTCCTGTTGCTATTGTAGCTTTGTTTCAGTGGGGCATTTCGCCTGAATTTTGGTATTTGATGATTGCCTATGGCGTAATACAGGCATTAGACGGTAACTTGTTAGTACCGTTATTATTTTCCGAAGCGGTAAGCCTGCATCCAGTCTATATTATTGTCGCGGTGCTATTTTTTGGCGGATTGTGGGGGTTTTGGGGGGTGTTTTTCGCTATCCCGTTAGCAACGCTGGTGAAAGCTGTCTTTAATGCGTGGTCTAGTGAACCTCAATTGTCTCAGTAATGAGTAAAGAGAAGTTGCTGCTCAGTTGTTTCACGCAACGTCAGCAACTTCTGTTAGATTATTTTAATTAAAGTAATCTAACACGACATTGTGGTGTTCTTTGGTTTTGAACTTATCGAAGACATGTTCGACCATGCCATTCTCATCAATTAAAAATGTAATGCGGTGAATACCGTCAAATTCTCTACCCATAAACTTTTTGGGGCCCCACACGCCAAATTGATCTGCTACGGCATGGTCTTCGTCAGAAAGCAGGGCAAAGTTGAGGGATTCTTTTTCGATGAATTTAGGTAAACGTTTTACCGGGTCGGGACTAATACCCAGCACGACAACATTGTGCTTTTCCAACTCTTGCTGACTGTCGCGTAAGCCTTGAGCTTGAACAGTGCATCCAGGTGTCATGGCTTTAGGGTAAAAGTAAGCCAGTACTTTTTTACCGCTAAAATCTGCCAATGAGGTTGTGTCACCGTTTTCATTGGGCAGTGAAAATGCGGGCGCTTTGTCGCCTGCTTGTAATCTTTTCATAATGTCCTCTAATATTTCTCTGAAATCTGCCCTTGCAGCCCTAACGCATCAAGCAGGGTTTGAAAGGCCAGATTTACGTCCGTTAGTTCGATTCCGTCAGGTACGCTAGCTACCATTTTGCATTGCATCATTTCTTGTTGCGTCTCTTTGTTTGTGTACGTTTTTTGACGAAACGCATTCACAGCAATATCGAACTGAGCAAGAAATGAGGTAACCTTTTGCATAACTCCTACGGTGTCAACACCAGAAAGCTTTATGTCCACCATATGTTTAAGATTTTGCTTACTGTGTTTCTGAGTACGTTTCATCATAGACAAAAGATCTAACTGCTGGCATACCATGGGTAGCTTTAGCTCTGCTTTTGTAATGGAAGATTGCGTGCCCTCTAATATCATGGTAAGAGAGAAATCCTGCCCGTAAATCGCTTGTCTACTGTCAAGGATATTGCACCCTGCTTCGCTTACAGCAGAGGCTAAGGCACTTAATATTCCGACACGATCTGAGCCGAGAATGGTAACAATTAACTGATGCTTCATGTTTCTGACGTGTGTTAGACGCTAAATAAAAGTGCCGTAGTCTATCACAGTTTATTAATATTTTACGAATGGTTAGATCATCGCCTTTAGAACCACATAACCCCTTATTTTTGCACATCTTTATATTTAGTGTGACATGACACTAGTCGTTGTAGCGCCTTAAAAGTGTACGAAAAATAGACGCATAAATAGAGGAATGATTCTAAATTACCGTTTAGCCCTATTTTACGCGAATAATCCCTTGTTTTTACGCATAGGTGTCATTACCATAAGTCGCTCATTTTAACGGGAGACAGCATGTTCAAGGGCAGTTATGTAGCGCTAATTACACCAATGGACGACCTTGGTAAAGTAGACTATACCGCTTTGCAAAAGCTGGTCGAGTTTCATGTTGAAAATGGCACCCATGGTATCGTTTCAGTAGGTACAACGGGCGAATCTGCTACGTTACCCTTCGAAGAACACATCAATGTGGTGAAAAAAACGGTTCAATTTGCGCAAGGCAACATCCCGATAATCGCGGGAAGCGGTGCAAATTCTACCGAGGAAGCAATATTTCTAAGTAACAAGTTAGCGAATACCGGTATTGCTGGCTTTTTAAGTGTTGTGCCTTACTACAATAAGCCACAACAGCGTGGCATGGTTGCTCACTTTTCGGCTATTGCCGATGCAGCAGACCTGCCAGTACTGCTTTACAATGTGCCCGGAAGAACGGTTGCAGATATGTTACCCGAAACCGTTGCAGAGCTGGCAGAGCATAAAAATATTGTCGGACTTAAAGATGCAACCGGAGATATGTCTCGCTACAAGGAAACGAAAGCATTAGTACCAGATGATTTCGTATTACTTAGCGGAGATGACGCTACAGGCGCAGAATTTTTAACGTTGGGTGGCGATGGTGTTATTTCGGTAACAGCAAATATCGTCCCCAAAGCAATGTCTGATATGTGTGAAGCAGCATTAGACAAACGTTTTGATGATGTGATGGATATCAATGGTCGCATCAAGCAATTACATACAACCTTATTTTTGGAATCAAACCCTGTTATGCCTAAGTGGGCATTATTTAAAATGGGCATGATACCCTGTGCAAATTTGCGTTTACCTCTGGTCACTCCGGAACTCCAAAGTCAAAACGCACTCGAACAAGTCATGCGCGAAATAGGCGTTATATCATAGAGGAGAAAGCATGACTCGGATTTCAGCGATAGTTGCTGGTATAGGACTAACGTGTATAACGGCCTGTACTAGTTTACATGAACGACAAACAGCAAATGGTGATTTTGAATATCTTGAAAAATCACGTTTAAGCTCATTTAAAGTACCCGAAGAATTAGATCAACCTGATTATTCAGGCGATTATGATTTACCCAGTGTTGGCGCGAATGCACCCTCTGATTTGCTTGGTGACAACATCACGGTGGTGTCTCCAGCATTGGTGTTACCGTTGGTGTCTGGCTCTCATATTGAAGAAGGAAAAAAAGAAGCGACGGTCTGGTTTGATCAAATTGACGACAGCAAACCACTTGATGAAACAATATGGAACTCTTTACTTAGCTTTTTGGAAGAGCAGGGTATTGGCGTATCGTCTTTTGATAAAGATAATCAAACCTTAATTACCGATTGGCTTATTATCGAAGAGAGTGAAAGTAACGGGTGGTTTGATTGGACATCAACTGAAAGAAGTATCGGCAAGCGATTTGAATTTACGCTAACACTAAAGCCTCATGGGCGCACAGCAGCCTTAAAAGTGAACATGAAAGATTACATGGAGACGGTAGGGGAAGACGTAATTGCTGAATTAGACGCAGAATCTGAACGTCGCAATGAAGTGAATGTACTTAACCGCGTCATTAGCCACTATCAACATCAAATTCGTGTTGCTGATATGAAGCGTATTCGAGAAATTCGTCGTGGTTTGCCGATGGAGCTGGGCTTCAATCAAAATGGTGACTCCGCCTACGTAGTAAATGGAAAATATGAGGTTGTTTGGCCAAGATTGTTGCTTGTTTTACGTAAACTAGGTTTCAATGTAAAAGATTTAGACCAATCCAATGGGCTGCTATTTGTGTCGTATGGTAATAGTGAGAGCAGTTGGTGGTCTTCTCTATTTTCCAGTGATGATGAGAAGTTTAATCTAGAAAAAGATGAATACCGAATGCAGGTGTCTTCACTTAGTGAGGATAGAACAGCCATCACATTGATGGACAACGAAAGTGTCCCATTTGATGCTGCTAAAATCACAGAATTATATGCAGCATTTGCCAAAACAATGGCAGACGACGATTTAGATATTCGTTAATGATGTTAATAAAGGCCGCATTGCGGCCTTTATTTTTTTTAGAAACAGATAATTAGTTTATGTGCATCTCGGCACAATTTCATGAGGACCAATATACCATGGCACACGCAGATCAAGTGCTTGCAGTCAATGATGACCTGCCTATTAGAACCCGTAAACCGGTACATAGCGGAAAAGTGCGTTCCGTTTATTGGCTCACTGAAGAAGATAGCGCTAGATTGATTCGAGAACGTGGTTATGATGTGCCAGATAATACACCGCTGGCAATTATGGTGATTAGCGACCGAATTTCTGCGTTTGATTGCATATGGACAGGTGAAGATGGATTAAACGGTGTACCTGGTAAAGGTGCAGCGTTAAATGCAATTTCAAACCATTGGTTTTCATTATTCAAAGAAAAAGGTTTGGCTGACAGCCATATTTTGGACGTTCCTCATCCTTTGGTATGGATTGTGCGTTCGGCACAGCCCGTGAAAATAGAAGCGATTTGTCGTCAATATATTACGGGGTCGATGTGGCGGGCTTATGAAAAAGGCGAGCGTGTTTTTTGTGGGGTGGAGCTGCCCGAAGGGCTTGCAAAAGATAGTAAATTACCTTCATTGCTGATGACGCCGTCTACAAAAGGAATCCTGCGCGGTATTCCAGGTGTGCCAGAAGCTGACGACGTGAATATTTCAAGAAATGATATTGTTGCAAATTATGGCGCGTTCAACTTTAACTCAGTAGATGACGTGTCGTTATATGAATCTTTGCTACAGAACGGTTTCAACGTAATCAGTGATGCGCTGGCATCTTGCGGACAAATTTTTGTTGATACAAAGTTTGAATTTGGCTACGTACATGACCGTGAAGGAAACAAAAAGCTTATTTATATGGATGAAGTAGGCACGCCAGACTCTTCACGCATTTGGGATGCTGCAGCGTATAAAGAAGGCAAGGTAGTTGAGAACTCTAAAGAGGGGTTTAGGCAGTTGTTACTAAACCATTTCCCCGATCCTGATATTTTACTTAATAAAGACAGAATGGACGAAAGAACGCAGTTGGCAAAGAATAATCCGTTGCCTATTGATGTGCTTATGCAGGTATCTGATGTGTATACCTCAATTGCCGAAACAATCACGGGCCATAAAATAGCTATCAGTGATAATCCGAGGCAAGAAATTATTCATGTTTTGAAAGATCAATACGGACTGATCAATGAGTAAAGCGTAATAGCGTTTGTGGTAACGAACAGTGTAAGGCTGACTATCGCATTTGATTGACAGTTAGCCTGCGCTATTCATGGCCATTATTTTTCTCGCTCACATAGACAGCAGCGAGGTTGCTGCTTCCGTCTGCTATTATCATGTCACTCTTTCCGTCTCTATTCAGATCAGAAAGTGCGACAGCCCAAGGCTTGGCGATGTCTTCGAGTGTAAATGTAGCGGTAAGAAAAGCACTGTCATCTCCCAAAATAATCAATATCTCACCTGACCAATTACTGATGAGTGCATCATCTATTTTATCGCCATTAATATCGCCAATTGCGACTTGCTTTGCGCCTGAATAAAATGGAATAGTGGTTTTTGACTTGACGTTGAATTGACCTTGTCCGTTTCCAGAATATACCGTAACGGTATTGCCATTTGTAAGAACAATTAAATCTAGATGGGTGTCTGCGTTGAGATCGGCTAACTCAACAGTGAACGGTGAATCCGCATGCGTTAATGTGTCTAAAGAAAAGGTCATATTACTCTGATGCAAGCTCAGTGCGATGCCAATGTCACGCTGATTGGGGGTAACGAGATCCAACGCACCATCTTTGTTTATGTCGTTAATTGCGAATCCTCTGTATGGATCGCCTCCCATGGCAATAATGTGTTTCTCATTGCTAAATGTTCCGTTCGCTAATCCTTTAAGTATCATCAATCCGAGATTATCGCGGCTATCAATAATTAATTCTGGTTTATTGTCGCCATCAAGATCACGCAGTTTAACTGCATGGGGATGAGGGGTTGCGCCAATATTCAATGGAGATTGGGGGGTTGGTGAGAAATTTCCATTTCCGTCACCATTAAGCAAGGTAATATAAGACGTTTCATGGTTGGCGATAGCAATGTCATCATTGCCGTCATTGGTAAAGTCATATACTGCGATATCTGTTGGATTTGTTCCCGCAGAAAAGATGCCGTGTAATGTCATTTTTCCTTGCTTATTTCCGAGAAAAACGCTGGCTTTTCCATTCTCATAAGAAGTAAAAATAGCATCTGCGTTGCCATCTGAATTTATGTCAGAAATAGACACCGAAGGTTGGCCTTTGCCGACGTCAAGTAAGGTCTTCGTATAATGCGTGTTCGCTACTTTAATGGGGTTATTAGCTTGGGATGTAAAACCGATTAAGGTTGTTAGGAGTATAAATACATAACCAGCACGGGTGATCATCTTACTAACCTAAATAGTGTTGCAATTAATAACTCACCTTAGCAGTGGCGCGCCTTGTTTACCATTGTTAAAGACGGTGCTGTGGTCATGTACAGTATGCAGGCCACGTTATGCAGGCCACCTCATGCAGGCCACCTCTATAGTGATGAAGTCGTTGGCATTTTCTTTCTTAATTAAGATTGATAAACTCATCAAGATGATTTCAATGAACTGGCTTTGAACGCCGCAGCATGTAAAAAGATAGTATTACGTATGATGAAATGTTGGCAAATACTCGGTATTGAACCCACACACGACTTAGATCAAATTACGCACGCGTATGAAAATAAAATAGCATTACTGAGCAAAACCGACAATTCAGGTGACATTGAACTGATTGGTCAAGCCTACAATCAAGCGATTGAACTTGCCCAACAGGATGCGATGATGAAAAGGGAGCTTGCCATCGAAAACGAGCCAGACAAAGAACAGGCCGAAGAAAATACATCTTCCATTGTTGCTAGATTTATAGCGCTACTGAATAAACCCGATGAGCGCAATGAAATTGCGAACTGGCAGCACCTTACTCACGCGTCTGAATTAAACGACCCCACTGTTCGTCATAAAGTCAATGATGCTATCCTTCCTACGCTGCTTGAAATTGAGGTTGGCGAGTCTAGCGAGCAAGCGCATAGTCGGCTTCCACAACCTATTCTAGCGCTGATTGCTAACCGATTTAACTGGTTACAACGGCGCTCAGACATGTACCAGATATTTAACCCTGCGCAATTAGACGTGCTATTTGTTCACACTTTTGGTAACAAAGCGGCCGTATTTGAAGAGTCAGAAAAAGCATCCTCAAGTGCGTGGCTGTGGCGGATTGTTAAACTGGTTGTTATTTGGTTTATTGTTATCAGGCTAATGATGTTTGGCTTTGACTATGTTGTCGGTAACGACAGGGAGACCACGCACGTAGACGCTACGCCTCCGTCACCCCTGTTAGTCTGCAATAAAATCACTAAGCCTGATGAATCTGATGAATTTGCGCAATGTAAGACCTTTGCTGAAGAAGGGCATTTAGCCGCGCAAATGCGATTAGCATGGCTGTATTCACAAAGTGATGCTGAAGACAGTTGGCAAAAGACGTTTGATTGGGCCGTAAAAGCCTCTAACCGAAATCAAGAAGCAGCCCTTCTGACAGGCATTTTATTGTACAAGTTAGGTGATAGCGAAAACGATATAGAAAATGGCAAGGCGCGCATAAATGCAATGATGGAGAAGGGCTTCAAGCCTGCTGACGCCTATTTGGCCTCTTTGTATCTAACGAATGATATTGCAGATCTTGAGACCATGACAGTGAAAGAGGCGTTGACGTCAAGCCACCGTGTTGATCCTGATATTGTTCCTTTTGATTTATTGGTCAGTATGTATGCCAGTGGAATTACCGTTAAAGCGGATCGTAAAAAAGCGGTTAACGTGATGGAGCAACTGGCCAATCGGTATTTTCCTCAAGGCACGAACGCAGTTGCTTGGTTTTTAGCCACACTGGAAAATAATACGCTGACTGGGCCAGAGTTTGCTTTGGAATTGGCGCAAAGAGTGATTGATCATCCTCAATACGAAAATAGTTATGCCTATATAGATACGGCAGCTGCGGCGATGGCGGCGGCTGGCCAATTTGAAAAGGCGATTGAAACACAGCAAAAAGCCAATGCAATATTGGCACAACAAGTGGCACAGGACGCGTCGCTTAATTGGATGTTAGAGGAGTTTGAGTCGCGCCTGTCACTTTATCAAAATCAGCAAGCGTACACTGAGTACCAAATACTTACGTCTAAACAAGCGCTCGGCGAAGCCGTATCAGAGAATATTGAAGAGCTATTGCTTGAAACATTGCAATTTGCAGTGCGTTAACAATTAACATGAGTGCATGTGAACGATAGAAATGAGTCTGTAGCTAGCGATAACAATGGTTGCCTCGGCTTGCACTATTCACGCTGATTGCATACACTGCGCGCGCAGTAAGCCTGTGTAGGCTTTTTAATCCTGTTTAAGCATTTCTCCAACTAAATTTTGTCTGACGGAAGTAGATAGTGATATGTCAATGAGTTTAAGGAAAGCATGCGTTGGCATCTGTTTCAGCGCCCTGTGTACGCCATTTTTTACCTTAGCTGGGTCTGCGACGGGCACGGTTGAACGATTACGAATTCAAGATAATGTTGCCGTATTTAGCGTGAGTGCCAGCGCGCCAGTGTCACGCCCAGCCTGTGCAACAACCGATAACTATACCGTGAATCTACAAACCGGAGAGGGGAAAGCCAACTACGCCCTGATTATGTCTGCGTTATCATCGCGTTTACAGGTTCAAGTTGATGGGGCGCGTGATTGTGCTGATAGGGGTGATACCGAGCGTGCAGCAATGATTTCTATTTTGGGTAGTGATGCAGCCCTGTCATTACCTACGTATTATACGTCGTGTAAAGCTATCAAAGCAGATAAGCCTAACTCGCCTGATGGCGTGTATTTAATTGATATTGATTTGGTCGGCCCGTCTAAACCATTTAACGTGTACTGTGATATGACCCGAGATGGCGGGGGTTGGACATTGGTAATGCGCGCAAAGCAGGGTGATGTTGATGGATGGGATACAACCAACTTTCTTCATTTCGAAAGAGCAATCAACCCTTATGGCGGTTCGTTTAAGTTTTCTGATGCGTTGATAAATGCGCTTACCACCTTCGGTATTATGGTGAGGCCTGATGCGGATATCTGGGAGTATCCACTTTTTTTCGGAGGGCCTTATGATCATATGTCTACCCGGTATCGCTCTGGGGCAGAATTGATTAATGGTGAAAGAAGAGGGGTCAGTAGCACTCAGCATTTCTATAGAGATGATCGTGACATCGTTATGCGCAATGCTTTACGTGGCGCTTACCTTTATCAAGGGGAGCATAAAATATTGGTTGCAACCAATGTTCACCCAGACTTTGGTGCAAGTTGGTACGTGGGATCGCCAGAACAGTATGATTATAGTTATGGCTCAGGGCAATCAAGTGTGCCAAACTTAGACCAAGGTACGCAAAAGCACGAAGCATCCTTCACCATGTGGGTGCGCTAATGGACTCGATTGCTTTCTGTACTTGAACCCATTATCTGATTTATATAGAATCCCGCCCAATTTTATATGCGCTAAAGCACTTTTACTATCAAGGTGCGTTAGCGCATTAGTTCGGTCTTTTTACATCTAAATTTAAGTAGTAGAGAATCATAATGTCAATGAGTCGAAGGAATGCGTGTGTTGGCATGCTATGTGGTGCATTATTCACGTCAGTATCAGCGTTAGCTGCATCGACAACAGGAACGGTAGAGCAATTAACCGTACAAGACAATGTTGCGGTATTTAATCTTAATACACAATCTCAAATAGCCGGTCCTGCGTGTGCATCGACGCGCGATTATACGGTCAATTTACAAACGGGTGATGGCCGAGCCTATTATGCCTTGATAATGTCGGCGTTATCCTCACGCTTGCACGTGCGCGTAGAAGGCGCAAACGATTGCGCAGATATTAGCGATACTGAGCGTGCAGCGAAAATTTCGATTTTAGGCAATAACGTAGACGTGAGCTTACCTACCTACTATACCTCGTGCCAAGCAATAAAGCGTGCTAAGCCCTCAGCGCCAGACGGCGTGTATTTGCTTGATATTGATTTAATTGGCCCGTCAAAACCGTTTAAAGCCTATTGCGATATGACCCGCGATGGCGGTGGCTGGACATTGGTGATGCGCGCTAAGCAAGGGGATGTTGAAGGGTGGAAGACTAATAAGTTTCTGAATTTTGAACGGGCCACCAATCCTTCAGGTGGAACATTTAAATTCTCTGATGACGTAATGAATTCGTTATTTAGCGAATGGTATGTGGTTCGGCCTGATAGCGATGTGTGGCCTCACCCATTGTATTTTAAGTCCAGCTATCAGCATAATGCTACTAATCCTAAAGCTGCCCGCTCTAGTACTAATCTCGTGTTGCATTCACCGATGCTGAGCAAAATCCACACTTACAAAAATGAGAGGGGGAGCCTCAGTACAACTGCTTTACGTGGTTTTTATTATTATCAAGGCGACCATAAGATTTGGCTCGCCACGAATGTAGATTCAAACTTTGGCGCTAGCTGGTATGTAGGTTCACCAGAACCCTACAATTATAGCTATGGCTCTGGTCAATCAAACCTCCCTAATTTAGATCAAGGTACACAGAAACATGACTCTTCATTTACCATGTGGGTGCGATAGGCCGTGCGTATAAACCTAATCTTTGCTGTGCTCGTATGCTGGCTTCTGCTGGGTATTACCAACGTGTATGCCAACTCTTCACCGTTGAAAGCGTTATATATTCAAGACGGTATCGTTTTTTTTACCCTTCAAGAAGAAAAAGAGAATCAGTTGCCAGAGTGTGTTCAGGAGGATGTATCACAATTTTGGACTTTTTCGCTTGAATCTGCAGGTGGTAAAGCCCAGTACAGCTCTTTGATAATTGCGTTGCAAAACGGCTATTCAGCCACAATAGTGTCGGCAAATGACTGTGCACTAGCGCCTGGTTATGAACGTCTGAACCGCGTTGAAATACACTATCAATATTCGCAGGTGACTCAGTGGTAAGCTTGAGCAACACCTCAAAGTTAGTTTGTGGGATTTTCAGATCAATAAGTCTCTGTTTAATTGCGTTTATTTCTGGCGAACTTTATGCGGGGCAACCTAATGCTTGGCTAACGTATTTCGTCAATCTTGATATTGATGAGAACAACAAACCTCCGGTATTAGTCGATGAGAGATTTACTATTTTGGAAGACGAAACTCTGTCAGACATCAATGTTTTAGAAAATGACAGTGACCCCGACAATGATGCGCTTCGTATCGTGGCTGCTTATGCGAATGAATTTGGACAGGTTTCAATAAATACTAACCAAACACTAACCTTTACACCAGCAACAGATTTTTACGGTGAAGCAATTATTACTTATCATGTCTCTGATGGCGTAGGTCATGTTAAAAACGCCTACGCTAGGGTTACAGTGGAGCCTATCAATGATATACCTGAAGTTAACTTTGAGTATGAACAGCTTTACTCAGGAGGCCCTGAAAACGCAATTTCTTTAACTGTATTTGATGCTGAAAGCGATGCTACTCAGATTTATGATTTAGCCGTATCTGAAGGGTCAGTGAGTATGATGTCAAATTCTTTAACGTACTTCGCGCCAGAGGATTTTGCTGGCGATGTAGTATTGTCGTTTTGGATAACTGATGGTATCAATCCGCCGCAATTTATCGAAAGGCTTTTATCTATTCTTGAACATCCAGCACCTAAAATAATTGGGCAACAGCCAATTCGTTTCGATGAAGACGAATGGATAGAGCTGACTCCATCCATGTTTACTATTAAAGACCCTGACTCGAGTCAATTTTATTTTAAACTTGATGACGGATTAGGTACGCTGTCTGAAACGCTACGAGTCAAGCCTTACAAAGATGCTCATGGTGAGAGGGTTATATCTGTCGTTTTATCAGACGGTGAATATGAATCAGCGCCGTTTGATGCAAAAATTACTGTTAACTCAATCAATGATGCTCCAAGAGATCTTGCTCACATAAGGCTAGAAGTCGTTGAAGGAAGTCAATATCGGTTTAATTTTCAAGCCTTATACTTTGATCCTGAAGCGCATCAATCACTCGAATTATTTCAGTCATTTAAATACGATATTTCTAAGAATCGGCAATTTCCTACGGATGATCCAGAAAGAACAAGACATGGGACGTTGAAACCTCTGTCAAGAACATTAAAAAACGGTATTGTTTATCATTGGTATCTATACACGCCTGATCCAGGCTTTGTTGGATTAGATGTGTTTTTCTTTACTGTTGCTGACAATGAGGGCAAGCGTTCAACAGAGATTGGTGAAGTCGTATTGGCAGTCGAATCTAACCGCCCTCCTAGTTGGGAAAAATCAGTAGTGAGTATTGGTGAGCCAACATTTTTAAACGATGTGAACTCTTTGGCGACTTATTGTCATGCTGAGGGGTATCCTGAGTTTTCGATAGATTTAACATTAAATATGGTAAGGTTTTTCTCGCCCACACCCCAAGGAAAGCCCCTTAAAAAATGGGTTTGTAAGAATTGGATAGGGCAAGTTGTGCAACAATTTGAATCGCCACTTCTTGTTGAAAAAATACCTGGCCCACGTTTGAGGTATCAGTAACTAGCCTTGCTTTCTTTTTGGGAGATTCTAGTCTAGTTGCCAATGTGATATTTAGACAGCTATTCGATTTGTAGTATCAAGTCTGATTTTGCCTTGCAACAGCAAGGCAAAATTTCGTCGTCATCTATAAAGGCGAGGGGATCAACCGTATATTCAACCTTACCTGAAATTAACTTGGTTCGGCATGCACCACAAAAACCTTCGCGGCAGTGATAGTGAATCTCTACGCCGTGGGCTTCTGCGTGTTCAAGTAAGGTTTTTTCTTGAGTGGCCTCAAACGTTTTGTGATCAATGACTTGGATCACAAAACGTTGATTGTCGGAAGACATGTAAAAGGAAATTACAAATCGAAGTCGCCAAAATCACCAGCATTGACTTCTGAGTCAATTTGACCCACCAAGTACGAGCTAATTTCCGCTTCTTGAGGTGCAACCTGATAATTGTCAGAATTCAGATAGTTGTTCATCCACGGTAATGGGTTACTTGAAATGTCGAACGGTTTGCCCATACCAATCACTGACATACGCTGGTTAGCAATAAACTCGACATACTGACACAGAATGTCTTCGTTCAAGCCAATCATAGAGCCATGCTGAAACAAATAACGTGCCCACTGTTTTTCTTGTTCTACTGCACCTAAAAAGATTTGCTTCGCTTCTTCGTGGCACTCTTCGGCAATTTCTGCCATCTCAGGATCATCTTTACCTTTTTGCCACAGGTTCAAGATATGCTGAGTAGAGGTTAAGTGAACATTTTCGTCACGAGCAATAAGACGAATGATCTTTGAATTACCTTCCATTAATTCACGCTCTGCGAAAGCAAATGTACAGGCAAAAGATACATAAAAGCGAATCGCTTCAAGCGCATTGACTGAATTCATACAAAGGTACAGGCGTTTTTTAAGTTCGCGCATGGTAACGTTGTATTCAATGCCATCGACGGAATGTTTGCCTTCGCCTTGAGTTTGCCATAGCTGCGTGTAAAAGATGAGGTCATCGTAATACTTAGAAATATCACCTGCGCGCTTCTTGATTTCTTCGTTTACTACGATGTCTTCAAAAATTTCGCCTGGCTCTGTATATAGGTTACGCAAAATATGCGTGTAAGAGCGCGAGTGTATTGTTTCAAAAAACGACCAAGTTTCAATCCATGTCTCTAATTCTGGCAGTGACACAATAGGCAAAAATGCAATGTTTGGGCTTCTGCCTTGTACTGAATCGAGTAAGGTCTGATATTTCAGGTTTGAAATGAAGATATGCTTTTCAGAGTCGCTTAGCTTTTGGAAGTCCATGCGATCTTTACTAACGTCAACTTCCTCCGGACGCCAGAAAAAACTGATTTGCTTTTCGATTAACTTCTCAAAAATTTCATGTTTTTGCTGGTCGTAGCGTGCAACGTTAACGGGATTCCCGAAAAACATCGGCTCAGCAAGAGGATTAGTCGTTTGTTGATTAAACGTTGTATATTTCATGTCGACTTCTTATCAATCAATTACCCCCACATCGAGGTGGGGGATAATGCTAATTAAATTTTACACGCGCCGCCTTCGCAGCCATCATCTTCTACTTCAACCGCTGTCTGAGCGTGTGGTTGAGATTGTGTTGCCTGTTCTTGTTGACTTGTATCAGCCGCGCCATCACGGGTATTGTGATAGTACATGGTTTTGACACCGAGCTTATATGCAGTCAATAAATCTTTGAGCAACAACTTCATAGGCACTTTATTGCCTTCGTATTTACTCGGATCATAGCTGGTATTAGCCGAAATGGTTTGGTCAATAAATTTCTGCATAATAGCCACTAACTGAAGATAGCCATCATTTGACGGAATATCCCACAGTAGTTCGTATTTTTCTTTCAGGGTGTCGTATTCAGGTACAACTTGCTTTAACACACCGTCTTTACTTGCCTTAACACTAATATGACCACGTGGCGGCTCAATGCCATTCGTCGCATTAGAAATCTGAGACGATGTTTCAGATGGCATAAGCGCTGATAGGGTGCTATTACGTAAACCGTGATCAACGATCTCTTTACGCAGGCTTTCCCAGTCATAGTGAAGAGGTTCGTTACAGACCTGATCTAAATCTTTTTTGTACGTATCGATAGGCAGGATGCCCTGCGAGTAAGTAGTTTCATTAAATTTAGGGCAAGCGCCTTTTTCTTTTGCAAGATTGTTCGATGCTTTCAGCAAGTAGTATTGCATGGCTTCAAACGTTCTGTGAACAAGGCCGTTTGCACTGTGGTCAGAGTATTTCACTCCATTCTTAGCAAGGTAATAGGCAAAATTAATCACACCAATACCTAGTGTACGGCGTCCCATGGTGGCGTTGTAAGCGGCAGGCACGGGGTAGTCTTGATAATCTAATAGGCTATCTAGTGCACGTACTGCTAAATCAGATAACTCATCTAACTCGTCAAGGTTCTTTATTGCTCCTAGGTTAAATGCCGACAGGGTACACAGCGCAATTTCACCGTTCTCGTCATTTACGTGTTGAAGCGGTTTCGTTGGAAGCGCAATTTCAAGGCACAAGTTACTTTGACGTACTGGCGCTACTTCCGCATTAAACGGGCTATGGGTATTACAATGGTCAACGTTTTGCAGATAAATTCGACCTGTGCTTGCGCGCTCTTGCATGAATAAGCTAAATAGCTCAATTGCCTTGATGGTGCGCTTTTCGATGCTGTCGTCTTGTTCATATTTGACGTACAGCTTCTCGAATTCCTCTTGATTAGAGAAGAAAGCATCGTAGAGTCCTGGCACATCAGATGGGCTAAATAATGTAATGTGCTGATCTTTAATTAAACGCTGATACATCAGCTTATTGAACTGCACACCATAGTCGAGATGACGAACACGATTTTCTTCTACGCCGCGGTTGTTTTTCAACACAAGCAGAGATTCAACTTCCCGGTGCCAAAGAGGGTAAAACAGGGTTGCTGCACCACCACGTACGCCGCCTTGAGAGCAACTTTTCACTGCAGTTTGGAAATACTTGTAGAACGGAATACACCCAGTATGGAATGCTTCACCGCCACGGATTGGGCTACCTAAAGCACGGATGCGTCCGGCATTCACACCAATACCTGCGCGTTGGCTTACGTATTTCACAATGGCACTGGCTGTCGCGTTGATAGAGTCAAGGCTGTCGTCAGTTTCTATGAGTACGCATGAGCTAAATTGACGCGTTGGTGTTCTTACCCCTGCCATAATAGGTGTAGGCAGTGAAATTTTAAACTTAGAGGCAGCGTCATAGAAGCGCTTTATATAATCTAGACGTGTCTCTTTCGGGTATTTGGCGAACAAGCAAGCGGCCACTAAGATGTACAAGAACTGTGCGCTTTCGTAGATGTCACCGGTTACTCGGTTTTGAACCAGATACTTCCCTTCAAGTTGTTTAACCGCGGCGTAGCTGAACGTCATATCACGCCAGTGATCAATGTATTCATCTAGCTCGGCAAATTCTTCTTTTGTGTAATCATCAAGAAGGTGAGCATCGTACTTATTGCGCTCAACCATATCGACTACATGGTCATACAATTCGGGCGGCTCAAATTGACCGTAGGCTTTTTTACGTAGGTGGAATATTGCCAAACGTGCAGCTAAGTATTGGTAGTCTGGTGACTCTGTTGAAATAAGATCCGCCGCTGACTTGATTAGCGTTTCATGAATATCTTCAGTTTTTATTCCGTCATAAAATTGCAGGTGAGCTTTTATCTCAACCTGAGATACAGATACGTTATTAAGGCCTTCCGCTGCCCATGTAATGACTTTATGGATTTTATCAAGATCAATGGATTCACGTTCTCCATTGCGTTTTGTCACGAAAAGATTGTTATTCATGCAGGTAGCCGTCAATTTGTTAAGCGCAAAATTGCGCCCCATCCAAGAGGGTGGGCGCGAGTATTAAATAGTTATTTGTGCAACATCGGATCATATTTTGTTCGTATTTTTACGTTAGGGATCCCATGCGTTGCTAAACACAAGATAGTGGGGTTTTAGTGCTAATGCAACCCAAGGTCTGGTGCTTTTCTAAGCGATCGATTCAGGCCTGTTTGACCAGTTAGTGGAGACTCACCTAAAAGGACCAATGCGTCCGAAAGTAAATGGATTTCAAGATAAATTGTCAGGTTTTTTTTCTCTTTAAAACTTTTTGTTTTAATAACCAAGAAAATGGATCTATACGCTTATGTAGTGTTAAAGAATGCTCAATAACACTACATATAGTGTATGAATGTTAACGGATAATTAATAACTCGATCAGTGACGCTACAGTTGGAACGATATGATTCGCTTCCCAGTCATTGATGTTGTCTTCGTCGCGAATGTATCCATATTGAGCAAGCACACTGATCATGCCTGCAGCATTGGCTGCTTGGATATCTCGCTCAGCATCACCAACGTAGTAGATCTTGTCTGCGGGCAAGCGGATCGTTTCTCCGGCATGAATGAGGGGCAAAGGATGCGGCTTTCTTTCATCTAACGTATCGCCAGAAATCACGACTTTGCAGTTTGTAAACGCCTCAAAGTGAGGAAGTAACGCATCGGTTAACCAGCCTGGTTTATTTGTTACGATTCCCCAAGGAACATTTCGCTCATCTAGGGCCCGAATTAACCGATCAATACCATCAAACATGCGCGTATCGACACACAGGTGATCGTTGTAGTACGTGAGGAACTGCTCTCTCAGCGTGTTAGGGTCGTAATCATCTAGTAACTCCTTAAAGCCTAGCTTCAGGAGTCCTGCCGCACCGTGCGAGGCCACATTACGATAATCCTCGTAAGCCAAAGTGGGCAGAGAGTGAATTGCCAACACATGATTGAGTGCAGCACCTAAGTCTGGCGCGGTATCGAGCAATGTGCCATCTAAATCAAACAGTACGCCAAATGGGTTCTGATTCATGTTACTTCCTATAATTTTTGTGTGCACACGATATAGTTTACGTCGACATTGCGATCTGACAGCACATACTGTCCAGACAACGGATTTAGGTGCAATCCGGTCATTTTACGTGCTTTTAAGTCGTGACTATCAGCCCATGAAAGGAGTTCAGATGGCTTAATGAATTTGTCGTGTTGATGGGTTCCTTTTGGAACTAAGCCCAACACATTTTCTGCTGCAACAATGGCGAGTAAATAAGATTTGATGTTGCGATTTAATGTTGAGAAAAAGACGAAGCCGCCAGGTTTTACCATTTCGCTGCATGCCTTAACAACAGATGCGGGGTCGGGCACATGCTCTAGCATTTCTAAACAGGTGACAACGTCAAACTGCTCGCGATGTGATTGTGCAAAGGCTTCGGCCGTAGTTTGTTGATAATCGACACGAATTTGAGTTTCTAATCCATGAAGTTTGGCTACTTCAAGCGAATCGGCAGCCATGTCGATGCCTGTGACATCTGCACCTTGTCGCGCCATCGCTTCAGACAAAATACCGCCACCACAGCCTACATCAACGATTTTCTTGCCAAACAATCCATCACAGTGTTGTGCAATGAAATCAACGCGTAACGGGTTAATATCATGTAATGGCTTGAATTCTCCAGCTAAATCCCACCAACGGGAAGCGAGTTGTGAAAATTTCTCTATTTCGGCGTTATCTACGTTGTGTAGGGTAGTCATTTTGATACTCATATTCATCTTGGCTGCGGAATTATAGTCATGTTAACTGACTAATTTATAGTTGTGTTCATCAAAAGCAGTTTGTTTGCACATTATATGACCTGATCACGGCTATTTATTTTGGAAATCTGGTGTTAGAATCGTGAGTCCAAATTGTCTAACCCAAATATAAAGATGGGTGTGTTGGTATTCTGCATAGAGGCGTTTCGCTTTTTGATCGAGCGCTACGTGTTAAAAATTCAACAACGGACATCCACTTTAATAATAAAGAGTAGGGACCAGGCTGTAATATGACAGATCACGCCAAAGAAATACTCCCCATTAATATTGAGGAGGAGTTAAAGAACTCTTACCTTGATTATGCAATGAGTGTCATTGTGGGTCGTGCTTTACCAGATGTAAGGGACGGCCTTAAACCAGTACACAGACGTGTATTGTTTGCAATGAATGAGTTGAAAAACGACTTCAATAAGCCATACAAAAAGTCTGCGCGTGTTGTGGGTGACGTAATCGGTAAATATCACCCCCACGGTGACTCAGCTGTGTACGACACCATTGTACGTTTAGCGCAGCCATTTTCTCTTCGCTATATGCTGGTTGATGGTCAGGGTAACTTCGGTTCAGTAGACGGTGATTCGGCTGCCGCGATGCGTTATACCGAAGTAAGAATGGCGAAAATTGCCCATGAATTACTGGCCGATCTAGACAAAGAAACGGTTGATTTTGTACCTAACTACGACGGTACAGAGCACATTCCAGAAGTGCTGCCAACAAAAGTACCTAATCTATTGGTTAACGGTTCGTCAGGTATTGCAGTTGGTATGGCCACGAATATACCGCCGCACAACCTGACAGAGGTGATTAACGGGTGTATTCGTTTAATTGAAAACCCAGACGCGCCACTTGAAGAGCTGATGGAGCTGATTCCCGGCCCAGATTTTCCTACTGCAGCATTAATAAGTGGTCGTAAAGGTATAGAAGATGCCTATCGTACAGGGCGCGGTAAAATATACCTGCGTGCGCGTGCAGAAATTGAAACTGAAGATAATGGTAAAGAAACCATTATCGTGCATGAAATTCCGTATCAGGTGAATAAAGCGCGCTTAATCGAAAAGATCGCTGAACTGGTAAAAGAGAAAAAGATTGAAGGCGTTTCTGCGTTACGTGATGAGTCTGATAAAGACGGTATGCGTATCGTTATTGAGGTAAAACGTAACGAATCGGCTGAAGTGTTGCTGAATCATTTGTATTCACAAACACAGCTGCAAACGGTATTTGGTATCAATATGGTTGCGCTGGATAACGGCCAACCTAAAGTGTTTACTTTAAAAGAAACACTGGAAGCCTTTATTCTTCACCGCCGAGAAGTCGTCACACGACGCACGGTGTTCGAGCTTCGCAAAGCCCGTGATCGAGCCCACATATTGGAAGGCCTAGCGATTGCGTTGGCCAATATTGATCCTGTTATTGAGCTAATTAAAGCGTCTCCTAGCCCGTCTGAAGCCAAAGTTGCTCTAACCGCGCAAGGTTGGAATCTGGGTGACGTAGCAGATATGCTTGAGCGTGCAGGAGATGATGCTGCACGTCCAGAGTGGCTAGAGCCACAGTACGGTATTCGTGATGGAAAGTACTACCTTACGGAACAACAAGCACAAGCTATCCTTGATCTCCGTTTACATAAATTAACGGGGCTTGAACACGAGAAGATTCTGGGTGAATACAAAGAATTGCTCGAAGTTATTGCTGAGTTGTTACATATTCTTGGTAGTTCTGAGCGCTTGATGGAAGTGATTCGTGAAGAGCTTGAAAAAATCCGTGAAGAATTTGGTGACGAGCGCCGTACAGAAATTACGGCTGCAAGCCACGATATTGATATCGAAGATTTGATTGAGCAAGAAGACGTTGTGGTGACGTTGTCGCGTGAAGGTTATGTTAAGTATCAAAAACTGACAGATTATGAAGCGCAACGCCGTGGCGGAAAAGGTAAGTCAGCAACGAAGATGAAAGATGAAGATTTCATCGAAAAACTGTTGGTGGCCAACACTCACGATCATATTCTGTGCTTCTCAACCCGTGGTCGATTATATTGGTTGAAAACCTATCAATTACCATTTGCTAGCAGAAATGCTCGCGGCAGACCTATCGTAAATATTTTGCCACTTGAAGACAACGAACGTATTACCGCCATTCTTCCTATTAAGGAATTTGAAGACGACAAATACGTACTAATGGCAACCGCAAATGGTACGGTTAAGAAAACGGCATTGTCTCAGTACTCTCGTCCGCGCTCGAACGGTATTATTGCCGTGAACTTAAACGACGGTGACGAGCTGATTGGTGTGGCTATCACTCACGGTGAAAGCGACATTATGTTGTTCTCAGATGAAGGTAAAGTCGTACGCTTTAACGAGAAAGCACGTGATGCTGAAACTGGCGAAGTGAAGCGCGACCCTGAAACTGGAGAAGAGATTCTCGCGTTGCGCCCTATGGGACGTACGGCAACGGGTGTAAGAGGAATTAAACTCCAAGATGGTCAACGAGTGGTCTCACTTATTGTGCCCAATGGTGATGGTGCTATCTTAACGGCGACTGAAAACGGTTTTGGTAAGCGAACGCCTCTAGAGGACTATCCAGCCAAGAGCCGTGCGACGCAAGGTGTTGTGTCTATTAAGGTTTCAGAGCGAAACGGTAAAGTCGTAGGCGCTGTACAAGTTGATGAGAATGATGAAATCATGCTTATCAGTGATCAAGGAACCTTGGTAAGAACACGCGTTGGTGAAGTGTCTGTTGTCGGACGTAACACGCAGGGTGTAAGACTGATTAGAACCGTTGAAGGCGAGCATGTTGTTGGCCTTCAACGAATCGAAGAAGTTGAAAGCGTAAATCTAGATGATAGCGACGTGTCTGAAGATTCAGACGTGGGAGCGCAAGAAGCAAATGCAAGTGTTGAGGCCGCAGATGCGACTTCTAACACAGACGACACGGCAGAGTAACGTAGTAAGTTAACGCTAAGGCGAATACAACTTTTCATTACTTCGCACGTAAGTTCGCGATTATGCAAGCGGCCCGATATCTCGTCGGAGCCGCTTTTTTATTTTTTAAGGGATGGCAAAACGTCAATGAATACGGTTTACAATTTTTGCGCTGGGCCAGCGATGTTACCTCAACCTGTTATGCGTAAAGCTCAGGAAGAGTTTATTAACTGGCAGGGATTGGGTTGCTCGGTTATGGAAATCAGCCATAGAAGTAAGCCATTTATTGCATTGGCGGACGCTGCTGAGAGAAATCTCAGAGAGCTGTTGTCTATTCCGCAACATTACAGCGTGTTATTCATGCATGGCGGAGGCCGTGGACAGTTTTCTGCAGTACCGCTAAATTTAGCCGAGGCAACTGAGCATGCAGATTATTTGGTGACGGGTGCGTGGTCGAAAAGTGCAGTGCAAGAAGCTGAACGCTTTGTTACGCCAAATATTGTCGCCGAGTCTTGCGTGATAAATGGAGAGACGACTTTACCGGATCAGGCATCATGGCAGTGTTCTGATAACGCAGCGTATTTTCATTTTTGCACAAACGAAACAGTAGACGGTGTTGAGCTAAACGTCTTACCTGATGTGGGTGATGTGCCTTTGGTTGCTGATATGTCGTCTACTATTTTGTCTAGACCATTAGACATTGAAAAATACGGTGTGATTTATGCGGGCGCGCAGAAAAACATCGGTCCTTCTGGCTTGTCAGTGGTGATTATTCGAAATGATTTGCTTGATCGCGCTAGACACAATACGCCATCGGTTCTGAATTATGGATTAGCCGCACAAAATGGCTCCATGTATAACACGCCTCCAACCTATGCGTGGTATTTAGCTGGACTGGTATTTGAATGGCTCAAGGAGGAGGGAGGCGTATCTGCTATCTATTCCAGAAATAAAGCAAAAGCGGCTATGCTATATGAAGGGATTGATGCAACGGATTTCTATATTAACTCGATTGCATCACCGTATCGGTCAATTATGAACGTACCGTTTCAGTTAGCCGACCCAACCCTGGATGACGCGTTTTTAACGCAAGCAGAAGAAAATGGCTTAATGGCTTTGAAAGGTCATCGGTCTGTAGGGGGAATGCGTGCAAGTATATACAACGCGATGCCCATAGAAGGCGTAAAAGCCTTAGTCGATTTTATGAAAGAATTTGAGAGGAAAAACGGATAATGCAACAACTTAAGCTTGATCCTATCAAGTCTGTATCAGGTACAGTCAATGTGCCAGGTTCAAAAAGTTTAAGTAATCGAGCATTGCTTTTAGCCGCGATTGCGGAAGGTAAAACAACACTCACCAATTTACTTGATAGTGACGATATACGTCACATGCTGACAGCACTAACAAAATTAGGTGTCAGTTATACGCTGTCTGACGACAACACCGAGTGTGTGGTAGAAGGCATAGGTGGCGTATTTAATGTTAGTCAGCCAGTTGAACTGTTTTTAGGTAACGCAGGCACGGCAATGCGACCATTGAGTGCTGTATTAGCCGCGAGCCAAGGACAATTTATACTCACGGGTGAGCCAAGAATGGAAGAGCGTCCTATTGGTGCGCTTGTCGATGCTATGGCGCAGGCGGGTGCTGATATTAGCTATCAAAAAAATGCAGGATACCCGCCGCTTCTCATTGAAGGGAAAACATTACATGGTGGTGTAATTCGTGTAGACGGCAGTGTATCTAGTCAGTTTCTAACTGCTGTACTTATGGCTGCGCCGTTACTCAGTGGCGATACCACAGTAGAAATTATCGGTGAGCTAGTGTCAAAGCCGTATATTGATATCACATTGAAAACAATGGCTGCATTTGGTGTACAAGTAGACAATCACGACTATCAATCTTTTACGATAAAATCTGATCAACGTTATGTTTCGCCCGGGCGTTTTATGGTTGAAGGTGATGCCTCTTCCGCCTCTTATTTTCTTGCAGCCGGTGCGATTAAAGGCGGAACCGTTAGGGTTACCGGTGTAGGGAAGGCCAGTATTCAAGGTGATATTCGTTTTGCTGACGTGCTAGAAAAAATGGGTGCTACAGTCACGTGGGGCGATGAGTTCATTGAGATTGAAGGTGCACCGCTAAACGCCGTTGATATGGATATGAACCATATTCCTGACGCAGCTATGACGATTGCGACCACAGCACTTTTCGCGCAAGGCACAACGGCTATTCGAAATATCTACAACTGGCGCGTTAAAGAAACTGATCGATTAGCAGCTATGGCCGCAGAGCTAAGAAAAGTTGGCGCTACGGTTGTTGAAGGTCATGATTTCATTGAAGTCACGCCTCCAGAAGAACTGCATCTGGCGGAAATCGATACGTACAATGACCATAGGGTTGCTATGTGCTTTTCACTCGTCGCGTTGGGTGACAAAGGGATCATTATTAACGACCCAGGTTGTACAGCTAAAACCTTCCCAGATTATTTCACACGATTTAGCCATATTTCGCAGCTGAACGAGTAATCAAGTATATTTTGCTATTTCCATTTAGCTAGACGCTAGGCCCCGTTGAATTCACGGGGCCTTCTTGTGTTTATCTCGTAGGCAGCGAATAAAAAAAGATGCCGAATAGCAAACTCACTATACCTTTAAGATCTGCGGCTATAATTACGTTTTGACAAGCTTAAGCGCTAGATACTCGACAGGGACGATACGCATGGCAATGAACGCAACGATGTAGTTTGGTTAATAAATGATTCATTATTGGACAACAATTGTAAATTCCTATTTACACTGATTGCTTCCTTGGCGAGTAACTGTATAATTGCGCCCGTTTTTTTATAACCCTAGGAGAGGGCATGCAAGTTTCTCCCGTCATTACCATAGACGGACCAAGTGGTGCTGGTAAAGGAACCGTGAGTACTCTACTGGCAAAACAGTTTGACTGGCACTTTTTAGATAGCGGTGCAATCTATCGGGTGCTTGCTATCGCGGCCATGCATCATCAGATTGATGCTGATGATGAACTGGGATTAGTGCCTTTGGCGTCAAGCTTAGATGTTAATTTTGAAACTGAAAATGGCGCCTGTCGGATCGTGCTTGAGGGCGAAGATGTGACTTCAGCTATTCGCGCGGAAGAAGTGGGATTGATGGCGTCGAAAGTGGCGTCATGGCCACGAGTGCGTGAAGCGTTGTTGCGTCGTCAGCGCGCATTCAGACAAGAACCCGGTCTGGTTGCAGACGGACGAGATATGGGAACTGTTGTCTTTCCGAATGCCGAAGCGAAGATCTTTCTTACTGCCAGTGCAGAAGAACGTGCAAGGCGAAGATTTAATCAGTTGAAAGAAAAAGGCCATGGTGTTAGCATTACGCGCCTTTTGGCTGATATTCAAGCAAGAGACGAGCGAGATTCAAATCGCAAAGTCGCGCCGCTAGTACCAGCAGAAGACGCACTTGTTTTGGATTCTACTGATTTAAGTATTCCTCAAGTGCTTGAAAAAATTACTGAATACGTTCAGTCAAAGCTTGCCCTCAATAAGTAGGCCAGGCTTTTTCGCGTATGTATTTGGCGTTAGTAGCCCTCACAGGATGTGAAGGGTTTGGTAATCAACCCCGCATTAACAGGAAGTAATGTGGATGAAATATTTTAAGTAAGTTATGACTGAAAATTTTGCTCAACTATTTGAAGAGAGTCTTAAAGAACTCGAGACCCGTCCTGGTGCCATTGTAAAAGGTACTGTTGTTTCTATCGATAAAGATATCGTATTGGTAGATGCTGGTCTTAAATCTGAAAGTGCAATCCCTGCAGATCAGTTCAAGAACGCTGAAGGTACTCTTGAAATTGCAATCGGCGATACCGTAGATGTGGCTCTTGACGCAGTAGAAGATGGTTTCGGTGAAACTATTCTTTCTCGTGAAAAAGCGAAGCGTCATGAAGCATGGGTTGAGCTAGAAAAAGCATACGAAGAAAAAGAAACGATCAAAGGTGTTATCAACGGTAAAGTTAAAGGTGGCTTTACGGTTGAAGTTAACTCTGTTCGTGCATTCTTGCCTGGTTCATTGGTTGACGTTCGTCCAGTTCGTGACACAACGCACCTTGAAGGCAAAGAGCTAGAGTTTAAAGTTATCAAGCTTGACGCTAAGCGTAACAACGTTGTTGTTTCTCGTCGTGCAGTTATCGAAGCAGAAAGCAGCGCAGAGCGTGATACACTACTTGCTAACCTTGAAGAAGGTCATGAAGTTAAAGGTATCGTTAAGAACCTTACTGACTACGGTGCATTCGTAGATCTAGGTGGTGTTGACGGTCTACTTCACATTACCGATATGGCTTGGAAGCGTGTTAAGCACCCAAGTGAAATCGTAAACGTTGGTGACGAAATCAACGTTAAAGTACTTAAGTTCGACAAAGAGAAGTCACGTGTTTCTCTTGGTATGAAGCAAATGGGCAACGATCCATGGCAAGAAATTGCTAACCGTTACCCTGAAGGTTCTAAACTTTCTGGTGCTGTTACAAACCTTACTGACTACGGTTGTTTCGTTGAAATCGAAGACGGTGTTGAAGGTCTTGTTCACGTATCTGAAATGGATTGGACTAACAAGAACATTCACCCATCTAAAGTGGTTAACTTGGGTGACGTTGTTGAAGTTATGGTACTTGAAATCGACGAAGAGCGTCGTCGTATTTCTCTTGGCCTTAAACAGTGCAAGCCTAACCCGTGGGAAGAGTTCGCTAAGTCTCACAACAAAGGCGACAAAGTTACTGGTAAGATCAAGTCAATCACTGACTTCGGTATCTTCATCGGTCTTGAAGGTGGCATCGATGGTCTTGTTCACTTGTCTGACATTTCTTGGAACAAAGCGGGTGAAGAAGCCGTTCGTGAATACAAGAAAGGCGACGAAATCTCTGCTGTTGTACTTCAAGTCGACCCAGAGCGTGAGCGTATCTCTCTTGGCGTGAAGCAAATCGAAGAAGATCCGTTCAATAAGTATCTGACAGACAACAAGAAAGGTGCTATTGTTATTGGTACCGTTACCGCTGTTGACGCTAAAGGCGTAACTGTTCAACTAGCTGAAGAAGTTGAAGGTTATGTTCGTGCGGCAGATCTTGCACGTGACCGTGTTGAAGACGCGAGTGAAGTTGTTAATGTTGGCGAAGAACTTGAAGCTAAGTTCATGGGCGTTGACCGTAAGAACCGCGTTGTAAACTTGTCTGTTAAGGCGAAAGATCAAGCAGAAGAGAAAGAAGCACTTGATAAAGTGAACCAGCAAGACGAAGCTGGCTTCGCTAATGCAATGGCTGAAGCTTTCAAAGCTGCAAAAGGCGAAGAGTAATTATTCGCTAAGTTATCGATAAAGGTCGGCTTAGCCGACCTTTCAGATAACCCTTCTCATCGGTAACGATTGTTTTTGTTTGACCAAGGGGATGATAATGACCAAGTCAGAACTCATTGAACGATTGGCCGATAAAGCCCGTCACATTCCAGCCAAAGAAGTTGAATCTGCAATAAAAGAAATGCTCGAGCAGATGGCGCAAACCTTGCAAAAAGGTGATCGCATTGAAATTCGAGGATTTGGTAGCTTTTCTCTTCACTATCGTGCACCTCGCATAGGCCGTAACCCTAAAACGGGAGAAACGGTAAAGCTGGACGGTAAATACGTTCCGCACTTTAAACCTGGTAAGGAACTCCGTGAACGCGTAAACGATAGTTTAACCCACTGAGAAGAATAAATTTTTTATAAACGGCACTCCAAATAGGGTGCCGTTTTTGTTAGAGTCTATGCTATAAAAAATAATAATAAATCACTTTCAGTTATTGCATCTTATTGTTTTACTGTAGAGGATTAACACGTCTTCATGAGGCTATCACCTATAATGGTTTTATGAAGCGAGAAACTACCTGTTGAGGATTAACGTTGAAGGTTTTACTGGCCGTTTTACTTGTCTCTTTTATTTTTGTCCTGTCGCTTGTGATAGGCGCGCAAAATGATCAAATCGTCGAAGTAAACTATTTTATTGCAAAGTCAGAGCTTCAGTTATCTTCGCTTATGGCGCTTTTGCTTGGCTCAGGTTTTATGATTGGCTGTATAGTCGGCTTTTTGTCTTGGTTGAAGCTTCGATTACGCTACAACCATTTAATTCGAAAGTCCCATACACAAAAAATTGATTAATTTGCGATGCTAGAGCTGCTGTTCTTACTATTACCTGTTGCTGCCGGCTATGGATGGGTAATGGGTCGCAATAGTGTTAGGCAAGCACAAAGAAAACAGTCAAAAATTCTTTCTCGTCATTACTACAAAGGCATTAATTTTTTATTGTCGGATCAGCCTGATAAAGCAGTTGATACCCTCATTAAAATGATAAACCTCGATAGCGATACCGCTGAAACACATATCGCGATGGGAAACTTTTTCCGACACAGAGGGGAGTTAGACCGAGCGATTCGTGTGCACCAAAACCTTGTTTCGCAAGAAGAGATCGATTCTGATTTAAAACTCCAAGCGTTAAAAGAGCTCGGCAAAGACTATATGCTTGCTGGCTTTTTGGAAAGAGCAGAAAGCAGCTTCTTAAAACTGTTAGATTCTGATAAATATTTTCTCGACGCTCAACGTCACCTATTCAATATCTACCAGACAACAAAAGAATGGGACAAGGCCATCAAGCTTGGTGAGTCTATGATGAAGCATAATGGCGATTCAGACGACTTGTGCCGCCGAATTTCCCATTTTTATTGTGAACGTGCAGTGCAGCGGTTACGCGATAACGATATTTCAAGTGCGGAAAAAGCATTGAAAAAAGCCATTGAGTCCGACGAGCATGCGGTACGCCCTTGGTTGATGTTGGGAGAACTAGCCATTGATCAGCAACAGTATCGTGATGCTATTTCCTATTTAAATCAAATACCGCAGCGTGATGTCTCTTGGTTAAGCGAAGCTGTACCTCTGATTGAAGTGTGTTGCCGTGCACTCAATGACGAGCATTTACTAGAGCGCGCGTTAGAACCGTATTGGAAAAAGTGCGCCTCGGCTTATCTCTCTAAAGTGAATTTAATGGCAAGGCAGGGCAACCTTGCTGAAGCGTCGGATGTACTGTTAGAACAGCTGCGTGTCAATCCCACGATGAAAGGCTTTAAAACCTTGATGGGGCTATACGTAGAGCAAAAAGATGAAGAAAACGCGGTAAATAGTTTAACGTTATTGTCTGATTTAGTTGACGAACAACTGCGACAACGGCCCAAGTATCGTTGCGTCAGTTGTGGCTTTTCTGGAAGGCAAATTCATTGGCTTTGCCCCTCCTGTAAAAAATGGGGTACGGTCAAACCAATTAAAGGCTTAGATGGGGAATAGACATGCAAGATGCCAAAGTAGTCGTTGCGCTAGATTTTGATAATAAATCCAATGCATTAAATTTTGTTAGCCAGCTTGAGCCAAGCCAATGCAAGTTAAAAGTTGGCAAGGAAATGTTTACGTATTTTGGACCAGAATTTGTCAAAGAGCTGGTTAAGCGCAAGTTTGATGTGTTTTTAGATTTAAAATTTCATGATATCCCCAATACCGTGGCGAAAGCCTGTGTTGCTGCGGCAGACTTAGGGGTGTGGATGGTGAATGTTCATGCATCAGGTGGTCCTAAAATGATGACCCACACAGTCTCTGCGTTAGAGGCATTTGGTCATGACAAACCTAAATTGATTGCTGTAACGGTATTAACCAGCATGGACAGTGCGCAGCTTCAATCTATCGGAATTACCAGTACACCGGAACAGCAGGTTATGCACCTCGCGTCACTTACGAAAGAGAGTGGTTTAGACGGTGTGGTGTGCTCAGCACAGGAAGCCGCTATGCTAAAGCAGAATTTAGGAGAAGGATTTTTGCTAGTTACTCCAGGTATTCGTCCTGTTGGTTCAGCGCAGGGTGATCAGCACCGGATCATGACACCACAGCAAGCTGTGGAAGTAGGTGTTGATTATATGGTGATTGGACGTCCTATTACTCAAGCAGCGTCACCGGTTGATGCCTTAAACGCGATAAACCAGTCTATTTATTGTTAGTTATACAACGAAAAAGAGCGAGTCACCTAAAATGATTCGCTCTTTTAAACGATTTCCATATTAAACAAATAATATTTCTACCGAAGGGGGAAGCGGTGTGCCGATTTATGGCTAGCGCCTCTTTCTCGGTTATTTTCGATTAGGCTAGCGCCGCTCTTGCATCGGTATATTCGAGGCCTAGCTGTTGACCAAGCGCATCAACTACTGCTTTGTACGTTACTTGACCTTCGTGAACATTGAGGCCATTAAGCAGGTGCGGATCAGCAAGCATTGCGTCTTTTGGTCCTTTGTTGGCCAATGCCAAACCAAATGGCAACGTTGCGTTGTTAAGTGCCATCGTTGATGTGCGTGCAACGCCGCCTGGCATATTCGCTACACAATAATGCACCACACCGTCAACCACATAGACTGGATCCTGATGAGTCGTTGCTTTTGACGTTTCAAAGCAACCGCCTTGATCGATAGCGACATCAACCAACACAGAGCCTTCTTTCATATTTTTAATGTGTTCGCGGGTCAGTAGTTTAGGGGCTGCTGCGCCTGGAATTAATACGGCACCTACCACTAAATCTGCCTTTGAAGAGTAATGCTCAATTGCATCAACGGTAGAGAAGACGGTTTTAAGCTGGCCACCGAATACATCATCAAGGTAACGAAGGCGAGGCAAAGAACGATCTAAAATAGTGACATCTGCACCCATACCCAGTGCCATTTTTGCTGCATTTGTGCCAACGACACCACCACCGATGACCAACACTTTACCTGGCGTAACACCAGGAACACCACCGAGTAGTGTGCCACTGCCGCCATGGGCCTTTTCTAAATAGTGCGCACCAGCCTGAACAGACATACGGCCTGCTACTTCACTCATTGGTGCAAGAAGCGGTAATCCACCAGTGTGATCGGTCACGGTTTCATAGGCAATACAGGTTGCGCCAGACTTCACCAGCAACTCAGTTTGCACAGGATCTGGTGCAAGGTGAAGGTAGGTATAAAGCGTTTGCCCTTTACTTAGCATTTCGCATTCGTTTGGCTGTGGCTCTTTTACTTTGACAATCATATCTGCGGTATCGAAGATCTTTTCCGCCGTGTTGCTGATAGATGCGCCGGCAGCCTCATATTGATCGTCGAAGAAACCGATTGCTGCACCAGCGTTTTGCTGAACAACCACTTGATGGCCATGGCTAACAAACTCTTTAACGGCCGCAGGCGTTAAACCTACTCGGTATTCGTGATTTTTTATTTCTTTAGGTACACCGATTAGCATACGTGCTCCGATTGTGATGAAAATGTAAAAAAATGTCTGCGAAGTATAGAGGAGAATAAGAAAATATTTATTTCGTAATTAAAGAAAAAACAGCATAAAATAGGGCTATATATAGAATGTAAAGCATAATGTATGTTAGTAAAAACGCCCAAACATCTCGACCGAATAGACCGTAACATATTGATAGAACTACAAAAAAATGGTCGTATTTCGAATGTTGAATTGGCTAAAAAAGTGGGTTTAAGTGCAAGCCCCTGTCTGGAGCGTGTTAAGCGCTTAGAAACGCAAGGGTACATAAAAGGTTATTATGCTGAAGTCGCGCCCGACAAACTGGGAGCGGCGATGTTGGTGTTTGTAGAAATTACGTTAACGAAAACCTCTGTTGACATATTTGAAGAGTTTTCTGTTGCCGTTCGCAAACATGATGATATTCAAGAATGTCATTTGGTGTCAGGTGACTTCGACTTTTTGCTTAAAGCGCGAGTTGCTGATATGTCTAGCTACCGAAAACTGTTGGGCGACACGTTACTTCGATTGCCAGGCGTAAGCGAGTCTCGGACTTATGTGGTAATGGAAGAAGTTAAGCACACAAATCAACTGAAGATTAATCCTAAATAAATTGATTCTGTGACGAACAGGGCACAATTTGTTGGTTTATTGATCGAATGGTTGCCGATAAGTACGGATTACATGCATCCAAACTAGGCATTTTATGCAGTCACTGGTATGGTACTTGTTCATCAAAAAATGGGATAATTCTAATAATATTATGGCGCGTTTATCAGGTTTACAAAGGGTAATGGAGGCAGGGTTGATCTTGACCTCCGTATTTGCCTTCTTTTTATTGCTAGCGCTAGCATCTTTTCATCCCGCCGACCCTGGTTGGAGTCAAGCTGGGTTGCAGGGCAACATACACAATTGGGTTGGTCCCGTTGGCGCTTGGTTTGCAGATATTCTTTTAAACACCTTTGGACGGGTTGCATTTGCTATCCCGTTTATTTGTGCGTTTATTGGCTGGTTTTTATTTCATCAGGTTAAACATATTGTCGAATTTGACTATACCACGATAGGCTTGCGCATAATTGGCGGGTTACTTGTACTTTTGGGAGTAAGCGGCCTGTTTAGTATTAATGCAGATGATATCTTCACCTTCTCGGCAGGCGGGATCATCGGCGATTTAATCAGTGCGGGTTTGGTGCCTTATTTTAGTGTCGCTGGGACGGTATTGTTGTTGCTGTGCTTTCTGTGTACGGGATTTACCCTCCTAACAGGGATCTCATGGCTCACTATTGTCGACACGTTAGGTGCGTTTACCATTAAAGGCGCTTTGGCCGCCTACAGAGCACCGCAACGTTTACAACACGCATCAATACCACGATTATCATTTACGCCTAATAGCAATCGCTCGCTTGAAGGGGAGGGGAGGGAACCCTCACCGTCTGATGATGAAATCCATATAACTCGCTTTCAGGCTGCGCCCGAGGCATCATCTGTTGAAGACAGCCAAGAGCAGGCAGTGAGTGACAAATCTAAACGCGCTTCTGCATCGATGTATGAGCGTGATCATGTCGGTGACGAACTGCACAATACAGAACCTGCGTATGACACATCAACTGACTCAAATCTCGGTAACACGAATGATGACGATCATCGGGTGGAGCCGAGTATTCCGGAAGAGGTGTTTACCAACGCGCCTGAAGAATCTAAGGGTGACAAGAAAGATTACGCGATGTCAATTGAAGAGTTGCGTGAGAAGGTGCGTCAAAAGAAAGCCTCTACGGGAGCACCTGAGCCCGTTACAATCGACGATGGAGAGCCGCTTGCGCCACTACCTTCGTTTGAATTGTTAGATAGACCCGATAGATCAAAAAATCCGATTTCTCAGGAAGAATTGGATGTGCTCTCTCGCTTATTAGAAGACAAGCTCGCTGATTTTAATATTGAAGCCAATGTAGTGGGTGTCTATCCAGGTCCGGTGATTACACGGTTTGAATTGGATTTAGCGCCGGGTGTAAAAGTCAGTAAAATTACAGGTTTGTCGAAAGATTTGGCGCGCGCGATGTCTGCCACTTCTGTTCGTGTGGTTGAAGTTATTCCTGGTAAGTCTTATATCGGACTAGAGCTACCCAACAAGCACCGTGAAACAGTTCGCTTAAGTGAAGTGATTGCCTGTGATGCTTTTCAAAGCTCAAGTTCTGCCCTGACTATGGTTCTCGGGGCAGACATTGCTGGTAACCCTGTGGTCGTCGATTTGGCTAAAATGCCGCACTTATTGGTTGCGGGTACGACAGGGTCGGGTAAGTCTGTTGGCGTTAACGTCATGATATTGAGTCTTTTGTATAAATCAAAGCCAGAAGATGTTCGAATGATCATGATAGATCCCAAGATGCTTGAATTGTCAGTGTATGAAGGCATACCTCATCTATTGGCTGAAGTCGTTACGGATATGAAAGAAGCGGCCAATGCATTGCGTTGGTGTGTGGGTGAAATGGAACGTCGCTATCGATTGATGTCTGCCCTTGGGGTGAGAAACTTAAAAGGCTACAACGCTAAAGTTACTCAAGCCATTGCTGACGGCACCCCGATAAAAGATCCGCTTTGGCGCGCTGAGGAGAGTATGGACAGTGAAGCGCCTGATTTAGAGAAGCTGCCTAGCATCGTGGTGGTGGTCGACGAATTTGCCGATATGATGATGATTGTCGGCAAAAAGGTAGAAGAGCTTATCGCGCGTATTGCGCAAAAAGCACGTGCCGCAGGTATCCATCTCGTACTGGCAACGCAGCGTCCGTCGGTTGATGTGGTGACCGGGTTAATTAAAGCGAATATTCCAACCCGAATCGCCTTTCAGGTATCCACTAAGATTGACTCCAGAACCATACTTGATCAACAAGGTGCAGAAACCTTATTGGGTATGGGAGATATGCTCTATTTACCTCCTGGAACGGGCGTGCCTACACGTGTGCACGGGGCCTTTGTTGACGACCATGAAGTACACGCGGTTGTTGCTGACTGGAAACGTCGTGGCGAACCTGAGTATATAGACGAGATTCTAAACGGAGAAGCCAGTGCAGAAGTGCTTCTGCCGGGAGAGCAACCGGAAGGCGGCGACCAAGAGTTCGATGCATTCTATGATGAAGCGGTGTCATTTGTAACAGAAACCCGCCGAGCATCGGTATCGGGCGTGCAACGTAAATTCAGAATTGGTTACAATCGCGCAGCGCGCCTTGTTGAACAAATGGAACAAAGTGGTGTCGTAAGTGCACCAGGTCATAACGGTAATCGTGAAGTGCTGGCGCCACCGCCGCCAAAGGAATAATGTGAATGTCGTATAAAAGAATGATAAATGTGTCTGTGTTTGCATTGAGTGTTGCTTTCTCTGTGATGGCTCATGCGGATTTAGCTGCTCAGGCGTTAAAAGATAAACTAAGCAAACTCTCTACTTATCAGGCTGAATTTACGCAGACAGTGCTTGATGAAGAGCAAAATCTACTTCAAGAAGCGCAAGGTAAAATCGCGATTTTGCGGCCTAATCGTTTGTACTGGGAGACGTATTCTCCCAGCGAAAACACTCTTATCGCAGATGGTGAAGCCGTATGGCATATCGATCCTTTTGTTGAGCAGGTGGTTGCCATTAGCCAACAGCAAGCTGTCGTAAATAACCCAGTCATGTTGCTTTCCAGTAACGATGATTCTGTATGGGAAACCTTCAAGGTTACGCAACCATCAAAATCTATATTTGATGTTTATAGCCTTGATGAAAATGCATTAATCAAGCGTTTGGTACTGCATTTTGATGATACGCGTTTGGTTAAGCTTATTTTTGTAGACAGTCAATCACAGAAAAGTGTGTTGAGCTTTTCTGACGTCAATCAAAATAGCGATATTTCCCCTAGTATCTTCGATTTTACGCTACCTGAAGGGTACGATTTAGATGATCAGAGAGGCCAATGACACTCGATCTCGGACTCACGCCTGATTTTGCCCCTTTGGCTGCGCGCATGCGGCCACGAACCATAGAGGAATATCGAGGACAAGAGCATATTGTCGGCAAAGGCAAGCCGCTGAGAAAAGCCATTGAGCGTGGTCAATGTCATTCTATGATTTTGTGGGGGCCTCCAGGAACGGGTAAAACAACGCTTGCCGAGGTTATTGCGCAACATTGTCACGCACATGTAGAACGAATTTCTGCAGTGACGTCGGGTGTCAAAGATATTCGAGCAGCGATTGAATCAGCCAAACAACATGCTGCCATGGCGGCAAAGCAAACCATTTTGTTTGTTGACGAAGTACATCGATTCAATAAGGCACAGCAAGACGCATTCTTACCTTTTATTGAAGATGGCACAGTAACGTTTATCGGTGCAACGACAGAAAATCCCTCTTTTGAGCTGAATAGCGCCTTGTTGTCACGGGCCCGCGTATACGTGTTAAAGGCACTTTCACCAGATGCTTTACGTGAATTGCTTGACGCTGCATGTACAGATGTTCAGCGCGGTCTAGGAGAAAGGGGCTTAACTATTGACGATGATGCTGCACATTTGTTGTTAGATATGTGCGGCGGTGATGGACGCCGATTGCTCAATTATCTGGAATTATCAGCAGACTTTGCAGAAGACAACAAAATTAGCAGAGATATTGTTAAGCTGGCTGTAGGCGACAAAGTTGCGCAATATGATAAAGGCGGCGATCAATTCTATGACCTTATCTCGGCTTTTCATAAATCAGTACGAGGTTCTTCACCCGATGGGGCTTTGTATTGGTACGCGCGAATGCTTGTTGCGGGTTGTGACCCCCTATATGTGGCCAGAAGGTTGTTAGCCATAGCAACGGAAGATATCGGCAACGCCGATCCGCGCGCGATGCAAGTATGCTTAAATGCATGGGATATTTTTCACCGAGTTGGCCCTGCGGAAGGAGAGCGGGCGATTGCGCAGGCAACCTTGTACTGTGCGGCGGCGGCGAAAAGTAATGCCGTATACACGGCGTTTAAACAGGCCGTCAGAGATGCAAAATCATTGCCCGACTACGATGTACCTTTGCATTTACGCAATGCTCCCACCTCGCTAATGAAAGAGATGGGACACGGCGCAGAGTACCGTTATGCGCATGATGAACAAGGGGCTTATGCGGCGGGCGAGGTGTATTTGCCCGAAGCATTAAAAGACACCCAATACTACGCGCCTTCAGAGCGTGGTACAGAAAAGCAAATTAAAGCGAAACTCGATTATCTGCGCGGTTTGGATGCGACGAGCTCAATTAAAAGGTACGAATAACCGTGCAGCACACATTGGCGATTTACGGATTTATTGCGATTGGTGGTGCAGCAGGTGCATGTCTTCGCTTTTTTCTTTCACAATTAATGCTTCAGTGGTTTGGGAAAGGCTTCCCTTTTGGTACACTTCTGGTTAATGTTATCGGTTCGTTTTGTCTTGGTTTCGTGTACGCACTTATCGAGCAAGGACAAATAGAAATCGTACTATGGCGAACTACTATCGGTATCGGATTTTTAGGTGCGCTTACGACGTTTTCAACATTTTCGGTTGATACTCTTCTTTTGCTACAACACGGTTATTGGCTTAAAGGGGTATTAAATATTTTACTCAATCTTTTCTGCTGCTTATTGGCAGCATGGCTTGGAACGCAAATCGTAAAAGGTTAAAAAACAAAAACATGTTAGATCCAAATAAATTACGTAATGATATAGAAAATACCGCGGCTAAATTGAAAGCGCGCGGCTTCGAATTAGATGTAGACGCTTTTCTTCAAATGGAAGAAAAACGTAAATCATTACAAGTTCGTACGCAGGAATTGCAAAACGAACGCAACGTGCGATCCAAGTCCATCGGCAAAGCAAAAGCAGCAGGTGAAGATATTCAGCCGCTGCTAGAAGAAGTGGGTAAGTTAGGCAGCGAGCTTGACGAAGCAAAAGAGCAATTAGCCACCTTATTAACGGAAATCAATGTATTTTCTCAGAATCTTCCTAATTTGCCGGATGACTCAGTTCCTGCTGGTAAAGACGAAGACGACAATGTAGAGATTAGTCGTTGGGGTGAGCCAAAACAATTTTCGTTTGAAGTAAAAGATCATGTTGATATTGCCGCTGGGCTAAACAACGGATTGGATTTCGAAACGGCGGTTAAACTAACAGGCTCTCGTTTTGTTGTGATGCGTGGTGATATTGCGCGTTTGAATCGTGCCATTGCACAATTCATGCTCGACTTACACACGCAGGAACATGGCTATCAAGAGATGTATGTGCCGTACTTGGTTAATTCTGACAGCCTCTACGGTACCGGGCAGCTACCTAAGTTTGGTGAAGACCTGTTCAATACAAAACCTGCGACTGAAGAAGGGCAAGGGCTATCTTTGATCCCAACTGCAGAAGTACCATTAACGAATATCGCACGTGATGAAATTCTGAATCACAAAGATTTGCCGATTAAAATGACGGCTCACACGCCATGCTTTAGAAGTGAAGCAGGGTCTTATGGCCGTGATACTCGTGGCCTTATTCGTCAGCACCAGTTCGATAAAATAGAATTAGTACAGTTGGTGAAGCCGGAAGACTCTTTCGATGCCCTTGAAGCCTTAACCGGCCATGCTGAAAAAGTGCTACAGCGGTTAGAGTTGCCTTACAGAAAAGTACTACTGTGCACGGGTGACATGGGTTTTGGCGCCTGCAAAACTTACGATTTAGAAGTGTGGTTGCCTGCGCAAGATACGTACCGTGAAATCTCTTCTTGTTCAAATATGTTGGATTTTCAGGCTAGAAGAATGCAAGCCCGTTACCGTAATCCTGAAACCAACAAGCCAGAGCTCATCCATACATTAAATGGCTCGGGTTTGGCGGTTGGCCGAACGTTGGTTGCGATTTTGGAAAATTATCAGCAAGAAGATGGTTCAGTTGTGATCCCTGAAGCGCTGCGTGGTTACATGAATGGTCAAGAAGTGATTAAGCCTGCTTAATTACTAAATCTAGATGTGTTAACCACTGCACATAAATAAAAACAAAAAATCTCGGCCTTTGAGCCGAGATTTTTTTTATATTTTGGAAGAAACGTTTAGTGTGACTATCACTCAACATAGCGACTGAATAGGCTAGATAGCGAGCAGACAGTCAATATTTAGATTATAGACATCATAGGCACTTAGCGGGTTTGGGCAGGCCGGCGACTTTAGTTGCCTGCTTGGCTGGTCCTTTGGGAAAAAGGCGATGCAAGTATCGGCTATTGCCTTTTTCTGGCCCGAACTTCTTTTCCATCGCTTTCACCAGCGCGCGTATGGCTGGGCTGGTATTGAATTCCAGATAAAAAGCACGCACAAAGTTGACAACTTCCCAACGGCTTTCGTCTAATTCTATCGATTCACGTTTTGCGATTTCTTCTGCCAATTCAGGAGACCAATCATCTACATTAAGTAAATAGCCCGCTTTGTCTGTAGGAATGCTTTTACCATCAAATTCGATACTATGTGTCATTGTATTACTTACCATGATACTACTTGGGTGTACTGTAGGCTGAGCTCAACCATGTCAGCGTAACTAATTTGTGTTACCTGTTCGGGGAGCTGTGTCAGGCCCCGTGCCATAAGATCTTCTTTCAACGCATAAATGCGCGCAACTGTGCCAACAAATTCGTTAAAATTGGGGAAAGCTGCGATGTACACGGCATCCTCAGTGAGCAGCAGTGCATCTTCCTCTTGAATGCGTGTTTGCAAAGAAAAACTTGAAGAAGGTGAGTCTGGTGCGGTGTGAAGCTTATGGAGTACGGCCATACTAAAATCTCAAAATCGTGTCTGCTTGTTGGATATGAACGTTCATATCCGCTTCATTTAGAAGTGTAACATCAATACATAAATCTTCTTGTTTTAGTCCACGAATTTGTAAACTCGTATTACAAACAAAAATTTCTTCAATGTCATAGAATTCAAGCGCTGCAAATGTTTTACTAATATTTCTTGCCTCAATTGCATCAGTGCGTTGGGCGTTAAGTAGCTGATACACACCGTTATCCATAAAGTACAGGCGCACATTTTGACCAAAACTTCCCGCAGCTAGGGCAAGATCAAGAGATTCAATGGCTACGCCAGACCCGTGGGGCGCGATTGTATTTAAAATTGCCAGTGTTTTCAAAATTGAATGGTCCTGTCTGCATCATTGATAATAGATACTAGTTCTCCAAGGCCAACAGACTCAAATGGAGCATCAAAGTTGAAGTGTTGTAAATCTAAATCTTCAGCATCTTGCTCAGACACAATGCCTCTGCGGTTGGCAGCAGTGACACACACCATCAATGGGGTTTGGGTAGATGCTTTAAATGCTTTCCATGCGTGATGCATGTTTAATTCATCGCTGTGACCTGCGATAAACCCGTTTGCGTTAGCGCTACCTGCTTGATAGAAGAATACGCCTTTTATGTCGTGCCCAGCGGCTAAAGCAGCCTGTGAGAACCTGAGGGCAGTATACGCCCCCTGACTATCAAACGGTGCACGTGTGACAACTATTGCAAAAGAAGCCAATCTGCTCTCCAAATAAAACACCCCGGCAAGCCGGGGTGTAATGAATCTATTTATGTCAGTGAGATATTAATCGTCACCGCCGAATGCGCCTAGCAAGTGAAGAATAGACGTGAACAAGTTATAAATGTTCAGGTACATCGACACTGTTGCACGAATGTAGTTAGTTTCACCACCGTGAATAATACGGCTTGTATCATACAGGATGAGGCCTGACATGATAAATACGATTGCTGAACTAATTGCAAGGCTGACCGCAGGCACCTGGAAGAACAGGTTCGCAAGAGCGGCAACTAATACCACAATCAAACCCACCATCAGGAAGCCACCCATGAAAGAAAAATCTTTCTTGGTTGTTAGTACGTAGCCAGACAGTGCAAAGAACACAAGTGCAGTAGCACCTAGTGCTTGCATGATCAGTTCTGGACCATTCGCTAATCCTGCATAAAAGCTCAGTGTATAGCCTAACGAGCCGCCTAATAGGCCAGTGAAAGCGAATACCCAGAAAATACCAGATGCTTTCTCAGCTTGACTGTTTACTACGAACAGCAATACAAATGCGCCGATGCTCATTCCCAGTGCTGCCATAGGGCCAATACCGATAGATGCAGTAATGCCTGCACAGACCGCACTGAACGCCAATGTCATTGCTAACAACATATAGGTGTTGCGCAAGACTTTGTTCGTTTCAAGTACCGACGGACTTGATGCCGAACTGTACATACTTCTTTGTTCCATTTGTTCCTCCAAAGAACGTTTAGGTAATTGTAATAAAGCCTTTTATAGATAGTGTATTTGTATGGTGTTTAGTTCAATTTTTCAAGCAATATAGATAGAAGAATTCGTAAGAATGTATAATTTGATCGAAATAAGTACAATTTGCTTATGGAGTAAGCAAACAGTTCTTTTTTATTATTTATTGCTTTACAAGCCGAAAAATATCATTAAGATGCGCATCAGATTTCGGAGAGATGGCAGAGCTCGGTTGAATGCACCTGACTTGAAATCAGGCGAAGGGTCAAACCTTCCGGGGGTTCGAATCCCTCTCTCTCCGCCACATTCTATGTGAGTCTGAAATCATCAGGCTTATTTTATATCGCGTAATGCGATACGACAATTCGGTTTTAGGAGAGATGGCAGAGCTCGGTTGAATGCACCTGACTTGAAATCAGGCGAAGGGTCAAACCTTCCGGGGGTTCGAATCCCTCTCTCTCCGCCATATACAAGAACCCATGCAATTGCATGGGTTTTTTGTTTCTGCCACAGAAGATGTTAGTTTTCACATCATGGCGTCTTCATATTCATTTTTACCTCATCTTTCACGCAAGGGTGTCGTGTGCTTTTCGATTTTAAGGCATAGCAATGCGTAAAAAATAACACCATATTAACAATTGATTAGGGTTTTTCATGAATACGTCAGTGTTTTTCAAAAATCCGTAAGTGAATAATGCAAAAGGATTTTATAGTGATTTCATTATAATAAGGTTACTTTCGGGTAGGGATCGCTTATGAATGGCTCAACGTCTTACACTTTGTCAGGTTTGCTGCTTTTATCTATTTTATCTCCGCATATTGGGGTTGCCCAAACGTCCGAATCAATCGCCAGCGAGTCACCTCATGAAGGGCTTGAAATTATTGAAGTCACAGCACAAAAACGCGTGCAAAGTGTGATGACCGTTCCCATCACGGTGGGAACAGTAACAGCCGATACCTTAGAGGCAAGCTCATCTATATTGTTGAGTGATATTGAGAAGTTTATTCCTGGCTTTGAATTTGACGACAGTAATATGACCCAAGCGGGCATTACTATGCGAGGTATCTCTAGCCCGAATATCAGTGTGGGCGGTGATCCATCTTCCGCACTTTTTTATGATGATATATATATGCCTAGAGCAGCGCAAAATGTGCTGTTTTCAGATATTGAGCGCATCGAAGTCCTCAAAGGCCCACAAGGCACGTTATTTGGCAGAAATGCCGCATTGGGTGTAGTGCACATTATCCCTAAAGCGCCGGTGTCTGACACAGAAGGCTTTTTAAAAGTGACGCTAGGAACCGACTATTTATTTCGATTAGAAGGCATGGCGAATGTTGCGCTATCTGAGCACGTGAATATGCGTGTTAATGCACTGTCTAATCAACAAGATGGCATCGTAAAGAATAATGCCAGACCAACATGGAACGACGGCGCCAAAGTTTGGGATCTCGGTGCACGTGATCATCAGGCGTTGCGTGTTGCATTTGCTGGTGAAGTGAATAGTGATACTCAGTGGCAATTGTCGGTAGATATCGAGGACTTGGAGCAAGCCCCACCCATGGCCGTGGGTACCAGTGAGTTTGCGTATAATGGCGGGATAGACCCTTTTGCTGACTATGCTGAAAATGATGTGAGAGAGGGCGTAGAATCTCGTGAAATGGTAGGCGTAATAGCTAAGTTAACACATGACTTCAGTGAGGTGTGGGCGGCAAAGTGGGTAGTAGGTTACCGTGAGTGGGAAACGGTCAACCGAGAAGATGAGGACGGCACAGCTAATCTCTCTCGATATTTCGATACGTCGAATAACGAAGACTCAGATATCACCTATACAGAGTTACAATTTAACTATACGGGCGAGCGATTGAATCTAGTATTTGGCGGTTCGTATACGTCCGAAAATGTCTCGCAGCAAACTGAATTGAACATGACCACCGACACAGTGGCCAGATTGGTTACCCAAAATCTTAATGGACAAATTCAAGCCAATATCGCTGACGAACTGGCTGCGCAACTAGGAGGGCGTTCAGATGCTGCTGCGGCAGCCGTTTTTGGAGATGGGGTGACATTTGATCAAGCGGTTGCGATGCAGTTTAGTCAGATGGGCTTGCCGCTAGACCACATTTGGCAACCTGAGCAATGGGCGGGTGCACTAACGGCTTTGGGCTTCGCCAACGACATTATGGCAGGGATTGGATTTCCCGGATTGCCGTTAACAGCCGATGTTGTTACGGCAACAGGTGATATTACCTATGATATTGTGGCTCAAGCCCTTCAAGAACCCGCCATATTTGGTCCGAGTTATTCAGGGCAATTTTGGCAGGAGAATGTGTTTAATACGGGAGATTTTACCAATTGGGGTGTGTATGTGGATGCCGAGTGGCAACTTACTGATAAATGGACAGTGATCACTGGGCTTCGATATTCAAAAGATGACAAGTCTTTCACGTGGAGGATCCCCCCCACGACATTTCGCGCGCAGCGAGAGGGTGTAACCAATTTACTGTTCCCTGAAGTACAAACGCAAGCACAGAATACGTGGAGCAAAACCACAGGCAGATTGGTGAGCCGTTATCAGTTTTCGGCTGATCACATGGTATTTGCGTCATATTCAACTGGGTACAAAGCGGGAGGCTTTGATTCGTTGGTGCCTGTTACCGATAGCTCATCGTTGGGCGCGTTTGAGCCTGAAGATGCGAAAAATATCGAGCTAGGATACAAAGGTGTATTTAATCGCACATTAATTGCCAATATGAGCCTATACAGAACGGAACTCGACAATTTTCAGATCTCGATTGAATCAAAAGGCCCTCAAAACGCGCAGGCGATTCCAACCATTATTAATGAAAATCGCGAAATTAAGGGGGTAGAGCTCGATTTACGTTGGCAAATTAATGACAGCCTTGTGGCGGGTATTGTCACAGAAATTCGAGAAACAGAGATTGAAACACCCAATTTTTATAATGCGCTAGGCGAGCTTATTCCTGCGCGTACCCGTGATTTTGATGCAGCTACCAATTACACCTTCACATTGGATTGGATGCCCGATACCCGTCTAGGGTTGATGACGGTGCACCTAGACTACGAATTTGTTGAGAATATTCAGGATCAAGCTCCTGATATTGAAGCGTTTAAGTTAGCGGTTCCTGCCTACTTTGATGATCGTCAGTTATTAAACGGGCGGATTGCGTTGTCTGATGACACAGAAACGTGGCATATCGCACTTTGGATAAAAAATGCGTTAGATGAGCGCTATGTTGAATCTTTGGGTGGACGTACAGCGCAGACGTTAGGAACGCCCTTTGCAAAAATCAACCGAGGACGCGAACTGGGTGTCGACGTGAAATATACGTTTTAGTATTTCATCGATGAAAGGATTGACTGGTCATACAAACTTTGCCTTATGAATTGAATTACGGCAGGATAGATATTCAGGTTAAGGATCAACAGGTTGTGGAATTATGTCGTCATCTGCTGCGCTTTTTCTTCATTTGGCGCTATCACAATTGGTATTTTGTTTTCTGGCATTGATCCCGCTTTGGCGGGACAACCCGACCTCAAGATTGTTTTCTTTGTTGATACTATGTGGCATTGGCTATCATCTTAGTTCTGTTTTTGGCCCCTTTACTAGCATGTCGTTTATTTGGTGGGTCGACTATTTAGCAGGTAACCTGTTGCCCGGCGTATTTTGGTTAACGTCGTTGAGTATTTTTGCCGACCAACAAAAAATAAAACCTTGGCAGTATGCATTGGCGACACTGCCGCTAGCGATTCCAACTGTATCGACACTGCTACAAGTCATATTTCAATTTGATATTCGTCAGTTTCCTGCGTTTTACGGATTGGTTACCTATGGTGCGATGACCATTGAGCTTGCCATCATTGGACATGCATGGTTTGCTGCCATGCGCCACTTTAAATCGGATTTAGTCGAAGAGAGGCGCGTTATTCGCGGCATTATTATTGCTCTCACTGGCATGTATTTATTGTTGGTGATTGTGCTAGAGCAGCTTTTTCAAGTGACGGCTTTATGGCTAAGTACGGTTGAATATGCGGCGTTAGCGTTGTTAATGTTTACGATTAATCTGGTGTTATTTTCTGTGCGGCGCGATACCTTATTTGAAAAGCACCTCATTACCATTGACACTACAGAGCCTGAACAAGCCTATTCGCCAGAGGTTCAGCGAATTATTGATGCGATGGAGGTAGAAAAACTGTATCAACAGGAAGGAATGACTATCTCTGCGTTGTCTTCTCACTTGGGAATTCACGAGTATCGATTGCGTCAGCTAATAAATGGCGAACTAAATTATCGAAACTTCAATGACTTCTTAAACTTCTTTCGCATTCGAGATGTGGCTGACAACTTGAGCGATCACGAACGCGCCAGAATTCCGGTTTTGACATTGGCACTGGAAAGTGGCTTCAGAAGTCTAAGTTCGTTCAATAAGGCATTTAAAAATAAACACGGCGTTACACCTACCGAATTCCGCGCTACTGCCTTGTCGCAATCTAAAAAACTCTGACGTTTTCATTATTCGTCAGGGTTTTTCATTTTTTAATAAGCGTTTTTTGCAGCACTTTCATAGGCTTCATTCTAAAAGGCAATGGTTTGCTTTAGGGAAAAACGCGCATGATAAAAAACACAATAATAAACGCGGCTCACTCTGCTGCGAAACATATTTTGTTACTGGTTGCGTTGAACGTGACGACGTATACATTTGCCAATGAATCTGACACACCACCAACCCCGTATGCCTTGTGTGTGAGTTGCCACGGTCAAGAGGCCACTGGCAATGTTCAGCTAGGTGCGCCAGCAATAGCAGGGCAACATGCGTGGTATACGCAGCGCCAACTTCATAAATACAAACAACAAATTCCCAAGCCTGACGCATATTCAAGCCAAATGTTTGGTATTGCTGCTGGATTGAGCGATAGCGACATAGATGCCTTATCAACATATTTGGCGAGTTTGTCGCCACATGCCCAAACACATGAGCAAGATACTGTGGCACAGGCGCATTCACCCGAAATACACAAACGAGGTGAGAGTTATTATCACGGAAAATGTGGGGCGTGCCACGGTGGCAATGCCCAGGGGAACGCGGGCCTAAAGGCGCCCAATTTGCATATTTTATCATCGCAATATATTCGTCGCCAAATGCAGAATTTCAAAGACGGACGAAGAGGTCACGCTGAAGATGATCGTAGCGCACGCCAAATGGCGATGATGGCGTCGCGTGTTTCTAATGAAGAACTTGATGCCATCTTAGTGTATATCGCCACGCAGAAACCTGCTAACGAGGTGGCGCGTCATGATTAACAAGCGCCTAAACGTGTTGTTTATTGTCAGCTTTAATCTGGTGTGTTTGGCAACCAGTCTCACTACATTGGCGTCAACCGAGGCACTGGACACATTCTTTCTAAGTAAGCAATGCCCGCCCAGTTTTGAAAAGCGTGAAGGTCACTGCTATCTCGTGTCTATGTATCAATGGTATGACTCAGTGCAGTCGCGAGGCGTAGGCGGCACACAAACGTCTCTTCCGCAACACTATGGCGGTTATACACCCGAGCAGATCAGCTTGGGACGATACTTGTTTTTTGATCCAATTTTATCGGGCGACAATCAGTTGTCTTGTGCCAGTTGTCATCAGCCAGACAAAGGGTTTAGCGATGGGCGAGATGTCAGTATCGGAATTCATGGGCAACGTACGTCTCGCTCTGCGCCATCATTGTGGAATGTAGGGTTTCTCGACAAATTGTTTTGGGACGGTCGTGCGTCTGATTTGCAAACTCAAGCTGCGGGCCCGTTGTTTGCCGACAATGAAATGGGGGCGGAACCGACCCAATTGTTAACAAAGCTAACCCAAAACAGTACATATATGCGTTTATTCAATACCGCATTTCCGTCAAACAAAGAGAAGCATTCCATTGAACTACAACAAATATTTACTGCGCTGGCGGCATTTCAGAGCAGCTTAATCAGCTTAAATAGCCGTTATGATCACTACGCACATGGTTATCACGACGCGTTGAGTGAGGACGAAGTTCAAGGCTTGAACGTATTTCGGTCTTTTGTGGCTCGCTGTGCGGAATGCCATCAGCCCCCTTTGTTCACTAATAATCAAATCGCGGTTATTGGCGTGCCAGAAAAAGCCGGTCATGCCTTCGATCCTGGCGCAGAGCGTGTATATAAAAGTAAAAAATTGCGTGGAGGCTTTAAAGTGCCGACTCTTCGAAATATCACACAAACCGCACCATACATGCATGCAGGTAATATAGAAGGGTTAGAGGATGCCGTTGCCTTTTATAACAAAGGTAGAGGGCATGCAGTGCCAGATAATGAATCATTGCAGCTTCATTGGCACATTTGGGAGCCAAATTTAACTGACAGAGAAATTGAACTGATCACGGCCTTTCTGGGGGCACTGAAAGATGAGTCGTTAACCCCTTCAATTCCCACAAAGGTGCCATCGGGCCTGTCGGTAACCGCGGCTATGCAGCCAATAGAGTCAACGGTCGTGCACGCTGACACACAGAATTAACACAAACAGGAGAGTGTCATGGTTTTAAAAGTGATAACCAGTACCGTATTGGTTTTAGCTGGGGTAGGCATTGGTTATGGGATTAGCCAGTCTAATTCTTCGATGCCGTCGGTCGCACCCGTTGCTGAAAAGAGTTTCGAGGGGGGATACAAACAAGCAGACGATCTAGACGCGGTAGGCCAGCAGAATACTGCTGATGCTTACGAAGTATCTGGGGTTACACACCACATCAACCCCGGTGAAAGCATTATGGAGGTGGTGAAAGCCGCCAATCCGGGAGATACCATTGTACTTGCACCCGGTCGCTATCATGAAACCGTGTATATTGACAAAGACAGCATCACCTTACGGGGCATTATTCAGGAAGGGAAGCGTGCCATTCTAGATGGCGAAGGTACACTAAATGATGCGATTCTGTATTCAGGCAACAACATTGTTGTCGAGAACCTGCAAATTACCCGCTACAAAGGCAATGGAATCATGGGGCAGGCGGGCAATAACTTCGAAATTCGTAATAATGTTATTGTTGATACGGGGGTGTATGGCATTTTCCCTCAGCTGGGTAAAAATGGCGTGGTGGAACACAACGTTATCTCTGGTATCGAAGATGCAGCGATATATGTGGGCATGAGCGACAATATACATGTTGCGCACAACGAAGTTTTTGACTCTGTTGCTGGCATTGAAATAGAGAATAGCCGCCATGCCATTGTTGAAAACAACTATGTACACAATAACACGGGAGGATTACTGGCCTTTATCACACCGGGGTTACCGATTAAAACAACGTACGATGTGATTTTCAGAAACAATTACATTGCCAATAATAATACGCCCAATTTTGGTGCACCAGGCTCGACGGTTTCGGGTATTCCTGCGGGAACTGGAATTTTAATAATGGCAGCCGATGATGTAATCATCGAAGGCAACATAATTAAAGACAATAAAACAGCGGGTATCATTATTACCGATCATGATAATGCACCCAATACCACGATTGATCCAGACGCAGACCCCAAGTCAGACCGTATCCGCATACTGGATAATCTGATGGTCAATAACGGCTACGACACCATAGATGAAGCGAAAGCCCTGTTACTGACAGAATTCAAAACAGGGCATCCAGACATTATTCGTGTGGGAGCCAATACCGAGAGCTGTATTTTGAACAAGCAGCAATACGTGACCGCTGGCTTAAAGGATTGGGCGCAATGTGATTTCACCAATACCGATACCATTACGACTTATTTACTTGATACACCCGTCGCACCGCGAGATATACATCCGTCGGAACGGGGCAAAATAGCGTATTTGGGCATATGCACAGGCTGTCATACTTACACTGGCCGTATGATTGGCCCGCCTGTTGAAGTGATTCAAGCCTTGTATATGGATGATCCTCAATCGATGGCGGATTGGATTGCTAATCCTGTGAAGAAGCGAGACGACTATCCAGAGATGCCACCACAGAATTATTTAGACCCAGATACGCGCCTAGCCGTTGCCAAATATATGCTAAGTGTAAAAAATGAGGGATAACAACAGGTTTCTGCTGATTTAAACTGCTTTCAGGTATACACTGTCTGGCAAGATAATCGTTACGCTGTTTTACGACATGCCAGACTTGCTGTTAGAGCAAAAAGACACATCTATTCAACCCGCCGCCTGTCGATGTGGTGGGTTGCCCACTAAACCCGTAATGGTGTTTGGTTGCAAACATCGTTGGATGATTCGTTGCTCGGTAGAATTGTGTGACGCCATGATTATCGGACAGGGCTATGATGACACCGTGAATGGTTGGAACCATCTTGCCCAGCACCTATTTCGTTAGTTTGGTTCAAAAATAGCCTGTAGTGGTAACAAACACTGCAATATTGGTGACTTAATGCTATTTTTGGACTCTTGAATTAGAAGCCGTATTGGCGGAGTTATCGTTGATTAGATTGTTATTGGTCGATGACCACGAATTGGTCAGAACCGGCATCCGTCGCATTCTTGAAGATGTAAAAGATTTTGAAGTTATTGGCGAAGCAGCCTCAGGTGAAGTGGCAGTGAAACTGTGTCGTCAGCAACAACCCGATCTTGTGTTGATGGATATGAACATGCCCGGCATGGGTGGGCTTGAAGCCACTAAGCAGATCCTGCGTTTTGCAGTTGATACTCGGGTGATTGTTTTGTCGGTACACAAAGACAACCCGATTCCTGCAAAAGTGTTGCAACTGGGGGCGTTTGGGTATTTGACCAAAGACGCCGAGCCGACAGAGATGATTAGCGCCATTCGAAAAGTGGCGAGCGGTCAAAAGTATATTGCACCTGATATTGCGCAGCAGATAGCCATTGGAAAAATGGGGCTGGGAGACGAGAACCCGTTCGACCAGCTGTCTGAGCGTGAATTAGAAATAGCGATTATGCTAACTAAAGGCGCAAAAGTTCCCGATATTGCCTCGCATTTGAATATCAGCGCCAAAACGGTAAATACCTATCGCTATCGAATGTTTGAAAAGCTCACCGTCACATCAGACGTCGAGTTGACGCATTTGGCGTTAAGGCACAAATTGATTCATTCCGATCAGTTCTAATTAGCAATGCGTGATACGACCGAATTTAACGCTTCGGCGTTTTTAAAAACTCTGACGTCTCAACCTGGTGTGTACCGAATGTACAATGCCAACGAAGACGTCATTTATGTAGGTAAAGCCAAGAACCTCAAAAAGCGTGTATCAAGTTATTTTCGTAAAAATGTAGATTCAATCAAAACCCGCTCACTGGTTAACAATATTGCACATATGGATGTGACGATTGTGAACAGTGAAACGGAAGCCTTTATTCTTGAAAATAACTACATTAAAAAATATCGTCCTAAATACAATGTGTTGCTAAGGGACGATAAATCCTATCCTTTTATTTTCTTGTCTGATCACCGTCATCCACGTTTAGGCATTCATCGTGGTAGCAAAAAAGATAAGGGCGAGTATTTTGGGCCGTATCCCAGTGCGTGGGCAGTGCGAGAAAGTTTGCGAACCATGCAAAAACTTTTCCCTATTCGCCAGTGTGAAGACAGCTACTATCGCGCACGCAGTCGCCCATGTTTGCAGTATCAGTTAAAGCGTTGCGCTGCACCTTGCGTAGAAGGCTACGTGAGTGATGAGGAATACAAACAACAAATCGCATTAGCGAGATTGTTTTTAAAAGGCAAAAACAAGCAGGTTATTGACTCGCTGGTGGAGAAAATGGAACAGGCGAGTAGGGATCTTCGTTTCGAGGCGGCAGCGAAATATCGCGATCAAATCAATGCGTTGTCTAAAGTGCAAGAGCAGCAGTGGGTAAGCGGGAATCAAAAAGAAATGGATGTGTTTGGCTTTGCGTACCGAAATGGTGTGGCCAGCATTCAAGGCTTTTTTATTCGAGACACGAAATTACTTGGTAGCAAAAGCTTTTTCCCTAAAGTACCTGCCGAATCTAGCCCTGAAGAGGTGTTTCAGTCGTTCATACTGCAATTTTATTTAGCGGGTAACAAAACCGTACCCAAAGAAATTGTTATGCCGATGGTGTTAGAGGATCAAGACGCAATTGAGACGCTATTATCTCAAGAAGCGGGCTATAAGATTCGCTTTCTCCGCGGCGCACGAGATGAACGTAAACGCTATCTCGACTTAGCCAACACTAACGCAGAATCTGCGCTAGTGACAAAGCAAAGCCACCAAAAATCGGTATTTGCCCGCTACATTGAGCTTGAAAAAATATTGGAAATTGAACAGCCGATTCAACGTATGGAGTGTTTCGATATCAGTCATACGTCGGGTCAGCAAACGGTGGCATCTTGTGTGGTATTTAACCGAGAAGGGCCGTTTAAAAGTGACTATCGCCGTTATAACATTGAGGGCATTACGCCTGGTGATGATTATGCCGCGATGGCGCAAGCGCTCGCGCGACGATATAAAAATGTATCAGATGACAGCAAAATCCCAGATATTTTGTTTATTGATGGCGGTAAAGGCCAACTTGCGCAGGCAGAGGCGTATTTTGAAGACTGGAAGCACGATAAAAAGCCGTGGTTAATCGGTGTGGCTAAAGGCACCAGCCGTAAAGCTGGGTTAGAAACCCTTATCTTGGCGGGGAATCATGATACTATCCCAATGCAATCTGACTCACCGGCGTTACATCTGATTCAGCATATTCGCGATGAAGCTCATCGGTTTGCGATTTCGGGACACCGCCAACGGCGACAAAAAGCGAAAAAAACCAGTGTACTTGAAACCGTGCCAGGTATTGGAGCCAAACGTCGTCAAAGCTTGTTGAAATACATGGGCGGCATTCAAGGTGTGATGCAGGCCAGTAAAGATGAAATTGCACGCGTTCCTGGTATCAGTGCAGAATTAGCAGAGACGATTTACGATCATCTTCATAATTAGATGCAAAGCGTAACAATACAATTATAAAAAGGCAGAATTTTATTCATGTGGACAATTCCTAATATTCTTACCATGATGCGCGTACTTCTTATTCCCGTGTTCGTGGTGGTGTATTTTCTTGATTGGAAATGGGCGCATCAAGCGGGTGCATTTATTTTCTGGTTAGCCGCAATAACAGATTGGTTCGATGGTTACTTAGCACGTAAATTACAGCAATCATCCAAATTTGGTGCATTTCTCGATCCCGTGGCCGACAAGCTGATTGTTGCCACAGCGTTAATCATGATTACGCATACATACGCATCTGCGTGGATCACCATTCCTGCCATTATCCTTATGGCGCGCGAAGTATATGTTTCTGCATTGCGTGAGTGGATGGGGCAACAGGGCAGCAGTGAGCGGGTAAAAGTGTCGTTTATTGGTAAAGCCAAAACCATGGCACAAATGCTGGCGCTGATAGGGCTGTTGTCAGAACTTGAATATTTTATGGGCGTGCCAATTTTCTGGGTAAGCCTTGGTTATATTTTATTGTATATCTCAGCGGTGCTGTCTATTTGGTCAATGGTTGAGTACACCATAGCGGCGTGGAAAGATTTAACGGCACCCAGTGAGCCGATAAATCATTAAAAATGCTGAAAAATAAGACGTATCAGTCAAATTTTCAGCAGTCAGTCATAAAAGTGTATTTTTGTTGTTGACAGTTATGACTTTGACGGTAGAATGCGTCCACACATTCACTGAGACATCAAACGAAAGCGAGATGCCACAGTGAATCAAACGCAACAGCGTTTAGCGCCACACTAATTTAATTAGTCGCGCAAATTGCGAGAATAGCTCAGTTGGTAGAGCACAATCCACGTTACGTAGTAATTGCCAAGTTCTTGGCAAGGTAACTGGAAGGTGAAATAGCAACAAATGTTAGAAACGCAACAAAGCGGGAATAGCTCAGTTGGTAGAGCACAATCCACGTTACGTAGTAATTGCCAAGTTCATGGCAAGGTAACTGGAAAGTGAAATAGCAACAGAAGTTAGAAACGCAACAAAGCGGGAATAGCTCAGTTGGTAGAGCACAACCTTGCCAAGGTTGGGGTCGCGAGTTCGAGTCTCGTTTCCCGCTCCAAATTGGCGGAATGGCAGAATGGCTATGCAGCGGATTGCAAATCCGTGGATCTCGGTTCGACTCCGGGTTCCGCCTCCACTATACACACGCAAGTGTACACCCGATGCCCGGGTGGTGAAATTGGTAGACACAAGGGATTTAAAATCCCTCGCTGGTAACAGCGTGCCGGTTCAAGTCCGGCCCCGGGCACCAACATATTTAATGATACTATTCACTATCACATTCATTTTACCTGTTGATTTGTAGACAAGCTGGCCAAGCAGTTGTTGATCGACCACTGATGTATTTGTACCATGGTTTTCGTAAGTTCAAGGAGAGCAACGATGGCAAATTATCATCACGACAGGCCGATACTAGGAACAAAAGTAGCTCCAGACCTGTTAAATAGAACTGGGTTTTCGTATCAACTCGCTAACATATTGAATCTAAAAGAAGATGATGATTGTCTAACTGTATCAATTGAGGGTAGATGGGGAAGTGGGAAAACCTCCATAATCAACCTCATAAAAAATCAATTATCCTCAATAAATGAAGAAATAATAGTTGTAGAGTACAACCCTTGGTTGGCTGGCAAGCCTGAGACTTTAATACAGGACTTTTTGCTACAATTCTCTACTCAACTAAATATCAAAAGTAATTCAGAGTTAGCACTAAAGGCAGCTAAAGAGCTAATTGCTTATTCTAGTCTGTTTAGCGTCGCTAAACTGATACCCGGCGCTGAACCTTGGGCATCTATAGTTGGAAAAGTTGTATCAAAAGTAGGGGATTCTGCAAAACAGATTGCAGAATTAAAAAAACTAGACCTTATCGGTAAAAAACAAAAAGTTAATGAAGCGATAAGTAAGATTAACTTGCCAATTGTCGTGATCATTGACGATATTGATCGTCTAACACCAAATGAAACTTTTCAAATTCTTCGTTTAGTTAAAGCTGTTGCTGACTTCAAACAAACATCTTTTTTACTATCGTACGATCCTGAATATCTAACAAGTGTTCTCAGTAAGAACGACATAGGTAACCCTTCGGAATACATCGATAAAATTGTTCAGCTTAGGGTTCAGGTGCCCATGGCTTCTGGAAGAGGTTTGGAGAAAATATTTGATTCAGAATTCGGTCGATTAGAAGTTGAAAAGAAGACAAAAGTATTTGAAGGTGACTTTGAAAGATTAGGGTGGCTTTATCAACGTGCCTTTAAACATCTAATGACAACTCCAAGAGAAATTCACCGTTTCTTTAATCATTTTGGGTTTCTATTGTCACAAGTCGAAGGTCAAGTGTGTGTTGCAGATCTTTTCGCACTGTCAGCGATTGCTATAAAGGCAAGCCCAATCTATGAACATATAAAATCCACGCCAGAGGCATATGTAGGACAAAGAATTAGCTTCGACGAAGTGAGTTTTGAGGAAAAATCCAAAGCCATTTCTGACTTTGCTGGCGATAGGGAGCAGAAATACAATGGATTGAGTGAGGTTGATAAGCGTTATCTTAAAAAACTAATTGAAGATGTTTTTCCTTTGATTTCAGAGGATTCCTTTTCAATGCATCATGTAGATAGTGAAGATGCAGCAGGGCGCATTGCAGAACCAAAGCGATTACATGTAGCACTCCACTACACTACTCCAGAAGGTCAAGTTACCGACAAACAGGTCAAGGATTTTATATACGGTGAAATAGAGAGAAGTAGCTTTTTAGAACATGTTTTAGAAACCGATGCAGACGACAGATTTTTTGAATTACTTATGAATCACGCTTCTGTTTGTCAAGATCATGCATTTGACGTCCTCAAAATTACTGGTGACATGTACCTGTCATCAGAAAAAATGAAGAAACAATTGGATGAACGGCTCGGTTTTGTAACTTTTGATCTGCTTTTTCAGTTGGAGTGGCTTTTTAAGAAGGTAATTTCTTTAAATTCAAACAAAAAGAAGCTAATTTGCAAACTGCTTTCGGAAAAGTGCCTTGCCCCAATGGGTAATTATATTCTCATTAACATTAATAAGAAATTGAAGGATAACTCTGAAGATGACTGGATTGATGGTGAAGATATAGACGAATGCTACAAGCTATACGAAAAAGTTGCGTTATCAGTATTAGAGAATAATGTTCTTGTTGGCTCTTCATTGCGTTGTCGAATATTTTATGGATTGGGTAGGGTTTCCCAAGAAACTGCTCGCCAATATCTTGCTAAGTTATTGTCAAAACCAGAAGAAATACTACTACTATTGGAGACCATCGGGTATAACGGTGCCGACTCTACAAATGGACAATATGCAAATATAAATTCAGACTATTTTCGACTTCTCATTGATATGGGACTGTTGAAAAACGAAGTTTCAAAACTAGATGCGGAAAAACAACCAATTCATATTCAGGCAATGATTAAAAGCGTTGTCAAAGGAGGGAAGTTTTACTTGAAAGACGCGTCTGAGTATACTTGCTAAAATAATAAATTTTAATAACCTTATAAAAAATAAGTTTAAATCTGTTGAGTGCGCAATAAAGTTACCTTATTATAAGAGCTAGTTTTAATACTAAGGAACGGTTTTGAATGAGTCCCGTTTTGTTTTGACAAATGAAATCTGTACAACGCAGCATTATTCTAATGACAAAGATAGATATAGAGGGAACATAGTTTGCTTAGAATGCGAAGCTAAGGCTTGGTTTATAAAAGGATACGATACCGATAAAATGAGCCGTAAGGCCTGCTTTGCTGCTCACCACAAGGAAGGATGCGAAGCATCTACGGTAGGTTTAGAGGCAGATGATGTCTTAGATGGTAACGGTGAGACGACTGATTCGCCTTCTACTGATATATATATAAATTTAGATAATTCGAAAGAGCATTCTTTGTATGTTTCTGAAGACAACTCCAAGTTCGATGATGAACCTTCAGAATGGACGAAAGGAAGCAAGTGTGCACTCGGAAATTCATCAGGGTATCCTTTAAAAAAATCATTGAGACAGTTACTAACCAATCTATGTCGCAATCCTGAATACAAGGATCAAGATCGAGAAATAAAAATTGTTGCAGAGAATGGAAGGATTGTGTTGGAAGGACAGTTAAAGGAGAAAGTCGTCCATCTCACGGAAATTAATCAATCGCATACATCAAACGTATGGGTGTTTTGGGGACCGATAAACAACTTATATAAACGAAAGAATGGGGAGCTTTGGCTAAACTTCGGAAACAGCCATGAACCATCGGTCGTTCTAGATAGAGGTCTAGATACGGCGGTTATCAACAACTTTAAGATAAAAGATGTTGGAGAATTGGATGGATCAGAAATTCTAGTTATAGGCCCTGTCGGATTTCGGGGAAACCAAGCTATTATTAAGCCTGCCTTCACAAAATATATGACGTTTAGAAGACACCGGGTTAAGGAATAAGTATGGGGTTGTTATTAACCATGCTGATAATTCTGGTGTGTTGCCTATTAATGCTAAGGAGCATGGAAGTGGAAGCTATTCGTAAAATCTTATCAATGGATATTTTTCCTTTCTTTTGTAGGTTTATTGCACTTTTCTTAATATTTTTGGCGCTTTATTCAATAGGGTTCCCACCAAAAGTGACTTTAAACACTACGGCCATAACGCTACTTTCATTTTCAGTGTTGTTTTGCTTCTCCAATCTGCTAAAAAGCTAATAATTGGCAAGCTATTAACTTATGAAAAGGATGTACAGGAAATTAAAAGTGAAGTCTCTGAATTTAAAACCCAAACAAGAGACCTGCTTAGTGTTTATAGCAACATCATCACAGCAATTTCCAATACAGTTAATCAAACGGTAAATGTACACTTACCAGGTAGTGAATAGCTTCAAGAAGCGAAAAAACAGCTGGATTCGACCATAGTTTCAATAGCCAAATCTTTAAGTCTTGAAGATGAGGTTGAGGACTACGTTGGTCAGTCTGAAAATGATTTGAATTTTGCTTTAGCTAGGCTTCGAATGGAGTTAGAAAAAGTTCTAAGAATAATTCTAGGAAGGAGAACTCAAACCGCAGATCCAACAGCGATGAAGAGCAAATGTTTAACGCATTCATCGAAAGGAATCCGGATTACGGACCAATGAGAAACTCGTTTGATTACATGCTAAAGGTATGCAATTCAGCAATTCATGGTCAATCTCTATAACAGATGGCCATGCATACGAGGCATTATCTATGGGTTTAAGGGTTCTAAAGGAGCTCGAACCCATGCGTGTCTAAATTATCCCGTCGTCAATTGGCTTTTGAACTACGCTTTGTAAGTTGTAAGGAAAATTTTATCCAAAATAAAAGGAGCATGTTATGCCATCGACAATTCCTTTCGATCCGTCGTTGGTTCTTGGCAATGTAGTGGACCAGTCAAAAATCGATGATTTAACTAAAATTGCAGAATTGCAAAAGCCCGTAGATGCAGCGCAGCAAGCGCTGAATTCTTACATTTTATCTAAGCGTAGTCTCGACATGACATTGCAGGAAATGATCAACATGAATGTTGATCAAAGTGATTTAGACAATCTTGCAAAAGAAATCGATACCGTCAAATCTGATATGTCTAAAGCGGCCGTTGCACTGGCGCAAGAGACGGTAAAAGCCCTCCCTGAAATCCGTGCTGCACGTGAGTCTATGTCACAGAAGCAAATTAGCTCGACTGTTGAGAGCCCGATGGACTACAACAAGTCTGATATTAAAAAAATGCCGTTATCGTCAGACTCAATGGTTATGGATGCACAGTATTTTCGGTTTGAATCGAATACAGATTCTTCTGACGCACATTCAAGCTCAATTGCTGCCTATGTATCGTCGCAAGTGTCTGCTTTTTTATCTCCCACTTATTCAGCAGAAGTCGGCTCGTCGGCGAAGAAAGTGATGGAGTCTCAACATTCCAATCATAGTATCGAGGGGACATTAGTCATTACAGCAAACTGTACCCACAAAGTGGCTGATTTATTTGCACCGTTTGTGCTCGATCCAGAAAAAGCGATTCGTGCATGGAATGTTTACGTGCCAGATAAGAAAATTGATACCGCTGATCCCGAATCAATGCAAAAAGTTATCGCGGGTAAGGATTCTGACTCTGCGGGAATGTACCTGCTATCGGGCGCGACCTACGGGTCGAGCTTTGTGGGTATGGTGCATATTCTTCAAGATGAAAAAAGTGACTCTTCACAAAGCTCATCGTCTGTGGCGGCATCGATGTCTGCTTCTATCGAAGAACATCTGTTTCTTGCTAACAGTTCGGGTAAATTTGGGCTAGATACTTCATTTGCCAATAGTCTGAAGAATTTACTGAGTACATCAAATTTACAATCTCATGCGAGTTTTGTTGCGATGGGGATTATTCCCTCTATTAAGTCAAACGCGATAAAAACCACGGTACAAACCCTTAAGCCCGATCCCAAAGAAGTGATGAGCCAACTTGCTGCGATTCAAGGTGCCAACGATGGCACGGTGAATACAATGGGCTCGTCTGCCGAAAAAGCAAAGGCAGGGGAGTCGTTCATGCAGCTAGACAACTCCTACGTGACAAACGTGGTATCGAGTTTAGGAGAGTACGACAATGCGAACAATCAGGTTATTGACACAAATTCGATGATGACAGCATTGGATGACTACATTTCAAAAGCGATAGAAGGAGATTGCGGTGTGCCGATTAATTTCTTTTTGAAGCCGCTTACTTCTCGACAACTGGCCGAAGCGTGGTTGTATAAATTTTATCCGGGTGAATATGTAGGTGAAAGCTCTGGCGATGATGAATCTAAAGGGCCAACACCTAAAACAGATAGCTAAACGCACTGAGTAAAAAGTGTGGGAAAGAGGGCGGAGGTAATGCCGTGCTAGAATTTTCGCCCTTTTTCCATGTTTTATGAATACTATTATAGATAGTTGCAAAACCCGTTTTTCTCATGCCAAATGTTCGGTGACAACACCAATTGTATGGTCTTAATTTTGCGAATATCCGCTAATCAAAAATACACTACCAGCCCTTTTTGGGCGACGTCGATGCGTTTTGGGCGCTTGAGTAAATACTCAATATCGAGTGTAGAAAAATCAAAAATGATAATTTCTGGTAACTTACTGCCCATCGATATTTTGGCGGTGCTCAGAGGCGCTTTATTATCTGGAAAGGTACTGTGTGTTGCCTTAATGGTTTCTACGCTGGGATACTCGATGTACAAATGGTTGTCAATTTCATCATAGTCTACGTCTCCTTTAATCAGCGCGGTCGCTTCTAAACTGTATTCACCTTGTTTAACCGTTACTGCACTATTCACCTTTATGGTTTTATCAAGAAAATCGAGTGCGATAGAGGGGCTATGAAAACTCACATCGTACCCGTTGATTTGCTTTCGTATGGGAAAACGCGTATTTAGCGACTGATTAATTTGTTTGGGTGACAGCGTGAGAATTCGGTTCTCGTCTACCGCGGCTTTACGGGCAAGGTTAGGTGCGTCGTTGGCTATCGCGCTTTGTAAACTCAATGCCATCACAAGCCCCACTATGTACAAAACGCGATTTTTCATTATGAATGTCCTTGTATGTTACTGCTATGTGTTCTTTCGTGACGATTACTCAGGATCGGGTTCGGGTGAGCGCTCTGACGCCAAAAAGTGTGCTTCTGGGTCGACTATTACAACGCCTTCCATCGCCTCGCGGCCTAAGAGCATTAAATGGTTCATGGAAGAGCGGTCTGTGAGTGTGATTTCAATATCCCACGATAATGAAGCCCCCAACGTTGCCTGTGTTTTGATGACACACCGCTGCTCACGCTCACCATTAGACGACTTAATCCAGCGGCGATCGTGCAGTGGGGCAGAGCATTTGATGGTTTTCTTTATGTCGTGAAAGTCGGGATGGAACTCAAAATGCACGATGCGCTGCGCGTCATCTACCACGATATGATCAACATGCAAGGCCGATGTTTTTGCGCCTGTATCGATGCGCGTGGCAATATTCGCGAGTTTTAGGCTTGGTAACGCAATGCTTTCCACTACGCCTACCATTATTTTTTGGCTCATTATGGCTTCTCCTTGAGTAACGCGGCTTCTTCTGGTTTGAGTGTGTCTGGCGCTACCGTTATTTGAGGATCTTTAACCGCTTCTGTGGTTGCTGCTGGGGCTGCTTCAGGTCGACGTTGTCGAATAGACACCGCCTTTTGAAATATCATCGAATTCGGATAGGTCAGGGTAGTGCCTTCTCCGTTTTTTACGATGACATGAAATAAAGTAATTTCGATAACTTCACCTTCTACGCTGTCGTCTTTGTCAAATACGCGTATCCAATTTCCGACTCTAAACGGGAAGAAAAAGAAGATCATAATACTAGCTGTGATATTGCTCAGAATCGACCACTGCGCAAAAAGCGCGACACCTAATAAAGCAAAAACCGATGACACAACAATGCCCAGTTCTTCATATTGAATACCACTAATGAGGCTAACAATAAGTAAGACCGTGATTGTCCATACGGTGCTAATGGTACGAGACACATACTGCATGCGCAAAAATGTGACATTTCGTTCGCGACCAAGTTTGCGGATAAGGCGTGCTATGAGTTTTAATCCCATCCAATAAATGAAAATGCTAACCAGTAGCACTATCCATGTATTCATTGCTGTAACGGCTCCATCATTAAATCTTGTTCTGGTACTAAATTATCCTGTAACTGCCCAATGTGTTGTTCAACCTGAGCAGGGGCTTCAAAATAGGCGATATGGAACATCGCATCACCTTCCTGTACCAAAGGAATGTTTTGCTTGCCAATGATCACACCACTTTGGGTGGCTTTAAGTTTTTGCTCAAAATTTCCCGTTGGGCTGCAAATCTCTGCGAGAACGTCGCCTTTTTTCACGCGATCCCCTAAGCGCTTTCTGTCTCTGACGATGCCACTTGAGGCGGCGCGGATCCATGCACTGTTATAGGCCTCGAAAGGCTCTACGGTTTTGTGAGATGCATTTGGGCGACGCTTGCGGATCATGCCAAGCGCAGACATCACATTTAAGATCCCACGTATACCTGCTCGAATCGACAGTTCATCAAAGCGTAATGCCTGTCCTGCTTCGTACAGTAATATCTTGGTGTCCATGTTCGATGCTGCGGCACGTAAAGAACCGTCGCGTAAATCTGCGTTTAAGATAACCGGAACTCCAAATGCGCGCGCTAATTCGTGGGTCTCATCATCGCGTAAATTGGCGCGAACTTGCGGGAAATTGCTGCGATGTATCGCACCTGTGTGCAGATCGATACCGTAGTCGCACTTGCTTACAATCTCGGTTAAAAACAAATTTGCCAGCCGACCCGCCAATGAGCCTTTGGCAGAGCCAGGAAAGCTGCGATTCAGATCGCGTCGGTCGGGCATATAGCGGCTCTGATTCAACATGCCATACACATTCACAATGGGTACTGCAATCAACGTTCCTTTCGATAGCCGAAAAGACTTCATGTGTAACAGTCGACGGATAATTTCAATACCATTGAGTTCATCGCCGTGAATGGCTGCACTGATGAACATGATTGGCCCCGGTTTTTTCGAACGGATCACTTCAACAGGTACTGACATTTCAGTGTCTGTGTAGAGTCTGGCTGCGGGCAATTCGAGTTTAACCCGTTCACCCGGCTTTATGCTGGTTTCACCGATTGTTAACACATCTGTCATGGCTAGCCCTTACCGCGCGTGCGCGTGTTGTTTGGTCTGGCATTTTTTTCAATAAATTGATAAATCATGCCTGCTACATCCTTTTGGGTGGCAGACTCGATCCCTTCTAAACCGGGTGATGAGTTTACTTCCATAACCACTGGGCCACGGTTTGAACGAAGTAAATCAACCCCGCATACGTTTAACCCCATCGCTTTTGCAGCTGCGACTGCGGTGGCACGTTCTTCTTTACTTATACGGCATACTTCTGCTGAACCGCCACGATGAAGATTACTACGAAACTCGCCTTCTTTGCCCTGACGCTTCATGGCGGCAACCACTTTGTCGCCAATAACAAAACAACGAATATCCGAGCCGCCCGCTTCTTTAATAAACTCTTGAACCAAGATGTTGGCGCTGATACCCATGAACGCTTCGATAATGCTTTCTGCTGCTTTGTTGGTCTCGGCGAGCACCACACCAATGCCTTGGGTGCCCTCCAGCAATTTAATCACTAACGGAGCGCCGCCCACGTTGCGAATCAAATCTTTGATGTTATCTGGACTATGAGCAAATCCGGTACGAGGCAGGCCAATGCCTTTTCGCGACAGTAACTGCATTGAACGGAGTTTGTCGCGTGAACGGCTTATTGCGACAGATTCGTTGACAGAAAAACTGCCTGTCATTTCAAACTGACGAACTACGGCTGTACCGTAAAACGTGACTGATGCGCCAATTCTTGGAATCACCGCGTCGTACTGCGGTAAGGGTTCACCTTTAAAGCGCACCATTGGTTTACTGCTTGTGATGTCCATGTAGCAGTGCATGGTGTCGATAATATCGACCTGATGACCAAGTGCCTCGCCTGCTTCTTTTAAGCGGCGGGTAGAGTAGAGCTTGGCGTTGCGTGAGAGTATCGCTACTTTCATTAGAGATTCCATGTATCTGAAAAATTAAAAAATTGGCCATCTAATCGTGCTTCTTAAAGTTGATGTTAGATTGAGCCCACTATGTCTAGTTTAGTTTAGGATTTGTTTATGAAAGGAAATTAACTCAGATAACCCAAGGTGTTTGATTTCTTTCATGTACACGAGATAAACATCTATGTGCAGATCGTCGAGTTCCTGAAGCAACGTGAGTGTGTATCCTTCAGGATGGTGTTCGACAGCAGATTTTGGCAGCACAATACTTCCTCCACCTGCGAACAACCAGTTAAATGCGACTTGTAGTGAGGTCGTCTTTAATCGAGATTTCCGCGTTTGTGGAAACTGTTTATTGATGGCCTCTGAAATCTTGCTGCCCCAGTCTACGTGGAAATAGTTCTCCAGCGCAGTATCTACATCCAAATGTTTGTGAGAGTAGAGCGCCAGCGGCATAGACGCGACAACAGTATGTTCCAGTTCTTCAGATTTCATTGGGTACAGTGTAAAACCTAAATCGACAATGCGTTCATGAAGTTGCCTTGAAAGTTGTTCAGCCGACAATACTTCAGCCCGAATGGACAAGTCGGGAAACGATTTGTACAGGCTGTACAATCCATGTTGCAAATATAGCTCGCTGGCGTTTGGCGTAGCAGCACACACCAAATAGTCTACCTCTTCCTCTACCAGCGCGCGGCGACTATCTTCAAGGAGCGTCGTCATTTGCTCGGCATAGGGGATGAGTTTCTCGCCCGCTGAGGTTAGCTGAATACTGTTACGGTGTCTGACAAACAACACGGTATTAAAGTATTCCTCAAGCTGCTTGATGCGCGCGCTCACGGCAGACTGGGTTAAGTAGAGGTTTTCGGCGGCTTTGCCAAAGTGTCGTGTTTTGGCCACTTCCAAAAATGTTTTCAAAAAACGCGTATCCACACTATCTAACCTTTTGCTATAACAGGATTTTTTACACTGTATGTAAAATTTATCATGATACATCGCAAAAGGCTTAGTAATTTTTAAAACAAAAAACAAAGCCACCCCAGACTGGGGTAGCTTCATAACAGTAAACTGTCAGTTTAATTCGGGTAGGTGATGTCCTACTGGATTTTAGCAACCTGTGCGTAACCCATAGACTCAAGCTCGTAGTTCACACATTCAAGCACGAACGCGTCAACACTTTGGTCTTCAGAGCGCTCTTCTTCGGCGACTTCCTGACAGTATTCTTTTAACTCTGCCAGAAGCTCAGCGTCAGCAGGGGCCAATTCTTCAGCCACAACGCCTAACGAAGCCAACAACGCGATAGTCATAAACGTCTTTTTCATTTGTCTCACCATTGGGCCTGAGCCCAGCTATCATCATTTGAAGACCATTGGTCTCCACGTTTGTCGGCATGACGTTGTGCGCCTGAGTGCCGTTTGGTTTGCCCTTTAGTTCGTCTGGTATCACGATGGGCACGACGTGATTGACGGTCAGATGTTTCGTAATGATCGTCATCGAATTTGTCATAACGAAAATCTTTGCTCATTTCATTTTCTCCGGTTACTAGAGGCTTGCAGATTAAGATGGAAAATGGCTTTTGGGAAACGAAAAAATTTTGTCGTTATCATTAAAAAATTAAATCTTATTTTTGCTATAACACCTTGAAATACTGTGATTTTAATCTAGTGGTAAGTTATCAAATTTCTGCATCGTGACGATAAAAAAATGTCGTTTTACCTTTGCGCTGAATTTATATAAATCGTGTTTTTGAAACACATTTGTTAATGAGGTGAGTGATGCAAGTAAGACTAGGTAGAAAAAGTTTTCAAAATCGCGTGCGGTTTCCTTACGGATTTAAAAAGTCAGGTGACTTTAGTATTGAAGAAGCGAGTTTGTTAGAGCAGTTCGGCGAAACACTGAACGCGTTAGAGCTCGAGATTATTGCGCCGTTAAGTGAGGATGAAAAACACTTTGTTGAGGTTATGCGTAACGCAGCGCCTGCGGCAAATAAGCTCGAAAAAACCTGGGAAAAGTATGTACGGCTTACGAAACAGCCCAAAAAATTCTATACGTTGCACTCTAGCAACAAAGAACGAGTAGGCGCTGATACTGACGAAGACTACGCAGACTATTCAGACGAGAGTGACTTCTCGTTATCATAAGGATTCACTCTTGCACCCCTTGCTAACTGGGCATTGTTAATGCGAACGGCGTTGGCAAATGCCCAGTTATGCCTTCAGTTTATCGCTTCGCACCACAACACATGAGTCTAATCTCATGGAAATAGTGAATATTTCAGCGTGATTTCAATGCGTTAGCGTGTATTATTCTCGTTATACGTCTATTTTACATTAAGAAGCGATTTCACTACGGATGCCTATGATGCAATTTGATTTTGAGGCCATAAAGGCGTTGTTTGCGACACCATTAATCAAAATGGGAGATTACACGATTACGGTGGGAGATGTTGCCATCGTGCCTTGTATTATCTTACTCGGGATATTACTCACGCGTTGGGCAACGAGTTTGGTGGCCAGTCGCATGCGAAAACGTGGTGTGGCACCCGATGTGGTGCATTTGGTTTCAAGACTTATTTACGTATTTGCCATTGTTATTTTGGTGATTACAACGCTCGATTTCATTAATATTCCAATTACGGCCTTTGCGTTTGTCTCTGGCGCTATAGCGATTGGTGTTGGCTTTGGGGCACAAAATATTATCAATAATTTTATCAGTGGCTGGATTTTGATGTGGGAGCGTCCCATTCGAATTGGTGATTTTTTAGAGGTAGAATCGGCGAAAGGTCGCGTTGAAGCGATTAACACGCGCTCAACCCGTTTTCGCCGCACAGACGGTGTACACATGTTGATACCCAATAGCAAACTGCTGGAAAACACGGTAGTCAACTGGACCCTCAAAGATAAATTAATTCGCACCACTGTCAGAGTTGGCGTGGCCTATGGTTCACCTGCAAGAACAGTGAAAACACTGATTGAGCAAGCGGTGAGTGAATCTGCAAACGTATTACAGGACCCCGCACCGTTAGTGATATTTGATGACTTTGGTGACAATGCGTTGATGTTTGAGGTGTACTTTTGGATTGAAGCCACCGTTGAGCGGGATCTTCGCGTGATACGCAGTGATATTCGCTTTCGCATAGACGAACTCTTCAGTGAAAATAATATTGTGATCGCGTTTCCACAGCGAGATGTTCATGTCGATGGAAAGTTAGTCGTGGTCAATGAGCGAGAAAACGTCACAGTGCAATCCCACGTAACCAGTGAAAGGAAAGAATAATGTTAAACAATACGCAGGTTACCAACGCCTCGGTAGAGGTAACTACGGGGTTTTATGGGCTTGATGGAAAAGGTGGCGCGCAGTTTTCTGAAGACTATTCGCCCAACGCGATAAACACGCCTGCCATTCGCTGGCTACATCTGCAAAGTGATAGCGATGATACCCGAGACATATTAGCGTCACATAATATAGATGACGCCGTTATTGATGCCGTGTGTATTGAAGATACACGCCCCAAAGCGCATGCGTTTAAAGGTGGCATATTGGTGTATTTGCGAGCAATTAATAAAAATGAAGATGCGGAGCCTGAAGATATGGTGTCATTGCGTATTTGGTTAACAGCAGACACCATCATAACTACTCGCAGAACAGGGCGAGGATTAATCTCGATAAAACAAATAAAGCACGCGCTATTGGCCAATGAAGGCCCTGCAAGTACAGGTGAATTCCTGTCTCAGCTTGTAGCAAACATCACCGATATTATTTCAAGCACCACAGATGATGCAGAGGCGCAAATTGATACCCTAGAGCTTAATTTGGATAGCGACGCACATGCACGAAGTCATTTGTCGTCAGTGCGAAAACGCTGTGCTGCGCTACGCCGCTATTTGCTGCCTCAAAGGGAGGCTCTGGAGTCTTTGTCTCGGATTCAGTCTGTGTTTACGCCAGAAGATCACGGGTTGATTAAAGACCAATACGACCGTTTGATTCGTTACCTTGAAGACTTGGAGTTAGTGAAAGAGCGGGCGCAGCTGCTGCAAGATGAAATACGTAACCAAATTTCAGATACGCAGGGACAGCGCTTGTATGTGCTGTCTTTGGTCACTTTGGTCTTTTTGCCCTTGTCTTTCTTAACTGGGGTATTTGGTATGAATGTGGCGGGGCTGCCTGGAACAGAAACCCCCAATGCCTTTATTTATTTAAGCTCGGTAATGGGTGTGATAGCACTCCTTATTACCGCCGTGATGGTATGGAAAAAGTGGTTCTAGCTATGTGCTAGAGCCAGTTTGTGAGTTTTATGCCTACACCTAAACGCTCAATATGTTGGTCGTAGTAAATCAAGCTTTCGCCATAGCCGTTGAAGTACTCGACGTAACCAAATAGTTTATCGCTGATAGGGAACGACCAACCTAGCTGAATCGCGCCTTTGTTATCTTTTCGTAAGTTGTTTCTTAACATTAACTCTAAAGAGTTACGCTCACTAAAATGCCAAAGGGCAGACAGTTCACCGTAACCGTAATATTCTTCAATATTGGGGTTATCATCGCCTTTAGGATCTAAGACGCCGTCTTTGGCGGACTCGTCAAATCGATACCAAGCACGTAACCCCCACGTGATGTTATCGGTTGGTTCTAGTACAACACCAGCAATTAGCCTGTTCCAACTGCGCGACAATGTGCCAGTTTGGCCGTTAGATTGATGGTTAAGCGACACGTAAGTATATTCAACGGGTAGCCCTAACAATGACCAACGGTGGTTGTAACCGAATATAAATTCTGGCTCGTAGTTGGTTTCTCGAAAAGGGGCGGAAATATCGCCGTTGTATGATTGCCACCAACTGGTTGCGGTGAAGGCAAACAGTAAATCAAGATCGTTGAATATGACATCTTCCCATGCGAGATACTTCAAGGAAATCTGAAACTTGGTTTCTACATCATGGTATTCATCGGCCTCGGCAAGCTGAAAGTCATCGGTGATATACGGCGCTTTGACGACATCAGCCACTGTAACGGGCATGATGTAGTTAGGCCGATGGGGCAAAATGGCAAAACGATTAGAAGCGGCACGCTTCTCTAAATGGATTCGCTTGCTAATTCGGCTCTCATTTTCTTTTTCGCACAGTGATTTAACGTAAGAAACTGGCGTATCGTCTGACACAGAAGCTAACGTTGCCAACAGACATGCATCTTCACTGGTCATGCTCGACGCGTGTGAAGTGTTTGTTGATTGTTCATCAGCAAATCGTGCTTCAGTGAGAGAACTAAAGGCGAGCAAACTCAGCGTAATACCAAACATACGCAACATATTGACATTCTCCTTCGTCAAAGGGATCTCGAAATAGACAGATGTGTGATAAGCTTATTTTACACAGGTATTCAATTACTTGCATTGAATTCGTCGTTCTGCGCCCATAAAGCATAAAGGGTTGAAAAGAACGTAATATGACAGCGCGGCTGTTATCACCTATAAGGGCTATTTTCTATGGCTGAGCCACTTCCAGAGTTAATCGAAGAAATCGTCAGTAACCCGCAATTAGAAGAGCAAGGGGCCGTAACCAAGCTCGTTGCAGGGCAAGAGGCGGAAAGTCTGGCGTTGGTGCTCGAATCATTGCCCATAGAACAGCGTTTGCACGTTTGGGCTGACATTCCCACAAAAGACAAGCTAGACGTTTTAGAAGAAATGCGCGGCGATGCACGTGAACCGCTCATTGATGCTGTGCCTGCCGAAGATTGGGAGAAGCTTTTTAATGACGTAGATGCAGAGCAGCTCTTGGAGTTGGCTGATTCATTACCGGATCGGTTGGTAGAACAAGCATTGCGGGTTATGGATAAGCAGCAGCGCCAATACTTTAAAGACGCCAGTCAATTTAAAGATGAGCATATTGGCCATTGGCTCAACCATGAATTGTTGGTTTTGCCGATCAATGCAAAGGTCAGAGATGCATTACGTTTGCTTCGAAGAGACGTACCTCGCAACACGGCATTGGTATTTTTGGTTAATCGTGCGGGTCAGTATTCCGCCTCTGTGAATTTAACTGATATTTTTCGTTCTCCAGACCATTTGCCATTGGTAGATCTTGCAGATGAAGAGGTGGTGCCAATTAAAGCTGATGAAGCCTGTCATACCGCGGCGGCGCACTTACTCAGTTCTGGGTTCGCATCGTTGCCTGTGGTGGATGAAAATTTTAACTTACTAGGACGGTTAGATTTGGTCACCGCGGGCGACTTACAGAGCGAGTACTACGAACGTCAAGTCATGGCAACAGCAGGTATGGACGAAGAAGAAGATTTGTTTTTGCCGGTTCGTAAAAGTGCCAAAAGCCGAGCGGTGTGGTTGGGGATCAATTTGATCACCGCGTTTTTGGCGTCATGGTTTATTGGCTTATTTGAAGGTACGCTTCAACAAGTAGTGGCGCTTGCGGTACTGATGCCTGTGGTGGCGAGTATGGGCGGAATAGCCGGTAGCCAAACACTTACCTTGATTGTGAGGGGCTTAGCGCTAGGGCAAGTGACCAATGCAAACTTTCGGGCGTTAATGAAAAAAGAACTCAGTGTGGGCGCGCTAAATGGTGTGATTTGGGCGGTGGTGATTGGCATCGTATCTGCAATGTGGTTTTCCGATCCAGCATTAGGCGGCGTTATTGCATTGGCGATTTTACTGAATATTGTGGCCGCAGCCATTGCTGGTGTCGCGGTGCCGGTAGTGTTAGATAAGCTTAAACTGGACCCCGCATTATCCGGCTCAGTTATTTTAACAACGGTCACAGATATTGTTGGCTTTGTAGCATTTTTGGGGATCGGCACGCTGATATTGCTATAAATAGCGTGTACACCAAGCCCACTATTTTACCTTAAGGGAAGGCAGGGATGAGACTGATTTCACACATAGCGATTCTTTTGTTGTTTGGTGTTTTTGCTCCTGTCTCTTTCGCGCTACACGTTGAGTTAACATCCGAGGTAGACGATGGGCTGGAAGAAAATATTCATGCCCATTTAAGCATATTGACCTTGCCTGAACGTTGCGTGCCTTTTACTGACTTTTCAGATCAAATTGCCGAAAAAATTCATGAAGCTGGGCGTGCGTTGGGTTATTACGACATGCGTATACGCGCACTTGAACCGAAGAGCGATACACAATGCAATACCTGGACACTGAATATCGAGCAAGGGCAGAGAACTCGGATCTCTCGTGTCGATATTCATATTGAGGGTGAGGGTAGCCAAGACCCTGTTTTGCAGCGCACCTTAAATCAAATCCCATTAAAACAAGGCGATGCTCTGAGGCATTATATTTACGAAAGCAGTAAAAAGGCGTTGCTTAACACGGCACTTGAACGAGGATATATGGACTTTGCGTTTACAGAAAAACGCTTAGAGATTGATCCTGATTCCCATACTGCACAAATAAAGCTTCATGCCAATACAGGAGAGAGTTATCGTTTTGGAAAGCTTGTGTATGATGGACAGGATGTGCCTGAAGACATGCTGATGTCGATTTTGCCCTTTCGAGAGGGGGAGCAGTTTACCACACCAAAATTAAATACATTTAATGAGCGCCTCAGACAAACCGGATATTTTGAGCATGTGGTTGCGCGGCCTGTCAGGGCAAAGGCGCAAGCGCGTCATATACCAATTGAAGTGGTTGGTTCGGTAAAACCTAGAGATATCTTTTCTGTGGGTGGGGGCGTGTCTTCAGATACTGGCCCTAGAGTGAAACTGTCGTGGGAACGTCCTTGGATTACTGATTCTGGTCATTCATTGTCAGCGTCGCTGTTTGTGTCACGCCCAAGCCAATCTGTGAGCCTAAATTATAAAATTCCGTTATCAGACCCTATTGATGACTACATCAGTGTTAAAACCGGCTTGAAGCAGGACAATTTTAACGATACCGACAGTACGATTTATACTGTTTCGCTGCAACATCACGAGCGCTTTTTAGACACCAGCTGGAAGTGGGTTAAGTTCATTCGATTTGACAGAGAGTCGTTTATTCAGGCCGAGGAGCCAGAAGAAACCACAGAACTATTGATCCCTGGCGTGACTTTTCAGCGCTTGCGTACACGCGGCGGCTTGTTTGTAACGTGGGGAGATAAACAATTATTGACTGTTGAAGGCGCAAACGATGATTTGCTGAGTGAAGTGGATTACGCCAGTGTGCACCTTCAAAGTAAGTGGATCCGCAGTATTCACGATCACCGTTTCCATTTTAATGTTGAACTGGGCGCGTTGAGTAGCAGCGACTTTGAACAAATTCCATCTTCGCTACGTTTTTTTGCTGGTGGTGACCAAAGTGTGCGCGGATTTGGTTACAAAGAATTATCACCGTTAGATGATGAAGGCGACTTAACCGGAGGGCGCTTTTTGTATGTTGGCAGCATTGAGTATGATTTTCCTGTAAAAGATAACTGGCGAGTTGCCACCTTTGCCGATGTGGGCAATGCGTCTAACACCGCATTCGAATCGCTGGCATCAGGGGTAGGCGTTGGTGCCATTTGGCAGTCTCCGGTTGGCCCAGTGAGGCTATATCTCGCAAGAGGAAACAGCCAGCACGAAACCACATGGCGCATTCACTTTTCTATGGGCCCTGCGTTATGAAGCAATGGGGATTGGCGATTAGCCGAGTGACCGCCAAGTTCATATTAATTGGGCTTCTGGTTACTGTGATTGGCACGGTATTTTTACTTTCTCCCATTGGCTCTCGGTTAATTGTAAACAGCATTAATACCTATGTGGATGGGGTTGCGCTGACATACCGAGATGGCGGCTTCGGCGGTAAAATCGTATTTGACAGTGTTGAGGTAACGCAGGAGTCACTTTCGGTTAGTGCAACGAATGTGGCGTTAGATCTTGATTGGGGCTGTATGTTTTCTGTTGCCTTTTGTACCGAGATGCTTTCTGCATCATCAGTAGATGTTCGCCTTCAAGCGAGTGAATCTGATGAGCCACCTACACCGCCATCGTTAGGGTTTTTAACGCCGATTCCCGTTTCGTTGCAAGGCATTTCGCTGAAAGAAGCATCGCTCTCAACTGGCTCGACTCACATACAGTTGAGCGAATTACGTACTCATGTCAAAGTGTTTCGCAATCTCACCGTTTCACAGCTTGCAGCGCGCGCGATTGCAATAGAGCAACGCGCCGTTAAGCAATCTGATAAAAAATCTGTGAATGCGCAAATTTTACATACGCTTCAACAATATCAGGCATTCTCCTTCACGCCTGTTTCGCTAAAGCAATTGGCTCTGCCTTTCTCGATTACGGTGACCCAGACCGATATTGATGAAATTTCATTGTCCTCGAATGGGCAAGCACCTACGTTATTGAGTGATGTCCGTGGCGGCGTTCAGATCTCATCTAAGTTGCTGGCGTTATACGATTTATCTGTGGGTTATGCAGGGGCAACATTAAACGGAAAGCTGCGGGTTGATCGTGTGAATGGCGTTCATGGCCGATTTTTATTTGAAGATATTGTGGTATCTGAAGCGCCATCAACGATTGATGTAAGCGTTGTTGGGGAATTTGACGACTTGCGCATTAAAGGCGAGGTACGTGGCGAGATTCAGAGTCAGTTTGTTATGAAAGTGGATTTATCCGACGTGTCGTTGCCTCTCGATGCCTCACTGTCTTGGCAGCAATTACCTGAGATTATTGCTTTACAAGGGTATGGTGTTAAAGATGGCGAAGTGTCATTGTCAGGAAATTTGAATGATTATCATCTTGGAATAAAGACCGGTATATATCGCCATGGCGAGCCTGATCTGGTGATAGATGTCGATACCAATTTGCATAAATCAAGCGCATCCATTCAACACGTCATTCTTACGCGAGACACAGTAGTCAGTAGAACATCATTTGATGCGTCGTGGGATTCTTCGTTGATTTGGCAAGGCAATACGCGCCTTGATGCTTCGTCTATCTCTGTTTTTCATCCTGCTTTAGAGGGGCACATTCAAGGAGACGCTTCACTTAGTGGTGAACTAACGCCAGACACCGTGATGGCCACGTTGTCTCCGCTTTCTTTTAGCGGTGAATGGCAAAATAAACCCTTTACATTAAATGGAGAGGCAGAATTTACCACAAACGGAATTGCGCTGCGTGATGTGGCGCTTAAAATCGGACAAAACCAAGCAACGGCAAGGGGCAATTTGGCATATTCAGGGCAAGGACAAATTGATTTCGTGCTTTCCATGCCACATCTTGAGCAAGTTTGGCCTGAACTTCATGGAGACATAAAAGGCGACGTGCTAGTGAGCAAAAATTTGCAAGCACCTGCGATAACAGCGAACTTAGCGAGTACGCAGTTTGCCTATCGAGCCTTGAATGAAGTGGGCTCTGGCGGAAGCCATGAATTGCTTTCTCTGTCAGAGACTTCGATTTTTGCGCAAATAGATATGGAAAAGGTCTTGGAATCAGATATCAAACTGAATGTGAAAGCGCTTGATGTCGGCATTGCTGATACTTTTTCAATTAATTTGGATGTATCTTCGCAAGATGAGCAATTTGATGGCAGTATCAGCATTGCGTCTGACGATCTCGCATTAGACTTAGCGTTAGATGGCACGGTGGATAAAACGCGAGTTAAAGGCAGGTTAAAAGAAGGGCAGTTTGCCGTTCAGCGCTATCTTTTTACACTAGATCAACCTCCTATACCTTTTTCACTTTCTACTGAGCAGTTGCGGGTTAATGTTGGGCAACATTGCTGGCAAGACGCTTCGTCTAGCTTGTGTTTTGAAATACTTACTCAGGAAGAACTGGTGACGCTTGATGCTAAACTGACGTCGTTGCCTTTTGTTGATGCACTGAATGAATTATTAGAGCCAGACACACAAATCCAAACTGGGGCGCAAGTAAACGGCAACATTATGCTGTCGGCAACGCCAAATAAAATTCATAGTGGGCGGGCGGCACTGTCTTTTTCACCGTCGACATGGTCTGTTGTCAGTAATCCAGCATCAGTTGAGATTAACACCTTTACGCTTGAGGGTAATATTCAAGATAATGTCGTGTCGGGTCAGTCGGTGCTGATGGGAGAGCAGCTTGGACGTATCGACAATACGTTCTCAGTCGAGCTGCATGATGCATTGGCCTATGAGGTTAGCACTAAACTCAAAGGGTTTGATCTTCACGCCTTTAGTGCAGTAGTCCCTGAACAGATAACGGTGCAGGGTATGATTGATGCAAATCTTGTCATAAACGGACGTGGCAGTACCAGTGAAACAGAAGCCATGCCACCTTATCCTGATATTCGCGGCCAGCTTTCTCTTGCTCAAGGTGTGTTTAAGATGCCTGATTTGCCTGCGAGTATTACCGACTTGCAATACACAATGGCATTTCGTGGTGATCATGCAGAGATGAGTGGCGAATTTCTGATTGCCGATGGCCGCGGGCAGGTTAATGGCGAGCTATCATGGCAAGAGGAGTTTAAGACATCATTACAGTTGAAGGGCAATCAGCTAACGTTTGTGGATCCAAATTTGTACCGTCTGACGATTTCCCCAGATTTGGATTTGCGTGTAGATCGAAGTGGCATCGCCCTGACGGGCGATCTTGATGTTGTGTCTGGAAACGTAACGGTTAAATCACTCCCGCCACAAGCCTATTCGCCATCGAAAGATGAAGTCATCTTAGGGCAGCAAGAAAAGCAGCCTGACACACCGATTAAAACGCTCGATATCAGTTTGAATATTGACCCTGCACAAGGTGGAAATGTGAATGTCTTCGCGCTAGGTTTGGATGCAGACGTTCAAGGGCAACTTGATATTTCCCAGCAAGAAGGTGAAATCACTGGAAACGGTGAAGTTGAAATAGTCAATGGACGATATGAAGCCTACGGACAAGCCCTTCATATTAATCAAGGACGGATCATTTTTAATGGTTTGCTGAGTGCACCGTATTTCGATATTGAGGCGATACGCGATCCAGAGAAAACAGACAACGATGTTATTGCTGGCATTAAAGTGTCGGGTTCATCTGAAAGTCCTGAAGTGAGTGTATTTTCGAGGCCAGATATGGAACTGCCCCAATCGCTTTCATACCTGTTAAGAGGAAAACCATTAAGTGGGCAGGGCACCACCAACCAAGACGCGATGCTCACCAGCATGCTGATTGGCTTTGGTTTAAGTAAAAGTGAAAATACGTTGGGTAAAATTGCCAAAGGTGTGGGGATTGATGAGTTTTCCGTCGATACCACCGGTAGCGGGGAAGACACCAAACTTGCGTTAACCGGTGAGTTGGCTGATGGTATGCAAATTAGTTACGGTGTGGGGGTGTTTGACTCCGTTAACGAAGTTAAACTTAAGTATCAATTTACCCCTAAGTTATATCTTGAAGCAATCAGTGGCGCCAATAACGCGCTTGATCTTTACTATCAATTTACGGTTCAAGGTGATAGAGGTTCAGGTGGTAATGCCTCAGCTAATGCCGATAAAGACACCGCCAGCTCATCACAATAAGACTGTATACGTTTTATGTCCTTGAGCTCAAAATGACAGGCATCGTAAATAGACAGGCTCAACGATGCACAGTGACTGAGGCTCAACAACTCGAAGGGACGAACAAAGCGCACTGAGTTTGCCGCCACGCGTTCCCAGTCTAATGCACTGATATCTTCTTGAAGGTGAATCTGCCATGCTTTCCATATTTCGATATTAGCCTGAAGGCTCTCAATAACTTGGCTGAGGCGAAAACCATGGTTAGTGATGGCCTGTGACAACGCATCGATTTGATCAGTTTGAAAGAACTTGTGAAGGAGGTGCAACTTCTCAATGAGTAAGCGCTGTTGTTGATGTTGTTGCTGCTGAATGGCAAATTCCAACTCTTGAGCTAGCTCAGTCAGCAAATCAAAACCGAAGGATTGGGCAGAGCCTTTCATGTTATGGATCAGTGTGACCAGTGTTTTGATGTCGCCGTTATCATTGGCTTTTAGCACGGAGAAAAGCTGCATTTTTATGTCTTTAAAATAGCCATTACACAATGACTCAAGCTCTTCTGCACCTAACATCGCGTGCTGCTCTGTATGGCATGGAAGCAATTGAGTAAATGTTCTAAGCATGGCATTGCGGTCTATTGGCTTTGACAGATGCGCAGTGAACCCTTGCCGTAGATAATGGTTTACTTCATGTTCCATGCTGTTTGCGGTAAACGCGATGATGGGGGTGAGATCGCCCAACTTCCTCAGTGCAAAGAGTGTTTGAATACCATCTAGCTCAGGCATTTGAATATCCATCAACACAATATCGTAAGCATTTTGTTGATTGGTAAGTAACGCTGTTGCTTCTTTGCCATTGGTTACGGCATCTACTTCAAAATTAAAAGCATTAAGCAGCTTAATGATGAGTTCTCGATTGTGAAAGTGGTCTTCAACCAATAACACTTGAGCACCGACAAAGTCTGGTTTGTGAGGAATTGCTGAGAGGGTATTGGATACAACAGGTGCTAATTTATCTATTAGCCCTTCATAAGCGTGTTCGGTGAGGGGGAGGGCTAAAGAGAACGTTGATCCCACATCAACCGTGCTTTCAACAGACAATGTACCGCCCATATGCTGCGCTAATCGTTGAGAAATACTCAGGCCGAGTCCACTTCCGCCGTATTTTCTACTGGTTGTGCTATCGCCTTGCTCAAATGGCTTGAACAGGGCCTTTCGCACATCTGCTGTCATTCCAATCCCAGTGTCTTTCACATCGAATTGAAGAGTTTGGTTGTTGAATGCCACATTCAGAATAATTTCCCCTGCATCGGTAAACTTAATCGCATTGCTTACTAAATTAAACAAAATTTGGCGCAGTCGAGTGGGATCGGTATAGAGCGTTTTGGGCAAAGGAAATTCGCACTCTAGCCTAAAACTCAGCGCTTTTTGCTTGGCTTGCATCTCCGCTAACGACGTGACTTCGTTTAGCAAACTGGCAATATCTGTGGCGACTACTTCTAATGTGAGTTTGTTTGCCTCAATTTTTGTTAAATCGAGAATGTCACTGATGATTGCGAGTAAATGGTTGCCATTTTGCGAAATCACTTTAATGACATTTTCTTGTTCAGAACGATTTATATCGCCTTCTAGCAAGCCATCAGCGTAGCCGATAATGGCGGTAAGCGGTGTACGGATCTCATGACTCATATTTGCGAGAAATGTATTTTTAGCATTGTCGGCTTGTTTTAACTCATCAATAAGATGCTCAAGGGCGAGTTTGGCATCGTTCAGTGCTTGCGTGCGTTCTTCTACTCGGCTCTCAAGGAGTATATTCATTTCTTTATGTTGCTGGTGTAGAACACGATATTTTTCAGCTAACGCAAACGCAAGTAGCAGGGTGTCTAACGTGTACCCCAGTTGTGCCATTAGGTAAATATTGGCATCGATATTTGCAATCACGCCTAGGTTGCTCATATGAACGAGCATGGTAGGCAACATAATCATCGTGAGTGCAATCACAAAATAGCGTGCAGGCGAGTAACCCTGGATCCAAGCATAAATACCAGAAATCATGCTGATGTTTAAGGTAAGTGCACCAACAATAGAGACTGCAACAATACTCGCACCGATATTGATAAAGGGAATAGGAATGCACAATAACGAAGATATCACCGCGATTTTCATTAGTGCATTTAGTTTGGGAGAGCGTGATTTTAATTGTAAAAATGCGGAAGAAAACAGGCCGATTATCGCGAGAGCGGGGAAAAATGGCATCAATGTCCAGGCGATATCAATATGTCCGAACCAATTTGATAGCACGCCGAACACCTGCGACCATCCTAGGGTAAACAACAATGTTGCTGTTGCGTAATAAAAATATTGAATTTGCTGCGTGCCAAAATAAAGAAAGAAATTAAATACGGCCAAAGCGACGCATGCACCAATACTCATGAACAGCAATGTATTTTCAGTATCAAGCTTATTTTTCGCCAGTTCCTTAGGCAAGATTTTCACTGTAAACGGCGACGTAAAAAACCGACTTTTAAAATGCATCACCACTAGCCGTTCATCGTTAAAGGGCAAATTGACAAACTGACCAAAGTGAAAATCAATGTCGTTGTGATGCAGAAGCCCACTTTTTTTGGTCTCAATTAGTGCATCGTGTGAATAAATATAAGTTTCTATCGACTCTACTAATGGCGCTGTGGGGTGAAGATACCAGTTGTTTTCCGGTGAATTGTTGCGTAGATAGAATACGGCAATAAATTCATCCCCCATAGGATCTATTGTCTGTTTCTCGCTTGTAGTTCGTATATAGTGTTTCAATGCCTCTGGTGATGTTAGAGCACTCGGTTTGTAGTCAAACAGGCGAAGGTTCTGCGTAATTGTTTTCGATGAGGTCTCTTGTAAAAGGACGAACGAGAGGGAAGTATTACTTTCTCTAACATCAGCTAACGTGCTGGAACACGTTAACCACAATACAACAATAATAAAAAAATTCGTTAGCTTCTTGAGCATAGAGTAGTGAGTTAAATGACCGCTTGTTAATTTGAAAGAGTCATCATCATGCCTTCAAAATACTGTTTGTACAAATCGTGAAAAGCAAGATGCTGTGGATGTAAACTAAACACAGTTAATGTGCTTTTTATTCAAGTAGTATAACAGCTTACGCTCCGAGTTCTAACTGGCCGTTGAAACGGAACCTCACCGAATATGAATTCTAAAAGAATGTCCTATTAAAGAATAGAAACTATCAAATTATTAAAACTGTATAGGTATACAGTGTTGTTGTATTTCGGTATTATTGTGTAAAGCACCGCTTTGTAAAAGATATTCTTCATGGTGGTGATGAATGGATCGAATTTCATGGACAGTCTTCAACGGTGTAGACCTTAGGCGGCTTCGGTAATGTAGAAGACAACTACCTTCATTTTTCTGATGCGTCAATACGAGCAAAGGCAATGCGCTCCTATGATCCAGATTCAAAAGCTTGGTCTATTTGGTGGCTGGATGGACGTAATCCAAGCGTGCTAGATACACCGGTCGTTGGTAAGTTTGTTGATGGAATTGGCTGCTTCTATGGGAATAAAACCTTGAATGGGCACCCAATCAAAATCAGGTTTATCTGGAATGCCACTCACCCAACGAGGCCGACTTGGGAGCAAGCTTTCTCAAAAGACGATGGTATAACATGGGAAGTTAACTGGGAAATGACGTTTACCCCTAAACATCCTTAACGCAAACGTTAATATCTTAGTGCCAACAGTTGTTTGTGGAGTAGATCATATCTGAACTTACCGTTTAAATGGACAGATGTGGAAGCCTACTAACAAGCAGCTAGGGGCATTGAGCAAATCTTCAGCAGACTTTTAACGCGATCTACCGAAGATTAAAAAGCTACTGGAAGCGTAATTACGTCAGGTAGTGTTAGCTATACCACAATATTGCAGTCCCACTGCCACTGTCCTCTATGCGCCACAACAGCGTTTAAACTTCTTTGTACTTCCGCAAATGCAAGCATCGTTTCTGCTGGGTTTGAACGCGCCGTTATCTGCTAAGAACTCACCATCGATATATCGCCACTTACCATTTTCAACAATAAAACGTGACTTTTCGTGCAATTTAAAAAATTCGTTTGCGTGTTTGTACACGGCTAAAAAGGTGACATACCCTTCGTTTTCACATGTTAACGTGTCTTCTATGCGTAGTGAAATCCATTGGGTTTCCTCTTCACCTTCCGACAGTGCGCTGGCGGTTAGTCCAACTTTTTTTTCGGTAGCGTAGGTGTCTAATACATAATCAAACTTACCCGTCACGTAAGCACTGTAGCGAGAACGCATTAACGCCTCTGGTGTGGGAGCTTGACCACTTTCATTATGAAAAGGTAGACAACACTGGCTGTATTCTAAGCCACTACAACAAGGACAAAGCATTCAAAACGACCTACGTGAGTTATTGACAAGGGCCCAGTATACCAAGTATTGCGATACTGTACTAAAGGTGAGTGGCCATAGAAATCAATTCAGCCATGGGCCTTTTACAACATTATTTCTTGTAACCTGAGACGTGACCACGTTCACAACTATAACGTTATACGCTTCACATAAAGACTGGATACGTTTCTTTTCGACATCATTCAATGCCAAATTTTCAACAAGCAAAACACCGCACTCTTGCGCCGTGATAATACGTGTTAGCCAAGATGAAACCATGTGAGAAGCAGGCTTTTGTAAATGCATTATGTGTTTACCAGACTTATGGCAGGTCATCGAGTCAGACAGCACGTATAACCATTTGTTTTCTGAAATGCACTTGTCTACTAGCGCGTCGTAGTTGTCGTGCACTGACATTACGTCGCGTTTACCTGAATTCGCCATTGAAGGGATTGCATATACACTCGCCATGATTTTCTCCATACAGTACAAATATACAGTGTATGGATATACAGTAGTTTTAAACTCGACGTTTTGCAAGCACTTTTTGTTGATTATTTCACCTTGTTCAATGGTCTCATTAAGGTTTTCTTGCGTAAGCCAAGGAGTATAACGGCGAGAATTAAAAATACCGACGCTTGAATGCCAACGGATTTCAACGACCACAAGTAGTGAAGAATAGTGAGAGGGAGGCATAGATAAACCCAATTGTGGAGACGTTGCCACTGTCTTCCCATGCGTCTTCTAACCGCGTGAAACGAAGTAACCGCTAGTGCTATGAGAATAACCAATGCTACAAATCCAACGCTGATGAAAGGGCGGCTAACGAGTTCTTCTAACACTAATGCCCAATCGAATTGAATTTCAAAGGCGACAAATACAAGAAAGTGAAGAAGTGCAAATATACATGACCACACCCCCAATAGCCGTCTAAACTGCATAAAAATCGGTGCGTGACCAAATTTAACAATCGGCGTGATGGTTAACGTGATAATTAGAAGCTTCAAGCTTGAAAGCCCTGTTAAGTGTAATAGGTGCTCGACCGGATCACTAAATACGGTGCCATCGATTGCCCAGTAAAAGTTGATAGCGATAAGAATTATTAAACTGGTGTGAATGGTCAGTTTACTTATTTTGACTAGGGTTTTCATGGCGAACAATTCAATCACTCTTCTAGGTGGCATTACATTTGTCAAAAGTATATGAGGTGGTGATTGGCGCATTAGAAGAATGCGCGCAAATCCATGTCTTTATACAAATGGCTTACGTCATCGGCATAACCATTGAAGGGCAATGTGGGAATGCGATTGCGCTCGAAAAGCCCACCACCCGTTAATCGTCTTTCACTGGCTTGACTCCAGCGAGGATGATCGACTTCAGGATTCACGTTGGCGTAAAAACCATACTCTTGAGGAGCAAGAAGGTTCCACGTTGTCGGAGGTTGCTTATCCGTTAGGGTAATTTTTACCACGGATTTTATACTTTTGAATCCGTACTTCCATGGGACGACCAAGCGAATAGGGGCGCCGTTTTGTGGAGGTAGGGTTTTTCCATATAAGCCAACTGACATCAGTGTTAATGGGTGCATGGCCTCATCTAAGCGCAGTCCTTCTATATAGGGGTAGTCAATGCCGCCGCCGACAAACCGGTTCTTTTGCCCGGGCATTTGTTTAGGATCGTACAAAGTTTGAAAGGCAACATATTTTGCACTGCTAAGTGGTTTTGCATCACGAATCAATTTGGATAGAGAAAATCCTAACCAAGGGATGACCATTGACCAGGCTTCGACGCAGCGTAAGCGATAGATGCGCTCTTCGAGTGTGTAACGATTAAAGAGCATGTCGTAATCTAGCGTAAGAGGAGACTCCACTAAACCGTCAATTGTTAGCGCCCATGGCTCAGTGACAAAGGATTGGGCGTTTTCGGCCGGATCACGCTTGCTTGTACCGAACTCGTAAAAATTATTGTGGGTGGATACTTTGGAGAACGGCGTTAGCTTCTCGTCGGTAGACATTCTCGCATTCTTCTCAAACGGTAACTCCCTCAACGCTACGGCCTTGTTTTTATCTATTTTGTCAAACCAACCTAACGCGGCGGCATTAGAGACCGGAAATGCACTGGTTGCGCCGAGGATTCCCATGCCGGCTAAAATTTGTCTACGTGAGTAGTATACCTTCTCGTCGGTGATATCACTCTCTTTAAGCGTGTAGCGTTTAGCGCGTTTGATCAACATAGTCATAACCCCCCAATTATTACGTCTTTTACGAATAGAGCGGCAAAGTTGATTAAAAATTTCTTTTTATTGGCAAAACGTGTGATTTGCTGTAAAAACTTTAGTGTTTATATTAAGTTAACGATAGGGATATCAATGAAACCAGTATGGCAACTGTGCCTTTTTATCATATCTTTCGGGCTGAGCTTATTTAGCTGTTTAACCTTGTTTAGTTTGGTAGTAACCATAAGTTATGCAGACGTGTCAGACACCCATTCAGGCGGGTATGTGATTGGCAAAATGTTGCTGATTATTATGTCGGGATTATTAGGATTAAAAGGCTTAGCGGTAGTTCGACGCGGTCGAAAAAGAAGAGCTCACTAACATAGTAAGCTCAATGGTTGTTGGTTATTGATGATGAGTTATCGCGACAAACTGATCATATTTTGATACTTCAATGCCTAAGTAGTTGGCAATCAAAGTCTTATTATTGTTAATGACACGTACTAATTCTCTTGATTGCTCAAGTGACAGTTTCTCCTTTTTATCAAGCACAGCCATTGCATTTCGGTAATCTGGGGAGTCAGATAATGATACCAGTCCATTAATCGACACATTGCCCGCAGCAAACTCTCTATATCTTTGAGTCGCGTCGATATAATGACTGACTTCCATGCCTATCTCTGTTGCCAAACGTGCAGTCTGTTCATATTCTGCGCTCGACAATGGGGGCGCGCTTGGACTTTGCAGCTGTGAAGATGCGGCGCTGATGCCTGAAGCTGATATTAGCGCAAAAAAGATGGCCGCATGTGTCGCTGATAGATTTAACATTTTTCATCCTTTGATTTTGTTAATGTGCATACGATAACGTATTAACGTATGTGTTCAGAGTAGCACGATTTTTGTGTAAGGGTAAATATCTAACCCTGAGCTGTTTTGCGATTCGCCTAGCGTTCGAAAAATTAAAGCTGTCCCGTTTCGGTGGCATAGTCTGATACGGGAAGAAAAAGGGTATTAAAAAGTTTGGCTGCGTAACCGTCAGTCATACCTGAAATGTAGTCTGCAATAACCCGATAACCTTGATCTCGTTCGCTTGCTTTTTCCCATCTTACTCGCGTTGATTCAGGCAGGAGTCTTGCAGGATCAGATGCAAACGCATCAAACAGATCAATAACAATCTTTTGTCCCTTGAACTCAATTCGTTGAATATCTGGATGACGAATAACGCGTGTTAACACAAACTGTTTGAATACGTTAAGCGCCTGATGATAGGCGTCGGGCAGTGTCGCATTGTATTTGAGTAAATTAGCTTCAAATGCAGAATCAGCCATGCCCACTTCAATCGCTGTGATAAATGCGTTGACTAGCGCCCCAATTCCTTCTTTGCGCTGGTGGTGTTCACAAAATAGCTGTACGCCAATTTGCTCTATATTATCGGCCAGCCAACAACGTTCAATGTGTTTTACGGGCTTTACTACCTCTTCAAAAAATTGAGCTCTGGTAATTAGCCCGGTAACGATGGCATCTTCCATATCATGGATGCCATAAGCAATGTCGTCGGCTAACTCCATAACTGAGCAATCAAAAGATTTAAAACGCGTTTTACTGTGTCTGTTTGGGAAGGTGTCGTAAGACAATAGGTATTGCTTGTCAGACTCGCTAAGGGGAGCCAGTAGCCAATCAAATAGCTCGCTATCGCATTCATATAAACCTTTGGGTGGGCACCAAGTTCCGGCATGAATAAAGCGACTGTTTGTTTCTGAGGTATATAACGAATCGTTCGTAAGCGAATTGATAGTATTTGGATATTTAACGAGTCCTAGCACGGTTCTGCGTGATAGGTTCATACCATACTCTAATGTATAGGGTTCAAGTCGGGTGACAATTCTAAACGTTTGTGCGTTGCCCTCAAACCCCCCGTGATTCACCATTTTATGATGTAGCGCTATTTCACCGCCATGACCAAAAGGGGGATGCCCAATGTCGTGTGCTAAGCAAAGCGCTTCGATGAGGTTTTCGTCTAATGCTACGTCTTCAGCGGTTTGAGGAAATTTACTGGCTATCTGCGCGGCGATACCTTGCCCAATTTGAGAGGCTTCTAGCGAATGTGTTAAGCGTGTTCGATGAAAATCACTGAGCCCTACACCGAGAACTTGTGTTTTCGCTTGAAGTCGACGAAATGCAGCTGAATGAAGAATACGCGCCTTATCTCGCTGAAACGGCGTGCGATGATCGCCGTCGCGCCTAACTGGCGTTTGTTGTTTTCTTTCTAGCCACAATGGATTCATTTTTGTATAGCCCTCAATGGTTTAATGGCGTTTAATTGGGTAAAAATGTTACTATCGGATACATGCATTGGCAAATAGTGTGCGAGTTGATAAGAATACGCTGTCAGATTATTGATGTCACCTGAACAAACGTAGGGCGCTTTTGTCACGGTGAAAAGATACCGCCTGTTTAGAATGAAAATAAATGGAATGTAAATTATATGGAGATACTTCACGCGTTCGGTCTCACTCCGATTCAATTAACTATTCTTGCATGTGCGGTGATCACCACAGGTATATCGAAGTCAGGATTTGCTGGCGGGTTAGGCGTGCTAACCATACCCATGTTGTCGCTTGTTATGAGCCCGATACTCGCGGTGTCATTAATGTTGCCAGTATTATTAGTTATGGACGTGTTAAGTATTCGTGTTTGGAGAAATCAATTCGATTCTCAGTTGCTTTACATACTCATTCCGGCGGGAATTATCGGCGTAATATTGGGCTATTTAACCTTTTCGTTTATCTCTGAAAATGCGTTAAAAGTGGTGCTAGGCGGGTTTACTTTAGCATTTGCTATAAACGGTTTATTTGCCAAAAGAGTAAAATCAATGCCTCTAGTCAGCGGGGGATATGGGTGTGGAATATTGAGTGGGTTTACCAGCTTTATTGCCCATGCAGGCGGCCCACCGTTAAATTTCTTTCTATTGTCTTTAGGGTTAACTAAACAGACTTATTTAGCAACTGCGGTCATGTATTACGCGGTTATTAACCTATCGAAAGTGCCAGCATATATTCAGTTAGGGCAATTTTCATTTAATCACGTGGTCATCGCCTTGTGCTTTATTCCATTGTCATTTGTCGGTGTGAAGTTGGGTGTGTGGATGCAAAGTAGGTTAAATGAAACATTGTTTTTTCGCGTTATCTATATACTGCTTATCGTATTGGGCATTGTATTGTTATCTTCAGGTTTATCGTGACGCGCCGCGCGCAGACCCTAATTAGGGTAGCGTAAATCAAACCGCGACGCATTGGCATCAATGCAGCGGATAAATTCTGCGAGTTTTCTGGGTTTGTTGTAGCCTTGGCGATAAACCAGCGAAATAGGAAGCCCCTCGTTAAACCAACCTGGCAATAAAATGGCGAGTTCACCGCGTCGAACATGCTCTCTTACCGTGAGCCAAGGAAGTTGCCCAATTCCTACACCTGACTTAATCATTTCAATTAGCGCAACAAAATCGTCACATTGAAAACTGTTGTTCATTGGAACCTGCGTAGTCTGGCGTTGATGTTTCAGCGTCCAATGGTGTTTGGAGGCTGCAAACATCTGTACGGCTCGATGCTGTGATAAGTCTTCAGGCTCAGTGATTGTGGGGTGATTTGCAATATAGTCAGGTGAAGCGACAATGACGCGGTTTGCTTGTCCAAGCGGCTTCACTATTAAGTTATCATTTTGGTGTGAGCCCATACGAAAGGCAAGATCGACCCCTTCTTTAAATAAGTCTTCGTATGAATACGACAACCTTAACGATACAGACACATCGGGCCATTGGTTCATAAACTCTGGTAGCAAATTGGACGAAATAAACCTGCCCAAAGCCGGTGGTGCAGCGAGACGCAAATGACCTGCGACATGATCTTGCATCGTTCGTATGTCATTAACCAAATGCGATGCGTCTTCAAGCAACACCGTTGCACGTTGATAGAGTAGGTGGCCCACCTCTGTTAGCCTGACCACGCGTGATGTGCGTTCAAATACCGGCGTGCCTAATACGTCTTCTAACTTGAGGATCTCTTTACTGAGCTTTGACTTAGCCATGCCCAGTTGTTCACTGGCTCGCGTAAAATTTAAGTGCTCAGCGGTGACAACGAAATAGCGTAGGGAAGATAACTCTATTGTTTCTATATCCATAACGATATGTTTCATAAATGTATATTGTTCTGAATATGCTAATGATTAATACTTTTTTCAAGGTGTGACTTCAATGCTATTGCGTTGGTGTTGCAATGAATCATATTGGGAGAAATAGTAAAATGATTAAAGCCTATGCCGCGATGTCTCAAGGCGGAAAACTCGAAGCATTCGAATACGATCCAGGCCCGTTACATGCTGATGAAGTGGAAATTGATGTTGAGTCTTGTGGTATCTGCCATAGTGACTTAAGCATGCTTGATAATGAATGGGGAATGACAGAATATCCATTTGTACCAGGGCATGAGGTCGTGGGTATCATTAAGCAGGTAGGTAAAAACGTGACCCAACTTGAAGTGGGTCAGCGAGTGGGATTAGGCTGGCACGCGGGGTACTGCTCTACTTGCCATACCTGTCAGTCTGGTGACCATAATCTATGTTCTAGTGCTTCAATGACCATCGCGGGGCGTCATGGTGGATTCGCTGAACAGGTACGTGCACAAGCCGATGCCGTCGTAGCCATTCCTGATGGTGTTAATCCAGAGTCGGCTGGTCCCTTGTTTTGTGGTGGTATTACTGTATTCAATCCGTTGGTTCAATTTGACATCAAACCAACGTCTAAAGTGGGAGTGATAGGAATAGGAGGGCTTGGCCACCTTGCATTGCAATTTTTAAATGCGTGGGGATGTGAAGTCACTGCGTTTACGTCGAGTGAGCGTAAGGTTGCAGAAGCAAAAGAGATGGGAGCACATCATGTTCTGAACAGCAGTAACCCCGATGAACTTGAGGCTGCGGCAGGTAAATTCGATCTGATCATTTCTACAGTTAATGTAAAACTAGATTGGAATGCGTATGTGCAAACATTGGCGCCTAAAGGGCGTTTGCATTTTGTGGGGGCCACACTTGAGCCTTTAGATTTGGGTGTTTTCCCGCTCATATTGGGGCAACGTTCGGTATCTGGTTCGCCAGTGGGCAGCCCAGCTACTATTAAAACGATGCTTGATTTTACCGCTTTGCACAACATTGAGCCAGTAACGGAATACTTTAGTTTTGATCAGGTGAATGAAGCAATAGATAGGCTACGTTCTGGAAACGCTCATTACCGTATTGTACTAAAGCGCGATTAACGCGATAACAAAAACGTATTATATCACGAGGGCGCGATGCGAAATCGCGCTCTCGGTTTATTTCCTAGCATTAACTATCTTGTTCAGAGAGCTTGTCTACGCTAACAAAGCAGTTATCGTAAAACGTATTAAATAAATATGCTACTTCAGGCATGTTTGTTTTATAACTGGCTAACATGGCTTCGAGCCGTTCTTTTACATGTAAAAATTCGTTATTACCAAATCGAATCTCGTCACACGCTTTTAAGTACGCAGAAATCAAGTCTGCGGCTTTTACCAATTGTTTGTATTCATCGTCGACATTTGTTTGCACCAACAATTCGGAGAATGTCTCTTGCAGGGCCTCGGGCAGAGAATTTAAGCATTCAATCTCTGCCATCTGCTCTAGCTTTTTGAACTCTCGGGTGATTTCTGGGTTGTGGTACTTAGTAACATGATTGATATCTTGTAGCTTGGTTTCAGAGATTTCGTGATACAGCGCCACCGTTGCGACTTTATCGGCATTAATATTGCCGTTGAAATAGGTATTTCTGACGACGGCCAATAAATGCGCAATAACCGCAACTTGATGAGAATGTTCAGCAATGTTCTCTCGCTTCATTGTGTGCATCAGCGCCCAGCGTTTAATCAGAGGCATGCGCATAATCCAAGCTAAAAATGTGCTTTGTTTTTTCATATTAAAACGTCGTACTTTTGAACTAATTTTGCTTGTAGTGGGAGAAAAAACGCTGCATTTTTTCTAGGGCTTCTTCCAGCTCATCTTTGTGAGGGAGAAACACCAGCCTGAAATAACAGCCTTCGTTTAGATTGAATGCACCACCATGCACTAATAATATTTTTTCTCGTCTTAATAGATCTAAGATCATTTGCTGATCATCGGTAATATTAAACTTTTCAGCATCCACTTTGGCGAAGCAATACATGGCTCCCATGGGTGTCACGCAGCTGATACCGTCGATGGCATTTAAGCCCTTGTAGGCAATATCACGTTGTATTTTTAATCGACCATCGTCTGCAATCAGGTCATTGATACTTTGATATCCGCCAAGTGCCGTTTGTATTGCATGCTGACAAGGCACATTGGCACACATGCGCATAGATGCCAGCATATTAAGCCCTTCGATGTAACCTTTGGCTGCGTCTTTGTTTCCCGATACCATCAGCCAGCCAGCGCGAAATCCAGCAACGCGATAGTTTTTTGACAAACCACTTAGAGTAATGCAAAACACATCATCAGCGAGTGAGGCCGTCGAGATATGCTGTGCGCCATCAAATAAAATTTTATCGTAGATTTCATCGCTTAAAACAATTAATTGGTGCTGCCTGGCAATCTCGATGATTTCCTCAAGAAGTGCCTTGCTATAAACCGCACCAGTTGGGTTATTTGGGTTGATGAGTACGATAGCCTTGGTGTTAGGCGTGATCTTTTGCTTGATGTCATCAATATCAGGGAACCAGTCTGACGCTTCGTCACAGCGATAGTGGACCGGTGTTCCTGATGATAAGCTTACCGCAGCAGTCCACAAAGGGTAGTCAGGCGAAGGGATAAGCACTTCATCGCCCGTGTTAAGCATGGCTTGCATCGCCATTGTGATCAGCTCACTGACGCCATTGCCGATAATGATGTCTTCAATAGCGATGTTGTTGACGTTTTTCTGCTGGTAATACTGCATTACCGCCACTCGTGCTGCATAGATGCCACTTGCATCTGTATAACCCTGCGCCGTAGGCAGGTTATGAATTACATCTTTGAGAATATCATCAGGGGCGGCAAAACCAAACGGGGCAGGGTTGCCAATATTGAGCTTAAGAATACGATGGCCTTCGTCTTCCATTTTTTTCGCTTCAGTTAAAATAGGGCCTCGAATGTCGTAACAAACGCCGTGTAATTTGTCTGATTTATTGAATATTCTCATGTGCTTCCTGTCCTTCTGCAAGCCAGACAGATTAATACATCACAGACTGTGTGTTAAGCGAAAAATATACTTGCGTCAGGAAAATAAATTTTTACAAATTGACAACAGACTAGATATGGACTTGTTGTACACTTTTGCGTCAGATTGTGCGTTATACAGGTAGTGAAAATCCGAGGCTCAACGCATAGATACGATTTCTACCATGTATACTTTTTGTATCAAAAGTAGAGTATTCAAGTGAAAGGCTTGAATGTAGATGAGTGAGGAGATGTATATGCCTGCACCGTTAGTATGGCTAGGGCTGGGGTTAGCTTCATTGTATGCGTCAGATTCTCTGACCAAAGCATATCAGCGCACGAAAGGGCGGGTTGTCTATTATCCTGGTGAAAGTGAGTTACCTGTGAAACCTGTTAATGGTGCTGTTGTAACCTGCGGTATTTTTGGCGTTTTTGATCATACAGGCATTTGGTGCGATGACCATATTGTCGAACTTAAAGGCAATGGGCTTATTCGAGGCGTGTCGCCTGAGCGCTTTTTACATGGTCGCAGTGGAGAAAAAATCTACGTTGCCTGCGATCAGGCTGATCAGCCATTAATTGCTCCTGAGGCGTTTCAAAGAGCTTCTGAGCAACTTTTTCAATACTCTCGTTACCATGTACTAGACAATAATTGTCACCGATTTGTTTGGCAGTGTTTATCAGGCCAACGTGAACGGTTAACACGATTTACCGAGTTAAATACCAGAATGTGCCAGCATTTTAGTACACCGATTCATTGGCATGTTGCTAAGTTATAGACCACGCTAGAAAGCAAACCGAACGTCAATCAATTTGATATGAGCTAATCCTATTTTTACAAATACCCGTACAATTTGTGCTTGATTAAAAATTATACTGTGTTAACAATATATTAACAGTTGGTGATTTTTATAGGCCATTGATAAAACGCTGTATCTCAATGGCATTGGAGTAAACCTTACTTATACTCAAATAGGAAGGCTTGCTAAAACTATATGCGGCAGCGGGTAACGATAGGAGTCACTATGTCTCATCATTTCAAAGAAACCCCTCATAATGCTATCACAGAGAGCGGCATCGCCCGTGTTATACCTTGTAAAGAACTTGACGTAGGAGATCCCATCAAGTGGTTGTCTCTTGGATTACGAGATTTAATGAAAGCGCCGATGCTGACGTTATTCTTCGGTGCCATATTTACGGCAATTCCGTGGCTGATAACCTATTTTGTTGCCAAAACTGGATGGCATCTGGTGATTATGCCCTCAATCGTGTGTTTTATGTTGATTGGCCCGTTTCTGGCTGCGGCGCTTTATGACATTAGCTGGGAGATGGAAAAAGGGCACAAACCGACATTACGCCACGCAGTGAAAGCACTTAAGCGCAACGCGGTAAACGAGTGGGGATTTGGGATCATGTTAATGGTACTCATGATTTTCTGGTTACGCATCGCCTCTCTTATTCACGCATTATATCCAGATTATATGGGAAATAACTTTGAAGCCTTACTGCCATTTTTAGTCTTGGGCACGATAGCGGGTGCTGCTTTTACCGCAATCGTATTTTTTATCAGTGCATTTACACAACCTATATTGATGGAGCGAAAAGTCGATTTGGGTACTGCGGTGCTTACTAGCGTCAATGCCGTGTGGGTGAATAAAGTGCCTATGTTTATTTGGGCATGTATTATTTTCTTTAGCGTTGTTGTCGGTTTTATTACTGGCTTTATTGGTTTTCTGTTTTTAATGCCGCTACTGGGTTATGCAACGTGGCATGCATACATAGATACAATAGAGACTAAGCGCGAAAGAACCTACGAATAAAGAGAAACATTATTATGGAAGGGAGCGCAGTTAGGGTGCTTCCTATCCATCCACCTTATTCCTTCTCGTTAATGAGACGTACATTTGTTAACAAACCTTCACAAAAATCAATTTTCTCTGCATTTTTGAAAAATGATGATATATATCATTTTTTGTTGTGCCAAATTAGGATGGCTGTCTCTCTAATGCCATGTAAATGCCTGAAATCAGCAACACACTTTTTTTTTGCCTGAACTAGTATTAACAACCTAATAACATCACATCCAACGTGGTTATCCCATGGCACGCACTGACGTGCTTTTTGGCTTTGAACACGATGGAACGACGGGAAAAAGCAGGAACAAAGATGAAAGATAGAAATCATCTCTCTAACGTCGGATTGAGCCACGAAGTCAATATCATCGAAAATGGTTTAATCGATATCCCTATGCTGCAACTTCTTCAGCCTGATGGTACTCCGCATGACGATGCTAATGTGCCAGATATCAGCCAAGAACTCGCAACAAAAATGTATAAAACCATGCAGTATATTCGGGTGCTTGACGATCGAATGATTGCTGCGCAGCGTCAAGGACGTATTAGTTTTTATCTAGCCAGCACAGGTGAAGAAGCGGCGGCCGTTGGCAGCGCTGCAGCATTGACAGACAACGACCTGATCATGTCTCAATACCGTGAACAGGGCGCTTTAGCTTACCGTGGTTATACTACTGAGCAGTTTATGAACCAGATGTTCAGTAACGAGAAAGAGCCGAATAAAGGCCGTCAAATGCCGATTCATTATGGCGCTAAAGAACTTAATTTCATGACTATCTCATCGCCATTAGGCACGCAAATTCCTCAGGCATCTGGTTATGCTTACGGCCAAAAAATGGCGGGCGAAGAGGCTGTTACCATCTGCTATTTTGGTGAAGGCGCCGCATCTGAAGGGGATTTCCACGCAGGCTTGAATATGGCCGCAGTACTAAATTGCCCCGTTATCTTTTTCTGCCGAAACAATGGCTACGCAATTTCTACGCCTGCTGATGAACAATTTGCAGGTGATGGCATTGCATCGCGTGGCATCGGTTATGGTATTAAAACCATTCGCGTCGACGGAAACGACATTATGGCGGTCTACGCTGCCACCAAAGAAGCGCGTGAAATTGCGCTGGCAGAAAACTGCCCGGTGCTGATTGAAGCGATGACATATCGCTTAGCTGCCCATTCAACGTCAGATGACCCAACAGGCTATCGCTCTCGTGAAGAAGAAGACAAATGGCGAGCTAAAGATCCTATTGAGCGAATGGGGGCTTGGATGGCCAGTAAGGGATGGCGTGACGAAGCCGAAGATAAGGCCTTCGTAGATAATATGCGCCAAGAAGTGTTAGATGAATTAAAACGTGTAGAAAAAGTGCCGATTTGCCCCATTGAGGAAATCATCGAAGACGTTTATGACACACCGCCGTGGCATTTAAAAATGCAATTGGAAGAATTAAAAACGCACATTAAGAAGTACCCACAGGCGTACCCGAAAACATCAGGGAGACTCACCAATGGCTAAGATGAATTTGTTACAGGCGATCAACAATGCCTTAGTCACAGCCATGACTGAAAACGAAAAAGTGATGGTTTTTGGTGAAGATGTCGGTCATTTCGGCGGCGTTTTCCGAGCAACCAGTAATTTGCAGGAAAAATTTGGTAAGGCGCGATGCTTTAATACACCGCTTACTGAACAGGGTATTATTGGTTTTGCAAACGGACTGGCATCTCAAGGTTCAGTACCCGTCGCTGAAATTCAGTTTGGTGATTACATCTTCCCCGCATTCGATCAAATTGTGAATGAAACAGCGAAATTCCGTTATCGTTCAGGTGGTCAATATTCTTGCGGTACACTGACAATCCGTACGCCATACGGAGGTGGTATTGCTGGTGGACATTATCATTCGCAATCACCTGAAGCGTATTTTGCTCATACGCCTGGCCTAAAAATTGTGATTCCTCGCAATCCCTATCAAGCTAAAGGGTTGTTATTGGCCTCTATAAGAGACGACAACCCCGTGTTGTTTATGGAGCCAAAACGTTTATATCGTGCTTCTGTGGGCGAAGTGCCAGAAGATGATTATGAATTGCCACTTGGCAAGGCGGAAGTTCTGAAAGAGGGTAGCGACATCACGTTACTGGCATGGGGTGCGCAAATAGAAATTATCGAAAAAGCCGCTGAGATGGCAGAAAAAGATGGTGTGTCATGCGAAATCATTGATTTACGCAGCATTTTACCATGGGATGCCGATACCGTTGCAGATTCTGTGATGAAAACAGGGCGACTGTTGATTAACCATGAAGCGCCACTGACAGGTGGTTTTGCCAGTGAAATTGCCGCGACTATTCAGGAGCGTTGCTTCTTGTATCTTGAATCGCCGATTTCGCGTGTGTGTGGTATGGATGTTCCGTACCCATTAGCGCACGAAAAAGAATACATGCCTGATCACCTCAAAACCTATGAAGCTATCAAGCGCACGTTAAGCTACTAAGGAAGAATAGTATGACCGATTTTATTCTGCCTGATATAGGCGAGGGCATCGTAGAGTGTGAGCTATTAGAGTGGTTAATTGCCGAGGGCGATACGATTGTTGAAGATCAGCCTGTCGCCGAAGTGATGACCGACAAAGCGACAGTTCAAATACCTGCTATGCATTCTGGTAAAGTTAAAAAACTTTACTACAAGCAAGGCGATATTGCGAAAGTACATTCACCATTGTTTGCAATGGACGTTGAAGGTGAAAACGCCTCGGTAGTACAAGATTCATCACCAGGTGATCAAGCCGCAGCGACTGACACGACAGACGCGACTTCACCTGCACCTCAGCAGACGGTTTCTGGCAATGAGGACTTTATTTTGCCTGATATTGGTGAAGGCATTGTTGAGTGTGAAATTGTTAAATGGTTGATAGCCGAAGGTGACACAGTAGCAGAAGACCAAGTGGTAGTAGAAGTCATGACCGATAAAGCGGTGGTGGAAATTCCTGCTAAACATTCTGGTCAGATCGCAAAGCTGTATTATGCTCAAGGTGATATCGCAAAAGTGCATACTCCTCTTTTTGCAATGCATGTTGAAGGGAGCGAAAGAACCGTTCAGTCAGAGGCAGAACCGACGGTACTATCTCAGGCTACACCGGCGTCTACGACAGAGGTAACGACACCAACCAAGGCGGTATCCACCACCGACCGTGGTGGGGAATATGAGCCACCGAAAGTGATTGACGGACGTGTATTGGCAAGCCCGGCAGTGCGCAGGCTTGCGCGCGAATTAAGCGTTGATCTTAATCAGGTGAAAGGTTCAGGCAAAAAAGGCCGCGTGATGAAAGCCGATGTTGCAGCTGCGTCTCAGTCTTCTGCATCTAATGCGTCAACAGAGGTTTCCTCAACGGCTACAGCAAGTGTACAAACAGTCTCGACGGGCGGTACGCGAACGGAAGCAATTCGCGGAATAAAGGCAGCAATGGCGAAACAGATGACACAATCTGTGTTTACCATTCCGCACTTTACCGTAAGTGAAGAGATTGAAATGGACAATCTTATTGCTGCGCGACAAATGCTTAAGGGCGACTTTGAAAAGCAAGGTGTTAAATTAAGTTTTATGCCATTTTTCATTAAGGCAATGTCGCTGGCGTTGAAAGCCTTCCCAATTATCAATAGTCAGGTAAATGAAGATTGCACTGAAATTACCTACTTTGATGACCACAATATTGGCATGGCGGTTGATTCAAAAATTGGTTTGATTGTGCCGAATATCAAAGGCGTACAAAATTTGTCTTTGTTTGATGTGGCTAAAGAAGCCAATCGTCTTATCGATTTAGCCCGTGACGGTAAGTTAGGTGCTGACGATATCAAAGGTGGCACTATCAGTATTTCAAACATCGGCGTATTAGGTGGCACTGTCGCCACGCCCGTGATCAATAAGCCAGAATCGGCGATTGTTGCCCTTGGTAAAATGCAGCGATTACCTCGTTTCGATGAAAACGACAACGTGAAAGCTGTGAATATTATGCAAATCAGTTGGTCTGGCGATCACCGCATTATAGACGGCGCGACAATGGTACGCTTTAACAACCTTTGGAAATCCTATTTGGAAAATCCAATGTCAATGCTAGCAGACATGCGCTAGTCAACACACGTAAACATCGCTAGAGCGTCTGACTCTGGCGATGTTTCATTGCTCTAATCTACCGTGTTAACGTTAATTTTTACTAATTTATTTATCCCTTTTTATTTTTACAAAATAATACATTTTCAATGCTGACAAGAATTTAGGTACACTATCTAAAAACGCTATTCAGTAACGCTCACATGCTAAGTTATCGTCACAGCTTTCATGCTGGAAATCACGGCGACGTGTTAAAACATCTTTGTCAGATTTTATTGCTTGATAAGCTCGCTACAAAAGCTAAACCCTATGTTTATATAGACACACATAGCGGTCGTGGGCTGTATTCCTTTGATAGTGAACAAGCCCTCAAAACCCGCGAATTTGATTCGGGCATAACGCGTCTTATGGCAGCGACAACCCATAGCCCAGCATTAAACCGATACAAGTCGGTGGTTGCGCCTTTCTACGAACAAAATGAATATCCTGGTTCTCCAGCATTAGCCTTATCGCAATTGCGTGAGCAAGACAGCGGTATATTGATGGAATTACATTCTGATGAAATTCATCACTTAAAGCGTCTTCAACGCCATGAACGCGTGGCTATCCATCATCGAGATGGGTTTGAAGGGGTCGTTGCGTTAACACCGCCCAACCCAAAACGTGGGCTGGTGTTAATTGATCCACCTTACGAGCAGGCCAGTGAATACGGCACGTTATTTGATGCGTTAAGCGATGCCATTGCGCGCTGGCAGACAGGCGTCTACGCGATTTGGTATCCGCTGTTGTCTGTTAGAGCTAAAGAAAAAGCCGGCATGAGCGAAGCTCTCGTTGAGAAACTGCCTTCGTTACCTGTGAAAAGTGTGCTTGATATTCGACTAAGCGTATGTGAAAACCATGAGAATGCAGGCATGTTTGGTTCCGGTATGGTCATTATTAATGCTCCTTGGCAATTTGATGAGCATATATACCCTGCACTGGAAGAGTTAACGCCGTTGTTAGCTACAGATAGCGGGGCGAACTTTAGCATTAACTGGTTAAAAGCGCCGGAATAATGGCAGCGGCTCAGGGGCTCAAACACTTTTATATTCCGGAAGAGCAATCTATATACTTGCTCTCCCACAAAGACGCACAAAAGCTAAAAGACTGGTTTCGTCTGTGTGAAGAGCAACTTACGCTACTTGGATATCGAGATATTTCATTGATTGGAAAAGGGGCGTTTGGTTTTGCTTTTGCCGGAAAGTCCCCAGACGACCGTGAGTTGGTGTTTAAGTTTTCACGTATTAATCTACCCCAGCATGTACAGGATAGACTCGAAGAAGAAGCCTTTATGCTAAGCCAGGTAGACCATCCTTATGTGCCTGAGTTATTCGAGTTTCAGCGAATTCGAAAGCAGGCTATTTTGGTAATGGAACGCGCTATTGGAGAGGATTTAGAGCAATACTCTTTAAAACATGGTCCGATGCCGGCAAGGCTGGTAGTAAAAATTGCGGTACAACTGTGTGAGGTGTTGCATGCACTGAGAAAGAATCGGGTAGCTGAAACGGAGCGCCCTATTGTTCATGGTGACATTAAACCCTCAAACATTGTATTTGATTCAGTTGCTGAGCGTGTCGGGGTAGTGGATTGGGGCTCATCTGTGTTTGCCCAGCTTGATGAAAAAGGCCAGTTTATCGCCAACAATGTGATGGACTTGATGTCGGGCGATATGCATCAAACAAACGCGCGTTTGGGTGATGTTTATTTTATCGGTGAAGAACAACTCAATGGCGGCCTTTCTTCTCCACGATTTGATGAACAAGGGTTGGCCAGTACCTTGTATGCACTGGCATCTGGGCAAAGCAGCCGATTTGGCAGGCACGTCATACACCCAAATGCATTAGGGTTGCCCAAAGCGTTCGCACAAACTCTTAGCGCCATGTTAAGTGATGATCCTGATATTCGAAGAAAAGGCGGGGATTATCTGATGGCAAACATCAAGCATATGAAAAATATTGTGTTTGCCGATGATACGCCATTTAAATATCAGGCTTTAATACCATGCTGGACTAAAGCCTCGTCTAAAGCGTCGTCAAAAGATGTAGATACTGTGGTGTACAGCTCTCGAAAATCTTTTTTACGGGTTGAGGCAGATAATTCAACAGAAGATTTACGCTACATCAATGATGCGCAGTTTGACCGATATTACAAAAATTATATGCAGGGTATGGGTGAAACAGAAAAAGCCTTTATCGCTGCTGTAGGTCGATTAGGTAAATTTCCCGTTGTTGGTGGGCTAGCCGTGCGTTGGCAGCCAGAGGGCGTGTATATTGACTCCAGTTTAAATCTTTACAACCCTGCGTTGAAGCAATCGTTTGAGATGTCTGTGAATAATGTGGTGACTTTGGCAAGAGCAATACATCGAGTAGGTGTGTTTAAAAGTTGTATGTTCGACGCACGAGCAACGTTACACGTTGAGCGCGACGATATAAGCCAGCCATTTGTGCCAGCACCCCACCAATTTATTCCTTATGAAGTGAGTCAAGTAGGGCATGTTGAAGATAAAATTCGTACCCATTCCTATTTTGAAGATGGAGAAGATCCAGATGAGTTATTGCGGTTGCCCGACAGCATGATCTCCCTTATTCATGCATTAAATGAAATACATCACACTGGATGTATTATATTTGAAGCATTGCCAACACATTTAAAAATTCATAGTTATTACACGCTGTTAGATGAATCAAAAGAAGAGACATTTTCAGCACTATTACGTCAAATTGTAAATAAAGTCCCACTTATTGATGGGCAGGGCATTTCTGGTTTTATGAAGTTGCCTTATAAAGATACGCGTTTTTTCGAACATGTTGCGCGCCTGCCAGACAAGTTCTATCCGCGTAATCCTAAAATTAAAACCCAATAAGTAGCCCGAGATATCACGAGAGAGAATATGCAGAACATTAATTTATCCACTTTATTGTCGATGGAAAAACTTGAGGAAGGATTGTTCCGAGGGCAAAGTTGGGATTTGGGCTTTCGCGCCTTGTTTGGCGGGCAAGTGATGGGGCAGGCCTTGGCCGCAGCGCAGCGCACTATACCGGAAGGTAGAATTAGTCACTCATTTCACTCCTACTTCTTATTGCCAGGAGATGCTAACAAACCCGTTGTTTACGATGTAGAAAATGTAAGAGATGGTCGCACATTCTCAACGCGGAGAATTAAAGCCATTCAAAATGGCAAAAACATTTTCTACATGACCGCGTCTTTCCAACTGCCTGAAGAAGGGTTGTCACATCAATATGCAGATATGCCTGATGTCCCAAAACCAGAGGATGTGAAGCCAGATATCAAGTTTTATGAAGACTGTATAGATCAGTTATCTGAAAGAATGCGTGAAGCACTGAGTTATCATAGGCCATTGGATATTCGTAGCGTGAATGCGGGCGATCCTCTTAAGCCTGAAATTAGTGAGCCAGAGCGTTGCGTTTGGATGAAGGCCAATGAGAGTTTCGCCAATATTCATCTGAATCAAGCAGCTTTAGCATACGCATCCGATTATCATTTTTTGGCAACCAGCTTACAACCTCACGGCATTTCAGTACGTAACCGTAATTTGAGAATGGCGACCATTGATCATGCGATGTGGTTTCATCATCCGATTAAATTTGATGAATGGTTATTGTATAAAACGGTCAGCCCGTTCAGTGGTGGTGCCCGCGGCTTAGTACGTGGCCAGTTCTTTAATCAGAAAGGATTGCTGGTGGCAACCACCATGCAGGAAGGTTTAATGCGACAAGTAGAGGACAAATAATGCGTTATCAATTGGGCGAACAGGCGCCAAGTATAGATGAGAGCGTTTTTGTTGCGCCGGGTAGCCATATTATTGGTGATGTAGTGGTACATAAAGGGGCGAGTATTTGGTTCAATGTTGTGATTCGTGGAGACTGCCATACCATTGAAATTCATGAGAATACGAATATTCAGGATGGCGCTGTTCTGCATACAGATGAAGGCGTACCGTTGGTGATCAAGCAAGGCGTGACAGTGGGTCACAAGGCAGTGTTACATGGCTGTATCATTGATGAATTTAGCTTGATTGGTATTAATGCTGTGATTTTGAACGGTGCAAAAATTGGCAAACATTGTTTAATTGGTGCAAATAGTCTGATTACTGAAAATATGACGATCCCAGACGGGGCTGTGGTAATGGGATCTCCAGGAAAAATCGTCAAATATCTTGATGATAAACAGAAATCAATGCTGGAAATGTCGTCCGAGCATTACGTAAAAAATGCACAACGATTTATGCAATCACTTGACGTTTTGACCGATAATTAGTTATGCGAAAGGGCGTGTTTCATTATCCCAATCCCCCCATAACTTCTTAACAAAAAAAGGCCCGGAACCATTGCTAGTTCCGGGCTTAGGGGAATGGCTCATTGGTTGAGCCGTGCGCTAACTTAAACACTTGGGAGAAGTTTCCAGCACTAAAATTCACTGGAGAAGTAATTGTAGAACAAGAATGATTAAATAATAAACACTTTTTGTGCGTAATTTGAATAGTTGTTAATAATCATTGGCTTAGCGACAAAAATAATTCTTCTGAAGTGATTTTACCCTCTGCTTATGCACAAGCTTTTGAACATGGTTTTAACAGGATATGCACAGGTCTTGCACATGTGTGTGAAGATAACAAAATGGGCGGATGAGCATTCATATCTATGATACTGAATATTCCGATGTTGTTTCGGTAAGGTGTGCAGCGTTACTATGTCATTTTTATCAAATTACAACCTTGAGGTGAGCATGTCCCAGGAATTTTCAGTATTTAATCCACCCAAACGGACGTTAATGGGACCCGGCCCATCAGATGTATCTCCTGCTGTTTTAAACGCGCTTTCTAAGCCGACGTTAGGACATCTTGATCCACAATTTGTGTCGTTGATGGACGATGTAAAATCACTTTTGCAATATGCTTTTAAAACTAAGAACACCTTGACGATGCCGATTTCAGCGCCGGGTTCAGCAGGAATGGAAGCCTGCTTAGCCAATCTTGTTGAGCCAGGTGATAAGGTTATTGTGTGTCAAAACGGTGTATTTGGCGGACGTATGTACCAAAATGTGATTCGTTGTGGAGGGGAAGCCGTTTTGGTTGAAGACCCATGGGGTGAACAAACCAAGTTAGACAAATTAGCGTCGGCCTTAAAAGCACACCCAGACGCGAAAATTGTTGCGTTTGTGCATGCAGAGACCTCTACAGGTGTAATGAATGATGCACAAGCTCTTTGCCAATTGGCGCGTGAGCACGGTTGCTTAACGTTGGTTGATGCGGTTACCTCACTGGCAGGAAGCGAACTACGCGTTGATGAATGGGGCATTGATGCAATTTACTCAGGCTCGCAAAAATGTTTGTCTTGTGTGCCCGGATTGTCGCCGATTTCTTTTAGTGAAGCTGCCATTGAAAAAATTAAGGGGCGTAAAACACCTGTTCAAAGCTGGTTTTTAGACATGGACTTGGTTATGGGATATTGGGGTAAAGGAGCCCAACGTGCATATCATCATACAGCGCCTGTAAACAGTATATATGCACTGTATGAATCCTTGAGGCTAGTGCATCAGGAAGGTCTCGAAAACGCGTGGAACCGGCATCAGCAAAATCATATTAAGTTAAAGGAAGGTTTGGCATCAATTGGCTTAACATTAGCGGTTGATGAAGCATATTGTTTACCTCAGTTGAATGCGGTCACTATTCCTGAAGGCGTCGATGACAAAGTAGTGAGATCAGCATTACTTAACGATTTTAATCTAGAAATTGGAGCCGGACTTGGGCAATTTGCTGGGAAAGTATGGCGAATAGGCTTGATGGGCCATACTTCAAACGAAGACAACGTTAACTACTGCATTAACGCCTTAAAAACGGTGTTAGAACGAGGCTGATCAACACATCCCTGCCGTGTTTAAACAATGCTAATTTTAAGCAAAGTAAATGTTAATCGTGCACTGGGTGGTGAATTGTTAGACAGTTTGATGCTTCTTCATCCAACGCGATAACATTAATTTATGGAATATAGCGTAAACCTCTTTTATTTTAACCGTAAGAAACGTATCTTCTGCGTTTTAAATTGTTAATAAATGAGCTGATTTTATATGACATTCCAAGCTACTGATAACGCGACTTATTCAGACATGCTGTTACAAGCAAAAGGTCTCATGTCTGGTGAGACGGATATTATCGCCAATATGGCTAATATTAGCAGTTTGCTATATCTGTACATGGACAATGTCAACTGGGCCGGATTTTACCTGATTAAAGGTAATGAACTGGTTCTTGGACCTTTTCAGGGTAAACCCGCCTGTGTAAGAATTCCGCTTGGTAGAGGTGTGTGTGGCACCGCCGCTGCCACTGCACAAACTCAGCGTGTTGATGATGTGCATCAATTTGACGGGCACATTGCATGCGATGCTGACTCTAATTCAGAAATTGTCATTCCCATTATAATTAACGGTGACGTGTATGGAGTTTTAGATATTGATAGTCCCATCACACATAGGTTTACTGAAAATGACGAGGCAGGGCTGAGCGCGATTGTTGACGCATTACAAACACAGATTGCGGAGTCTATCGCTTGAAACATTTTGTCGATATTCAGGTTGTGCTCTCGACGCCAGACGATCTGGACTATTGGGATGAACTAGCTTACGAGGCGTCAGAAAAACTCAATACAATCCTTCATATGCTGTATGATAGAGCAGATGAAGATATTCCGACTGCCAAACTTGAAAACATGCTACAACATGTATGGGAAAGTTGGCGGGAAGATGGTCTTTTATTAGACATAGACGACGAAGATTTACTTGACTGGGTTGACCAACTGCTGGCAACTTGGGATGATGAAGACTTCAATACTGATTAACTAGCAACATACTTAGATTGATTAATGGATAACCCAGAAAAATTCTCTAACAGTAAGGAAGTGATTAGTTTCCTCGCTGAAAAGTTCCCAGCGTGCTTTACTCTTGATGGTGAAGCGAAACCTTTAAAAATCGGCATATTCCAAGATCTGGCAGAACGTCTCAGTGAAGAAGAGCGGGTAAGCAAAACGTTGCTTCGCTCTACGCTAAGGCACTACACCAACAGCTGGCGTTATTTGCACGCAGTGAAGGAAGGCACCGCTCGTGTTGACTTAGACGGCAACGAAGGTGATCTGATTGAGAAAGAACATGCTGAGCATGCTAAACAGCAGCTTGCAGAGAGCAAAGCGAAAGTCGCTGAGCGTCGCAAAGAGCAGCAGGCAAAAAATGGTGCTCCTCGCAAAAATGTGCGAAATAAAAAGGCATCTCAGCAAGATAAATCTACAATTAGTGGAACTAATTCAAACAAACCGAGACCAAACAAAAGGCCTCCACCAGAAAAATTAACCGATGAACATATTGCGCCGGGCACAGAAGTGACTGTTAAGGTGGGTAAAGTTCCGATGCCAGCAACAATTACAGAAGTGGCAAAAGACGGTGTTCAAGTTCAATTAGATTCTGGGATGGTGGTTAAAGTACAGGTAGATCAGTTACGTTTGGCCCGTTCCAAGAGGTAGTAATATGAAAAGACTTCTCCACGTATCCGTCGCGTCTGCATTCATAGCAATGAGTGCTGGTAGCTTCGCAGTAAACAATTCAGATACTGTCGATGAACTGCCATTGTTGGAGCAAGAGTCACAGCACTCTGTTTCGGCAAAACGTATTTCTTCTCACTTTTTGCGCGCACATTTCAAAGAAGTCCAGTTGGATGACCAGCTTTCTTCTAAGATGTTCGACCGTTATTTACGCTCTCTTGATTTGAATCGAAGCGTATTTTTAGCGAAGGATGTTGAAAAGCTGCAAAAGTACAGAGATGCGTTTGATGATGCGATAGAGAAGGGGAATCTTGATATTGCATTTAAAATGTATTCGCTTAACCTGCAAAGACGTGTTGAGCGGTACAAGTTTGCTATCACGCTGCTTGAAAAGCCTTTTGACTTCGGTGTGGCTGGCGATGCATACCATTTCGATCGAGAAGATGCTGCTTGGCCAAAAACCACAGCTGAACTTGATGAGTTGTGGAGGCAACGCGTTAAATACGATGCGTTGAATTTAAAGCTTGCTGGCAAAGATTGGGAAGAGACTAAAACGTTATTGACCAAACGCTATGAGCGAGCGATTAAGCGTTTGTCGCAAACGAAGAGCGAAGACGTTTTTCAGACAGCCATGAACGCGTTTGCACATAGCATCGAAGCACATACCAGCTATTTATCTCCCAGAAATGCTGAACGTTTTCAAATGGATATGAATTTGTCGTTTGAGGGTATTGGTGCCGTGCTTCAAAGTGAAGACGACTTTACTGTGATTCGCAGTGTCGTGCCTGGTGGTCCTGCCGATCTGTCTAAAAAGATTAAAGCAGAAGACAAAATTGTTGGCGTGGCGCAAGACGATGAAGACTTTGTTGATGTGGTGGGATGGCGCTTAGATGAAGTCGTTGAGCTAATTAAAGGCCCAAAGGGCAGCACAGTCCGTTTACAGGTTGTAAAGGCTGCGTCTGACAGCAACACTCCTGAAGTTGTGAGTTTAACCCGAGACAAAATTAAGCTCGAAGATCGAGCTGCCAAATCAGACGTGTATTCTCCTGAAAGTGGCCCTTACAAAGGTCAGGATATTGGTGTTATTAAAATCCCTTCTTTTTACAACAATCTACATCAAGATGTGAAAAAAGAAATCACCAAGCTGAAAGAGCAAGAAGTCAGTGCAATTATTGTCGATTTACGTGGCAATGGTGGCGGTTCGCTAATGGAAGCGACGCTACTTTCAGGCTTGTTTATTGACAAGGGCCCCGTAGTACAGATTCGTTATGGCGCGGGACGTACGAGAGTAGAAAGTGATACCGACGGTGTAACCCATTACGAAGGCCCGCTTACGGTTCTGGTTGATCGATATAGTGCGTCAGCTTCTGAAATTTTTGCAGCGGCTATGCAAGATTATGGGCGTGGTATTGTTGTAGGTGAACAAACCTTTGGTAAAGGCACGGTTCAACAACACCGACCTTTGGGCAGAATTTACGACCTATATGACAACCCTCTGGGCAGTGTGCAATTTACGATTGCCAAATTCTATCGTATCAACGGCGGGAGTACACAGCATAAAGGGGTTATCCCCGATATCTTATTCCCGTCTGCTATCGACCCAGCGGAATGGGGTGAAAGCCAGGAAGAGAATGCCTTACCATGGGATAAAATCGCACGAGCGAAGTACGCGAGTGTTGGTGACCCATCGCAAGCGGTATCGATTGCGACTAAGCAGCATTTAGCTCGAATCGATAAAGATCCTGAATTTGCTTACATCTTCGAGGATATCGCTGAATACAAGCGTGAAAAAGATGAAGATTCAATTTCTTTAGTTGAAGCTGAACGCGTTAAAGAGAAAGACGAACGTGATGCTAAGCGATTGAAACGCGCCAATGAAAGGTTAGCGCGTGCAGGGAAAGAACCAGTAAAATCTTTAGATGATTTACCTGATGATTTTGAGCCAGTTGATCCCTTCTTGGCAGAGGCTGCAAACATAACCTTCGATGTAATCAACGATGGAAAGTATGCAGTAGCTAAAACGAAATAGTTAACAAAATATTGACTAATGAAAGGGCTATCCGCAATATAGCCCTTTTTTAATATTTACAATTTATTAAAGATTATTTCATCCTACCTTGCCCGGTAACTTTTGGTGAAAAATTAAAATAATAACAAGGTTCGTGTATGAGTGTTAGAGGAGAGTTTTCTTCCCGCCTTGGCTTCGTGCTAGCCGCTGCAGGATCAGCGGTAGGCTTGGGAAATATTTGGGGGTTCCCCACACAAGTTGCTAGCAACGGTGGGGCGGCGTTTGTATTTGTTTACATCATATTGGCATTCTTACTGGCATATCCCGTTTTGATGGCTGAGTTGCTCATTGGTAGAGCGACGCGTTCCAACATGGTGGATGCACTAGGGAAAATATCTGGCAGTCAAATAGGACGTGCGACGGGTGTGTGGGGGTTCATAACGGTATCACTCATTCTGGCGTTTTACTCTCTTGTTGCTGGATGGATGATTGCCTACTTCCTGCAAACGATAACGAATATGTTCGGGTTGAATGAAGTGTCATCTTGGCTGACGAATTCATCCGCTACCCGCGATATCCTTTTTTGTGGCATTTTTATATTCTTGACGGCTGGTATTGTAACAGGCGGTGTTAGTGGTGGTATTGAGCGTTGGTCTGTTAGACTGATGCCTACACTTATCGCAATTATCGTTTTGCTAATCATTTACGTATCTACGCAAGATGGCGCAATTGAAGGTTGGAAAGCATACGTACTGCCCGATTTCAGTCGTGTAATGAATCCTGATTTGCTAATTAATGCCATGGGGCAGGCCTTTTTTTCTATGTCTTTAGGTGTAGGTACCATGCTGGTGTACGGTTCTTATATTGCCAAACACGAACGTTTGCATACGTTAGGGGCATCGGTAGCACTCGTTGATATTGGTGTTGCCATATTGGCTGGTATGCTCATTATTCCGGCGATGTATGTTGCACTGAATAACGGCGTTGAAATATTTTCCTCTTCTGGTGAATTGATAGAAGGTGACTCGTTGATATTCACCGTATTGCCTGCGTTGTTTGACACCATGGGCAGTGTCGGCATTGTAGTTGCCTGTGCGTTTTTCGCATTAATGGTAATCGCTGCACTCACATCTTCCATCTCCATGCTTGAAGTGCCAGTCGCTTATGTTGTTGAAAGTAAAGGTGTTGAGAGAAAGCGTGCAGTTTGGGGCTTGGCATTTACGGTGTTTATCGTATCGACAATCATTGCCCTTAATTTTCAAGCACTCTTTGGATTGGTTATTACCTTGACCACCAAATATAGCCAACCACTGTTAGGATTGGTGTTGTGTATTTTTGCCGGATGGGTCTGGAAGCGTGATCAAGTATTAGCAGAGCTACAGGACGGATTTGAAGACGCTGAGCACAGTGTGTTTTGGAAGATCTGGCCTTGGTATGTCAAGTTTGTCTGCCCCGTTGTCATTTTTATTATGTTTTATCGCTCCATCGCATAATCAGGGTATTTTGAAGTAAAATGGAAAAACAATATAAAGACGCATCGTTACTCGATGCCCTCATTCCCATTGCCATATTAATCGTGCTTTTAGGTAGTTCGGTTTATCTTTTCTCAGACAATTCGTCTTATGGCCCCAATCAAATCGCGTTAATTTTCTCGATGTTTGTGGCTTCGCTTATTGGTATCAAAAATGGCTATTCTTGGAAGGATATTGAAAAGGGAATAGTGAAGGGGATATCACTGTCACTCGGTGCGATTTTAATTTTGCTAGCCGTCGGCTCGCTCATTGGTACATGGATGTTGGCTGGAACGGTTCCAACGTTAATCTATTATGGTTTGGAGTTACTTAACCCCTCTTTATTTTATGCCGCGGCGTGTTTAATTTGTGCGATCGTTGCAATGAGTATCGGTAGCTCATGGACAACCGCTGCCACAGTCGGTGTAGCGCTAATGGGAATTGCAAACGGGATGGGCATGTCAGAGGCGATAACTGCTGGCGCTGTAATATCAGGGGCCTATTTTGGCGATAAGATCTCGCCACTATCTGAAACCACCAATTTAGCACCAGCCGTTGCTGGTACTAATCTGTTTGAACATATTCAGTATATGCTTTGGACCACAGTACCAAGCATTATACTTGCATTAATATTATTTGCCGTTTTAGGTATCACTGGCACAAATGAAAGTAGTGTAGAACGCATTCAAGAAATGCAATCAATATTAGCAAGTGAGTTCGATTTGGGGCCACATTTACTTGTTCCGCTTATTATTTTATTGGCCCTTGCTGTCAAAAAAGTGCCTGCTTTCCCTGCGGTGTCAATCGGGGCAATGCTTGGTGCAGTGTGGGCGGTTTTATTTCAAAGTGACGTGATTCTAAAAATGGCGGGGGATGAAGGTTCCCATGCGATTGGCACTGCCAAGGTGGTTTGGACGGCATTTTTTGATGGCGTAAGCTTTGATACACCAAGCGACACTCTGAATTCGTTATTAAGCAGAGGCGGAATGTCGGGCATGCTAAATACGATTTGGTTGATTATGTGCGCGATGACATTTGGTGCAGTGTTAGAGCGAGTTGGGTTACTTAAACGTGTAGTTAGCGCTATATTGAGTGGCGCAAGGTCTGCAGGAGACATTATTACACGTACTATTCTCACCTGCTTTGGTACCAACTTAATTACAGCAGATCAGTACATGTCAATCGTCATGCCTGGACGTATGTATAAAGAAGAGTTCGAGAAGCGAGGGTTACATCAGTTGAATTTATCTCGCAGTTTGGAAGATGGTGGGACATTGACCTCGCCATTAATTCCATGGAATACCTGTGGCGCTTACATGCATGGTGTACTTTTGGTTAATCCTCTAGAATATGCAATGTATGCGTTCTTCAACCTTATCAATCCTATTCTTGCCATAATTTACGCATTCTTGGGTATTAAAATTCTTCGCGTTACACCGCCAGGTGTGGAAAAGCGCGCATAACCTTTTTTCAAACAGTGGGCATCTTTGCCCGCTGTTTATATACTTACTCTACTACGCTATTTATCTGCATTTCATGCCATTTAAGGGAGTACTATGTCTGTTACTACGCATTCCGTTAAACGTCGACGTGATTATACGCCTCCGCATTTTCATATTGACACCGTCGACCTTGTTTTCCATCTAGATGACCACAGAACACGTGTTGAATCTACGCTATCAGTGCGAAAGTCAAATCGGCATAGCCACCCACTTGAACTAGATGGTGTATCCTTAGAACTCATCTCTTTACATATTAATGATGGCAGTTGGACTGACTATGAGGTGACCCCTAATGGTATTCGCATTAACAATGTCCCTGATTCATTTACACTTTCTATCGAAACAGTCATTGATCCTAAAAATAATACGTCTTTAGAGGGACTGTATTTATCTGAAGGAGCATTTTGTACGCAATGTGAAGCTGAAGGCTTCCGGAAAATTACCTACTTCTTAGATCGTCCAGACGTGCTGTCTGAATACAGGGTAAAAATCATTGGTGATGCATCTCGCTTCCCTTATATGTTGTCGAACGGGAATAAAGTCTCAGAAGGACAGAGTGCTGATGGTACACATTGGGTAGAATGGCATGATCCGTTCAAAAAACCTTGCTATCTCTTTGCGTTGGTTGCGGGTGACTTTGATTTATTGGAAGACACTTACACAACAAAAAGTGGCAGAGAGGTGTTACTACAGTTATTCGTAGACAAGGGAAAAAAAGAGAGAGGACACCACGCTTTAGCGTCTCTTAAACGAGCGATGAAGTGGGATGAAGACGTATTTGGCCTTGAATATGACCTCGATATTTACATGATCGTCGCCGTCGACTTCTTTAATATGGGGGCAATGGAGAACAAGGGGTTAAATGTCTTTAATAGCAAATACGTGCTTGCCGATGCGAAGTCTGCCACTGACGAAGATTACTTCAACATAGAGTCAGTGATTGCACATGAATATTTTCACAATTGGACTGGGAATCGAGTGACTTGCCGTGACTGGTTTCAACTTAGCCTCAAAGAGGGATTGACGGTGTTTCGCGATCAGCAATTCAGTGCTGATATGGCGTCAGACATTAGCACTCGTATAGGAAGTGTGAGTGTCATTCGTGAGCACCAATTTGCGGAAGATGCCAGTGCGATGTCGCATCCAATTCGCCCCGATGAAGTCATGGAGATGAATAACTTTTATACGGTGACGGTGTACGATAAAGGGGCTGAGGTAATACGCATGATGCATACGCTACTCGGGGCTGAAGGCTTTAGAAAAGGCATGGATTTGTATTTTGAGCGCCATGACGGAAAGGCAGTCACTTGCGATGACTTTGTAGCGGCAATGGAAGAGGCAAATCAAACCGATCTAACTGTATTTAAGCGTTGGTATTCGCAATCAGGTACGCCCAAATTAACTATGGTGTCTTCTTATGATGCGCAAAGCCAAACACTGTCATTGGAATTTACTCAGGATAATCCGCCAACAGCCGATCAAAAAGAAAAACAACCTTTACATATTCCTATCCGTTTAGAATTGATAGATAAACTCGGTGCATCTTTACCTGTGAATAGTAAAGGTGAGATGACAACGGTATTTAATTTGATGGATCGACAAGGCGTCATTGCCTTCTCACCAGTTGAAAATACTGTTACGCCCGTTGTTCTTACTAATTTCTCTGCACCTGTAAAACTTGAGACCAATGGCTCACCGAAACAGTTTGTTCACTTAGCCAAGTATGCAAAAGATGGATTTGCACGATGGGATGCCAGCCAAACGTTGCTTAGCCAATATATTCATCAGCAAGCAGGACATGATGAGTTTTCTAAGAAAGACTCGGTTTCATTGGATATGTTAGATGAATTGTTTGATGACATATTGTCTAGTGCGAAGCAGAATCAAGATTTAGCAAGTGAATTATTGTGTGTCCCGTCATTCGAAACATTGAGCCAACAGGTGACGCAATACAATGTTGATGCGCTCTATTCAGTAAGAGAAACGTTACTTGATCATCTCGCTAATACGCATCAAAGTGCGTGGTTAAGACTGTATGAAGAAATTTCATTGCCTGAATACACTTACGAGCAAGCGCAAGTTCATGCACGTAAATTAAAGAATTTAGCATTAACCTACGCCAGTTTGTCACAACGCAGTGCTTCACTTCCTACTGCGCACTTCAATCAGGCTGATAACATGACTGATACATTGAGTGCACTTAAAGCTGCTCAAACGTCAAATGTTCATGAATTTGATAAGCTCATGGAGCGCTTTGAAGCGACTTGGCGTGATGATCCTCTCGTGTTGGATAAATGGTTTGGTTTACATGCCTCAACGTCACGCGATGATATCTTAAGTCGACTAGATTTATTAAGCGCACACAAGCAGTTCTCAAAATCAAATCCAAACCGTGTTCGTGCATTAGTTGGATCGTTTGCATTTTATAATCCAAAGCGCTTCCATTCGTTGGAGGGCTCGGGATATAAATATGTTACCGACTACTTGCTAGAGTTAGATGATATAAACCCACAAGTGGCGGCACGAATTATTACGCCATTAACCCAGTGGCAACATGTGGATGTGCAAAGGCAATCGCAGATGAAGCATCAGCTTATGCGAATTGCTAACAAAGTGAACTTGAGCAAGGATCTCACAGAGAAGGTCACAAAAAGCCTCTCTTATTCCCTAAATAAATAGTATGAATAGAGTCTACTTTTTTTCATTATCTGTTTCTTACGCTGCGTGTGAAAAACTGTACCATGCTGGCAATAACTCCGTGGTAGTGACGGCAGATTCTGGGGAGCGCGTTCAGCTCCCTACCGTTAATTTACGCCCATTTATTAATCGAAGTGGGCTAAAAGGGCGATTTCGTCTTATTATCAATAGTGAAAATAAAGTTAAGTCTTTTGAAAGAATTTCTTAACAAAATGATAAAGGTTACCTTAGCTCGAAATTTAACCTGTTGATTGAAAAAAGGAAGCAGATACAAGGAACTGGTACGATTTCTTCTTGATATGTTATCAAAATGATGTAATTATTTTGTGAAAATTTTGCCTTCATGGTCTATCTATCCGTTACAGGGTTTGAAGTAGCGGCAGAGGAGAATAAAAATATGAGATCTGGACCTGCGATGTTCAAAAAGTCACATATCGCCATTTGTTTAGCTGGGTTGTTAACTGCAGCGCCGAGTCAGGCGGCAAGTTGGAGTGATGGTGACTGGAGCGTGAGCTTCGATTCAAGCTTTTCTTTGGGAACCAGTATTCGAGTCGAGGAGCGCGATTGGGATTTGATTGGTAAAAGTAACCAACCTCAATTTAATTGGTCAGGATACAACCCTGCTACTAATCCAATTTATACTTCTCAAGACGTGTGGAGCTCACCTGTTGGTGGTTATTCCACAAACGTTGACCTTGCTAACTTGAATTACGATAAAGGCGAAGCGTTTTCGACAATCTTTAAAGGTGTGCACGAATTAGACATTCGTAATAAAAACTCGGGTGTGTTTTTCCGCGGTATGTATTTCTACGACTTCGAAATGGAAGATGGAGATCGTCCTTGGACAAACCCGATTACGGGTCAAAGAAGCGATCCGTGCGAATTTGAGGGCGCGCGAGAAGAGTTATGCCAAGATATTCGTTTGTTAGATGCTTTCTTCTATACAGACTTCAACATCGGTAATATGCCAGTCTCATTGCGTATCGGTGAGCAAGTGGTCAGCTGGGGTGAGAGTACATTTATTCAACATGGTATAAATGTTGCGAACCCGGTTGATGTAACACGTTCGCGTGTACCTGGTTCAGAATTAAAAGAAGTTTTTATTCCAGTTGGAACCGTTTTCGCCTCCGTAGGTATTACAGATAACTTTAGTGTATCCATGTACTACCAGTATGAGTGGGAGCGCAGCAGGTTGCCACAGGCCGGTAGTTACTTTGCTACAAACGATTTTGTAGGTGAGGGCGGACAAGACAACAATGTTCAGCTTGGCTTTACCGGTAACCCAGACATGGACATGGATTTCTTGCTTTCTGGCTTAAATGGCCTAGGTGACATGTTACGCGGTGGTGCTGATGCTGCTTTGATTTCTCAAATGTATCTTGCTTATCCAACCAAGCTCGCCATTCGAGATAAAAGCGATGCTGCACATTACGATGCAGATGATCAAGGGCAATACGGTTTAAAGTTGACCTATTTCTCGCCAGAACTAAACGAAACTGAATTTGGTCTGTATTACATTAATTACCACAGTAAACGCCCAGTTATCTCTGGTGTAACATCAGATTTTACACAAGCAGGTATTGAGAATGATTTGGATTTCATTGCCGCTAACCAAGTAACTCGAGACAATGTAACTGAGCTGGGTGCATTCACCAAAGCGCAATTTTTCTATCCAGAAGATATCAAGTTGTATGGATTTAGCTTCAATACAAACATAGGCGAGACAGCACTAGCGGGTGAAATTGCTTATCGCCAAGATGAGCCACTTCAGGCCGATGATGTAGAGTTGCTGTATATGGGGATGCCCGAACAGTTGGCCAATGCTGGACTAAGACCTGACTTTGGCGGTATTTCGCAGCTTAATAACGTAGGTATCACAGCGGGTCCAGGCGAAACTGCAGACGGATTTATTCTATCTGATACATTGCAATTGCAAATGACGGCAACCCATATCTTTGGCCCAATGTGGGGTACGGACAACTTTATTCTTGTGGGTGAAGTCGGTTATGTTGACATTAAAGATTTCCCAGATCCAAGTGTGTTGCGCCTTAACGGACCTGGCACATCTAGAACAGGTGGTTTAGAGCCTGTGCGCGATGCAAATGGGAATATCGTTTCCACGCGAGAAGGCTTGCACATGGCATTGTCTGATGGCCCAGAAACAAACCCGTTCCCAACCGAAGATGCTTGGGGGTATCGTGTATCAGCTGTAGCTGATTTCAATAACGTGTACTCAGGTGTTAATTTGCGTTCGCGTTTAGCGTTTTCACATGACGTTGACGGTATAACACCCGATCCTTTATTCCTATTTATCGAAGAAAGAAAGTCAGCGAGCTTGTCTTTTGATTTCGATTATTTAAGTAAATGGTCAGCAAGCGTTGCTTACAGTGCATTCTGGGGCGGCGTAGGCACCACGAATGGCTTGTCTGATAAAGATTATGTGTCATTCAGTATCCAATATTCTATCTAGAGAGCAGCATTATGATTAGAAAATTAGCACTCGTAACTTCTGCGCTAGCAATTGCTTTTAGCTCTTCTATGGTTAGCGCCAAAGTATCTGAAGCAGAAGCTGCAAAGTTAGGTGATACGCTTACACCGTTAGGTGGTGACAAGAGCGCAAACGCAGACGGCAGTATTCCAGCTTGGACTGGTGGTATTACTGCACCTCCAGCAGGTTTTAAAACGGGTGATTTTCACCCAGACCCATTTGCAGATGATAAACCTTTGTTCACGATCACGTCTAAAAACTATAAAGAATATGACGCGTATTTGAGTGAAGGTCAGAAAAAGTTATTTGAAACTTATCCAGACACTTACAAAATGCCCGTGTATCAAACACGCCGTACCGCTTCGAACCCAGAATTTGTTTATGAAGCAACAAAGCGCAATGCAACACGTGCTGAATTGGTCGAAGGGGGTAACGGCATTAAAAATGCAGCAATTGGTGTGCCTTTTCCCATTCCTCAAAATGGTGTAGAAGCTATATGGAACCACATCCTTCGTTATCGCGGCGATGCAATTGCAAGAAACGGCGGACAAGCATCGCCTACCGCTTCGGGTGACTATAACGTTATTGGCTTTGATGAGGTACTTTATGTGAAGTACTCAGAAAAAGATGCCACACCAGAGGCACTGCTTGAAGAAAACATTCTTATGAAATTCAAGCAAAAAATTACATCGCCAGCACGTTTAGCAGGAACTGCACTATTGGTTCATGAAACAATGGATCAGGTTCGCGAGCCTCGTCAAGCGTGGACATACAACACTGGTCAGCGCCGTGTAAGACGTGCACCTAATATTGCATACGACGCACCTGGAACAGCGTCAGATGGATTGCGTACAACAGATGACTTTGACATGTTTAATGGTGCACCTGATCGTTACACTTGGGAGTTGAAAGGCAAGAAAGAAATGTATGTTGCCTATAATAACTACAAGTTACATAGCGACAACGCAAAATATGAAGACATTCTTAAACCTGGGCATATCAATCCTGATTTGACACGTTTTGAGAAACACCGTGTGTGGGTGGTTGAAGCAAACTTAAAACCTGAATTCAGACATGTGTACCAAAAACGCGTGTTTTTCATAGATGAAGACAGCTGGCAAGTTCAGGTGGCAGATATGTACGACAATCGTGGAGAGTTGTATAGAGTAGCGGTAGCGCATGGTATTAACTACTATGAAGTACCTACACATTGGTCGACGCTTGATGTTTATCATGATCTTAACTCTCGCCGTTATTTGGCTCTAGGGTTAGATAATGAAGACAAAGTTTATGACTTCACTATTAAACCTGAGGATAACGAATTTACTCCTCAAGCGTTACGACGAGAAGGTATACGCTAAGCAAGAGATAAACGGTTGGCTTAGCCAGCCGTTTTTGTTTTATCAATCAGTAAAATTAACATTATGAGAATGCAGCAAGGTATATTATTACTAGGTTTTTTAGTAAGTTTTTCTACTATCTCCTCAGAAAAAGCGTATCAAGCACCGTTAGTGACTGAGTCATTGTTACTCGACATAGAAGCATCGGAACAGTTCGTATACGCAGTGGGTGAACGAGGACATATTCTGCGTTCTAAAAATGGAAAAGACTGGACTCAAATGGCAGTTCCTAGTCAGGCAACCTTAACTAGTTTAACCACGGTGAATGGAAAGGCATGGGCAGTCGGTCATGATGCAACCATTCTGCATATGCCTTCTGAAAGCAGTGGTGACTGGGAAGTGCAAATGGTTGCGCCAGAAATGCAAAGGCCGTTGATGGACATTATGTTTTTCAATGATAATTCCGGGATTGCTATAGGTGCGTACGGTAGTTACTTTGTCACGGATAATGGCGGTCAAACGTGGTCTAAAAAAATGCACCCCGAATTTCTTCATCCAGATGATCAAGCCTATCTTGAAGAGATTAAAGAAGAAGATGAAGCATTTTACCAACAGGAACTCGCCTCTATTTTACCTCATTTGAATCGTATAACACGCATAGGCGATGCAATTTATATTGCGGGTGAGGCTGGACTGTTGGCTTTCAGCGATGACAATGGTGAAAAATGGCAGCGTATGGAAAGCAACTATATGGGGTCGTTTTTTGATATCGAAAAAACAGCTGATGGAAAGCTGTTAGCCGCAGGTCTTAGAGGTAACGCATTTACCTACAGCCAACAAGATGAAGACTGGGAAAGAGTAGATACGCAAAGTAAAGCATCTTGGAATTCTATTTTGCCTCTTCAAAACGAGAATACCCTACTCGTTGGCAATAATGGTCAAATATTGTGCATCAAAGAAAATGAAGTAAATTTGTTTCAGACTGAAGACGGTGAGGCGGTCACTGATGCTGTTGAGTTCAATGGTGAGGTCATTGGCGTTTCGGTTACGGGCTTGACTCATTTATCAAAACAGTTTGATTTTAAGCAGTGTAAAAAGGTTGGTAGTTAATCATGACGTCGTTAATTGATTTATGTGAACGAGTCATTTTTAGACATCGTGTAATTGTAATAGTGCTGTTTGTATTGGCAACAGTATTGTTAGCCTATAAATCTTCCCAGCTAAAATTAGATGCTGGCTTTACGAAGAATATTCCGCTTAATCATGAATACATGCAAAATTACATGAAGCATAGAGCGGATTTTGGTGGTGCTAATAGCATTTTGGTTTCTGTGTGTGATAGAGACGGGAATATCTACAACCAGCAGTTTTTTGACACATTGAAAGATGTTCATGATCAGTTGTTTTTTATTAATGGTGTAGACAGGTCGTTAGTGAACTCACTGTTTTCGTCATCTACACGTTTCACTGAGATTGTCGAAGGTGGATTTTCTGGCGGGCCCGTTATCCCTGCTAATTTTAATTCCTCGCAGCCTAGCGCATTAAAACTTGTTTCTGAGAACGTTGATAAGGCGGGTATTGTTGGACGTATGGTATCTGATGATTTTCAGTGTGCCATGGTGTCTGCACAGTTACTTGATTTGGATCCTGAAACAGGTGAGCAACTAAATACGCTAGATTTGGCAAAAGAGCTAGAAAATCAATTACGCGGCAAGTTTGAAAACGAAAAAACGAGCATTCACATCATCGGCTTTACCAAAATGATTGGTGATGTCGCAGATGGGGCTAAAGACGTAGTATTGTTCTTTGCCATTGCATTAGCCATTACTGCGGTGATGGTTTACTTCTTCTCTCACTCAATAATGTTAACGGTATTGCCTTTACTGTGTTCTGTTATTGCTGTTGTTTGGCAAATGGGTTTGTTAACCATGCTTGGTTTCGGCCTTGACCCGATGTCTATTTTGGTGCCGTTCTTAGTATTTGCTATCGGTGTTAGCCATGGCGTGCAAATGATTAACGCGGTGGGCAAACGCACGATGGAAGGCATGGAGCCAAAAGTGGCTGCCCAAATGGCGTTTAGAGCATTGTTGATTCCTGGTGGCGTAGCGTTGCTATCTGACACTGTTGGATTCATGACCCTTTTGGTCATTGATATTGGCATTATTAGAGAGCTTGCTATTACCGCAAGTATTGGTGTTGCCGTGATCATTCTGACCAACTTGATCCTTTTGCCTGTCCTCATGTCTTATGCCAAATTTGACGAGAAATACCGTAGAAAAGTGGCTGAGAAAGAAGCGTTTGGCAATCGCATTTGGGAGGCTGTGTCGCAATGCGCATCGCAACGCTATGACTATAAAATTATTTTGGTTGTTGCGGTCTTATTTGCATTTGGTTGGTATCAATCAAAGCAAATGAAAATAGGCGATCTTCATGCCGGAGCTCCTGCATTGCACGAGACGTCTCGTTATAACCAAGACACATTTTTGATTACTGATAAGTACGCTATCAGTGTGGACTACATGTCTATTTTGGTGGAAGCCACACCAGAGGCGTGTACATCGTACGATGCGATGAATGCGATAGACGAACTGCAATGGCGCATGGAAAATGTGAAGGGCGTGCAATCTGCGGTAAGTCTTGCCTCTGTCGCTAAGCTTGTCAATGCTGGATATAATGAAGGAAATCCAAAGTGGCGAGTGTTACCACGAAATCAACAAACCCTAGTTCAGGCTATTTCTCGTATTCCAACATCATCAGGCTTGTTGAATAATGATTGTTCGGTAATGCCAATTATTTTGTTTATGGAAGATCACAAGGCTGAAACGATTAGCCGGGTTGTTGACGCTGTGAAGTCTTTCAGACAAGAGTTTGAAAAAGATGATTTGCAGTTCAAACTAGCGTCTGGCCCAGTAGGCGTAATGGCGGCTAAAAACGAAGCAGTATCAGCGGCACAAGATCCTATGATGCTATATGTGTTTGGTGCAGTTATTTTGCTGTGCTTGTTAAGCTTCAGATCGTTGCGTGCGACACTGTCTGTGGTGATACCATTGTATGTAGTGTCTGTGCTTGCCCAAGCATTAATGACCTATCTTGAAATTGGCTTAACGGTGTCTACTTTGCCTGTCATTGCTTTAGGTGTGGGTATCGGAGTTGATTATGGTATTTATATCCTCTCAACAATGAGTGTTAAGCTTAAGTCAGGCATGCCATGTCAGGAAGCGTACTTGGATGCATTAAAAGAGCGGGGCAGTGCAGTGTTATTTACTGGCATTACTTTGGCAGTTGGCGTGAGTACTTGGGTGTTCTCTTCTCTTAAATTCCAGATGGATATGGGAATTTTGCTAACGTTTATGTTTGTTGTAAACATGCTTGGTGCAATTGTTGTACTGCCTGCACTCGCATCTTTACTTTATCGACGAAAAAAACTTCATGAATAACTATTCATTCATGTAGAAAGGGGCTTCGAGCCCCTTTTTTTGTGGTCTGACAACTAGTTAACATCACATGAAACGTGGTTTTGTCGAATATTCGATAATAGTTTGCGTAAATTGCCGACGTTTTCCCATCATTTGAAACAAAGAAACGTTCATATAATCCTGCGCTTTACGAGTGTTACTTCCTTCTGGCTCCGGTTTAGTCTGATGTTAGAGAAATTTATACACCTTGATTTGATTCAAAAATAAACAGGGATTATTCAAATTATTGGTAAAAAATGAATAGCTATTTAAATTGTTAAATTCGCGTAAATTAATCCCTTTTCTTATCGTAATTTTTTAGCGAGAATACGCATATATTAAGTTGAAAACTGTATATATCTCAGTCTTTTGTCTACGCTAGATATACGAAAATATCGTGTGGAACGTCGGGATTGATTTCTAACGGTACCCTTACAAGATGATAACAAGGTAAGCTACATGACGGTTGCAAGAAGCCAACACTCAGTTTTACTGGAAAAAGTGTTTCAGTTAATCGAGAAAAAAGTCGATAAATCTCAGTCTGATTTGGTTCAGCAGTTCGCAAATATTCTGTTCCGGAATATTTCGTTAGATGACTTAGAGGATCGCAGTGATAGTGATTTATATGGCGCTTCACTGAGTCTTTGGAATGAATTCGTGAAATATGATGCGACTAAGCCTCGTATTCGTGTATTTAATCCTGAGATTGCGAAGCATGGCTGGCAGTCTTCTCATACTATTGTTGAAATCATTGTAAAAGACATGCCATTCCTTGTGGATTCAGTCAGAATGGCATTAAATCGTCTGGGCATTACCGCGCATCTATTGCTACATAGCCCAATAAGCGTTAAGCGTGAAAAGAATAATGTGTTGTCTTCATTCATTCAAAAAGACAGCAAAGAAAAAGCTACCGGCAAAGAAACCGTATTCTTAGTCGAGATTGATCGCCAAACCACCAAAAAAGCGATTGATGAGTTGACGAAAGAGTTGCTATCCGTTGTTGATGAAGTGTCTCTTGCGGTAGACGATTGGCAATCAATGCGTGATCGTTTAAATGACATTATTACCCGCTTCGACAAAACGCCATGCCCAGCCAGCGAGCAAGAAAAGAAACAAACTATTAAGTTTTTATCGTGGCTAAACGATCACAACTTCACCTTAATGGGTTACAGAAGTTACGACGTAGAAGCCATTGAAGGGGATTATCGTTGGATCCCGAACAATGCGTCCAGTTTAGGGTTAATGAAAAATTCGATTAGCGATCGAGATCGTTTATTATCGAAAATGCCTCATAGCGCGCGTAAAGAAGCGCTAAACTCGAATCCGTTAATGCTCACTAAAACAAATACGAAGGCCCGAGTTCATCGTCCTGCTTACATGGATTACGTGGGAATAAAGCGGTTTGACAAAAACGGTAATGTCGTAGGTGAAGATAGGTTTTTAGGCCTATATTCAGCATCTTTTTATAATAGCAGCGCGACTCAACTTCCGGTACTTGCGGATAAAATTGAACATGTATGTGGATTATCTGGTTTTGAAAAAGGAACCCATGCATACAAAGCGTTCATGAACATTATCGAAACTTACCCCCGAGATGAGCTGCTTCAAGCAAGTGTTGAAGAGCTTAATGCGATTGTAATGGGAATCTTTCAAATGCAGGAACGCGGCATTTCTAGAATGTTCGTTCGTAAAGATGTATTTGGACGTTTTGTGTCTTGTATGGTGTATGTACCTCGTGAGAGATATAACACGCAGTTGCGTAAAGAAACGCAAGCGCTTTTGAAAAAGTCATTTAACAGTGATGAACAAGTAGAGTTCACCACGTACTTTTCTGAGTCGGTATATGCGAGAACTCACTACATTGCTCGTGTGAAAGATAACAATGCGGAATTTAATGTGAAGGAAATTGAACAAAACCTAATTGAGCTAACAAAGAGCTGGAACGATAGGCTGGTTGCAACGATTCGAATGAATCACGGTGAAGCGGCAGGTAAAGCACTAGAAAAGAAATATGATAATGCTTTTCCTCGAAGCTATACCGAGCAAACATTGCCTAGCGCAGCCGTAGTCGATATAGAAAAGTTAGAACTTCTAGGTCCTGATCACAGTTTAGACATGCTGTTCTACCGTCCGCAGGAAGAAGGCTTAGACAGCCAGGCTGTTAAGCTTAAGCTGTTCCATAGAAAAGAACCCATTCACTTATCTGCGGTACTGCCAATGTTGGAAAACTTTGGTTTGCGAGTCATCGATGAGAGCCCATACAAAGTAAAATGTGACGAGAACCAAGTTAACTGGATCATGGATTTCTCTATGCTTCATACAAAGAGTAATAAGCTCAATATGGATGAAGCACAAGCCTTATTCCAAGATGCGTTTGCCAAAGTGTGGCACAAGCATTTAGAAGACGATGCATTCAACCGTTTGGTCTTAGGTGCAGGACTTACGGGACGAAAAGTCACGATCTTACGTGCTTACGCTAAATATATGCGTCAAACGGGCAGTTCTTTTAGTAATTCTTATATTGCCAATACACTGGCGAATTATCCTAACATTGCTAAATTGCTTATCGATCTTTTTGAACAACGCTTTAACCCAGCTATCAAGCGTTCAGAGAAAAAAGAAACGGCACTACAGACAAAAATTAAAGAACTTCTTGATCAAGTTTCAAACCTTGACGACGACAGAATTATTCGTCGTTATATGGATATGATTCTGGCAACGCTACGCACTAACTTTTATCAGAAAGATGCGAACGGCGAAGAAAAGTCTTATGCGTCATTCAAGTTCTTACCTGAATTGATTCCTGACATGCCACTGCCATTGCCGAAATTTGAAATTTTTGTTTATTCTCCTCGCATTGAAGGTGTTCACCTTCGTGGTGGAAAAGTGGCCCGTGGTGGTCTTCGTTGGTCAGATCGTCAGGAAGATTTCCGCACAGAAATTCTCGGCTTGGTAAAAGCACAGCAAGTAAAGAATACCGTCATCGTGCCGGTGGGAGCGAAAGGTGGCTTTGTATGTAAACATCTACCGGTTGAAGAAGGACGCGAAGCGATCCTTAAAGAAGGACAAGAGTGCTACCGAATTTTTATTCGTTCATTACTTGATATAACCGACAATATTGTAGATGGAAATATTGTTCATCCTAAAGATGTAGTGCGTTTAGACGAAGACGACCCTTATTTGGTGGTAGCTGCTGATAAAGGTACGGCGACGTTCTCAGATATTGCGAACAGTATCTCTGAAGAATTTAACTTCTGGTTAGGGGATGCGTTTGCATCTGGTGGCAGTATTGGTTATGACCACAAGAAAATGGGTATTACAGCACGCGGCGCATGGGAATCCGTTAAACGCCATTTCCGTGAAGTTGGCATCGATTGTCAAACTACCGATTTTACCTGCTTGGCAGTAGGAGATATGGCTGGTGATGTATTCGGTAACGGTATGTTGTTGTCTGAGCATACGCGCTTAGTCGTTGCCTTCAACCACATGCATATTTTCTTTGATCCTGATCCAGATGCAGCAAAAAGTTACAAAGAGCGCCAGCGCTTGTTCGAAAATCCACGCCTGACGTGGGACGACTACGACAAGTCTATTATTTCTGAAGGCGGTGGTGTATTTAGTCGAAGTGCTAAATCAATCAAACTGACGCCAGAAATGAAGAAATGGCTTGGCACGAGCAAGCAAACCATGACACCAAATGAACTAATTCATAACGCGCTGAAAATGCCGGTAGACCTGATTTGGAATGGTGGGATTGGTACTTACGTGAAAGGCACGAAAGAGTCTCACGCAGAAGTAGGTGATCGTGCAAATGATGATGTCCGCGTTAATGGTAAAGATGTTAAAGCCAAAATTGTTGGTGAAGGTGGAAACCTAGGTTTGACGCAGCTTGGCCGTATTGAATACGCGGCGCATGGCGGTCGATTAAATACAGACTTTATCGATAACGTTGGCGGGGTTGATTGTTCAGACAACGAAGTCAACATCAAGATTTTACTCAACTCATTGGTACGTAGCGGTGATTTAACGCTTAAACAACGTAATGAATTGTTGTATGACATGACAGACGACGTTGCAGAGTTGGTTATTCAAGATTGTTACCGTCAGACTCAGTCGATTTCAATTACGCATCTTAACGGTGTGGCAAACCTGAAAGAGCAACTTCGCTTTATTCATGGTTTGGAAAGAGACGGCGCGCTTAATCGTGAGCTGGAGTTCATTCCAAGTGACGATGATTTATCAGACCGTGCAGCTACTAAGCAAGGCTTAACCAGACCGGAATTATCTGTACTGATTGCTTACGGCAAAATGGTATTAAAGGAAAAATTAAATATTCCTCAAATTACCGATAATCCATATCATAGAAAGCTGCTAGTTGAGGCATTCCCTGAAGTATTACGTCAGCGTTTCGGTACGCACATGGATCTGCATCCATTACGTAGCGAAATTATTGCGACAAAGTTAACCAATAACATGGTTAACGATATGGGATTAAACTTCGCTTTCAGAATGGCGGAAGAAACTGGCGCTAGTGTGGTTGAAATCTCAACTGCCTATGCAGTGGTGAAAGGTATATTTGGTATTGGCCCTCTATGGGAAGAAGTGGAAGATCTTGACAATAAGATTTCTGCAGAAGTCCAACTAGAAATGTTAGATGCGATGCGCAGAACGATGCGTCGTGCGTCTCGTTGGTATCTTCGCCATGGTGATAAATCGCAGTCGATTGATAAAGCGATCGAATTCTATCGTGAAACGTTCAACGATTTGTCATCTAATCTGAAGTCATATCTTGTTGAAGACGAGTATCAACAGCTAGAAGATGTTAAACAACATTATGTAGATGCAGGTGTTCCAGATGTTATCGCTTATAAAGTGGCGAGCTTTAGCAACTTGTTCTCTTGTCTTGATTTGGCTCAAGTAGCAAAAACAGAGAAACGCGATATTTCTCTGGTTGCAAGTTTGTACTTTAAGCTTGGATCTAAACTTGAACTTCATTGGTTCTTGGATCAAATCAATAAGCAAACAGTGGCAAATCACTGGCAAGCACTTGCTCGTGCGTCATACCGAGAAGAACTAGACTGGCAGCAGCGTTCATTAACAAACGTCTTGTTGCACTCTTCACCAAAAGGAAAGGATGCAGATAAGATTTTAGATTCGTGGATTGAGACGAATCGCCCCATGCTTGATCGTTGGTATCACATGATGTCTGAGTTTAGAACCAGTTCGTCACATGAATTTGCTAAATTCTCGGTGGCGTTAAGAGAGATCATGTTGCTAAGTATCAACGCTAACGATTAAAATTTAGCGCACTTCAATTAACTAAATCGCCTTGATGTCTTTGATGTCGAGGCGTTTTTCTATATTAGGTTGTTGAACTATGTACTCACTGTTAAAAACGTTTTTATTAAACCAAGATCCAGAATGGAGCCACGACTTCACTATTAACTGGCTAAAGAAAACGCAACATTCATTTTTGAATTTTACGTATAAACAACCCGTTGAAGATAAACCCGTTGAATGCTTTGGATTAACCTTTAAAAACCCTGTAGGCCTGGCAGCTGGGCTTGATAAAAACGGCGAATGCATTGACGCGTTTGCCGCTATGGGGTTTGGTTTCATAGAGGTAGGCACCGTTACACCCAAGCCTCAAACCGGAAATGACAAGCCCAGATTGTTCAGGATCCCGGAAAAAAATGCCATCATCAACCGAATGGGGTTTAATAACAAAGGTGTTGATTATTTGGTTGACCGCGTTAAAGAAGCCAAATACACCGGCATTTTGGGTATCAATATTGGCAAAAATAAAACAACGCCAGAAGAAAACGCCCTAGATGACTATGTAATCTGTTTGCGCAAAGTGTACGAGTACGCCAGTTATGTAACGGTTAATATTTCATCGCCCAATACACCGGGACTAAGAAATTTACAATATGGTGACGCCTTAGATGCGTTGTTATCTGGCCTGAAAGCTGAGCAATTAGCTTTGGCTGAAAAACACGGTAAGTACGTGCCGGTGGTCATCAAAATCGCGCCTGATTTATCCGACGATGAGGTGGCATCAATCGCTGAGTCTCTAACGCGTAGCAAAATGGATGGGGTGATTACTACTAATACTACGCTTGATCGTGAGAGTGTCGTGGGCTTGCCTCATGCCCAAGAAGCGGGCGGTTTAAGTGGTGCGGTTTTGACAGAAAAGAGCCAACATATTACAGCCGAAATGGTTAAATGCCTAAACGGTGCTATGCCAGTTATTGGGGTCGGTGGCATAAATAATGTAGCAAGTGCTAAAGCACGCTTGGATGCAGGTGCCACTTTGGTACAAGTGTACTCTGCGCTGATCTATCAAGGTCCACCATTAGTAAAATCGATCGTAAATGGCTTATAACGATCAATATAGGATCTTTTAAACCTAGAATAAAAAAATCTTTTAAAATTAAAAGATTAGCCTTAAATATAGACAAGGTTCTAGGGGAGTAGAAGTATGTTAACACCTGATGTGTCGTGGTATTGGTATGTGGATGAACAACGCAATTGCTTAAGCATTGCGCTGTCTGAAACATTGCATTTTGCTACGCCTTATCAGGTGAAGCAACTGATTGATATTCCAAGACGCCCCTGTCCAATTACGTTAGAACAAATGGCATTTTTTCATGAGCTGCACCAAGCTATATTGTCGGTCAATGTGTCTTACTCGGATGCCGAAATATTGCAAATGCTATTAAATGCCATGGCTGCGATGTTTTTTCATAAACATGTTGCTCAAAAAAATTGGCTATATCATGAAGCAGAAGAACCTGTACAAGGCGATGTATTTGGTTTAATTTCCACCGATCATGGCCAGACTACATGCTTAATATTCGCCGTTGAAGGGGGCTCAGCTAAAGCGATAACGCTAGATTCCTTGCACCTCACTGACGATAAATCTATCGATACATTTTCGCTTATTCGCGTTTCCACTCATCGGTTAAGCCCGGTGAGCACCCAAGTTTCGTTACGTCAACTGCGACGAGCTTAGCAATGCTGGCCCTCGAGGCTCTGAGTTAATGCTACAAATTGAGGCTAAAATACCGATTAGTTGCGGGGCGTTTGTCAATGTAAGTAAAGGATACTTATGAAAAAGATAATAACGGCACTCACGCTACTATGTGTCGCAGCAGCAAACGGAATTGTTATTCGCCATGATGTTGATGATTCAAAATATCGAGTTGATGACAACACTTTACCTCAACTCGCCACGTTCTATATAGACGGCGCACATGGGATTCTTATAGAGCCAGATTGGGTATTAAGTGCAGCTCATACTACCTTTTGCCTTCGAACTGGTTCGTTAATTTCTATAGCGGGTAGGTTGTATACCGTAGACTCTGTTTTTGTACATAAAAATTATACTCCCGTTAAGAGCCACGATATCGCTTTGATTAAATTACGTGACTCTGTTGAGGGAATTAAACCATTTTCATTGAATACAACCCAGAATGAAGAAGGTCAATCTATGTGGTTCATTGGTATGGGCGGGACCGGTAATGGCAAGACTGGGCAAACCATTGATAATGCAGAAAATAAAGGGCAGTTGCGAATCGCACAAAATGTTGTTGACTCTGCTGACGGACCATTACTGACATTTACTTTTGACAGTGAAAGTAAAGGGCTCCCTTTAGAGGGCGTATCTGGAGGAGGCGACAGTGGCAGTCCGGCTTATACTGTTAATGACCATGGCGGAACCGTATACGGTGTTAGTTCTCGAGTGGAAGGCGGAGGTATTGGACGTTACGGCGTGAAAGAGATATACAGTCGAGTATCTTATTTCTCGCAGTGGATAGCACATATTATAAATGGCGATAATGTAGATATTATTTCTTACAATGCGCTGCAATCACTTCCTGCGGGCTTAACAGAAGAGATATTACCGGCGGTTTGTAAAGAGATAGGTTTGAATAACGCTTCGTTGGTAGATTAAATAGGTTGGGTACTACTGGGTTTATGTGGCCGAAGAACACATACATCGAACAAAATGAATTTACGATAAACGGTACGGAATTAACTTAGCGGTTTACCTGTATATTTTCAGGAAAAATACCGAAAACCTGCGTATAATCCCCCCTCGTTTTTTAATCTGGATATGTATATGTACGATATTTTGGCCACCACGTCTCTTGGCTTGGATGAACTTTTGGCGAGTGAAATTAAGGCACTTTGCCCAGACGTTGAGACACGTGTAAAACCGGGGCAGGTGTTATTCACTGCTTCGCAGGCTGATGCATATCGTATTTGCTTATGGTCTAGGTTGGCCAACCGCGTACTAATAAAATTAGCCGAAGGTGATCTGGCACATCCAGACGATCTTTATAATATCGCCAGCAAAGTAAATTGGACTGCACATTTTGATGCTTCTAATACGTTTGCGGTCGATTTTATTGGCACCAATAAAGTTATCAACAATACGCAATTCGGCGCAGTGCGTGTTAAAGACGCTATTGTCGATCAATTCAATGATTTGTTTGATGAACGGCCAGATGTTGACCGTCAAACTCCAGACATACGTATCCAAGCGCGTCTAAAGCGTAACCAAATTAGTGTATATCTTGATCTTGGTGGCGGCAGTTTACATCAACGTCATTACCGCCAAGATACGGGCGCAGCACCACTTAAAGAGCACGTAGCTGCAGCAATGTTAATGCGCAGTGGGTGGGCAGAAAACCAAGAGTCGCCATTGATTGATCCCATGTGTGGTTCAGGTACGATTGTCATTGAAGCTGCGTTAATGGCAGCGAATATTGCGCCAGGCTTCATGAGAGATGCGTGGGGCTTTTCTCATTGGAAACAACATGATGAACGTTTATGGGAGTCATTGTTGGCACATGCTAAAACGTCCCAGCGAGAAGTGAATACACCGATTCGCGGTTCAGATAACGACATGCGGGTAATTAAGCTGGCTAAACAGAACGCAGACGCGGCAGGAGTTTATCATCTCGTTGATTTTTCACAAAAAGATGCCACTAAACTTCAAATTAATGATTTGAAAGAGGGGTATATTGTTTGTAACCCGCCTTACGGAGAACGTTTAGGGGAGCTAACATCTCTTTTGCCATTGTTCAAGCGCTGGGGGAATCAGTTAAAGCGTCAGTGCGTGGGCTGGAAAATGGCATTATTAACATCGAATAGAGACTTGCTCAGGCAGCTAAAACTGGTAGCCAAAAAAGACTACAAAATGATGAACGGCAGTCTTGAATGTCAGTTGGTCAATTACGTGCTTGATGAAAAAAACTGTGAGATCCGCGAAACCGAGCAAGAAGGTGATTTTGCCAACCGTTTAAAAAAGAATATTAAGCGCCTGAACAAGTGGCTTAAATCTGAAGATACCAATTGTTATCGTGTTTATGATGCTGATTTACCAGAATACAATGTGGCTATTGACCGTTACGATGATTGGGTAGTAGTGCAGGAATACGCAGCGCCGAAAAATATACCTGAGCACAAGACACGTCGTCGCCTTCACGAAGTCTTGATCGCATTACCTGACGTGTTGGGGATTGATCCGGAACATATTGCCTTAAAAGTACGTCAGCAACAAAAAGGGGGTAATCAGTATGAAAAGATTGCCTCAGAAAAACACATGATGCAGGTATTTGAGAACGGCGCAGCATTCTACGTTAACCTTAAAGACTACCTTGATACGGGACTGTTTCTTGATCACCGTATTACGCGTCAGCGCGTTAAGTCGATGGTGAAAGGTAAAGACGTGCTGAATTTGTTCTCATACACGGGCAGTGTTTCTGTGCATGCTGCACTGGGTGGTGCCAGAAGTGTGACAACGGTCGATATGTCAAAGACCTATCTAGAGTGGGCTAAACGGAACTTTAGCTTGAATAAATTGAAAGGCGCTTACGAGTTCGTACAAGCTGATTGTTTGAATTGGTTATCGGAAACAAAGCAGAAGTTCGATTTTATCTTTATCGATCCACCTTCATTTTCTAATTCAAAACGCATGGATACGACTTGGGATGTGCAACGAGATCATGTTTCATTACTCTCAGACGCAATAAACGCATTAAATCCAGGTGGTATTATTATGTTTTCGAATAACCTGAGACAATTTAAGTTAGACATAGACGCATTAACCAGCCTAGGCGTGTCAATCTCTGACATTACGAAAGAAACGATTCCTGAAGACTTTCAACGAAATCAAAAAATTCACCATTGCTGGATTTTGCAAAAAAATGACTAAACACATTGCTTTTTACTCTGGCCCTCATTGTCATTTGTGTGACGTTGCCGCTGACGTGGTGGCAGCCGTGAAAGAGAGCCAAGAATGGACATTTGAGAAAATTAACATCAAAACAGACCACCAGCTTATGCATTTGTATGGCGCGCGTATTCCAGTTTTAAAGCGAACAGATACGCAAGAGGAATTGGGTTGGCCGTTTGATGAAGTGGCATTAAGAGAGTTTTTACGTTGAGCTTATTTCAGTTAAAAAATGCGCAGCTGGCTTTTGGGCATTTCCCTTTATTAGATGGGGTTGAGTTTAATGTGCACCCTAAGGAACGCATCTGTTTGGTCGGAAGAAACGGTTGCGGCAAATCGACACTCTTAAAAGTAATTAATGGCGATATTCAGTTAGATGATGGTCAAAGACTATTGCCGTCTGAAGTCAGAATTTCGCGTCTACCACAAGATCCTCCTCAGAATATTACCTCCTCAATTTTTGATTACGTTGCAGAAGGTATGGCGGATGTGGGTGATACGTTAAAGGCCTATTTCCATCAGGCCAATGCGGTGAGTGCCGACCCCTCCGAGAAAAATCTTGCTAGGCTAGAGGCACTGCAGCACGAGCTTGAACATAAAGATGCTTGGAAATTTGAACAGCATATTCAGCAGGTACTAACAAAACTGAATCTTCAGGCCGATTTGTCGTTGGCAAGTTTATCTGGTGGCTGGCGAAGAAAAGCAGCCCTTGCACGCGCATTGGCAGGCGATCCAGATATTTTGCTGCTAGACGAGCCGACTAACCATCTCGATATCAATATGATCAAATGGCTGGAAGATAGCTTGAAAGACTATCAAGGTGCTATTGTGTTTGTTAGCCACGACCGTGCATTTATTCGAAATGTCGCCACACGCATTATCGATTTAGATCGTGGTCATTTAAGTAGTTATCCGGGTAATTACCAAACATATTTAGAGAAAAAAGCTGAAGACCTTGCCGTTGAGGCGAATGCCAATGCAGAGTTTGATAAAAAACTGAGCCAGGAAGAAACCTGGATACGTCAAGGAATCAAGGCGAGGCGCACGCGTAACGAAGGACGGGTGAGGGCGCTAAAAGCGTTAAGAGAAGAACATGCAAAGCGTAGAAAAGTGCAAGGTAAAGCGTCTATAACGCTTAATGATGCGGCAAGCTCTGGTAAACGGGTGTTCGAAGCCAAAGGGTTGTCATACGCCTATGGTGACAAACCTATCGTGAAACACCTTGATTTTGCGGTGTATCGTGGAGATAAAGTAGCATTAGTTGGACCAAATGGGTGCGGTAAAAGTACGTTGATTAAGCTTTTACTAGGTGACTTGCACGCTGATAATGGCAAAGTAGAACAGGGCACAAATTTAGAAGTCGCCTACTTTGACCAGCACCGGGAAGCCCTCGATCCAGACAAAACAGTGATTGATGTGGTTGCTGATGGTAAGCGTGAAGTCACCATCAATGGACGCTCAAAACACGTTATAAGCTATCTTCAAGACTACCTATTCACGCCTGCGAGGATCCAATCTCCCGTTAGCTCTTTGTCTGGCGGCGAGAAGAACCGTTTGCTTCTTGCGAAACTGCTGTTGCGTCCAAGTAATTTATTGATTCTTGATGAGCCAACTAATGATTTGGATGTCGAGACACTGGAATTGCTAGAAGATATTCTTTCACAATATCAAGGCACTTTGTTATTAGTGAGCCACGATCGTGAATTTGTAGATAACGTCGTAACATCAAGCTTATTTTTTGAAGGCAATGGCGTTATAAAAGAGTTTGTCGGTGGATATCAAAGTATTTACGATTGGTATAGTGAGAAAGAAAAGGCAAGTCAGGTTACACAGGAAACTTCTGATAAATCTGAGAGTCCTAAAACAAAGTCTTCTCCCCGCAAGAGCAAGAAGCTATCATACAAGCTTCAGCTAGAGTTGGATGCGCTACCAGCCAAAATAGAATCGCTGGAAGCAGAAAAAGAAGCATTAGAACAAGAAGTCAGTGAACCAGACTTTTTTAAGCAAGATCCCGCTTCATCTAACAGTAAATTGACACGATTAAGTGACATAAGCTCAGAGTTAGACTCTGCTTATTTACGATGGGATGAGCTGGAAGGAATGCAGAACGAATAAAACTAGAAGTAAACGGGATATTTAATGAAAATTAATCAGCTGTTTTTAGCGGTGTCGGTATCATTGGCTGCTATACCTATTTCTCAAGCGGCAACCTATCGTGTAGTAGAACTTCCATTGCAAACCCTTGCCAAACACAGCTTTGGTGCCGCTATCAATGAAAGCGGTGAGCAAGTGGCTAACGTCACGTTTCCATTCAACCCCTATATTGATGTGTCGCTATTGGATTTTGAAAATGGCAGTTTTGTTAGCGCGTTAACAGACGTAGAGGCTGCCAAAGCAGGAAACTTTAATGCCGATGACTTGGCTACAATATATAACTATATTCGCACTGAAAATGAGAGCGTTGTATTTCAACAGATTGGGATTAAAAGAAGTTACTATATTGAAGATAGTGCTCATGAGCTTGTGGGTTATGATATTGTCGATCCTGCAACAGGTAGCCTCACTGAAAGTAATGATGTAATTAGCTATGCAATTAATAACGCTGGTTATGTTGTTGGGCAAAGCGAAGCACCATTCAGAACACAGCCATACACGAATGAAAGTGGTCAGCAAACAAATTTCGTTATAAACGACTTTTCAAAGCGAGGATTTGTTGAAATAAATAATCAACTTATCGAGCTTCTTCCTCCTGACTTACAAAATGGGGGAATCAGTTCAGCGTTCGGTATCAATAATAATAATACCGTTGTGGGCTTTGGCTCGATTGGTGTGTCTGACATTATGTCTTCTGGGCTTGAAAATTGTGCGAATGAAGAGGAAAGAGGGGGGTTGTCTCAAGAGGCATGTAATGTTGCAATGCGTGAAGAGGCCGAAGAATCTCGATTTGAACGCAGAGCAATGGTTTGGCAGTTGGGAGATGATGGGAGCATCGTTGATACCAAAACCCTTGGCATGATTATTTCTCCTGAAGACGACAATGAAAAAGTCTATTTTAGTCGCGCCAATGCTGTGAACAATCACGGGTTAATTGTAGGGGTGTCGAGTGACTATTACCGAGGTAATGAATCTCAGCTAACTGAAATTGCCGCTGTATTTGATGGTGACACTGTAGAAGGTTTCGTTGACCACGAAGAATATTTTGGCGGCTCTGCAACAGCTGTCAACGATAACAATATTGTGGTGGGATACGGACTGAAGCAGTTCAATCGCATAACACGTAACCGTATGGTGGTTTATGACTATAATACGAAAGACGTTACTTATCCTTTAGGCTTCTTTAATAGTTCATCTACGACGCCGCGTTCAATAAACAATCTAGGGCTTGTTGTTGGTGATGCTGAAATTGAAACTGGCATAACGTCTAATCGCCGTAGGGTGGGATTTTTATACAACGTCGACGATGGTACATTCACCGATATCAATACGCTGCTTACCTGTGACTCTCCGTATACAATAGTACAAGCTAATGATATTAACGAGCGTAATGAAATTATTGGAACTGCCGAAATTTATGTTCAAGCGCGCGATATTAATGGCGACTTGATGACGAATTCAAACGATGAACCAATAATGGAAAGTAAAGTGGTTGCCGTTAAGCTTGAGCCGACCTCTGGCGAGGTTGAAAGCTGTGAGCTGCCTTCAGAGGAAACGGAGCGTAAAGGGGGCAGTTTATACTGGCTGCTACCTGTGCTTGCAGTACTTGGATTCCGCCGTAAAAAATAGAAACTTTTTCTAAGGTATTGATGAACCTCGCTGAATGCGGGGTTTTTTTATGCCTAGCGTTTCTGGCTGTATAGGAAACGGTAGGTATTATTACCCTATATTACTTAGTGTAACCAAAATGTAATATTTATAATAAAATATTGTAAGTGAAAAAAATGCGCTAATTCATTGCGTTATATCAAGTCAATGGGAAATTAAAATAAAAGCCATTGAACCTCGAGTTACGATCCTTTATCACTAGAGTGTGGTCATGCAGACCACGGTGTTAAACTTCAGAAGAGGTCCCTCAATGAAAAGACAAAAACGAGATAAACTTAATCGTGCACATGCTAAAGGTTATCAAGCTGGAATTAGTGGTCGTTCCAAAGAAAATTGTCCATTTCAAGCGCAAGAGCCGCGTTCATATTGGCTCGGGGGATGGCGTGAAGCCGTCGAGGATCGAAGTTTAGGATTAGTTAAAGGATAAAGACAGGGCCCCGAAAGGGGCTCCGATTTTTACGGCTGGTATAGGATTAGAAATTTGATGTATCTTGAAATAATCCGACTTTAAGATCATCAGCTTTGTAGATTTCTCTACCATCTACCTCTACAACACCGTCACCTAGCCCCATAAACAATTTACGTTTTATTACACGCTTCATGTGGATTTTATATGTGACTTTCTTTGCGGTGGGTAGGATTTGACCTGTAAATTTCACTTCGCCTACACCAAGCGCTCTTCCTTTGCCTGGCCCATCACTCCAGCCTAAAAAGAATCCGACCAATTGCCACATAGCGTCTAACCCCAAACAGCCCGGCATAACGGGATCACCCGGAAAGTGGCATTGGAAAAACCATAGATCAGGGTGTATGTCTAATTCAGCTTCGATGTACCCTTTGTCATACTTACCACCTTCTTCAGAGATTCTGGTAATTCTGTCCATCATTAACATATTTGGCGCGGGAAGCTGACTATTACCTGGACCGAAAAGTTCGCCACGGCTGCATGAGAGAAGTTCTTCTTTAGTAAAACAGGATTTTCTTTCTGACATAATTGTTTTGCTTATTAATTTCGAGCCGCTAATTTAGCGAACACTTGTACGCTAAACAACTCCGAACAGTGAATTATTTATGACAATAGCGTGACAGTTGAGCGTTCACATGTTTTTTATTTAGGATTGCTTGGCCTTATTTACCGCATCGAAACCATACTGCGCAATACCTGCATTGGCTACTTTAACGCCACTATCAGATATCGTAAAGTAAGAAAGATTGAGCGTATCTGTTCGTGTGGAAAGCAGGTAATCCTTTATTTCATCATCATTGAACGATTTTTTATCGAAGGTTGCTGCGAGTTGTTGACTATGGGTTAGCTCATTTAATTCGCTTAATTTAAGTGTTTGCTGCATGGTTGTTGATAAGCGTGCATCGCGATTGAGATAATCTAAGAACTGGCTTTGTTTCTCGGTGAGCTCCTCACTGGCAGTGCTTTGCCACATTCCATCTTTAAAGGCAAAATCTGGCATAGTGGCAAGATCATAGTTCTTCAGGGTATCATTGAGTTCACCAGAGACCTGCTTCATGTAGAACTCGGTCATATTGGATATTGTCGTGGCGCTGACATTCGTTTTTCCTTCGGTGACTTGCGCGACCAGCTCTTCCATACTTTTCAGGCTACTTAAGCTTGTGTTGACCGATGAAATATCGTTGGTTGGGTTAGATTTAGATTTCTGTACAATATCGTCAAGGTCATTCTTTCCGTTTCGATAGTTATCGATATATTGGAGTAGAGTTGGACGGTTAATATTGGATTGAATCATGATCTTTGACCTTGTGGGTGCTGATGTTTGCTTTAGCGCACATCAAAATAACGTATTGCTTTTATATAAACGAACTACCTGTCAAAAACTAAGCATGATTGATGCCAAGCTTCAAAACTTATGCAGAGGTGCAAAGCGCATTTTTTAAGCAATAAAAAATAAATGGTAAAATAAATGAACAAAAACGCAGAAAAACAGAAGCGTTACAGATTAAGACAAAAAGAAATTGGAAAAAAACAAGTCAGAGGTTACATCGAACCCAAGGCGATTGAGTGCTATGAGGAATTACGTGAAAAAACGGGATGGTCAGACAATGAAATCCTCTCAAACTCACTAAGAATAACGTATGCGGCTTATCGGTGCGGCCAGATTAAGCTCCTAAATGCTTGGTTGAAAGAGAATGAAAAATAAGCATTTTAGGGATTTCAACCTAATTATGGTAAATTATTTGTAACGATAATTTTACACAAGGAAACTAAAATTACCTCTTTCAACTTGAATACTTGAATTTTATCTCCTAAACAATTTGTGCGGGTAAATATATTTCCGCTATTGCACAATAATCATTAGGATAAAATCATGAAATCAAAACAAGTAAAGTTGAAGGCAGGAATCAGTGTTTCGGCACTGACGCTTATTGCGGCAAGTATGCAGGTAGCAGCATCTCATCCGGTTTTGGATGCAGTGGCTAGTGCAGATGACCAAAAAGTCACAATTGACTTTGGTAAAGACTTTCAGCAAGAGCGTTACATTGTAACCTTTAAGGACAGAGGCTCCAAAGGAGGTCACAGTGCAATAAATGGTAAGTCTTCTATGCAATCTGAAGGCGCGCAGGATGCGCTAAACAACTCCTTCTTATTGCCAAATGCTGCGGCAAGCATCGACAATGTTGTCACAAATGGTGAGCTTAATGAAGTTAACGCAAGCCGTTTGATGTCGGCAGTAGGTGCTAAGCATATAAAAACCATTAAAAAGCAGAAAATGATGGCTGTCACCATGAACAAGCTCGCCATCAACATGCTTAAATCCAACCCTTTTGTTGAGAGCGTTTCCCTCGATCCGAAACGTTACTTACAAGCACAATCAACACCTTATGGTATTACGATGGTTCAAGCACCTCTGTTGAACCAAAGTAACACAGCGGCACGTACAGCCTGTGTTATCGACACTGGATACAACCTTGGTCACCCTGATTTACCTAACCAAAGTGGCGGTGTATCAGGAAACGCAAACAACAACCAAGTTGGAAACTGGTATAACGATGGTAATGGTCACGGTACGCACGTAGCAGGTACTATTGCGGCGTTATCGAATAATGAAGGTGTTGTAGGCGTGTACCCTGGCGTGGATCTGCACATTGTAAAAATCTTTAACGACAATGGTCAGTGGACGTTTGCTTCAGACTTGATTGACGGTATTCAGCAGTGTGCTGATGCTGGTGCAGACGTGGTGAACATGAGCTTAGGTGGAGGCAGCTCTTCAACTGCTGAAGCGAATGCGATGCAAAACTTTGTGAATCAAGGTGTAATGCTCGTTGCAGCTGCGGGTAATGGCGGCAATAGCTCGTTCTCTTATCCTGCATCTTATGATGCGGTCATTTCGGTGGCAGCGGTAACATCTAGCGAGAGTCGCGCTTCGTATTCACAGTACAACAGTCAGGTTGAAATTGCTGGCCCAGGCTCAGCGGTTGAATCTACTTGGCCTACGAATACTTACAACACAATCAGCGGTACTTCAATGGCTACCCCTCATGTTGTAGGAGCTGCGGCGCTTGTGTGGAGTTTCTTCCCACAATGTACCAACGAGCAAATTCGTAATGCATTGAATGATTCCGCGAAAGACAAAGGCGCAGCAGGTCGCGACAACTTCTATGGTCATGGTATTGTTCAGGCAAAAGATGCATTTGATTACCTAACACAATACGGTTGTGACGGCGACGGTGGAGATAATGGTGGTGGTGAAGTAGAGCCCGTGAATGGTTCAGTACCTAATTTATCAGGTGGAACAGGGAGCTGGACACGCTACACGTGGGATATTCCCGCAAACGTTCAAACTATGACGTTGCGCATCGCCGGTGGTACGGGAGATGCCGACTTGTATACAAACTTCGGTTCGCAAACCACAACCAGCAATTGGAACTGTCGTCCATATCTTTACGGCAATGCAGAAGAGTGTACGTTCAGTAATCCACAAGCAGGTACTTGGCATATTGGTATTCGGGGCTACACGTCTTATAGCGGCGTAACCTTGTATTACAGCTATCAGTAAACCTCAACGCGATTTTTTGCAGTAATCGACACAGCACCTTCGGGTGCTGTTTTTTTATATTGCCTATTTTACTTGTTAAGTGATGAATTATTGCGCTATGTCATGGGACACACAGTAAAACTTAGCTAGGATAAAGATATCAATAGTTAGCAAGGAAAATGTTATGACAGATTATACTTACCGAACCATCGTTGTTGCATTAGATGTGTTTTCAGAATATGAGCAAGTGCTAAACAAAGCCTTGGCATTAGATCCAGATAAATCAAAATACCATCTTATTCACGTAACAATTCCACAAACGTTTTTTGAACCTTACGCAATTGAAGCGGGTAATGATTTTACGCTAGAAATTCAAGAAAAAGCCGAAGCCAAATTAAAAGACATCGCACAGGAACACGAATTCGGCCCATCACAGATTCATAGCCGGATCGGCAACGCAGCAGATGAAATTCATGAACTTGCAGCCTCACTCCATGCTGATTTAATTATACTTGGAACACACGGACGAAGTGGTTTAAAGCTGTTGCTAGGATCGACTGCCACGGCTGTCTTACATGGAGCAAAGTGTGATGTGCTTTCCATTAAAATTTAACGAGGAATAACGCAGGAGAAGGTAATGGTTGATTTTCAGTCTCGGTATGTGAGTCAGTTGACGAAAGAAACATTGGCAATCGTATTGGCGGGAGGGAAAGGTCAACGCCTTCATGAACTAACGAGAAAGCGTGCTAAACCTGCACTCCACTTTGGTGGGAAATTTAGATTAATCGATTTCCCACTGTCAAATAGTATTAACTCGGGTATACGTCGAATTGGTGTGTTAACACAGTATAAGTCGCACTCGCTAATGCGCCATATCATGCGTGGATGGGGAAACTTCAATCGGGATCTAGGCGAGTTTGTTGATTTGCTTCCTGCATCCCAGCAACAGTCTGAAAATTGGTATCAAGGCACTGCTGATGCATTTTATCAAAACATTCCCTTTATCGAAGCCGTTAATCCGAAATACGTTGTCGTGTTAGCGGGCGATCAGGTTTATCGTATGGATTACGGTTCTATTCTGGCAGAACACGTGGAAAATGATGCGAACCTTACCGTCGCGTGTTTGCAAGTTGATAAATCGATTGCGGCAGGGCAGTTAGGTGTAGTTGGGGTGAATCAATGCAATCAAATTGTCGATTTTGAAGAAAAACCATTACATCCTAAACCTGTGCCAGACGATCCGACACAATGCCTCGCTTCTATGGGTATTTATGTGTTTAACAAAGATTTTCTTATTCGTTGCTTGTGTAACGATGCAGGGCGAGGGGATTCTGATCATGACTTTGGAAAAAACATTATTCCTTCGTGCATTCCGAGCAATGATGTGTATGCGTTTCGGTATACCGATGACGCCACAGGCCAACAAGCCTATTGGCGAGACGTGGGAACACTGGATACATTTTGGCAAGCCAATTTAGAACTGATTTCCCCTTTACCCAGTTTAAATTTGTATGATGAAAAGTGGCCCATTTGGACGTACCAACAACAGCTACCACCAGCTAAATTTGTGTTTAACGACGAACAACGTCGGGGATACGCGGTAGATTCGATGATATCTGCTGGGTGTATTATCTCAGGGAGTAAAATTGATCAATCCGTTTTGTTTAACGGGGTAAGAATCCATTCTTATTCTGATATCCATCAATCGGTTGTGTTACCGCGTGCTGAAATTGGCAGGCATTGTCGCTTGCATAAGGTGATTGTTGATAGTCATTGCCACATACCAGCAAATACATCGATAGGGATCGACGTTGAACAAGATCGCGCGCGAGGTTTTCGTATTTCACAACACGGTGTGGTGTTAGTGACACAAGACATGTTTGAGTGACGCTGGTTTCAGTAAGAGTTTGAAAAATCGATGAAAGTAAGGTAAAAACGCCTAACAGTCATTTAGGGAATATGACATGGCAATCGGTGCAATTATGCCTTTGTGCATTTCGGGCAGTTACGGTGTCGACGATCTTAATCGTTCAGAGATTTTATTCAAATCACTTTCTGTTTTTGCCGAAAAAGGCATGTTTAATCCATTTCTTGTGGTGGTGCCTGAACATGAAGTGAATATTGTCAAATCATTTTATGGTGATAAATGGGCGCACTTGCATGTAGAAGTGGTATCTGAAGAAGCGCTAGTTCCAGAATTGGCCTCTCATCAATCGGTGCGAGGTTGGCGTAAACAGCAGCTTATAAAATTGGCGGCACCCAGACGATTGGATAACCCTTTTTATATTACTTTTGATGCTGATGTAATCTGCCTAAAACCGCTAACGTTGGATAAACTTATTATTAATGGGAGAGCAGTTCTTCAATACGAGGCCCGAGCCCAGCATCCCAAATGGTGGAAATCTTCGGCGCGTATATTACAGATGGATCCTCTGGTGGGTGAGCCTGATGTGGGAATGCATATTACGCCAGCTGTTTTATCTCGCGATTTGGCTTTATCTGTCACACAAGAAATTTCTAAGCTTGAAGGACAAAACTGGGTGCATGCTTTATGTTCATTACATTACCCCAAAAATCCTAAAAACTGGACGATTGGTCGCTATCTCAAAAATAAATGGACGGAATATTCGCTGTATTACATGAATGCGTTAAAGCAAGGGCGCTTTCAGGATTACCATATCATTGCAGGAAGAGATGTAACCCAATTGTTAATAGTGCATGATTCACATCCTTTTGAGCAATGGAAGCCAGAAAAAAACTTTAGTCAGTCTTGTCCTGGCATGTTTTGTGTGGTGGGGAGCAAGTCCTTTTTATCGCCAGAGACAGTGTGGCAGACGATTTCTCCCTTTATACCGTTCGATGAAAGCGATGTGCTCCGAAAATCTTGATATGATGGGTTATGCGTAACTTTTCGTGAAGTGTTTCCTTATTGATAAAAAATAATATATATCAATGTTTTATGCTGATTCGTGTCGATTTTTTAACACTGGAACGTTTTGCCAATCCCATTTCTTTTCTCGTTTCATATTCGAGTTGCATCTATCGATATAAGAAAATATTTTACCTGTATTTTCATGTTACTTTTCGGCTATTAACATGAATAAATCAGAGATGAGTAGCGCAGTTTTACTTACTTCCCTTAATATTCACAAAAATAAATATTAATCAAACTTGTTGCGCCATTCCGACAATGCGCACTTGATTATGTTAAATAAATGTTATTAATTGATTAGGAGGGTGATGGTGACGAAGGTGATAATTACATCACCACATACAGTCAGCCTATCAGAGAAAGTTTGTCGGTAACTGCACGAAGGGCTGAGTAAACAGGAGAACAGAATGATTGTTTTAAACACACAAACCATGAGCGCTTCAAAGTCGCTGGCTGTGAGCAGGGCGACGCTTGCAATGACATTGCTTGTTGCAGCAAATACTATGGCATTCGAGAATCAAGTTTTAACTACAAATGACAGCGTTGTCATAGGCAAAGAACGATATCGAGTAAATGACAAGCTATCTGATACGCAGTTAGTTGATGATGGCTTATTGTCCGAAACGTCCGGTATTTCCCCTCGTTTTTCTAGACCTCGCATGGAAAGATATGACAGCGTTGTCATAGGTGGTGATAAAACGAAGCTGGATGATACAGACGGTAAACCTCGTAGCGTGCAATCTGCCTGCAAACCCGTTGGTTTAACCCAATCGATAGGCACACATTCCAATTATTGTGATGTGTATAATGCGCACGGAAGGGAAAGGTTAGGCGCTGGACATTCCCGTCGTATCATTGGCTATTTCACAAGCTGGCGAACAGGCAAAAACCAACAACCTGCCTACTTGGTATCAGATATCCCATGGGAGAAAGTGACGCATATCAACTATGCGTTTGCTCATATTAATGAGAATAACCAGCTTTCGGTAGGCGATACACAAAGTCCAACTAACGCTGCTACTAGAATACATTGGCCTAATGTTGATGGCGCAGAAATGGATCCCGCATACTCTTATCAAGGCCACTTCAATCTATTGAATAAATATAAAAAACAGTATCCACACGTTAAATCGCTGATTTCTGTTGGTGGCTGGGCAGAGACAGGGGGATACATTAATGAATCGGGTGTGAGGATCAGCAGTGGTGGCTTCTACACCATGACAACAAACCCTGATGGCAGTATTAACCAACAAGGTATTACTACATTTGTTGATAGTGCAGTGACGTTTATTCGCCAATATGGGTTCGATGGCGTCGACATTGACTATGAATATCCGACATCAATGGAAAATGCTGGCCACCCAGATGATTTTGACATAGCGAATCCACTTCGGCCTTATTTAAATCGCTCTTACCAAGCATTAATGAAAGCGCTGCGTGAAGGGCTGGATAAAGCGGGCCAAGAAGATGATACCCATTATTTACTCACCATTGCTGCGCCTTCTTCTGGTTATTTACTGCGGGGCATGGAGACCTTTCAGGTTGCTCAATATTTAGATTTTATCAATATCATGTCATACGACCTTCACGGTGCATGGAACGCGCATGTCGGTCATCAGGCTGCACTATATGATTCAGGCAACGATTCTGAATTAGCTCGGTGGAACGTATATAACACGCCAGAGTTTCAGGGAATTGGTTACCTCAATACGGATTGGGCCGTTGCCTATTTTCGCGGTGCCGTTGCCGCAGGCCGAATAAATATCGGTATTCCTTATTACACGCGTGGTTTTCGCGATGTTCAGGGCGGTGAGCATGGGTTGTGGGGTCAAGCTCCGTTACCTGACCAAAATCAGTGCCCAAAGGGAACGGGGATAGGAGAGAATAATCCATGTGGAAATGGTGCGATAGGTATCGATAATCTTTGGCATGATAATGATCTACTGGGTAACGAAGTAGCCGCGGGGTCGAACCCACTTTGGCATACTAAAAATCTTGAAGCTCAGATTTTTCCCTCCTACGCACCGCGATATGGGCTCACACCAGACACCGATCCCAATGATCAATTGATCGGTCAGTATCAGGCGCATTACGATCCGGTCTCTGTCGCTAGCTGGCTTTGGAATCCGCAAAAAAACGTGTTTCTGTCACGAGAAACGGAGCAAAGCGTGTCTACAAAAGTTGATTACGTGATCGATCAAGGCATTGGTGGTGTCATGATATGGGAGTTGGCCGGTGATTATGATTATTACCCTGACAAACAGGAGTATTTTTTCGGTGATACCTTAACGACGTTAATTCACAGTCAATTTGCACAGCGTGATTCGGCGTATTCAGTTAAACCCGGTCGGCAAGATTTTCCTGTGCCCGATTCTGCCGTTGATGTTTCGTTTTCCGTCAATGATATGCCTGTAGGTGATGCTAATTATCCCATAGCTCCCACGTTTGTGTTCACGAATCATTCAGATATTGATTTATCTGGTGGAACGATCTCCTTCGATATGCCGGTATCCACATCGGCCGTGTTTCGCGCCAACTGGAATGCAAATGAGAAGTTAGGGTTTAACGTAGTGATTGATGGCGGCAATACAAGCGGCAATAACATAGGCGGGTTTCATCAAAGCTTTCATCGATTTTCGATTTCGCTAGTGAATGAATGGGGCGGACAAATCAAATCATTTAAGTCAGGTGAGACTATTCACATTCAACCCATGTATTACTTACCGGTTTCAGGGCCGATTAATTTTACTGTTGAGGTTGATGAACATAGTTATGCCTTGAAAGCTGAGTATCCCACTTTACCTGACGCAGTGCCTCCAAGTGATGATGGGAATCCGCCAAACAGCGAATGTGATGACATTGATGCATCTGCTGTTTCCGAGTATCCCAACTGGCCACGCTTAGATTGGCAAGGCAACCCTAGTCATGCGATTACTGGTGATTTACTGCGCCATACGAACACGATTTACCGAGCCAAATGGTGGACCAATGCAATGCCCAGCACATCTAATGCCTGGGCGGAAGTTTGTTCGCTTTAATGTTAATTGATCTAAGGCAACAGTGCGCTGTCGTTTCCTTAATCTCACTGATGAATAAAGAGATTGCTATGAAAAATTTATTGCTTACTGGCGTGGCCGCATGTGCATTTGTTCCGGCTTTAGTACACGCTGTTCCTTCGGTGCCTATCCTTGATTGGGCACCACAAAATTATGCGTTCGTTAATGTCGACCTAGAAGGCACAGGTGGTTATACCTCTATCGTCACACGGGTTGATAATGTGACCATTAACATTAAATGGAACGCGTGGAGTGGGGATGGAGGGGATAATTACAAAGTGTATTTTGATGATAACGTGGTGAATAGTGGCACGTTAGCACCTGGCTCGAAAACGGGTGAAATCCAATTTTCTTACTCTGAAGCGGGTCGTCATACTTTGTACGTCGCGCTTTGTGAGGGGGATGAGTGTGTAAAGAGCGAAGGTAAACCCATTGTAATCGCCGATACAGATGGGGCGCATTTGGCTCCGCTTGAGATGAATTACGACCCAAACAACAATAACTACGGATTAAAAGATGGCGTGGTCACCGCTGCATACTTTGTAGAATGGGGAATCTACGGGCGTGATTTTGATGTTACAAAAATTCCCGCCCAAAATCTAAGCCATATCATATACGGGTTCATTCCTATTTGCGGTCCAAATGATTCTCTCACTGGCGGTCCAAAACAGGCGTTAGTGCGCGCATGCCAAGGTTCTCAGCAATATGAAGTCGTGATCCACGACCCGTGGGCGGCCATTCAAACGTCTTTACCTGGTATTGATGCCAGCGATCCGATTCGCGGCACCTATGCGCAATTGATGGCATTAAAACAGCGCTACCCAGAACTGAAAATTCTCCCCTCTATAGGTGGGTGGACGCTATCTGATCCATTTTATGGGTTTACCAACAAAGACAATCGTGACACTTTCGTCGCCTCAGTGAAAACGTTCCTACAAACGTGGAAGTTTTACGATGGCGTTGATATTGATTGGGAATATCCCGGTGGACAAGGTGCGAATCCCAATTTAGGCGACCCCGTTAATGACGGCGCTGCATATGTTGCGCTAATGCAAGAATTACGCGCGATGCTTGATGATCTTGAAGCTGAGACCGGGCGAACCTACGAGTTGACGTCGGCTATTGGCGCAGGTTATGACAAAATTGAAGACGTTAACTACGCGCAGGCTGTACAGCACATGGACTATTTATTTCTGATGACATACGACTTTTATGGTGCGTGGAGCAACGTCACAGGCCACCAAACCGCACTGTATTGTGCACAACATTTTCGAGCGGGTCAGTGTGATGGAAGCGGCATTGATGAAAATGGTGTTCCTTACAAAGGCCCTGCATACACTGCGCACAATGGCGTTAATTTGTTACTCGCGCAAAATGTACCAGCAGATAAAATTGTGCTCGGTGCCGCTATGTATGGCAGGGGCTGGGAGGGAGTATTTCCGGATAACGCGACTGATCCCAATAACCCTATGACAGCGATTGGGAACGGACCACTTAGAGGAACAACCGAACAAGGTGTGTGGGAAAATGGTGTCATTGATTATAAAGGCATCAAGGCGTTCATGTTAGGCGCAAACAATACTGGCATTAACGGATTTGAAACTGGCTATGATCAGCAGGCTAAAGCGGCTTATGTATGGAATAAAACGAGTGGAAAGCTCATTACCTATGACAGTCCTGACACCGTAAAATTAAAAGGAGAATACGTCAAAGAGCGAGGATTGGCGGGGATATTTGCATGGGAAATCGACGCTGATAATGGAGACATTTTAAATGCTATGCACGAAGGGCTCAATGGCGTTCCCACACAAAACCGAGCGCCCATAGTAAATGTGACGCAAACCCTTACTTTAGCGAGTGGTCAGTCAACCATTGTTAACGCAAATGCTACTGATCCAGATGGTGATGCATTGACTTATTTGTGGCAATTCGACAGCCCGCTGATGATAGCCGATGAGATGAGCAATGCAGTGACGATTAGCGCTCCATTACTGGATATTGAAACGCAAAGCGTGGGGACGGTAACGGTGTCGGATGGCGAGCTTAGTGTAACTAAATCAATCACCGTTACGGTGTTAGCTGAAGGTACGCCTCCTAATACCGCGCCGGTGATTGCACCTATTGAAGACATTTCACTGAATGAGCGCGAGCAAATTTCTATTCAGGCAATAGCAACTGATGCAGAAAATGATCCCTTAACCTTTGCGTGGTCTGTTCCTACAGGCTTAACCTTGCAGGGGCAAGGGGAGCAGGTTCAGATACTCGCCAGCGAAGTAAACGAAACAACACAATATACCATTCAGTTGCAGGTATCAGATGGGCAATTGCTAACTGATATTGCATTTACTGTCACGGTAAACAATGTCTCTTTGCCTGATAATCTTTGGCAGCCTGATCGGATTTATACCACCGGAGATGAGGTGTTATATGAAGGATTGGACTACCGAGCGAAATGGTGGACGCAGGGCGAACAGCCAGATGAGGGTGGGCCATGGGAGCGCATTTCAGCCCCGTCAGACACGCCTGTTTGGCAACCAAGCACGGTTTATGTTGGTGGCGATAAAGTGATTCACAACGGTATGCGTTATCAAGCGAACTGGTGGACACAAGGAGAAGAGCCTGGCGTAGCATCGGTTTGGCAAGCGCTTAACGATTAACACGCACGCCCATGAGTCGCTGCGAATAGTTGTAGCGGCTCGCGAACATAATTCTTCTAACTTGATTTCATGTGCAATTTTGGACTCTGATTACATGAGAATAAGCCGATGACTCGGTCCACTTAAGAATTACAGCAGTTCGCATAAACGAAGGGATAATAATACTGTTGATTTGAAGTTTTTGCAGATTGTCAAATGGAAAATAATGTTAGCATATGCTTGATGTTGAGAACATTTAGCCCTTAAATATCTACAACATATTATTAGGTCGTGGCTTTAGCGACGTGTCGCGCCTGAATAAGCAGGATCTTAACCTGGCATAAAGGATTATGCATTCCATTAATGGGCTCCTTTGTGCTTCTCTGAACACTTTATAAAAGGAGTTGATGTGAAATCTCATTTATTACTTTTGTTTCTTATGACGTTTGCCCATACGGTTTTTGCCGCCACGCCGTCAGTACCAAGCTCGTTAACTGTACCTTCTACAGCGCTAGAAAACCAAAGTTATACAGTGAGCTGGGGGGCATCCTCTGGTACAGTCACTCGCTATGATTTTGTGGGCGAACAAAGCGGTTACTTGCAACAAAACCTGTCACGCTCATCTAGTCGTAACAACCCCGAAGGGCGATACTGTTACAAAGTTCGAGGTTGTAACGGCAACAGCTGTAGTGCTTATACCAGTACCAAGTGTGTCAATGTCGTTGCCAACACGCCGCCCCCTCCGACAACGCCGTCTATCCCTACTGGGTTGTCTGTTGCCACGTATAACGAACTGGGTGAAAACTACACCGTAAGTTGGAATTCGGTCAGTGGTACGGTAACCCAGTATGATCTGGTGGGTGAAAAAAGCAGCTACCTGCAACGGACGCTTGCCACCTCCTCCACACGGAATAAGTCTGTAGAGGGGGAATACTGTTATAAAGTGCGTGCTTGCAATGGGAATAGTTGCAGCAATTATTCCAGCACAAAGTGTACAAACGTTATTGCAAAACCGCAGGTCCCGGGTAACTTTAATGTACCGAGTAACGGATATATCAATGAACGCTACCGGGTAAGCTGGGATGCCGTATCCGGATTTGTTGACCGTTATGAACTGGTGGGTGAAGGAAGTGGCTACCTGCAGCGCGGCCTGACAACCTACTCGGATCGAAATAAATCAGTGAAAGGTGAGTACCGCTATAAAGTCCGCGCATGTAATGCTGTCGGATGCAGTAACTACAGTGCCATCAAGAGCATCTTACTTGAAGAACGGCCCCCTGCTGGAGCTACCAGCTACAGCACATTACTAAATATGCTGAATACAGCCAGTCACGGCGATACGGTAAATATTGCAGCCAATTTCTCTATATCGGTAAGCAATATACCCTTGATTATTCCCGCTGGCGTGAGTTTGGAAGGCAATGGAAGAACAATCACCTTAACTGGTACCAGCACGGGCCAAAAGCTTGCCTTGTTTGAAGCGATGAATAACGCATCGGTTAATAATATAACCTTGACAGGACCTTATTTTGCTAACGGTTCTAATCCTTACAAAGAGATTATCGATGATGATGGCAACAAAAAGGCTGTGGTTGACGACAGCCATCTCCATGGTGTCTGGTCTGACGCGAACATATCCGTGACCAACAGTACCATTCAAGGCTTTACCTACGGTATTACCGCTGCAGGAAGCAGTAATATGACTGTTTCGAATAGCTATATTTATAACAATTTTGGAACTAACCTTGGTTACGGTGTCCATGTTTCGGGCGCACAAGCCCATGTCAATATCACAGACAATGAGTTCAGGAATAACCGCCACGCCATAGCCGCAAATGGTGAAGGCAGCCAAAGTTATACAGCAACTCGCAATAAGGTAAGGGCTTCCACCTTGAGTACGGCGCTAAAAGCCAAACTATCCCATAGTTTTGATATCCATGGCGACGATTGTTTGACTGGCATCTGTAAATCCGGCTCAACGGTTGAGATAAGCAACAATATCTTTCAATCTGACAAACCTGCCATTCGTGTTAGGGGGATTCCCTCTAATCGTGCCATTATCCGTAGCAATACTTATCCGGCGACAGTAACCAAGTCTAACGCTCTGCAAGCCGACTTTGATGCGAAGAAACCCAATGCCGATTTTATCGGTAGGTGCGATGATGCAGGCTCGACCATCAGTGGCGGAAAAACGCTTTATGCCTGGCTTTCAGGTACAAGTGGGTTTGGAAGCAAACAGGTCATTTCCAGACAGCTCCCGAATAAACCCACTAACTTTGGTGAATTTGACGGGACCACTGGAGATGAAATCTTCTTCTTTGATAGGGATAACTATTGGCGAGTTTTAGGTTTTCGCGCAGCGTCAGGCGAAGATAAGTTGCAATGCGGTAGCGTTTATAAAACACCAACTACAAGCCCGGCATTCCTGACAGGCCAGTTTGGGGGGGCAGGCAGTTATGAAGATCTGTTCCGCTATAACGTGAAGACGAGTAATGGTATCACTTACCGCGAATTTCAGATATTTAAAATGGGTTATAGCACAACCTATGACCGAAGCTTTATAGACAGTACTGTTGATAAAACTGAGGTAGGCTCGCAGGATTTCAGTCAAATGCATATTGGCGATTTCGATGGCGACGGAATTGATGAAGTACTGCGTGCTAACGGTAGCCGTTGGGACGTGTTCGATGTAAGCGCCAAGAACTGGTCTACTTTGAGAGCGTCAAACATCACGGCCAACTATATCAAAGTGGGTAAATTTGATGTTGGGGCAATTTCTGATGTTTTTTATAGTCATAACGGCACTTGGTATCTGTCGAATGCTGGTACTTCAACTCCGGTAGCATTGCGGACTTCCAGTGTTCCTTCAAACCAGATGGCCGTTGGTGATTTTGATGGAGATGGTGTTGATGACGTGTTTTATAAACAAGGAACAAACTGGTATTTTTATGATGTAAGACGTGATTGGATACGTGAACTGGCCACTAACCGTTCCGAACCCTTCTCCGATTTGATGTTTGCAGATATTAACGGCGACGGTAAAACGGATGTGTTGATTTATCACTAAACAATGTGAGGAGTCATCATCTTGTCATTTAAAGAGCCCTTTTGCGGGCTCTTTTTTTATTACTGAAATCAAAGGGCGATAGCTAGGTTGATACTTTTCCGTCACTATTCAAACACCGCCTGCAAAATCATATTTAAATAGCCTTTCATTTATTCGTTATGCGGCGTCATATCTGATGGCTCGCCTTACAGCTCGCATAGCGGAAACGCTACGATTCTCTTTATACGTATTTTCGCGTTACCTCTTAAAGTCTTTACGTTGCAGCACAACGCGCTATTCCATTCTTATCACCTCTTTAGGCTTTCTATCGCCAGCTGCTCGCTGCATCGCTTACTTTTTTGCTTTGTCGCTGAGGTGTGTTTTGGGTGTTACGTGTTGCGTTTCATGCATGAAGGAGAGGAGAACGCCCTGCCAAAAATACTAGTTAGCTTCGGTTATTACTTCATGTATACTTGGTTGACATGAGTTTCACTGGGAGGTTGATTTGATATGTCAACTGAGTTCACACGGGGCGCAGCGCCATTGATGGCGTCGCAAACATTACAATTGGTGCAGCATGCCAATCAGGTGTCGCAAGCCGTGCAATCAGAGGTGTCTAAGCATTTGCAAGAAAAAGGTCACAGTACGATGACATCGTCTGCGCTAGCATTTTTGAGCGTATTAGAAGGCGGTGTGACGTGTGGCTCTGATATAGCCCGACATTTAGGCGTTTCGCGACAAATGGTGGCGAAAACAGTGAAAGAGTTGAAAAGTGCGGGCTACATTGCACAACAAAATGCGTTTGGTAAACAAAAAGAAATACTCTTAACTCAGCAAGGTGATCAGGTTCTTAACGATGCTAAGCAAGTCTTGGCTGTGATCGATAAAACCTTGTCGCAATCGTTGGGAAGTAAACACCTGTTTGCGACTAATGAAACGCTGAAAAAGCTGAGTTTCGTTCTGGAAATGTCGGGAATGTCTTAAAAGATTTACGTCAATCTACGCATAAATATGGGAGAACAGCCAGAGACATAGCACTTTACAAGTACGAACACAGACTGACCTGCTTGGTTGTTTCGTGAAGATGTAAATAGCGTTTTACTTCAGGAAGTGGTCAACGCCGTCATAGTAGCGCGAGATCTGTCACGTTTTGACAAAGGAGCGTCCTATGCGTTATTTCCTCGCTATTGTGCTAACTCTGATTCTACTGTTATGTAAAACCGCTCTTGCTAGTGGTGAAGATGCCGTGCCACTTCATATTTACACATGGAATATTGAGCACCTCGCGCTACAAAACGGTCAAGGTTGTCGACCTCGTACCCAACAAGATTATGATGCATTAAAGGCCTTTGCTGAAACATTAGATGCGCATATTGTCGCTGTTCAAGAGGTTGAAAATAGCGCCGCGCTTGCGAGGATTTTTCCTGAAAATCATTGGCATATTGAAATGTCTTTTCGGCCACCGTCTCAGAGCAATAGTCGCTGTCGAGGGACGAATAATGTATTTACGGATCAACATGTTGGTTTTGCCATTAAAAAAGGCGTGCAATATCGACGTGTAGATGACTACGTTGCCTTGCAAACCTCTGAACGAATGCGTCGTGGGGTAGAAATTGAATTGCAACATGGCGAACATCTCTTACACGTGTTGGCCGTTCATCTCAAATCAGGTTGCTTTACGGGTAGTTTGGGCGGAAATGGCGCATGCGGTACATTGGCTGAACAAGTTACGTTGCTTGAGCAGTGGATTGATGCTCACGCACGCCATCGACACGGTTTGATGGTGCTAGGCGACTTTAATCGTCGGTTAAATGTACCTAATGATACCGTTTGGCAAGAGATTGATGATGCTGATCCGAATGACTATGCTGAATTGGAAAAGCCGACCATCTCGGCACGTAACTGCCATCCTAATTTTGATGAATTGATTGATCATATCGTTGTAGATCAATACTCGGCTGCTCGTATTCGCCATCCCAGAACTGCGGATTTTCCTGATTCTATGCTCTCAGATCATTGCCCAGTGGGAGTAACGTTATTTACATCGGAATCGCGCGATGATGATAACGGCAGTGGTGACGCAGATGCACCTGATTCAGGCATTGGCATCGGATTACGAGGCCAAGCATTACGAAACTTTTTAAAAGCAGAGTATTACAACGGCAAACATCGTGAACTAGGCTATTCATTGGCTCGTAGGCTGATGTACCGTGAGATTGATGTAAACAATGAACGTGTAGTGGGTGTGTACTCTGGTTTTAGTCAGCCTTCAAGAGATACCACATTTCTTAATCCAATCAATGCCGAGCATACCGTTCCTCAAAGTTGGTTTCGTAAACGTGAGCCCATGAGAAGTGATATTCATCATCTCTTTCCTACCCATGAATTACCCAATAATCGACGTGGAAGCTTTCCCTTTGCTGATGTAAATGATGCAAGCACAGATACGTGGTTTGGAAGTGACGAGCAAGGACGGTTAGTCACACAAGCGAATACTCCCATCGTGGGAATAGGCGGATTCTCAGAGCTACTTAAAAATAAGGCATTTGAACCGCCAGAACACCAAAAAGGCAACACTGCCAGAGCAATAGCGTACTTTTACACTATGTATCCGGGACGAGCAGGCGATATCAAACGCATTGTGTTAGACGGTGATCTGTCTTTGCTTAACGCGTGGCATAAAGCTGATCCTGTTGACGATGCAGAGAAACGACGAGATGCAGCGATCGAGCATCACCAAGGAAACAGTAACCCATACATTTGGGATGCTACACTGATGTGTAGGGCATGGGAATTAGACGGATGTTCGCAATGAAAGTGTTTGATTTTCTCGACAGAGATCGGCATCAGTATGAAATTAACCCGACAGAAGTCAAAGCGTTGCTCAAGTATGCGGCAGAGAACAAAATTTTGGTTCCAGAGCATGATCTTATCGTGCTGCAAACACATATTGTCGAATCAGATACGCAAAGAGAACACACGCTACAGGAGCAGGTACTGAACTTTGGTGAGGTTCATCGTGCGTATGCCAACCTTTGCTCCCTTACGTATCCTGTGTCTGGGCAAACAGTGGTGGATTCGAATGCTACCAAACTCTCTGTTGCTGCCATTATTGTTTTCACCGTACTCTTCTTTGGGTTGGCAATCACAAATGAAATCATGGCGTTGTACTTTGGCGATATTGATGTACCTGAAGAATCTGAACTCGCTGATATCGTATGGTTTCAGGAATACGTGCTTAACACGTTATCGCCTCTGTTTTGGGGAGCGATAGGTAGCTGTATTTATTTGCTCAAACGTATCTCCGATTTTAAAAAAGCAAAAACGTTTTCCAGAGACAAGCTACAGGGCTGGGGAACGCGGATTACCTTGGGTGCAGTGTTAGGCGGGGTAATTCAGTATGTTTTCGATACTGATGTGATTTCATCAAGCGGAATTGACGATAACGCGCTGGCATTGCTGGTGGGGTTGTCAGTAAAAGTGGTATACGGCGCAGTGGAAAAAACGGTCGATACCTTAGTTGAGAAGTTTAATCTCGATGCAGTCCGAAGCGGCAAGCCCAAACAAAAGAATATTGCAGAGGCAATTGCATCGTTCGTTACTCAGCCATCTCTGAGTGATGAAGAGCGTAAAACCGTGCTGTCTGTGCTTGAAATTTATGACAAACATAAGCCTGATAAATTATGAAGGTATTATTATGTTTTCTTTTAACCACCACCTTTGCAAGCGGCTTGGGATGGGTATTAACCGCGCATGCTGTGGCACACGCGACGAGTAATCCATTAGAGATCCACTACATCAATGTTGGTCAGGGTGCGAGCACGTTAATTATTGGGCCCAATGGCACGCGAATACTTTACGATTTTGGTAATAAGAAGGGCGATGTATCTGTTGTGCCGTATTTGGATTCCCTCAATTGGGCAAAAAAATCATTGGAATACAGTATTTTAAGCCATCGGGATAAAGATCATTTTTATGGTTACAAGGGCATTATTGAGCAGGGATATGATTTCACTATCTTCAATTACAAACCCAGCTCCACGTTGAAAAAAGGCCTTAAGCTAAAAACCCATTGGCGAAACATCACCAAACAAACGACGGCTGGCGAAGCGGTAGCAATAAAACCGGGGCTGGATTTGTCATTGGGAAATGGCGCGAGTCTATTTGTGGTTGCCGCTGCTGGCATCTTGTTTACGGGCGAGGAAATCCATGTCAAAAATGAAAATGATTTCTCAATTTCTGTGTTGCTAAGCTATGGTCACTTTCAATTGATACTCGACGGTGATATGGGAGCAGGTAATGAGCCGTGCAGTAGCCACAACACACACCAAAAAGCCGTGCAGCAAAAAGTGGCAAGCGCGCTGCTAACAGCTGGTCGAATTGATCCTGAGTTTGGTGTCGATATCATGCATGTATCTCATCATGGCAGTGAAAGCAGCTCGGCTGTTTCGTATGTGGCAGCCATTAAGCCCGAAGTGGCTATTGTAAGTGTGGGCAACCCGAATTGCGCTTATCGTCACCCTCACCAAAACGTGATGGACGTATTAATGGGAGAGCCCGATGCTCATCAGTGTGAATCGTTTAAACCATTGAAGGCGGTATTTCAAACTGATGTGGGTAGTGAATCCTGCACCAAAGGCAGTGCTCATAATACGGGCATAATTGGTGGCGATATTATCATCAAAACAGACGGTCAAACTGACTATACCATCTCGACTACGGGCGTATTGTGGCAGAACAACAAGCGTAAACAAGTGAATGCGCCAGCGTCATACAAATTTTCGTTGGATGAAGTCGAATCCCAGATAGAATAGGCTGTGTAGCGTGATTCACCTTAAGATTAAACCTGATTGTCATGGTTACGCGTAACGCTTCAGGTGTAAACAATTGGGTATTTAGGTGAGAAAAAACAGGCTAGTGTGTTTGTTTCCAACAAGATGAACATTGAAAAGACCCGAGCCGCCCGAAGGCAGCATCAGGTCCAGGAGAAAAGGGTTAGTCGTGTTGATGGGGCTTCGCTATACCCAACCAACTAAGTGCTGACGGTGAAAAACTCAATTCAATGTGACCTTCGACTTCCAAGTCGTCTAGATGAATTTCCAGCACGTGGTTTGCGATAGGATCTGCTACATAGGCATATGGGCCATTTTGCGCCACTGTCATAGAAAATCTCATGCCTTCAGGCATCGCTGACGTATCTTGTTCACTGACTGCCAAAGTTCTTTCTACTTCCCAATGGACTTCATTGTCATGTTGATGGGCTGCGAGCATTGACAGCACCCCAGTGCTTTCCAGCACTAAAAAGTACTTGCCGTCGTATGAGAATCCGTAAGAAACAACACGTGAAGTGGGTTGCCATTCAAGCTGCGTCATACTCTTCGTTTGGGGAGCAACATGGAGTAATATTGATTGGCTGCCACCGTGTGCAGATGCAATACCGAAGAACGACGTGCTGTGCTCGTGACCGTAAAGATTGCCAATTCTCAAATCGCCGAGTGATTCAATGTTGGCAATTTTTTCTGCGTCGAAGCTGTTACCGTGTTGATGGGCGATTAGAACACCATCACCGCAACCAAATGCTACATAGGTTTTATTTTGCGCCGCACCGTGAAGGTTAGGGCAAGTCACATCGAGTGTGTGCTCTAATTCGTACTCACCATTATGTTGATGAAAGACACCGACTTGGTCTGGGAGTATTTTATTTACCGACGTATTTTCAGCATCATCTCGTCGTAGGGTAGCAAGAAGATATTCTCCTCTCGGCTCTGCCACGCCATGCATGTTGATTGAGTACATAATGGAAGGCAATACACTGACTTCATTCGCGATATTTGTATCTGTAATCACTTGAACAGAGGCAGGTGTATTTGATTCGGCATCGCCGTCATAAAAGATGGCCATTTGTCCTTCATGCTTGACAACGTGAGTAGGCTGGCTTCCGGCCAGCTCAAATGGACTCATGCTAGGGGCTTGTTCGTAATCATGTAAATGTGCGACGTGGTCTTCGCGCCACAGGCCACCGTCAATAAAACCGACATAGTCTTGGCTACGACTGGTAAGCACAGCAAAACGATAATCTGCTGATGCCGTCAGTGAATTCGACTCATGCATGAGAGAAAATGAGTCTATGACCGCACGGTTGTCTAAATTAACCATGCTAAGTTCCGCGCTTTCTCCCGATAAAACCGCAAGTCGGCCTAACGACTCAATGGTAAATCCTTCATCACCATGGTCATGATGATCGTGATTATGATCGTTTTGCGGTGTTTCGATAGGGGCTTTTTCTACAATGTTGGTTTCTGCATCACCGCAACCAGAAAGCAGCAGTGTTCCTACGGTAACAGCAATGAGGTTGAGTGAAAATGGGTGTTTCATTTGGTGTTCCTAACTATTGTTATTCTATTCATTAAAAGTAACCGCGGATGCCGAGCGAGAGTCGTCTTCCGGGTCTTGGAGCGATGTCTTTTAAGAAGGAGCTATGTACACGTGCTTCTGTATCGGTAAGGTTTTCACCCTTGAGGTAAATAGAGATGTCCTGATCTGATATGGCAAGCTGATAGGCGATGACCGCATCGACAAGGGTATAACCGTCTGTTGTTGATTCTTCGGCTGCCGTGCGTGATTGATTTTGATATCGAGTAACATCAATGTGCGCACTAAGTTGTGTGTCTTCATAGCTGAACTGGCTACCAAAACGCAGTGGCGGTGTGCGTGGCAGATTTCCACCGTCTTGACGTCTGGCGCGAACGAAGTCTGAAAACAGTGTGGCTTTTATTGTATCTGTTACTTGCCAGCCGAATTGCGCTTCAAACCCATGTAAAATGACATCATCTGTATGGAAAAGGTAGATGGGTAGTTCGTCACTGTGTGAATCGTGGTCTGAGGAAGGCTCGGCAGAAGGCTCGGCTGAAAGCTCGGCAGAATGTGCGTGAGAATGGTCGTGTCCACTTTCTGCAAATAAGCCTGTAGCTGACTGATAGTAGTAATTGTCGATGCGATTATAGAATGCGTTTAAAACAAACCCAAAGTCTCCTTGGGTCTTACGAAAGGTCAGATCTATATTGTTGGCTGTTTCTAAGTTAATCACACTGTCGGTCAGACCAAAATGGGCGTGCTCTTCATCGTTATGAATAGCAAACATGGCACCCACTTCATAACTTCCTGTGCCGATATGTGGACCAAAAGATAATAGCTCAGAGGCCGTTGGCGCACGCTCAGATCGCGATATCGATAAGCCCAAATTGTAACCAGGCAAATAGTCCCAAACTAAGCCCGCCGAGAAGGTAACGGGTGTAAATGTTTGGTCTACGCTAAAAACGCGGGTTATGGTGTTTTCGTCAGAATGACCATGTTGGTCATGATTCTGTGAAGTGGATTCATTATGATCGTGTGCGTCAATGTCAGGCAGTAACACATTGTCTGCGGTGAGAGAAACGCGTTCTATACGCGCACCTACTTGTACCAATACTTTATCAAAGTGTTTCTCTTCCATTAGGGCGAGTGCTAGCGTTTTTGCTTCCGAGGGCGGGGTAAAGGCCTCTTCACCTTGAGCTGCAATCTCGCTGTGCTTAAGATGAACACTTACGCCACCATTCCAATGCAAAAAAGGAGAATGCAGGAGATCGACTTTTAATTCATGCGTATCGTTTTCAAATAACGTTCCCACTTCATTGTTTTCTAATTCGGCATGTTCGTAGTGCGTCATTCCGCCTCGCAGATTGACTTTACTAATCCACGTGTTATCCAGTTCAAATTCTCCCTGCACCTGTATGCGGGATTGTTCTAAATCAGCGAAAACCGGAATGCCTTCGTTGCCATGACTATGGCCTGGTATCCCATATTGACGATTAAATAATTCGATTGATGCCCCAACATAACCATTTTCAAGCAGGTAGCTCGAACCGAGGGTGACGCCTTTTGCTTCCTCTGCGCTGTTTTTGACAATGAATTGGTGATTGTCATTTTGCTCGTTATGCTCAGCTTCGGGTGAGACTGGCACTTTGTAGTCGCCCGTTTCTCGCCAATGGCCGTCTGCATATAGGGCGATGTCAGATATGCCTGTTGTTATGTTGAATGAGGCCTGATTTCGTGAATTCACTGGCGTAGTGCCTAACGACCACTCACCACGGGTGGTGTTATCTGTGGGTACCCGTTCATCTACTACGTTCACGACACCACCTACAGCGCCACTGCCATAAAACAACGTTGCAGGCCCTCTTAGCACTTCGATTTGACGCGCTGTCGATGCTTCTGTGGCTACCGCGTGGTCGGGACCAACGCGTGAAACATCGCTGGTATCAAGCCCATTTTGAGCGATCATGACGCGAGGGCCACTAAGGCCTCGAATAATCGGGGTACTGGCAACATTCGCGTGAAAATTTGTGTTAACGCCAGCAATTTTTTCTAAACTGTCGCCTAATGTGGCAGCTTGCTGCCGGCGAAGAGAATCTCCACTGATTACACTAACGGGAGCAGCCGATTCCATGACGGACATGTGTATCGGTGTTGCAACAACATCGACTACCTCAATGGGCGAGCGCAAAAGTGTAATGTTGACGTGTTTACGTTCGTTAGCACCTAGCGTCAGGTCACGGTGTTGGTGAGCAAATCCTTGTGCTGAAAAATGAAGTTCAGTATTACCTGCCTGCAAATCTGTTATTACGAATTTACCACGACGATCCGTTTTTATTTTGCTACTTGTTCCCTCAACTTCAATGTGGGCGCCAGCAATGCCTTCACCTTTTTGGTTAAGTACCACACCTTCAATTGTTTGTGCCAATGTACTTGTGGATAAAAGCACCGATACGATCGCCGCGATGGGCGAAACATTTGGCAAAGCTTTGTACATCTCCCTCTCCATTGTAATGTTATATTGTATCAATTTCGGTGTGATGTTATATTGTATCAATTGAAAGATCAAATCTGTTTCGTGGAAAATGTAAGAGACTATTTATTAAGGGGATTGGGCGATGGATTTAAGAATTAAAGGGGTGTTTTGTAGAGGAAAGCTTAGCACAGCTGAAAACACCACCGTACAAATACACACGCAGGTTCAAAGAGCGCTTTATGCATTGCCAGAAGACAATCATGCCGATTGGACTGACTCGATTCGCCAAGTTGTGAATCGCCAGCCATCTGAAAACGCGATATTAACGTGTTAACCATGAAGCAAGAGAAAATGCGCCAAGCGTTAAGTGCAGCAAAGCATCGGTGTGATGAGATGAGTAAAAAGCTCACTCAAAAGCGCATGCAAATATTAGAGGTACTGTTAGAAGGTTCTCGTCCAATGTCCGCGTATGAATTGACGGATGCATATAATGACGTGGCCGAACACCCGATTAAGGCCATGTCGGTTTATCGAATTTTGGATTTTTTGGTGTCTGTACAGCTGGTGCATCATCTGCGATCTGCGAATAAATTTATGGCGTGTAACCTCACTCATGGGTCACACATACACCAATTGTCATTTTTTCTAATTTGCACATGTTGCCAACGCGTCGAGGAAACAGAAGCATCGCAAAATATTGTAGATGCGCTGCGTCAACATATCGATAACACGCAATTTTCACTGATGAACTCACAGTTTGAGTTAACAGGGCTGTGCCGCCAGTGCCAACAAAAGCGAACAGAGGGCACAAACGATTCAATCCGTTGTAGCAGGCTAGCCCCTGATACAACCAATGAGTCAAGCTGAACATCCATGCACTTTTCTACTTTACGTCAAACCCAATAATTGCCTCATTCTTGAGGCTTAGCAAAGGAATCACTATGAGTACTCCCCAGAATATGACTGATAAACTCGCAATAGGACTATCTGCTTTATGCGCAATTCATTGCCTTGCCGTACCTTCTCTTCTTCTGCTCCTTCCAAGCTTAGCTGCAATGCAACTTGAGAACGAAGCGTTTCACTTTTGGATGGTCTTGACGGTGGTACCCACGAGCGTTTTTGCCTTGGCAACGGGGTGTAAACTCCATCAACGCTTCCATTTAGTAGTAGCAGGAGGCGCGGGTTTGTTACTTCTTTTGGTGGCGTTGATGTTAGGAGAATCACTGATAGGTGAGGCGGGTGAAAAAACGCTTACCTTAGTGGGAGCTTTGCTCGTTGCGCTGAGTCATTGGGCGAATATTCGTTTGTGTTATGCCCACCATCACCACTGCGCACAGTCTGATGCATGTTAAATGTATCCAATCAAATTTTCGACTGAACTATCAATTAACCCGAAAGGATCGCTACTGAACCATGTCTAATTATTCACACATGCCTGATATTACCTCAGGATTGTTATCTCCTGTCGCATCACCACTACAATGGGTGGGAATGGAGAAAATTGCTGTACCAATACAATTGCTTTTATCTGAAGAAGAACGGGTGGCGTTGACTGCAAGCGCAGATGTGTTTGTCAGCTTAGATGACGAAAGTGCGAAGGGCATTCATATGTCTCGGTTGTACTTGCTGTTAAAGAACACGCTGCCAGTGCAGCCGTTAAATTCAGACATATTGGACACGCTTTTAGATGCATTAATCGTGTCCCAACAAGGTTTGAGCCGTTCAGCAAAGTTAAGTTTGCAGTTTGATCTGACATTACGAAAGCCAGCAATGAAAAGTACCGAATTTGGGTTTCAAGTCTACCCAGTCTCTTTAACCTGTGAACGCGTAGAGGGTAAAACCACCTATTCACTGTCATTAACTATTCCATATTCAAGTACGTGTCCATGTTCTGCCGCACTATCGCGCCAAGTATTAAAAGAAGCGATTGAACTTCAATTCACTGAAGAGACACTTTCTCTAGATGCGTTAACTCAGTGGATTGTGTCAGAGCAGGGCTCCATTGCCACGCCACATAGCCAACGATCTTATGCCTATATTTCGCTCGTTCTGGGTGATAGCGACCTTCCCAATATTTCTTCGTTAATTAAAGAGTTCGAAGAGATAATCGGTACACCAGTTCAAACGGCTGTTAAACGTGAAGATGAGCAAGCCTTTGCCAGGCTAAATGCAGAAAACTTAATGTTCTGTGAAGACGCTGCAAGGCGATTGAAATTTGCGCTAGAAGCGAATTCACACTACACAGATTACTGGTTTAAAGTTGAACATCAGGAAAGCTTACACGCGCACAATGCGGTTGTGATTGACCAAAAATTTCCTGCAAGTAACAACAAGGTCAGTGAATCGCGAATTAGTAAAGGTATTTAGTGCTGTCTGAATGTATCCGGCGCTTCTTCATACGCGCGAACCTGGGTGGCATCTAAAATATACGCAGCTGTGCCAAGCGGGTCTTCGAACATGCCTTTACTGAGAATACCTTCGACAGTGTAGGCGTGTTCCATATCGTAATCGGAAATACTGCCGCTTAATCGAACATAAATTATTTGGTTCGGCGGTGGAGGCGGGTAGTGGATACACGCACCAAAGTAAGGAACGAGTAAAAAGCTTTGGGTGCTTCCTTCATCATTTACGTCGATTGGAACAATAAACCCTGAAATGGAGACCGACAAATCTAAGAGCTCATCCACTGTGTTGGTAGAGATCAAAGCAGCTTGATAATCAGCATCAGCGCTCCCACGTAGAGCGAGATCTAATTGTTCGTTGAACGTTTCAGGTTGATTGAGTTGGTATTGGGTTATTAATGCTTTTTCTTTAGCTGGAATCAGTTCGTCCCAGCCTAATCTGCGCTGTTCCATTTTTGATACCAGTTCAAGTAATTGCTGATCATGAGTTTGATATAAAGATGAAGGAAGTGTGTGAGTCAGCTGTTCATGGACTTTTTTGGTAATTAAGCCCGCTAGTAAGACGATGAATAAGAAAGAGAAGGTATACCGTAACGTGCGCATTTTTATGAATGAGTAATGTGTAATAGTTTTGGGGTTATTTAGCTTTTATGTTCTCACATGAAACCATAAAAGCTAGTGTTTGATCGATGACTAACCAAATGTCGAGAGTTTATATAGTTGTTTGCTATATCTGGTATGAACAAAATTTATGCAGGTATAAAAAAGACCTCTCGTAAAATGTTAACGACCATAGAACCGACGGATTGTTTGCGGTTAGAAGACAAGTTCCCATTGCGGCTGTGCTGTAACAAAGCAAAATATCCTGTAGTTTAGGGCTATGGTTTAACATTTTTATAGAGGAACTCAAATATGAGTAACACGTTTTGTGATAAACCTAATATCGGTAGATACAAGCGATACAAACTAAAAACCTTTTTAACGTCTTTTGCTATATCCTCTCTTTCTTGTGGCGTGTCAGCGTACGAAGGCGAGTTGCACGAACCCATTGTTCTTCCGCCGCCACCCGCGTTAGACATCACTGTAAAGCATATTAATCAAGGTGATTACACGGCCCCACACATTCCAGCGGTAAGAACTACCCGTGATGGTCGAATCGGGCTGTATATAAAGCGCCCCGGCGGCGGGAACTTGAGAAAGTTCGCAGTTTTGCGCCCAGAAGTCCTTGATAAACCCTTTGACACCTTACCTCCTGGTATTCCGTCATCATCATCTGGACAGCCCTTTGTTAGCGAAATTAAGATGAAGAACATCGGATTTAGTCATGGCGTCTCACACCACGTTGCACTATGTGAAGCTGACAATTCGGGGCCTGTTAATATCGATGGCAAAGATGTCTATAACGTGCATGTCATTAGTGCTAAGTATAGCCCGTGGGAAGATGTGCTGGTCACCCACAACTTAGTCAACGATGAATGGCAACCCGTCTACTTTCGTTATCCTATCGACGAGAATGGCAATCGTATTTATCGCACTGATCATAGCGGAGAACCACTTACTAGAGAGGTAGGCGGAGAAGCCGTGTACCGTCGTGATAATGAAGGGAATCTGATTTTAGTCAATAACCAACCTGTCCCAGTATACGAGCCTGGAACGGGCATGCAATTATACAGTAATGAAGTTGAAATCACTGTGAGCAACCCGAAGTCAGTGGAGGCTGAGATTGAACATATACAAGTGATCGGTGATGCAGTGATTAGTGATGCGGTATTACCCAACGTATCTCGCTTTCTAGAACCTATGATGACGAGCGACGGTCAGCTACTTGTGTATCGTGTTTCTGAAGGCGGACGAACTCCTTTATATCATTGGCAGAAAGAAAATGGAGATAGTGTGTATGGTCAATACGATACAGTATACAGCTATCTCCCTAATGCGTGTGATATTAAGAATGTGAAAAAGCCGTTTCCTGTTGCTCATGCGCCATTCGATAGCAATATTAATCAGAAATATGGCTTTGCTGCGCAGCAATTTAGAGATACAGAGGGTCACGTCATTGAAGATGGTGAAGAACTAAAAGGCACCTATCCTTGGATTGATAGAGAGGGTCGAAACCTTTTCTTTACTGCGATAAATAGCCGTTTGTATTTTACAACACGTATGCGTTCAAAAACGACTCATGAACGGCAATATCAAAATTTTTCACGTTATTTGATTAGGTGCGAAGACCAAACCGATCACTGCCAAGGCCCTGGCGATGACAACAGCGTGCAAGGCGTGGTGGCCATGGGCGCATGGACGCAAGGAAAAATGGTACTCTTAGATAGTAGCTTTGTTGACACTGATTATACAATTGGTGCGAATCAGGGATCACATAAAGAAATTCGTTTGTATAGGGATGGAGGTGCAGATATTTGGGAAAAAATTGGTGCTTCAAGAGACACCAATGCTGCCCATTTCCCTGAAAAAGGCGCCACAAACACGACATTTATTGATTCGCTAGAACATATCTTCAATTACAACCCATATATGTTCCCAGATACCCCCAACGATGTTGTTTGGCGTATGAGCACGGGGCGGGGCACAGGGGATGTTGCCTTTGATGATTACTTAAATAAACACAGTGTTATCGTTGCGAATATGAACGCGTCACTGACCCACAACACAGAGGAAGATTTTGGAGAATATGAAGCCACTGACAGGGCACAATACACGTCTGGTGATTGGGTGGTTGACGGTTATCCTGTCACTCACTTAATTAACACCGTAAACAGAGACCGTGGCTATAGCCGCATGCGACACAATGACGGGTTTTTGAATCCTCATATGTCCGCGAGAACAGGGCTCGGGTTCGGCTATCTTAAACCACGTATTCAAAATGCAGCCACGAATTCAGGAGTTCCAGCTTACGGGAAAACGTTTGGCAATATCCGAATTGAGCCAGTAGCAAAAGGCGGCATTGTGGGTAAGGGCTTATGGTTAGACGGGGAATCCGGCGTAACCTTTGAACTAAATGCGCCCTTGAACCAACAAGATGTGTACGTTGGTGTGTTTGTAGACCCAAGAGGACCACAACAGAATTCACAACTCATTGAATTTCCGAATGAAACGCAATTAATGCTGTCTGACGATCATTTGGTGCTTGCAGGCACTAGAATGGATTTTAAACAGAGTAACGACAACGGATTCGATTTTAGAGACATTGAGTGGCGTCACTTTGGCTTTCAATTTTACGCTCAGCCCGAACAACAAGGCTATCCTGTAGACGTGTTTATTAATGGGTTTCTCTTTAAACGCATCCATATTTCACAGCATCCGTTAACGTCAGGAAATATCGTTTTAGGCGCGCAGAATAACGGCGTGGCCGCGTGGGTTGATGAATTTAAAGTCATTGGACAGAAGCTTGACTATGAAAGCGCATGTAATCAAGCGCATGGCACTATGGTGAGCGTAAGTGCGTCTGAGAATAACAAAAAGTGGGTAGATTATAGCAAAAATTATCCCGACGAGAGCCATGTCAGGCTATCTGAGCAATTAGACAAGCAGAATCAATATGTTTATTCCAGATACGCATGTTTACACAATTATGAACGCAAAAATGGGCTGGCGCATGAGAAGCTTGCGTATCCTGATTTAGTCGCTCGTTCTGTCAGACAAGCGCTCCAATTCCCTGAAGGGCCATTGCTGTCAGACAAACCACGACCAGACTCTACGCAGAATGCGTTCTGCTTATCTTGTCATACTGATAGCCACGCCAATAGTGGTAATGTTATTGCCCGAACACTTTCAATACATGATGCACTGGGAGTTGATACGAGTATAAATGCGCCATTCGATGCGCGCAGACAACCGCTACAGCCAGAGAGTAAACTATTGGGTAGTATTAACAACCTTGATTGGGACGATTGCAATGCAAGTGAAATTATTCACGAGCATGGTCAGTTTTGGGTAGACTTCTGTCAATTATTAAGCAGTGAAGCGCTTGAGAAGGCGTCAGCTATCTCAGAAGATCAGCTGTATAGAGTTATCCATGCAACTAGCAAAGAAGCGATAAACATTCCCAATTGGCGTAGTTCTGGTCAGCAGGGACAACTTGTCACTCTTACAGATATCAATAGTTGTACAGACTTTGATTGTTCGTTTAGGTTTAAACGTGTAAACGACAATACGTTTGCCATTATTACCTCTGATAACCCTGAGGCTGCTGACAATGGTGGCCGTGGAGCACTGGGTGTTCTTGAGTTTAGATTCAACGATATAAGTATTGAGGATGATGTCAGTGGTTTCAGACTTCGACATAATCTCAGGTTACTTAGTAACTGCCCAAATCATGCATGCGAGTTTACGTTGTCGCCATTACAGGATAAGCCGAATCAGTTTAGATTGCGCTTTCAAGATGGGTTTGCATTAGCCAAGGCCAGTGATAATAACGGCTTACAGATTGTGCGAGAATCTGACTGCCAAAACCAAGCCTGTGACTTTATTGCTGAATCAAGATAAGTAAGTAATAAATTCAACGATGTAAATCGTAAGAGGCTAAATTACCGTTTAGGTCTCTAATTTACGACAAGTTCCCGTAACCTACTGTTTTATAGTGCTATATAGCTACGTTTTTCATTTGTTTTAAACTTGCCGCAAATCGACTCCTGCTATCAGGGTTAAATTCATAAATACCCATAAAATTAATGTGCGCCCACGAAATGACTGAACCAGTAGAAATTGATTCAATAACTTCAGCGCGTTCATCTTGTTTGTCGAGCGACACGCAGTAGTCCGATAAAAACAGGTAGTTCCATAATATGATGATGTTGCGTAGCAACGTGTTGCTCGCCATAACCAGCTGTATTTCATCTTGCAGGCCTACTTGAAGCTTTCCATTCCTACCGAACATTACCTTGTCCGCCAATTTCTGCCCAAGCTCGACTCTATTCAGCTGCTTTTGTATATTCTGTCTAAGCTCTTCATCATCAATGTAATTCAAGATAAAGTGGGTTTTCAGTAGCCTTCCAAATTCCTTAAATGCTTTGTACAAAGCATTGTCACGTTCGCTACTGGACAACATTTTCAGCATTTGCGATGCGCTACAACGTTTTAACTTCATTGATGTCATAAGTCGTAAAATGTCGTCCCAATTTTCCAATATTAGTTTTTTATTGATTTGTGTTTTGGGCGCCAATGGAGAATCAAAACTCTTCTGGGTGGTTTTGGAATCATAGGCATAAAGCGTTTGTCTATGGACGTTCTTTATTCGAGGTGCAAACGCAACATCCATAAAGTGCAAACCAGCAAACACCGCCTCTGTATAACCATGAGTATCAGTACTGTGATAATGCTCTTCAATATCGTCATGATCTAGAGTGTGTTTTGACGAAACCAATCCTTCCAGCACATAAGGCGCCTCCCGGTCGGACGACGTTAACACGTTGACATGAAAAAATGATTGTTTTTCATCAAGGAAGCTATTAACACTGATTCCTTGCTCTTTACCGTAATATTTGTAGGAGTAGTTTGCTAACAAAGAGTTGACATTCACCACGACTTTTTTGCCGTCGCTGCTGGAATGCAATCGGCCATTGTTTTCATTAAATATTGTAGGGAGAGATAACGATTGGATCAGCTTAACCAAACAATCGTTCGCTCTTTGTAAATTTGACGTGGAAACCCATGTGTTTTCTGTGTCTTTTAGCGCTTTTTCAGAAAATAATTTACTCGCTCTAGCAAGTTCAGTATGCCCTAAATTAGTTCCCAAACTTAATATGGTCGCAAACAACAATCGTATATCGACTTTGGAATTGCCGGCTCTTGGCATTCTATTTCTAAAGCAGCTAGAAAACTCCGCATGGCGATCTATCTCAAACATCACATCTTGTATCGTAATTGAGCGCGTTGGCCCCAACAACGTCGGAATGTACTTGGCTATCGAAAACTCTGGATCTGGATAGCTAATACGCCAAGTACCATCGTCTTTAACGCTAAAATGCGGGTTTTCTTTTTGTTTTATTGAAAGAGAAACCTCTTTGAATTTTTCTGTCACACATTGACCAATGCTCTCCAGAATCGCTTTACCATCAACAAATTTATCTAGTGAAGCTGCTGCGAGTAATCGTGCTTTGTGATTTTTCCACTCTTGTGGACTGATCATGTAACTTGGCGTACTTCTATAACGATATGAGTAATTAAGGGTCAATGACTTGTCTTTTAAGCCTTTAGCTAATGCCATAAACAAATAGACGCGATATTTACTGACCGGATTAATGTCATCATCTGTCGTTAAGTGTTCCAATTCTATTTTAGATAAAAATGAAGTCGGGGCGTCTTCATTTATACTTTTTGGCTGCGAGCGATAAAAATTGATAGCTTCGATTAGAGCTTGGTTTTGGCTATGCTTATCAAAGCTCATAGCGCTGATCATCGGCCCTAACATACGCTGGAGTTTGATACTGTTTATGAATAACGAACGGTAGAAATCTGCTTGAGAGGCTTGTGTTGTTATGCTTTTACCCACCCGTTCTATGTGTTTTTCAAAGTCGGGGTTTTCAGCATTGAAAAAGGCGCTGATTAATTGATGAGCACGCTCATTACGCTCTTCATAAGATAAACTATGGTCTTTTGTAATCGAAAAGACCAGCTCTAACACCCGTTTGGCATCTTTTGCGCTATTAAGCACGGTCCTATTTGCCTCTAATGTGCTGACGCGTTGGTCATCTCTTGTTTTACGTTCATCGCCTCTAGCTTTATTCGTAAACTGTTTGACTACTTTTATAATGGCATCAGCAGCAAAGTCATGACGTTTGTGCATTTGGTCGTATACAAAAGACAGGTAGTAAAGCGATTGCTTATTGTCGTTTTTAAGTCGTCTGATTTCATCATTATTGCCAAGATAGATAGCATCAGAAAAGTGCTTAATGGCCTCATCTGTCAATGCTATTTTTTTGTAAACCGCTGACAATGTAAAAAAGTAGTCGCTATACATTTGCAAGATCTCGGCATTCTGATTAAGGCTACGCTGCCCGAGCCCTTGGTCTATTCTTTTAAGCTCCCTGATACTGTAGAGATGAGAGTGTTGAGTAAAAAATACCAACAATGCACGTTTCTTCTTATCTGATAATGAAGTGTCGACAAGGGAGAGCATCCGCTTTTCGTAAGTCTGAAAGGCGGTTGAAATGAGATCAACAAATTGATTGTAGGAGGGGATCTCAACACGTCGCATCCAACAAAAGGAAACGAGTGAAAATAGAATATCCTCTTTATTCATACGAATCGCCACTAAGCTATCTGCATGCATCGCGAGTAGCAACGATGTATCTGAGGTGTAAGGTTGCCAATTATACTGAGCTAATATCTGTTTTTTATGCCGAGAGGCCATTTCTGGCGAATAGGTCGACATATCGATATTCTTTTTGATAGACAGGACTTTGCATGCGCGTCTGACATCAGCTTCAATAAAACGGCTTTTCTCAAAGAATCGCCCCTTTGCTTGAAAATATGCTTTAGAGACCAAGTATCCGACTTTTGCCACATCAGATTGCATTTTATTCAGTACTTTTTTGGTTTCAATGTCGATCGTAAAATAGCCAATGGTTGCTTCTTTCGTTAACTTTGGTACGCTTTCAAAGGCTCGTTTTCGAGCTGAAGAAAGCACCTTCATCTTAGCCATTTTCGATTCCTTTTAGTTATTAACGACCTCTGTTTAATTACCATAATTTGATTTTTATACAGTGTACACTGCATAAAACAAACCATTACGTTATTAAAAATCTATTAATTAGACGCTTATCGACTAACAATGGGTTGAAATATATGCTCTGTACATTACAGTAAATGCATGGATTTACTGCATAACACAAAATTTATGTCACCCACACACGAACTCTACACGCCGTTGATTAACGCGTTTAATCATTTCAATAAAACGCTATTTGGCGGTGATTTACCGCCAGTGATTTTTACCTTACAGAGAAAGAAAAATGTGATGGGCTTTTTCGCTGCTAAACGCTGGGGAAATGTGAGAGGGGAACTCTGTAGTGAAATCAGTATCAATCCGTCCTATTTTGCAAACTGCCGGCTCATCGAAATTTTTCAGACGCTCGTACACGAAATGGTTCATGCTTGGCAGTATCATTTTGGCCATCCGAGTGAGGGCCATTATCACAACAGGGAGTGGGCACAAAAGATGATGGATATTGGCTTGATGCCGTCTGATACGGGTGAGCCCGGGGGCGCCATTGTCGGCAGAAATATGAGTGACTTCATCATGAAACAAGGCTTGTTTATGAAAGCGGCTGAGGCATTACTTAAAGACGAAACCTTCACTTTGCAATGGGTTGATCGGTTGGCCTTACCCAAACTGTATGAGCCAGTCATTGTTGACAACCCTGCGCTAGGTGCAAATAGGCAGGTAGAGCAATGCGCTCACCATCCCGATTTGTTGTCTGCTGACGTTATCCCTATTACCGATAGTGCCCAATTGACGTCTGAGCCTACGCAAGATGCTGCATTTTCTTCTATGCCTGAATCGTTTTTTCTTCCAGAGGTCGCTAAACGTCAAACAAGGTCTAAGCATGTGTGCCCAGGGTGTGATACCAAAATATACGGCAAGTCTTCACTTAACGTGATTTGTGGCGATTGCGAATTACCCTTTATTCGTGAAGGTTAGAGAGTGCTTCAACGTTCAAGTGCATTCAAAATACCGCAATCTTTGATGGTTTTATTGTCTGAGCATTTTGCGGACATTGATTGAAGTATATTTTTTAGCTGGCTCAACTCATATATTTTTTCATCAACACTTTCAATGTGTTTATCAATAAGCTGATTTACACTCGCGCAACTTTGTTTTGGTTCTGCCTTTTGAGCAAGTAATAGCTCGATTTCTTTCATCGAAATATCCAGTGCGCGACACTGTTTAATAAAGGTAAGTTTGTCCGCGGCGGCTTTGTTATAAAGCCTATAATTTCCCTCAGTCCGTGACGGTTTATCCAGCAAACCTTTGCGTTCATAAAACCTGATTGTTTGAATACTGCACCCTGTTTGCTTAGCTAACTCACCAATTTGCATAATTTCACCTAAGTTCTTGACCCTATACGAAGTATAGACATTATAGTTTTACTCAGTCTAGATAACACGCTCTATCAGGAGACGAAAAATGAAAACACTTTTGTTGTGGACTGGCGTTATCACGTTGGCTGTCTCACTATCTCATGGCTTTATTACTGACCAAAGTATCGTGCACAGCCTATTACTGCATCCCCTGATCATACTATTGAGCTTTGTATTCATCGCTATTGGTTTAGGCGAGTGGGATTTCAATAAAACAACTAAACAGTGATGCACTTGACTCTATACCTGGTATAGGCTTTACGATGCCAACATTGGAACTATTTTTTGGAGATGCACATGAGTGGTTGTGGTTGCGAAGTCACCATTAATGATGAGTCACAAAAGCGTGTACTCGTTTGGCTCTTGGGCATCAATGCCTTTATGTTTGTCATTGAGTTGAGCGTCGGATTGCTCGCAGACTCAACAGCATTGATTGCCGATTCAATGGATATGCTTGCAGATGCGATTGTATATGGCATTGGACTCTATGCAATAGGCAAGTCCATTATTCATAAAGCCAATGCAGCGAAGGTGAGTGGCTATTTTCAATTGGTTTTAGGATTGCTCATTCTCATTGATATTGTAAGGCGCAGCATTTATGGCAGTGAGCCCGTCTCATTTTTAATGATGTCGATGGGCGGCGTGGCACTCATTGCCAATGTGATATGCCTTGTCATCATTCGCAATCATAAAAACGATGAAGTGCACATGCGAGCCAGTTGGATATTTTCAGCCAACGACGTCATCGCTAATTTAGGCGTAATCTGCGCCGGTATACTTGTTATGTTAACCGATACCCGTTGGCCGGATATTGCGGTTGGTTTTATTGTGGCCTGTGTGGTGCTTAGAGGCGCCAAAATGATACTAGCTGACGCTAATAATGAAATTCGAGAGGCGCAAACTAAATGAAAACGAATAAACGCTTTAGAAGAAAAATTACACCTTTCATAAATGAAAAATTAGCTTCAGCAGAGCGTGCCCGCTTGCAAGGCGACTTTGAAACAGAATTCAAGTATCTGGAGGATGCGCATGTGTTAGGTCAACAATCGACGTATTTTCACACCTTGGGGCATTGGCGAATGTTTGTATTCGGGTGGCGGCGGCGCTCAATTAAAGAAATGTTAGGGCAAATTTTGCGCATGGTAGGCGCATTAACTAAAACTTTTTTCGGTCTTTTACCAGCGGGTAACACCGGCGGTAGTAATGTCAGTGCATTTAAACCCATGCCTATATCAAAAGAGAACCAAGCGATTTTGGATAAAGCCAATAATGCATAATCATTCACACCATCACCATGACGGTGATGAAGAGGCCGCCTCAAAACGGATTGGTTGGGCATTTTTTCTCAATGTGATGTTCACCATCATCGAATTCATCGGAGGCTGGCTAACCAATAGTACGGCGATTATGGCAGATGCTGTCCATGATTTGGGGGATAGCTTGTCAATCGGCACCGCTTGGGCGCTAAATAAGCTAAGCCGAAAAGAAGCCAATCAAACCTTTTCCTATGGGTACCGCCGCTTTTCTTTATTTGGGGCGCTTATCAATGGCTTAGTGTTGACTGTGGGATCAGTCTGGATCCTGTTTGAAGCCATACCTCGTTTGTCAGCGCCTGAAATGCCGCAAGTAGAAGGGATGTTATTGTTAGCCATCTTTGGTGTTGTGGTAAACGGTTTCGCTGCTTTTAAACTTAGTAAAGGTGATAGTCTCAACGAGCGTGTACTTAACTGGCACTTGTTAGAAGACGTGCTGGGCTGGGTGGCTGTATTGATCGTTTCCATCGTGCTGGTGTTTGTTGATTGGCCTATTCTGGACCCACTGCTTTCAATCGGTTTCACCTTGTTTATTCTGTTTAATGTTGTTAGAAATCTGAAAGCGACCCTTTTATTGTTTTTACAAGCCACTCCCGATGACGCGCAGTTAGTTGAGATACGACAACGATTTACAGGGCATGATTCGGTTAGTGAAGTGCATCACCTCCATGTTTGGTCCCTCGATGGTGAACAACATGTGTTGACTGTTCATATCGTGCTGGTTGAAGGCATTGAGCTAAAAAATATCAAAAGTCTTAAGACCGACTTTTCCAACGTGTTGAGCGATTATGGTTTTGCGCATACCACTATAGAGTTTGAATTTGCGGATGAAAGATGCCGTGACGAAGTGATATAAGCGATGTATGATTAGAATTATGAAAACTATGACTCAGAAGCTGCACTGCGGCACTAAGCATCATATCAATGTGTGGACCACGCACCTTGGCTATGCGTTGGTTGCATTGTTGATTTGTCAGTCATTTTTATCAATGGGCAAAGCACTTGATTCACACGATGTCGCCTCGTTAAGTCATAACGTTGAGCACCAACACGAACATACACATACTGAGCACACACACTTACACCAGGCTGAAACGGTTGCCAGTGATAAAGGGGATAACACACATAATCCTGCCGATTGTCATCATTGCGGTCACTGCCACGGCTCTCATGTGCAATGGCTGAGTCAAAGCGTGACTTCCGATGTTATCGAATTTAGCCAATTACACACTTTTCATTATCTAAGCAAAGTGCTCAACGCGCTGCCAGAAAGACTGCTACGCCCACCTAAAATTTAATCCTTCATTTTTAATTTAGTCCGACGAAACCGCATCCGTTACGTCACTCAATGAAATTAATCTTGTTAGGATTTTTATGTATTTATTTAACTTGGGATATGCCCAACGAGCCCGAATGCCTGGGCACAATAAGCGTGTGCTTTTCGCCCTGACGATTGGCTTACTCTACTCGATAACAGTTTTGGCTGAAGAGAGCAAAATAACCAGTATTACTTTAGAAGATGCCGTCAAGCGCACATTGGCCTATAGCCCGCAAATAGCATCATTTGATTTTAAGACACTAGCGCTTGACGGTGAGGCTCAATCTGCTGCACTTAATCCCGCGTATACATTGGGGGTTGAGTTGGAGAATGTGCTTGGGACCGGCGAGGTCTCAGGGATTAAAGAAGCGGAGGCAACACTAACACTTTCATCTGTTATTGAGCTTGGCGATAAAGTGAATGCACGATTAGCTATTGTTGATGCGAAACGAAGCTTAGTCGAAGCTGAGAAGCGAGCGGCAAGCTTGGATATTTTAGGAGAGGTCAATCGCCGTTACATCAATGCCCTTGCCGAGCAGGCTAATCTTGCTCTGGCACAACAAGGCCTCGAATTGGCGAAATATGCGTATCAAGCCGTAAAACAACGAGTAGAGGCAGGCGCAACTGCTGAGTTTGAACTACATCGTGCAGAATCTTCATTATCCCAAGCCCGCATGGATGTGTTACTGGTTGAAAAACGGGTAATTCAAGCTAACACTCACCTATCGATGATGTGGGGAGATATGTCACCGCCATTCGTGAATGTTACAGGGGATTTTTTTAGTACACCAGACACTCAAACACGAGAAAACCTCTTACGAGTCCTGGAATCGAGTCCGTTTTTAGATATCTACGCCACGCAATCCCGTACTGCGGAAACCAATTTACGCTTGATTCAGGCCAACAATCAATTTGATGTTTCCTGGAGCGCGGGTATCCGTCGCATGCAAGGTATTGATGAGACCACTTTGGTTGCAGGTATCAGCGTGCCTTTATTTCAAAAAAGTAGAAATCAAGGCCAGTACATTGCCCAAAAAGCCCAGCTTGACGCGATTGAGCAAGAGCGTCTAGCGGCCCGCCAGAGCCTATTCAGTCAAGTTAACATGCTTTTTTACGGGCGAGACCAAGCCGTACTCGAACTGCAAACCCTTAGGCAGCATATTATTCCGCCGCTTGAAAAGGCTTTAGAGCAAGTGAAGCAAGCCTATGAAGACGGGCGTTTCAGCTATTTAGAATGGATGACCATCCAACAAGAATTACTGAATAAACGTTATGCCTTAATTCAAGCAGCGAGTCGTGTACATCTAAGAAATGCCGACATTGAATCACTGACGGGACACTCTGTTCAGAGTCCCGCGTCATCCACGTTTTCCCAATAAGCATGAGAAAGGCCATGACAATGAAATCAATATTATCAATGAAATTTTTAATGGTTCTATTTTTATGCTTCGCACTGCTAGCTATAGACGCCTTAGAACCCGTGTGGGCTTCACAGCAACACAGTCAAAGCGAAGAGTCCGAACATGATCACGATAGCTCTCAACATGAGCACAAGACTGAAGAGGAGAGTGTGATTGCAATGTCTGAAGCGATGGTGCAAGCGAATGGGATCATTACACGCCAAGCTGAGGGCGGAATACTCCGTCAAACAACCAAGCTTTACGGCAGACTTGTTACCGACCCAGCTTCATTAAGTCATGTACGAGCGCGCTTTGATGGCATGATCATAGAAGCCAATGCCAATATCGGTATGCGCGTTAAAAAAGGTAGCGTGCTGGCGACGATTGAATCCAATGAAAGCTTAAAGCGCTACACCATTGCCGCCCCCTTTGATGGCGAAGTGATTGCCAGACACGCAAATGCGGGAGAGCTTTCTAATGGACAAGTGCTTTTTTCCATTGCGAATTACGAACGCGTATGGGCAGAGCTTGCGCTTTTCCCCAGTCAAATCGACACCATAAAGACAGGGCAAGATGTTACGCTTTTTTATGCTGACGCAACACAGCAATCTAGTATAAGTCATATCACGGCAACTGCCGAAAATGTGACGCACTCTGCGGTGTTTGTTTCTGTCAATAATGCTAACGCGCGGTGGCCTGTTGGCACGTTAGTGGAAGGACTTGTTACGACGTCGGAGTTTGATGTTGACCTTCTTATTCCTCGCTCAGCATTGCAACGTTTTGAAAATGAAACGGTGGTGTTTGTCAGGGAGGGAGGTGAATTTCATGCAGAACCTGTTGAAGTTGGGCGTATGGATGAGGTCAACGTGGAAATCCTCGGTGGTATATCGCATGGAGATTTAATCGTCGTTGAAAACAGCTTTCTACTGAAAGCCGATTTGCAAAAATCGGAGGCTGGTCATGATCATTAAACAAGTAAATCTGATTCCGCTATTTGGCAATATGCAGTTTGTTCATTGGGAGTATTGCTTATGATTAATTCAATACTCAAGCTGTCGATAGAGCGGCGAGGGATAATGATGCTCTTCGCCCTTTTTGTCGCGGCACTAGGGATTTATAGTTATCAAAAACTGCCCATTGATGCTGTACCCGATATTACTAATGTACAAGTTCAAATTAATACGCAAGCACCGGGTTATTCGCCTCTGGAAACCGAACAGCGGATCACCTTTGTTGTAGAAACCGCATTGGCCGGGATCCCCAATTTAGCCTACACCCGGTCTTTATCGCGTTATGGCTTGTCGCAAGTGACCGTTGTATTTGAGGAGGGGACTGACTTGTATTTTGCGCGCACGCTTATCAATGAGCGTTTGGGCGTTATAAAAAGTCAGTTGCCGCAAGGGGTAGAGCCGGAAATGGGCCCCATTGCAACGGGGCTAGGTGAGATTTACATGTATACCTTGCGTGCCGAGCAAGGTACTGTCCAAAAAGATGGTCTACCTTATGATGCGATGGTACTGCGTGAGCTTCATGATTGGGTAGTAAAACCACAGTTAGCATTGGTAAGTGGTGTTACGGAAGTCAATGCCATCGGCGGCTACACCAAGCAGTATCACATTAACCCTAACCCTCAAAGGTTACTCCAGTTCGGCGTGTCGATGCAGCAACTCATTGAGGCGGTTGAGCGAAACAACGCCAATCAAGGCGCAGGTTTTATCGAACGCAATGGCCAAGAAATATTAGTTCGTTCACAGGGACAGGTGGCTAATATTGGTGATATCGAACAGGTAGTGGTGTCTGCGCCTGATACCGTGCCAGTAAAAATAAAAGACATCGCGAGCGTTGTTATTGGAAAAGAGCTTCGAACGGGTGCTGCCACTCGGGAAGGTAAAGAAACCGTAATTGGCACTGCAATGATGCTTGTAGGTGAGAACTCACGTGAAGTCGCCATTGCGGTGGGCAAAAAGCTTGAGCAAATCCAAACCAGTCTTCCAGAAGGCGTGTTGCTCGAAACCGTCTACGACCGCACAACGCTTGTCGATGAAGCTATTGCGACGGTGCAAAAAAATCTAGTTGAAGGGGCACTACTTGTAATTGTAGTGCTATTTGTTTTGCTGGGGAATATAAGAGCGGCGCTTATCACAGCCGCTGTTATTCCACTTGCAATGCTCGCCACTATCACCGGAATGGTACAAAGCGGCGTGTCGGCGAATTTGATGAGCTTGGGCGCGCTGGATTTTGGACTCATTGTGGATGGCGCCGTGATAATCGTTGAAAACTGTATAAGACGACTGTCCGAAGCACAAAAGGGCAGGACGGATATTTTATCACTTCAGACGAGGCTGAGATTGGTGTATGAGGCTACCAATGAAGTTATACGCCCGAGTCTGTTTGGCGTGCTTATTATTACCATTGTGTATGTACCTCTCTTCACGCTTACCGGCGTAGAAGGCAAAATGTTCCATCCGATGGCGGCTACAGTGATCATGGCTTTATTAGCTGCAATGGTGTTTTGCTTTACCTTGGTACCTGCGGCGGTTGCATTATTTATGAAAGGCAAGATCAGTGAAAAAGAAAGTCCTATTATCGTTGGCGCTAAAAACGTGTACCGCCCAATTTTACACTTTGCGCTTAAAATGCGTTGGGGGGTGGTGATTATAGCAGGCGCTTTGGTGACGACATCGCTATGGATTGGCACGAAGCTCGGTACTGAATTTATCCCTCAGCTCAATGAGGGCGATATTGCACTTCACGCGATGCGCATACCTGGAACAGGCATCGAACAGGCCATAAGTATGCAAAAGTTGCTTGAAGACACTGTTATGGAATTTAAAGAAATCAAAACAGTATTTTCAAAAACTGGCACTGCGGAGGTTGCAACCGATGCAATGCCGCCTAATGTGACAGACGGATTTGTGATCCTGAAACCGCAGAGTGAATGGCCCGATCCGACCATGTCAAAACAGGCTTTGGTCGAAAAGTTAGAAGCGCGCTTGCAAACTTTACCGGGCAACAATTACGAGTTTACTCAGCCCATTCAAATGCGTTTTAACGAGCTTATCAGTGGGGTGAGGGCAGACTTGGGTATCAAATTGTTCGGCGATGATTTGGATACACTGTATTCCTCTGCAAGCGACATTTTACAAGTCATCAATCGCATTGATGGCGTTGCTGATGCGCGAATCGAGCAAGTTGATGATGTGCCTATTTTTACTGTCGACCCCAAACCTATTCAACTCGCGCGATATGGGTTAGATACCGCTGATTTACAACAGTGGTTGAATGCAACAATTGGAGGTCAGTCCGTTGGTTTACTATATGAAGGCGATAGACGTTTCGAAATAGCCATCCGTTATAGTGAAGACATTCGAAATAATTTAGACAGTCTAAAAGATATCCCTTTAATAACACCCTCGGGCGATTTTGTACCTTTAAGAGAAGTAGCAACGCTGCAATACGTTGATGCACCCAGTCAAATTAGTCGGGAAAATGGCAAACGACGCATCGTTGTAACCGCAAACGTTCGTGAGCGTGATTTAGGATCGTTCGTTGTTGAGGCGAAAGATGCGATTGCGCAGCAGGTGTCACTGCCTAGTGGATACTGGTTGGAATATGGCGGTACGTTTGAGCAACTAGAAAGTGCTAGCCAGCGATTAATGATTGTCGTACCAGCCACGCTTTTTGTGATAATCACTTTGCTGGTCATCGCATTTGGTTCTTTAAAAGATGCACTCATTATTTTTACAGGTGTACCGCTTGCGTTAACGGGAGGCGTATTGTCGCTATGGCTTCGGGATATGCCACTGTCGATATCAGCTGCGGTAGGCTTTATCGCATTATCTGGCATAGCAGTATTAAATGGATTGGTAATGTTGTCTTTTATCAAGCAACGCTTGGCAGAGACAGGAGATCTCTTATTCAGTATAACCGACGGAGCGTTGACTCGATTAAGACCGGTACTAATGACCGCATTGGTGGCCAGCCTTGGCTTTGTACCAATGGCTTTCAATGTTGGTATAGGCGCAGAAGTACAAAGACCATTGGCAACAGTAGTGATAGGAGGGATCATGTCATCCACTATGTTGACCTTGCTCATTCTACCTGTTTTGGTTCGGCTGATTTATGGCTTAGGTATGGTTAAACGAGTGGAGTAATTCAAAACGACCGCGACATAATTGAAAGAAGAACTCAAACTCTTATGTCTAATACGGTTCAGTATTAGACATAAGGGATTAGGCGTATTATAGTAGGCGACATTAAAGAATTACGTAATCATTGCCGTGGCTGCGAAAAAACCAACGCCTTTGTTTCCTACCTATATCGAACTGACCGAGCATGAGTCAGCAGACCATCCACAATTAACAAAGTTTCTTGAACAGTCACCTGCATGGGTAATGCAACATTGGAGTTGGGCCAAAGACTACTTACTATATATTGGCCGAAACAAATCACAGCATACCTATACACGTTTCAGAAACGATATCGAAAAGTTTCTACTGTGGGTGTTTTTAGTCGACAAACAACCGGTTGATGATTTACGCAAAGCTGACATTTTACGCTATATCGACTTTTGCGTGGCGCCACCGGTTAATTGGATCAGCACCCAATTGCATGACCGGTTTTCTATAGAGAATGGATACTTTGCTTCAAACCCTAAGTGGACACCATTCAGACAAACACCCCCGAAGTACGACAAAGAACGTGTGCTTGATCCCAAAAAATACAAGCCATCTCTACAAACGCTTGAGTCAACCTTTGTGGCATTGAACTCTTTTTTTCGACATTTAATCGACGAAGAAATCTGCTTTGGTAATCCCATACCTTTAGCAAAACGTGACTGTAAGCATCTAATAAAAGATAGCCAGGTAAAGACAATTAGCCGTTTGACCGAGCAACAATGGCAGTACTTGTTAGATACAGCAGTGGAATTGGCTGAAAACGATCCATTGCTTGAGCGCAATTTATTTATTGTAGCGACAATGAAAACGTTGTTTTTAAGGCTTTCTGAGTTGTCAGAGCGTCAGGATTGGACACCCATGATGAGTCACTTTTGGACAGATGAGGATAATAACTGGTGGTTTAAGGCTTATGGCAAAGGAAAAAAGATCCGAGATATTACTGTGCCATCAGGGTATCTGCCTTTCCTTAAACGTTACCGAGAATGGCGAGGTCTTTCATCTTTACCATCTAAAGGTGAACAAACTATCTTGGTTGAAAAAATACGTGGTCGAGGTGGCTTAACCAGTAGGCAGATTTCTAGACTCATTCAGCAGGTATTTGATGCAGCATTTGACAAAATGAAGTCAGAACATGGTCTTGATGCAGCGCAGAAATTGAATGAAGCCACGACACATTATCTCAGACACACTGGGGCTAGTATGGAAATTGAGAGAGACCGCCCATTGAAAGATTTATCAGAAGACTTAGGGCATTCAAGCAGTGCTACAACTGACACGGTATATGTGCAGGTAGAACGTAGAAAGAGAGCGTCGACTGGTAAAAACCGAAAAGTTGAGTAGTCGGCGTGTAAAAATTAGCGATTGAATATTGTTAAAAAACATACACATAAAACGGATGCATCGTAAATCAGTGACCTAAACGGTAATTTAGCCAAGTAAAGATATTAAATGGGGCTATCTCCTGCATTCAATAGGCTACAATTATTCCGATAAATCTGATTATCGGAATAATTGAATTAGGTTCAATTTAAGCTTATTATACTGCCCAATGTGTCTAATTATTTGAATTTACAACATTATGGACAATCCACCAGTAAAGCCGATTTTCGACAATATCGATTATTTAGAAAACCCATTTCATCACCATGACTTTTCATTACCTGTTTATTTTCGTCAATATGGGTTTCTCACAGATTACGAATTTGCCTGGAAGTTTATTTACAGCTACAACGGCAGTTCTGCCACATACAATGTGTACCGGCGTGAAGTTGAACGTTTAATCCAATGGTCTTGGATGATCTCTGGCAAATCGGTGTTAGAACTTAAACGCGAAGACATTGAAGACTACGTTAACTTCTGCATCTCTCCGCCAGATGACTGGATTGGCATAAAGAATGTGGCTAGATTTAAAAACAAAAATGGAACACGCGAAATCAACCCAGATTGGCGGCCCTTTGTTGCCAGTATATCTAAGGTTGAAGCTGGTAAAGGAAAAAAGCCGAAAACATCCGATTTCACGATGTCACAGGCATCCATACGATCTATTTTTTCGGTGTTGTCTTCGTTTTATAACTTTCTTATTCAGGAAAATATTTCTGAAGTGAATCCGGTGCTGTTAATTCGCCAAAAAAGCAAATTCTTGGTTAAAAAGCAGCAGAAAGCGCCAGTTCGCCGTATCAGCAATTTACAATGGGATTACGTGGTCGAAACGGTAGAAAAAATGGCCGATGAAGAGCCCGAGACTCATGAGCGTACATTATTTATACTAAAATGCTTATTGGGAATGTATTTACGGATCTCTGAATTGGTGGCAGATGAGCGATCCATTCCCGTAATGGGTGATTTTCGCCGAGACAATGACAAAAACTGGTGGTTTCACGTTATCGGTAAAGGCAATAAAAGCCGCAGCGTGACAGTGTCGGATGAAATGCTCGATGCGCTAAAGCGTTACAGAGGGTATTTAGACCTGTCTCCCCTGCCCTTAGCGGGAGAAAGAACACCTCTAGTAACAAAGCTATTAGGTAAAGGTCCCGTTACCAGTACCCGCCAAATAAGAACGTTGCTGCAATTATGCTATGATAAAACCTATCAAAAAATGATGGAAGATGGGCTGTCTGACGACGCAGAAGAGCTCAGGGTTGCCACCGTTCACTGGCTGCGCCACACCGCTATTTCTGAGGATGTAAAGATCCGCCCAAGAGAGCATGTGAGAGACGACGCAGGCCACGGCTCAATGGAAACTACCGACAGATATATCGAAAGTGATGCCAGAGAGAGGCATGCCACGGGCAGAAAGAAAAAGCTGAGCGAGTTGTAGTTTTATTGCTGGCGTTCTTCCTAGTAAGGTGAATATGCGGTCATATACTCAAAGCGAGAATCAATACCGCAAACTCTTTTCAGTAAATGGGGTGTCAGGCGCTCTGCCTAATATACCTTTTAGCACGTCGTTCATGGTATCGGGATCGTTATCAAAACCGCCGTGGGTGGTGCTGGCTGTGCGCTCGCCTGTGATCCCATTGCTGTAAATAAATTTTAGTGAGCTAAGTGGTGGGATGAGCGCGTTATATTTTTGCATGCCAAGCAGAGGAGACGGTTTGTTTTCTTCAAACGCACGTGAAACCAAATAAAGAAGCGATTTTTGATACACCTTTGCCACGTTGTCATCTAATTCGAGCTTGTCGCTTAGGTTGTAGATGTGACAACGCTTAATGAATCCGTTTTCTATGAGCGGTTTAAGCGTTTCATTAAAAAAGCTATTGGTTGCCGCGGGTGCCAGTAAATGGCAGCTCTGAACTTGTATTTCTTTATTGAGTTTGTGAGCTTGTACGAGACTATTTGCATGCAAAATCGCCCCCGTGGAATGGCCGATAATATGCAGTTTGTGAGGCTTACTCATGGCCAATAATTGTTGTTGTAATGTATGTAAAAACCACGCGCCATCAGCGCTTTTAGTGCTAAACGGGCTGGCGGCACCTTGTTTCATTTCTCGCCACAGTGCCCTACCCACGCTGGCGGTCAGAAACTCTAGGCGGTTATCTAACCAATCTGAAAAGCCCGCAGACTTTGCCGCTGCACGCTCAAATTTACCCAATAACACATCTTTAATCTCTTCACATAAACCGGTGTCGTACATAAAGTGTATCGGGTAGATTCCGTTTGCGAGAAATGTCGATTTCATGGCCGCTATGCGCTGCGCTGAATCACGGGTGCTGTTAAGGCCTCCGTGTGCATAAAGCACGACATGCTTAATATTGTCTTCATTGGCCATAGACTCAATCACCAGTTTTGCATGCTGTTTGTTTGACCAATATTTGCCCGTATCACTGAATTTGCCGTCATCGAGGTGGATAAAGTGCTCCTGAATGGCTTGCCTAGGCGTTGTTTTACTAACGGGCACATGATCACTACGATATTCGGAGGCCACCAGTTGCGTGTTAAATATTTGTGGCGTAGGTAAGGCCAGCTGAATCACCCATGCGTCCATATGGTTTTTTGCCCAATCTTCGTATAGCCAAATGGCAAGGCCACCTTTGCCCCAGCCATTTTCTCCCCACGAGTTTTGCACCCAAAACCCGAGTTCGTTATAGCCAACGATGGCAAAAGCGTGACCACCTTGTAGGTCATGTTGAAAGGGAATGATGTGCTCGCCTTGGTGGTCTTGTGTTTCAAACCAGCCAGAATGAACACGGGCTGAGGCATAAATTACGCCCGCTTCGTTTAGTGCAGAATGAAAATCACTGATGACGGGGCGTAATCGAAAATAGGCTCCCAATGTTCGCTTTTTGGCGTCTGCGGCAATGTCAGAGGTAATAGCAAAGTTGGTTGCCGACTGGCGATGTTTTGTAAATTCACTTAAGCAAACTCCTGTATTTTTCCAGCCTTTGATCGCCCCGCGGCAACTCGAACCATCGTAATCTTCGCCAGCCCACTCATCGTATCTGCGCGCCATGGCATACAGCATCCACGGACTTACTTGGATATCGTTATTTTGAAATCGATACAAAAGATTAATGGTTGCAGCTAACCCAAACCCTGTGCATGCTCCTTCTGTTCCCTGATTCAAAATATCAAGATTGCCAGGTGGATGCATCACTGGCTTTAGCGGCGCAAGGCTTGGTTCATACAATCGATCGCGCAGGTCGGGTGAGTCAGCTACCACATTTAGTGTGGATGGATTTACGGTGGTCATCATATTCCCCTTTGCGGCGTATGCGAAGCGCCGCGTACTAATCAGGGAACATGTTTATGTTAAGCGTTTAATGGGTTGAATAAACATCGCGTCCCTGCTCATTTGTATAGGTGTAGTGGGAAATATTCACTGCGTCAATATTATTCAGTAGGTTCTGGACGACAGATTTGATCACCATAGTAGTTATTTGTGTAGTTGCAACGTAGACTCTGCGTGTGTTGGGGTTTAGATTGTGTAAAGCGCTTTGATAACATTAAGACAACGTGTTTCATGTAAATTCCTCATTAGTGATTAACGAGAGTGATTGTGCTCGGTACGAGTTAATCAGTAAAATGAAAAATATCGCTCATGTTATTCGATAAAATCTATTAAAAGTAGTCACACTTAAAGCAGCGTCAATCTCGCTTAAACATCTTTTTCAGTCTGGGATAGATGAGGTATTTTTGAATAGGATTGTCGTTCCCCCAAGGACGCCATGTTTTGACTAAGCGGTTTTTATAGGCGTCGAAATGCAGGCCCCACGGCGCTGCAATAACGTCTCCACGTTTTAGAATGAGTTTTAGTACGTTCGATACAAGTACCCCTGCGGCGAGAGAAACTCCCATCGGCGTAGACGGCACATCTTTATTTTTGAAGTTTACTGAGTCATTCACCTTTAAATACTCAACCTGCATCATCGAAGGGGAAACCCCCATAATAAAGTGAATGATCTGATCTTCGTGGGATAACCCGTCAATGCGAAAATATTCCTCAAAACTCATCTGTCCGGGCATAAATATCAGCATGGAGGTGCCCATTCCCATTGGTGCGGCAGTTATACATGGAATACCTTTGTCGTAGCATGCCGCAAAGACCTTTCGACGAATATCAATCGCAAAAATATCCAAGCTATCAATGTACACGTCAACGCCATCAAGAAAGTCATCAATGTTAGAAACCTGTATGCCCTCTTCCCAATTGTTGATGGTAGCAGTGGGGTTAATGCCTTTGATAATGTTTTCTACAACCGCTGACTTATCTTTCCCGATGGTACTCATAGACGCACCGGCTTGCCGATTAAAGTTAGAGAGGTCGAAGGTATCAAGATCTGCGATATGAAAATGCCCGATGCCAAGCCGAGAACACACGATGGCATGATCGCCGCCCACACCGCCCAACCCGCCTATCGCGACTTTGGCATTACGTAAACGCTCTTGCTCTTGTGTGGTGACCCAGCCGATATTGCGAGAAAATGCCCTTGAATAGTCGAACATAATAATTCACTAATGTTGAAATTGTTTACCTAGAATAGAGGACGTTTTTGCACTTTGCGTACTCATAGTTTGGGCATTCAACGCAAAATAAGATCGATGGCTTTCTGTAAAACGCCAAGGTATTTAACATTCTACATATACCTTGGCGATTCTTTATTGTTTACACCTCTTTGGGTGTATCGTCAGTAATAGGCACGGTATTCACGTCGGTATCAAGGGCTTCAACTGCAGCTTTCACGCCTTGTGCGTAATCTGGATGAACCTTTTCTAATACGCTATACCAGCGGTTTTTAACACTATCTGAGCATGGCCCCATCGCGGCGGCGTAGTTGTTAAACATGCGTTCACGTTGTGCTTGATCCATTAATTCGAACAACGCGCGAGGTTGCACGTAATCAATGTCTTTATCTTCAACGTCGTAGCGGTTGGCATCACCGTCAATTTTAAGAGGCGGTTCAGGGTACTCAAGCCCCGTATGCGCAGCCTCATACTGATTAGGCTCATAGTAGGCATTGGCGTTGTCAAAATCGTTAGTGAAAAACCGCATTGCACCGTCTTTGTGATAATGCTTCACCACAGATGCTTTAGGGGCATTGGCTGGCAGTGCCTCATAGTGTGTACCAAGTCGGTATCTATGTGCATCAGCATAGGAGAAAATCCTTGCTTGTAGCATTTTATCCGGGCTGAAACCGATTCCCGGGACTACGTTAGATGGGCTATACGCCGCATTTTCTATCATCTGAAAATAGTTATCGGGATTTTTGTTCATTTCCAGCTCACCGACTTCGATGAGAGGATAATCATCATGAGGCCACACTTTCGTTAAATCAAATGGATTGTAGGATTGTTGCCCAGCTTCTTCTTCAGGCATGACTTGAATGTACATCGTCCACTTTGGAAAGTGTCCGTTGTCTATTGCGTTGAATAAGTCTTCTTGATAAGACTCACGGGTTTTCCCGATTAACGTTTCTGCCTCAGCGTTAGTGTAATGTTTATGTCCTTGTTGGGTTTTAAAATGGAATTTAACCCAAAAGCGCTCCCCCTTTTTATTCCACATGCTGAAGGTATGACTGCCATAGCCGTTCATGTGCATCGGATTAATGGGCAGACCACGGTCAGACATTAAAATAGTTACCTGATGAACAGATTCTGGGTGAGATGCCCAAAAATCAAACATGGCTTCTGGCGAACGTAAGTTCGTTTTAGGGTGCCGTTTTTGCGTGCGAATAAAATCAGGAAATTTGTACCCATCGCGGATAAAAAAGATCGGCGTGTTATTGCCGACCATGTCCCAGTTTCCTTCCTCAGTGTAAAATTTAAGAGAAAACCCCCTAACATCGCGCTCTGCATCGGCAGCACCTGACTCCCCCGCGACAGTTGACCAGCGACTCAGAACGTCGGTTTTTTTACCCACTTCACTAAACAGCGACGCGCAGGTGTATTGGGTAATATCGTGGGTAACCGTAAAGGTGCCTTGCGCGCCCCAACCTTTGGCATGCACCACACGCTCTGGAATACGCTCTCGATTCTGGTGCGCTAGCTTTTCAATAAGTTGGTAGTCTTCTAATAATGTGGGGCCGCGTTTACCCGCGGTTTTTGCGGTTTCGTTTGTGGGAACGGGCGTTCCCGCTGTCGTTGTGATTCGATTTGACGTGCTCATACTTGCTCCGTTCGTATGTCGTAATGTATTGGCTCTGCGTACCGCTTAACCGCAGAGAAAGGCATGAAAAAGTGAACCTCTTACTTGTTCGTATGTGATTCTTGGTATTCTGGATAATCGGTATAGCCCTCAGCGCCGCCACCATACCAATGGCTCATGTCATCAAAGGGGGCAAGTGGCCAATTATGTTTAAACCGTTCGGGCAAATCAGGATTGGTAATAAACGGGCGTCCAAATGCAATAAAATCGGCCAGATTCTGCGCAACCGCTGCCTCGGCAGTTTCTTTGGTATAACCGCAATTGCCGACGATAAGCCCGTCGTAGTGCTGTCTAAATTCGTCTAATGTCATCGGCTCACCGCGCTCATGAAAACCAAAGCCGAGCCCATCCATGACATGCAAGTAACCGACTTTTCGCATGTTGAGTTGGGTCGCGGTGTAGGTGAAAATCTGACGATAATCATCACAGCCCATGTCGTTAAATGCACCATTTGGCGATAAGCGCACTCCGACGTTTTCTGGCTCCCAAACAGACAGCACGGCATCGACAACTTCGCCTAAAAAGCGAAAGCGGTTTTCTAGAGTACCACCGTAGTCATCGGTACGCTGATTGCTGCGCCCATCTAAAAATTGGTTGAGCAGATAGCCGTTTGCAGCGTGGATTTCAACACCATCGAAATTGGCCTGTTTTGCACGCAGCGCGGCTTGTTTGTAGTCTTCAACGGTACGTTTAATGTCGCTGATTTCCATAGCTCGCGGGATTTCGTAGTCTTTCTTTCCCTTAGGCGTATGGATGTGATCACCGTCGATTTTCACTTCTGATGCAGAAAAGGGCCGTTTGCCATCGTGAAAATCGCTATGAGATGCTCGCCCACAGTGCCATAACTGCAGAACCATTTTGCTGCCTTTTTCATGCACGCGGCGGGTAATTTGTTGCCACCCTTCGGTCATTTCATCGGTGTATATGCCCGGTGAATCCACCCAACCTATGGCTTCTTCAGATATAACTGTCGCCTCACTAATCAGAAATCCTGCATGAGCGCGTTGTTCGTAATAGGTACCCATTAATTCATTGGGAACGCGGCTCTCGCCGGCTCTTGCGCGAGTAAGTGGTGCAAGTACACAGCGATTTTTCAATTCTCCTCCCAAAGCATGAATGGGTTGAAAAAGTGACGTGTGAGTAGATGAATGAGAGTCTGGCTTACTCATAATGAAAATTGCTCCTTTTCTCGTCATAAAAAAGCTTGTACGGTAGAAGTTCGAATTTTGTTCTGTTTGTGCTGATCTTTTCTTTTTACCAGTCACTACAAGTAGTTAGCACAATTGTGGTCTACAGTAATAAAACAGTTTGGAAGTAAGCATAGTGAATAATTGGGAAAGTGTATGTTGAATATCATTTGGCGCTCACAATGTCGTTTTTTGTTTTCTTTGTGTCTTGTTTTGCTGATAACAGGGTGTGCGAGTCAGCCAGACATGCAAATAAGCCCACAGCAACAAAGTGATCTGTCAGATCCTCTGGTGGTAGAATCGTCCCATGGCACAGCAGTAATAGAGCCCACCGTTGTTGGATACGAAGACACCGCTTATGACGACCCGTTGGAATTTATCAATCGTCCTATCTTTACGTTCAATGACTACCTATATCGTTATGCGCTGATTCCAATCGGCAAAGGTTACAACTGGGTTATGCCCGATGCTGCCAAAGATAATGTGTCTAATTTTTTCAATAACTTGGGGGAGCCTTTGAGTGCGTTAAATCACGCTTTACAGGGCGAAGGAAAAAAAACAGGTAAAAATGTTGGCCGTTTCTTAATTAATTCAACTGTGGGACTACTGGGTTTTTTCGACCCCGCGAAACACTGGTTTGACATTGAGGAAGAAGACACAAATTTAGATAAAACCCTAAGACATTATGATGTTGGGTACGGCGCGTTTCTCGTATTGCCGGTACTGGGACAGTCTGACGTTCGCAACCTATTTTCGACCGTTGCTGAATCTCCACTGGCACCGATAAGGCATGTAACCGATGAGCCCCAAACAACGTATTACCTTTCGTGGGAAGCTATTCATTCATTTTCTGGTCGTGCGGAGTTATACGAAAAGTTACGCAACGAATCCGATGATCCATACGCCTTTTTCAGAAATCTCTATATGCAGGATTTACTCAGAGACAAGCAATACCCTACCTCACCTGCAAGCATCAATAAACTAAGAAAAGAGAAAAAGGATGATGCTAATGAGTAAATCCAGAATAGCGAACGCCTTAGTTAATCAGGCACAATGGCTGCTCATTTTGTTTCTACTCTTGGCAGCAATCGCAGCGTACGGCTTGCAGTTTTTTAAGATTGATGCGTCAGCCGATACGCTGTTAGTAAAAAACAATCGACTCTATATTCAAACGCAAATGATGAATAAGCGCTTTGCGCCGCAAGAGTTTATTTTGGTGGCAGTTGAGCCTAAAAATGCACCGCTGTTTAGTCAGCAAACTTTTTCATTGTTGCAAGCCATGGCGGAAGAAATTAACGAATTGCCTCGTGTTGACAGCGTGACACACATGCTAAATGTGCCGCTACTTTCCCAGATTGATTCGTTACAAGGAGAAATTGATCCTGATGACTGGACGTGGGAGGCGAAACAATATGATCCCAAGACTATGCAGGATATTTTCAGTGACCATCCACTTTTCACCGATTTGCTCGTGAATAAAGCGCAGTCTGCCACGGCCATTCAAATTGTATTTAAGCACAATCAAGCACTACAAGCGCTTTATCATCAGATAACAGATATACAGGCCCAGGCGCTTGAGGGAGCGTTGTCAGACAAACAAGAAGCAGACATTCAGGAACTAAAAGCGCAGGCTGAACCCATCGAAGCTGAGCTTACCAAGCAACGAAAACAAGAGATTGAAGCGCTATATAAGATTATTGCTAGTTATGACGATCAGGCTGATCTATACCTTGGTGGCAGTTATGTGTTGGGCCAGCAGCTTATCGATATCATTGAATCTGACCTTGTCACCTTTGGTAGCGCCATTGGTTTAGCGATTTGTGTGTTGCTGCTGCTATTTTTCAAAAGTATCAGATGGGTTATGTTGCCCGTTATATGTTGTGGCTTTAGTGTACTGTATACCATGGGGCTTTTCGGTTTCCTAGACTTACGCACCACCGTGATCAGCGCTAACTTTGTTGCACTGCAACTTATTCTCACATTAGCCATCGTGATTCACCTTATTGTTGAGTTTCGTCAATGTGCTAATCAGTCTAACGAAGAAGACATAAAACCATTATTAGTCGCCACACTTCAGCGCAAGCTCGCTCCGTGTTTTTATGCTGGATTAACCACTTCTGTGGGCTTTGGCTCACTTATTTTCAGTGGAATCCAGCCAGTTGTTACCTTTGGTTGGATGATGATTATCGCGACGATAATCTCTATTGTCACCAGTTTGGTATTGTTCCCTGCTATTCTCACCTTGTTTTCTCATAAAGATATGCGCAGTGACGGCGGATTAAGTCGCGGGTTTATATCGTTGACCCGCAAAATCAGTATGAACGCCCCGAATACCGTGGTATTGACCACTGTTGTGATCACTGTGTTCAGCGTTGTTGGCCTACTGCGGTTAGATGTAGAGAATAGCTTTTTAGATTATTTTGCTGATTCAACGAATGTACATAAAGAACTGACCTTTATAGATAGTCAATTTGGTGGCTCTACTCCTATGGATGTGGTTGTTACATTGCCAGATGAGTTTCAAAAACAAGATGTAACTCTGTCTGCAAAGTCGATTCAGACACTGCAAAAAATTCAATATGTATTATCTCAATATGAGGCGACCGGAAACATTACGTCTATTGTTAACTTTACTGAATTAGCTAAACAAATTAATCAAGGGCAGCCTCTAACAGAATATGAACTTACTGTGATTTATACGCTGTTAGATAAGTCATTACGCGATAAGTTATTGGGTTCTTACTTTTCACCAGAACATAATCAATTGCGAATTAGCTCTCGTATTCAAGACAGCACGGAAGGATTAGATCGCCAGCAGTTTATGGACACCTTAAGCGCAGATATGAAACAGATGGGGCTGCCAGAGGAGAACGTTACCATTACGAACCTCTTTGTCTTGTATCAAGATATTTTACAGCGGCTATTCACGTCGCAGATCATGACACTGGGCATCGTATATATTGCGCTTTTTGTGGTGCTATTGTTTATTTTCAAGCAGCTAAGTATTGCCACCATTGCTTTACTCCCAAATATTTTGACTACGTTAGTGGTATTAGGTGTAATGGGATGGTTAAACATTCCGCTAGATTTAATGACAATAACAATCGCGGCCATTGCGATGGGAATTGCGATTGATGACACCATTCATTTTGTTCATCGATACTTAGAGAGCAACGACGCAATAGTCACTGGTGCACGCCAGCGGCAATCTACTGCATTGGATAACACCTTCTCCAGTGTGGGTTATGCATTGTTTTATACCACTTCGGTGATTACCCTCGGTTTTTCGTTGCTTAGTTTTTCCGATTTTGTGCCAAGCATTTTATTTGGCTTACTAACAGGATTTGCGATGGTGTTTGCACTTATTGTCGATACCACATTGCTGCCAGTATTACTCGAACGCTTTGTGGGCCGTAAAGCGCTTAAAAGCCAAGCACATGATGTGTAAAGCTTTTTGAATATCTGCCGTTACAGAGAGAGTGAAAATGTTAATAAAATGTGAGGGTGCGTAATACTAACGCATTCTCCACACTTGATATGGCGCAAAGGAATTGATAGTGAATTGTGAGGAATTGGGTATACTAGATCCAGTTCTCGTCAGCGCATTTGTGCCAAGTTATAGGCTATGTTTGTAAAGCAAGAAAAATCAGAAAAAATTGAATTGGTAAAGCACATTATTCGGCAAAACCAATATCAACATCTTGACCGATGCTTTCAGCAAGTGACTGCGCTTGGCATGTCGGTCAATATGAGTGCGCTTAAACGTTTTGCTGAAAAGCTAAAACTGATCGATCAGGTCACACAGCAAAAAGACCGGCATTCAACGTCTTCTCCCCTTGCCTCAACTCCGGTTAAAGACGATTTAATCAGTGCTGTGGATGATGTGTTGAGTGAAGACGAGCCAAGTAATCAGGTTACCAATGCCGTGTCATCACAAAGTCCGCCATTTACGGTTACGCGTAACGGCTTAGAGGTGCCCTTTACGGCCGATGGTGTGACATTAACCCCCACCGAAATTAAAAAGCGTGAAGCGGAAATTACCTATGAGCTCGGTGCGCTTAAAATTCGAGAATCTGAACTACTGCAAGAATTAATTGTATTGTCGGAGCTGCTCGAAAACGTCACATAGCGCATGGTAGGCGTATATACCTGACGAAATTAACAGTAAAGAGGCTTAGTTACATCACACCGTCTAATATTGAATTCAATATCTTATCTAGATGTATTCATGCATCATGAGATGAGGCACGTTTGGGCTCACTCTACCCTGCAAAAAAACAAAAGGCTTTCACGTAGTCTTCTTCCCTAGGCTACGTCTTAGTGTAACCGACCTCAGTTATCGTCGAATCCATGGACGACTGACGTCCTTTGTTAACGTTGAAGTAATGTAACAAAAGAGCAATCAACCCAATAACCAGAATTAATCCAGAGTTTGGCTCACTTACCTTGGTAAAATTATCAGAAGAGATCGCTTGGACTGCACCCGAGTATCTGGGTAATGATTTAAAAACCTGCTCATCTAAGACTGCAAGTTCACTTAGCTCTTGAGGTAGAGAAGACATATCGAAGAACTCGGCGAAAGGGAGTTCAGCGGAAATTCCATCTACAATATTAAAGTTTAAACCAAACAAGTCAAACGGTTGCTGCGAAAGAAGCTCTACATTTAACTCAACGTATAAGGCAATAGGTGAATCAAACACAGGAATAGTGAGTTCTTGGTATAGAATATCTTCAAGATTGGTAGAGCTAGTTGAAACCTTTTTATAAACTTTGTATTTCCCTGCTACTTTTCTAATGTAGCTTTTTATTTTTTTGTTACCCAAACTAATACAGATTGTACCATTTTTCTCTCCGTCTAGGTCTTTGGCCCCACCATCAGTAAAGGTTTCCACTGAGTTATCGGTATATGTTACTGAAAGATTTCCATCACTACCTACATCAATTTCTGTAATGGTTGTCACGCCTAGTCCGATACTGGATGGTGTACTAAAGGACATGGGTGAAAAAAATAGAAGCATCATTATTGAAAGACTGCCAATGAAGTTCTTATCCATTTTGTCCTCCTTGTATCTTACGCCCGTCTAAGGGGTAATTTAAATTGATAGCCAACATGTGCTTAAAGGTGACTATTTAGTTCCTAGAATGTTGTCTTTCTCCTAAGATGAATGAAGCCTTGTTAGTATTAAAGATGCGATACCTTAATAGTAGTTCAACAATCCAAAATCCGTTAATGACACAATGCAATCGGCCTTTAACTTTTAAGAGTTACGTGAGCCTGAATTTCACAGCACGTTATAGCCTAATGTGCGCTCAGCGTTCGAGCGTGTTCAATCTTTGCTGCAAAAATTTGCGCGTAGCTGCGTTAGGTGCCATTTGAATTGCTAATTTAAACGACATAATCGCTTCGGCTTTCATTCCTAACTTAGTCTGTATGTGCGCACGCGTTGCATGCCAAGGTTGGTAATGTTTCAGGTCATTTTTCAATTCGTTTATCTTTTGCAGAGCAATGTCGACAAGCCCTATTTCTGCGCTCACAACAGCCCAGTTTAAGGCTACGACTGGCGTTGGTTCGAATTGCCACAGCGCCTGATAAAGTAAAGACATTTGCTGCCAATCAGGGCGTGGCTTTGTCATGTGACAATCTGTAATAGCGGCTTTGATTTGAAACGGCCCAGGCTGTGCATTTCTGACTGCATTCGACAGGATATGTCGAGCTTCGTCGACAAGGTCTTGTCGCCAACGCTGACTATTCTGATCTTCAACAGTGACTAGACAGCCAGTTGTGTCAATTCGTGCATTGCTTCTTGCCTCTGTTAGTAGCATCAATGCGAGAAGTCCCTCTATCTCAGGCGCATTCGGGTGAAGCGTATTTAACAGCCGAGCCAAAAAGATCCCTTCATGACTAAGTACTCGTGAGTCTTCATCTTCTGTTAAATAACCCGTGGTAAATATCAGGTAGATTGAAGTTAACACCGCTTTTAGTCTCTCTTGCCACATTTCAGGCTCAGGGACTGCAAATCGTAACCCCAATGTTTTTATCTTTGCCTTTGCACGGTATAAGCGCTGCCCCATGGTGTGTTCACTATCAAGAAAAGCCTTGGCGATGTCCTTCGTGGTCAATCCGCACACTGTACGTAGAGTTAACGCAACACGAGACTTTTCTTCCAAACTCGGATGACAGCAGCTAAATATTAGGCGCAGACGTTCATCTGGAATCGCCTCGGGGCTATCATGCTCCATGTAATCAACAGATATTTCTTCAAGATCGTCAGTTTTTCGCTGCTCTCGTTGTCCCTTTCGAATGAGGTCTATGCCTTTATTCAACCCCACTTTTAGCAGCCATGCCTGAGGGTTGTCAGGTGGGCCAGTGCGACTCCAATGTTTCAACGCAGCGAACACGGCTTCTTGCAGTGCATCCTCAGCCAATTGAAAATCATTCAGTCGCGCTATCAGCGCAGCTAAGAGCCGCCCTCTATCCTTGATTAGAATGCTATTGAGCACATGATTCACTGCAATGGCTTTGGAGGCGGCACTATTCATACTTTACGCTTGGTCATAATCCAACAGCGGGCGTACTTCGACGGTGCCAAATTTAGCCACGGGAATCATTGCGGCACACTGAAGGGCCATGTCTAAGTCAGGCACATCGATAACGTAGAATCCCCCTAAGTGTTCGTGTGTTTCAGCAAAAGGGCCATCCATTGTTTCTACTTTGCCTGCATTAATTCGCAGTGATGTCGCGGTTTCGGTGCCCTGCAAACCCTCACCCCCAACCAGTATTCCTTTCTTCTCAAAGGTTTCACTAGTAACGGCAAAATCGGTCATCATTTTATCAAACTCAGGAGTGCCATAGGCCGGTTCTTTATCCGGTGCTGAATAGAGCAAAAGCATATATTTCATCTTACGTTTCCTTCTGTTTTGGTGTCTCATACTCCAAGGACGTTTTGACTTATTAATTTTCTACATGAACAGAAAAATTTTTTTGTCTGCACGTGCAAATTCATAAAAAATGTCGACTGCATGGCGATTTTCAGCAGCGCTAATGTCCATTTCCATTCAACTACATTGACCCCATGGCTGCAAATACTATCTACACGCTGGTTATCGTAAATAAAACGGTAAGATTGTCGAGAAACTACAATTTTCTTTCTTTTTAATCAGCCATATAGCAAATTTTGATGATATTATTTCTGAAGTTATTGAATTTATTTGACTACTGAGGTCAACAGATGGATTTCGCCTTTATTCTTTTCGCCTTTTTCTGTGGGCTTGCGTTGAAATACGTGGGACTTCCGCCCTTAATTGGCTTTTTAGGTGCGGGCTTTTTGCTCAATTTTCTTGAGTTTACTCCTGATGATGGCCTCTTTAAGCTGGCTGATATTGGCATCACGCTCATGTTATTTACCATCGGCCTCAAGCTAAACATACGGGATCTCTCCAAACGCGAAGTGTGGTTGGGTAGTTCAATGCACATGATCGTATGGGTAGTACTAATCACCTTGGTGTTCTTCGGCGTATCACTCACTGGTATCGGTTATTTTGGCGCACTTGATTTGCAAACCTGTGCGTTGCTGGCATTCGCCTTGAGCTTCAGTAGCACTGTGTGTGTAGTAAAAATTTTAGAAGAAAGCGGTGAAATGAAAACCCGTCACGGCAAGCTCGCGATTGGTGTACTGGTCATGCAAGACATCTTTGCTGTGCTCTTTATGGTTATCGCCACTGGAAAAGTTCCCTCCTTGTGGGCATTGGGCTTATTAATTCTACCCTTTCTTAAGCCGCTTTGGAGTAAATTGCTTAACGTGGCGGGTCACGGAGAAATGCTACCATTAATGGGATTTTTTCTCGCGTTAGGTGGCTATGAATTGTTCACGTTAGTTGGCATTAAAGGCGATCTTGGCGCATTAATTGTAGGAATGTTAATTGCCCCTCATGAAAAATCTTCGGAATTAGCAAAGTCACTGTTGAGCTTCAAAGATATCTTCTTAGTCGGCTTTTTTCTTACTATTGGATTCACCGCGCTGCCAAACATGGAAATGCTAATGACAGCCCTTGCAATATGCGCATTGTTGCCTCTTAACTTCGTGCTGTTCTTCTTTCTTTTCACCAAACTACGCCTACGCGCAAGAACTGCGTACTTGTCGAGTTTAGTACTGAATAATTTCAGTGAATTTGGATTGATTGTTGCGGCAATGTTGGTATCTATGTCGTTGCTGGCCAAAGAATGGCTGGTTGTTTTAGCGATTGTCGTCTCTATATCCTTCTTAATTACCAGCATTGCATACAGAACGAGTCATCGTCAGTACACGCGCTTAAAAACAAAACTCAAGTATTATGAAAACCCCAATCGCCTTCCCAACGATGTATACGTTCAACCTCAAGACGCTGAAGTATTGGTACTTGGCTTGGGCCGCGTGGGTAAAGGCGCCTATACTGCATTACGCAACGAGCTAGGTGATAAAGTATGGGGAATGGATGCAGATCCCATCCGTATCAATCGACTCAAGCGTAAAGGCATGCAAGTGATTGTTGGCGATGGTGAAGATATTGATTTTTGGGAAAATGTTGAGCTAAACGATATTCGTTTAGTTTTATTGGCACTACCTTCTGTAGAAGATATGCGCAATATTGCTAATCAGTTGCGCAATGCGAATTATCAAGGACAGATAGCGTCTATTGCGCGGTATGAAGATGAAATTGAGCCATTGTTGGAAGCAGGCTCCGATAAAGTATTTAACTTCTTTACCGAGGCAGGGACAGGCTTTGCAGAAGAAAGCCTAGCGATGTTAAATAACCAGCGTAACTTACAGCACTCGCTATTTTAACCTGCCGCATTTGTGAGTGATAACGTGGTAAACAATGAGAATTGTTATCATTGTTATCTGATTGATTTTTAAAGATAAAATTGTAATTTCAACGAAGTTGGCTATACTTGCTGACGAGATACAACGAGTTATTTAGGGCGTTTTATATGGACGGCAATAAAAAAGTAGTGAGTATGTTAAACGAGGTGCTTACTGCCGAATTAACATCAATTAATCAGTATTTTCTGCATGCCCGCATGTTTAAAAACTGGGGATTCAGTAACTTAAATGAGGTTTGCTATAAAAAGTCGATCAAAGACATGAAACAAGCCGATGATTTAATTGAGCGAATTTTGTTTCTTAATGGTATCCCTAACCTGCAAGCATTAAATAAGTTGTACATTGGCGAAGAGCCAGTAGAGATGCTTGAGTGCGATTTGAAGTTTCAGTTAGAGCAATTACCCTTGCTTAAAAAAGCGATTGTGCTGTGCGAAAACGAAAAAGACTTCGTTACCCGTGAATTGTTAGAAGATATCCTCAGCTATGAGGAAGGCCATGTTGATTGGTTAGAAGCTCAGCAATATCAAATCGACGCTATCACCCTTGAAAATTATCTGCAATCGCAAATTCATGAAGGAGACGACTAATGCAAGGTAAATCCAATATCATCGACGCACTGAATGGCCTTCTCGCTTATGAATTGGCTGCGATGGATCAGTATTTCATACATTCGGAAATGTATGCCGATTGGGGGTTCAACAAACTGTATGAGCGAATAGCACATGAGTTTGAAGACGAGAAAGGCCATGCTAAAAAATTAATCGAACGCATTTTATTTCTTGAAGGCACACCAGACATGGTAACGCGCGAAGGCTTTAAAGTGGGAACTGACGTGCCCTCTATGTTAGAGAGCGATTTGCGTGTTGAGTACACAGTAGATGCAAAACTGAAAGAAGCGATTGCATTGTGTGAAAAAGAAGAAGATTTCGTGACGCGCGACATGCTAGTGGAATTGCTTGATGATACCGAAATGGATCATGCTTACTGGCTAGAGCAACAGCTTGGTCTTATCAAAAGATTGGGCATACAAAATTATCTTCAGTCACAACTTTAATGATTCAGAGCCAGTTTTATGCTGGCTTTTTCTTTTCCCGTTAGCAATTGTGTTAACGACGCTTAGTAAAGACGCGTGGTGAAATAATAAAATAGCGTGTAAGGTTCTGCCGCCGTGCTGTTATTTGCACCCTTAGTCGATTTCGAATAGTTAACCACTATTCGCCACGTCATTTCGGGCTCATTACATGCGCCCAAAAACATATCCGATTGGCTGAAAGTCTGGGTCATATGTGTAATGGGAAGGTGGGTTTTCCCCATATACATGTTTACCCCTTCTACCCACGCAGACTCAACCGTCACTGATTCATGCTGTGATAGTGTCAGTTGTGTCATTTCTTCTACTTTAGGTGGAAAGGTTTCGATACGAACCGAATGGTCAAGATTCTTGAAACGTATATTGCACATATTACCGTCAAACTGGCATGATGTACCTTCCTCAACGGGAAGATTACGCTGATTCGATAAATATACAGCGGAAAGTATTAAAATCAGAGCTATAATTGGGAAGGTTTGCTTTAACAAGAGGCTGAAATTCCATCGTTTTTTGGCACATGTGTTACCAAATTAACTGGAAACGACGTTATCGGCAACCGATCTTTGATTGAGATCAAGCTTCCTAAAGTTAAGCTATCTTTTTAAAGCAAAAATATTTATCATGCGCGACGAATTTGTCTTATTGCGCATAGTAATCAAACGTTTAGGTTAAAAATTAGCTAACTCCACGCTGTTTTGCCTTTGATTAGTATGGGTAAAACAAAAATACATTTGTTTTGGAAGATCCATCGATATGAGTGAAATCAGTCAAGCACACCCTGAATACAATTATAAAATTGTCAGACAGTTTGCTGTTATGACAGTAATTTGGGGCATCGTGGGTATGGCAATTGGCGTATTTATCGCCGCTCAGCTGTACTGGCCTGCCCTCAATTTTGACATCCCTTACCTGACGTTCTCGAGGTTACGTCCATTGCACACTAATGCGGTTATTTTCGCGTTTGGTGGCTGCGCATTGTTCGCAACGTCGTATTATGTGGTACAGCGTACCTCGCAAGTCAGATTGTTTAGCGACAAGTTAGCTTCATTTACGTTTTGGGGTTGGCAAGCTGTAATAGTTGCAGCTGCAATCACGCTTCCATTGGGTCTAACGTCTACTAAAGAGTATGCAGAACTAGAATGGCCAATTGATATTCTTATCACGTTGGTTTGGGTTGCATACGCCATTAACTTCTTTGGTACCATCATTGTCAGAAAAGTATCGCATATCTATGTTGCGAACTGGTTCTTTGGCGGCTTTATCATGACGGTTGCTGTGCTTCACATTGGTAACAGCATGGCAGTCCCTGTTTCATTCACCAAATCTTACTCACTCTATGGCGGTGCAGTAGATGCGATGATGCAATGGTGGTATGGCCATAACGCGGTTGGATTCTTCTTAACTGCGGGTTTCTTAGGCATGATGTACTATTTCGTACCTAAGCAAGCGGGTCGACCAGTATATTCTTACCGTCTATCAGTAATTCACTTCTGGGCGCTAGTATCTCTGTATATTTGGGCTGGTCCTCACCACCTACACTACACTGCACTTCCTGACTGGACTCAGTCATTGGGCATGGTAATGTCGGTGATTCTATTTGTTCCATCTTGGGGTGGTATGATCAACGGTATCATGACGCTGTCAGGTGCTTGGCACAAACTTCGTACTGACCCGATTCTACGCTTCTTGATTGTTTCATTGTCATTCTACGGTATGTCGACCTTCGAAGGCCCGATGATGGCAATTAAAACCGTTAATGCCTTGTCTCACTACACAGACTGGACCATTGGTCACGTACACTCTGGTGCACTAGGTTGGGTTGCAATGGTATCTATTGGTTCGTTGTATCACTTATTCCCCATTTTGTTTAACAAGCCGTCTATGTATAGCACGCGTCTTGTAAACGTACATTTCTGGTTGGCAACAATCGGTGTAGTACTTTACATCGTCGCTATGTGGATGTCTGGTGTTCTACAAGGCTTAATGTGGCGCGCAGTTAACGCTGACGGCACACTGACATATAGCTTTGTAGAGTCATTAGAAGCCTCTAAACCGTTCTACTTCATGCGAATGGTGGGTGGCGTATTTGTTGTAGCAGGTATGTTGGTAATGGCATACAACGTGTACAAGACAATTCGTACTCCTCGCGAGTCATTTGCAGCAGAACCTCAGGCACAGGCAGCGTAAGGAGTAGTTGATGAAAAACGTGCACGATATCGTAGAAAAGAATGTCGGCCTGCTAACCATTTTCATGTTGATTGCTATCAGCTTAGGTGGAATGGTGCAAATCACACCATTAATGTTCCAACAACAAGTGATGGAACCGGTCGAAGGTTTAAAGCCTTACACGGCGCTTGAATTGGAAGGTCGTGACATCTACATCCGTGAAGGATGTGTAGGTTGTCACAGCCAGATGATTCGCCCTTTCCGTGCAGAAACAGAACGTTACGGTCACTACTCTGTTGCCGGTGAATCAGTATGGGAACACCCGTTCCTATGGGGTTCTAAGCGTACTGGTCCAGATTTGGCCCGTGTAGGTGGTCGTTATAGTGATGAGTGGCACCGTGTTCACTTGATCAACCCACGTGACGTAGTGCCAGAATCAAACATGCCAGGCTTCCCTTGGTTGATGGAGAACACGTTGGATGGCGAGCTTACGGCTAAAAAGATGGAAGTTTTCCGTGGATTTGGCGTGCCCTACACTGACGAAGACATCGCTGGCGCACAAGCGGCTGTAAAAGGCAAAACAGAGATGGAAGCGTTGATTGCATACCTTCAATCTCTTGGAACGGCGTTGAAATAAAATGGATTTTGGTACAGTAGGCAGCATATTCACTGTCGTTGTATTCGTCTGCTTCGCTGGTGTTGTCTGGTGGGCGTTTAGTAAACGCAACAAAGATAGCTTCGACGAGGCAGCCAATTTGGTTTTCGACGATGAAAAAGAACAACAAACAACAGAAAAAAAGCGGGAGTCTTCTAAATGAGTAGCTTTTGGAGCATTTGGATAACAGTGATCACGCTGGGCACCATTCTTGGTTGCTACTTGCTACTACGCTGGTGTCTATTAAACAAAACTGGGATTGAGGAAGGCGACAATATGCATCACTCGTTTGATGGTATTGTTGAGATAAACAACCCGCTTCCTCGTTGGTGGACAATCATGTTTTACATGGTGATTGTTTGGGGATTAATCTATTTGGCCCTCTACCCTGGCTTAGGGAATTGGGAAGGCCTATGGAAGTGGAAGAGCTCGAATCAAAATGTTCAGTCTCTTGCAGAATCTCGCGAAGCAACCAAACGTGGCTTTGAAGAAGGTTACTTGGTTGAATATGATCGCCAAATGAAATTTGCTGAAGAGCGTTTTGACCCAATTTTCGCTGAGTATGCGAAAGTCCCAGTGACAGAATTGGTGAACGATGCAGAAGCGATTAAAGTCGGTCAACGTCTATTCTTGCAAAACTGTTCACAGTGTCACGGTTCTGATGCGCGAGGCCAACGTGGCTTCCCTAACCTGACAGACAATGATTGGTTATACGGTGGTTCGCCTGAGAAAATCAAAGAAACACTGTTAAACGGTCGCTCTGGCATGATGCCAGGTTGGTTAGACGCATTTGGTGAGCAAGGTATCGAAGAAATCGTTGCTTACGCATTGAGTTTAAGCGGCCGTCAGGTTGACGAACAGCTCAAAAATGCGGGCGAAGCACGATTCGCTGCCTGTGCTGCATGTCACGGTGCAGATGGTAAGGGTAATCAAATGCTTGGTGCACCTAACCTAACCGACAATATTTGGTTGTATGGCGCATCACATAAAGATGTAACCGAAACATTGAAGTATGGTCGTAATGGTGTAATGCCTTCATTCAAAGATCGTTTGAGTGAAGACAAAATTCACGTTGTTGCTACCTATGTTTACAGTTTGTCCCAAGACAAATAAGTAAAAATCATTTAAAATTGCCTCGGTATTTTCCGGGGCTTTTTTTTATCAACTTTTATTGAGTAAGCATGAAAGAACTAAATACTCGACCTTGGTACAAACAATTTTGGCCATGGTTTTTAATTTCTATTCCCTTTGCATCTGTTATCTTAAGCACAACCATGATGCACCTTGCAACGAACGGCCAAGATACCTTGGTGATTGACGATTACTACAAAGAAGGTAAAGGAATAAATCTTCAACTCATCAAGTACCAAGAAGCGAAAGTAAGAGGCATCAAAGCCGATTTGACCGTGTCGTCTGATAGCGTTGCGCTTAGATTTAATGCAGGCGCACCAGATACCGCAGAAGCGTTAGTGTTGGATTTTCACCATGCCACTATTGCTAAAAATGACTTTGAGTTGTTACTTTCTAAAGATGCATCTGGAAATTACAGAGCGTCGCTTGATAGACCTATCACAGGAAAATGGCGCGTTACATTGCATCCACTCGACACCGAATGGAAAATCACCCACAAGTTAACCTTCCCTCGCGAAGATGTCATAGCGTTTGATCCGAGTTAATGACCGAAAGTAAATCGTTGGACACCTGTTACCATTGCGATCTTCCCGTTCCCCTCAACAGTCAATTCCAAGTGACTGTGCTAGGAGAAGAGCGGGAAATGTGTTGTCCTGGATGCCAAGCCGTTGCGGAGTCAATCGTATCTGCTGGATTAGAGGACTATTATCGCTATCGTACAGAAAAAGCAGTAAAAGGCGATCCACTGTTAGAAAGCACGATGGATGCACTGTCTGCGTTTGACGATCCCGCTATTCAAGATGAATTTGTGTCTGTATCTAGCGACATAAGTACTATTCAACTAACTGTAGAGGGCATAACCTGTGCAGCTTGCGCATGGCTGATTGAAAAACAAGTGGGCACGTTGCCAGGCATTAAGCAAATTGCAGTGAATACCACCAACAGGCGTTTAACCGTTAAATGGGACAATGCACAACTGCCTTTGAGCCGGATTCTGAAAACATTAGAGAAGTTTGGCTATCATGCCCTTCCCTTTCAACCCGATCAGCATGAAGCTACGTACCAGAAAGAAGACAAACGCTTTTTAAAAAAGTTGGGATTGTCCGGCTTAATGACCATGCAGGTAATGATGCTAGCTGTGGGTCTGTATTTCGGATTATTTGGCTATATCGAAGAAGAAACCAAGGTTTACTTCCATTGGGTAAGCTTGGTATTGACCACACCCGTGGTGTTTTACGGTGGTGCACAGTTTTATTCAAGCGCGATAAATGGCATCAAAGGTGGCGTATTGAATATGGATGTTTCTGTATCGATAGCCATTTGGGGAACGTTTATTGCGAGTGCATGGGCTACCATTTCTAATCAGGGCCAGATTTACTTTGAATCTGTGTGCATGTTCACATTTTTACTCTTGATTAGCCGTTACCTTGAACATAGAAGTCGACACAAAGCCGCGCTGATATCGGCGAATATGCTTAAGTATCAGCCGCTAACCGCGACTATTGTTAAAGACGGTCAGTTTGAGTCGGTGGTGGCGAAACATCTGACTGTTGGCGATGTTGTGCTAATAAAAGCAGGGGAAACGATCCCCTTAGACGGCGTTATAGTAGAAGGTGATGCCGCAATTAACGAATCTATGCTGACTGGGGAATTTGCCCCTGTTCGCAAACATTCTGGAGACGCAGTCTATGGCGGAACAGTCAATGAAACTAACGCCATACAGGTTAAAATCACAGCGGCAGCCAAAGACTCTCTGATTAATCAGATTGTATTAATGCAGGAGCTGGCTTTATCACAAAAGCCGCGTATTGCGCGATTTGCAGATAGAACCTCTCAGCAATTCATATTTTGGGTACTGGTTATCGCGATTGTGAGCTTTGGCGTATGGTGGTTTTTCATTGACACTCAGCAAGCCCTTTGGGTTGCGATCGCCGTGCTTGTTGCCACCTGCCCATGTGCATTAAGTTTGGCCACGCCATCGGCATTGAGTAGCGCAGTCGCCAATTTAAATGAAAAAGGAATGCTGGTTAGGCATGCAGACGCGTTAGAAAATCTAGCCGATATCACCACGGTGGCGTTTGATAAAACAGGTACATTGACAGAAGGCGTATTTTCACTAGAGTCAATACTTGCAATTGAAGGACAAAATAAAAATCGTCTATTGCACATTGCTGCCAGTATTGAGTCTCACTCTGAACATCCTATCGCAAAAGCATTTTCTTCAGCTCAACAGATGTTGAAAGTGTCAGACATCACGGTGTTGGCGGGACAAGGAATTTCGGCGACTTACGAGGGTGTTAGGTACACGCTAGGTAACCGTTCTGCATTAACTAGCTCAATCCCTGACGCATTCTCTCATTGTAATGTACTCATGCAACAAGATGGTATGTGTGTCGCAGGTTTTGTTGTAACTGACACAATCAAAGATGATGCTCGGGATTTGTCTCGTTCACTATCAGCTTACACGGTAAGGTTGATAAGTGGCGATAATAAAAAGAATGTTGAGTCAGTCGCAGAGCAAGTTGGGATTTTACATACACACTATGATATGCAGCCTCAAGATAAAATGTTTACTTTGCAAGAATTACAGCAAGCTGGAGAACGGGTGCTCATGGTTGGTGATGGCATCAATGATGCGCCAGTCCTCGCGCAAGCAGATGTGTCTGTCGCCGTGAGTGAAGCGACTGATCTTGCGCGGCAGTCTGCCGATGTATTGTTGTTAAATAAGCAAATATCGGGCATTCAGTTTTTGATTCAAATGGCGCGCAAAACGCGTCAAAAAGTTAAACAAAATATGGCGTGGGCTATCGGGTATAATCTGCTTATTTTACCTCTTGCCGTGACTGGCTTTTTAACACCTTGGATGGCAGTCATTGGTATGTCGTTAAGCTCCATCATTGTGGTAAGTAACTCCACCCGTCTTTTACGTTACGGAAAGTAAAAAAATGAATGTTATCTATGTGTTGATCCCGCTCGCTATTATTATCGTGACCATCGCGGTGATTATTTTTTTCTGGGCAGTTAGAAGCAACCAGTTTGAAGATCTAGATCGACAAGGGTATAGCATCTTATTTGATGACGATACGAAGGAAAAGTCCAAGAAAGAAAACACCGCATCAACGAACGAATCAGGCACGGAATAGTTAAAAGAAGTATAAAACATGGAAAGTATTTCATTGGTAACCGCTTTTTTAATTGGCGTTGCTGGAAGCGTTCACTGCGTAGGTATGTGCGGTGGTATTGTGAGTGCATTTAGTGTTTTTATTCCTAAGGGAAGTGCTTCGTTACCCTATTACTTACTGTATAATATTGGCCGAATTAGCTCCTATGGGGTGATTGGTGCCCTCGCAGGTGCGCTTGGTAGCGGCTTTGCGCAAAGCCATCAGCAGGCAATGCACTGGTTAACCTTGTTTGCCGCGCTGATGCTAATTTTATTGGGGCTTTATATCGCCAACTGGTGGAAAATTCTGACACAGCTTGAAAAAGTCGGAAAACATGTCTGGAAATATGTTCAGCCTCTTACCAAAAAGCTACTGCCTCTAAGCTCTCCCATCAAGGCACTGCCCTTTGGGATGTTGTGGGGATGGCTGCCCTGTGGCCTTGTTTATTCAACACTCACTTGGAGCGTCGCTTCGGGCAGTTTTATCCAAGGTGCATTGATTATGATTTGCTTTGGATTAGGAACGCTGCCTGCGATGTTAGCCATGGGATTGAGTGCAAACTCTGTCAAAACCTGGCTGGCAAAACCCATGATCCAGAAGATAATAGGCACAAGTTTAATTATCTATGGTTTGATATTAATCAAAGAAAGTGTAAATTAACGCTATCTTGTATTTAACGTGCTAGAAAAGTAATGGAATTTAGTATTCGCTGTCAAAATTGCAGCTTCAGCCACCTATGCATCCCCTTCTCATTAAGTGATAGTGAAATTTCTGTCTTGGATGACATTATTCGACGTAACAAACCGCTTCAGCCCGGACAGTGTATTACCGAATATGGTAAACCCCTTACGTCGTTATTTGCGGTAAGAAGTGGCTCGTTTAAGTCTTACATTATGTCGGCTGACGGTGAGCAACAAATTACAGGGTTTCACTTACCAGGTGATATTATTGGGTTTGACGGACTATCCACCCAAAGCCATCAAAGTTTCACGCAGGCATTAGAAACGTCGATGGTGTGTGAAATTCCCTACACAATGCTTGATGATATGTCGTCAACCTTGCCTGCACTAAGACGACAAATGACGAAATTAATGAGTGAAGAAATTTCTCATGAACAACAAGTGTTGATGTTGATCAATAAGCGTAATGCGCAAGAACGTATCATACACTTTCTACTGAATCTGAGTGCGCGATTTAAAGCACGAGGTATGTCGGGAAGTTCTTTTAATTTAACCATGACGCGTGGTGAAATTGGCAACTATCTTGGCCTGACAGTAGAAACTGTGAGTCGTATTCTGAGTAAACTAAATAAGCAAAATTTGATCAGTGTAGATGGAAAGCTAATTGAATTACTTAGCATTGATGGGTTGAAAGAAGAGCTGAGTGACTCAGCGCCACTTTCTTCAGCGTGTCGATAGCAGCAATTGATCTTGCCAGATTGTAAGATGATCTGGCAATTCTTTTCAAACCCCATACACTTGTATTAAGTTTTGCTCTTCGCTGAGGGAGTTAATATGAGTGATTTTCAAAAAATTCTTGCCGTGGTTGATCCTGATGCCGATTCGCAAAAGGCTCTGAGTCGCGCACTTGAAATAGCGGAGAAAACTGGAGCAAGTGTTACTGCTTTACTCACCACGTATGACTCCTCCTATGAGTTTACGTCTTTGCTATCTGCTAAAGATCGCGAAACCTTGCGTCAGGCTGCTGTCGATCAGCGTACAGACTGGTTATCTGATTTAGTTGAAACTGTGTCGCAAAATAGAATGATTTCTGTTGACGTAAAGGTAGTTTGGCACAATCGACCTTACGAGAGCATTATCATTGAAGCAGTAGAAGGCGCATATGATCTTATTGTTAAAGGCACCCAAGAGCACGATACATTAAAAGCTGTTATATTCACGCCTACCGATTGGCACATCTTACGTAAAGCGCCTACCCCAGTGTTGTTAGTGAAAGATCACGAATGGCTGCCTAACGGACAAATTATCGCAGCGGTAAATGCCGGTACAGAGGATCCTGATCATGCAGAGTTAAATCACACGATTTGCGATGTTACGAAACAACTTGGGCAGGTTTTTGAGGCAAACGTGAATTTAGTGAATGCGTATCCAGGCACGCCTGTCAACATCGCCATCGAAATTCCAGAATTTGATCCTCACGACTACAATGAGTCAATTAAGAATTATCACCTTGAATCGATAGAAAAACTGGGTTCTCAATATCAGGTTCAAATGGACCATTGTTTTGTAAAAGAAGGGCTTCCTGAAGATGTTATTCCTGCTGTTGCACGCAATATCGATGCTGAATTAGTGGTGATTGGCACGGTTGGGCGTCATGGCATATCTGCTGCGCTAATAGGCAATACAGCAGAGCATGTTATTGATCGATTAAATTGCGATGTGCTGGCGTTGAAACCGAAAGACTTTACCTGCCCACTCATAAAATAAAGAATGGCCAATCGTTGTTGGTGATAGTGTGCTGAAAGCGGCTGAATGCGATTTTCTTTTGCACAGAATTCGCTATAATTGCGCCCCCTAAAATGCAGTGGTCGGTAGAATACGAATGAGCCAGTTAGACAGTCTTTCAGCAAAACAAAAATACAGCTTTAATAAGCTTCAAAAGCGCTTACGCAGGCATGTGGGTAAGGCAATCGCAGACTTCAATATGATTGAGGACGGCGACAAAGTCATGGTGTGTTTATCTGGCGGAAAAGACAGCTACACCCTGCTAGATATTTTAATGTTTTTAAAAAAGCAGGCGCCGATTCATTTTGATATCGTCGCAGTCAACCTTGATCAGAAGCAACCTGGATTTCCTGAACACATTCTTCCAGAATACCTCGACACATTGGATGTCGAATATAAAATCGTGGAAGAAGACACCTACTCGATTGTTAAAGACAAAATTCCTGAGGGGAAAACGACCTGTTCGCTGTGTTCTCGTTTACGCCGAGGTATTCTTTATCGTACTGCAACAGAGTTGGGGGCGACTAAAATTGCATTAGGACACCATCGTGAAGATATGTTAGAAACCCTGTTTCTGAACATGTTTCATGGTGGAAAGTTAAAATCCATGCCGCCAAAGTTGGTGTCAGACGATGGTAAGCAGATGGTTATTCGCCCTTTGGCTTATTGTGCAGAAAAAGATATTGCTAGCTACGCAGAACTTGTCGCTTTTCCGATTATTCCCTGCAATTTATGTGGCTCGCAGGAGAACCTTCAGCGAAAAGTGATTAAAGAGATGATTGCATCGTGGGATAAACAGTTCCCCGGACGCGTAGAAAGCATGTTCCGCGCGCTTCAAAATGTCACACCTTCACATTTAGCTGATCCCAATTTATTTAATTTTATTGATCTAAAAACACAAGAAACCCCCTATGAAGATGGAGACATCGGTTTCGATCAACCTGATATTGAGTCCCCTCAATTAATGGAAGAAGACCCATCAAAAATTGTACAGGTAATTGAAATCACCTAAGGAGTGTGTGTGAAAATTGGACTGGCTCTTGGAAGTGGTGCTGCTCGCGGTTGGGCACATATAGGTATAATTAAAGCACTTGAATCCCTAGAAATAAAAGTGGATGTGGTTGCCGGCTGCTCTATCGGCGCCTATGTAGGCGCTGCTTATGCAAATAATAAGCTTGATGAACTCGGGGATTGGGCCAGTGAGCTCACCGAGTGGCAGGTATTATCATTGATGGGAGTGGGATTATATAAAGGTGGTTTAGCCTCGGGGCAAAAAGTATTTGACGTGCTCCGTGAAAAGTTTACTCCAGAACATTTCGAAGAGCTTAAAAAGCCACTTGCTGTTTCTGCTACCGATTTATATAGCGGCAATGAAGTGACCTTTATGAACGGCCCAATTATGCCAGCGGTTAAAGCATCTTGTGCGATTCCTGGGCTATTTGCCCCTCACCTTCATGAAGATCGTTGGCTAGTCGATGGCGCGGTAGTCAACCCCGTTCCAGTAAACCTTTGCCGACAAATGGGAGCTGACTTCGTCATTGCAGTCAACTTGAGTGCCGATTTTAGGCCAAGCATGCAAAAAGCCGCATTTGCAGAGCATGAGCAAAATCAACAAAAAACCAATGATTTTTTCAGTAAGAGTCAGGCGATTTTTCAGCAATGGTTTTCAGGCAATGACAAAGATGAAACCCCAAAGACAGACGAGACAATGGATGACAATACACAAGCTGAGACAATCCTGAAAAAGAAACTTGGCGCACCAAGTATCATTGGCGTGATGTCTAGCTCGTTAGAAATTCTTCAAGCCAGAGTAACGCGCTCTCGTTTGGCAGGCGATCCGCCTGATATTCTTATCGAGCCACAATTAAGAGATTTTGGGATTATGGAGTTCTACCGTGCGAAAGAACTCATCGCTGAGGGTGAGCGCTCTGTTGAACGGTTAAAAGAGCAAATACGCTACCAATTAATGCTGAACTAAGCCCCAGTTCATCAACGCTAGGCCATCATGTTGGCCTAGCTAGCCAATGACAATAGCCCCGGCTATTTATCGTCGTCTTGTTTAGTGATGGCTGTAATGCGTTTGGGCAGAGCGTTAAAACTCACTTCTTTAACGGAAGACAGCTCGCCTTCTGTAAAACGCGTTTTCATTCCTTCTACGGCAACATCGTCATTAAATGTAAACTGCAACCCTGTGACAGAAGGCAGTAAAAATGACATAAAGCCACCAATATCATCAAAGAAATTTTCATATTGGCTGAATAACTGCATTAATTCGTCTTGCGTGTAATTTTGCTTCAGCCACTCAGGTTTAGTTTCTAGTTGAACAGACATATCACACTGATTGTCTTGATCATCAAGTTCAATGATCACTAATGCATCGGCAAGCTTTAATGCTTTTTCATTGGGAACAGTAAAACGATTTTCGCTGGTTACCGTTAGAGGAATATCTTGTTTTTGCGTTTTAATCAGTGCACTTTTAACGTCACACAAACGGTTTTCATGAATGTGTTTGAACCCAAAAGAAAACTGCAATGCATTAGTGTCCTCATCATCTATCTTTTTTACATGGCTATAGAAGGTTTTGTATTCCAATGCGAGAGGATCAGCAAAGCTAAACGTAGATGTAAATACTAAACTTGCAGCTAAAAGCGGTTTAATCATTGTGGCATGTATTTCCTGTTGTAGTCGATCATTGCGATTAATTCGTCAATATAGTCTTGTCCTCGCTCGGAGTATCGAAGTAATCCCTGCGCAAGCGCAGGTGCCGTAATCTTCTGTTGGCTTTTTCGCAGTGCCGCGCGAATATTGCGCAGTTCTTCATAGGCAAAGTGTCGATTAAGATTGAGCATATAGGTATTCACCGCGTCTTGTAAGTTTTCGAATTTAGCGACTTCGTGATTAGCGTTATCTCCCCGTCTTCGAGGAACAAATCCACACCCCTTTTTAAAGCACCATAAACCGAAAAAATTATACCCTTGCTTTGCAAATCTCGACGTACCCCAAGCTGATTCATTGGCCGCTTGTGCAAGTACTAATTCAGCTGGCACGACGTCGACACGTTTCAACAAACGGGCAACGAGATCTTGTTGATGCTTGGCATTTTTTACGCGATATTTTTTAGCCAGCGCACTTAAGCGTTGTTGCTGGCTTCTACCTATCGTTTTACCAATTTGGCGGCGCTTTTTGATATCAAGTAGAAATAAACGAGTTTCTAAAATCGCTTCATTTTCTTTTTCTATCGCAGGCATTAGATACGCGAAAAAGGCACGCTTTTTATCAGAGACATTTCTAAAACGATTAAAGTCAGGCACTTCTTCTCGCGGTGCGATATCAACAACAATGTCTTCAAGTGTTTCTTTATCCAAAAAGGGATAAGCAAAAATAAACAATATTCCGCAAGCAACCGCTATACGCGCAAGATAAATGAAAACGTTGATACGCTTCTTGTTATGCATCAAATGTTGACTCTTCTTTTGATTCGTTACGTTCTGTAAATTGGCTATCTTCCTGTTTAAGCACCGTTATTCCAAAAAGATCACGATAAAGAATGCCTTTCAGGTAGTAATACATAGGGGCGACCCAAATTAGACTGATACCTAAAGTAAGAGGCACAGTTAATGACATCAGGCCAATCAGGAGATACAGCTTGATAAAGTCAAGTAGATAAGTATTAACCACCTTAATAGAAAGGATCATGGCGGCAATACCACCCTGTTTTTTTTCCGCAACAATCAGTAGCGTGAAGCTTGTCGCCAACATGAGATATAAGCCAGGTATGATAAGCAACCCTAGCCCAAGTTGAATACACAGTGATACGATAAGAGCCGCAGCGCCTAACGAAAGCGTGCGCGACAATAGACTAAACACATGAGAAAACTTGCTCTGACCGCCAATACTGTGCGTGGCGGCCACGGCCATGATAGCAGTAACAAAAGGCGCGAATAAAAACGTCAGCGTTAAGTCGATAAAAGATTGTATTTCTAGGGTTATCTTCTGAATATCATCAATTCCAGAGATGTTTAACAACACCATCACAACAAGGTACGCTAACCCTAAGACAAATATCAGCATTTGAAGAATTTGCCATTTATTTTCCTGTGTTAGCGCCCAGGCTTGCTTAAAAAGTGATTTGATATCAAATTGATAGTCACCATTGAGAGAACGATTGACATCCCCTCCAATTACAATTTTTTGCTCTGACAAGCTTACTTCCTAACTACTTTAAACTGATAAAAACGCCAATTATACGGTGTATTAGTCTGAGATCCTAATTCACAGAGCTAATAACCATGAATACTAATTATTAACTTGATGCGACCAGCTTAATGGCCAATAACACCAATACTGAGCCCATAAGTCGATCGAACCAATACCCTTTTTGACCAATAAAGTCCCTAACTGGTTTCGAACTGAGGAAAAAAGATAAGGTACAAAACCAGACGCCAGTGGCAAACGCTAAATAAACCCCATAACCTAATTTAACCATATTCGGTGTATCGGGACTCACCGCAACAGCAAAAACAGATAAAAAGAACAGCGTTGCCTTAGGATTTAATCCATTAGTCATTAAGCCAACCAAAAACGCTTTTTTATCAGACAATATTTTAGACTGATCTAAGTCCATATCAGCCGAAGTTAGCGTTTTGGGTGCTGGGCTTCGTAGTGCTCCCCACCCAATGTACAGTAAATAAGCTGCCGCAACATACGTCAGAGCTTGAAATAGCCAAGGCGTCGTTTTAATGATAAGTCCAATTCCAAGTAACGAGTAAGCCACGTGAATGAAAATACCTAAGCCAATGCCAATGCTGGTTAACATTGCCGCTCTTCGGCCGTGGCTAATACTGTGCTTCATCACGATAGCAAAGTCTGGCCCAGGACTGGCAACAGCAAGCAAATGAACGGCTGCGATAGTGGCAAATTCTACCCAATACGTTGTCAAAAATTCGGTCATATTGATTCTTTTAAAAGGTCGTGAATGTAATGTGGTACAACAGCAGACGCAGGCCCGTAGTAACCCTCATCAAATTGTCCGCGTGTACCTGTCGGTTCAAGGTTTAGCTCAACAGTATGCACATTGTGAAACTTCGCTTCACTCACAAAGCCTGCTGCAGGATACACCGTTCCTGAGGTACCAATTGATATGAAAAGATCAGCGTTCGCGATGGCCTCAGATATCTCATCAAGATAAAGTGGCATCTCACCAAACCAAACGATATCGGGACGCAAACTACTCGGGCTGTTACAACACGAACAGCGCGTTGTGTTGTCAATCTCATTTGTCCAGACTTCAGACTTTCCCGAGCGAGTGCAACGAGCACTGAGCAACTCTCCGTGCATGTGTAATACCTGTTTGCTTCCTGCTTGCTCATGCAGATTGTCTACATTTTGTGTGACAATCGTTACATTGCCTGCATGTTCAGCCTCAAGTTTTGCCAGTGCCAAGTGCGCAAGGTTTGGCTTGACATCTGACATTTGTAGCTGTGCGCGGCGCTGGTTATAAAACGTGTATACTAACCTTGGGTTTCTAATAAAGGCCTCTGGTGTCGCGACGTCTTCAACACGGTGGTTTTCCCACAGTCCGTCATTATCCCTAAACGTTTTAAGACCCGACTCCGCAGAGATACCCGCCCCCGTTAAAATAACAATGTTTTCGTAATTCATCTTTTTCACGGCGTGTTCACAGCACATTAAGCATGGAGCCAAAACTAATCAGAGAATTATACGCTAAGTCGGCTTTTGCTCCACGTATTTTTGTTTGACAGTAAAAATAGGGGCACATTATGTTTCGATAGGTAGCGAGTCATCGGCTCCCCACTGCGACCAAGACCCGTCATAAACGTGAATGCTACTAAACCCTGCCTCTTCAGCCGCCAACGCTAATATACAGGCCGTCACGCCCGAACCGCAGGTAAAGATAAGGCTGTCATCCGGTACCATGCCGTTATCTTGGAACAGCGCTTTCAATGCTGATTTGTCTTTTAATGTTTGATTCGATGTAAGTACGTGTTGAAAGGGAATATTTATTGCGCCAGGCATATGACCACTGCGCAATCCTTTTCTGGGCTCTGGCTCTTTTCCTAAAAAGCGGCCCTCAGAGCGCGCATCAACAATTTTACACTTCTCATCGGTAAGCGCCTTAAAGACGGCATGGGTGTTAACAAAAAATGACGTTGATTGTGCCTCGTACAATGAAGCAGGTAATGAAGCCGCAGTTGCTTGAACGGTTTCATATCCTGCTTTTAGCCAAGCGGGTAAACCACCGTCTAACACATAAACCGCTCGATGCCCCATTGCTTTTAACATTCCCCACACTCTCGCGGATGAATAGATACCGATGTTGTCATATACAACAATAATATCGTTATGTTTAAGGCCAAGCTTTGATGCTTCGATCGAGAAGCTATCTAAATCTGGCATCGTGTGGGGAAACCCATCGTGTTTACAAAATACTTTCTCAAAGTCAAACCAATGAGCGTGTGGAATATACATGCTAGGCTCTGGCTCGGGCGCTTTTGATATCGGATGCTTCATGGACGTGACTAACACCACTACCCGCTGCTCTGATTGTTCTAACAGCCTGTGTAATGTGGATGCTGACATGCTAGGAGTTTGAGGTAAGTCCATAATTTCACTTGTATCTAGCGCGACTCGCTCTACTATAGCAACTTACCTAACAAGAGGAAATCCGTAGAATTAGAATTCTATTCCAGAAAAATCACGGCAAAGGAAAAGTATGTCTTTACCCAACATAGAAGCATTGATTACTGCGCTAGGTTTAGAGCGACACATAGAAGGTGGATATTTTGCAGAGACCTTTCGCTCTGACAAATCAATATCATTCGGTGATGCTGAAAGAGCGATTCAAACATCGATTTACTATTTACTGACCCATGACGCACCCATCGGGCATTTTCATAAAAATCGCTCTGATATCGTGCATTACTATCACGGCGGTGATCCGATTGATTATTTTCTATTAAACGAGGATGGAGAGTTAGAACAAACAACACTGGGGTTCGATATTATTGCAGGCCACAAATTACAACTTGTGGTCAAAGGCGGAAAATGGAAAGCATCCAGACTACGAAATGGTGTCAACGGGTACGGTTTAATTGGGGAGGCCGTCGCCCCCGGCTTTGACTATCAAGATATGCAATTAGGAGATAGAGAGTCGCTTATGCGTGACTACCCTGGATGTTGTGAATTAATTACTCAGCTCACTCGTGAATCTGTCTAACATGCGATCTATTTCAACGAGCCAATATTCTTTCTCGTCAGGTGCTAAAAAGCTAGCAAGAAAGCTGTTTTTTATCAGCTGAACAATTTGATCGTCTGTTGCATCGAGGTGATGTTGCAATTCTTTGTAGTTTTGGTTCAGGTAGCCGCCAAAATAGCTAGGATCATCTGAATTTACCGTTACACATAGGCCATCATTTAATAGTGAAAGAATATTATGCTGGTCCATTTTATCGAAAACGTTCAGTTTAATATTTGAAAGCGGGCAAACCGTCAGCGGTATTTGGTGTTCTCTCAAAAAACGAAGCAGCACATTGTCTTCCGTAGCGCGAACACCGTGGTCGATGCGTGCAACATTTAACTCGTTGATCGCGCCCCAGATATATTCAGCAGGGCCTTCTTCGCCAGCATGCGCAACACGCTTTAAGCCGAGAGATTTGGCTTTGGCAAATACTTTTCTGAACTTTTCAGGAGGATTCGCTTTTTCTGCACTGTCTAATCCAACCGCCTCGATATCTGCAAGATAGGGCATGGACGCATCTAGGGTGTCAAAGGCTTGCGCTTCGGTTAAGTCACGTAAAAACGACATGATCAATTTTGTTGACTGTCCCCATTCTCGTTTCGCCTTACGAATTGCACTCAAAAATCCTGGCATAAATACGTCAAACCCCACCCCTCTATTCGTATGGGTTTGAGGGTCAAACATAATTTCGGTATGAACGATATTTTCTTCTTTGCAAACGAGCAGGTAATCCCACATTAACTGAAAAAAGTCTTCCTCTTCGCGTAATACATCAGCACCCTGATAATACAGGTTAAGAAAGCTCTGGAGATCGTCAAACTGATACGCGGCTTGGATGTCTTCTAACGTTACGTATGGTAAGGATATATTGTGTTTTTTCGCAAGCGCCATCATTCGAGATGGCGTTAACGTTCCCTCAATATGTAGATGCAGTTCTGCTTTAGGCAATGCTTGAATCAAGCTCATCGACATAGTTAACCCTCCTGCTTATAGGGAAAATGCTGCAGCCAGTGCCGAGCGATTTCTTCACGAGTGCAAACCCACACTTTATCTTTTTTCGCTATATAATCAAGAAATCGTTTTAATCCAGCGAATCTTCCGGGGTGTCCGATAATGCGACAATGCAATCCAATAGAAAGCATTTTCGGGCAAGTTTCGCCCTCATCATATAACACATCAAAGCTGTCTCTTAAGTACGTGTAAAAATGGTTAGACGTACAAAACCCCTGCTGATTCACAAATCGCATATCATTGACATCCAACGTATAGGGAATCATCAAAAGGGGTTTGCTGTAGTGATTATCGTAATAAGGTAGATCATCGGCGTACGAGTCTGAGCAATATAAAATATCGTCTCGCTCAGCCAATAATGCCAGTGTATGAGGGCTTGTTCGTCCCGTATACCAACCTGTGGGTTTCTCCCCTAGCATTGCTTGATGCAATTGAACGGATGCTTCAATATGTTGAGCCTCTTTGGCTTTTTCCATATTTTGATAGTGGATCCATCGCATACCATGACTGGCTATTTCCCAATTGGCATTAACAATAGCTTCAACCACATCGGGATTGCGTTGCATTGCCATGGTAACGGCAAACACCGTCAAAGGGAGCTTACGCGTTACAAAGGTGTCGTGAATTCGCCAGAACCCCGCTCTACTGCCATACTCGTAAAGAGACTCCATGCTCAAATGTCTGGAAGTATAAGGTTCTGCTTGAGCAATATCGCTTAGGAAGGTTTCGCTGTGCGCATCGCCATGTAATACCGAATACTCACCTCCTTCCTCATAATTTAATACAAACTGTACAGCAATTCTGGCCTGGTTTGGCCATTTAGGATGAACAGGCTTCCCGCCGTAACCTATTAAGTCTCTTGGGTAAGCCTGCATCGTGATCTCCTGTTTGCGTTATTTATAGCGCTCGGGAACGTGTAAGCCGCACCCTTTTAATATGAGTTCGATCAAATCTTTGGTTGCTTCGCTGAAGGCGTGTTCATCGAATGGCTCGCCTTTGAGTACCTCTATTTGAGCACCAAAATCAGCATAATGCTGGCTACATGCCCAAATATGGAATAATAGCGCATAGGGGTCTCGCGTATGCAAGCGCCCTTGATCAATCCAACTTTGGAGCAAAGACACCCGTCCATCCATCCAATGAATATGTTGCTCTTTGAAAAAACTATGCAAATTCGGTGCACCATTAATAATTTCTAGCGCAAAAATCTTAGATGCTTCTGGTTTTGTTCGAGATATTTCCATTTTTTCAGCAATATATCTTGCTAAAACGTCAGCTGGATCATCGTCGATACTGGCTTCGTCGAAGGCTGAGTTCCACAGAGATAATATCTGTTCTAACACTTCAACATAGAGATCGTGTTTAGACTTAAAGTAATACAACACGTTTGTTTTAGGTAATCCCGCAGCATCCGCTACTTGTTGTATGCGCGTGCCATTGAATCCGTGTTTAGCGAATTCCTTTTCCGCGGCGGCCAAAATTAGCGCTTTATTTTGCGCACTGATACGTCCATCTTTGTTTTTTTTAGCTTGTGTCATCTCGTCGCTACTACTTTTTAAGTCCTACGAAGTTTGACCTTGCAGTCATCTTTTTTACTGTAACATTGACAGCCCTCCTCCCGCTACTATAACCAAAGTATAAATTAACGTTAATTATCGGTTGACCAGATGGTCAGGTTTTTGATTTACTGGTCATAATTAAATTGATTTACTCGGAGAAACCTATGATCAGCTTCTTGCTGAACGATACCTTGTGCCAGATCGAAGAAGAGCAACATGCTCGCCAGACTGTGCTGAACTATCTCCGAGACAATAAAAAACAGTGTGGAACCAAAGAAGGTTGTGCATCTGGAGATTGCGGTGCATGCACTGTAGTTGTTGCCGCTGTTGAAAATGATTCCCTTAAGTACGAAACCATCAACAGCTGCATTGCGCCCATGTCGCAACTGCATGCAAAACAAGTCATTACGGTAGAGCATCTTGCCGATGGCGATAGGCTCCACCCTGTTCAGCAAGCCATGGTTGACCATCACGGTAGCCAATGTGGCTTTTGTACGCCTGGGTTTGTGATGTCGATGTTTTCGCTTTACAAGTCTCGTCAAGTCAATACTGATATCCCTTTGTCTCGGCATACGGTAAATGAGCAATTAGGCGGGAATCTATGTCGTTGTACCGGCTATCGCCCTATTATCGACGCTGCGCTTGAAAGCTGCCACTCGCCAGAGCCTGATAAGTTTGATCACACCTCGCTATTGATTAAGCAACGCTTACTGGCGCTTCAAGACGTCAACGAAGATTATCTACCCCGCACTGAACAAGCTCTAGCCAACGCATTGAAAAAATATCCAGATGCCAAACTTGTATCAGGTGGTACAGATCTGATGCTAGCCGTTACACAACAACATCAAGACCTTGGCCACACGATAAATTTGTCATCTATCGCTTCATTACAAACGCTAGATGTTACTGATACACATTTGATTATTGGCGCAGGCGTTACACTAACCCGATTATTACCCGAACTTGAAGCGCATTTTCCCCCATTGGCTGAATTGCTAACACGTTTTGCGTCTCAACAAATTCGCAATGTTGCTACCATTGGCGGAAATATTGCCAATGCGTCTCCAATAGGTGACCTGGCACCTGCACTGTTGGCATTGGATGCCCATGTTGTGGTTAAAGACACGAAATTAAACGAGCGTAGCATTCCCATACGTACCTTTTTTGAAGGATACAAAAAAACGCAACTGCACCAAAACGAATGGTTACATCGATTTGAACTTCCATTACTAAACAGTAATCAAATATTCGATGTATACAAGGTGTCAAAACGCTTTGAGGACGATATTTCAGCAGTGTGTGCAGCGTTTATGGTGGAAATCGACGATAACAAGATTGTTAAGATCAATACGGGGTTTGGTGGCGTAGCTGCCACACCTGCAATGGCGACCGTATTTGAACGCGTCCTCACCCATAAAACGTGGCTTGATAAAGCGACTCTAGATGAAGGGATTAGCGCACTTAATCAAGCGTTTACCCCTCTCACTGATGTTCGTGCCTCAGCCGAATATCGACAACACTTGGTGACATCGTTATGGACACGTTTTTGGACGCTTTCAACATCTGATGTAGTGGTAATGCTAGATCATAGCGAGGTGACAGATGCGTAAACTGATTGATACTCCACTTGCTTCGCCAGTACATGAGAAACATAAGCCCTCGGTGCACGAAAGTGCCATTGCACATGTGACTGGGCAGGCAATATATGTAGACGATAAAGTCGAACCATTAGATTGTGCGTATGCCGCGATTGGGCTGACTGCACGCGCTTCAGGTTCAGTGAAAACATTGGATTTAGCCGCAGTAAGAGAAGCAGAAGGCGTTGTTGATGTTATTACAATCAATGATGTGCCGGGAATGCGAGATATTGCGCCTGTTTTTGATGGCGATCCTGTTTTTGTTGACGACAAAATTAAATTTTGGGGGCAGCCCCTTTTCGCTGTACTGGCTCAAACAACCGATTTGGCAAGGCGCGCAGCCAAGTTAGCCAAGGTGACGTATGAAGATGCCAGCCCCTGCTTAGATACAGAAGTAGCCCATAAGGATAAGCGATACGTGCGCCCACCATTGCAAATGGTGCGTGACGGCGCAACAACGCAAAAATCAGCACATCGGGTAAGTAATACGTTTACGATTGGTGGGCAAGAACACCTTTACTTGGAAGGTCAGGTATCGATGGCCGTGCCTGATGAAGAAGGTATGCTAATTTACACCTCTAGCCAGCATCCGAGTGAAGTACAAAAGCTAGTCGCTGAAGTGTTGGATTGGCCTCTCCATAAAATAACTGTTGATATGCGTAGAATGGGCGGCGGCTTTGGCGGCAAAGAAACGCAAGCCGCTCAGTGGGCATGTATAGCCGCTATTTTTGCTCATCGACAAAAGCGTGCAGTAAAGCTCCGCTTGCCCCGACAAACAGATATGATGGCAACGGGAAAACGCCATCCTTTCACAAATACCTATGCAGCAGAGATCGATGCAAAAGGCAACATTCTGCATTGCGATATGACGCTGTTGGGCAATTGCGGTCACTCTCCCGATCTGTCTGATGCAATTGTTGACCGAGCAATGTTTCACGCTGACAACGCTTATTTTTACCCGAGCGCCAATATTAGCGGCTATCGTTGTCAGACGAACATGGTTTCTCACACTGCTTTTAGGGGCTTTGGCGGACCGCAAGGCATGATGGCGGCAGAGGCGATGTTAGACGATATCGCTCGAAAAATCGGCGCCGACCCTCTTAGTGTGCGAAAGCAAAATTTATACAGTGCCGATGGCACGGATACGACGCATTATGGCATGCAGGTTGAGAATAACTTACTACATGACATTATCAGCACATTGGAAAACGATTGTGATTATTGGCAGCGCCGAGCGGCTATTTCGGAATTCAATGCGAATAGTCCATATATTAAAAAAGGATTAGCCCTGACACCGGTTAAATTTGGTATATCCTTTACCGCGAAGCACCTGAATCAGGCGGGTGCATTGGTGCATGTCTACACGGATGGAAGTATACAAGTTAATCATGGTGGTACGGAAATGGGGCAAGGGTTGCACAGTAAGATTCAGATCATTGCAGCCAGAGAGTTTGGTGTTGCCCTTGATGCTGTCAGGGTTACTGCAACGAGAACCGATAAAGTGCCTAATACGTCTCCGACAGCGGCATCATCAGGTACAGACTTGAATGGCAAGGCTGTTCAAAACGCTTGCCAAATCATCCTTGAAAATCTGATAACGTTTTTGGCCAAAAAATACGATACTCAAGAGGAAAATATCACCTTTGATAGTGGTTATGTCGGCGTAGGAGCGCATTCTCTGCCTTTTGCCGAGGTTGTTCAGGATGCCTATATGCACCGTGTATCGTTATCGTCTACCGGTTTTTACAAAACACCCAAAATTCACTACAACCGCGATACTGGTAAAGGCCGACCATTTTTCTATTTTGCGTTTGGAGCAGCCTGTTCAGAGGTAGAAATTGACACATTAACCGGTGAAAACCGAGTGACGCGCGTCGATATTCTTCATGATGTTGGCACCAGTATTCATCCTGAGATCGACATTGGACAAATTGAAGGTGCGTTTATACAAGGCATGGGATGGTTAACAACAGAGGATCTTAAATGGGATGAACAGGGGCAGCTCATTAGTAATAATCCAGCGACCTATAAAATTCCTGCGATTGGTGATACGCCTTCACATTTTAAGGTGAAGTTATTTGATCGCGCTAACGCGGAAGACAGTATTTATCATTCTAAGGCAGTAGGAGAACCCCCCTTTATGCTGGCTATCAGCGTATGGTGTGCCATTCGCGACGCGATCGCCAGTGTGAGTAACTATCAGGTCAGTCCTACGCTAAATGCCCCTGCTACGCCTGAAGAAATTATTCGTTCGTTACGTGGCGTATCAACGACCCAAGGCAGTGGAAATGAATCGTCCTAATAATTGGTGTGATGCCGTAGCGCATTGCAAGAAAACGGGGCAACCATTTGCTTTACTTACCGTATTGCCAAGTTCTGGCTCTACGCCCCGTGATGTGGGTGCTAAAATGGTCGTAACACCCGAGGATACATACGACACCATTGGCGGTGGGCATTTAGAATTTGATGCTATCCAAAAGGCACGGGACGCATTGTTATCTGAGGAAAATCGTCAGCTAACAGAGCGCTACCCACTTTCTGCTAAACTGGGGCAATGTTGTGGTGGCGAAATGCACATACTGATCGAATCTTTCGTGACGCACCAACAAACCCTGTATTTATTTGGTGCGGGTCATGTTGCTTCTGCGCTTGTTCCCATATTGGCACAATTGCCGCTGACTATTTACTGGATAGATGAACGAGAAGCGTTGTTTGGGCACACTGTATCATATTCAAATGTAACTACGGTGGTGACAGACGATCCCACCGAGGTGATTGAAACAACTCAATCAAATCATAACTGGGCGCTCATCATGACCCACAATCACCAGTTAGATTTTGATATTGCCCGCCACGCACTGCTGGCAAATACCTTTTCGTATGTTGGCATGATTGGGTCTGACACTAAAGCACAGCGCTTTACCCATCGCCTGAAAGCCCGAGATGTGTCTGAACAGCAGATGCGATCATTTGTCTCGCCCGTAGGAGATTTGCGCATACCTGGCAAAAAGCCCATTGAAGTGGCTGTCTCGATTGCCGCGCAACTGATTTTGATGCTTAACAAAGGTAAATCTGACGCTATAGACAATTCAGTTGTGTCGCACCAAGTTCAAACAAACAAGGTAGAAGCATAAACAGATATGGCGAAAAGCAGTACACACAGTCAACGTTCTATTATCCCGTTCAATCAACTAAGTGATGACCAAGCACGTTATCACTTTGAGCGTGCATGTGTGTCTGACAAGTGGATAAGGTTGATGATGGCAGAAAGGCCCTTTTCAGATGTCGATTCCATGCTAGCCAAAGCTGAGGAGAACTGGCTTGCGCTGGATAAGACGGAGTGGCTCAAGGCGTTTTCTGGACATCCCGAAATAGGCGATATCGATAGCCTGCGCACTCGCTTTGCTTCAACGTCTGACATGACGTTTAAAGAACAAGCAGGCGCACAAGACGCAGATGATGCCACCCTGTTAGCGCTTAAACAATGGAATGCGCGTTACCGCGAAAAATTTGGATTTGTTTTTCTCATTTGTGCACGTGGTTTGAGTGCCGAGTTTATGTTGGCTGCGCTTAAAGAGCGATTTAATCACCATCTACAACAAGAATTGTCTGTTGCAGGTGAAGAAAAATTAAAAATTATTAAACAGCGCCTACACTTAGCTGTGGAACAATGCGCAAAGGAAGTTAATACGTGACGACACTTTCTTCACATATTCTTGATACAACAACAGGATTGCCAGTAGAAGGCATTACTGTTCAGGTGTTTAGTTTTGACAATCAACGATTTGACACGCAAACCAATGCTGATGGCAGATGTAGCGATTGGGTCGGCGAATTATCTGCTGGCACCTACCAAATTCGATTTCATGTAGGGGAGTATTTAATTCAAACCCACGGAAAGGCGTTCTATCCGCATATTGACATAACGTTTATTGTGAATGATGAAAAGCATCTTCACGTCCCGCTTCTTATTTCACCTTTTGGTTTTAGTAGCTACCGCGGTAGCTGAGGTATTAGATTTTAATGACACCCTGTATTTATCTTGGTTCTATCCTTCACTTTCCTTCCATTACCGATTCTCCTGATGAGAATTTCGCTTATTTTGAGCGCGGCGCATTGGTTACGCGTAACGGAAAAGTAGTAGATGTTGGCGATAAAGCATCAATCACCTTGAAATATCCAGATGCCACTGTTGTCGACTACACTGGAAAATTAATTGTACCGGGCTTTATTGACGCTCACTTACATTTCCCTCAAACAGAGATGATAGCAAGTTATGGTGAGCAACTGCTAGAGTGGCTTGAAAACTACACTTTTCCCACTGAGCAGAAGTTCAGTGACAAGTCGTATGCAGAACGTATTGCAGATATCTTTTTAAAACAGCTTTATCGTAACGGTACAACGACCGCAATGGTCTACTCTACAGTGCACAAGGAAGCGTGTGACGCGCTTTTTGAGGCGGCCACAGCACATAACATGATGATGATTGCGGGTAAGGTTTGCATGGACAGACACTGCCCAGAACCATTGCGCGACACGCCTTCTCAGGCACAAAAAGATAGCGATGAATTGATTCAGCGCTGGCATGGTAAAGGCCGAAACCTTTATGCATTGACGCCACGGTTTGCTCCCACCAGCTCACCAGAACAAATGGCAGCGTTGGGAGAGTTAGCCGCGTCTTACCCAGACGTATTTATTCAAACGCACCTGTCAGAAAACAAAAACGAAATTGAATGGGTAAAATCTCTATACCCCAATCATATCGACTATCTGGATGTCTATGACCATTATGGCATGGTGCGTCCACGTGCCGTATATGGACATTGCTTGCATTTAAGCGAACGTGAATGGCAACGCTTCAACGAGTCAGGCGCTGTGGCGGCATTTTGCCCCACGTCAAATCTGTTTTTGGGTAGTGGTTTATTCGATTTAGAGACTGCTAAGGGTCATAACGTGAACCTAGCACTGGCTACAGATGTTGGTGCTGGAACTAGCTTTAGCATGTTACGCACAATGGGCGAGGCGTATAAGGTCTGCCAGTTGAGGCATACCAAGCTGTCTTCATTACAAGGGTTGTACATGATGACCATGGGTGCGGCAGCGAGCTTACAACTGACTGAATCGATTGGTAACCTTAATAAAGGAACGGATGCGGATTTTGTTGTACTGGATCCACATTTTGACTCATTGACGCAGTTGCGCCTTGAGGGTGGCACGTCATCACCCCAAGATATTTTGTTCGCACTTAGCATGTTAGGCGATGATCGCGCTGTGCATGCGACCTATGTAAGCGGGAAAGAGGTAAAAAACCAGCAGGAGTAATGTATGGTAGTAGATTGGCTCGTTATCCTCACTAAATGGCTTCATGTAGTGGCAGGTATCGCATGGATTGGCGCGTCATTCTACTTTATTTGGTTAGATAACCATTTAGAGGAGCCGAGTCTACTTAAGCAGCAAAAAGGCATAAAAGGTGAATTATGGGCGATTCACAGTGGCGGCTTTTATGAAGTGCAAAAGTACCGACAAGGCCCTGCTACGTTGCCTTCAACCTTACATTGGTTTAAATGGGAGGCGTATACGACGTGGTTAAGTGGCACCCTGCTCCTTATTCTGATTTATTACTTTAATGCTGATATTTATCTTGTTGACCAAGATAGCTTATTCACAAATTCCTCCCATGCCATATTGTTTGGCGCTATGTATGTGCTTAGTGGGTTAGCCTGCTATGAATTACTGTGCAGACTATTGTCTAATCATGGTGCATGGGTTAGACATTCAGTGCTCGGCACGCTATTTATCATTGCTATTTTGTTGGCATGCTTTGTCTTGCCGGGGCGAGCTGCTTATATTCACGTAGGCGCGCTAGTAGGCACTATTATGGCTGCGAATGTATTTACTACGATCATTCCGTCGCAGCGAAAAATGGTGTCTGCGGTTGAACAGAATCAAAAGGTTCGGCCAAGTTGGGGAGAAAAAGCCAAACAACGCTCGGTACACAATAACTATCTCACGCTGCCTCTAATCTTTACCATGATTAGCAACCATTTTGCATTTACGTACCAGCATGCCTATAACGGTTTGATACTGGTGGTGATTTTTGTTTTATCTGCTTACTGTCGGCATTTTTTTAATCTGCGCCATCAGGGACATGTACGCTATTCCATCTTGGCGGTATGCGGTGTTGGTGTGCTTATTACAGCGTATATCGTGAATAAAACACGTACAGCACACCATGCCTTTGATGTTGCTGAGGGGGCAATACAAACCATACAGCCATCGTCGAATATAGAGCACGCAGTGTATGGTGTTGTCGCCCAGCATTGCCTACAGTGCCACAGTGCAACACCGACACATGCAGCCTTCTCGGCTCCGCCAATGGGGCTAGTGTTAGATGACTGGGCTCAAATCAAGCAAGCTTCTCAAAGTATTTATCGGCGAACCTATGTAACGCAAGATATGCCGCTACTTGATGAACATCAAATCACCGACAGTGAACGTGCGCTAATTGGTGCATGGTATCAAGCCTTATAGTCGTCAGAATGTACAAGAAATCCGAGCAGTCATAAGATTGCCCCTGACTTTGATTACACGGTACAATCTGCAAAAAGTTTATTGATGATGTTATGAAAAAACAGATTTACGTGGCGTACACAGGCGGCACAATCGGAATGCGTCCGTCCTCTCAAGGTTATATTCCCGTTGCAGGTTACCTTTCTGAAACCTTAAAGAACATGCCGGAGTTTCATCGCGAAGAAATGCCAGACTTTACTATTCACGAATATGAAAGCTTGATTGATTCTTCAGATATGCAGCCAACTGATTGGCAGCAAATTGCTGATGATATTGCTCAGCATTACGATCAATACGATGGCTTCATTATTCTTCACGGCACTGATACGATGGCGTACACCGCATCAGCGTTGTCGTTTATGCTAGAAAACCTTACTAAGCCCGTTATCGTTACAGGTTCCCAAATACCCTTGTCTGAACTCAGATCTGATGGCCAGGTGAATCTGTTGAACGCGCTCTACATTGCAGCTAATTACCCTATTCCTGAAGTGACGTTGTTTTTTAATAACAAACTTTTTCGGGGCAATCGCTCTCGTAAAGTCGATGCAGATGGCTTTGATGCGTTTGACTCTCCCAACTTTGAGCCGCTACTTGAAGCTGGCATTAATATCGAAACACGTATGCCCATTGAAGCTTTGACTCCAAAGCCACTCAAAGTCAGTAGCGTAAAATCTCAGCCAATCGGGGTTGTGACACTTTATCCGGGAATTAGTCCAGAGGTGATCCGAAATACCCTTATGCAGCCTGTTAAGGCATTAATTTTACTCAGCTACGGTGTAGGTAACGCACCACAGTCTGATGCGTTGCTGTCACAACTTAAACAAGCCAATGAAAAAGAAATTGTTGTACTCAATTGTACCCAATGTTTGCGCGGTAAAGTCAATATGGGCGGATATGCAACGGGTTCTGCACTAAAACATGCAGGCGTAGTATCAGGTACAGATATGACACCCGAAGCGGCATTGGCCAAACTTCACTATCTATTAAGTAAAGGATTATCGTTTAACGAAGTGCGAGAGGCACTAACGCAAAACCTACGGGGTGAGTTGACGCCAAGTGAATAAAAACACTTAGGCCGCTGAGTAAGCGGCCTATTTAACTATTCTGGATAAATATTATTTTGCAATATCAGACGACCTGAGATTCCAGTACTTTTTTAAACCGAGGTAGCATGTCCATTTCTTCCTCTGACAACGGCCCTTGAGATACAAACGATTTCCCCAGCGACTGAATATCTGGCATGGTGCCTGTTTCCAACTTTTGCGCCATTAACGCCACCTGCAATTCTGAGCGAAGTTGACTATCTTCGTCTGGTGAATGTAATCCAGCGATGCTTTCCATTTCTACCAGTAGTTTTCTTCGATCTTGTGCATTGTCGCTAGACGTAAACCAGCTTTTATATCGGCTATCAAATGCCTCAACATCAGGTGCAGTATTCTTATCTTTCCACCGTTGAAGCGAGTTGATAAGGAGGCTCACCTGCTCTTGTCGAGATGCTTTTGTAAACTCTGCACGCTTACTTTTAGCAAGTTGTGCGAGTCCTTCAGCGCGTTTTGTTAAACCCAGTTGACGCTTTGGAGGCAAGGATTCCCAAAGTTTCGCAATATTCTCAAGCGTATTATCAACGTCAGACAAAACTTGCTGTGTTTCTGCTGATTGAATTTGCTGCTCTAATGCCTCTAATTTGATCTTGCAAGAAGACGCAATCTCATCATCTTCTTGTTTCTGAGCTTGGTATTTAGTTGCTTTCACAGTGAACACCGCATCATTCGCTTCGCGAAATTCAGTCCATAAGGTATTATCAACTTTGCGCTGTGTTGGCCCCACCTCTTTCCATTTTTGCTGTAATGTTTTAGCTATTTCCGCGGCTTCATCAATATTATCCATCGATATCAACCCAGCAGCCTGTTTTACCAGTTGTGCTTTTGCTGTTTCGTTTGCGGTGTAAATCGCTGTAACACGTTGTTTAAGTTGCGCTATCGCTTCACTGTAATGCTCAGAAATTTCGGGTACAACCTTAAAGTCAACCTCGCCGATTTCACGCCACTGCCGGGTGAAACCTTGGTATGCCTTTACGATATCACGTTCTGATTCGCCGTTTACTTGCTCAACATAGTGTTGAATATCCGCTATTAACGCACGTTTACGCTTTTCGTTATCAGCACGCTTAACTCTTTCCGACTCGTAATGATCTCGACATGGTTGGAAAGCCGTTTCTAGTAGTGCTTCAAATTCTGTATCTAACGCTTGCTGTTCAGAAGTTTCGCTTCTTCCCAAGCTGCGCCAATTTTTACGCAAGCGTTTCACTTCGTCCGCTTGTTTTTGAGGACTAAGAGGGTTCTCTATCAGTGCCTTTACTTGTTCTAGCAGCTCTGGCTTTCTTGGTGCCGCAATATAGGTTTGCCAGCCTTTCAAATTTTCTATGTCGGTCTGGAGTGCCTCAAACTTTCGTTTTACACTGAGTTGCCCGCGTTCAGACAGCCCATTATATAATTCAAGTACAGCATCAAAAATTGCGAATGCAGCTTTAAATCGGCCCTGCTCGATCATGCGTTTACTGGCTGAGATCTTGCCTAAGCATTTAGTAACGTGCTTTTTCTCTTCCTCTTTGCGTGTTGCTATCGCTTGTTGAAGTTTACTGGTTGCTGTGCGCTCTTCGTCTTTTAGTGGTTTTGGCCAGTTATCACGAAATGGCTTTATCAATTCTCTGAGTATTTGTTTTCGTGCGTTTAAATCGTTTTCAATGTCGACCGCTTCCACCAAAGATGTCGGCTCAGGCATTGCCTTCAAATCATCGATTAGGGCTTGTGCATCTTTCACTGCGTGTTGAAATGCAGGAATAGTGGCCAACGTGTAGGTTAATGATGTTACGCGATTTAACGTGTGTTCGATAAGTTTGATTACGTTAACTTGTTGCTGCGCTGATTGCCTCAACCGCTCCATATCATCTGAAATTGCCTTTAGCTGCGCAGATAACTTAGTGCTTTCCGCCTCAGTGATAGTGTGAAGATCTGTGGAGAGTCTCGCTTGCACTTGCTCAATAATAACTTGCGCAGACGCATTAAGTGCTTCGGCGTTTTGCTGAAGAAGTGCTTTTGCTTCTTTATCACGCCATTGAGGCTCAAGTGAGGCAATGTGCTTTTGAATCTGTGCGTGTATAGAGGCATATTTTTCATTGCATGCATGGGCTTTTTCTTCAGACCACACGACCAATTGCTTTGTCTGTGCTTCATAATTAGCCGACTCCAAGGCTAACTGCTCACGGATGTGAGGTAAATTCTGACTTTCTTTAAGAGAGAATAACTTGGATAGCGTAAGTGTGATTTGCTTTTCTAGCTCTATTGGCTTGGTAAGCCTTTCATGTTGCACGAGAAGTTCATGGTTAATCTTGTCTTTTACTGTTTGAAATGTCGTGCGTTTTAATAATTTTTGTAGTGTATTTTTGTCATGTATTTTGTCTAACAACGCCAGTTGTATAGTTTCAGACGGTGAAGATAGTAACACTTGCCGTGTAACGTGCTCTTTGCCTAAGTGCGCCAAAATATGCAGAACGAGTGTTGACTCCTTCTCATGAGATAGAGACTTCAGCATCGATTCTAAGAGAGCGTTATTACCAGACTGTTCAATATAGGTCAGACGATCTGAGTCAGAAATCTGGATATCACTCTTCCCCAGAAGTGTCGCTTCGACGCGTTTTTTTGCTAAGCGTTTGACTTTTTCTGAGTCGGACGAATCAGCCGATTTAGACCAAAGTGTAAAACTGTTTAACTGCTCTAACGCAGCGATTCTTACGTTGGTATCTTCATCATTAAAAGCAAGCTCGTGCAGTGCTTGCTTGTGTTCATTATTGCTTGCATCAAGGTCTTGAATTGACGCAAGCCTGATCTTTGGATCGGTATGTTTGAACTTTGGTCTAAAAAGGGTTTTAAATATCATCCTGACTGAACCGTGCTATTGTATTTGGGTCTTCTTTTAGCGCATTTGCGCTAAGCTCCTGTTTAAGTTCACGCTTGGTTTTGTGAACAATTTCTCCACTTTCACCGACGGTCATAAACTCGTCAGATTGGAGTATTTTGCTTTGATAAAGCATGACCATATGCAAAGTGTTGTCTTTTTGCTCTTGTGTGAGCGGAGTACCATCTTCCCATTTTCCTAATTCGACCGCTGTACGCAATTTTTGGTAGATTTCCGGCGTCACACTTGCAAGTAATGCATCAATGTTCATATTTAGTCTTTTCTCTTAAGAATGATCAAGCGAACTCGGTTAACGATATACCAGCCGAATCCAACGATACTGCATCCAATTGCGAGCGTATGCTGAATATCGCCAGGCTGTGCCCCACCCCAGTACATGAAACCGAAACCTGCGATAAACATCAGCATCGCTAACATAGACTGATTCTGAATGCTGTGATGTTTTTGAAACTTCTGTAAGCTTTTTTTGCGCAGGATATCATCGGCAGATGCACTGCCAATCGCAAAGCCACAATGCTGGCAAGACTTGGCTTTATCAGAAATGGTTTTATTACAGGACGGACAATTTGTTAACGCCATTACTACTCCGAAAATGAATCAGTGCGGGCTTTTATACGCTTTCCCACACAGAAAAGATATGTCGGACTATACCGTATGGCAGAGGGTTTTCAAAGTCGCAAGGCGCGATTGGAATTGAAAAATCGTTGCGAGGAAAACAAGGCTCACCTAGAAAAAATAAACCCCCGATAGATATCGAGGGTTTATGCTTGTTCGTGCAGATAATGCGTTTACATTAGCGTTTACTTCTCGTTGGGAAATTCCTTTTTAAAGTCTTCCCAGTAGGTATCCACTGTTTCTTTCATCTCTTTTCTGAGCATCATTATACCAAACAAGTTTGGTAGCGTCATAACGACAATGGCAACGCTTGCCATAAGCCATACGAGCTCGGTATCAGAGAAGGAAGCCCATACAAAGCCCGCCACATAAATTACGCGATACGGCATAACTGAGCGTGGACCGAGCAAATAGGTCATGGCGCGGTCACCATAATATGACCAAGCGATCGCGGTAGAAAAAGCAAATAACAACAGACCAATCGACACGATATACTGCCCGTAATCACCAAAGTAACCACGTGTAAACGCCTTAGTCGTTAATGCGGCTGAGTGAATCAGTGACTTACCCGACAAAACAATATTGTCTTTTAAGATGTCGCCATCAACCACTTTAAGATTTCCAGTGTACAGGTCATCATCACCACCCACTGTAAACACCACGTCTTCGGCAATAGAGCGCGCGTGAATTATGGTGTAGCCTTGATTCACCGCTTTACCTGCAACTACCTCGATATTTCCGTTGTAGTGCTCTACCCCGTGACCAGAAACTTGGTTCAGGTATTTGAATAAATCATGGCGGTCTTCTTCAAGTGTTTCGTTGTAGTTGCCTTCAACAATCTTCAAACTCGTACGTTCAAACACGTTTTGATGTTTCTCTTGCCATACACCTGATGACAGAATCACCAAGCCCGTCAAGGTACAAATCAAAATAGTGTCAATGAAGGGCTCTAAAATCGATACCATCCCTTCGGAGACGGGTTCATCTGCTTTCGCTGCCGCGTGTGCAATAGGTGCTGAACCTTGCCCCGCTTCGTTTGAGAACAACCCACGGTTAACACCTCGGTTGAACGCATACGCGATAGTCGCACCCAAGAAACCACCAGTTGCAGCTGAGCCCGTGAATATGTCTCCCACAATAGCGGCAAACGCTGGCCCGATGTTTTCAATGTTGGCAAAAATCACTGCGAAGGCGCCAATCACATATAAAACCGCCATGACTGGAACGATCTTAGACGTCACTGCGGCAATGCGCTGAATACCACCTAAAATAACAAGGGCAAGGCAAATGCCTAACACGCTGCCCACAATCCATGGCTCGATACCAAAGGTGGCTTCAATACTGGTCGCAATACCATTACTCTGTGGCAAGTTACCTGTACCAAATGAGCTGATCACAGTAGCAATGGCGAAAGCGACAGCTAGCCATTTCATGTTAAGGCGGCGATCCATATAGTACATCGGTCCGCCGGCCATGGTGCCATCTTCTGTTTTGACGCGGTATTTGTGAGATAATGTTACCTCTACAAACTTGGTGGTCATTCCTAAGAAAGCCGTTGCCCACATCCAAAACAAGGCAGCCGGCCCCCCCAAGAAAATAGCAAATGCAACACCGCTGATATTACCGGTTCCAACCGTGCCCGACAGCGCTGTCGCTAATGCACGAAAGTGAGTCGTGTCACCGGCGGCATCCTTTTTGTCATATTTTCCAGTGACCACTTTCCAAGCGTGTTTGAAATAGCGCACTTGAGGAAATTTTAGGTATATCGTAAAAAATAAACCTACTCCGAGAAGCACATATGGAAACCATACTGCCCCACCCAAGTTTCCATCCAGAAACGTGAGAATTGATTGTAAAAACTCCAAGGTGTTCCCCTTTTCTTATTATGTTTCCTGTCCCATTTTTATGGGTATTATCATTAACGTAAGGTTTTCACTACGTTGAGCATGGCCGAAAGTACATCCTCGCCCAATTGCATACTACGCTCAGGAGACCAGCCATAAACGGCATCCGGTAGTTCGATGTTATCTTTAAACGGCATTTCTAATGTATAAGACAAACAGTCAAAACGCTCTCCAACGGCATTCGCTGCGACAGTCATGTTAGCTTTACCAGGTTCATCTTTGTCATAGCCATATACGTCTTGAAATTCTGGCGTCACGGCTAACAACGCCTGTTTAAAATTATCTTCTAATGACTTAATACGCGGTGAATAAGACGGATTGCCTTCGCAGCCCGCTACAAAATTATACGGTAGCGCTTCGTCGCCATGAACATCAAGAAACATGTCTACGCCAGTTGCTGCCATTTTATTGAGTACGTAATACACTTCTGGGCTTTTTTCTAAAGACGGGGCTTCCCACTCTCGATTTAAATTTACGCCCGCTGCGTTTGTTCTTAAATGCCCTCTAACCGAACCATCGGGATTCATATTAGGTACAACGTAAAAAACGGCTTCGTTTAACAAGGCTTTTGCAACACCATCATGCTCATCTAACAGACGCATTAATAGTCCCTCAATGCACCACTCTGCCATTGTTTCCCCCGGATGTTGACGACCCGTTACCCAGATTTTCTTTTTATTGTCATCTGGTTCACCGATAGTCAGCAAGGTCATGTCTCGCCCGTCAAGGGTTTCACCAAGGTGTTCTGCCACGCAGTCAAAAGACATTTGTGCATTCGCTAGCAAGTCTAAATGCCTTTCGTAGCTGTAAGGAGCAAAATAGGCGAAGTAAACATTTTCACACTCAGGCGTGTGTTCAATGGTTAAGGTGTCTCCATCAAAGTGTGTTTCTACGCGGAACCACTCTTGTCTGTCGTAAGAGGCGACAGCCTGATAGTTCTTCCATCCTTCAGGATACGCTGAATTTTTGAGATCGATAAGTTGAATTTTATGGGTGATAAATGGCTGAGATTCTAGTTTAAAATGAAACCACTGGTAGAATTCAGACTGGTTATCTTTGTTGATCTTAAGCTGGATCTGCTCAGGGGATGAGGCTGTGACAACCTGAATGTTCCCGCTGTCGAAGTTGCTGCTTATTCTCATAATTTGTTCCATACATGAGGCGTTATAATTGACGGGCGGTAATTTATCACAAGTTAGTGATTAATGGGTCATTCGTTGTTTAAAAAATTGTTAATTCGCATGCCTATTTCGGTGCTGTAGCCCATTCCACCAGCGACTACACTCCCTTTTTCATTAACAATGTAGTATGTCGGATAACCCCTGATTTGATAGGCCTCTCTGACATCCATAGTGCCTAAAACAATGGTTCCTTGAACGTTATGACGGGATTGAAAGCGTTCCACCTCTTCAATGGAAGAATAATCCAATGCAACACGTATCACTTCAATCTCTGATTCACCAAAGCCATTGAGATTATTAATACTTGCGGCACACACATGACACCAAGGTGCAAAAAAGTACAATAGGGTTCTTTTTTCTTTTGACGGAATACTGACCATGTTTGTGCTGTCTAATTCAGGAAGCACAAATGCTGGCGCATCTATCGTTGCATCACTGGGCAGCAAGTGACGATTCTGAAATAACACGATCCCGGTAACAAATAGAATAAACAGGATGGCATCACGAAATGCTTTTTTTAATTTATATACATTCGTTTTCGTTTGATTCGGGTTAACAGAGACGTTAGGTGGTGGCACTTTATCCATTTCAGATCGCTAAATACGTTATTTCTTGAATATGAACCTACTAATAACAGATTTCTTTCGCTTACAAAAAGAAAAAGCCAGCTTCCTGCCGGCTTTACTTTTGTGTGTGATTTTTGTGTGTTCGTGATCCGGTTATTTAGCCGGAATCATTGGGTAGGTTAACCCTGCCATTTCCTGCACTACGCGCATGACCTGACAGCTATAACCGAACTCGTTGTCGTACCAAACATAAAGGGTTGCTCGATTACCTGATACGATAGTTGCTTGTGAATCCACAACAGACGCCGCTCTTGAGCCGACTAAGTCAGTTGATACGATTTCTGTCGAGCTAGTGAAATCGATTTGATGCTGTAAATCTGAGAAAAGTGATGTTTTTCTCAAGAAGTCATTCAGATCGTCTTTACTAACCGCTTTTTCCAGATTCAAATTTAGAATCGCCATTGATACATTAGGCGTCGGCACGCGTATCGCGTTGCCCGTTAGCTTACCTTCCAGTTTCGGATAGGCTTTCGCTACGGCTTTTGCAGCACCTGTTTCTGTAATAACCATATTCAGTGGTGCGCTGCGTCCGCGACGCTCCGCTTTATGGTAATTATCAATAAGGTTTTGGTCATTAGTATACGAATGCACTGTTTCTACGTGGCCATCGTTAATACCAAACTCTTCATCCAACACTTTTAGCACCGGTGTGATTGCGTTGGTAGTACAACTAGCTGCTGACATAATAGTGTCTTCAGGCTTGATGTCTTCATGATTTACGCCATACACGATATTTTTGATATCGCCTTTGCCCGGCGCAGTCAACATGGCCTTTTTCGTGCCTTTCGCTTTAAGGTGAAGTCCTAAACCGTCGCGGTCACGCCATTTCCCTGTATTGTCGATGACAATCGCATCTTCGATGCCGTACTGTGTATAGTCAATTTGATCAGGGCTATCAGCGTAGATAACTTGAATGTAAGCACCATTCGCCTTTATGGCGCTGCGCTCTTCATCCACAGTGATACTGCCGTTAAATGGACCGTGCACAGAATCACGGCGTAACAAACTTGCACGTTTTTCTAAGTCACCTTCTTTACCGCCACGCACGACAATCGCTTTAAGACGAAGTTTATTACTTTTACCCTGGCGCTCAATCAGTAGTCTGGCGAGTAAGCGACCGATGCGGCCAAAACCATACAAAACAATGTCTTGTGGTTTGTGCTGATCGTCTTTATCTACGATGTCTGCAAGTTGTTCTTGAAGGAAGGTTTTAACATCAGGCTGGCTCTCCAGCTCATAATGGTAGGTATAAGCAAGTTTGCCTAAATCAATTTCCGCAGGAGAAAGCGAAAGTTTGCTCATTTCTTCTAGAAGCGGCCAGCTTTCACGTAGGCGAAGTTTGTTGCCTTTGTGAAGGCGAACAGTTCTGTGTGCTTTGATGATATCAATCGCACTTGCACCTAGAAGCGGTCTGCCGAATACTGAAATTTCGATTGCCTTGTCACGGTAAAGTTTACCAAGCAAAGGCTGCATCATTTCTGCGTATTCCTGACGCTCCTGCCAGCTATTTAACAATTCCTGTTCTAATTGTTGGTTCATTACTTAACGCCTTTAACAACAATAAATGTAGGGTGGGTAGGATGGTAAATCTCTCGATGAGAAATTGCCGTTTTTATTATTATTGGTCTACCGCTTCTTTGAGAGAGAATATGATCTCTCCTGTATAAAAAACGGCGCTAGTGTAATGAAAACTTTCGGAATCACCAAATTGTTGGAAAGTTACGAAAAATCAAAAATTAGGCGGTTTAAGCGATATATTTCTGAAAGTTTTTACCATTAAGAATTGGTGTTACGTCCATATGCTCAAACGATGGACGCTTTTACACCAATTTTTGAAATATTAGTCATAAATACGAGATACAAGAACCAAATTCACCATTCAAACCTGACTAAATAGTCAAATTACTGAAAAAACATTTCATGCAAATTAAATGCTGTTTGCACAAATATTCACCATAATGGGTGTTTCATCCCTGAATCGTTCCGTTTTCGTTTTTAAACGTGAGGGATACAGAGTTGACACAATAGCGTTTGCCCGTCCGAGTCGGTCCATCATCAAAGATATGTCCCAAATGGGCATCGCATTGTTTACACACAATCTCTATGCGTTGCATGCCGTGGCTGTTATCTTCTTTGAACGCAACGTTGTCCTCTTCGCTGTGTTGATCAAATGAGGGCCATCCACAATGAGCATCAAATTTGCTCTCGCTATCAAATAACTTTGCCTGACAACATTTGCAAAAGTACTCTCCTTTATCATTCACAGATAACAACGTTCCTGTAAATGGCCGTTCGGTACCCTGCTCTCGACAAACACGGTATTCTTCAGGGGTTAATTCAGATTGCCATTGGCTAGGTGTTTTTAGAGTCATAACATTAAAAAAGACGACACAAGGTCGTCTTTTTATAGCATAGCCAGTGGCTAGGATCATTTTTTGATTTTAATTTCTGGTCTGCCGGGTTGGCTCCATTCTGTATGGAACTTTTTACCCCTTGCTTCGTCAGTGCGCTCGTAAGTGTGCGCACCAAAAAAGTCCCGTTGCCCCTGTAATAAGTTTGCAGGTAATGTTTCTGTGCGGTAAGAATCATAGTAATTCAGCGCAGAGCTCATCGCCGCGCAAGGAATACCCGACATCGTTGCATCCGCAATGGCTTGTCGCCAATTTTGTTGAAAAGTCGCAATTTGCTCAGCGAAAAACGGATCCAACAACAAATTGGCAAGGCTATCATTGTTCTCGTAGGCGTTTGTAATCGACTGAAGAAAAACCGCACGGATAATACACCCTGCTCGCCAAATTTTCGCGATTTCAGCGAAATCCAGTGACCAGCCCTGCTCTTTAGACGCTAACGCCATCAATTGGAAGCCTTGTGCATAAGCACAAATTTTTGAACAGTACAGCGCATCATGTAAACGGGTAATTGCCGCTTGCTTCTCTTCTTCCGGAACAGGAATGCACGCAGGCCCCTTCAATATTTTACTTGCTTCAATTCGTTCGTCTTTCAAACTTGAAATACTTCGAGCAAACACGGCTTGCGTGATGGTTTGTGCTGGGCTACCTACTTGCAGTGCGCTCACAGCAGTCCATAAACCGGTTCCCTTTTGACCTGCTTGATCAAGAATCAAATCAACAAGGGGCTTACCAGTCTTTGCATCATTTTGCTCCAAAACTTCCGCGCTGATTTCAATCAAATAACTATTTAGCTTACCCTGATTCCATTCTTTAAACGTGGCTGCAATCTCTTTTGGTGACATATGCAGGCTATCACGCATGATTTGATACACTTCGCAAATGAGCTGCATATCGGCATATTCGATCCCGTTGTGGACCATCTTGACATAATGCCCTGCGCCTACTGGGCCTATATAGGTTGCACACGGATCGCCTTCTTTAATGGGCTTACCAGGTTCAAATGACTCTAGAGGCTTACCGGTTTTCGGATCGACTTTCGCGGAAATTGCCTTTAATACGGGCTCTATTCGTGTCCACGCATAAGGATCACCTGACGGCATCAAAGAGGGCCCAAATCGCGCGCCCACTTCTCCGCCAGAGACGGCGGTAGAGAAAAAGATAAACTTACCTTTGTACAGTTGTTCACGTTCAACAGAGTCTGTCCACAAGCTATTTCCAGTGTCGATAACGATATCATCAGGTTTGATACCTGCATCGATAAGCAGTTGACAAACATGGTCTACAGGGGCACCAGCGGGAACAGAGAGAATGATGAGATGAGGAGCTTTAAGATGATTGAGAAGTTCAGTATAAGATTGACAAGGAATAACACGTGGAGGTTTGTCTCCCCTTTCCAATTCGTCTTGCTTAACTATGCCTTCAATTTTTTCTTTGTCTAAGTCAAAACAAGCAATTTTGTACCCATTATCGGCTAAGTTGAGTGTCAGGTTTTTCCCCATCACTCCAAGACCAATAAACCCTATATCACACAATGTGTTATCGCCTGCCATTTGCTCTCTCACTTTGTCATATTGTCGTTTCGGGGCGGATTATACACATCCCCTAAAGATTAACCAGTTACTCTTTCGAACAGAGTAATACTTCGGTATGCCTGAAGGAAAAATCCGTGTGTTTTCACCTCAGGCATGTCTGTTATTTTTTTGTATCGTGTATCTAGACGAAGCTGCCAACAACCTGAAGATAAATCCGGTAGTTGAAACCTTACGTCATTATCAAACGCATTAAATACAATGAGGAGATGCTCATTGTCGCAACGATGACAGCCAATAATCTCGACTGCAAACGCTTGATTTTCAGGATCTTGCCAATCTTGGGGGATCTTTTTCGCGCCATCCATTTTAAACCAATTAACGGCGGCAACATTGTGGCCTTTGAAATAATGATCATCGGGCAACGACATGTTGCGCAATAACTGCTTTGCTTTGCGAAGTGCAATCACATGCCGACAAAATGCTAAAAAGTCTTCTTGAGTATCGTTAAGGTCCCAGTCAAGATAATTAATATCATTATCTTGGCAGTACGCATTGTTATTACCCTGTTGCGTTCGGCTTAATTCATCTCCTGCCAGCATGTGTGGAATGCCCTGAGAAAGCAGCAGTGTTGCGAACAGGTTCCTTTTTTGCTTCTCTCGTAACGCTAAAATTCGGGTATCACTGGTAAGACCCTCTACACCATAATTCGCACTGATATTGTGGTTATGCCCATCTTGATTATTCTCTTTGTTGGCATCGTTATGTTTTTGTTCGTATTGAACTAAATCTTGAAGCGTAAAACCATCATGGTACGTCACGAAGTTAATAGAAGAATGAATATGCCGACTACCTTTAGGAAAGATATCTCTAGATCCCAAAATACGCGTTGCAAAATCGCCCGTCATCCCTTTATCACCGCGCCAAAAATGACGAATGGTATCTCGGTATTTGTCATTACATTCAAACCAATTTGATGGAAATTGTCCAAGCCGATATCCGCCATGTCCAATATCCCAAGGTTCAGCAATTAGCTTCACGGAGCGTAAAATAGGATCTTGTCGAATGGCTTTAAAAAAGCCGGATTGGGATGAGAATTCATAAGGATCACGACCCAAACTGCCTGCAAGGTCAAAACGGAATCCATCCACCCCCATTTTGGAGACCCAAAAGCGCAAGGCATCCATTATTAACGTCAGAATAAACGGACTCGACATGTTAAGACTGTTACCACACCCTGAGTTGTTCAAATAATGTTGGTAATCCATGACACCGTACTCACTTTTTGCAAATAGGTAACTGGATGTATTGTCAAATCCTTTAAACGATAAAACGGGCCCGTTAGCGCCTGCTTCAGCGGTATGATTAAATACTACGTCAATAATCACTTCAATCCCCGCATTGTGGTAGGCGTCTACCATTTCACGGAATTCGGTAATGGGATTCACGATGGCATAACGTGACTCGGGTGCAAAAAAGTTAACTGGATTGTATCCCCAATAATTAGTCAGCCCTTTGTTTACGATAAAGGGTTCTGGCATAAAAGACATCACAGGCATGAACTGAATGGTGGTCACGCCCAATGCGTTTAAATGGGAAATGATCGCTGAAGAAGCAGCGCCTTTATATTTACCGCGCAGTGCGTCGGGGACATCTGGATGCAACGCGGTTAACCCTTTTACATGGGCTTCATAAATCAAGGTTTGCGATGCGGGTATCTTAGGGCGTGATTCAGGGTCTTTGTCTTTTATACCAGATAAATCAACGACAACAGACTTAGCCATCATAAATTGGCTGTCATTTTTGTATTGTCGATCGTTCCATACAAGAGGACGATTTAGGCACACAGTGTAGGGATCAATAAGGAGTTTTTGTGGGTGAAAGTGTAAACCCATTTCAGGCAATGACTTACCATGCGTTCGGTAGCCGTATAGCTGACCTACCTGAACTCCCTCAACGAAACCATGCCAGACTTTTCCTGTTTTAGCCGGCAGCATCACTGAACCGATAAATTCTTCTGTTTCAGATCTAAAGAAACACAGTTCTACGCTTTCTGCATGGGGACAATATACCGCGAAATTAGTGCCTGATTGTTCAGGTGTTGAACCTAATGGAAAAGGTGAACCATCGCGGCTGACATTAAAGGCTTGTGTCCCCATGTATTTAGCCTTTGCTCACAATAAACAAGGTTGCCAAAGGCGGCAAGATAAGATTAATTGAGTATGGCAGTTGATTCCAACCTAATGGATCTGATGAAATGGTGGTGTCTTCAGGCGCAAACCCGCTACCCCAAAAATGTTTGGAGTCGGTATCTACGATAACCTCGTATTGGCCCTCATGTTCAACGCCCAAACGAAAACCTTTTTTAGGCTCGGGTGTAAAGTTAGAGATGACGTACACATTGCGCACATTGTTTGTACTACGGCGAATAAAACTAAAAATACTTTGCTGAGCGTTTTGATGATCGATCCAGCTAAACCCCGCAGGGTCATGATCAAGTTCATGTAAAGCCGGTATCGAGCGATAGACATCATTTAATCGTTTTATTAGTTCTTGAATGCCTTTGTGCTTATCGTATTGCAGTAAGTCCCACGCAACGCTGCTGTCATGGTTCCATTCGGTGGTTTGGCCTATTTCGTTGCCCATAAAGTTAAGTTTTTTGCCAGGATGAGCAAACATAAAGGCTAAATAAGCACGTAAATTAGCTGCTTGCTGCCATTCGTCTCCCGGCATTTTCCGCAGCAAAGCGCCTTTTCCGTGTACCACTTCATCATGTGAGAGTGGCAATATGAAATTCTCATAGTAGCTATACACCATACTAAAGGTCATTTCGTTGTGGTGATAGCGCCGATATGCAGAATCTTTACTCATGTAATGCAGAGAGTCGTGCATCCATCCCATATTCCATTTAAATCCAAATCCTAAGCCTCCGTGGTGAACTGGCTTTGATACCCCAGCAAAAGAGGTAGATTCCTCGGCTATCGTGATCGCATACGGAAAAGCTTGGTATACTTCTGTGTTCATCCATTGAAGTAAGCTGATAGCCTCATAATTGTGATTACCGCCATCAATATTTGGCGTCCACTCTCCTTCTTTCCGGGAATAATCCAAATACAACATGGATGCAACTGCATCGACGCGTATCCCATCTACATGGAAGTGTTCGAACCAATATAAGGCGTTTGCAACCAGAAACTGCCTGACATATTCCTTACCAAAATCGTAAATGCATGAATTCCAGTCTGGGTGCCAACCTTTTTGCGGGTCGGCATATTCATACACATGTGAGCCATCAAAGCGCGCTAATCCATGTCCATCTTCAGGAAAATGCGCCGGAACCCAATCAATAATCACTCCAATTCCTTGTTGATGGCACTGGTCCACAAAATACTTAAAGGCATCTGGGTCGCCGAATCGACTGGTCGGGGCAAAAAGCCCTACTGGCTGATACCCCCACGAGCCATCAAACGGATATTCCGATACAGGGAGAATTTCAATGTGGGTAAACGACATGGATTTAACATAATCAATTAGATCGTCTGCTAACTCAATGTAGCTTAAATAACGCCTACCCGTGGGATGATCAGGTCGCTTCCACGAACCTAAATGCACTTCATAAATACTCATAGGGCGTTGATAAGGAGACTGCCCTTTAGTTGTGTCGAACCATTCGCTGTCGTTCCACTCGTAGTTGTGATGATCGTAAACGATAGAAGCATGAGAGGGATATTGCTCGGCACTAAAGCCAACCGGATCGGCTTTGTGTGGAAGTACGTTACCGCTGTTATCTTTAATCTGATATTTATACCTTTGGCCCGCATGCACACCTGGCACGAACAAGACCCAGTAGCCCAGTGAGGTTTTTTGCATGGGATGGCATGTCGCATCCCAAAAGTTAAAATCACCAATGACTGATACTGCACGCGCGTCTGGTGCATATACGGCGAAACGCGTGCCATTTACAGGTGCATCAATTCCCACATCTAGCGATATAACCTGCGCGCCTAGCTGTTTATAAATATTAGCGGGGGCATGATCAATAAAATGTACGGCATGATAAGCTTCGTCCTGAAATTGATAAGGGTCAATCACCTCATAGACATGTTCACGGTTTTCAATTCGAAACCCATAACGCTTAGGCAAGCTTTTCGTTTTTATCGATGCCTCGAACAAATCACTTTTATCAACGCGCTGTAAGGCTGCAATGTCACGTCCAGATTCGAGATCAAACAACATCACCGTCAATGCTCCGGGTTGCCAGCTTCGAACCCTGGTTGTGTTTTTGTTGGGTGTTAAACCTAAAAAATCAAAAGGCGAATCGCAAATCGCCTGCTCGAATTGGTGATATAACTGCATGCACGAACCTTGTGATATGTGAGGGAGCTGCATACAGAACCCTCACGCTGCATTAATGATTATTGACCTGCTTTTTTCCGCAAGTAGGTTAAATCAGCAGCAAGTTGCTGAACATTCTCATCGGAAAAAATGTCTTCTAAGTTTTTCGACAGCTTTCTGCGCCAGTTTGGATATTCGTTAAACGTTCCTGGAATATTGACAGGTTTATCCATTTCCAGCCAATCTTCAAGCTGCAAGCTTAATAATGCGCTGGAACCCGACGCCATATGCTTTTGAATACCATAGTTCAATTCTTGCGACATGCCCAGATGATCGACGTGTCTATCCATCCATTCTGGAATGGAATGATGACCGTGAAGACTGTCCAAAATGCGTTGTTTATCCTGATGGCGGCTGTGGTACAAGGTCGATAAAATCGTTTCCGTTGGATACAAGCCAATGTCTTTACCTAGTGCTAGATCTAAACAATGCCAATACCCGATCAATGTGGGCATATCATGTGTGGTCAGTGTCGACATGGATTGAACAGGATAGTGAGAGGGAGAATAAAAACCGCCATCCTCTGCTTGTTCAAAAAAGAAAACACGATATGAATATACGCCGTTTTCAGCTAGTTTTTCGCGGATTTCCTCCGGAACCGTACCCAAATCTTCGCCGATTACCAAACTCTTATGTCTGTGGCTTTCTAATGCCAAAATAGCCAAAAGATCATCTACAGGGTAGTAAACGTACCCGCCTTCTTTAGCGTTATCTCCTTTGTGTACCCACCACAAACGTAACAGTGCCATCACGTGATCGATACGCAATGCGCCTGTTGCTTTCATATTCGCATCAAACAAATCAATAATGGGTTGGTAACGCTGCTCATAGAGTTTTTCAGGAAGCATTGGAGGCAACCCCCAATTCTGGCCAAGCGGCCCTAAAATATCAGGCGGCGCGCCAACGCTCGCCTCGGTGCTATAAAGATCACGGTTGCCCCATATTTCGGCACTTCCCTCGCTTACGCCAACGGCTAGGTCACGGTAAAGTCCGATCAACATGCCGCTGTCTTTTGCTACTTGGTTGGCTGTTTCTAGTTGTTTAGCTGCCAACCACTGCAAGTAAAAATAAAAGTAGACGTCTTTTTTGTGTGACTGTTTAAACTTCTTCACGGCCGGCTTGTGGAACTCATTAAGGTTGTCAGGAAACACTGGCCAACCCCAGCTGGGCTTTCCCTGTTCTGACAAATGAGCTTGAATTGCATCATATACCGCCAGCATTTCAAGGCTCTCGCCCCCGTCTTTTATAAAGGCTTTAAAGGCGCGGGATTGCTTATTGTTGCGCTCAACCAAAGACGTGTACTTGTTGTCGAAAATAGCACGTAGCACTTGCAACTTAAGGTTGCTAACTGTTTTATAATCAACATACTCTGCTTGTTTTGCTGTTTGCAATGCGGCTTGGAATTCGGTATTTGAATAGATGGCTTGAACGGAAGCATCATCAAATCCCTCAACCGACTCAACGTCAATATAGATAAAATTTAGCCAGCGACGACTACTTGGCCCATAAGGGCTGCAAGCATCTGGGTTAGCTGGATATAGCGCATGTATCGGGTTGAGGCCAATAAACTGCGCGCCATTGTTGGCAGCATGCTTTACCAATTCGGCTAAGTCAGTGAAGTCACCTACTCCCCAATTGTGCTGACTGCGCACACAATACAACTGGACACTCAACCCCCACGCTTTTTCACCGTTCTCAATTTTTTCAGGGTGATAACACGATACGGGAGCCATAATAAGCCGCATGTCCCCTAAGTGCTCGCCGTCATCCGCATTGAGGGTTACGGTATGGTATCCCAGCGGGAGTTCAAACGGTAATTCGATTAAATATTCCTGACACTCCATGTCGTTAATGTGTTCAGCGTTTATCAGCTCAGCATCTGATGGGACAATGGTGTGAGTGTGTGTATCGCCTTGTTCGGTTTCAACAACAAGCGTGTAGCTGTCATTGACCAGCTCAAGCGGCAGACGTATCGTGGTAAGTAAGCTATCAGACTGCCTATTTACCTGAACGGGATTAAGGGGCCTTAACCACGCACTTTGCCACTCTTGATTCAGTTGGCTAATTAATTCTTCTTCGTTATCAATGGCATAGCCCATTGCACGCAAGAGCTTCTTCTTGCTCTCTTCTTTAATAGTTGCGGGCTCACCCCACGCGTCGATGTAATTGGATTCAATGCCCTTTTGTTCGACCAGCGCATCAATAAGAGAAGAAGTCATCGAAATAGGTATCCTGTCAAAATCTTAACTAAACTTAGTAGGCAACATTATCAATGAAACTAAAACATAGTCGTATTTGAATACGTTTGCATTAGAATAAATGTAATATACTTACGTAAATATGTAATTATTTCGCAGGAATGTAAGACATTTACTGCACTTTATGTAATTATATTACTACAATTATTCTTTTTAAGTGTTAAGTGTAAGGAATCCCCATGACAATTAAAGTTGGTATTAATGGATTCGGTCGCATTGGTCGATTTGTTTTTCGCGCAGCGACTGAGCGCTCAGATATTGAAGTCGTCGCAATTAATGACCTATTAGATGTCGATTACATGGCTTATATGCTTCAGTATGATTCCACACATGGCCCATTTAAGGGGACGGTGTCAGTAGATAATGGTCAGTTAATTGTTAATGGCAAAACGATTCGCGTGACAGCAGAAAAAGACCCCGCGCAGCTAGCATGGAGCGATGTCGGCGTAGACGTAGTCGTAGAGTCGACAGGACTTTTCTTGACCGATGAAAGTGCGCGTAAACACATACAGGCAGGTGCAAAGAAAGTCGTAATGTCTGCCCCATCTAAAGATGATACGCCTATGTTCGTCATGGGTGTAAACCATGCAAGTTATGGCGGGCAAGACATTGTCTCTAATGCATCGTGCACAACAAATTGTTTAGCACCATTAGCCAAAGTACTGAACGATAAATTTGGCATTGTTGACGGCTTAATGACTACCGTGCATGCCACTACCGCGACGCAAAAAACGGTAGATGGACCGTCTGCAAAAGATTGGCGCGGTGGTCGTGGTGCCTCGCAAAATATTATTCCGTCATCAACTGGCGCAGCTAAAGCGGTAGGAAAAGTGATCCCCGCATTAAATGGTAAGCTAACGGGGATGGCATTTCGCGTTCCAACCGCCAACGTGTCAGTGGTAGATTTAACGGTTAATTTGAGCAAGCCAGCTAGCTACGATGAAATTTGCCAAGCCATCAAAGATGCGTCTGAGGGCGAGTTAAATGGTATTTTGGGTTACACCGAATCGCCAGTGGTATCGTCTGACTTTAATGGCGACATTCGAACGTCGGTATTTGATGCTGGCGCAGGTATTGCGTTAACCGATACATTCGTAAAAGTCGTCTCTTGGTACGACAACGAAGTAGGCTACTCCAATAAAGTTTTGGACTTAGTCGCGCATATCAGTAAATAATACCTTTTTACGTGTTTAGATTAAGGCGACGTAGGTCGCCTTTTTTTATGGAGGAGACAACGAAATGGAACAGCTTAGTGAATCTGCCCGCTTGGTGCATCGCAATAATATCGACTTAATTGAAATCGATAATCGTTGGTCTACAGCCACAATCTCATTATTTGGTGGCCATATTCTATCGTATGTTCCAAAATCAGATGGCCGTGATCGACTATGGGTCAGTGATGCTGCCATTATGGATGGCAGCAAGGCCATACGAGGCGGCATTCCGATTTGTTGGCCTTGGTTCGGTGATCTTCATGGGCAAGCAGATACTTCCCTACCTTCCCACGGATACGTAAGAAACCAAACGTGGCGTATTATTCACATTCAGGAAAGTGACACAGGCACGCAATTACAATTGGCACCTAGTTGTGTGCAAGGAAAAGGGTTTCTGGGAGAGGCTTCGCTACTTCTAGACGTTCATGTCGGTGACGAGCTTTGTATATCACTTATTACGAAAAACCTAGGCGATGCAAGTTTGTCTTACACTGCCGCACTGCATACCTACTTCGCCGTGGATGACATTAAACACACGGAATTAACAGGCTTGAGCGGAGAGTACAAAGATAAAACTCAGCAATTTGCCATTTTTCAAACTCCTGAGCCATATCGCTTTAGCGCAGAAACTGATCGCGTTCACTTATGTCAACCATCATCACTGTCTATCAACAACAACGACAAGCACACTCTCGTTCACTCTGAGGGGCATGACAGTATTGTTGTGTGGAACCCTTGGGCAGATAAATCTACATCAATGGCAGACATGACAAATGAAGGGTTTAGAAACATGTTGTGCGTTGAAACGGCTGTTACAACGACTAAAGTAGTCGCTCCCAATGAAAAACATGTGATAGTACAACGTATTCGTTAAGTTGCTTGCTGTACACGAAAAAAACATAAATATAAAAGGCCAGCGACTGACGCTGGCCTTTTAACTACCTAGCTAGTGTAGGACGAATCATGATAATCAATCAGTGTCGTTTAGGTATTTAGCGATGAAGCGCCTTTTACCGCGTCACTTGCTAATTGACTAATTCTATCCCACTCACCGTTTACTACTGCATCATCGGGTGCAAGCCACGAGCCACCTGCACACATGACATTGGGAAGCGACAAGTATTCCAAGTAGTTTTCAGGCCCTATTCCCCCAGTGGGGCAAAACTTCACATCTGGAAATGGCCCACTGATAGATTTTATCGCTTTAACACCACCTGATGCTTCGGCCGGAAAAAACTTGAAGTGTGTGTAGCCCTTATCTAACCCTTTCATTAGATCTGACGTAGATGAAATACCCGGTATCAAGGCAATACTGCCGCTGTTACCTGCATCAAGTAGTTCCGACGTCATGCCTGGGCTTATAGCAAACAATGCGCCCGCATCTGTCACTTGTTTTAATTGTGCTTCGTTTGTGACTGTGCCAGCACCCACCAAAGCGTCAGGCACCTCCTCTGCGATACGACGAATTGCCTCAATGGCAACAGGAGTACGCAGGGTTACCTCCAACACCTTTATCCCACCTTTAATCAAGGCTTTAGCCAAAGGAACTGCATGCTCTATGTCTTTAATAACAAGAACAGGTACAACAGGACCTTGGGCAAATACTTCGTCTGACGACACTTTCCAATTCTTTGTCATAATATTTTATCCTGCGTAGTTCTGTTCAAGATAGGCAGCTGCGCCCAGCAAGCCATGGTCAGGTTCTGTGATTATATAGGTCGGTATCCGCTGTACGTAATCAGCAAACCGTCCCTTGTCTTCAAAGCGCTGCCTAAAGTCACTGCTTTGAATGAATTCAATAAAACGTGAAGCAATGCCGCCGCCGATATATACGCCGCCTGTCGTCGCGAGATTGAGGGCTAAATTGCCGCCGAAACTCCCCATTATTTTGCAAAACTGCTGAAGTGTTTTGGCACATAAGTGGCAAGAACCCTCAATCGCCTTTTGGGTAATTGAGGCCGGTTCGTTTAGTTCAGGCTCAAGATCAAGCAATGCGGCAATGCCTTGATAGATGTGAACGATCCCCCTGCCAGACAGTACTTCTTCCGCAGAAACATGACCATGCAAGGCTTTAATATGTTGCCAAATAGCAAAATCAAACTCATCCATAGGAGCAAAATCTACGTGTCCACCCTCGCCGTCTAGTGCTTTCCAGCCAGCCTCTGTCCAAGTAAGGTGGTCGACACCGAGTCCGGTTCCTGGCCCAAATACCGCGATATTGCCATGCTCAGAGGGCTCGCCACCGCCAATTTTTACTTTTTGGTGCTCACTCAGTGCCGGAATAGAATGCGCTACCGAGGTGAAGTCATTTATTACCCCTAACCATTCTAACGATAGTGTTTGTTGCAGCTCGTTAGCCGAAAATGCCCAAGTATGATTTGTCATTTTAATCCAGTCGCCATTCACTGGACAGGCGATAGCGATACAGCCAGCACTGAAATGCATGTCTGGAAATGCCGAAAAATAGGCATTTAACGCATCGGCAATGGTGTCAAAATCCGCACATAAGAATTTTTTAATGTAGGTTAGTTCACCGCCTTCAGTTTGCCCTATGCGAATATTGGTTCCGCCAACATCAGCCACGAACTTAGCCGACATGTTGCTGCTCCTGCTCTACAAACAACGAACACGCGCCTTCCTCAGCCCCTGTGAGTGTGGTGCGCATTCCTGCAAACATCTCTCTGCCCATGCCCACTTGATGGTGCGCAATATTTGCCTGTTTTGCGGGTCGCTTAGCTAATTCTTCTGCGTCTACAAGCAAATTCATTTCGCCCGTTTCTGTATTTAACTCAATCATGTCACCATCTTGCACTTTTGCAAGCAAACCACCTTTGTAGGCTTCGGGGGTCACGTGTATAGCTGCGGGTACTTTACCTGATGCACCCGACATTCTTCCGTCTGTCACCAATGCGACTTTGTAGCCACGGTCTTGAAGTACACCTAAAGGCGGCGTTAAACGGTGAAGTTCTGGCATGCCAATCGCCGATGGCCCTTGGAATCGTACTACGACAATACAATCTTTATCTAACGCACCCGACTTGAACGCTTCGTCTAATTCAAACTGATCTTCAAACACCACAGCAGGTGCTTTCATATGACAATGAGGCTGGCGTAAGGCAGACGTTTTCATCACACTGCGTCCCAAGTTACCGTGTAGCACTGACAAACCACCATCGGGCTTAAACGGAGTAGCGACACTCGCAAGTACATCTTTGTCTAATGAGGACGTAGGTCCATCGCGCCAAACTAGCTCACCGTCTTCCAGACGAGGCTCTTTTGTATATTGTTCTAAACCTCGACCACAAATGGTATTAACATCGTTATGGAGTAAGCCAGCATCAAGTAACTCTTTGAATAATAAAGACATACCGCCAGCAGCCGTAAAGTGATTAATATCCGCCGATCCATTAGGATAAATGCGCGTCAGCAATGGAACCGCGTTAGAAATATCAGAAAAATCATCCCAGTTAACGATATAGCCCGCTGCTCTTGCGACTGCGATAAGGTGCATGGTGTGATTGGTTGATCCCCCTGTTGCTAACAATGCAACAAGGCCATTCACCAATGCTTTTGCATCAAGAATACTGGCAATAGAGGTGTAGTTATCACCCAAATCTGTTAAACGCGTTACTTGTTTCGCTGCTGCGTCTGTGAGTGCATCCCGAAGCGGCGTGCCTGGGTTAACAAATGACGCACCTGGCAAATGTAAGCCCATCACTTCAACTACCAGTTGGTTACTGTTGGCTGTACCATAAAAGGTACAAGTTCCAGCAGAGTGATAACTTTTCGACTCGGCTTCTAATAACTCTTCGCGGCCGACCTTTCCTTCGGCAAACGCTTGACGCACGCGCGCTTTTTCTTTGTTAGGGATCCCTGATGGCATAGGACCGGCTGGCACAAATACGACCGGAAGGTGGCCAAAACTTAGCGAGCCAAGTAGCAGTCCAGGAACGATTTTATCGCAAATCCCCAGCATCAACGCGCCATCAAACATATTGTGAGAAAGTGCAACTGCTGATGACATTGCAATAACGTCACGGCTCATCAAGCTTAAATCCATACCCGGATTACCCTGAGTTACACCGTCGCACATCGCAGGTACGCCACCGGCAAATTGCGCAACACTGCCTACGTCACTGATGGCTTGCTTGATACGTTGCGGGTAAGTTTCATAGGGTTGGTGTGCTGACAGCATGTCATTGTATGACGATACAATCGCAATATTGGCTTTTGTCATACTCCGTAAATCAGCTTTGTCTTCCTGATTACATGCTGCAAAACCGTGAGCCAAATTACCACACGACAACACCCCTCTGTGAGGTCCATTACGTCTTGCGTTTTCAATCTTTTCTAAATAAGCCTTACGCGTTTTATGACTACGTTCTATGATGCGTTCGGTTACTTCTTGAATAATCGTATTCATATTCTCTTCCTTTGAAGGCGCTTAAGGCGCCCACATAAGTTCAACTTGTGCGTTTTGAATTATTGCGCGTATTGGCATTTCGTACGGATCGTCACCCGACTGTGCTTGTTCAACAACACGCTTTTTACTGTTGCCTGTAAGGTGCAGGAAGATACGTTTACTTTCTAATAATTTTTTTAAACTCAACGACATACGTTGGTGAGGCGCTTCGCCCGGCGTTACTGCCAAACAATCAGCTTCGGTCGTTAAGCCTTCTTTTATTTGTTTAGCGCATGGAAATAACGACGCAGTGTGGCCGTCTTCACCCATACCTAAAATTAAGACATCAAAAGGCGAGGAAATGTTAGTCACCCGTTGTGAAATTTCCCCAACTGCGTTATTCGCGTCATTATCAGAGGTGGTTAAGCTAACAAAATTGGCGTTTGCAGCGTTATCCTTTAATAGGTGTGTACGCACCAATTTTTCATTACTCGCGTCGTCAGATGCATCCACCCAGCGCTCATCAGCGAGGGTGACATCGACGTTCTCCCACGGTAATTGACTGGTGGATAGCTTGTTGAACAATGCAATGGGTGTTCTACCACCAGAGACCACCAAACTGGCTCTCCCTTTTTCCTTAATTCCTTCACGTAATAACGCCGTAATGGTTGAGGCAAATTCTTCCACTAACGCCTCTTGAGAGGCAAATTCATTTACTAAAAGAGTCATCGTTTTTTCCCAATTCGACTTTCGTACCACGCGCGATCATCTCGTGCCAATAATGCGATAGAGGCTACTGGTCCCCATGTTCCAGCCTGATAAGGCTCTGGCGGCTCATTGCTGGCATTCCATGCTGAAAAAATACCATCTACCCATTTCCATGCGGCTTCGACTTCGTCACGACGCACAAACAACGCTTGATTGCCAATCATCACTTCCAACAGCAACTTCTCATAAGCGTCAGCAATACGTTCATCTTTAAACGCTTCAGAAAAGCTCAAATTAAGCTTAGATTTTTGCAAATCCATGTTGCCTGAGGTTGTTAGGCCGGGGACTTTGTTCATCACCGTCACTTCTACGCCCTCATCTGGCTGCAAGCGAATGGTGAGCTTATTCGGTGGTAATTGGGAAAAGCTTTCCTTAAATAAATTGTGAGGCTGTCGCTTGAAGTAGATAACGACTTCACTCACTTTATTTGGCATGCGTTTACCTGTTCTTAGGTAAAACGGCACGCCGCCCCATCGCCAGTTATCGATTTCAACTTTAAGCGCAACAAAGGTTTCAGTTTCACTGCGCTCGTTTGCCCCTTCCTCTTCTAAGTAACCTGGAACCTCTTGACCTTTAACAAAGCCACTGATGTATTGACCACGTACTGTATTTTCACGAACATTAGAGGCATCTATTGGTCGAAGCGCTTTTAACACCTTTAATTTTTCGTCTCGAATGCTGTCAGCATCTAACGTTGTAGGTGGCTCCATCGCGATGAGGGTAAGAATTTGCAACAAGTGGTTTTGCACCATATCCCGCATTTGACCGGCTTCGTCAAAGTATCCCCAGCGCCCTTCAATGCCGACAGATTCCGCCACCGATATCTGCACATGGTCAATACAATTGTGATCCCAGTTAGTCGCAAAAATGGAGTTGGCGAAGCGCAATGCTACAAGGTTTAAAACCGTTTCTTTACCCAGATAATGGTCGATACGATAAATCTGTGATTCGTCGAAGAACTCTGCAACCTGATTGTTAATTATCTGCGATGTTTCCAGGTCATGACCAATCGGTTTTTCGAGCACCACTCTCACGCTCTTGTCGATGATTCCTGCGGCGTTTAATCCTTTGCAGATATCGCCGTAAATCGAAGGGGGTGTTGCGAGGTAACACACCATTGTTCGGCTTTCATCGACATGCTCTTTGAATTCGTTGTAACTGTCGATATCTTTCATATCGATTTGAACATAATCTAGCTTGCTCGCGAGTCTTTGCCATGTTTCATCGCAAAGTGCTTCACCACCAAATTTTTCAATATTTTCTTTTACGACCGCAATATATTCATCCAACGTGACACTATCACGGGCGACACCGATGATTTTTGTGTCCTGATGAATAAGATCGGCTTTTTCAAGTTGATAGAGAGAAGGCAGCAATTTCCGGCGGGCAAGATCCCCTTTTGTTCCAAACAAAACGAAATCGCAAGGCTCGAAAGAAGTTTCCAACACCATTTGTTTTAAACCTGTAGTTATCGTAATTCAGCAGAAAAATTATCACTAAATTTCAACGTATTGTGAAATTTTTCTGTTATGATTATCTTAAAAGTATCACCATATGTAGTAAAATTACAACTTTTTAGTTACATAAATACAGATATCGACAAGAAAGTCAGCACCGCTGACAGTCAAATGATACTGGCTAAATTGTCAAAATGTTACAACAATGGTACACAGAAGCGCTCCTTCAGTGGTAATGTGAGCACATGAGCATAAGATTATTATAAGTAAGTTTCATAAGTGCGTATGAATATTCTTGAAAAAATAACACAGCAAAAAGCGGCGTTCAGCAAGTCTGAAAGAAAGGTGGCAGAGATTATTCTTGCCGACCCACAAACCGCCATTCACTCTAGCATTGCTACGTTGGCAAAAATGTCTGATGTATCTGAGCCGACCGTTAATCGCTTTTGTCGTCGCCTAGATACAAAAGGGTTTCCTGACTTTAAATTACATTTAGCGCAAAGCCTTGCTAATGGTACGCCTTATGTTAATCGTCATGTAGAAGAAAGTGACGGCCCTGATGAATATACCAAAAAGATTTTTGAATCGACGATGGCCTCGCTTGAAGTCGCGCGACAGTCTGTAGACGTCAATAAAGTCAACCGTGCCGTAGACTTGCTAACACAGGCTCAAAAGATTTCGTTTTTTGGTCTGGGTGCCTCAGCGTCTGTTGCACACGATGCATTGAACAAATTTTTCCGTTTTAATGTGCCCGTTGTCTATTTCGAAGATATTTTGATGCAACGTATGAGCTGCATGAACTGCAACGAAGATGATGTGGTGGTGCTAATCTCTCATACGGGACGCACCAAGAGCCTAGTTGAAATAGCCCAGATTGCGCGCGGTAACGACGCTACCGTTATCGGGATAACGTCTGAAGCCAGCCCTCTCGCTAAAGAGTGTAATTTGGTGTTATCTCTTGACGTACCTGAAGACACCGACATGTACATGCCGATGGCATCACGCATAGCGCAGCTTACATTAATTGATATTCTGGCAACAGGCTTTACATTGCGCCGCGGTGGCAAATTTCGAGAAAATTTAAAGCGCGTCAAAGACACCCTGCGTGGTTCACGATACGAGAAAAGACAAGATTAAAAAGAGCCGATAGGCTCTTTTTTTGTTAAATAATTTCACTTTTCATCACTTTTCCACTACCATTTTGTAATAAAATTACAGTTATGGGTAATGGACGTATCAAGACTTTCTTACCGTTTCTGTAATTCATACCGAATTCAATGTACTGTGACAACAATGTCATGGCAATGTTAACTAGAGTGAAAACTATGTTAAGAAGAACGAAGATTCTAGCGACACTGGGTCCAGCAACCGATACATCAGAAAAAATCGAAGCCATTATCAAAGCGGGCGCGAATGTCGTTAGAATGAACTTTTCTCACGGCTCGGCAGAAGATCATATCGCCAGAGCGCAACGTGTCAGAGACGCCGCGAATAAACTCGGTAAATACGTGGCTATTCTAGGTGATCTACAAGGGCCGAAAATACGTGTCGCTCGATTTAAAGAGGGTGCGGTTAAATTAGCCATTGGGGATGCGTTTATTTTAGATGCTGGGTTGGAAAAAGACGCCGGATCACAGAGCGCAGTTGGAATAGACTATAAAAATCTGCCCAACGACGTCAGCAAAGATGACATTCTCCTACTTGACGACGGCCGTATTCAGTTAAAAGTTGAACGGGTTGATGCCCTTAAAATTCATACCGTCGTCACTGTTGGCGGCAAACTATCGAACAACAAAGGCATCAATCGATTGGGTGGAGGCTTGTCTGCCCAAGCATTAACAGACAAAGATAAGGAAGACATCAAAACCGCAGCCAAAATGGGCGTAGATTATTTGGCGGTATCGTTTCCACGCAGTAGTGCCGATCTTAATTATGCACGAGAGCTAGCGCAGCAAGCTGGGTGTAATGCACAAATTTGCGCAAAAGTAGAGCGTGCAGAGACGGTTGCCAGTGATGAGGCTATCGACGACATTATTGAGGCGTCTGATGCTGTGATGGTGGCACGTGGAGATTTAGGAGTTGAAATTGGCGATGCCGAGTTGGTCGGCGTACAAAAGAAGCTGATTTCTCGCTCTCGTCAGCTTAATAAAGTCGTTATCACGGCTACGCAAATGATGGAATCGATGATTTCAAGCCCAATGCCAACACGTGCAGAAGTGATGGATGTGGCCAATGCGGTATTAGATGGAACAGATGCCGTGATGCTGTCGGCTGAAACTGCCGCGGGTGAATATCCCGTTGAAACAGTAGAAGCGATGTCTCGCGTATGCGAAGGTGCAGAGACCCACCCTAGCGTAAAAATATCAAAACACCGTATTGACGAATCTTTCACTACAATCAGTGAAACTATCGCACTATCAACAGTCTATGCTGCAAACCATTTATCGTCTATTAAAGCGTTAGTGGCACTAACAGAAAGTGGCAAAACCCCTCGCCTGATGTCGCGCATAACCACATCGCTACCTATTTATGCGCTATCTCGCCATGAAACGACACTTAACGCAATGGCCTTGTATCGCGGTGTTAAACCCGTCTATTTTGATTCTCGCGGGAGTGAGCCAGGTAAACTTAAAAATGATGTGATTGACGTATTGACGAAAAAAGGCCTGCTAGAAAGCGGTGATCTGTTCATTATGACGTATGGCGATCAAATGGAAACCATCGGTTCTACCAACGCGTGTAAAATCGTTACCGTGCCATAGCGCGTTATTCTTCATAGTTACACCAATGTGTCGAGTCAGCCTTTATAAACTGAAATACTCGACACATTGTGTGGTTTTTACGCCCAATGCTCAAAAAACGCTTCGTGCTCAATGTCTCTTCTTGGCTTTACGTCAACCGATGGTGTCCCTAAATACAGAAAACCCACAATTTCGTCTTCTGCTTGAAGGTTGAACGCCTTTTTCACCGTTTCGCTGCGTGCATATGGACCTGTTCGCCAAATACCATTAAAACCTTGAGACAAGGCCGCCATTTGCATTGCCTGTACGGCGCAAGATGCAGATGCGACTTGCTCAACCCAAGGCACCTTCTCATGCTCTGTAAATTTTGCAATCGCAACAATGATCATCGGCGCCCTTAATGGCAAACTGGGAGCGCGTTCGATATCCCGCTCACTAAAATGTTCTTTTTTGGCTGCATCTAAATAGATATCGCCTAATCGCGTTAACCCCTCGCCTTCACACACAACAAACTGCCAAGGGCGCAAACACGCATGATCGGGTGCCCGTAAAGCCGCGCGTTTAATGATGTCTAACGCCTCTCCAGTAGGCGCAGGAGCCTCTAATTTCGGGCAAGAATGTCGATTTACAAGCAGTGATATTGCATCCATCAAATGGTTTCAACCTTTATTATTATGGGAAGTCTGGCGCTAGTATCGCAATCTGGATATTCAAATCAAGTGATTAGTCAACTGTGACAGCGTTTTGAATGCGCTTGTTTAAGAAGTAATCAGCACTGGTGTAACGGCCACCACCAGTAAAAAATAGTATTACCAACATAATGAAATACGTAGCCGTAAACTCTATGCCATTTTTAAGTATGGTGACTCCCCCCGTTTCACTTAACCAAGAATAATTGCCATATTCTTTAAGGATCGATATCGCCATTTCTCTACGCTCATTGGCGCCTTGAATCAAATCTTCACGCCACTCCCAAGGCACGGTGAGTGTTGATTCAGGTAAAATATGCCAGCCATGCTGCCAATGAACAGTTAGCGCAGCGACGACCATTGTAACCATTAACGGAATTGATATGAGTCTTGTCGCAAATCCAAACAGTAACAACCAACCACCAAAAAATTCAGCGCCCGCGGCTAATGCAGTCATTACTTCAGGAAACGGAAGGCCCAGCCCCCATTCGCTATTACCCATCCAAGCGGCAGTGTCACTAAAATTAGTTAGTTTATTGTGGCCCGCCATGATAAAAATGGGTGCTAAATACAATCTTAATAATAATGGTCCGAGCCCGTCTATACTAAGGAGTATGTTAACGACATTTCGGTATTTACTGTGCAGTGAATGAATGGTCATGATGTCTCATTATGATAATGTTCACATTAATACCACTATAGACAGAAATAACGCCTTTTCTATTTCAACTATTTACGTCATGAATCAAAAAAAACAATCCAGTCCCCTCGAGCGGCTATACGCAAAGAAAAAAAAGAACGTAAAAGCATCTAAGCGTAAAGCTGATTTATTACGCACATACGCAGATGACAACCATAAAGCTATCGCGATGGTAATCAAGCATTGGCTGGAACAAGACGAAAAATCAACAAGATAAAACTTTTTTACATTTCTGGACTGGTGATTCTATTTAGAATCGTTAGGATATAGGCGTTAAAAATTTTCACATAAGGCAAGTAGCTTAATGACAACAAAGAATAGTTGGACGAAGTCATTTTTTCTGGGACTTTGGACGGTCCTGAACGTTAGTCGAAAAGCATTTTTCAATATCATTTTTATATTGATAATCGTTGGTATTTTCGCGGCAATGAGCGGCGATGATGGAAAAGTCATGATACCGAAAGACACGGCGCTGGTGTTAAATGTAAGGGGAGATATTGTCATTGAAAAACGCAATGTTGACCCTTTCGAAGCCTTTATGTCTGAGGCGTTCGGTCAAAGAGAGGAAAACCCCGAAGTCCTATTACGCGATTTGGTCTTCGCTATCGATCAAGCAAAAGAAGACAACCGCATTAAAGCCCTCGTGCTCGATTTACATGAAATGAATAACACTGGGTTAGATAAATTGTCACAATTTTCAGGCGCAATCGAGCGCTTTAAAGAAAGTGGCAAACCAGTCTATGCAATTGGCGATTATTTTACTCAGGAGCAATATTATGTTGCGAGTCATGCCGACCACGTGTACATGAACCCGATGGGTTATATGCTGCTTGAGGGATACGGCCGTTACCGCATGTATTTTAAGTCGGCTTTAGAGAAACTGAAGGCCTCTACTTACGTGTTTCGTGTAGGCACGTATAAGTCTGCGATCGAACCTTATATTCGTGACGACATGTCTGACGCTGCGAAAGAAGCAAATCAAGAATGGCTAAATGCATTATGGATGCAATACAAAACCGACGTTGCTGCAGCCCGAGGGTTTGACGTTAACAACTTCGACGATCAAGTTGAAAGTTTTATGGCGAAATTTAAGGCAGTTGACGGAAGTTTTGCAAAGTATGCGCTGGAATATGGTTGGATAGATGCCATAAAGTCTAGAGAAGATATTCGAGATGAATTGATTGCCATTGTCGGCCTTGACGAAAAAGAGGTCAATTTCAGCGGCATTGATTTTGATAATTATTTAGATACTGTTAAAGGCGTTCCTTTCCCACCTATAGGCAATAACAATGTAGGTATTGTGGTTGCCAAGGGCGTTATTTTAAACGGGCAGCAACAACCTGGTGATATTGGTGGTGACAGCACAGCCAACCTACTCAGACAAGCAAGGCTTGATGACTCTATTAAAGCGGTTGTGATGCATGTTGACTCTCCCGGTGGAAGTGCATTTGCATCAGAAGTCATTAGACAAGAAATAAAGAATCTTCGTAATGCAGGCAAACCTGTTGTTGCAGTAATGAGCACCTATGCTGCCTCTGGCGGTTACTGGATTTCTGCTAGTACCGATGAAATTTGGGCTGCGCCGAGCACAATTACTGGCTCAATTGGCGTTTTCGGCATGTTTATGTCGTGGGAGAATTCACTTTCTCACATTGGTATTCACACTGATGGTGTTGGTACAACCGACTTCGCTGGTATGGGATTAACACGAGAATTAGACCCAAGAATTGGCAATATTATTCAGTATTCTGTTGAGAACACTTATGATCAATTCTTAACTATTGTTTCAGAAGGACGTGATATTCCGAAAGCCCGCGTAGACGAGATTGCCCAAGGGCGAGTTTGGATTGGTTCACAAGCCAAAGAACTTGGGTTAGTCGATAATCTTGGTTATTTAGACGATGCAGTTAAATCGGCAGCACAACTTGCCAATCTAGAGACTTACGACACCAAATACGTTGAAAGAGAATTGTCGCCTAAAGAAAAATTCTTGAGAGAGTTGTTCGGTCAATCTGCGGCGCTGGTAGGTAAAGTCAGTATCGCTCAGAGCAATAGTGCATTAGTCGGATTAGTTAAAGATGTGATTTCTCGTTTTGACGCGCTTGCCAAACTCAATGATCCGAAAGGCACCTACGCATATTGCATAATGTGTGAGATGTAATCTTTTACAAGGTTCTCAGTTATCGTTAGTATAGCCGCCCAAATGGGCGGCTTGTTTCTATGAACGATTTAATTTCAATTGCAGAAGAACGAATAAACCAGTGCTATTCGATAGCAAATGGTTTTTTTAATCAGCATTTTCCCCTTCCCACCGTATCGTTAAATCAACGCGGTAAAATTGCTGGCAGTGCTAACTTTCAACGCAACCATATTAAGTTGAACCCTGTTTTGTTCTCAGAAAACAGATCCGTGTTTGAAAGTGAAGTGATTCCACATGAGGTTGCCCATTTAATCACCTACCATCTTTATGGCAAGGTTAAGCCTCATGGTAAAGAGTGGCAAAATATAATGACTCAGGTATTTTACCTACCTGCTACCGCTACGCATCAGCTTTGCGTCAAAAACGTTCAGGGCAAAACCTTTTCTTACAAATGTGATTGTCAAACCATCTCCTTAACTGTGCGCCGACATAATAAAATCATACGAGGCGAATCCCAGTACCGCTGTAAGAGGTGCAACGCAGTTTTGGTAGCCGCAGGCTAACCTAACGCTCGCTTTCGACGTTGAAAGATTCAAATGCTTTTCAGTTTCTGTGATGAAATTTAGGCAAAATTTATTGTTGAATGTAACGTTTGAACTGAATGTTGACCAATAGATATGGGCACTAGATTCTTTGCGTACTTGATATTCGCTGCGGTAAATGCATCTCGGTCTTGCTCCGATGAATAATGATATACCACTATTCGATTCAAAATACTGGGATCATACTGGCTTAGCAATTCATCTAAGGACGTGTGGCTGGGATTGCTTTTTATACAGCAATCGTGAAAAATAATCTCAGTTCCAACCAAATAATGCAAAATTTCAGGAATAGGTTTGGTGTCACCCGTATAAAAAAGCACACCAGGCATATGTAACGCAAAGCTCGATTCAAATTTATGATGTCTTGTGGGTACAACTGATAAGTTGATAGCATCGAACCAGAAATTGTCTTTTACTGGCATAATATCGAGTACATCCCACACATTCACACCAGATTCAGCTACACCAACATGCCCTAGGATATCATGTAGTCGGTTTATCAGCGCAACGGGTACAAATAATTTAGGGCGTTTTCGTTGGAAGTACGACTGAAAGAAGAGTTGCTCTAATCCGCTAATGTGATCAAAATGCAAATGCGTAATAAAAATATATTCAGGCAAAGAGCCATGGTAGTGAGATTTATAGCGAGATAACGAATCATGCCCACAGTCAATCATTAACCACGGCATGCCAGATTTATTAATTACGCATGAAGAACAACCTAGCAAACTGTTCGCAGAGCCTACACCTAAAAACGTAACGCTATACACTGACACTCCCCCATCAGTACAAGAGAAACGATCTCGTTAAAGAGCGAAAACGTAAATCAGCGATGGACGCATTGTAGCGGGAAGTCGTTAAGTGAACTACCCAGCGACATTGCTTCGCTCTGATCACTGGGCTTCAACAGTTTAGCTTTGAGGCTAGGCCGCTTCTTTTTTCTCAGATCCTTCAACTAACTTCGATACCTCGAAGACTTTCATTTTAATGGCTGATTTATGCTGAGATGTGGGTATTACCCTTGCGACGATTTCAGCCGCAATTAAGTCTAATTCACCTGTTTTAGCGATACTCTTGGCCGCAGACAGATCCCGACTTTGATAAGTGGCGCACGCTGTACAGGTGAAATATCGTTCGCTCAATGACAGCACATGGCGCTGGCCGCACTCACTGCAAATCCCTGTCGATTTCTCAAAGCGGCCAATTTCGTGATAGAGCTTGCCTTCTAGGTCTGCTTTGTACTTTGCAAGCTGGGTAATTAAACCCATCACGTTATCGGCTACCATGCTACCGTTGAACTGTTGCATCGCTTTTACGTTTAAATCTTCAAACACCAAAATACCAGTTTCGTTGGTTATCTGTCGTGACACTTGATGCGCAAAGTTGAGTCTTTGCCTTGAGATTTTACCGTGTAATTTATTGATGCGTTGTTTGGTTTTTTGCCAGCGATTCGAGCCTTTTTTTCGCCTTGAAAGCTGGCGTTGCAAGTGGGTTAACTTCTCTTTTGATTGCCTTAAGAACTTCGGATTGTCGGAGACAAATCCGTTTGAACCAACTACCGTCTGCTTCGAGTTAATATCAAAACCTGTGATGCTCGTTAGCCGATTTTTGGCGGTTTTGCATTCTACCTCTTGAGTGATGCTGCACTCCCATCTGCCGTGACGGTATTGAATCGTGACGGTCTTAATTTTACTTACCAAGTTACGGTGTAATACGATTGGCACTTTACCTACTTTTGGGATGCTAATAGTGCGATTTTCAATGCGGATGCAATTGGAATTATTCACTGCTCGAAAGCTATCGTTATGAAGTTTCTTTCTCTTGTAAGAGATCTTATGTTTCGGAAAACGCTGCAATCGACCTTTTGAGAAAGCGTTCTTTAGTGCCGCTTCCAAATCTCTCGCGACTTGTTGTGCTGCTGCTGAATCAAACGTTTTTATCCAAGCGAACTCCTCAAAAGACTTTAGTTTTTTGAGTAATGAGGCCATATCCTTGTAAAAAAAGAACGTCTTATCGTAATCGTATCGACGCATAGTTTCAGACAATAACAGATTCCAAATGCCACGGGCTGTTGCGCCAAACTCAATGAGCTTAACTTCCTGCTCTGGCGTTGGATTAAGCCTGTAATTATATCTGAGCGTCTTTTTCATATACTGTATACACCACTGTATAAGAGTGGATTGTCAAGATGGATTATCAAACAAAATCACACTGCAAATATCTGATAGCTTTGCACTTGATATTGGTTGTTAAATACAGAAAACCTCTGCTGTAAGAGTGGATAGGTGATTTCGTTAAAGATAAGCTACTTGATATCTCGCGCCGCTCTGACTTTGACGTCGTAGAAGTTGAAATTGATCTAGACCATATCCACATGTTAATCCGAATCGGAACTAAATATTCTATTGGGCAACATGTCTGGAGAATTAAGCAGGAAACAACCGCTAAAATCTGGAAATCACTTCCATACATTAAAAGGCAGCTTTGAGTAAAGAAGACATTTTGGTCAGATGGCTATTTCGTCTGCTCAGTAGGTAACGCTAGTACAGATACCATTCGAAAATATATTCAAGAACAAGGTTAGCCGATTCATCCCCGCGACATCGCTTCGCTCTGATCACGGGGTTTTCTCGGCAACATTAGATAAAAATGACACGGATTTCTAAACACTACCGAAGCAGCTATAACCACTGCTTAACAAACACTTTGTCTAATTCATCAAATGCTGTTTTGAGTAAAATCGCGAGCTCTTTGTATCGAGGACGAGATTTAACCGCCTCCACTCTACACCCTTCTGCTAGCATCTTTTGGTGAACATCTGCGTACCATGCACGCGTGGAAGGTGGCAGAGGTTGCTGTGAACGGTAGCCAAGCCACATTAGCCCTTGTAAAGGTAAACTGACAAAAAACAATCCCAACGTAAGGGCTTGAGGCAAAAAGTCTACACCATAAAAACTAACAAATGCAGCCGTTACCACGATTGCGATAGGAGGCATAACTTTGATGCCAAGTTTTGTTGCTGCAATCACCCGATTCTCTGGGAATAAGGCATAGAGTGCCTTTTGGTTCGGCCATAACTGCATGTAATCCTGACCATCCCTGAGAGTAAATGAAAGTGACTGAGACATAGTAAACCTACATTAAATTAGCACAACTTTAAGGGTACGCATTTATGAAGAAAAACGCTAATCCCTTCTGTTATATAAAAGTTGATATTCATACTATGTGTGCATTTATCGCCCTCCGCCATGCCGACTAAACCTGAGGGCAAAGCTAAAATGATTTGAGCGAAAGCACAGCAAAACAGCGACAATACATGTTTGTCTTCTACGTACATTTTTAAAAATCGTTTACTTGATTATTAAAAAATTGTCCCAATCTAGCTTTCAACGATTAGTTTTACTTGAGTGTTAACATTTCTTACTATTTACGCTCAACACGATACTGGAGAAACGCATGTCTGAAGCTAGACACGTAAAATTGCTTATTTTGGGCTCTGGTCCTGCTGGCTATTCTGCCGCTGTATACGCAGCGCGCGCTAATTTAAACCCTGTATTAATTACCGGTATTCAACAAGGTGGACAGCTCACTACAACGACTGAAGTTGAAAATTGGCCAGGCGATCCAGAAGGTCTGACAGGGCCTGATTTGATGGTCAGAATGCAGAAGCATGCTGAAAAGTTTGATACAGAAATTATCTTTGATCATATTAATGAAACTGACCTGTCTAAACGTCCATATACCCTTAAAGGAGATAATGGTACGTATACGTGTGATGCACTTATTATTGCAACGGGTGCGTCGGCGAAATACTTGGGCATGGAATCTGAGCAAGCATTTATGGGTAAAGGCGTGTCAGCGTGTGCAACCTGTGATGGGTTCTTCTATCGTAACCAAAAAGTCGCCGTTGTCGGCGGTGGTAATACTGCCGTTGAAGAAGCCCTTTACCTGTCTAATATTGCCTCTGAGGTACACGTAATTCACCGTCGCGACACCTTCAGAAGTGAAAAGATTTTGTCAGATCGCCTACTAGACAAGGCAAAGAATGGAAACGTAACGCTTCACCTAAATCGTACCTTAGATGAAGTATTGGGCGACAATATGGGTGTCAACAAGATCAGAATCAAAGATACTCAATCAGACAATACAGAAGAACTTGATGTAATGGGTTTATTTATTGCCATTGGCCACAAACCTAATACTGATATATTCGCAGGCCAGTTAGATATGAAAGATGGCTATATTAAAATTAATAGCGGCCTAGAAGGCAACGCCACACAAACGAGCGTACCTGGTGTATTTGCGGCGGGAGACGTATGCGATCACGTGTATCGTCAAGCGATCACTTCAGCAGGAACAGGATGTATGGCGGCATTGGACGCTGAAAAATATTTGGATGCACTAGAAGACTAATAGTGTTACCTAAAAAGATTCAATGTAATAATGAGGCTTCTTGAGGGAAGCCTTTTTTATGATTCATTTACACCAACTAGACAACAGACCGATATTTCCATCACCCCACCATGCCCTAGAAGAACCAAATGGTTTATTAGCATACGGCGGTGACTTGTCGGTTAAAAGGCTGATAGAAGCCTACCGACACGGTATATTCCCTTGGTTCAGTGAAGGGGAACCCATTCTTTGGTGGAGTCCGAATCCAAGGGGCGTGCTGCGCTTGACAGATTTTCACGCAAGCAAAAGCCTCAAGAAAGCCATTCGTAAACACGACTATACTGTGACTATTAATCATGCGTTTTTAGATGTTATTAATCAGTGTGCCACCATTGCCAGAAGAGAAAATGGGACCTGGATTACTGAAGAAATGGAGACTGCCTACTATCGTTTACACGCGCAGGGCATAGCCCATTCAATAGAAGTTTGGAGAGAGCAACGTATAGTTGGCGGACTTTATGGTGTGGTTACCGGTCGTACGTTTTGTGGGGAGTCTATGTTTAGTTTAGAAAGTAACGCGTCAAAGGTAGCCTTTTATTACTTAGTCGAGCACATGCGCAAACACAGAGGTGCTTTTATTGATTGTCAAATGCAAACCCCTCACCTCGCCTCTTTAGGCTGCACAGAAGTCAGCCGTGCCACGTTTTTAAGCATGTTAAACGATAGCCATTCACACTCTTTCAGCCATGATGTTTGGCAACCAAGTACAATCGAGGTTGATTTGTGAGATTTGGCCTAACACAAGAGTTTGATTGTAGTTACCTCAGCGACCAACGTGAACAACTATTGGTACTCGTTGAAAACGAACAAGCCCAGGCCAAACACTATGACATCTTAATTGGTGCGGGATTTCGACGTAGCGGCGAACAAATTTATCGCCCTCACTGTACTGCGTGTCACGCATGCCAATCCTTGCGGGTACTGGCCTCGTCGTACTCTCCAAGTAAGAGCCAAAAGCGGATCACCAATAAAAATAGCGATATTACCGTCGTGGCGAGTTTGGATGAAAAGCCAGCCTATTACACACTCTATGCGCGTTATATCAATACTCGGCATCGAGATGGGTCGATGTACCCTGCCAGTGAGCACCAATATCGCAGCTTTATCAGTAGTCAGTGGTGCCAAACGCTGTTTTTTGAATTTTACCATCATGATAAATTGATTGGGGTTGCCGTAACCGACTTGCTCGCGAACGCACTTTCAGCCTTGTATACGTTTTTTGACCCAGATTACACTTATCGCTCTGTTGGTAAATTTGCCATCATTAAACAAATTGAATATGCACGTAAAAAAAATATCCCTTATGTATACTTGGGGTATCAAATTGATGCCTGCGAAAAAATGAACTATAAGCGTGAATTTTATCCACATGAGCGATTTATTGACAATAAATGGCATTATTTTTCAAAAAAATGATGTTTGCGCTTTACACCGCCATACTTATTGGGCAAAATCTGCGCGGCTTTTTTTACGATATTTGAGGTAAAATTTTTAGATGGCGAAAGAAGATTGTATTGAAATGGAAGGTACAGTGTTAGATACACTGCCAAACACAATGTTCCGTGTAGAATTGGAAAATGGTCACGTGGTTACTGCTCACATTTCTGGTAAAATGCGTAAAAACTACATCCGCATCCTAACGGGCGATAAAGTAACTGTTGAAATGACGCCTTACGACCTAACAAAAGGTCGCATCATCTATCGCGCCAGATAATAACGGTTTCATCTCTTTGAGATGCAGAACCCGGCATTAGCCGGGTTTTTGTTTATCTGCCATACGCCTGCTTTAGCATTTTAGCGTTGCCACGTTTTGATGATGATACCTTAGCCAGTGGCTTTTGCGAGTGAAAATAGCGTATAGAAGTTTTTGGTTGTAATGCTTGCTAATTCCTCTACCGACACACCCTTTAATTCTGCGATAAACTCAGCGACTTCACGAACATAACCGGGCTGATTCTGCTTGCCTCGATAAGGCACAGGTGCCAACCAAGGTGAGTCGGTTTCTATTAATAGACGCTCAAGTGGAATTTTTCTCACAACGTCCTGTAACTCTGTTGCGGTTTTAAAGGTAACAATACCAGAAATAGAAATGTAAAAACCTAATTCAATCGCTTGCTCTGCCATTTCCCAAGACTCAGTAAAGCAATGTAAAACACCCTTAGTATTGTTGTCTAAGTATTTATTAAGCAACGCAATGGTATCTTCACGTGCGTCACGCGTGTGGATAATTAGTGGCTTTTCAAGTTGATTCGCGACTTTAATGTGGTCGATAAAAGACTGAATCTGCACCTCTTTCGTGTCGTTGCTATAGAAATAATCCAATCCTGTTTCGCCTATCGCTACGACGTTTTCGGCACTGGCCATCTCTAATAGCGCCTCGTAGGAAGCGGCATCTTCTTGATGTAGCGGGTGCACGCCACATGAAATGCTCACATCTGGAATATCACTAACAGCCTTTGCCATCGCAGGAAAATCCTTGAGCGAAACAGAAACACAAAGAAAATGCTCTACCCCTCGCTGTCTGGCGAAGTGGAGTGTTTCACGCAATTGCTCAGGTGTTTGGTCTAGGCGATCTAAGTGGCAATGGGAATCAACTAGCAAGTTGCTCTCCTATTCATAAATTAACGGTTTCAAGTATTCTAAACAGGCTAACCAACTGAAGTTGTTTGTTTACACCTGTTTGATTTAAGCGTTCAAAAAGCTGACGACAAGCATGGTAAGAGTCAAGTATTTGCATAGATGGCGACTGGGCAGCATTAATTTTACATAAATGTAATGCCCATGTTGCACAGGCTATCGCATGTGTCTCCCATTTCTGAGCCATTGCGACACTGCTCATTTTCCCTTGCTTAAAAGCAGTAATATCCTGAATAAACTTATCGTAGGAACACTCTGGCTCCGACAACGCCTGTAAAACTCGCTCGGGGATACAATGGTAAGCATCAAGCAATGAATCTGGTGTATTCTCGTATCCTTCAACACTTAACCATGCGTTAAGCTCTGATTTTTGAGGGGTGGGCACACTGTGCTTTTCACATCGACTGGCGATCGTGGGAAGCAGCGAATTCACTTTTTCCGTCAGCAATATTAAATAGGTGTTGTCTGTGGGCTCTTCAAGGGTTTTAAGCAGCGCATTTGCAGCAGACTCAGTCATACTGTGTGCATCATACATTACCATGACTTTAGCACCTGATAACTGCGATGTACCCGACAGCTTATTAGAGACCTCTCTGATTGCATCCACACCAATGGACTTCTCAGGAATAACCTTTAAATAATCAGGGTGAGATCCAGACGCCAGTAGCAAACAGGATTTGCAGGTGCCACATGCCCCTTCGATACCTGTATTGGAACACAATAATGATGCCGCTAATTGTTCCGCGAGTTCCTCAGAAAAAACACCCCTTTCACCACTTAGCACAATACCGTGATGCAACGTGTTATTTAACACACGTTCATTAAGCGCGTTAAAGGGCGTGTTGAGCCACGATTTTAGCATCATACGTGGCTCTGTAAGTAGCGCGTTATCGCTTCAGAGATATCTGCATGTACCTTTTCCATCGGCTGAGATGCATCAATGGTCACGATACTGCTATCATGCATGGCGAGATCTAAATAACGTTGACGTGTTCTTTCGAAAAATGCCAAACCCGCACGTTCAATTCTGTCAAGTTCACCTCGCCCTCTCGCACGTTCTAGCCCCAATTCAGGTGCAATATCTAAATACAGCGTTAAATCAGGCTTAAAGCCCTTAAGAGTAATTTCTTGCAAAGGCTTAAGAATCGTATCGGGTATTTCTCTACCACCACCTTGGTAGGCTTGTGAAGAGAGATCGTGTCTGTCTCCCACTACCCAAGCCCCTTCATTTAACGCAGGTTTTATGACATTTTCAACTAATTGCACTCGTGAAGCGTACATAAGGAGCAGTTCGGCTTCTACGGTTACGTTTTCTGTCGCCCAATCCCCCTTCACGCACTCTCGAATGGCTTCTGCCATAGGCGTACCGCCGGGCTCTCGTGTATTTACCACGTCTATGCCCTGTGCTTGGATTAATGTGTTAATCAAATTGAGCGCGCTACTTTTACCTGCGCCCTCTAACCCTTCGACAACAACAAATTTACCCTTCATCTATCTATACTACTCTTTACTTTTTTAACTGATACTTTCTGACCGCTTGGTTATGCTCATCAAGGGTTTCAGAAAAATGATGGCTACCATCCCCTTTAGACACAAAATATAACGCGTCTGTAACATCTGGATGCATTACGGCATCTATCGCCGCATGCCCAACCATTGATATCGGCGTGGGCGGTAGCCCTTTAATAACATACGTGTTATACGGTGTTGGTGTACGCAAATGCTTTCGGGTAATATTACCATCGAATGCTTCACCAATGCCGTAAATGACTGTGGGATCCGTTTGAAGGCGCATCTTTTTCTCCAAGCGGTTCATGAAAACGCCTGCTACTAGCGGCCTTTCGTAAGCAACGCCTGTTTCTTTTTCAACAATAGAAGCGAGGATTAGCGCCTCATATTCAGACTGAACTGGAAGCCCCGTTGCTCGATTGTCCCATGCGTGTGAGAGATAATCTATGAGCCTTTGGTGGGCTTGCTTTAGAAGTTGGCTAGCGCGTGTGCCACTCGTATATAGATAAGTATCAGGTAAGAATAGCCCCTCTAAATGCGCATAATCATGACTGTTTTGCTCAGACACCCAATGCAACAAGGCTTCAGTGCCCTCTTCACTTGAAATATCATCAACAATATAAGGGGTATTGGCAATAACGTTTTGCCATTGTCGCCAATTCAACCCTTCTACTAACGTGATTGAAAAGTGTTTGACGTTTCCCGTGGCAATGTCTGAAAACAAAGACAACAGTGGCATATTTGGCGACACTTCATACGTGCCTGTCTGCACATGCGTCAGTGGTGTATTAAGCTTAAAATAAATACGCCACGCCAACGTATTCTCAATCCAGCCTTTATCTTGAAATTGATATACCAGTTGTGTAACTGTTTGCCCCGATTCAACCACAAGAAGTTCAGGTGCTGAGATAGGCGCGCGCTGTTTAACCGCATTATTGATTGACCAAGCCGTGGCAATAATCACTAACATGCCGAGGGTGAATAGCGCCCCCAATAATTTAATCAGCTTTCTTAACATGTTAGCAGCTCCTGATGCATGCCCTGAGTTTCTGGGCAAATTTCCATATTATGGGTCCAAGATTGGGTTTTAATTTTCACTATAGGAATAATCCCCATCACAGAGTTACAGCAAAATGCGGCTTCCGCGTGCTGCACTTCGTCAATCAACGATTGAGTTTCGGAAATTGGAATGTGCCGTTGCGAAAAGCGATGAATAATTTGTTTGCGCATAATACCTTGAATACCCGCCTGCTGTAATGAGGGTGTATACCAAGCACCGTCAGTCTTCCAAAAGATATTTGACGCCGAACACTCAACCACAAAATTATTTACATCTAGCACGATATCATCGTTTACGTCATCATGTGACTGATGTAATTTCACCATTACTTGCTCTAAGCGATTAAGGTGTTTAATGCCCGCCAACGCCGGTTGAATTCCTAGTTTAAACCCCGAAACGCCGACCGCTATTCCTGTTTTACGCCATGTTTCGTATTGAGACGGGTACGCATGGCGGCTAATAAAAATATGCGGTTCTGTATGTTGATCGGGTGCATATCCCCTGCCACCGTCACCTCGGGTTATGACTACTTTAAGAACATATGCATTGTCACACGATGTTATGTTCTCTTTAATCGCTGTAAATATTCTATTTTTTATATGGATTTCATTAATGTGTTTGATCTGAAGCGCGCTGCATGCATGCATTAGTCTTGCGATGTGGTCTTGTAGAAAACAAACGTTATTTTTTAATACAAGCATGGTGGTGAAACAGCCATCACCATAATTGAAGCCTCTATTATTTAAAAATTGTTCTTGTTCCATTCACACCACATCACTCATAAAAAAAGCCTGTCACAGACAGGCTTTTTTGTATTATGTCTGGTTAACAGTTTACATCTTACTAAAAATAAGAGAACCGTTAGTACCGCCAAACCCAAATGAATTACAAATCGCATGCTTCAGCGTTGATTTACGCGCTTCATTTGGAATGAAATCTAAATCACACCCTTCACCTGGATTATCCAGATTAATGGTAGGCGGTGCAACTTGATCCCGCAAAGCGAGTATGGTGAATATTGCTTCTACTGAGCCCGCTGCGCCTAGTAAATGACCAGTCATAGACTTGGTAGAGCTGACCAATACTGAGTTTGCATGCTCACCGAAAATAGATTTCACTGCATTAACTTCTGCAATATCACCTGCTGGCGTACTAGTACCATGGGCATTGATATAGCCAATATCAGACTCTGCAATACCAGAGTCATTTAGCGCATTTCGCATTGCCGCTGCAGCACCTTCACCGTTATCAGGTGGCGAAGTCATATGGTATGCGTCGCCACTCATGCCAAAACCAGTCAGTTCAGCGTAAATTTTAGCGCCGCGTGCTTTTGCGTGTTCGTACTCTTCAAGTACAACAATGCCAGCACCTTCACCCATAACAAAACCGTCACGGTCTTTATCCCATGGACGGCTTGCCTGTTCTGGCGCATCATTTCGGGTCGACAGTGCGCGCGCTGCGCCAAAGCCTCCCATACCCAACGGGGTAATAGAAGATTCAGCCCCGCCGGCAATCATGACGTCGGCATCACCATATGCGATGGTACGTGCTGAAATACCAATATTGTGAACACCCGTGGTACAGGCAGTTACAATATTTAAATTTGGCCCTTTGAATCCTTCCATAATGGAAAGAAAACCAGAGATCATATTGGTGATCGTAGAAGGAACAAAGAAAGGTGATACCTTTCGTGGGCCGCCTGCCAACAGCTTTTTGTGGTTTTCTTCAATAAGGCCTAAGCCGCCGATACCCGAACCAATAGCAGCACCAATTCGGTGGGCATTGGATTCGTTAATTTCCAACCCGGAATCTTGCAAGGCTTGTTTACCTGCTGCAATTCCAAATTGGATAAATTTATCCATTTTTTTGGTGTCTTTTTTAGGAATGTATTTTTCGACATCAAAATCTTTTACTTCACCGGCAAACTGTGTGCCGTATTCCGTAGCATCCATGCACGTAATTGGGCCTATGCCACTCTTACCCGCAAGAATTGCTTTCCAGGTAGATTCAACGTCATTACCCAAAGGTGACAACATGCCAAGACCGGTTACTACCACGCGACGTTTTGACACTATGGCCTCCGCAATAGAAAAGAAATTATAGATAGATAGCAAAACGGCTCAGGAAGAGCCGTTTGGTGTATACAATTACGCGTCTTTATTTGCGTTAATGTAGTCAATTGCAGATTGAACAGTTGTGATTTTCTCAGCTTCTTCATCTGGAATCTCTGTGTCGAATTCCTCTTCAAGAGCCATAACGAGTTCTACTGTATCAAGTGAATCAGCACCCAAATCATCTACAAAAGACGCTTCTGCTTTTACTTCTTCTTCTTTAACGCCTAGTTGCTCTACAATGATTTTCGTTACGCGTTCTTCGATGTTACTCATAATTCTAGTTTTCCCTATAAGTCGCTAGATATAAATTTGCGTGTAGTGTATTCACCAAGCCCATGCCATGCAAGCAAGACATGTAAGTTTTTGCCTGGTCAAACCACCGATTTTTCAAATATTAATCAACATGAAGCCTATATTCAAGAAATTGAAAATAGCCCAGTTGACCGATAAGGTACAGTAAAAGATCACTATACCAAAAAATTAATTGTAAAAGCTGATGTCGATCAGCCCATGTGCATGCCACCATTTACGTGGATAGTTTCCCCTGTAATATAGGCCGCGCTATCGCTCACTAAGAAAGCTACGGTAGCCGCAATTTCTTCTGGTTGCCCGAGCCTATTTGCGGGGATATCTTTGAAAATGGCTTCTTTTTGTTCGTCTGTTAAAGACTTTGTCATGTCAGTATCAATAAAGCCTGGTGCCACGACATTGACGGTAATTCCGCGTGACGCGACTTCTCTTGCTAACGATTTGCTGAAACCAATCACGCCTGCTTTCGCTGCTGCATAGTTTGCTTGCCCCGGATTTCCAGTACTGCCTACTACCGAGCCAACACTGACAATGCGTCCCGCTCGCTTTTTCATCATGGCACGCATGACCGCCTTGCTCAGCTTAAATATTGGCGTCAAATTCGTATTGATGATATCTGACCACTCGTCGTCTTTCATGCGCATTAGCAGATTATCACGGGTGATACCTGCATTATTTACTAGAATATCTATGTCACCAAATTCATTTTTTATTGACTGCAATAGTTCGTCTATTGATTCGTCACTGGTGACATTGAGTACGTAGCCTTTACCCTTACCAGACAGATAATCTGAAATGCTATTCGCCCCGTTTTCAGACGTTGCTGTGCCAATTACTGTCGCACCGTCTTCTACGAGTTTTTCTGCGATTGCTCTACCAATGCCACGACTTGCACCCGTTACCAGTGCAATTTTTCCATCTAAATTTGCCATTTATAATTCCGTCATTAACCTAAGTCTGAGGGTTGATTGATTGCTTTTGCGTCAATAGATTTATTGATGCGTTTTGCAAGGCCAGTTAATACTTTTCCTGGACCAATTTCCCACATTTCAGTCACACCTTGTTCCGCAAGGCTCTGTACCGTTTCCGTCCATCTAACTGGGCTGTACAGCTGCCTAACAAGGGCGTCTTTTATATCTTCTTGAGATGACAACGCCATGACATCTACGTTATTGATCACCGGAATAGTCGGCGTAGCAAACGTCAATGCGTTTAATCTTTGTGCAAGTTTGTCAGCCGCAGGTTGCATTAACGCACAATGAGAGGGAGCGCTGACAGAAAGCGGTAACGCGCGCTTCGCCCCTGCCTCTTTACATTGCTCAGCTGCGCGTTGAGACGCATTTGCCGTTCCTGCAATCACGACTTGACCTGGCGAGTTATAGTTTACAGCCGATACAACCTCTCCGAGTTCTGCTTCTACATTCGCACAAATCTCGCGAATCTTGTCGTCATCAAGTCCGATGATTGCATACATACCGCCTTCGCCAGAAGGTACAGCTTCTTGCATGAATTGGCCGCGTGCTTCAACCAGCGAAATGGCGTCTTTAAATTCGATAACACCAGCGCATACTAGCGCGGAATATTCGCCTAAGCTGTGTCCAGCCAGATAGTCAGGTGTGTCGACGCCTTTTTCTTGCAGCACCCGCCACACTGCAACACTTGCAGCAAGTAATGCCGGTTGCGTAATATGCGTTTGATTCAGTTTACCGTCTTCGTCTGTTTGAATCAGTTCCCACAAGTCATAGCCTAAAACCTCAGAGGCTTCTTTAAAGGTGTCTTTTACCTGTGGATGATCTTCAGCCAGCTCACTAAGCATGCCGACAGATTGCGAACCCTGTCCGGGAAACACAAATGCCTTTTTAGTCATAATTGTTCACTTATTCTTAATATTTTACGAGCGCAGATGCCCAGGCAAAGCCGCCACCAAATGCTTCTAGAAGGAGATTTTGTCCACGCTGAATACGTCCATCTCGAATGGCCGTATCCAACGCAGTCGGGACTGTCGCGGCAGAGGTGTTACCATATTTGTCTAGGGTAAGCACAACCTGATCTAACGACATATCCAGCTTTTTGGCGGTCGCTTTGATAATTCTAAAGTTTGCTTGATGTGGTACAAGCCAATCCAAATCAGCTTTTGACATTCCATTGGCTTCAAGTGTTTGCTCGACAACTTCGCTTAGCTTAGTCACGGCCACTTTGAAGACTTCGTTTCCTTTCATTACGCCCCAATTGTCATGAACAGAGGCCTCTTCACCACGGGTCGGATTACCCACGTAAAGCAGGTCACCATAAGATCCCGCCGCATGAATATGTGTTGAAAGTATACCAGGCTCTTCACTGGCTTCGATTACCACGGCGCCTGCGGCGTCTCCAAATAAAATCACCATTGTGCGATCTTTTGGGTCAACCAAACGTGATAGGCAATCTGTGCCCACCACCAAAATGCGCTTAGCCATGCCCGATTTAATATATTGATCAGCAACGCTTAAGGCATAGCAAAAACCCGCACATGCTGCGGCTACATCAAAAGCAGGAATGCCATCTATGTCGAGTTCTTTTTGAATTTCACATGCTGTGCTTGGTAGTGCATATCGTCCACTTGTGGTGGCACACACAATCATGTCTATATCTTTTTTATCTAATCCTGCCGCTTCGATTGCTTTAAGGCTCGCTTGCGTGCCCATTGTAGCAGCCGTTTCATCGGCACCAATAATACGTCTTTCTTTAATGCCTGTTCTGTCGGTTATCCACTCGTCGGAAGTGTCTACCATGGTCGCAAGATCTGCGTTGGTACGAACTTCACTGGGATAATAGCTTCCAGTACCGATTATTTTTGAGTACATGCCTTACGGTCGCTCCATTAGAACAGTTTCCATTTTTTCTTGAATTTTCTTTGGAACCTGTCGATTTACTTCCTGCAAAGCTTCTTTAATCGCATAAAAAAATGCGTCTGACTTTGCGTTTCCATGGCTTTTCACCACAGTTCCGCGCAATCCTATCAGACTCGCGCCGTTGTACTGGTCGGGGTTCACCCTGTTATAAATCTTTTTGAACAAAGGAAGCGCAATTTTTGCCATAATTCGGGTCATTAAGTTCTTTTCTGATACGCGTTTCAACTCATTGACCACGAGTTTTCCCAAACCTTCAACAGACTTTAGTGCGATATTCCCGACAAAACCATCTGTCACGACCACATCAGTCACATCATTAAATATATCGTTTCCTTCGACAAAACCAATATAATTTAGCGAGGGCACATCAGACAATAGCTTTGAAGCATACCTAACGGTTTCATTCCCTTTTATTTGCTCTGACCCAACGTTAAGCAAGGCTACGCGTGGATTAGGATTGTCTGTCTCTTCTGCGGCCAATACCGATCCCATCACCGCAAATTGAAATAATGTTTCAGCATCACAACTGACATTAGCACCAAGATCTAATAAAAACACTTTTTTATGTTGAGCTGTTGGAAGAGATGAAATCAGCGCAGGTCTGTCTATACCGGGTAGCGTTTTTAATACCATATATGACATGGCCATCAACGCACCGGTATTACCGGCACTCACGCAGCCGTTGGCTTTTTTGTCACGAACTAGCTCTAGCATACGGTACATAGATGAATTTCGTTTGGCCCGAAGCACTTTACTCGGCTTATCGTCCATCTCAACGGCTTGATCGCAGTGTTCTATACGGTAGTTATCGGCGTGAATATCGTAACGAGAGAAATAGTTTTCTATGACCTGTTTATCGCCACAGAGAATAAATTGGATATCTGGATAGATGTGCAACGCATTTACGGTTGCAGGAAGGGTTATATGGGGGCCGTGATCGCCCCCCATAATATCTAACGCAATGGTTAGATGGCTCAAAATCAAGCCCGCCTATTCGAAGACGTATCTACGAATTAGCCAGCGATGACTTTTTTGCCTTTATAGTAACCGTCAGCAGTCACGTGATGACGACGATGCGTCTCACCTGAAGTTGAATCTACAGACAAAGTTGGGCCAGTTAGCGCGTCGTGTGAACGGCGCATGCCACGCTTTGAACGAGTTTTACGATTCTGTTGTACCGCCATTACTTACTCCTAGTCTCGCTTAAGTTCTTTCAAAACCGCGAATGGGTTTGGTCGCTCATTGGCCGGTTCAATTTCGCCGTAACTCATTTCATCTTGCCTCACGTTGCAATCCTCCTCTGCATGAAGGGCCACAATTGGCAAAGATAAAATCAGTTCGTCTTCAAACAATTCGACTAAATTGATTTCTCCGTGGTCATTGACCTCTACCGGTTCATAAACTTCCGGCAATTCACTCACTTCGTCTTCCGCCATCCCCTGCACTGGGCTGAAGCAAAACGAAACGTGAATTGGTTGAGCATAAAGCTCATTACATCGTTGACAGATAAGCTGAACTTCCGTTGCAAGGTGTCCGCTAAAGTAAGTTAGACCCTGCGAGTCTATTTCAAACTTAACTTCCACTTCGACCCAGTCAGCAACATTGGCTGCTGCTTCCGCTAATCTTGGCATATCGCTGCTAGAAATCACGCCGACATAGTCAGAGCGCTTCATCGCACTTTTTACCGGATCTAGCTGTTTAGGTAGTTTAACTTTCTGCATAGGGCGCGCATAATAATGCTTGTATAAGCCTGAGTCAAAAGAAAATCTCAAATATTCGATTATTTTTTAATCAGGCACTCATCATTAACTTAAAAGCCATACGAATTATAGAACATGCACTCATTTGTACTTGCATCGACATCACCCTACAGAAAACAACTGTTACAACGGTTAATCCCTGATTTCATCACCGCGCCGCCTATTGCAGATGAAACGCCCCTAAAACATGAGCAGCCACACGCATTGGCGTATCGATTAGCGGAACTTAAAGCAACTAGCTTACAAACCACCTACCCTAATCACATTATTATAGGCTCCGATCAAGTGGCTAGCTTTGATGGAAAGCCAATTGGCAAACCGGGAAATCGTCAGTCAGCTATAGAACAGCTTCTTGCTTGCCAAGGCAAAACCGTCAGTTTTTACACTGGCCTTACATTGCTCAACACTGCGAGTGGCCAAATGCTCACCTCGGTAGATACCTTCAACGTGTCATTTCGTTCGCTTACGTTGCAGCAAATTGAACATTACGTTGATAAAGAACAACCTTTTGACTGCGCAGGTAGCTTCAAATCTGAAGGTCTAGGTATCGCACTGTTTTCTGAGTTATCTGGACGTGACCCAAATGCGTTGATTGGTTTACCCCTCATCGCGCTCACAGATGCACTAATCACATTGGGATTGCACCCGCTGAGCGACGATTAAAACACGATCAAGACACAAAAATTAATTGCTCTAACTTACCATGCAGTGTTTTTGCGCATGGCACCACTGCGTGTGGGTTAGCATTAATGAGTGCCTCGTGAGTATGGGCGCCATGACTCACACCAATCGCTAATACACCCGCAGCATGCGCCATTTTGATATCGTGTGACGTATCACCCACCATAATAGCGCGCTCAGGCGACACATTGGTTTGCTGTAGAATGTCTAAAATCATTTGAGGATGAGGTTTTGATTTTGCTTCATCGGCACATCGAGATGCATCAAAAAAACCATGAGATTGGGTTTGTTCCATCACACGATTGAGCCCTCTTCTCGCCTTTCCTGTTGCAACAGCCAGTTTAAGCGAGTTATCACGCAGTGCGTTTAACATGCTGTGAGTACCCGAGAAAAATTCACACGGTATCGTATCTTCCTCTATAAACGCTGCACTGTATGCCTCGGTTAATCGGTTTACATCAGCATCTGACAATTTGCCAAACAGAATTTCTACCGCCGGATGCAAGCTCAGGCCAATAATATGATTAACGGCGTCTTCACTGGGAATCGGTAATTGACATTGTGCCGCAGCCTTACGCATGCAGCGGGTAATTTTACCCGTTGAGTCCATTAACGTGCCATCCCAGTCAAAAATCACGAGTTCATACTTCATTTAATGCGTCCAAAATTCCAGTTAAACTGTCATCAAGCGGTGCCGTAAACACCACTTTCTCTCCTGTTTTTGGGTGCTCAAAACTAAGCTGGTAGGCGTGTAGAAACAGGCGTTTAAGTCCGTTTTGCTTGCACTGTTCATCAAAGTCTTGATTACCATATTTGTCGTCGCACGCAATCGGGCACCCAGCATGTAAACAATGTACACGAATCTGATGGGTACGCCCAGTTAACGGAAACGCCTCAACCAAGGTTGCACCGTCATAACGACTAAGAATACGGTAACGGGTTTCAGAAGGTTTTCCATCTGGCGACACCGAGACAAGCCGCTCACCCGATTTTAGAATATTTTTTCGCAGTGGCGCTTTGACTTTAAATCGATTCTCAGGCCACGCGCCAAACACTAACGCATGATAGCGTTTATCTACTTGTTTATTGCGAAGTTGCTCGTGAACGTGTTTGAGTGCCGAACGCTTTTTAACCACCAGTAAGCAACCAGAGGTATCGCGATCAAGTCGATGAGCAAGCTCAAGAAAGCGCTGTTGAGGACGAAGCGCTCTTAAAGCTTCTATTACGCCAAAACTTAACCCACTGCCACCATGAACGGCCATGCCCGACGGTTTATTCACCACAATAAACAAGTCATCTTCGAACAATATGTGTTGTTCGAGGGTCGCGACTCTGTCTAAATTTGTCGAAGGCGGCGCTTTTTCATCGCTTACACGTATCGGTGGAACACGAATAGTATCGTTTTCTTGAAGCTTATATTCTGGCTTTGTTCGTTTTTTATTTACCCTTACCTCACCTTTTCGCAAGATGCGATAAATCATGCTTTTCGGCACACCTTTTAGGCGTGTTTTTAGAAAATTATCAATGCGTTGCCCCGCATATTCTGCGTCAACATCGATAAATTGAACGTTTTGAAAATTTGAATCCTGCATAGCGCTGTATGATACCTGAAATCGAGTTAACTTTTTGTCTTTTTTAATTGCTTGCCAGCATTGATATTTTAGTGAGATAATCGCCGTGTTATACGCCCAAATAAGAAGGGCACAATTAAACGCGTATTTCTCCTATTTTTAAGTGTACTTGCGAACCATATTCGCGCAGCTCAAACGCTAAAGTACCCTGTCTGGCTCGAAGTGAGTAATTTTTCGAGTAGCGGGCAGTAGAAAAACAGAGATACGCGTAGCGATTTTAGCATTAAACGTACTGATCGCAGAAAAAGAACTGAATTTGGCTTGTTTGTACTTCTGCCTTGTTGAACAACACGCAGACACAAACAATATTCGTTAAGAAACATAGATTATTTTATTCGTACCCTCTCTCTGAGAATCCAGAGATGAAAATACAATCAGGGTGCGTTAAACAACACCTCTAACAAGTCGTGAGACTGCAATCAGGTTAAAGCTGCCATTTTTGTCAGTTCTTTTCTTGTGCCATCGGTACTAAATTAAACCGAGTCACGATACATGAAAAGAATGTTAATTAATGCAACTCAACAAGAAGAGTTGCGCGTTGCCTTGGTAGATGGTCAGAAACTGTATGATTTGGACATAGAAAGTCCAGGCCACGAACAGAAGAAAGCAAATATCTACAAAGGCACAATCACTCGAGTAGAGCCTAGTCTGGAAGCCGCATTTGTTGATTATGGTGCGGAAAGACATGGTTTCCTTCCCCTAAAAGAAATAGCCAAAACCTATTTTCCTAGCGGTTACAAGTTTGATGGACGTCCCAATATCAAAGACGTCATCAAAGAAGGCCAGGAAGTGATTATTCAGGTTGATAAAGAAGAGCGCGGACAAAAAGGTGCGGCGCTTACTACCTTTATCAGCTTGGCTGGCAGCTATTTAGTGCTTATGCCTAACAACCCACGAGCAGGCGGTATTTCTCGTCGTATCGAGGGAGATGAGCGTACAGAACTAAAATCTGCACTGAGCAAATTAAACCTCCCCGACGGTATGGGGTTAATTGTACGTACAGCGGGCGTAGGTAAATCTTACGAAGAGCTAGAGTGGGATTTAAAAGTTCTACTTACGCACTGGAATGCGATTTCAGAAGCGGCAAATTCACGCCCTGCTCCATTTTTAATTCATCAAGAAAGTAACGTGATTGTTCGCGCAATTCGCGACTATTTACGCCGTGATGTGGGCGAAATCTTGATCGATAAAACATCGGTATATGAGCAAGCGCTTAAGCACATCGAATTAGTAAGACCAGATTTCGCTAGTCGTGTGAAGCTATATAAAGGCGACGTGCCCCTATTTAGTCACTACCAAATCGAAAGCCAGATCGAATCTGCATTTCAACGTGAAGTACGCCTTCCTTCAGGTGGCTCGATCGTTATCGACCCAACAGAGGCACTCACGTCAATCGATATCAACTCAGCCAGAGCAACCAAAGGTGGTGATATCGAAGAAACGGCATTAAATACGAACCTGGAAGCGGCAGATGAAATAGCCAGACAGCTTCGATTGCGTGATTTGGGCGGCCTTGTGGTTATCGACTTCATCGATATGACACCTGTTCGTCACCAACGTGAAGTTGAAAACCGCATGAAAGACGCGGTACGTCATGATCGCGCTCGCGTACAATTAGGCCGTATTTCACGTTTTGGTTTGTTAGAAATGTCTCGTCAGCGCTTGCGCCCATCACTGGGTGAGTCTGCGCACAATGTCTGCCCACGTTGTAGTGGTCATGGCACCATTCGTGGCAATGAGTCGTTGGCGCTTTCCGTGCTTCGCATTATGGAAGAAGAGAGCATCAAAGATAATACAGGACAGATTGAAGCGCAGCTTCCTGTGCCTGTCGCGACGTATTTGTTGAATGAAAAACGCCGTTCGATTAGAAGCATTGAAAAACGCCACAATGTTGAACTATTAGTGATCCCAAATCCTAATCTGGAAACGCCTCACTACCATGTTGTGCGTCATCGCCCCGATGAAACGATCACTGATAATAGTTACAACATTGAGCTATATAAGCCAGAGCCAAATGAAGCAGATAAGCCTGCGACTGCGCCAAAAGCGCCAGAACAGCCTGCACTACAAGGGCTAATCGCGCCGGAAAAAACAGCACCGGCAGCACCTAGCTCTGGCCCTTCTTTGGTTGAGAAAATTGTATCTTGGCTGACAGGTTTGTTCTCGTCTGAAAGCGAAGAAAAAGCCAAACCGGAAAAGCCGCAAAGAAGACAAAATAAACAACGTCGTAATCAGAAATCAAGACAAGACCGAAGCGGTGCACGTAAAGGTCGTCAACAGGCTTCTGACAAAGAAGACGGACAAGACAATAAATCTGAACGCAATGAGCGTCGTAATTCTCGTAACCGCAACCGTAATCGCCGTGATGAGAATAAAACGCAAGATGCAACGCAAGAAAATCAACAGCGTTCGCAATCTCGTAAAGCGAAACCTGATGCGGAAGCCAATCAGCAAAACCGCAAGAAAGAACAGGTGGCTGAGCGCCGTAAGCGTCGCGACAATCGCCGCAGTGTGCGTGTAGATGCTGATCAAAAGTCAGCACAAACGCCTAAGCCTGAGCAAGCGACAGACAAACCGTCGCGTCAGCAGCACAAAGACGCGAAGAGTAACAAGCCGCTGGTAGAAGAGACGCTAGACCAAGATCTGGTTAATACGCCAGTTGCTGATGCTCAGCCTACAACTAAAGAGGTTGACGCTTCTCAACACGCCCCAGCTGCGCCAGTTTCTTCTAAAGAAGATGAGCAAAAAGCACAGGATGACGATGGCAAAGAGAAGAAGTCTGAGCGTACACGCAGCAGACGTTCACCGCGCCATATCCGTGCAGCGGGTCAAAAGCGCCGTAAAGAAAACGCGCCAGAGTCAGATGCGCCGCAACTTGACGCCTCTGAAGCACAGGCCGCAAACGCTAACGACAATGATCAACACGATGTGTTGACCATTGAAGTTCCTTCAGAGTTAGTCACGTCGAATGATTCATCACAAGATGAATTGCAATTCGAAAGCAAAAACGCGGCAGCAAGTTCTGAAGAAACGGCTGCAGATACTAAGCACGAAGTGTCTTCTGACGAAGCCGCTCAGCCAGCAAGCGAAGCTGACAGCTCAGCAGATGCCGTTGAGTCTAAACCAGCGAAGCAAACGCGCTCACGTCAGCGTAAGCCTACAGCTGAGGCACCTAAGCAGGTTGAAATTCAGCTAGAAGACGCGCCAGTAGACGCAACGACGACTGAACAGCCTACGCCAGCAGACAACGAAGCGAAGGAAGACGTTTCAAAAGAAGAGAAAAAACCTGCTAAGCGTGCGCGTCGTAAACCGTCAGAGAAGTCAGACAGTGGGAATGCAGCTGTTACCGCTAAATCTGACAAGGGAGCAAAACCCGCCCCCGCCTCTCTGAAAAGTAGCGAAATAAGCATCAAGCGTGCTTCTGCTCCAATGGCAAAGCCCGTTAAAATAGAAGAAAGCTTTGGTGAGTTTAACGTTACTGAGTTTGGCGCAGATCTAAGACCTGAAATTAAACATTCTGGTCGTGCCGCCGCTCAGTTGAGTGTAACGAACAGAGCCACAGCACCGGCAACAAAGCCAGAATCACTGTAGCCCTTTTCTAACCTCATTAAAAAAGCCTTTACCACGTTTGCGGGTAAAGGCTTTTTTGTTTGTATCGCTTATAACCTTTCCGCCAAATTTACGCTTATCCTGTGGTCATTTACAACTAAGCGTAAACCAACATGCAGCTAATAACCATTCGAAGGGTCTCTCTGTTAGATCAATGTACGTATTGCTTACCCTCGCTAGTATTTGTAGTAACAGGCTGTAATGTACGTATTGCTGACGTTGGATATCCTCAGTATCCAAAATCCTGATTGGATGAAGTCCGTCATTGGGATCAGGTGACTCATAAAGCAGTTCGCACAAATAGCGGACATTTGTTTTTTCGGTGGCATTACGATAATCGACTCAGAGGACTCACCACTCCATTTGCCCCTTGTTGAAGAACATGAGTATAAATTTGAGTCGTTTTAACATCCGAATGTCCCAGTTGAGCCTGTACCGTTCGAATATCAGCGCCACTCTGCAACAAATGAGTAGCAAATGAGTGTCTTAAAGTATGGGGTGTAATCGGTTTTGTAAGACCGGATGCCGATACAGCTCGTTTGACGGCTTTTCGGACACAGGTGGGATGAAAATGATGCCTTCTTATCTCACCTGTTTCTGGATCTGCACTGAGCTTATGAGATGGGAATAGGTACTGCCATGCGAGTGATTTATTCGCAGATGGGTATTTCTTTGCTAATGCGTGGGGCATCCAAGCTCCGGCATATTCCTCATTTTGAATATCGAGTTTCAAGTATTCATCTACCTGCGCAATTTGATTTCTGAGTAAAGGAATTAGTTCTGTTGCCAAAGTAACAATTCGATGCTTGTTTCCTTTACCATTCCAGATCCTGACACACTTATAGTCAAAATCGATATCTTGCACGCGGAGCTGCACAGCCTCCATGCTTCTGAGGCCACTGCCATACATCAGACCTGCAATAAGGTAGTAACGTTTGCTCAAACTGGACAAAAGTAG
>NZ_JAOWKX010000003.1:0-138224 GCF_025751585.1 Fluctibacter corallii
GCCAGAGCCAGAGCCAGAGCCAGAGCCAGAGCCAGAGCCAGAGCCAGAGCCAGAGCCAGAGCCAGAGCCAGAGCCAGAGCCAGAGCCAGAGCCAGAGCCAGAGCCAGAGCCAGAGCCAGAGGAAAAAGAAGGTTTCTTTGCGCGCTTGAAGCGAGGATTGTCTCGAACGAAAGAAAATCTGGGTTCAGGCATTGTGAGTCTTTTCAAAGGCAAAACGATTGATGACGAGCTATTTGAAGAGCTTGAAACACAGTTGCTTGTTGCCGATGTTGGCATGGACACAACAACAAAAATCATTGATGGCCTAACCGATTCTGCTAGCCGAAAAGAGCTTAAAGATGGAGACGCACTGTTCCAGATTTTAAAAACCCAATTAGGCGACATGCTAGACAAAGTGAACCAGCCCCTTGTACCAGTGTCTTCAAAAGGGCCATTTGTTATATTGATGGTCGGTGTGAATGGCGTGGGCAAAACGACCACTATCGGTAAGCTTGCCAAGCAATTCCAGAGTCAGGGTAAAAAGGTGATGTTAGCGGCAGGGGATACCTTCCGTGCGGCGGCTGTTGAGCAGTTGCAAGTGTGGGGAGAACGAAATCAAATTCCTGTAGTGGCGCAGCAAACTGGCTCAGACAGTGCGTCGGTTATTTTTGATGCTTTGCAATCAGCAGAAGCGCGTGGAATTGATGTCTTGATTGCGGATACCGCTGGACGATTGCAAAATAAAGATCATTTGATGGAAGAGCTTAAAAAAGTCGTAAGGGTAATGAAGAAAATTAACCCAGAAGCGCCTCATGAAATCATGCTAACGCTAGATGCTGGAACGGGTCAAAATGCGGTGAGCCAAGCCAAGTTATTCGATGAAGCAGTCGGACTAACAGGTATCACGCTGACCAAACTAGACGGTACAGCAAAAGGTGGCGTCATTTTCGCGATAGCCGATAAATTCGGTATTCCAATTCGTTATATCGGTGTGGGAGAAGGCATTGATGATTTGCGTGAGTTTGACAGCAAGCAATTCGTCGATGCATTGTTTAGCGAAAAGTCAGATTAATACCACAAGGAAGCGTTTATCTCGTGATTAAGTTTGAGCAGGTCAGTAAAACCTATCCGGGGGGGCAACAAGCCCTCAGAAAAGTGAGTTTTCATATTGAACCGGGAGAAATGGCATTTCTGACCGGTCATTCTGGCGCGGGTAAAAGTACCTTGCTTAAATTGATTAGCATAATGGAACGCCCAACAGTCGGAAATGTGCTTATCAATGGGCATGATTTGAACCAGATTCACCGACGTCAAATCGCCTATATTCGACGTGATATTGGTATGATTTTTCAAAGCCATCAATTATTGATGGATAAATCTGTTTTTGACAATGTCGCGCTGCCACTTGTCATTGAAGGCTACTCAAGAAAAGAGATCACCAAACGGGTTGATGCAGCCCTGGAAATGGTTGGATTAAGAGATAAAGTGAAATGCTTGCCAATCACCTTGTCTGGCGGTGAACAGCAGCGAGTAGGTATTGCGCGGGCAGTCATTAATAAACCCCCCTTGCTGCTGGCTGACGAACCCACGGGTAACCTTGATCCTAAATTGTCGATGGAAATCATTCGTTTGTTCGAAGATTTTAATCAGGCTGGCGTGTCAGTATTCATCGCTACCCATGATTTAGGATTAATTGCTCGCATGAAATACCGCACGTTAACGCTAAAAAGTGGCATGATGATCACAGATGGCCTGAGTGAAGATTGGCAGGAAGAGGAATCTAGCGGCCTGCAAGGTGAATTATGAGTATTTTGTTTAAAGGTCGCGCGCAAGGCGCACATGATAGTGTGGTGTCGTTGCCACAAAAAATTCAAATGTTTTTTGTCGCGCATTTGCGCCAAGCATTGTCTAGCCTCGGCGAAATTTGGCGTACGCCCGTTGCCAGTTTAATGACCATAGGCGTACTTGGGCTAAGCATCACATTACCGGGGACGCTTTATATCTTGGTTAAAAATGCAGAGCAGGTGAGTGCGGGGTGGCAGCAAGCCTCAGAAATCTCGTTGTTTCTGCACAAGCGAACGTCGGACGCTGAAGCACAACAGTTGATGAAGCGATTGTCTTTGTGGTCTGAAATTGACGAAGTGACATATATTCCAGCTGCTGAGGCATTAGAAGAATTCAAGATGTTGTCTGGATTTGGTGATGCTATCGCCTATTTAGATGAAAACCCCATACCTGATGTGATCTTAGTTGCACCCACTTCCAAACATGCTGGGCCAACCGCGGCTAGGCTTTTACTGGATAAGTTAAGAAAAGAAAGAGAAGTCGAAATAGGCAAGCTTGATATTGAGTGGTTAGAGCGCCTACATGCATTTTTGTCTCTGGCAAAAGAGCTTGTCACTATTATTGCGTTGCTGCTTTTCCTTTCGGTGATTTTAATTATTGGGAACACGATTCGACTGAATATTCTCAGTAAACGTGATGAGATTTTGGTTATGAAGCTGGTGGGCGCTACCGACAGCTTTATTCAGCGCCCTTTCCTATATACAGGTGTATGGTACGGGTTACTCGGCGCCTTAATTGCGTGGATTACTGTAGCCATTTTACTTTTCTGGATGGAGTCAAGTATTCAAGATATCAGTGCGCTTTATCAGAAAAATATCAATATTACTGGCCTCGATGGGCACGCTTTGCTTGTTATGCTGGGGTGCTCAGTAGCGTTAGGGTTGGCGGGCTCAGCAATATCTGTACAGCGCCATGTTAAAGAAATAGAACCCAAGTAGCTAACAATAAAGGCTAGAGCGCCAGAAAGTAGGGCATTTTGGTTATCCCACTTTCTTAGCGAGTGCCAAGGTATTTGGAATGTTTAACTGGTTCTTCGCGTCTTGGTCACAGGAAAGTGTGAAGACAAGGTCTGTCGCACGCTATTTCCCCACACAATGGCTTCGTTAAATAAACTGTGACAGTGTGCTTGCTCCATCATTAACATATCTGAAGCGCGTTTGACCTTCAGCCAAGTTGCACTCTCGAATGCTTTTGCCAGCGCTAGATAGATTGCCAATTGATTTTGCCCGCCGCATAGTGCGTGTTTCACCTCTTCTACAATGGGAAGTTGTGATACGGCATCGTGCATGCGTTGATCGAGTAGTGCATCTAATAGTGAGAATAGTCCAGTTAAGAAACCCAATGGAGGATTATCTCCCACGCATTTTTCTCGCGCTAATAAGTCGCAGAATTTAGCTCTCACTAAAGACAGGTGCAACAGTTCCAGTGGTTTGTCGTCCGCGAGATTTGCAAGTGCCAATAATGCGATAAACTTCTTCACTTCAACCTCGCCCATGTAGGTTAATGCGTGTTTTAGCGAGGTGATTTTGTGGCGCTTATTAACCAGTGGATTATTGATAAAGCGCAGCAACATGTAAGACAATCCCGCGTCTTTTTCAATGATTTCATTGACTGCTGACACGTCGAATGACGACTTATTACATTCAGAAATCAAACTCGTTAGCGAGAGCTTGGAAGAAGGGAGCGGCTTCTTGTTGTAGGCCTGTGGGCGTGAGAAAAAATAGCCTTGAAAATAATCAAATCCTAAGTCAACACATTGCTCAAATGACGCGGGCGTATCAACGTGTTCGGCTATTAACTTAACGCCATTGTCTTTCCACATTGAAATGTTATCGCCATTATGAGCAACAGGATGACGCATCACGTCTAATTTAACGATATCGACAAAAGGCAGTAGCAGCTTTGATTGGTTAATATCGTCGAGATGATCGAGTGCGATTTTGAACCCTTGATCTTTTGCGCGCTTGCAAGAGTTAACTAATTCATCGTCGACATTGCCTAGATGATCAACTTCTACCACGATGTTGTTGGGATCTAAGATTTCAGGAAGCCCGTTAAGTAATGTGGTTTTATCAAAGTTAATAAATGCCTGTTTTTGGCAAGAAATATCTTCTAGATTGAGCTTGAGTATCTCTTTACTTGATGGTGAAGCGTCGTCATCGAGTGATTCTGGAAAGCAGTCGTTTACCCCATTACGGAATAAAAGTTCGTAGGCGAAGACTTCTTTTTTGCCCGTTAAAATGGGCTGACGAGCGATGAACGCAAACATGACATATCCTTTAGTTCAATTCGTTCTTATTATTTTTAATCCTGATCGAGAATACGTTCGCCAAAAATAAAGAGTGGGCGCAGCGACCAAGTTGTGTCGTTTTTTTGCATCATAGCCTTAAAGAATATGAATTAAAAGTTATACGTAAAGAACCAAATTCAAGTAATGATAACGAGCGAATGTTAGCACTTACTACGAAGTTAATATTTGATATCACGCTACCTCGAATACTGATCTGGAGATAGGGCAATAGTATTATTTTTTGATTGCATTGGTCATGGCGTAACTCCACTTAATAGACTCGTTGTAGAAACTATGTATTAGCCGTTGATCAAGGTTAAGTTTGGTCGATAGTCGCTTGACACTGCTCCAATTTCCTTCTTCGAATGCTCTAGCCAAAGAAAGATAAATCTTTAACGTATTTTCAATTCCCAACAAGGCTTGCTTTAGTTCTTCGGAAAGAGGAATTCGCTCTAATAAGTCTTGCATTGTGTGGTCTAACATTGCATCAAGAAGAGACAGTAATCCTACTAAAAATCCCTTCGGCGGGTTGTCATGATCGTTACGAAAGCGAGCGACTAGCTCGCAGAATTTAGCGCGCACCAGAGAGAGTTGAACCAGTTGCATGGGTTTATTGTCTGCCAAATTAGCCAGTGCTAATAACGCGACAAACTTCTTAACTTCCACCTCTCCCATAAACGTAAGTGCGTGTTTTAACGAGGTGATTTTGGTTCGCTTGTTAATGATTGGGCAGTTAATAAAGCGCAGCAACATGTAAGATAATGCCACATCTCGCGTTAGAATGTCGTTGATGTAATCAAAGTCAAAATCGGGTTTATTACAGGCTTCTAACAAATCCAGCATGACTTGTTTGGATGCAGAAATGCTCTTTTTCTTCACCAATTCTGGTTTGGCAAAATGATAGCCCTGAAAAAAATCGAACCCGAGTGCGCTGTATTTATCCAGCTCTTCTGGTGTTTCAATCCGTTCGGCCACCAGAAGTAAATTGCGGGCCTTATAGATGGGAGCGTACTCTTCAATCAGTGCGTGTGATGCGGCTTGTACATCAATTTTTATGTAAGTTGCCAGAGGTATTAGTGGCTCCCAGCGCGATGAAAAATCATAGTCATCTAATGCAAGCGAATAGCCTAGCTGTTTAATTTGTTGACATGCATTGACCAATTCATCGGAAATCTCGACACTTTCGACGATTTCAATCACTACGTTTTTAGGGTCTAAAAACGTGGGAAATTGTTTAATGAGCGCGTCTTGGTGGAAGTTTATAAAGGCTAACTGGCCATCAGAAATATCTTCGATACCAAGCATTAAATGGTTTTCTGCGAGTAGTTTCGATGTCGCCTCATCCTGCGGAACACCTGGGAATTGATTACTTTCCCCGTTACGGAAAAGCAACTCGTAAGCGTGCAATGCACCGCTTTTGTCGAGAATAGGTTGTCGTGCGACATAGGCATACATAGCGTGGTGATTCCTTGTGGTCATCCATTGCAAATGTTATTACGTATAACATCTTCAAATGATTCCAAGACTCTTCATCGCAAAATCGTTGTGATATGATGATCCAACGTTTTGCTTATTCCAAACTGTATAGTAGAAATTGGAATTGTGGTGAAATTTTTTTAAAATTTTGCGGTCTATTAAACGGTGTAGTCATAGCGATCTCTATTTGGCTTTGCTACACTCGTGGACTGGAAAAATAACGAGGTGAACATGAGCACAAACATGCAAATGGCATTAAGCGTCCCTCAGGGCGGAAGCATTGAAAGCTACATCCAAGCGGTGAGCAGTATCAATATGCTTACAGCTGATGAAGAGCGTAGTCTTGCAGAACGTTTGTACAACGAGGGTGATTTAGAAGCAGCGAGAAAGCTGGTAATGTCACACCTTAGGTTTGTTGTGCATATTGCGAAATCGTACTCGGGATACGGATTGCCCCAAGCAGACCTCATTCAGGAAGGCAATATTGGTTTAATGAAAGCGGTCAAGCGTTTCGACCCAGCAGTGGGCGTTCGCTTAGTCTCTTTTGCCGTACATTGGATTAAAGCTGAAATCCACGAGTTTGTTTTACGCAACTGGCGTATCGTAAAAGTGGCGACAACCAAAGCACAGCGTAAGCTTTTCTTTAACCTTAGAAAAGCAAAGAAGCGTTTGGGTTGGTTTACTCATGAAGAAGTGCAGAAAGTGGCAGAAGAGCTAGGTGTAAGCACCAAAGAGGTTCTGCAAATGGAAGCTCGAATGAGTAGTCAGGATCAAGCTTTTGATCTTGGTGCTGACGACGACGATAGCGGAAACTTTGCCCCAGCACAGTACTTAGAAGATAAAAGCACTGATGTTGAAAAAGAAGTCATCAACGCTGACTGGGATAAGAACGCCACCGATCGTTTGTATTCAGCTATCAAAACACTTGATGAGCGAAGCCAGCATATTATTCAAACACGATGGTTGGCCGATGATAAAACCACACTTCAAGATTTGGCTGATAAATATCAAGTATCGGCAGAGCGTGTTCGCCAAATCGAAAAGAATGCAATGAAGAAATTGCAAGCCGCGATGGTTTAGTTTTTAGTTCCCGGCATTGATGTATTTTTTGAAACCCCGCTTATAGCGGGGTTTTTTGTTATTAGGCAATTGCTTCGAATTTGAATAGTGATAACGAGGTTGCAATTGTTGGCTGTGTTACTTTCTTGCTGTTCTATTAATTGTTAGATATGCCCAGATTCGTTAATCCTAAACCAGCCAGTTACTGAGTAACGATCGCGTTTAGATGGCAATACTTCGTGGGGAAAGTCTTCACTCAAAAAAAGTACGGTCGTGGCGAACTCAGGCGCGATGGAGACAGATTGATTATTGGGGAGATACAGAATCATTTCGCCACCATCGTCTTGCGACCAACTTTTATTGAGGTAGTTAATTAACGTTAGCTTTCGATTACTTTTGCCTCTGAATGCATCCACATGCTTTTTGTAAAAATCACCTTGGCGATAATGGGCATAGTGGCCTTCAAACGAAAATAAGCCCATGTACAAATACCGATTCATCGCGGTTTGAATATTACTTGTCCAATCTAACCAAATAGCTTCTGCTTGGGTTTGGCCGTTAAACCAATGAATTTGGTCGCGCCTTATCGTTTTATTCTGCGTGTTATCTGTTTCGCGTCCAATACTGGCTTCGTGAAAATGTGATTGTTGCAATGCTTGTACTTCATCTAGTAATGCTTGTGCAATGGGCTGAGGTAAGGAATGAGGGGCGATAAAGTAACCCTGTGAATGAATCGCATCGACAGCATTTTCGAGGAAACGTTGAATATCATCGGTTTCTTTGCAGGTAATCATACCGTATATATGGTGAAACAAGTGTAATGGGGAAAGTTTACACGAATCTTATCTTTATCAGAATACTCTGAGCTCCCTGTATTCGTAGTAATCGATACATGATCGGTACCATTATTCAGTCGCTACGTCGAGTTATTGGTTCCTCACACCTCCACGGCTTAAAGCAGATCAGGACTTGAAAGAGTGTATATAGCGCACTGTCGGTGAATAAAATCAATCTGACTTAGCTTGCTCAGGCAATACCCAATATATGCCTTTAAACTCAGCGACTGGATTGTCACCGTCAAGTATATCAACCTGAAGTTTGATCCGGCACTTGCTGCCTCGCGTGAGCCGATCAAATTTGCCATCAATTGATTCTATGTTACACAGGGCACGAGGTTGCATGGTAATAGGTTTGTGGTAGTGAATATCACCATCGCCCAGAACGATTTCCCCCATAAGGCCTTTTTCTTTCAACTTTAAAAATATCATCCCCCACCCAGTCAGTGTGGCTAGAGAGAATATGCTTCCAGCGAACATAGTGCCGTGCAAGTTGATATTCTTATTTAGAGATGCACGAGTTTCGAATGTGTTGCCTGTATATTGATGTAGCTTAATGCCCATTTGTTCTGAGATGGGAATGGTATCGTGCCAGGTTTTTTGTAATTCGTTGCACCATTGTGGATGTAAAAGAATCTTATTAACGTCTGTGAGGCGTTTAACCATTTGTTGGCGTTTAAGTTGTCCTAGTTCTGCGGGCGCTTCACTTTCGATTTCGAATCCACAAGCCTGAAAGAAGTGGATCGAAATTTCTCTGCTGTTAGTGACCAAACGAATCGCACCTTGATCTCTAGCGACATTTTCTAAAGCAGAGAGAATCAATTTACCTAACCCCTTACCCTGCGCACTCGGAGACACCGCAATATGGCGAATTTGCGCTTCTTCAGCCGTGTTCATGTGTACGCGCCCAATTGCAACAATATTACCCTTAGCGTCTTTTACCACGCGATGCTCAGCCACCGCTTCGTATTCATCTTTTTCGGAGCCTTGCGGATAATTCCAAGGCTTTCTTAACATCTCCCAGCGAAAGTGGAAATAATGCTCGAAATCCTCGTCAGTGTTGGGCGTGTCAATTCTATACATAAACCGCTACAGTCCTTCCATCAATTGAGTAAGGTGAAAATTTGAAGCCTCACAGGCTATTAAATAGCACTGAGAGAATGCTGGCAAGTCGAGATAATTACATGTTTAGGTGAAAGGTAACAGGCCCATCGTTTTGTAAGAATACTTGCATATCGGCCCCAAAGCGGCCAGTTTCACATTTTACACCCATGTTGCGAATATAAGAGATAAAAGCGTCATACATGGCTTTTCCATGCTCAGGAGATGCCCCTGATGAAAAGCTAGGACGATTTCCCTTCATTGTATCAGCCACTAATGTGAATTGAGATACAACCAGTAGTTCGCCCTTGACTTGTTGAAGGTTCAGATTCATTTTTCCGTTGTCGTCTTCAAAGATACGGTAGTTGAGTACTTTATCTGCCAACCGCTTCATCTTGTCGGTGGTGTCATCTTTTTCCACCCCTAAAAACAACAATATTCCAGTATCAATTTGACCGGTTATATCTTTGTCTACCTCGACACGGGCATGTTTTACGCGTTGTATTAGTCCTATCAATCGTTACTTCTCTTCTTGGATAAACTTAATCATGGCGTCATTTGCATGGCATACTGCTTCTGCAATTTTAGTTTCTGACAAGCAATGGCCTGCTTCTGGTACAACGAGCAACTGACCGTTTTTCCATACTTCACTTAACGCATGGGAAGCATTGAGTTTACACACCATGTCGTAGCGTCCATGAACGATTGTGCCAGGAATATGGCTAATTTTGTGAATGTTATTCAAGATATAATTATCATCAATAAAGCAGCGGTGTTTTACATAATGACATTCCAGTAACGCTAAACTTGTAGCCACATGTAAATGTTGAGATATGTCTTGTTCGTTCACGTTGGCATGTAATGAAGCAATCTGGTGTTCCCATAATGACCACGCTTTTGTCGCCCGTGTCTTCTCAAGTTCGTTACCACTCGTGAGTAATTGGTAATATTGCTCAGTAAGGGCTTTGGTTGTACCGGGGTTTCCTGCTACTTCAACAAAATGGGCGTAATGCTCAGGAAACATCTGTGCGGCAGCCCCATTTTTGCCCATGTACCAATCGTAGTCTTCATCTCGGGCTAAAAAGGTACCGCGTAGCACCAAACCTGATACCGTTTTGGGTTTACTAATGGCATTGAGCAATGCCAGTGTTGCTCCCCAAGAGCCACCACAGACAATCCACTTTTTTACGTTGGCAAACTTACGGATAGCATCAATATCGCTCAATAAGTGATGTGTGGTGTTGTTCTCGGTACTTGCAAATGGCGTAGACTGCCCACATCCTCTTTGATCGAAACTGATAATTCTGAATATGTCAGGATTAAAAAGAGAACGATAAATGGGAGTGAGGCCACCTCCTGGTCCGCCGTGTATAAAAAGAACAGGATAGCCATTCTCATTGCCAGATTGCTCGACGTGCAGTGTATGTCCGTCGCCTGTTTCAATTCGATCACAGCGGTAAGGCTGAATTGCGGGGTATAAATGTGTCATCAATCCCTGTTGTGTATTTGCTTGCTTTGTTTTAATTTTAATCAGTGAGGAACCTATTTTTTGGTTCCCATTCAATAATATGGAGATAAGTATGGCTGGACAAGGCTCTGGTGGCAACGTTATTGCTGCACTATGTAACTTTTTTATTCCAGGACTCGGGCAGTTAATCCAAGGGCGAATCATGTCTGCGCTGTTCTTTTTCCTCACGGTGACAGTGTGTTATGCGTTAGCTGCGACGGTTATTTTGTTCTTTATGTGGTTCTTTGGAGCCATATTTCACCTATGGGCGATAATTGATGCTGCCCGCTACAGAGGAGTGCCTTAATGAGATTCGTATTCATCGCTACGTTACTGAGTGTTTTAGTGGGCTGCCAAAGCGCATATTATGCTGCTTGGGAGAAGCTCGGCGTTGAAAAGCGCGACATATTGGTAGACCGTGTAGAAACGGCAAAAGATTCTCAAGAAGATGCGCAAGAGCAATTTAGTTCGGCCCTAGAACAGTTCAGTGTGTTGATTAACTTTGATGGCGGCGAGTTAGAGGATGTTTACACGCAACTCAAAGATGAGTTTGACGCATCTCAAGCGGCTGCGAACACGGTTTCTGAGCGCATTAACAAAGTAGAAAGTGTTGCAGAAGCACTATTTGACGAGTGGCAAGATGAGCTAGACAAGTTCACGAACGATAAAATGCGTAGGGAAAGTCAGCAGCAGTTGCGCGAAACGCAGCGCCGCTACAAAGCGCTGTTGTCTTCTATGCGTCGTGCTGAAGAGAAAATGGCGCCAGTGTTATCTTCGCTACAAGATAATGTGTTGTATTTGAAACACAACTTAAATGCCAGTGCCATTGGCGCGCTGCAAGGTGAATTTAATAATATTCGACGAGATATAAATGCGTTGATTGCTGATATGAACGTGGCTATTGAGCAGTCAAACCAGTTTATTCAAAGCATGAAATAGCAGGGTGTTCTGAGTAAGAAGAGGAAGGCTTAGTCGTCTTCCTCTTCTTCAAATAAATCTTTTTTCTTACGTTCTTCTTCAACAAACATTTCTAATTCACGGATAAATTCCGCACCGAGTAATACAATCATCCAACTTAAGTATACCCATACAAATAAAATGGGGATCACAGCGATTGCACCATAAATCACTTGATAAGAAGGAAAATTGGTCACGTATAGGGCAAAGCCTTTTTTTGATAGCTCGAATAAAACAGAAGCAATGAGTGCCCCGATGGCCGCGTATTTGGGATTAATACGCTTATTGGGAACGACCATATAAATAATAAAGAATGCCGTTATCGACGTAATAAAAGGCACTGCGCCTAATAGCATGGTGCGTATGCCTGGTGTGTATTCTTCAGCAAAATTGGCCAGCCCAACTAAATAAGAGCTGGCAACAACACTTGAGCCAATTAGCAACGGCCCTAACGTAAGCACCATCCAATAGATCGCGAAGGTATAAATAGCAGGACGCTCACTATGGGTACGCCATATAAAATTCAGGGTTTTGTCGATATTCGAAATGAGCAATAGCGCTACGATGGCAAGAAACAGAATACTCACGGCGCTCATTTCTGTGGCTTTGCCTACAAATTGTGTAATGTATTCCTGTACCACATCGCCAGCATGAGGGACGAAATTAGTAAATACGAAGGACTCAAGTTGCCCTTTCACTTCAGAGAAGGCCGGAAAGGCAGACAAAATAGTAAAAAACATCATCACAAAAGGCACTAATGACAACAGTGAAACGTAAGCTAAATGCCCAGCAGAGACGGTGATGCGGTCATGCTTACAGCGCGATACGAGTGCCATTAAAAATGCACCTAGCAGCTTGATATACTGTGTACCCTCTTCTGATATTTCCTTGATGTTCATACTCTTACATTATTTGAAAACAACCTTATACAGTCTACCTGTTATTCTCCTGAAGTCCTAACATTCGGCATATTGCATAGCTTAACTCACAGCGATTCAGGGTGTAAAAATGGAAGTCTCGAATACCTTCTTTTGCTAATACTTTCACCATGTCCATGGCAATGTTTGCACCCATTAGATTTCGGGTGGTTTGATCATCCTTATCCAACCCTTCATACATGTGATGTAACCAATTCGGTACATGTACATTGGTGAATTCGGCAAATCGCAATAAGGTTTGGTAATTTGTAACGGGTAGGATCCCAGGCACAATATCGAGTTCAATTCCCGCTGCGGCGGCGCGATCTCTAAAGCGTAAAAATACTTCAATATCAAAGAAAAATTGTGTTATTGCCTGATCCGCGCCAGCTTCCGCTTTGCGCTTTAAGTTTAATAAGTCAAATTGAGCGTTAGGTGCCTCAGGGTGTTTTTCAGGATAAGCGGCAACAGAGATATCAAAATCAGCGACACCCTTTAATAAGGCGACTAAGTCAGAAGCATATAGATCGGGCTTATGGCTACTATCTGGAAGATCGCCTCGTAAAGCCACAATACGCCGAATACCGCTATTCCAGTAATCTTTGGCGATAGAACGTAATTCATCTGGCGACGCATCGACACAGGTAAGATGAGGAGCAGCGGCGATACCTGTTTCAGTTTGAATGCGTTTAACCACATCATGGGTGCGATCTCGTTCACCACTATTTGCGCCATAGGTTACTGACATGTAGGCAGGCTCTAACGGCGCGAGACGCTCTACTGAACGCCAAAGCGTATTTTCCATTGCTTCCGTTTTTGGCGGAAAAAATTCGAAAGAAACACTGATCCCTCGAAGTTCTGATAATGACTGATTAAGTGCGTCAATCCCCTGTGCGTACGATACCATATTGAAATACCCTTAATTTAGCCGTTTAACCATTTAGGTGTTTAGACGTCTAAACTATCGTGATACTTATAGGCCGTCAAGATGTTTAGCCATCTATAATTGACCTTTATCCACTATTGTTTAGAATTTCCCTTTATAAGAAAGATAAATTGAGAGTGACAGAATGGCAAAGTGGAATGGTGAATATATTCATCCGTACGCCGAACACGGTAAAAAGAGCGAGCAGGTAAAGAAAGTAACGGTTTCAATTCCGCTTAATGTATTAAAGGTGTTGACTGATGAACGCACACGCCGCCAGATCAATAATTTGCGGCATGCCACCAACAGTGAATTGTTGTGTGAAGCATTTTTACATGCCTTTACCGGACAACCTCTACCTAATGATGACGATCTGCGTAAAGACAATCCAGAACGCATACCAGCTGAAGTTAAACGTCAAATGGAAGCAATGGGATTGAACCCCGATGACATTCAATTAGACGATTAGCCAGAACATGCTCAGATGGATATAGCTCCCGTAAGGGCGCTATATCCATTGTATTTTCAGAATGTTTATTTACCGTAGCACAATGACTTCGTTTTGCGCCAAGGTAAGGGTGGCTTGGCCTGCGTTAACAGTGACTGTATCTGATCCCGTTAGGCTCTGATATACGCCATCAGCCAGTGATAATGCAGAGACCGAAATACTGGTGCTAGGACCTTTGTTCACTGCAACCAAAACGGTATCACTACCTTCTTTACGTTCGAATACCAAAATATCTGAGTTAACCCATTTTTGCTGATAACTGCCTCGAGCAACGGCTGGGCTGACTTTTCTCAGCTCAGCGAGGGTTTTGATCAGAGTAAACGCAGTGCCTGACTGTGCAAAACTGGGCTGTGGCTCTCGGTTATACGGATCATGACCAACCTGTCCATCGCCATTAGCAGTAAACCACGTTGAGTTGTGCTCAGTGCCATAATAGACGGTCGGAATGCCCGGTAAAGTCATGACGAGTGCCATTCCCAAATTCTGACGAGCATCTGCAAACGCTTTCGAGAAGCCTTTACCCTGACGGTTTGAATTCACTACGCCATTGGTTTGTAAGTAAACACTGGTGCGGGTTGCGTCGTGATTGTCGAGGAAAATGGGTTGCCAATCTTCAGCGTTTTGCATGGCTGCGGCTCGGCTGGCGATATGCGCATCTAAATCAATCATGCTGCTATTGTCGGCGATGGCATTTTCAATATTGTCGCGAAGACTAAAATCCAGCAACTCAGATCCTCTTCGTTCATTTAAAAAGGCCATCGACGCGCTGTTTGATGCTCCAGCACCGTACCATTCACCAAAAATATAAATGTCGGGGTTTATTTGTCGAAGCGCAGAAGTGAAGCGATTAATAAAGTTGGGCTCGATGTGTTTGATGGCGTCAATACGAATAGCATCCACACCATGTGATAGCCACTTTTTAGCTGCATCAATTAAATACGTGTCGGCTACGCTGTTGCTGTTTGTACCATGGTTAAAATCGGTAAGATTGAACAAAGATTTGTTTCTAAACGCCCATGGATCGTCATATTCTGCATTACATACCGTATTGGGGTCATTGTCGTAACAATCAGCTATCGCACCGTTTTGATGAAACCAAACGCTATTGTTTTTATCGGCTTGAAACACGCCTTCCTTATACACGGCACCGAATTCATATTTATCATCTTGGCTACTGTGGTTAGGCGCAAAGTCCAGTACCAATTTCATGCCTCTGGCCTCCATTTCAGCATCAAGTTGATCCACTAATGCCCAAGTGCCTACGTGCTCATCCACTTCGAAGAAATCACGACCCCAGTAGCCATGATACGCTCCTGCACTGCCAGAGTTATTCACATTGTCGTTTAAGGGAGAAACCCAAATTGCACCGATACCTAACGCCTCAAGGTAGTCTAGATTGTCAATCAGGCCCTGAATATCGCCACCCCAATATTTTTTCCACTCGCTTAGTCCGCCATTTTGTTTAGTCGTCGATGTAGCAGCTGCATTAAAGCCGTTGTCGTTGCTTGTGTCTCCGTTAGCGAAGCGGTCAACAAATAGGAAATAGATAGTACGATTTCGAAAGTCGCTGGCTATCGATGTGCCACTGCAATTCTCAGCTAAGCCTTCTTCAACTGATACAATCGAGTCTGATGCACCGTCAACGGTAATCTTGGCGAAACCGGCGGATACGTTATAGTCTTGTGCGGGAAATGCGTCAGCTCCCCAATCCCCATTTTTATCGATTTTAAACCGAGGCCCGCCATTGGCATCGCCCGCCGTAAACTCCACGCAGATATCATAATAACTGGTGCCTGCGACGGCAGTTAATAGTGTCCCTTCGCTCCAATTATTGGGGGTGCCTCTAAAATGGTAGGTTGTGGTTGAACTTCCGCCATGTGTTGAGGCGGGAAGAATATTCCAATTTTTGGTATCGGTATAGAATTCGATGTCCCAAGTTCCCGTTGGGGCGGGTATGTTGGTGCCATTTTGGCCGCCTTGGCCATAGTTCTCAGACCAATCACCAAATCGATCCACTTTGAATGTGCCAGAGGCAGAAAAAGTGACATCATTCGCTAACATGGTATTAGCGCCAATGTCTTGCATTTGGTCGGCGGCCCAGCCGTTATGCGTGCCTCTTAAAAACCATTCGGCATTAGCATAGGAACTGGTTACGGTGGAGAATAATAATAATACCGATAACTGTTTAAAGGAAACTTTCACGTTCTCACTCCTTGTTGCATAGGATGAATAAATAGCAAGGGCAAGGAATGCCGTTGCTATGGGTTCTCATTCATCCCGTTTGCATTTACAGAGTGAAACTGCACTCGAATAATACGACGCTTGCATTGAAATGAATGGGACTTGCACCATCATAGAGCGAGTAAAATTTACCTCAATTGCGTGCATACGTATTCATAACAAATATTTTACATTTGCTGGTATCTGGGCGTGTTTATGAGCTAGGTGATGGCGAATAATGATATAGGAGTAGGCACAAAAAAGGCGCGAATTCGCGCCTTTTCGGTATGACAAATCACGCTTTATTTGTATTGTTCCGGTAAGGTGTCGATAAGTGCTACACCAGACTCAATTGCTGCTTTTGCAACAGCCCCTGACACACGCTTACGCAAGCGCGGATCCATTGGTTTAGGAATAATGTAGTCTTTTCCAAAGGTGAGAGAGTCTGAATTACTTGCCGTTAATACTTCTTCAGGAACCGGCTCTTTTGCAATACTGCGAATGGCTTCAACCGCTGCGACTTTCATTTCATTATTAATCGCCGAAGCACGAACATCTAATGCACCGCGGAAAATAAAGGGGAAGCACAGTACGTTATTAACCTGATTCGGGTAATCTGAACGTCCTGTTGCCATGATTAGGTCATCACGTACTTCGTGCGCCAGTTCTGGCTTGATTTCCGGATCAGGGTTTGAGCATGCAAACACAATTGGTTTGTCTGCCATGAGTTTCAGTGCTTCTGGCGGCAATACATCAGGCCCAGATACACCAACGAATACATCGGCATCTTCAAGCACATCTTCTAAAGTGCGTTTGTCGGTATTGTTGGCAAACAGTTGCTTATGAGGAGTTAAGTCGTCGCGACGAGTATGAATAACACCTTTGCGGTCTAGCATATAGATGCGTTCACGCTGGGCACCGCAGGTGATTAATAATTCCATACAGGCGACCGCCGCCGCACCTGCGCCCATACATACAATGGTGACGTCGTGCAGCGATTTATCTTGAATTTCCAGTGCATTCAACATGCCTGCTGCGGTCACGATCGCCGTACCGTGCTGGTCATCATGAAATACGGGCACATTGCAACGCTTGATCAGCTCTTGCTCAATTTCGAAACATTCAGGTGCTTTAATATCTTCTAAGTTAATACCGCCAAAGGTATCTGCAATGTTGGCTACAGTAGAAATGAATTCTTCGGTTGTACGGTGCTTAACTTCAATATCGATAGAATCTAAACCTGCAAATCGCTTAAATAACAGCGCTTTACCTTCCATTACGGGTTTAGATGCTAGCGGCCCTAAATTACCCAAACCTAGAATTGCAGTACCATTAGAAATCACTGCAACCATATTGCCTTTAGCCGTGTACTGGTAAGCCGCATTGGGGTCGGCTGCAATTTCACGGACTGGCTCAGCCACACCTGGGCTGTATGCAAGCGCTAAATCATTGACGCTTTCTGCTGGTTTAGTGAGTTCCACGCTAATCTTTCCGGGCACTGGTTTTGCGTGGTAGTCCAATGCTTTTTGACGGAAATCAGACATCGTTGCCTTCGTCCTTTGGTGTAGAGTTATAACAGAGTGTTGAAATTGGTCTCACGCTTACATCGGTGACATGATTAGTCTGATGCGATTTCTGTCTTTATTATCGTTATTATTATGCTGTGTAGACGCAGGCGGACTTTAGCACATCCGCTAGCGTAGAACACATCAGATGACCTGAATTTCTTATTCACCTCTATATAACGCTTAATTTTTGGCTAAGGCTAATAGGTGAGGTGAATATCTGGCATAGCGCTGGCTAATGCGAAGAAGAGAGCGTAGATGTTTATTCATTTTCAGGCACAAAAAAAGGCGCAAGATGCGCCTTTTCGAAAACCTGTAATCGGTTCTTACTTTTTGCCAAGTGCGCCAAAACGCTTCTTGAAACGGTCAACACGACCACCAGTGTCAACGTTACGCTGCTTACCAGTATAGAAAGGGTGGCAAGCTGAACATACGTCCAGGTTAAGGTCTTTGTTCAAAGTAGAACGGATTGCCATTTTGTTACCACAAGAACAGGTTGCAGTAATTTCGTTGTATTCTGGGTGGATACCTTGTTTCATCGGATTACCTCATCATCAGGCCGTATCGCTATTCAGCCCGAAGCTGAACACCATACGCAATTATTTTTACACCGGCAAGAATAGGGCTTGCCGCAAAGAGGCGCGCATATTAATGTATCGCCTTACTCTGATCAAGCACTTTTGCTGATTTATTCACCAGTTTATTCAGTTTTTTTCGATTCGTAAAATACAAGATATGACACAGCCCTTGCTTGCAGAAGCGCACATTATTCGGGTGGCCTTACCGGTGCCGTTACGCCGAACCTTTGAATACCTTTATGATGACCAAGGTGGATCAGCGAGCGTTCAAGTCGGTTGCCGCGTTGTGGTTCCTTTTGGCAATCGTGAACTGATTGGCGTTGTGACGGATACGGGATGTAATCCAGAACATGACGTAAATAAACTGAAGCGAGTGATTAATGTCTTGGATGCCTCTCCTGTCATTGATGAGATGATGCTCTCGTTATGTCTGTGGATGAGTCAATACTACTATCACAGTCTGGGAGATGTCATTGCTACAGCGTTACCTGTGGCAATTCGCAAAGGGGAAAGCCAAGACCCTAAACCTCTTGTGTACTTAAAAGCAACAAATGTTGACGAAATCACAGTAACTGAGTCACTTAAACGCGCAAAAGCACAACGGGCTCTTTGGCAGCGAATTGTCGAAAAACCTGTATTGCTCAGTGAGCTTTCAGCCGAGGTAAGTCGCCCAGTTATTCAAGGGCTTATACAGAAAAAATTTGCGGAAGAAATGGCGGTGATACCGTCATCAGACGAAAACTGGTGGGCGCTTCCTGCAGATTTGAACAAACCGTTTGCGAACGTACAGCAAGCGGCGGCAATATCAGCCATTAATGCCACAACCAACTTTTCCGTACATTTACTGGAAGGCGTTACTGGAAGTGGTAAGACAGAAGTCTATTTGCAGTGTATTGAGCCTGTTTTGCGACAAAAAAAACAAGTGTTAATGCTGGTCCCTGAAATTGGTCTTACGCCGCAAACCGTCAGTCGCTTTGAACAGCGCTTTGGTTGTCGGGTAGGGGTGTTACATTCCAACTTGAATGATAATGAACGCTTGCTGGTCTGGCAGCAAAGCCTGCGTAAAGAACTGGGCATTGTGATCGGTACGCGCTCTGCGATTTTTACGCCAATGCCAGCACTTGGAATGGTAATCGTTGATGAAGAGCATGATAGCTCCTTTAAGCAGCAGGATGGGCTGCGTTACCATGCGCGTGACGTGGCGATTATGCGTGCCAAGCAGCAAAATATTCCGGTGTTATTAGGAAGTGCAACACCGTCATTGGAATCTTTGAATAATGCACTTCAGCAGCGTTTTTCTCATCATATTCTGAGTGAGCGGGCTGGCAGTGCGACCCATGCCCAACAACATGTTCTAGATATCACTAACCAGCCTCTGATAGCTGGCCTGTCTCATGGGATGCTTGATCGTATTCGCATGCATTTATCGCAAGGAAATCAGGTATTACTGTTTATTAATCGTCGGGGCTTTGCACCAGCATTGTTGTGTCATGCATGCGGCCATGTTGAGACCTGTACACGTTGTAATAAACCGTTCACGTTGCACAAGCAGTTAAACAAAATCCAATGTCACCATTGTTCAAGTGCACGCCCAGTACCACCGCGTTGCAGCCAATGTGGTGATACTGATATAGAGCCTTTTGGTGTTGGAACTGAACAACTTGAGCAGGCGTTGACGGAACAGTTTCCTGAACATCCACCGCTTAGAATTGACAGTGATAGCACAAGAGGGAAAAACAAATTACAAACCCTTCTCGACAAAGTAAATCATGGCGAACATTCATTGCTGGTGGGCACACAGATTTTATCTAAAGGCCATCACTTTCCTAATGTGACGTTGGTCGTGATATTAGGCGCAGATGGAGCACTATTTAGTGCAGATTTCAGGGCATCTGAACATCTCGCCCAGTTAATTACCCAACTTGCAGGACGCGCTGGTCGTGCAGATAAACCTGGCGAAATGTGGCTGCAAACTCATCAACCAGGACACCCATTGATACAAGACCTCATTCACAATGGTTACGGACATTTTGCTCGTCATGCGTTAGTTGAGCGCAAGCATGCGGCGTTGCCTCCATATCATTATCAGGTGCTGTTCCGAGCGGAAGCTACAAATGTACATTGGGTTGAAGCGTTTTTGCGGGATGTCCGAGACTGTGTGAGCCACTCGCCTTCAATCATGATCATTGGTCCGTTGCCCGCAATTATGGAAAAACGACAAGGCCGGTTTCGTATGCAGTTGTTACTTCAAAGCACACACCGAGGGCACTTACAGCGGGCTATCGGTGCACGAATCACTGACATCGAAGCCTTGGCTAGCGCCCGTAGAGTGAGATGGTCAATTGATGTGGATCCTCAAGATTTTATGTAAATTGTGTCGAGTGACGCGAAATTAATAGGACATTTAAACGAAATATTCACTCAATAGGGGATTTCCGTAGAATTTAACCAGATAGTCTTGATAAACTCTCATCCTTATTAATTAGTTGTTGATAGCATTCATTATTTTATGGCGCAAAAAGATTACGTTTCCAGAGGCCGCTCTACCAAGAAAGCCCCCCCACCTCCTCCTTCGAAGCCTTTACCTTGGATTCGAATTGCAATCACTGTTGCGTTGATTGCGGGATTTGGCTTTTTCCTTTGGACAATAAAAGACAACGCCGAAACAGCCCCAGCCACTCAAGGCGTGCCATCTCAGGTAGAAAAAGATCCGCTTCCACAACTTGAAGATGAAGAATGGGATTATCCAGAGCTGCTTTCTGATCATGAAGTTGAAATTGAGGTGAAAGAGCAGGAAAAGCCTGAGGTGCCTTATTTGATGCAGTGTGGCTCGTTTAGAAAAGAGGGGCAGGCTGAAGAGATGCGCGCCAAGCTAGCGTTTCAAGGGTTAGAAGCACAAATTCGTCCTAGCAACGGTAAAAACGGTTTGTGGTATCGCGTTATTCTTGGTCCTTATGATTATAAGCGAGATGCTGAGAAAGACCGACATGCCATTCGCCGTATCGGTATTACTTCATGCCGTATTTGGAACTGGAATCTTTAAGCGTTAGTGCTTACTTCTTCTAAGAGGCGATACCTCGCCTCTTGAAAAACCTTATCCTTACCCCACATAAGGTTTATTGCAATACGAAATGGCTGACTCATTTACTGGTTATTGCTTCGCAAACATAGCAATACAGCAACCAGCAAAGTGAAATTAACGAAGCCTTTCTTCATTTTTCACAAGAGTATATTTATGACTACGATTGTTTCAGTACGTCGCGATAATAAAGTGGTTATCGCAGGCGACGGACAGGTTTCTCTTGGCAATACTGTCATGAAGGGAAACGCCAGAAAAGTGCGTAGGCTTTACAATGATAAAGTGCTAGCTGGATTTGCGGGTGGAACAGCAGACGCGTTTACGCTGTTTGAGAGATTCGAGTCTAAGTTAGAAATGCATCAAGGGCACTTAACAAAAGCGGCAGTAGAGCTGGCAAAAGATTGGCGCACAGATCGCACACTTCGCAGGTTAGAAGCCTTGTTAGCTGTGGCAGATCATACTGCCTCTTTGATCATCACTGGGAACGGTGACGTGGTGCAACCTGAACAAGATCTGATTGCTATTGGTTCAGGCGGTAATTTCGCACAGGCGTCTGCGCGTGCGTTGCTTGAAAATACTGAATTAGGTGCCAGAGAAATAGCGGAGAAAAGTTTGACGATCGCAGGCGACATTTGCGTATTTACGAACCATAGTCAAACGATTGAAGAGTTAGAATATTAATTTGATAAGTGGCGAGAAATAGCCACTTATGATTGTGTGAATAAGGGTAGTTCCATGTCAGCAATGACCCCAAGAGAAATCGTCCACGAGTTGGACAGACACATTATTGGTCAGCAAGATGCGAAGCGAGCAGTGTCTATTGCGCTTCGTAATCGCTGGCGTCGCATGCAGCTTGAACCTGAGCTGCGCCAAGAAGTAACGCCTAAAAACATTCTCATGATAGGCCCGACAGGTGTGGGTAAAACCGAGATTGCTCGTCGATTAGCAAAGTTAGCGAATGCCCCGTTTATTAAAGTAGAGGCCACTAAATTTACTGAAGTGGGTTACGTAGGTAAAGAGGTTGAAACCATCATTCGTGATTTAGCTGATATCGCTGTGAAAATGACGAAAGAACAGGCCACAGAAAAAGTTAAATATCGCGCTGAAGAAGCTGCGGAAGAGCGCATTTTAGATGCCTTATTGCCGCCACCAGAAAATGTGTGGGGCGAGAAAGAAGACGTACAGGATAAAGGTACACGACAGGCTTTTCGTAAAAAGCTACGTGAAGGCCAGTTAGACGACAAAGAAATTGAGATTGATATTGCACTTCCGCAGGTTGGTGTTGAGATTATGGCACCTCCTGGCATGGAAGAGATGACCAACCAACTTCAAGGGATGTTCCAGAACCTGTCTGGCTCTCAGAAAAAGAAGAAAAAGCTGAAAATCAAAGAAGCATTTAAGCTATTGATTGAAGAGGAAGCGGCTAAGTTGGTTAATCAGGAAGAGTTGAAAGAAAGTGCGATAGAAGCCGTAGAGCAAAACGGCATCGTATTTATTGATGAAATTGACAAAATTTGTAAGCGCGAAGGCACGGGATCGGCAGATGTATCGCGTGAAGGTGTTCAGCGTGACTTGCTGCCACTCGTCGAAGGTTCGACGGTGAATACCAAGCACGGCATGGTTAAAACCGATCATATTTTGTTTGTGGCGTCTGGTGCATTTCAGATGAGCAAACCGTCTGATTTGATTCCTGAACTTCAAGGCCGATTGCCGATTCGCGTTGAGCTGTCAGCGTTGACCACAGAAGACTTTGTGCGTATTTTGACTGAGCCTAACGCATCTCTGACTGAGCAATATATCGCCCTTATGAAAACCGAAGGGGTGAATGTTGCCTTTACTGAAGATGGGATTAAGCGAATTGCTGAGGCTGCATGGCAAGTCAATGAACGTACTGAGAATATCGGCGCACGTCGTTTGCATACGGTGTTGGAGCGTCTAATGGAAGACATTTCATTCGATGCTTCTGAAATGAGTGGCGATACCGTGACCATTGATGCTGATTATGTTAACAAGCACCTCGAAATGCTGGTTGATAATGAGGACCTAAGTCGCTTTATTCTATAGTTTGATGGTGTAAACTTAAGTTTAGATTGGGCGATTGGACATGCTTTTCGCCCAACGTCTATTGGTCTTTTCTTGATTATTTTATGATATGCAGGAAAAGGCTAACTGACTTATTCGACATACTTTTTTTCACATTAAGCCTTTCAATTTAGCCAAAATCTGGTAAAAAAATACGCAGTTAAATCATTTTTTAACAATTATTTCACTAGACGTATTTGAAAATTGGTGCTAACTTTTACTCGTTCATACCCTGAACTCACCAATTTTCGCGCTCAAATCAGAGATTTAAATAAGTAACAATCTTTATACCTAACTAATTAACTATTGCTGTAATAGCGAAATTTCAAGCAAAAGAAACCCCCGATATGAATCTAACGGAACTCAAAAACAAACCGATTAACGAACTGGTAGCGCTTGCTGAAAAAATGGGCCTTGAGAACATGGCTCGTGCAAGAAAGCAGGACATCATTTTTTCAATTCTAAAAGCGCACGCTAAGAGTGGCGAAGACATTTTTGGCGATGGGGTATTGGAAATCCTACAAGATGGCTTTGGATTCTTACGTTCAGCCGACTCATCTTACTTGGCTGGGCCTGATGATATTTACGTGTCACCAAGCCAAATCCGACGCTTTAATTTGCGTACCGGTGACACCATAGCTGGCAAAATTCGTCCTCCAAAAGACAGTGAACGTTATTTTGCCCTTCTAAAAATCAATGAAGTTAACTTCGACAAACCTGAAAACTCACGCAATAAGATTCTTTTTGAAAACCTGACACCGCTGCATGCAAACCGCCGTTTGCGTATGGAACGTGGAAATGGCAGTACAGAAGATATCACTGCACGCGTGCTAGACTTGGCATCGCCAATTGGCCATGGACAGCGTGGTTTGATCGTTGCGCCACCTAAAGCAGGTAAAACGCTACTTCTTCAGAATATTGCCCAATCTATTGCTGCGAATCATCCAGAAACAGAACTGATGGTATTGCTTATTGATGAGCGCCCAGAAGAAGTAACTGAAATGCAACGTTTGGTGCAAGGTGAAGTAGTTGCTTCTACCTTTGATGAGCCAGCAAGCCGCCATGTTCAGGTAGCTGAAATGGTCATCGAAAAGGCAAAGCGCCTCGTAGAGCACAAGAAAGATGTCGTCATCTTACTAGACTCAATCACACGTTTAGCGCGTGCGTATAATACGGTGATCCCTTCATCAGGCAAAGTACTTACTGGTGGTGTCGACGCCAATGCATTACACAAACCGAAGCGTTTCTTCGGTGCTGCGCGAAATGTAGAAGAAGGTGGAAGCCTAACAATTATTGCGACTGCACTGATTGATACGGGTTCTAAGATGGATGAGGTGATTTACGAAGAGTTTAAAGGAACAGGTAACATGGAGTTACACCTGAATCGTAAAATCGCAGAGAAACGCGTCTTCCCAGCGATCGACTTCAACCGCTCTGGCACACGCCGTGAAGAGCTTCTTACTTCTCAGGATGAGCTACAGAAAATGTGGATCCTTCGTAAGATTGTGCATGAAATGTCTGAGATTGATGCAATGGAATTCCTTATCGGCAAGTTGTCTATGACGAAAACCAATGATGAGTTCTTTGATGCCATGAAGCGTCAAAAATCCTAATTATCAACATCTTGTGTAAGCCGTCCCAGTTTTTGCTGCGACGGCTTTTTTGTTTTTACTGCAGGATGTTTTGGTCTACGCTTTAAGCTTCACGCATTAAAATATAATGCTAACGGGATTTCATTGGTCGCTAAGGAAGAGGAGAATTCAACCATGCGCACTGAGAAAGACTCACTTGGCGACGTCCAAGTTCCTGATAATGCCTTTTATGGCGCTCAAACTCAGCGTGCAATTGATAACTTTAGTATTAGCCAACAAACCATGCCGAAAGAGTTTATTCGTGTATTGGTTATGCTTAAAGCCTGTGCAGCAAAAGCGAACAGTAATTTATGTTGTATTTCACAGGACAAAGGTCGCGCCATCCAACAAGCGTGCGAGACGGTGCTGGCTGAACCAAACATGATGCGGCACTTTCCTGTCGACCTATATCAGACTGGCTCGGGCACCAGTTCGAACATGAATGCTAACGAAGTTATTGCACATGTTGCCTCATTAGAGGGAGATATCGCGCTACATGCCAACGATGACGTAAATTATGGACAAAGCAGTAACGACGTTATTCCGTCAGTCATTCACATCAGCAATGCTTTGATGCTGCAAAATCAATTGATACCCGCCTTAACGCACCTGCAAGAAACTATTTTACACAAGTCTGTTTCTCTTCGTGATGTATGCAAAATGGGACGCACGCATTTAATGGATGCTATGCCAGTAACGCTAGAACAAAGCTTGAAAAGTTGGGCAGGGCAGCTTCGGCATCATCAACGGCAATTAGAAGCTATTGCACCATCTTTGCATTTACTACCTCTTGGCGGAACAGCGGTGGGAACTGGCGTCAATGCGCATCCCGATTTTGCGCGGGAATGTTGTGGCATTTTGAGTGCGAAAACGGGAATTACCTTTACTGCAACGGGAAATCCATTTTCTTCTATGAGTGGAATGGACGTGCCCGTTGGGTTGTCAGCGAATTTACGCGGCTTGGCAATCGCATTGATGAAGATTGCTAACGATTTGCGCTGGATGAATTCAGGCCCGCTTTCCGGGTTAGGTGAAATAGCTCTCCCTGCGTTACAACCCGGCTCGTCCATCATGCCTGGAAAGGTTAATCCGGTCATTCCTGAATCTGTTGCGATGGTGTGCGCACAGGTCATTGGCTATGACTCCGCCATTGTTGTGGCGGGGCAAAGTGGAAATTTTGAATTGAATGTTATGTTGCCATTAATAGGTTCAAATCTTTTGTGTAGCCAGTCTTTATTGGCAAAAGCCATGTTGCATTTGGCAGACAAAGCGATTAAAGACTTTACGGTTAACGAAGATAAGCTAAACAGCGAACTGGCGCAAAACCCTGTATTGGTGACAGCCTTGAATCCGATAATTGGGTATACCAAGGCGGCAGAAATAGCGAAGAAAGCCTACTCAGAAAATCGTGAGGTGCTTGATGTTGCGAAAGAAATGACCGATTTGTCAGAATCTGAATTGAAAAAACACCTAGACCCTGTTTTACTCACTAAAAATCAATGATTGAATTGTGCATATGATTAGGCGGAGCGCGTTATTCCTTTTACTGTGCGTGTCGATGTATCACAGTCACGTTAGTGCTGGTGAGATACTAGTTGTCGGCAACAAGGCACTCAAATACGAGCAGTTGTCAACCAGACAACTTCGCGCTATTTATATGGGCAATGCCAGACATTTTGATGTTCAGCCTCTGAATTATCCAAAAAGCCATCCGCTTAGAACCATTTTCAATCTTCGCGTTATTGGCTACACCGAGCAGCGCATTCAAACATTTTGGGCGCAAATGATGTTTACAGGAAAAGGTTATCCGCCCGATACTTTAAAGAGTGAATCGGCCGCCGCCGCGTTTTTAATGAATTCAACGAATGCTGTGGCCTTTATCGATTCATCTTCGGTAGGAAAGGTAGAAGAATGCTGCAAAATTCTGCACCGATTTCACTATGATGCACCTAAATAAATGCGGTGATTTTTGATTCTAGTGCCTCTAAAGGAAGAGGTTTCGCGTAGTAGTAGCCTTGTAGTTGATGGCAGCCACGCGAAATTAAAAAATCAGCCTGAGCGGGTGTTTCTACACCTTCCGCACAAATATCCAAGTGCAGTGCTTTGGCTAGGTCAAAGATGGTTTCGATGATCTTGGTATCATGAAGCGATTGATCAATATTCCACACAAAGGCGCGATCAATTTTAATGGTATCTACTTTTATTTGTGCTAAGTAGCTCAAAGATGAATATCCAGTACCAAAATCATCTAATGCGATAGAGAAGCCTAGCTTACGCAATGCCGAAAGTACTTCCGTTGCCTGCTTAAAATTATCTAAGTAGGCAGATTCCGTTACTTCAAACTCAATACCTGCGGGGTTGATATCGTACGCGACCAATAATTCCTGAATATACAGCACGAGCCCAGGTTCTTTTAAATCGTATGCGGATAAATTAATGGCTACGGTAGTTGGACGTTGAGTGATTCGTGCAATTTCGACATGATCTTTAAATACTTGGCGTATTACCCATCGGCTAATGGCGGTTACGCGACCACTTTGCTCGGCAATAGGAATAAACTCGGCGGGTGAGATCATGCCTTCCGATTTACTGTTCCACCTTACAAGTGCTTCAAATCCGCAGATTTTCTCACCATTATTGACCTTAGCCTGATAGAAAATGGTGAGTTCTTCTAGCTCAATTGCAGTGGCTAGTGCATTGGCTATTTTTATTTTTCGAATACTTTGTTCAAGCAAACTCTCGATAAAGAAGGCATAGCGGCCTCGGCCTAATTCCTTGGCTTTGTACATCGCCATATCAGCATTTCTGACGATATCATTCACGTTATATTCGGCGCTTCTGGCATCAGCGATACCAATGCTGACGCCACTATTTAGCTCCCATCCACGTATAATGAATCCAGGCTGCATGATTGCTAATAGCCGTTCTGCCACGCGTCCAAGTCCCATAGAATCAGAAAATTCAGGTATCAGAATGAGAAACTCATCACCGCCCAAACGAGCGAGGATGTCACCCTCTCTGAGTTCAGATTGCAATCGTTCGCTGACTTTGATCAGCAGTTCATCGCCCACTTCATGTCCGTAGGAATCATTGATTTCTTTAAAATTATCTAAATCCAAAAATAGAATAGCCAAATTTCGCTTGGCACGTTTTGCTCTGGCTAGCTCTCCGCGCAATCTATCCATAAAGGATTGGCGATTAGGTAGTTCTGTCAGTAAATCGAAGTTTGCGAGTTTTTTTAGATTAAGTTGCTGTTCTTTTGAATGCTGATTTTTTAGCTCGATAGTTTGTAGCATGGCATTAATATGCTGCCCTAATTCTGCTACTTCGTCGCTTCCCTTGACCTCAAACCGCAGCCTGTAGTCTTCGGGCTTTCTAATAGATTGTGTAAACTTAGAAAGGTTGATGATTTGTCGAAGCAAATGCCTATGAATCCAAAATGATACGAGCACGGCTATCATAATGACGAGTATGAGGGCGGGGAGCGTTTTGACTAATAGGCGTTTTGTACTGCTATTTAAAGGCGTAGTGTAATCAGAAACAACAACGAGAAAACCGAGTGGATAGTTAGGTTCACCTATCTGCTTAATCGCTACAAGGTCGTTTTGTACGACTGACATTCCCAATCTAGAAACATCAAACTTGCGCTGAGCAATGGTTTCAGCGGTGCTGGCATCTTCTATTAATTGAGGGTTCACGTATTGGTGGTTTTTTTCTCCCTCTCTATCCAGTACAAATGCATATTTTATTGTTGGATATTTATCTAACATTAATAAAGATGAGGGAAATTGATAGGCATCTAATCCCAGCGTAACCTCGCTTACCAGCTCTTCGGCGAGCACATCAGACAGTGCGTCCTTATACTGAAATTCAGACTCTTTATACAATTTTTCATGTTCGCGCAAACTAAAATAAAGCACAGTTGTCGCACTGAGTAGTGTGACGAAAACGGAAACAAAGATAGATTTGGCGCGAATGCCTTTAAACATACAGATGTCCGAGTTTTTTAGTAATTCTAGCAGGTTGAGATTTGAACAATAGAGGAATTAAATCCTTAAATGGTTTTTGCTCGTTTTAGCGAGCCAAGGGAAATGTATTTATTGTGCTCCATACAAATGTAATTTTTCTTTTTGAACAAGACGTTGCATTACGTCTTAATCAGGGTAAGGTGGCTATAAACCAACGAACATCAGAGGGAAAAATGAAAAAATTACTGTTGTTATCGGCACTTTTGTCGCCATTCGCTATGGCTCAATCGGTAGATGAGTTGGCTGACAAAATTGAACCAGAGGTGATCAAATGGCGACACCACTTACATCAATACCCTGAATTGTCTAACCGCGAATACAAAACGGCTGAGTATATTGCCAAATATCTAAAAAGTTTGGGATTAGAGGTGCAAACCGGAGTTGCCATTACTGGCGTCGTAGGTTTGCTCGACAGTGGAAAACCTGGGCCGACAGTCGCATTGAGAGCTGACATGGATGGCTTGCCTGTTAAAGAAATGAATGACTTGCCTTGGCGTTCTCAAGAAAGAGGTATGTTCAATGGAAATGACGTGCCTGTTATGCATGCGTGTGGCCATGACACACATATGGCAATGTTGATGGGGGCTGCCAAAATTCTCGTAGAGAAGAAAAGCAGTTTAACAGGTAAAGTTAAATTCATTTTTCAACCTGCTGAAGAAGGCGCGCCGCGCGGTGAAAAAGGCGGTGCTCAGGTTATGGTGCAAGAAGGGGTGCTTAAAAATCCAGATGTTGATGCAATATTTGGCCTACATATAAGTGCTAATACCGATGTAGGAAAAGTTCGATATCGTGCTGGCGGCGTGATGGCTGCCGTAGACCCTTTCAAAATTGTTATAAAGGGTAAACAGGCGCACGGCGCATACCCATGGTTAAGCGTGGATCCTATTGTGACATCTGCGCAAGTGGTGATGGGATTGCAAACATTGGTAAGCCGTGAATTGAAATTGCTTGATGATGCAGCCGTGGTGACGGTTGGCTCTATCCATGGTGGAAATCGCTCTAACATTATTCCTTCAGAGGTAGAGATGGTAGGTACCATCAGAACGTTGAACACTGCGGCGCGAGAACATATTTATGACGCGCTCCCTAAAAAAGTGAAAGCCATTGCTGAGAGTATGCGTGCTGAGGCTGAAGTAACACTTCCGCTAGACTATAACTATCCTATTACGTTTAACGATCATGAATTGATGGCGGTGATGTTGCCAACATTGATCAGTACGGCAGGGGAGGAAAATGTTGTTCATAGTAAACCGGTAACAGGGGCCGAGGACTTTTCATTCTTCCAAGAGCAAGTACCTGGGGTGTATTTGTGGATAGGCGGAAAACCTTTAGATGTAAAAGCGGAAGATGCGCCCGCACACCATACGCCAGAATTTTACGTTGACGATAGCGGTATGAAGCTGGGCGTAAAATTACTGACGAACCTGACTTTGGATTACATGGAAAAACACACCACGAATTAAACGCTATGGCTTGGGCTTGTTGTATATTTAGGATACAATCAGGTCCCTTCTAATATAGGTTAGGCAAATCTGAGGTTTGCCTTTTTTTGTTGCATAAATTTGGGTTGAAAAATTTCCCTTTTTGCAACGTCCATTCTAGTCGACTATTAGTTGGGAGCCGTTATGCCTAAAGTGGCAATTGTTATGGGGTCTACATCCGATTGGCCTACGATGCAACAGGCAGCTATCATGCTGAAAGAGCTAGGTGTCGATTTTGATGCTAAAGTTGTCTCTGCACATCGCACACCTAAACTTCTTACTGAGTTTTCTGAATCCGCAGCGGATGAAGGCTATCACGCTATAATAGCGGGTGCAGGTGGCGCCGCACATTTACCTGGCATGATTGCTGCGCATACGCATCTTCCGGTATTTGGTGTTCCAGTCAGATCTAGCCAGTTAAGTGGGCTTGACTCCTTATTGTCTATTGTGCAGATGCCTAAAGGCGTCGCTGTGGGAACATTAGCAATAGGCGAAGCGGGCGCTGCCAATGCGGGGCTTATGGCTGCCCAAGTGATCGCCCTGCACGATGAAGCAGTTCGAGCTGGCATTATCGCTTTTCGACAAAAGCAAACAGAGAAAGTGCTGGCCAACGCCGACTTGGAGTTACCTCAATGAATGTGCTCATTTACGGCTGTGGACAACTTGCACAAATGATGTATTTGGCGGCCTGTCCGCTGGGTATTACCGTGCGAGCTGTTGATGTCGACAATGAATGTGTGGTTCATCCCATTTCAAAAGACACATTAACACTGTCTCTCGAAGACGCAATTCAACAAGCCGATGCGATATCTGTTGAATTTGAACATATTCCAGAACATCTATTAGCATTAGCACAAAAGACAGGAAAGCTTATGCCTAGTATGGATGCGGTGCTGGCAGGGGCAGATCGTGTTAGAGAGAAAACTTTATTGGATACGCTTGCGGTAGCGAATGCCGAGCATGCCATCGTGTCTGAGCTTTCTCAATTGGATGAGGTTGTGGAAAAGCTTGGCTTACCACTCATTTTAAAAGCAAGCCGCGATGGTTACGATGGCTACGGACAATGGAGACTTAAAACGCTCGAATCGTTGCCTGAACTAAAAGATGAACTACAAACACTTGATTTATCGGCAGTTCCCTTAGTAGTCGAAAAGATGGTGCCTTTTGATAGAGAGCTATCACTGGTAGGTGTGCGTAACGTAAAAGGAGAGATAGCATTTTATCCTCTAGCTGAAAATACCCACCATGAGGGGCAATTACACGTATCGATCGCGCCAGCACCTGATAGTGATGCCCGCTTACAAGCACAAGCAGAAAAAGCGTTTACGGCTATCGCAAATGCGTTTAAATATGTTGGTGTGATGGCGGTCGAGTTTTTTCAAGTGGGTGAAACGCTGTTGGTAAATGAGATTGCGCCAAGAGTCCATAACTCTGGACACTGGACAATGGCAGGTGCGGATACCAGTCAGTTCGAAAATCATATCCGTGCTGTGGCTGGATTGCCTCTTGGTTCTACAGAAGGTAAAACGCTGAGTGCAATGCTCAATATTATTGGCTGTGATCATTTTTCTAGAGAATTGTTATCTGTCCCAAGAACGCAATTACACCTTTATGGCAAAAAAGTAAGAGCAAAAAGAAAGATGGGGCATATCAATATCACTGCTGATTCCTATACAAAATTGGGAAAAAAGCTCAAAAAAGTAGCGGAATATCTACCAGTTGAACATTTTCCGCGCATTCAGAACGAAGCGAATAAATTAATTGAAATAAAGGGTTGACATTGTCATCCCTTTAACTAAAATAGCGCCTCGCTTTGAGGGGTTACCGAAAGGCAAACCACACAAAGCAAGATCCTCCTTAGTGTGCCGACTTAGCTCAGTTGGTAGAGCAACTGACTTGTAATCAGTAGGTCGCCAGTTCGATTCCGGCAGTCGGCACCATTTTTATTATTCAGGTGGTCGTTGGCCTCTCCTTCCGATAGGAAGAGGGACTAGTACCGTGCTATATATTTCATCCTGTAAGTATTCTTTTATATCAACCTCAAAATAAAGAATTGCTGTTGATGCAGACTCACTAAGCCCTCCAATAATTAAATGTGTTTCATCGTATTTAATGTATTCCATAGTTACCTCATTTCTGGACTTGTTTTTGTTAAGTGATGATGTGAATATACTATCACTCGGTAATAAATATTCTCAATGAATATTTGGCTAGAATAAGGACAAAAGCTTGCGAATTAAGGACGAATGGCATCAAGTTAGACGCTTTCTACGAATCATATTCATAACTTTGATAACTAATCATATTGCATTACCTGCAATTGGAAGTGTCTTTAAGAAAGGGTTTACTAACGACATATATTTTGATGATCAACAGCGTTTTTACGCTGGCGAGCAAGGGGTGTTTCTAGCTACAGGGGGACTACTTAAAAAAATATTAGACTCTGAAGAATTGGGTGAAATTTCTTCAATTGTTCAGGTGCATTATAATTTTTTACTAGTTTCAAATTTAAACGGTGACGTAGCTTTATTCCAGATTAGTTCGCAGGACGTTATTTTTAAGTCATCAGTATCATCCTCAAATTTTTGTCATAGCTTTAAAATTTATGAAGAAAAACATGTACTTGGTCAATGCGGTAATACCTTGTATTCTTTTTATATTAGTGAATCGACTTTTGACTTCCGTGAATTTGCACATGACCCCCTGAAATCAACTGTTAAGTATTATGATATTAGCTTAAATAACGAAGTTTTAGTTGTCGATAATGATGGTTTTTTTCATATATTTAGTAACGGAAAAGTTAGAACAAAAAAAATAGACCTGCTCAAATCCTGTAATATTTTTTATATAAAAAAGTACTTGGTATGCGAATCTCTAGATAATATTAACCTTATATCAATATTAAATTTTTCAATATTGATGCTGAAAAGGAGTGAGTACTTAGATTCCAGTGATATATTGATGAAAGCAAATGACACACATGTTGTAGCAATCGGTGAAAAAATAAAATTGCTACATTTTGATATTGAAAATATTAATTTTGAAGATGTTTTGAGTTTCGAGCATAAGTTCAAAATGATTGATTCTATTAGGAAGGTTTTCTTAAAAGATAACAATTTGATTCTTTTGGATTCATACGAGGGCGTATTAGAAGTTCCAACTATGGCAAGAGCAGCCATCACCTCGGATAATTCAGTTTTTTCAGATATTAATTTATTGAAAGTGGTGTACAATAATTCTGAAAATGACTTGATAGCATTGAGCGGAGGTAAAATCGTCAGGCGTACGTCGTCTGAAGTGATAAATATTAGTGGAATTAACCACATTAATATCCACAACAATTACTTACTTGCAGCGAATACGCTTTCAGGTGAAGTTTATAAGGTAGAAAGGTCTGATAGCTATGGCGCTGCTCCGGTTGTATCTCTTTTAAAAAATGCCGAGCGTATTATTTCGTTAGAAAATAGCTTATTACTTATCAATTCAGATGGCTATATTGAATGGTATTTGAACGATTCCCTTTATACTAATAAATTAATTGAATTGTCTGATATGCATATATTTGATGCCTTAAAGTTGGAAAATTCTCTCTTCTTCGTTACACAAAAAAGCGGCATTCTCGAATACCACGAATCCTCTGATTCTTGGACTACTTGGTCTATACCTGGCGCGCTGACTACGATTACGAACTGTATGATAGAGGATGCGAGCGGAGTTATCTGGATATGCACTGATGGTAAAGGTTTGGGGTATCTTGACAAAGCCACGCAGTCGGTGGTCTTCATTGATAGTCAATTTACAGGCAATTCATTATTTATTCGGGATGCTGTTGAGGATACGCAGGGGTATCTTTGGTTAATGACGAATACTGGGCTGGTTAGATATGATCATAAAAACCAGACGACATTTAAGTTTGGCCCAGAGGAATCCATCGATGATACAGATTTTGAAATAGCGGCCTCTATCAATCTTGCCGATGATCAAATATTGGTGGCGGGAGACCAAAATAATTACAAAATTGATACTCGTAAGATGAATGCGTTTGTTGAACAAAGACGCAAACACAAATACAAAGCGTTGATGGTAGGACTAGATATTACATCTCGCAATAGTCAGCATAGCGTGTCAGAAGATTCTAGATTAAGTCGAGCAATTTATGAGAAATTACCCTTAGAGTTCGACTATAGTGAATATATTTTTCAGCTCGAGTTTGCATCAAATAGCTTTTTAAATAGCCGTATATTAGGGTTTGAATATCGACTCAAAGGCTTAACCGATGCGTGGACGAAAGCGACACCAGAACAATCTCAAGTGACTTTTAGCACGTTACCTTCGGGAAAGTATCAATTTGAGGTGCGTGTTCACGATCCGAAGAGCTTCGAAACGCAACCAATCACCTCAGTGAATATTGTGGTTCATCCACCTTTTTGGCTGACGTGGCAAGCGTACCTGTTATATTGCATTACCTTTTTATTATTAGTTTGGGCAGGGTACCAGTATCGTGTCAAAAAGCTTGCCGAATTGAATGACGATTTACAACGACAAGTTGTTAAACAATCTGAGAGGGTGATTCAAAGCAATAAGCGTATTAAAGCTGTGTTAAATAATATGCAGCATCTGTTTGCTAATGTATCTCACGAATTACGCACGCCGTTATCATTGATCGCTGGGCCGCTTGAATTAGTTGAAGATGCAGTAGACACGTCTAAGGTGAAAAAAGAGTTCGATATTATTGAGCGGAATAAAAATAAGCTTAATGAACTTATCGATCAGTTGCTTGCTATCTCTAAGCTAAACCTTTCTACGTTTGAAGGTGTTGAAAAAATCGTATTGTCAGATACCGTACCGTTTCTTGTTGAGCCGTTCAGTACACTGGCAAAGACGCGAGGAATGAAACTGAAATTTGATGCTAATTTATGTCATGCAACGACGTATCTCACTCCTGGAGCGCTAGATTCAGTCGTAAATAACCTTCTGTCTAATGCGGTTAAATATGGTGAAGAGCACTCTACAATTACTGTGTTTGCTACTTGCGATGAGGATAAATTTACGTTTAGTGTACACAATGTGGGGGAACCGTTATCACCCGAGCAACTAGACATGATTTTTAATCGGTTTGTGCGGTTAGAGCGTCATGAACAGGTTGAAGGTGAGGGGTTGGGGCTGTCTATTCTCAACGAGATTGTCCTAGCCAATGGCGGAAAAATGTCAGCAACGAGTAACCGCAAAACGGGAACGGTTTTTGAAGTTCAGTTGAGTTTGATTGATTTGGATGAAGAGCCTTCTTTGTCTACCGAAACGGTATGTGCACAGCCTAAGTTTGAGCTAGAGCCTGCTACTTCAGAAGTGGAAATTGCGCCAGCTACATCAGACGATAAGCGCCCGCATGTTCTTATTGTTGATGATAGCCATGAAATGGCAAACTTTTTACAACGCGCGCTTGGAGCAGACTTTGCGTGTACGCAAGCGTCTAATGGCCATGAAGCCTTTCAGCTGGCTAAACAGTTGTTGCCAGATCTAATATTGACAGATTTGATGATGCCGTTGGTTGATGGTGTCGAACTATTGAAGCTTGTCCGTAGCGATGAAAATCTTTCACATATTGCTGTTATATTAATGACGGCAAAGGAGGGTGATGAAAGTAGAATTAACGCTTGGTCGGCGTATGCTGATGATTTTGTTCCTAAACCTTTTAAAGTGTCTGAACTGAAACTTAGATTGCAACGGACACTAAAACTTCGGGAAGCATTAAAAAGACGCTATACAGAATCGTTAGATATACAAATAGAAGATAAGACGAATGATGAGTTTACTTTGCATTTCTCGCATCCGAAAGACCAAGCATTTTATGATAATTTTATCGATGTTATTGCAAATAATTATAGTGATGAGCGATTCAATCGAAAGGCTGCGGCAGATGCGATGGCAGTAAGTGAGCGTCAGCTTAATCGAAGACTTGGATCATTAATTGAGTATAATTTTACTGAAATATTAAGAGCATACCGTTTAGTAGAAGCAAAAAAATTGTTGAGAGAGGGAAAGCAAATTGCCGAGACTTCCTACCAAGTGGGCTTTTCTTCTCCCTCGTATTTTACTAACTGCTTTAAGCAACGATTTGGTGTGACACCAAGTCAATTCGTGGCAGAGTTGTTTGCTGCTTAGTGATTGAGCAATTGCGACAATGGATATTGGTGATTGTTGTTAGTCTATAGGATGAAACTTCCATTTCAGATAGTCCTCTTCCTCCAGAGGAGGGCTAAAATAAAAGCCTTGAAACTTTTTACAGCCCATTTGAGTTAACGCATCTATTTGCTGAATCGTTTCTGTTCCTTCAGCGATGATTTCTAAGTGCATATGTTTACCAATCACCATAATGGATTCAACGACCTCGCGAGTACCACTTTGGAATAGGCCAATGACAAAACTTCTGTCTATTTTGATGATATCTAGCGGTAAATCGCGAAGGTAAGACAAACTAGAGTAACCTGTTCCAAAGTCATCTAATGCGATGCGGAATCCCGTTTTGCGTAGCAATGATAATTGACGTTTAGTATTATCGATATCTTCTAATAAACCCGATTCAGTTAGCTCGAGTACGATGGTGTTATGGGCTATGTCATAGATATCCGCTAGTCCAATTAAATCTTCAACAAATTCATCTTCTGATAACTGCAGCGCTGAAATATTGATAGATACATGAGCAGGAAGGGGTATATGTCTGTTTTTCCAACTTTGCAGCGTTTTAAATGTCTTGTTTATTATCCATCGACTAAGAGGAATGATGAGGCCAGATTCTTCAGCGATTCTTATAAACTCAAATGTCGGCACTATACCTTGTCTAGGGTGTTTCCAGCGCACCAATACTTCACAACCAAATGCATTGCCATGTTGATCTGTGATGGGCTGAAATACAATGTAGAGCTCAGATTCTACGGTGAGAGCATGGCGTAATTTACTTTCAATGTCCACGCGGTGATCGATACGACGTTGCAGTTCAGGGTCAAAAATCGCATATCGACCTCGGCCACTGCGTTTGGCTTGTTGAAGTGCAGTTTCAGCTGAGCGCACCACATCAAATCGAGAGCCTGTTTGATCTGGAAATACGACTGCACCCATGCTGCATTCTAGTTTAATGCTTCTTTCATCAATAATAATGGGAGCTTTAATGATGGCTTGTATTGCCTGCCAGTTTACCTCTATTAAACCATTGGGCTCGGTGTCGATATTTTTAATCAAAATCGCAAATTCATCTCCATCATTACGAGCAACAAACACGTTATTTGAAGCATAGTGATTAAGACGATTCCCCAGTTCTTTTAACGCACTTTCTGCCGTATCGTAGCCAAATATTCGATTTATATCTTTGAAACGATCTAAGTCAAACAGTAGCAGTATGGAATGGCTAAAGGTTTTTGTATTCTCTTTATAGAGCTCATTGATCAGCTCAAAAAGTTGAGCTCGGTTGGGAAGCGCCGTTGTGTAATCGAAGTAAGCCATGTGTCTGAGCTGCTGTTCCATTTGATTTCGGTGGATTTCAGCACTTGCTCTTGCGGCGAAAACGGTGAGAGTTTGACGCATTTCCTCACTGATTTTTTGAGGTTTAGTATGCATTAATGTAATCAAACCGATAGGCTGTTCATTTTTATGGATGAGGGGAATCCCCACATAGAACTCAATATCCTTCTCAAGTAGCATCCTGTCATGAGGGAACTGATGTTTCGCGCCCTCCTGAATAACTGAAATACCTGAACTTTTAACTTGCTCGCAGGGAGTATTTTTAAGTTCATAATCGATATTGGGGATTAGCCTTCCCCGATCTACAATCGCCAAGCATTCGACCCACTCAACGTGTTTATCTTTCTTGTACAAACCGATGAGTGCGATGTCTACCTTAAACAAGCGTTGCAACGTAATGGTAATTTGTTCGAAAAATGTTCTAGAGGTGGAGTCAGACACCATGCCAGCAAGGGCGTCGATTGCCTGTTTGACCTGTTTATTTTTTCTAACTTGACGTTGTAACCGTTGCGATTGAAGGTGAACCTGATGTGCAATATTGAAGCAGAGTAAAATGACCAATATTGTCGTTGTAAAACCCGTTAAATAAAAAATACTGAGCACGCCCTGGTCAATAAGAAGAGCCATACTCGCAGCGAAGGTTTGCAAAAATACAAACGAACAAAGAGCAATGGCAAAACCCCGTAAGTGCGTTGATAAAAGCGGTTGAAGTTTAAAACTAATCCAGATTAGTACACCAAATATAAAACCGTAATACGCCTTGGCTACGAACGATAGTTCACCCTTTAAAACGTGAATATATTCGTTATTGTGTAGTTCGATTACAGCTAGCCCTGAAATCTCGCTGAATTTAAGGCTATAAGGCATAAACCAATTCATCAGAGCGAATACAAGCGCGACAAGGCATAGCGAAATATACCCATTTGAAGCCGTTTTTTGGTCACTCCATACAGAAAAACAATAGTAAAAAATGGGAATATTTATCAGTACAAAGTAGATTTGGAGTCTCAACCAGAAGGTGGCTTCCATTACCTCTTTCGCCGTATGATATTGCCAACTGCTGTATTGATATAGGGCTACACAAAGAAAGAAGGTCACGAGTGAGTAATAAGGGAGAGTTTGTCTGACGAGCCTTCCCGTCGCGTAGACCAATACTGCGGCCATCAAATTTACCGCAATAGAGGCAGAAAAAAATGAAGCTGTGAAAGCTGATTCCAATGTACCGCCTTATTTGTCCAATCCATGCTTAAACAATAAGCGTAGTTGAAAAATATTCGTTCGGCGGATCATACGTATAAAAAGTTAAGCGAAATAGCGAGTTAAGATAAACCAATTTAGAAAACGCTTTAACAGCAATTTTTTACCAACCTAGTGTGCATAGTCTTCAGGATCGGGATAGCGCTCTCTCAATTGCTGAAAAATGTTAATATTGTCGAGCATGATGTCTACCAATTCAGGTTCGAAATGCTTTCCTCGCTCTTTAGCGATTAAATCAACTATCTTTTCGTGGGGCCACGGAGATTTGTAGCACCGCTTACTCCCAAGTGCGTCGTATACATCTGCTAAAGCGGTAATTCTGCCCGCAATATCAATATCTTCTTTTTCAAGGCCGCGAGGATATCCCTTTCCATCCCATCGCTCGTGGTGTTGATGTGCGATGGTAGCACCCAACTGCAAGATGGGATTGTCAGATTTACTTAACATTGAATAACCAATCTCAGCGTGGGTACGCATGATCCTCCATTCGTCGTCATCGTGTTTACCAGGCTTATTAAGTATCCCGTCGGGTATGCCGACTTTACCGACGTCATGAAGAGGCGAAGCCAGCTTTAACATTTCAGCATCATATTCAGATAATCCATAGAGTTTAGCTAACAAATAGCTGCTATGCGCCACACGTTTGACATGACTGCCGGTCTCCTTACTGCGCATTTCGACTGCCTCTCCAATCACGTACGATAATTCTTTTTGAGACTCTTTGATCATCTCTCGAAGTTGGATATTCTCGTGAGCAACGGCAATGTTGCTTGCAAAATATTCGAGTAAGTGGTGCTGTATAGGTATGAGCTCTCTGTCTTGAGAGACGTACAGCAAGGTTTCTGAACCACGCTTGGTGGTAAAATAGCCGATGAAATGGTCATCTTCGAAAACAGATTCTTTACGCTTGAGGGCGTTATCTAACGCTGTTTGAATGTGCTTGGGGATAGCAGACATTCCCGCATCCGGCATGACTTTTGTGTTGGGCGTATTGATTGCCAAAATATCAATATTGGCTTGAGAGTTTGATTCCTTTCTTGTTGCGGCGCAGCAAATAATATCGTTCGATTCAATTCCAAGAATAAGTGCTACTTGCTTTAAAATGGTGGAGGCAAACTGTGTTACCGTGTCGCAGGCAACGAACTCCGACATAGCCTCAATAATTCTCTCTAATCCGTGTTTATGGCGTTCTATGATCAGGATGTCTCGATAACCACGTAATGCGGAATAAAAGAGTGTTTTGAGTTTTAAGGCGGTCAGTTCAGTTTTATTTTTGTAATCGTTAATATCGTAGTTGCGAATAACACTTTCTTCGGGCGCTTCACCCGGTTGGCCCGTTCTTAAAACAAGCCTAATGTTATGATTATTTAATTCTTCTCTAATCCACTGTACTAGCTCTAATCCTGCGTGATTGCTTTCCATTACCACATCGACGATTGCCACAGCGACATGCTTGCCATTATCACTGAGCAAATATTTTCGCGCTTCTTCAGCTGAATATGCACTGGCGACCTCCAAATTTCCGCCTTCAAATTGAAAGTCATTTAGGACTAGTTTGGTGATATTATGCACTTCTGGCTCATCATCAACGATGAGTATCTTCCAAGTGCCTAAGCACTCAGATTCGCTCTCTTCCTCTTCGTCCGCAAACAAAAAATCATTCATACAATTGAGGCTCATACTTTAGTAATTCGTATCGCCTTAACTATAGTCAGTTTACGAAAAAGGAGCGAAGAAAGTTCCAGTAGTCCGCTCAGATCCCATAAAAAGGTGGCTGCCAGCTTGCTCGTGAGTGGGTATTAATCAGAGCCGCTTACAATTTGTATTTGAGCAATATCGGTATCTCCTTTGATCACTTTATAGATGCCATCTTGCGTCAAGGTGCGCATACCATCTGACATCGCTTGTTCTTTCATCTCACTGACGGACGCTTCTTTATATATAAGTGAACGTAATTCAGGGGTCATCGCCAGTAATTCGTGAACTCCAGTCCTGCCTTTATAGCCGGTGTCTCCACACGCTTCGCACCCTTTCGCCCGATGCAGCTTTAAGGGAGATGGCAAATCTAATTCTGTAAGGAATGCATCCCCATACTGGCGGCGAATAAATCCCATATCACTGTCGGTGGCGACATATTCTTCTTTGCAACTTGAACATAAGGTACGAATTAGCCGTTGCGCGAGAATCCCTACGCAGGCATCAGAAAAGTTAACGGGATCCAAGCCTAAATCCAGTAATCGAGTAATGGTCTCGGGTGCAGAGTTTGTGTGTAGTGTTGATAATACCAAGTGCCCAGTTAGAGATGCTTCTATACCTGCGTGTGCGGTTTCTTTATCACGCATTTCACCAATGAGGATAATGTCGGGATCGGCGCGTAAAAACGCTCTAAGCGCATTGGCAAAGGTGAAGCCAATTTTGGGGCTGACCTGAACTTGCTGTAAACCAGGCTGTGTGATTTCTACAGGATCTTCTGCTGTCCAGATTTTCTTATCTGGGGTGTTTAGGTAACCGAGCACGGCATGAAGCGTGGTGGTTTTCCCAGACCCAGTCGGGCCCACCACAAGCAGAATGCCGTGGGGTTTTCGAATCATGGTTTTCAAACGTTCAAAATTGGAAGGTGCTAAATTCATTTTTTCAATTGGCATTGCCCCGCCCGAGGCGAGGATACGCATGACAACCCCTTCGCCTGCAACAGTCGGAATCGTAGCAACACGGACTTCTACCAATTTGCCTGACATCTTGAATGCGAGCTTGCCATCTTGCGGAATACGTTTTTCTGCAATATTGAGGTTTGCCATAATCTTGATACGTGCTATTACCGCATTATGGTGTGATGCTGGGATTTGAGTAATGTCTCGGCAAACTCCGTCGATGCGCATACGAACGCGGGTGGGGGCGCTTTTCTCTGCATCGACATGAATATCAGAAGCGTTTAGGCGCTTGGCATCATGCAATATTCTACTGACAAGTCTTACTACTGCAGGCGCGTCATCAGATAATTCATCTTGGTGATCTTCTGCTTCTTCTGCGCTGGTGCTGATTTCATCAAGAATTTCATCCATCTCACCAGGTGAGCCACCTGAGCCACTGCCTTCCCCCAAATATTGAAGTACATGGGTGGGTAAACCCACTGCGATGTCATAATTATCTATGCCCAGCGCGCTTTCTACTTCCATTATCAGGGCCGCATTATTGGGTTCTGACATAAGCACAACAGGGTTTTCACTTGCATCAGCAATCACAGCGACGAAATTACGCTTTAAGTAGGATAAATTTAATTTGCTGTTACTTTGAAACAAATGATATTTGTCTGGCAGGTACGGAATAAATGGAACCTGATGATGAACAGATAGCGCATTGCCAATTTGTTCCTCTGAGATACGATATTCGGTAATCAGTTTTTGCGTGATTTGTTTAACGTCCTGCCCTGACTCTAGAACATTCGAAAGGTCTTTTTGAGCGATCAGGTTACTATGAATGAGGAATTCAAATGGATGGCTTGTGCCACCTAATTCATAGCGGAACTTTTTACCAAATAGGTTTGCGATTTCATTGGCTACTTGAAGATCGCGCTCGTTGAAACCGCCTGTTTTTTTGTTGATAATTTGCAGGATCCCCATTAAGACACCGGCATTGAGTATCGGTATACATAAAATCGTATTGGTCTTAAAGGATGAAGACTTATCAAATTTATCAGCAAATCTGAGTCTGGGATGGATTTTTTGTAGCGCCTGACTATCGTAAGGATCGTCGATAATCAGCGGAAGTTGACTCAATGCAACATAGCCAGCGATAGATTGCGCAGTAATCGGTACCTTAATTTCGCGCGTTTCTTTACCAGTTTTAAACCTAGCAACCAAATCTTGGTGCAATCGTCGGCGCATGAATATACTCATTCTTTCCGCCCCGAAAATATCGAGTACGATTGGCTCTAATTGTTGGTATGCATCCATAAGGGATGAGTGCTGATCCAATACACTAGAAATACTACTGAGTTGGTTGTCCTCTGGTTGCGAGTGGGGAGCGATGTCTATCATTACTGCGTCTTTCTATTCATTCTTGTTTAACTATAACCTATTGCACGAGAATATCCGTATCGGGTTTTATTCATGGTTAGCGAAATGGGTAATAATTGACTCACATTTTAATCAGCTGTAAAAGTAATTGCATATTTTCGTGATGCACCACTTTATCCCAGTAGTCTGTTGACTGCTACTGACCAAACGTCCGTTTCAAGAATGATAATGTTAATTAAAATGTGTATACCAACGTGACAGACGTTTGCGTGTCAAGGTTTTCCCTTTCTTCTGGTACGTCTGAGTTGTGGTTTAATGTCAGTGCGACTTTCATCGAAATATCTTCATATAGTTTGGCAGAGACGGAAGTTTCGGATTTAGACTTAACGTTGTCTGAACCTACTTCTGTGCTTATGAGTTGTTTAAATACTGCGGTTTCAGATATGTTCCAGCGATAGTCTAATGCACCTCTTACGATGACGCCTTTTACCGTTTCTCCGTTTTCCTGTTTATCGTATGAATAACCTGGACCAATGCTGTATTCAAACTTGCTTGTTTCAGTATCCCAAAGTTTTTCGCTCCAGCCTATGGCAACAGTAGATTGATAATCAAAGCCACTAAAGCGATCATCTTCATACGAACCGAAGCCGAAAATACGCTGGTTAGGATCTTCAAGCTTGTAATTTAGTTGAGCTGAAACAAAGTACTTTTGCGCCGTTGTTTCACTTTGCTCCGTGCCGTCGTCGTTTTCTACTTCGTCTTCTTTATAAAGCCCTTCAACAATATAATCGTTGCTGAAGCTATCCAATTCGTGATGAGCAGAAAGCTTGGCTTTAACTGAGGTTGTGTCGGTATTGCCTGTTGTTACTATCAGACCGAATTCTCCCTCCATCTCGAAAAGTGGTGAGGCGTCTTGAGCTTCTGCTAATAGCGCGGTAAATAGAAGCGGTATTCCTAAAATATATTTCACTTATTTCTCCTTGAAGATTGCCTGTAAGAAATATAGCGCATAATTTTGTAACCACTTCATTTTTCAGTATTTAATTCGAATTATTGGCGTTTTAAGCGGCAGAATAGTAATAGGGGGGCTCATAATATTGCTATAGCCAACCATATCTCCATATATGTCGACACATTCTAGTGTCAGATGGTTATTCTCAATGGGAGCATAAAATATAATTTCGAGACTACTACTTTGAGGGGTAATTATCATTTTATTATCATTGAAAACGTTACACTCAAAGATGTCTGGATGTTCAAAAACAAGATCGACAGGCTCACCTACTCTTACGAATCTTTTTGACCAAGATGTTATATATGGCGTAGTCGTGGCGTCTACATATATTGTTCTTTGCGGACCGCAGTCTTTACTCGGGTTTCTATAGGTCCCAATTTGTTTACAGGCTTTTATCCAGAATGTGTGAAGTTTCTCTGCTGATATAGGGAGCTCGAATTGCATTTGACCTCCCGTTCCTGAAACAAACGTATTCGGCATAGAAGTTCCCCCCACTGTGTAGTAGCCGGGAGGGGAATGGGGGATTTCATTTGAATGTTGCCAGTTCAGGTAGGCGACTTTGCCTGCTGGCAATTGAATCGACGTTCTTCCATAGTGCGTATTGTCTATCGAATCAGATACTCCCACGAATTCAATTTCTTTGGTAATTGGTAATTGATCAACATTGAACGTAGCAACCTCAGATAGTCTATTGTTCAACATGAACTCAATCTTGTATTGTCCTTTAGTGAGCTTTCCAAAATCATGTGTAAATAATTGATGTGTCTCTGAATAATCCATTGTGTGCCAGTCACCATCATTTAGACGGGCTTTGAAGCTTTGTATGTCGGCACCACCAGTCTGTTTGGCTGATAATATAAACGATTCAGTGTCGTATACATTTCTATTTTCAGTAAGCGCGTTGTATTTTATTTCAACAAGTGGATAAGGGCTGTAAATTGAAACATCTACTGAAGGTGATGGCGGTCCGCAGATGATACTCTGCTCCGAAGCTTCAATTTTTTTTGCAAACCCGCATACTGTTACCGCGAAGGTATGAATACCCTCCTGCTTGAGTGTATATTCTGTGTGAATGTAGTCTCCCCCAAATCTATTATCCAGATAAGGTAAAGAGCGATACCAAAGTGCGTAAGGTTGTCCATTTCTAAGGATTCGATAGAAGCCGTTTCTATCTTGAATATCAGGATGCGGAGAAAAATGGAGATACAAAGGTTCTTCAGTTGATGCTCTAACGGTCTTGCGCACACTATCGAAAGGGTGGTCCTGAGTGCTGACGCTCACATTTGTGACAGGGGCAGTTGGAGGATAAAAGCTCCCAGCTTGAAGACCAGAATAAACAGTAACTGATTTTGCTGGACCGCAATCTGTTTCCATATTCATTTCGGCCCCGATTTGATTGCATGGCAAAATTGAGTAAATCTTAACTCCCTCACTCCCAACATTGTTTAACTCCCAATGCATAGCGTGATCTTGGTATTTGTGCTTTAAATAGCTGGGCGTACCGCGCACAAAACCAATCGACTCTCCATTTCTTAAGAGTTTGTAATAGCCGTAAACGGATGTAGACACTTGCTCTGACGGCTGCCAATGCAGTGTTACTCCAGAATTTTCAGGGACACTCAATGAGGAAATAGTTGGGTCAAACTCTGATGAATCTCCAGATACGGACAGCCAAGTTACTGCCTTATTGGGCTTGGCGTAAACCGTAATTTGTTCATTATGAGATGTGTTGCCATTAATTTTGTATGTGACAATATGAGCACCAGAGCTAATAGGGCCTAAATTGCCTGTGAACGTTGCTTGGTTTTTCTCTAACCTAACCCATGATGAATCATTAATGCTTACGTCTATAAAGGTGATATCATTCTCTAGTAAAGCCGTAGCAGTAATAATAAAATTCTGATTCTCCCAAAGTATATTATTATTCTTTTCATTGGCAGAATGATCTATTTCTAAGCGTTTGACGGGAGTGTACTGCAATCGTTCTAAAAAGGGGCCGCATTCAGTTTGGTTACACGCTCTTACTTTTATGTCTACGGGATGAGAGTTAATACTTTTCCATATAAAAGATGGCGATGTTGTGATTGTCTTTAATCCGTTCAACCACACTTCGTAATATGTCGCATGCTCAACTACTTTCCATTGAAATTCTGCTTCACTGTGTGTGTACAGTTTGCTTGGAATACTAACGAATTGTACGGTATCTGAAAAAGACGTGGGGTGCGGTTGCGTATGTGTGTAATGGGTAATAGAGGATATAAAGTTACCAGCGTTCGCAATGGAAGACGTAAACCATAAGCACAATAAAAAGCTAGCATTGAGGTAGCCATTTAAAAGAAAAGACTTAGGACCTCGTAATAAGGTTGCAATCATAACACACCCCCTCAAATAATTCTCGTTACTGACTTACTATGACTTTACAAGGACGTGTTCCGCATAGAGGATGTGGAGCTTCTTCTAAAATGTACATATTTTTAGCGCTATTACTTGAGTTTTGGCACGCTTGAGTCGATAAATTTCGGATAGAGCGGTAACCGGTGACAGTGTTATTTAGGTTTCCTTGAACATAATTTCCATTTGCAAAATATGGGTTCCATTGATGAATTGTGTGCTCAGACAATGGTGTACCCGTGCAATTGCTTCCTGAGTAATAAACTTGTGATAGTGAAGGCTTAGCATCATAGTATTGAAGCTCTGATGTGGCTGTATTTCCTACATAGGCCCACCTGTCTTTACTAAAAGCCGTGATTATTATGCCCACTTGATGTTTTTCATCACCCGTAACCATTGCAGCAATCTTACCTGTATTAGCTGTTGTATTCATAGAAGAAAAATTAACATTGATTGATTCTGCGCGCTCAACTCCAGAGATGTCAGCGCAGTCATTGGCGGGTTCAATATTCACTGATTTGCTTTGATCGAGCGCTAACATTAATAATGAATAGGATGCTCTGCCAGATTCGGTATTCAAAGACAAAGACCAAAATTGCTCATTTTCATTGGTGACGCAAGCGGCATGTTGCTGGCGCTCTGCACTTGTGCTGAAAAGCACATGGTTGCCTTTTACTTTTAATGTTTGAACGTAGCTAGCATGGGAAGCGGACATGGTGATTGTCGCGCTTGTTACGGTAAATAAACCTAGTAATCTATTCAGCGTTTGTACGAAACGACTCATTGTATTTACACCTATGGTTGTTTGATATGTATGGTTGGGGCGTGTAACGGTATAATCGTTATCGGAGGACTTATCGCTCTGCCTTCGCGGATGGTGTCGCCCGCGCGATCTACACAATCCCACAGAAGTTGCATATCCTTTCCGGCTTGGTAAAACGTCACTTCAATGGCGCCTTGCTTGTTATTCCTAACCGTATAGCTTTTATTGTTCATTTGATTGCATTCGAAGATTTCGGGGTTATTATATTTCAGCAATACTGACTCTCCGACTCTGACATTTTTTTTCTGCCAACGTAGTCCCATGTCGACAGCCCCTATACCGAGATTAATAGCAGTAGAGGGGCCGCAGTCGGTGAAGGTTTTGCGTTGAGTACCCTGCTGTTTACAGGCTTTTAACCACAGTGTATGAATGCCATCTTGAGTTACAGGTATTTCAAAGTGATAGACGTCTTGATTGCCTTCTATGAAATAAGGTTCTATTCCTATGCCCGTGATGACGTAATAGCCGGGTGGGGAGTGTGGTATCTGGTCGGATGCTCGCCAAAATAAGTAGCCTTTTTCACCACTACTGACGCTGAATGTCGTGCCATTGAAAGTTGGTGTGTTTGCTGATGCAGAGAGGCCAATGGATTTTACGGGTTCTGTCACAGGCGATAGTTTGACCGAGAAGTTTTCAGCTTTTATCAGCTTTCCATTAACCAACAGTTCAAGTTGATACAATCCTTTGGTCAAATAGCCAAAGTCATACCAGTAGGAGCCATTACGACTTGCTAAATTATGCCATGTTCCTCCATTTAACCGAGCTTGTATGTCGGTAATAGGGGCTCCGCCTGTACGCGTTACATTTAACAGAAAGCGCTCTGTATCGTAAATCGGGTTAGTTGCAAAGTCTCTTTCGTGCAAATGTGTATGCACTTCAGGATAAGGGTTTTTTACTGTTACTACTACTGGCTCTGACTCTTGCCCACATTCAAAGCTAATTGAATCGTCGATAAAAAGAATGCGATTACATAGTTTAACTCTAAATTCATATGTTCCCTCTTTTTCAAGAACGACTTGCTTATGGAACAAATCATCGTCTTTAGAATAAAACTCAGTAGCTACCCCTAAATTATACAATGCCCATCGCTCTTGGCCATTAATACTCACAGAATATCTACTTCTGGGAAATCCTTCTGCTTCAGGTGAGCGTTCCCAATGCAACATGAAAGGCTCCCCTGCTATTACATCAAGTGATTTTGTAGCGTGTTCCATCTTCACCCGCATTTTCGTTACAGATAAATCTTCAATAGGGAAGATTGGAATACTTGGACTTTCCTCTTTCAATCCAATTTTAATTTTCGTATACGTGATTGGACCACAATCTTTGTCAATTATTTTGACGGGTCGCCCCACAATGCAAGACCTGATAGAGATATTTAATTGTCCAAATTCTGAGCCTGTATCAAATTCACGAATAAAATTTTGATAGTTGTACAATTTGTGAATCCAAGGGAATGCGTCTCCGTAGGCGTCTACCCATCCTTTCCCATTAATGGACAATCTGTAATAGCCATGTGGTGTTCTAGGTACCTCTTCTGACTCTTCCCAATGAAACAAAAGTGTAGAGTTAGGTTCTGCGTGAAAGATATTTGGATGAGCTAATATCTTTCCCCCTTTAGTTGAGATACCTACAATTTTTGCTGCTGTAGTAGGTGTGCTGTAAGCTCGTATACTTTCACTATATATCTCACTATTGTTTATTCTTAACTGAAGCTCATACTCGCCTGTGCTCAAAGGTCCAAAATTGTATGAATAGGCGTCATTGACTCTATCTAATTGCAACCACTCGTTCTCGTCGAGTCGTGCTTCTAATTTGGTCACTAAAGGACCGTTCATTTGTTTAAAGTTAATGGAAAACTCTTCACTATCCCTCAATATAGATGATTGAGTAATACGAGCGCTATGATCGAGCGTAAAATAAGAGAGTACCTCTACTGAGTTTATATTCGTAAAACCACCACATATTGAAGCGGTGCAGGCGCGCACCTTAATATCTTGGTGCCCCTGTTGGGAAAATGTATGTATAAAGTGCGGGGCAGATGACGTGTAACGTTTCTGATTTATCCAAATTTCGTAATACTCAGCATGATCAATAATTTGCCACGAGAATGTCAATGGTTTATCGGTGAGAAGGTGCTCAGGTAACGTGAAAGTATCTGGTTGAATATTAAGATGCTGAGTGTCAACACTCCCTTGAGATAGCTCAGTATTGTAGTAGGCAATATTAGTAAAAAAGCTTGCTGAGGATGGTGTGGTGTAAAATAAGGTTGCCGTTAGTGTGAAAAGGCAAACCGCAAAATCGCGTAAACAGAGCACAGACATGATAATCCCTAATCTCAATGGATGGCAAAGCACTAATCGTTTAAAACAGTAAGTTCGGCAACCGATTCAATATCGCTGTACTCGTTGCAAGATTGTGCACCAACGATAGAGATTGGAAGTTGATGAGTACTGGCGAACATAAGCGCACTGAACATGCCTTTTCCTTTTATGGAGTTAAGGGGAAATGACCAATGCAAGGGTTTTTCGCCTTGGCTACAAGATGCACGTGCTTGTACTTGCTTGACGGAGGGGAGTGTTTGAACAAAGGTAACAATCCCATTTTTAACAGAGAGTGATTCAACGCTAGAGGCGTTAGCCACGCTGGCATTCATGGCCAATAAGATAAAAAATACGGTTCTCATTTAAATTACTCCGTCATTCTAGCTACACAGGGCTTTTCGCCGCAAATAGGGTGTTCGGCTTCCTCCAGTAAATAGCCATCTCCCTTTATGCTGTAGCATTTACCGTTACTTCGCCTAGAGAGCAAATTAGTTTTGTGTTCCCCACCTTTATAAAATCTAATACCATCAAAAAAAATTCGATTACTTGGTAAGTAAGCTTTGCCTTTACATTCACGTTCGGCGTAATGTGTAATCATATTCGACACATATTCAACTTTGGGGTGGGCGTAGAATTGAGGACGTGTAGCAGGTTCATTAGTAAGGAAATAAAACGTATCTGAACGCGGTTCAAAGCTAATAATGCGTCCAACCAAGGTTTTTCCATCACCTTTAAATAAGCCAGGATAAGTTGCTTTTGACGTTAATGGCTGATTTTGTTGAATAGCCACGTGTGCGCTGGCTGCACGCTCAATTCCTTCGATATCACCACAATCGCCCGATGTTTCTATTGTTAGGGTTTTATGTTGATTGATAGCCAACATCGCCAATGTATAAATCGCGCGACCAGAGTCGGTAAGCAAAGACGCCGTCCATTTGTTTTCACCTTCTAGGTTTACGCAACTAGGATGTTTGCGCTCACGCGCTGGATCGGCAGTTTCAAGTATGATGATTTGATCAGAGACTTTCACCGATACAATACTGGCGTCACTGTCTATGCTGAACGTGGTGAGATAAAGAAACAATATTAAAAGTGTAGCAATAGGGCGGGGCGACATATGTAATCCTTTACTTCAAGGCTCAGATTAACTGCAATAAATTGTGCGAGCGTTAAAACAAGGCGCGCATTATACGGATTATACCTACTGAATAAATAGCTCAAAGGTGATTGAGGCTTAAAATATTGTTCAGAGTGCGTATCTTTTAACGCCAGCGTCAAGACAAAAGGATAGGTGCTGATCAAATAACATGCAGTTAAATTCCGTTTTAGGATTGCAAACATAATTCAAAAATGTATAATACGCGCCCATTGCCCGATATGGGCATGAGATTTTTGGCCTCGGCTAACGCTTAAGTGCTGAAAATAATTAGAACAGGGCCCCAATTGTGGGCTATCGGTTTACATGCATCCTCCCACCCTTAGAGTAGGGGTTGGTGTGGGTGGTTTTTTTTGTTCTTTCGATTGGAGCTTAATCGATGCCAAATCAAAGAATTCGTATTCGTTTGAAAGCGTTTGATCACAAGTTGATCGATCAGTCTACTGCGGAAATCGTAGAAACTGCGAAACGCACTGGTGCTCAGGTTAGCGGTCCTATTCCTCTACCTACTCGTAAAGAGCGCTACACAGTATTGATTTCTCCTCACGTGAATAAAGATGCACGTGATCAGTATGAAATCCGTACTCACAAGCGTTTGGTAGATATCATCGAGCCAACTGACAAAACAGTTGACGCGTTGATGCGTTTGGACTTGGCTGCCGGCGTTGATGTTCAAATCAGCCTGGGCTAACAAGAGAGGGTTTTAACAATGGCGATTGGTATAGTCGGTCGTAAAGTGGGTATGACGCGTATCTTCAATGAAGACGGTGTTTCTATCCCTGTGACTGTTATCGAAGCGACCCCTAACCGTGTAACTCAGGTTCGTACTGAGGAAACTGATGGGTATCGCGCGCTACAAGTAACCACTGGTACTAAAAAAGCTAACCGCGTTACTAAAGCTGAAGCAGGTCACTTTGCTAAAGCTGGCGTGGAAGCAGGCCGTGGTTTGTGGGAGTTCCGTTTAGGCAACGAAGAAGGCGAAGGCCTAGAAGTTGGCAGTGAAATCACTGTTGAAATCTTTGCTGAAGCTCAAAAAGTTGACGTAGCGGGCACTTCTAAAGGTAAAGGTTTCCAAGGTGCTATCAAGCGCTGGAACTTCAGTTCACAGCGTATGACTCACGGTAACTCTTTGTCTCACCGTGCTCCTGGTTCAATTGGTCAAAACCAATCACCAGGTAAAGTATTCAAAGGCAAGAAAATGGCTGGTCAACTAGGTAATGCTAGTGTGACTACTCAGTCTTTGGAAATTGTACGTGTTGACGCGGAGAATAACCTTCTTCTAGTCAAAGGTGCAGTACCTGGCGCGACAGGCGGCGATGTAATCGTTAAGCCTGCAGAAAAAGCATAACGTCTGGGGAGTTTAGTGATGGAATTAGTATTGAAAGACGCGAACAGCGCTCTTGAAGTATCCGAAGCGACCTTTGGACGTGAGTTCAACGAAGCACTGGTTCACCAGGTTGTCGTTGCATTCGGTGCAGGTGCACGTCAAGGCACAAAAGCACAAAAGACTCGCTCTGAGGTTAGCGGTGGTGGTAAAAAGCCATGGCGTCAAAAAGGTACTGGCCGCGCTCGTGCTGGTACTATCCGTAGCCCAATTTGGGTTGGCGGTGGCCGCGCATTTGCTGCTAAACCACAAGATCACAGCCAAAAAGTTAACCGTAAAATGTACCGTGGTGCGATCAAAAGCATCCTTTCTGAGCTGGTACGTCAGGAACGTTTGGTTGTAGTAGAAAAGTTCGGTGTTGATGCACCTAAGACTAAAGCACTTGTAGCTAAGCTTAACGAACTTGAGCTTAACGACGTGCTAATCGTTACGTCTGAAGTAGATGAGAACTTGTTCTTGTCTTCACGCAACTTGTACAAAGTTGACGTACGTGACGTTCAAGGCATCGACCCAGTAAGCTTGATTGCTTTTGAGAAAGTGTTGATGACTGCTGATGCAGTTAAGCAACTAGAGGAGGCGTTAGCATGATCTCTGAAGAACGTCTACTTAAGGTGCTGCTAGCACCTCATATTTCTGAAAAATCAACGATGGCTGCTGAAGGCAACAATACCGTTGTATTTAAAGTAGCGAAAGACGCGAACAAAGCTGAAATCAAAGCGGCAGTTGAGAAACTGTTCGAAGTTGAAGTTGACGGCGTTCGCACTGTAAACGTAAAGGGTAAAACCAAGCGTCACGGTATGTCTTTCGGTAAGCGTAGCGACTGGAAAAAAGCATATGTAGTGCTTAAAGAAGGTCAGGACATCGACTTTGTCGGTGGCGAAGCGTAAGAAGGGGATTAGACATGCCATTATTGAAAGCTAAGCCGACTTCTGCAGGTCGTCGTCACGTTGTTCAGGTAGTTAACCCTGATCTACACAAAGGCGCTCCTTATGCTCCTTTGCTAGAAAAGAATAGCAAGTCTGGTGGTCGTAACAACAATGGTCGCATTACTGTGCGTCACATTGGTGGTGGCCACAAGCAGCACTATCGTGTTATCGACTTCAAACGCAACAAAGACGGCATTCCAGCTAAAATTGAGCGTTTGGAATATGATCCAAACCGTTCTGCTAACATTGCTCTTATTTTGTATGCAGACGGTGAGCGTCGTTACATCTTGGCACCAAAAGGCTTGAAAGCAGGTGATGCTATCCAGTCTGGTTCAGATGCAGCGATCAAAGCAGGTAACTCTCTACCTATGCGCAACATCCCAGTAGGTACTACGGTACACGCGATTGAGATGAAGCCAGGTAAAGGTGCGCAAATTGCGCGTTCTGCTGGTGCATATGCACAGATTTTGGCGCGTGACGGAGCGTATGTAACACTTCGTCTACGTTCTGGCGAAGTACGTAAAGTGCTTGCTGACTGCCGTGCAACTATCGGTGAAGTTGGTAACGCAGAGCACATGCTTCGTTCACTAGGTAAAGCTGGTGCAACGCGTTGGCGCGGTGTGCGTCCAACAGTTCGTGGTGTTGCCATGAACCCAGTAGATCACCCACACGGTGGTGGTGAAGGTCGTACGTCAGGTGGCCGTCATCCAGTTACACCATGGGGTGTACCAACTAAGGGTAAGAAGACCCGTAGTAACAAGCGTACAGATAAGTTAATCGTACGTCGTCGTAATAAGTAATAGCGAGGATTCACCATGCCACGTTCTCTCAAGAAAGGTCCATTTATTGACCTGCACTTGTTGAAGAAGGTAGAGGCTGCAGTGGAAAAGGGCGAAAAGAAACCAATTAAAACTTGGTCTCGTCGCTCTATGATCATCCCAGATATGATTGGGTTGACCATTGCGGTCCATAACGGTCGTCAACACGTTCCTGTATATGTCAGTGACGAAATGGTTGGCCATAAGTTGGGCGAATTTGCGCCAACGCGTACTTACCGCGGCCATGTCGCGGATAAGAAAGCGAAGAGATAAGGGGAAGAGTAATGGAAGCATTAGCTAAACATCGTTTTGCCCGCACTTCTGCTCAGAAGGCTCGCTTGGTTGCAGATCAAATTCGCGGTTTACACGTTGAAAAAGCACTTGAACTTTTGACTTATAGTCCTAAGAAAAGTGCTGCTCTAATCAAAAAAGTATTAGAGTCAGCGATTGCGAACGCCGAACACAACGAAGGCGCAGACATCGATGAGTTGACTGTTGCTAAGATTTTCGTTGACGAAGGTCCAACTATGAAGCGTATCAAGCCACGAGCTAAAGGTCGTGCTGATCGTATCTTTAAACGCAGCAGCCACATCACTGTTGTGGTAGCGGACTAGGAGTAGATAATGGGACAGAAGGTACATCCTACAGGTATACGCCTGGGTATCAGCAAACCATGGACTTCTACCTGGTACGCTAATACTGCGGAATATGCAGATAACCTGTATAACGATCATCAAGTACGTCAGTACTTGACGAAACAATTGAAAAACGCGTCTCTTTCTAAAATCGTAATCGAGCGTCCTGCTAAGAGCATCCGTGTGACTATTCACACTGCTCGTCCAGGCGTGGTTATCGGTAAGAAAGGTGAAGACGTAGAGAAGCTTCGCAAGCAAGTATCTAAGTTGGCAGGTGTGCCGGCTCAGATCAATATTGCTGAAGTTCGTAAGCCTGAACTTGACGCACAGTTGGTAGCAGATTCTATCTCTAGCCAGCTAGAGCGCCGTGTAATGTTCCGTCGTGCTATGAAGCGTGCGGTACAAAACGCGATGCGTCTTGGTGCTAAAGGTATCAAAGTTGAAGTAAGTGGTCGTCTTGGTGGTGCTGAAATCGCACGTTCTGAGTGGTACCGTGAAGGTCGTGTACCTCTACACACTTTCCGTGCTGACATCGATTACGCAACTTCAGAAGCTTTGACTACTTACGGTATCATCGGCGTTAAAGTTTGGATCTTCAAAGGTGAAGTACTAGGCGGATTGCCTGCTGCGAATGCTGAACAACCAGCTGCACCTAAGAAGAAAGGCCGTTCAGCTAAACGCGAGGGCTAATTATGTTACAACCTAAACGTATGAAGTTCCGCAAAATGCACAAAGGCCGCAACCGTGGTCTTGCAATTGCGGGAAGCAAAGTTAGCTTCGGTACTTACGGTTTGAAAGCTGTTGGCCGTGGTCGTATGACTGCGCGTCAAATCGAAGCGGCTCGTCGTGCCATGACTCGTCACATTAAGCGTCAAGGTAAAATTTGGATTCGAGTTTTCCCTGACAAGCCAATTACTGAGAAGCCTCTTGAGGTTCGTCAAGGTAAAGGTAAAGGTAATGTTGAGTACTGGGTATGCCAAATTCAACCAGGTCGCGTGCTTTATGAAATGGAAGGTGTTCCAGAAGCATTGGCTCGCGAAGCGTTTGAATTGGCAGCGGCTAAATTGCCATTTAAGACAACCTTTGTAACTCGGACGGTGATGTAATGAAAGCGACAGAACTGAAAGAAAAGAACGTAGAAGAATTGAACGCAGAGCTAATTAACTTGCTTCGCGAACAGTTCAACCTACGTATGCAGCACAGCACTGGTCAGCTTGAAAAAACTGACCAGCTTAAGAAAGTGCGTCGTAACATCGCGCGTGTTAAAACCATTCTGACTCAAAAGGCTGATGCGTAATGACTGAACAGAAAATTCGTACAGTACAAGGTCGTGTGGTTAGCAACAAGATGGACAAAACCATCACTGTTATGGTTGAGCGTTTTGTAAAGCACCCTATCTACGGGAAGTATACTAAGCGTTCTACTAAGCTACACGCACATGACGAGACTAACCAGTGCAACGAAGGTGACGTAGTAACAATCCGTGAATGTCGCCCTCTATCTAAGTCTAAGACTTGGATGTTAGTCGACGTTATTTCTAAAGCTCAATAAGCTTTGGTTAAATAACTAAAAAAGGCGCTCACTGAGCGCCTTTTTTGATCGCCTTCTCTCTGAGTTAAGTTTGTCGCTCTTACTTCTAACTTAAGTCAGCTAAACTATTCTCCACAATCTTCTTCTTGATCCCATTCTGGCATGGGAAGAGGTTCGGCATCGTCCATTTCTTCTTCACTCCAGTCTTCAGGGATATCTTCCTCACTGGGCGTATTTGAAGCGTTAATAAACATCATGACCCATCTCCACAATCGTTCACTGTTTCGGCCACCTTATGTGCAGCGCAATAGTATTGAATCGCGTATTGTTACGTTGAAAAAATAAAGCGTTCTTACTAAATAAGTTTAGCAAGAACGCTGAGGTTTACTTAACGTGTGATTACGACTTTTGCGATTTCAGCAAGTTGTATAATGACTTGGCATTATTGTTAAAGTACGGTGAGTACATTTCGTGCTTTTTACTGCTGCGACGATAGCTGTTCAAACCATTCACATAATTGCCCGTTGCGAAGCGCATGATCCATGGTCCACCACTTGAACCACCCGTTAAATCACTGCCTACCCCTATGGGTTTTGGTGAAGCACCCACACTGCCATGGTATGCATAAGACGAAGTACACGTGATTAAGCGTTTTCCATTAAATGGTGCTGCGGCTGGGTAGCCAAACTGTGTCCAATGCTGGTACTTACTAAAGTTCCAAGCAAAGCCTAACCAACCGACTACTTGGCTCAAACGTTTACCATTACGTTTGTACACAATACCGCCGCCCATATCTTGCGCCAGTCCTTTTGGAATTCCATGTTTATACCAAGATGTTCTAACCCACATACGTTTAACGTGCCACTGGCCGAATGGGGCTGCGCCGTCTTTGTATGCAGGTACGAATACTACGTTGGTCGCCCATCCACTGGCCTTATTGTTACCCGCGTGAAGGCAGTGTCCTGCTGTCCAGATAGCATCACCACCGATTGATGAAGCAGAGCAAACATACGACTTACCATTACGTTTGAAAAACAGCTTGCCTACGCAGCGATAAGGGTACACTTTGTAGGAATCAAATACTTCATAGCGAGTATACGGAGGTGGGTAGTTGTAACCACCACTGGTGGCTTGCTCTTCAAAGTCATCTTCAGCATCAAGCTCTGGCTCGCCACTTTCGGCAAACATACCGCCTTCTTCGGCTTGCGTGAACTTCTCCTCTTCAACTTTTTTGAGTGCGGCATCGGAGACTTCAATGATGTCGCAAGGTTCAGCTTGTTCCATCTCTTCTGCTGTCCATAGCTCTTCATCCATGGTTTGAATTTGTGCAACTGGAGATTCTGAGTTGCCAAGGTCCATTAAGCTGCGATCATCTTCAGCTTGTTTTGCTGAACCGCCGCCACCTTCTTGAGAATTACCCATTTTTTCGCTCCTTACATTTGAAAATAAATAGGTTTGAAAGCCCGGAAATGAAAAGCCCCACAACTCCATTCGAGGCAGAAAAAACGTGCTTTCAATGATAAAGTGAGCGGTTTTTGATGTTTATCTCAGTAATAACAGGTAAAAAATACGGTGTTTTCACTAACGAAATGATTTTCAAGCGATTAAACTTACGCTCTTTTGACTCGCTAAATGTAGTCTGCGTATAAATATTTTGCCGTAACGTAATAGGAATGAACCATATGCAAGCCATGCTCGACGAAATCTACAATGAGGTTCTGCCGTTGTTAGGAGAAGGACGGGTTGCGGATTACATTCCAGCACTTGCAAAGGTGGATCCAAATCAGGTGGGCATTGCAGTCTGTGACTTACATGGCAATACCTACACAGCCGGAGATGCAAATACTGCGTTTTCTATTCAGAGTATTTCTAAGTTGCTCACTCTTGTATTGGGAATGGAAATCTATGGCGATGCACTTTGGAAGTGTGTTGATAAGGAACCATCAGGGCAGGCTTTTAATTCTCTTATTCAGTTAGAAATGGAGCATGGTATACCCCGTAACCCGTTTATCAACGCGGGTGCACTGAAGGTGTGCGATATGCTCTATAGCCGCTTAGCTACGCCGAAACAGCGTATGAAAGAAATGATGTGCAAGTTAAGTGGCAATGCTCACGTGACATGTAATCATACGGTAGCCGACTCTGAACGCATGCACGGAGCACGAAGTGCGGCAATGGCCTACCTGATGAAAGCGTTTAAAAACTTTGATAACGATGTAGATGACGTACTTGATGCTTATTATTTTGCTTGTGCATTAGAGATGAACTGTGTTGATTTAGCTAAGGCCTTTTTGTTTTTGGCGAATCAAGGTAAAACGTTGGATGCTAAACATACGATTTTAACCACTACGCAAACCAAGCAGGTTAATGCGCTAATGGCGACGTGTGGTATGTACAATCAGGCTGGAGACTTTGCTTATCGTGTGGGATTACCAGGTAAAAGCGGAGTAGGCGGTGGAATAGTTGCCATTATTCCGAATCACCTTTCTATTTGTGTATGGTCACCAGAGTTAAATGACACAGGTAATTCGTTGATCGGTATTGAGATATTAGAGCGATTTACCGCGCGCATTGGTAAATCAATCTATTAGTCATTGAGAAAAGCCATTATCTTAGTAACCTGAAACGTCACGTAACAAAAGATTCGGGCTAGCTGTATGTGTAAGCGAATGCCGTTTCTGGGAAATGGCTTTAGGCGTGTGGTGTCAGCTTGCCCAAGCGACCAGCTCACAACAAGGATACATTTATGAAGGCCAAAGCAGGCAAACTCTTAACATTGGCAATTAGCTTTGCTGCTATTGCTCTTATCTTTCCGTCACAAGCAGAACAATTACGCGAGGTCGAAGCGAAAAGTCAGGTTGTGACTAAACACAAGTCTACCATCAATGGTGACAGAATTGAGTATTCAGCCACAGCTGGCACACAACCTGTATGGAACGAAGAAGGCGAGGCCATCGCTACCCTTTTTTACACTTACTACCAGCGCACAGATGTGAAAGAAGGACACAAACGCCCATTAGTGTTTTCTTTTAATGGAGGGCCTGGCTCGGCATCGGTGTGGATGCATATAGCTTACACGGGGCCAAAAATACTGAATATTGATGAAGAGGGATATCCGATCCAGCCTTATGGCGTGAAGTCTAATCCCTATTCGATCTTAGATGTGGCAGATATCGTCTACGTTAATCCCGTTAATACGGGCTATAGTCGAGTGCTGAAAGACAAAGATGGCAAGTTGCCAGATAAAGAACAGCAGAAATCATCATTTTTTGGGGTGAATGCAGATGTTAAGTATTTGGCAGAATGGATCAGTGATTTTGTCTCTCAAAACAATCGTTGGTTATCACCCAAATACCTGATTGGTGAGAGTTACGGTACAACGCGGGTATCGGGTTTGGCCAAAGCACTTCAAAGCCAGCAGTGGATGTATCTTAACGGTGTCATTTTAGTGTCGCCAACCGATATTGGCATTAAACGAGATGGCATTGTAAAAGCGGCCAACCGTCTTCCTTATTTTGCAGCTACCGCATGGCACCACAAAAAATTGCCTGAATCATTGCAAAGTAAAGATTTGGTTGACGTTTTGCCAGAAGTGGAAACCTTTACATTACGTGAGTATCTACCTGCGTTGGCGCGGGGCGGTTTTATTGCGCCTGAACGTAAACGAGAGATTGCAAAACGTGTTGCGTATTACTCTGGGTTAACGGAACAAGAAGTGCTTCAAAACAACCTTGAGATTAGCGATCCTTACTTTTGGAAGTCGTTATTGCGTGATGAAGGGAAAATTCTCGGTCGATTAGATAGTCGTTATTTGGGTATAGATAAAAAAGAAGTCGGTGACTCACCCGATTACTGGCCTGAGCTTTCATCGTGGATTCACGCTTTTACGCCCGCAATTAATTACTACCTGCGTGAAGAATTAAATTATAAAACGGATGTGAAATATAACATTTTTGGCTCTGTACATCCGTGGGACAGAAGTAAAAACAATACGGGTGAAAATTTACGAGAAGCCATGGCTGAAAATCCATTCTTACAGGTTCTTATTCAGGCTGGCTACTATGATGGTGGCACCAATTATTTTGATGCGAAGTATACGATGTGGCAGTTGGACCAAAGCGGTAAGATGCGTGATCGCGTGTCGTTTAAAGGCTACCGCAGTGGTCATATGATGTATTTGAGAAAACCAGACTTGAAAGCATCCAACGAGGATGTTCGAGCATTCATTCTGCGTACGTTACCTGCTGAAAATTCACCAGCCCGTTACCCTCGCTAAGCGCCACACAAGACAAACAACGCGGAGGGATTTGTTCGGCCGTGTTGTTTGTTCCTTGTTGCCAGTATTTATATGCATTAAACGCGGTAAAAGACGGCTCTTTGTTTGAAGAGTTGCACGCAATGACCTACGTTTAAAGCAGTCAAATTGCTTTGGAAACGCATTGTGTGAGAAGAGTCAGGCGTAAATATCGGCAATCTCCCTTTGACATGCACACGCCGCTTAATCGGCCAATTTTACTGGTAGAAGACAGCGCGATCGTCAGCGAGTATCTGTCAGCACATATTACTGAGCGTTGGCATGCAGATGTGCATATTGCCAAAACATATGAAGAAGCAAAAAAGCTGCTTCAAGCACACCGTCATCAATACCACTTAGCGATTTGTGATTTAACATTGCCCGATGCGCCATCGGGAGAAGTGGTGGACTTAACTGGAAAAGCCAACCTTAAAACCATTGTGATTACAGGCAGTCAGCCAGAACAATACGAAACCATTGTCAAAAGCGCGCATGTGATTGATTTTGTGATTAAGCAAGAAACGGATTCGCTCGATTACGTTGTAGATTTGGTTGGCAGAATTGCCAGAAATGCCGCGATAAATATTATGATCGTAGAAGACTCATCGCTAATGCGTTCGATTATTGTGTCTCATTTACAACGTCACTGCTATCAGGTGTATGAAGCGCAAGATGCATCAGAGTGTCTCGCCCTGCTTGAAAAAGACATCAATATCAAACTGATCATTACTGACTACACTATGCCCGATATGAATGGTGTCGATTTGACAGCGAAAATCCGAAAGACTTTACCCAAAACCAAGATGGCGATAGTGGGTATTTCTGCGCAATCCCAATCTGACCTTGGTGTGCAATTTATTAAGCGTGGTGCCAACGATTTTTTATCTAAACCCTTTTCTGGGGAAGAGCTATTATGCCGCGTCAATCAGAATATTGAGATGATGCACTACTTAGATACCATCTATCAATTAGCACACCAAGACTCATTAACGGGCTTATCCAATCGACGACACTTTTTCACTCATGGTGAAGCGATGGTAGAGGATGCGCATGTTAAGTCTTTGCCCATTGGCGTCGCCCTACTCGATATTGATCACTTCAAGCGCATTAACGACGATTTTGGCCATGAAGCAGGAGACAAAGTACTTGAAGTTTTTGCTCATTATTTTAAAGAACACTTTCGCGAACACCTAACCGCCAGAATGGGGGGCGAAGAGTTTACGGTGCTATTTGTTGAGCTAGACATAGACCAGATTAAAGATGCACTCGTGGCGTTTATGGAAATGTTCGCGGAACATGTGGTGGATTACAACGGACAAGTGCTACGTGTAACCATCAGTATTGGCCTATGCTTTGGTGAGAAGACCCATTTAGATGGCATGCTAAGGTTAGCTGATGATGCATTGTACTCCGCAAAACAAGCTGGCCGAAACCGATTGAAATTGGCATCAGAACTGTAATCTTTCTGAGATTATGCATGCATGGTTTCTCCCACTCTTCCCTCAGGTATTCATGATAATACGCGTTAATAGACTTAACTACGGAACATTACTTCACATTTGCGTAGAATTTAACCACTGTCGATTGAGTAGCGGAGTCAGTTATGTTTTTACGCACACACACACTTTTCGTTTTGCTGTCTGCATACTCAGTCGGCAGTACAGCATCAGACATTAATTGGGTCGACAACAGTGTTAAGTGGCTTAAAAGTTCACTGCCTGACTCAACGCAATTAGAGTTTCAAAAAAATCGTTTTAAGGGCATTGGTTGTTTGCATGAAGAATATGAACTGACCTTTACCCAGCCCCTTCATTCAGACTGGGATATTGAATTCTCAGTTTCACAGGCTAAAGGCGAGCTGAACTGGGGAATGTACTCTCAAAAAGTGCGCACAGAGCGATTTGGCGTAATGCCTACGTATTCATTAACCGACAGCGTTAAGCTCGGTATTGGATATATCTACCAATCAGCGCCAGATTTTCGTTCGATGCAAGGTGAAGACACGCAACTGGCTGCCAGTCGTCATTGGGTGATAAAAACCGAAATGCCAGGATTTCAGAATGACCATACAATGAATGTCAGTGTGGTATCGTCGTCATGGAATGCGCAAAATTCAGCGGGTAACTGGATGGAGCGTGGTGCGGTAGACACCAAGCTCATGTTGACCTACGAAGTAAAATTTTAAGCGAATACGACCGTTTTATTCTGATGAATAATCACGCGGTCTTCCAGATGGTATCTGACGCCATTTGCTAATGCAGTTTTTTCGCAATCTTTGCCTTTTCTCACCATGTCGGCGGCGCTGTCACTATGACTGATGCGAATAACCTGTTGCTCAATGATGGGGCCTTCGTCTAAATCTTGCGTGACATAATGGCATGTCGCGCCAATCAATTTAACGCCGCGTTCGTAAGCTTGTTGATAGGGCTTTGCACCCGCAAACGAGGGTAAAAAGCTGTGATGAATATTTATTGCTTTGCCAGCCAGTTCATCGCATAGCCAATCAGGCAAGATTTGCATAAAGCGGGCAAGCACGGTGAGATCTGCATCATAATGCGCAAGGAGCTCAGACACTTTCTTAAATGCAGCATTTTTGCCTAGTGCTTTGAAATCAACAAAATGAAAGGGAACTTGATACCATTCGGCAAATTTTTCCATGTGCGCATGATTTGCAATGATGCATGGGATCTCGCAATTAAGTTCGCCAGTGTGCCAGCGATGAAGCAAATCAATAAGGCAATGAGATTCGTGACTGGCCAATATCGCCATTTTGGGTTTTTCAGCCGACGCAGTAAGGTGCCAATTCATTGAAAATTGTTGTGCAATGGGCTCAAATGCGTCGATAAAACTGGCTTTTGTTAAAGCCAAAGAATCGGCATTGATCTCATGTCGCATGAAAAAGTGGCCGAGTTGGAGGTCGGTATGGTGACTTGCTTCGACAATCGTCGCATCGTGTTCAGCCAAGAATTGACTCACCGCTGCGACTAGCCCAACCTGATCTGGGCAGTCGATCACCAATTTAAACGTTTGTTGCATAAATTTCCCTGAAACTTGTCATTGAGTCGCGTGTTGGATGCAGTTAATTGAGTGTAGTTAAATCGCAAGGGCCTGCTATTACTCAGTTGCATCCACTAACGTGAGGGCGTGTTATTGTTATTTTTGTTGAGCCCTCGACAATATCGAATCTGAAGAATGTATGCAACGCTCTCTTTAAACAGATTGTCTAAACGAGCGGCCACGTTTTTAAAATTGGATAACGAACGCCTTTTTCTGTGGAGCAAGATTCAAAAAGGTGGATCGCATCAAATTGGCATGTAAAGTCTGGTGCAATAATGGGCGCGGGCGGCGCATGGGAAGCTTTTCTTTGTATAGTAACATGAGGGATGTAACGTCTATCTTCCACCCTGACAGACAGGCGTTTAGCGATATGGCTTAGTTTGGTCGCAATGTGGGTCAATTCGGAAGACGGTGAAGTTGACGTGAGAAATGTCACTCGTGGTTTCGACCAATAACCCATTTCATTGAGTAGGATCTCAGCCTTTGGTAGAGAAAGGTGATCCACTTCACTACAAATAGCATCCAATACGGGCATGCTCACATCGCCCAAAAACACCGATGTAATATGAAAATTACAAGCAGGAATCTGGCTACGTGTAACAGGCAGCGCTTTGTCACGCCATTGCTCGATGGCGAGTTTTGTCTGTGGTGAAAGATCTAATCCTAAAAAGCAACGCATAAAATGAAAACTCCCGTTAAAATAACCCGCATGTACAGCCTAACGTAGTTTGGATTGCTTTGTCTTTACCTGTTGAATCTATTGTTCCTGACCTTTTAAATGCTCTGCCTGAAGGGAATGTTATTCTTGCTGCACCGCCTGGAGCGGGAAAGTCTACTTATTTGCCGCTGGCTTTACTGAATAGTGATGTTGACTGCACAAAGAAAAAAATCATTATGCTGCAACCTCGTCGCGTGGCGGTAAGAAGCATCGCAGAGTACTTAGCCTCTCAGTTAGGTGAACCTGTTGGGCAAACCGTGGGTTACCGTATTCGTTCAGAACAACGGGTGAGTGATAGTACGCGACTAGAAATTGTAACAGAAGGGCTACTAACTCGGCTTATTCAACATGATCCTGAACTCACCGATATCGGGTTGATCATTTTTGATGAGTTTCATGAACGCAATGTGCATTCTGATTTTTCCTTAGCGCTGAGTATCGATGTTCAGCAAGGGTTGCGGGAAGACCTACGGCTGTTAGTTATGTCAGCTACCCTCGATATTCAGGGCGTGCAGCGTGTATTGCCTCAGGCTAAAGTGATTGAGTCACAAGGGCGAAGCTTTCCCATTGATTACCAATATAGACCTTATTCTCATCAACACTCATTGTCTACTCACGTCGTCAAGGTTATCAATGAAGCGATATCAGCTGATAACGGTAGTATCTTAGTCTTTTTACCTGGCGTAGGGGATATTGAGCAGGTTGCTGAGGGTGTATCTCAAACATTGCCTGCCAATATGTCGTTACATAAATTACATGGCAGCTTGAGCAAAGAGCAGCAGAAAGCGGCGATAATGCCTGCAAAAGCGGGTCATCGTAAAATTGTATTGGCTACCAACGTAGCAGAAACCTCACTCACTATCGAAGGTATCTCCGTTGTTATTGATAGTGGCTTAGAAAAGGTCGCGCAGTTTGACGTTAAACGCGGAATGACTCAGCTTCAAACGCAAATGATTTCACAAGCGTCTGCCACGCAACGAGCAGGGCGTGCCGGACGCACGCAAGCGGGCACATGTATACGTTTGTGGTCGCAAGAACAACAACAACGGTTGATTAAGCAAGCGATACCAGATATTCAGCGTGTGGATGCGGCTCCGTATCTATTAGAATCGCTGGCATGGGGAACCGAACTCGCTTCATTGCCCCTCATTGATATGCCTTCTCAGGCGAACTATCAGGGAGGTATGACGTTACTTGAACGTTTAGGTGCAATTAAAGGCGGAAAGTTAACAGAGCGAGGACAACACATAGCGCAATGGGGTTGTCACCCTCGTTTAGCCAACATGTTGTGTGATGCGAAGGAACGTGCACAAAACAATGACGCGGCCTATTTACAACATGCCGCGATGCTGGTGGCATTATTAGAGTCTAATCAGCCTCTTTTACGTCATGGAGCGTCAGTGACACAGCAGTTGCATGAAATGCAGCGAACACCGGGGCATCCTGTGTCAAAGCAGATGATGCGATGGTGTCGTCGCTTGAATATTTCGTATAACAAGCAAAGTCCCATTTTACCCGAAACCGTCAACTCACTGCTTGCTATCGCCTTTCCCGATTTTTTAGCGAAATCTCGTGGCAATGGCGGATTTTTATTGGCCAATGGCTCTGGTGCTTATCTAGATGAAGCGCATCCTTTGGCACATGTACCTTGGTTGTTAGTGGCTGACGTTATTGTCGGTAAACGGGCAGATGCACGAATTACATTGGCTGAAGCCATACCTCAGTCTGACGTCGACGTATTGTTTGTAAAGCATATATCGACAGATGTTGATTATCAGTGGAATAAACAAACTGAGAGCATACAGGCGAAATCCCGCACGCGAATCGGGGCGATCGAATTAAAAGCTGAAGCGTTACCGAATCCCAATGGTGATGAAATGCGCCGTGTATGGAATCAGTTGTTAGAAAAAGAAGGTTTGCCATTATTAGGTGAGCAACCACAGCTCACAACTCTGCTTAACACGACTCAATTGGCGACGCAGCTTATTGACGATACATTTACATCGCTTAACACCGACGTACTCATGGCAAGACGTGATGAATGGTTTGCGCCTTATCTCGACAATGTAAAAACGTTATCTCAATTACAACAACAAGATTGGTTTAACAGGGTAAAAGGGCTGTTAACTTGGGATGAACAGCACGCGTTGGCGGGCTGGTTTCCGTCTCATTTGCGCGTGCCAACGGGAAATAAACACAAGTTACAGTACCACGCAGACGGGCGCGTAACCCTGTCAGTGCGCATACAGGAAATGTATGGGTTGTCTGACACGCCGACCATTGCTAACGGGCGCATTCCTATTTCAATTGAACTCTTGTCTCCAGCTCAGCGCCCAATTCAGACAACGAAAGACCTCAAAGGATTTTGGAAAGGCAGTTATAAGGAGGTTCAAAAAGAAATGAAAGGACGCTATCCCAAACATTTCTGGCCAGATGACCCCGCTACGGCGGTCGCAACCACAAGAACAAAGAAGGCCATGTAAAACAAGCCGTTTAGCAATCACCTAATTGCAATCAATATTGAGCCGCACGGCGTGTGAATGACCTGATGTGTTAGATACTGTGCATTGCACTTTCGTATTTACTCCTGCGGCTCTTGTTTTTGAATCAAAAAACGTGTGATTGTGCTAGAAGTCTTCCCACTTTTCTGCCTTGCCAATCGCGACTATGATTTCACTGATTATGGCTGGCTGTTCTGCGCTGGTGAGCACCGCAATGCCATATCCTGCGCTATCGTGACCAAGCATCATTGACACATATCCATTGTTGTGGCCCGTGTGGCTGAAATACATGTCGTCAATCACCAGCCCCAATCCTGACATCGAATCTTCAAAAGGCGTCAGCATTTTTTTCGTGGTTTCTGGCGTGAGTATACCTTTCATGCCTTGTTTGGCAGATGTCTGTATACCCACTACTAAACGTGCGACATCAGCCGCATTTGACCACATTCCCGCAGCGGCAAGCTCTGGATAGTTAAAGTATCCTCCAGACTCAGGTAAGCGGCCTGAAGATCCTAGCGCAATTTGTTCTTTCAAATCGCTATCAAGAGGTTGCGCAAAGTGACTCGAATGCATTCCCAGTGGCTTTAATATTGAAGCCTCGACATAGTCCGTGAAGGATTGCTTACTGACATCTTCGATTAGCATCTCAAGAACGGTGTAGCCGCCACCAGAGTATTGATATTGCTGCTTTGGCGCAGAAGTAATATTCACTTTGGGAGAATTAGAGGGCGACTCTCCGTTGAGTATTTGCTCTGTAGTTGGCAGTGGAGTACCCACAGCGTACCCAGCGAAAGAAGGAACATTAATGCCTGCTGTGTGGTTAAGCACATCGGTAATGGCAACGTGGGTATTACCCGTGTTTGACGGTTCTAACTTCCAGCGCGTTAAGTATTTGTTTGGTGAATTTGTTAATTCAATTTGCCCCTCCTCTGCCAATTTTAGCACGGCTAAGGCGGTTATCGGTTTAGAAATAGACGCAACTTGAAACAGCGTAGACGGGTCTACATGACGATTTCTCGTATCTTTGTTGCCGGCTGCAAAAGTGCATGCGACAGAAAAGTCTTTTACCAGCGCTACGCTTAATCCGTTAATGCCTAAATCGTGCATTCTCTCTTTTATGGTCATATTGCCTTTAGGCGTACTTAACGTGAGGTGAGTAAGTGCGTCGCACGTTGGGTATGCGGCGAATCCAGAGAATGGCACTAATAAAACGAGTAAACATCCGATGATATGTTTGTACATACATAATCCCTATGAAATGAAGCTCAATTTGTTGGAGGGTAGTGTGCGTTAAAAATTTATGAAAGTCATGAACAAATATGAACGACCTGTGTCTTATTCACCCCGACTTACTATCGTGGTGGCAGTCGCGAGAACCGTGAGTGGGTGTAAAACAAATAACAAGCCGTACTTTCGTCTTTTCGTTTAATGTTTTAAAGTGCGGCTTCTTCAGGTAATTGAGGTAAATACAGTCTTATGGCGAATAAAGCGAAATCAGCGTCAAAAAATCCGTTCAAATGGCTTTGGCGAAACAAGTGGAAGCTTGGGCTTGCGCTGTTTACTTTGTTTGCAGTGTATTTATTGTATTTGAATATCATCATTCAAAATCGCTTTGAAGGAAATAAATGGCAAGTACCAGCGCAAATTTATGCGCGCCACTTAGTGCTTGAACCTAAACAGCAAATGACAGCGAAAGAGATTAAAGAAGAGCTGTCACTGCTAAATTATCGGAAAGTGAAAAAGGCCTCTAATACAGGCGAGTACCAACAAAATGGTAATAGCTTTATCATCATGCGCAGAGCATTTCATTTTCCTGATGGTTTCCAGCGAGAAGGCGGTTTTAACATTGTGCTCGAAAATAATCGGGTCAAATCCATTGTCTCATTAGCCACGAACACGCCAATTTCTGAGTTTCGCATGGAGCCTTGGCTGGTAACTCGCTTAATTAATAGCGGGCGAGAAGACCGAATGCTGGTGTCGTACGGTGAAGTGCCGCAAGCGCTTAAAGATGCTCTAGTCTTGGTGGAAGACCGCGATTTTTATCAGCATCATGGTGTTGCGCCACTTTCCATTGCCAGAGCATTAATGGCAAATATTGCTGCGGGTAAAGCGGTTCAGGGCGGTAGTACCTTAACTCAGCAGCTAGTGAAGAACTTGTTTCTAACGCGCGAAAAAACCATTACGCGTAAAATTAACGAAGCGCTAATGGCGCTCATTATCGATGCACGCTATACGAAAGAAGACATCCTTGAAGCGTATATCAATGAGGTTTTTCTCGGTCAAAATGGTGCTACGGGCGTACATGGATTTGGTTTAGCGGCACAATTTTATTTTGATCGTCCACTTAGAGAGTTGAATACAGCTGAAGTTGCCACGCTGGTGGGCATGGTAAAAGGGCCGTCGTTTTATAATCCTAGGCGGAATACAGCACGTGCTGAAGAACGACGTAATCTCGTGCTACGTATTTTGTTTGAAGCGAACAAACTCAGTCGCCAACAGTTTGAGCATTATGTGAATACGCCCTTAAAGGTGGTAAATGGTAAGACGCTTCTTTCTGGAAAACATCCGGCCTTCATGGATAGAGTGCGCCGCGAGTTAAGCGATATTCTTGATAATCCTGATATTCGTCAGTCAGGCGTAAAAGTATTTACAACGCTAGATACCACCGCACAACGTAAAGCCGAGAAGACGGTTAGCCAACAACTCTCACGACTAGAAAAAGCAAAAAAAGTCGAAGCGTTAGAGGCTGCTATGGTTGTTACCGATATTCGTAGTGGTGAAGTTCGTGCGATTGTCGGGAGTAAAGAGACTCAATACAGCGGTTTTAACCGGGCCTTAGATGCCAAGCGTTCTATTGGCTCGCTGATCAAGCCTGCCATTTATTTAACGGCGTTAGAGCAAGCCGCTTCTTACAACTTGGCAACGCCGTTGAGAGATCAGCCTATTCGCCTAAAAAGCAGCAAAGGCGCGGTTTGGGAACCAAAAAATAACGATAAGGCATTCCGTGGGCAAGTGCCACTTTATACCGCGCTTACACGCTCTCTTAACGTGCCAACGGTTTCATTAGGTATGGAGTTGGGGCTGTCTACTATTGTTGATAGCATGCGTCGGTTGGGTGTAACGTCTGACATTAAAAGCTACCCAGCGTTAACGCTGGGGGCGGTAGAGCTAGCACCAATTGAAGTCAATCAGATGTATCAGACGATTGCCAACAATGGCAAGCTAATGCCTATTCATACGGTACAAACGATTTTGTCAGCTGATAATGCCCCTATTTGGCAGTTCTCTTCACAAGGACGTCAGCGGTTTGATGAAGATGCAGCCTATCTTTTAAATTACGCGCTGCACAAAGTCACGCTGGAAGGTACGGCCAAATCTTTAAGTAAACGGTTTCCTAATGTGAATATGGCGGGCAAAACAGGTACAACAGACGACTATCGCGATAGCTGGTTCAGTGGCTTTGATAACAACCTCTTGATTACGACATGGATCGGTAAAGACAATAATACACCTACTGGACTAACGGGAACCTCTGGTGCGCTGGCGTTGTTTAGTGATTTTCAGTCTAAACAGTCTCCGAAATCATTAGTCAGACGCTTCCCTGAGGGCTTGGGGATCGCGCATTTTCGGGTAAAAGACGGCATGCAAACCACCGCTGGCTGCAAAGGCGCATTGAGTGTTCCTGCCATACTGGATGCACTGCCGCTTCAAACCGTACCGTGTGATTCAGCTCCTCCTGCGCAACAAAAACAAAAAGCAAAAAGTTGGTGGGAGCGAATATTTGGGTAGTAGAGCCTTGTAGGGTAAACGAATAAGCAGACAGTATAAAACAACATAGGATCGTATTATGGAAGGAATTTTAGAGGGGGTTGGCAGCGGAATAATGCGTTTTCTGCGATGGTTATTCATCGGAGTCGTGTTGGAGTATTTGCTATATTGGCTTGGGCGAATTGTACTGAAAATGGTGTCTTTCGGAAAATATCCAACGTCTTCTGATGAAGCTGATATGCCTTGCGTCCTAGCTGGTCTTGTAACTGTTATAGCAATTCTTGTGATGCTTGCAATTCACTTTAATTAAGTGGAATTAGACATCATTTGAGTTGATGTTTTTAATCTTCACCTCTGTAACTTTAATATCATCCAGTAATTGCTAATACGCTATCAGCGTTTTGGCTACGCAGTATATGTTACCTTCTACATATACTTATTTTATTGAACATTCTAGTGTCCGGAAAAGTTGCGCAAAACATGAAAGGTCTCGGTCGAAAATTGAGATATGGCAAGTTGAGCCTAGATTCTACTATGGAGCTAATAAAAATTGGTTTATCTGATAGTGAATTGGCTATTCGTTATGCTGACCTCAAGCCGTCAGACTGGGGATATATTTATGAGAAATATGTTTCACAATCACTGGCTGAAGACGGTTACACGGTTGCTGAGCATGGGTTAGAGAAGGGCTTCAATGATGGAGGTATTGATTTGATTGCTGAGAAGGGAGGTGAATCGATCTTTATTCAATGCAAATACGCTTATTCATCTAAATTTAGTCGCCAGAAGATTGAGTGGATATTGTACAAGGCATCAAGCTATCTTGCTAAAGTATACACTGGCGAGAAGCTAAATTTTTGGTTGGTAATTCCCTCATTAAACAAGGCGTTTTCTTCCCGAAAAAATAAGTCAGGCAAGAAAGTGTACCCAATGGCAGAATATTTCTTGTCACACAATTTTACGCAATCCAAAGTTCGGCTATGCATTAAAGAAATAGATATGCATCGCTGAGCAACGAGTGAAGGCGAATATCAAACTATGTAACCGAAATTTACGTTAATCGGAGGTTGTCACTCTAGAGAATATATCGCACTGGCCTCTGAATTTCAGTCATTCTCGAAACTGTGCCGGTGTTTACTCTTGTCGATTGTCGTCCGTCAAGTGCGAAAATGCCCCTAAATCAACTTCGATAAATAGTCTTAATCAAATGAAAACCAAATTTGGTTTTTACTGGACCATGTACTTCAAGCAGGTTTTTTTTAAATACAACATCGTCAAAGGCTTTGACCATATCACCGCGGTTAAACTCACCTAAATCCCCTCCGCGTTTACCCGAAGGGCAGATAGAGTGCTTTTTAGCTAACTGTTGAAAGTTAGCGCCTTTGGCCAATTTTTGCTTGAGGTTTTCTGCTTCTTCTTTTGTCTTTACCAGAATGTGGTATGCGCTGGCTCGTGGCATGAGTTTCTCTTTTGACTGTGATTTTGTAAAGTATAAATGAAGCGCCAGCCATACCAAAGCAATACAATTGTAATAAAGGCTTCGGAGTCAATGAAGCCAAAGACGCCGCCGCTACATACGAGAAGGAAACATGCTAAATGAAGCTCGTATGTTTATGTCCACTTCCCCTAAGACTTAATGAATTAATAATTATATGTGCTAATAAATGCATCAGCCGAGCTGTTTTTTCTTTGGAGGAGCGACTTCTTTTTGCTTCGGGTATGCTTCATATACATCTATATACTTTACCTTGTGATTCTACGCTGCTGAATAAAGACAGACTAAGTTAATAGGGGGGAATTATGTCCAATAAAGTATTTATAGCTACAAGCCTTGATGGTTACATTGCTGGAAAGAATCATGAAATCGATTGGCTCGACACTATTCCCAATCCAGATAAAATCGATATGGGTTATCAGGCTCATATGGAAAGTATCGATGCGTTAGTTATGGGGCGTAACACGATGGAGTTGGTGACTGGTATGGATATCGAATGGCCCTACAGCAAACCTGTTTTCGTTTTAAGTAAATCATTGAAGAACGTGCCAGAAAAATTAGAAGGAAAGGTATTTCTAGCGAAAGGGGATATAAAAAGTATCAATAACGAGCTAAAGGAAAAAGGATACAACAACTTATATATAGATGGAGGGTTGACTATTCAGAGCTTTTTAAAAGAAGACTTGGTTGACGAGCTGATAATTACAACAATACCAATATTACTTGGTAGTGGAATCCGATTATTCGGTGAATTAGATCGCGCGTTAGAATTTAGATGCACAAAATCCGAAAGATACTCAAATGGTATTTGTCAAAATCACTTTGAGCGTTACTCTGGTTAAAAATTGGAGAAGTGGACACTATGCTAATGTTAAGGACCTTTTTTGGCACAAACCAGTTTCACAAACATGCAATCAAGAATTTCCGTTTATTGTCTAGCGTTGCCCGTCGGACGGAGCCTTCTTTACGCGTTGATTGATAAATTTATCCACATCAGGGGGATCGGTGCACCTTAGTGTTCCCCCTACAAACGATGAGAGTGACGCTAAGGTTTTGTTAACGCCAGATTCGCAATTGACCCGTGTTTGTACTCTTTTTCGGAGTTTTTCGTCTTCAGTTGTAAAGGTATCATACTCCTGCTTTGGTAATGTCGGTGAGTCCTTGCTTACCTGAAAGTCTTTTGATGCCTGAGTTGCATCGTGTTGATATTGTTGTCGGAAATACTGTTCTAGATGCTGCCTGGCAAGGTTGCGAGAGGACGAATGGTCACCTGTCTGTTTCGTTGACGGTGTTATGGCTTGTTGCGTGCTAGGAATCGGGTTTTCTGACGGGGTTGTCTGCAATTCTGCAGCGGTTTCTTCACTTGGCTTTTCGCTAGGTTGCTCCTCTACTTTTGGCGTTTCGGGTTCGGATTGCTCAGCTTGCACGGAAAGCGCTGCGTTATTTTCTATTTCTGCTACGGGCGGTTCTTTCTTTTCTGCTTCAACAGACGTTGAGGCTTCAGGTATTTGCCACTGCGTTAAATCAATATTCACTAATGTTGCTTTGAGCGGCTCAGTCTTTGGCAGTGGTGCTAATGTAGGCTTACTGTCATGGTGCAGCGATACTAGCCAGACAATCAACACATGAATACCAATGGACACAACTACAAAGCGCCATACTGATTGGGGTGTTTTGGTGTGATTGTTGAAAGAATGACGAGCGTCCAATCTCAAAAAGCTCCTTAGTTTTCCTCCGAGTAAGAACATCAAGCTTAGCTAAAGTTCAATGCACCTAGTTGGTGCATTGTGTGTGCATAGCACCAATCTGGTGCGACCAAATTGTGCATATTAATGGGTGTGGTGAATAAATAACTGAAAATTAAAGATAAATATTTATGGCATGGCTTTTGTTATGTCGATATATCAGCGCAAATAATGATAAGAGATTGGGAGCAATGCGATGAAATTAGTAACGGCAATCATCAAGCCTTTCAAGCTCGATGACGTGAGAGAAGCCATTTCAGATATTGGAATCGATGGCCTTACGGTTACCGAGGTAAAAGGATTTGGTAGACAAAAGGGGCACACCGAATTGTATCGGGGAGCTGAATATCAGGTTGACTTTTTACCTAAGGTAAAGCTTGAAATAGCGGTTCAGGAAGATCAAGTTGATCGGCTTGTTGAAGCCATCGTTGGCGCTGCAAAAACAGGCAAAATTGGTGACGGCAAAGTCTTTGTTTATGACCTAGAGCACGCAGTTCGTATTCGTACGGGTGAAACTGACAGTGAAGCAATTTAGAAGATGTACGGGAGAGTAGGATAATGGAAACAACGTTTCAGCTAAGTTATGCCCTAGATACGTTTTACTTTTTGATGTGCGGAGCGCTAGTCATGTGGATGGCTGCGGGTTTCGCTATGTTGGAAGCCGGTCTAGTAAGAGCAAAAAATACTACCGAAATTTTAACCAAGAACGTCGCTTTATACGCAATTTCATGCACCATGTACATGATCTGTGGGTACGGCATCATGTATGGTGGTGAAGATTTTAGTTTCTTCTTAAAAGATATCGTGGGAGATGGTGCGACTGGGCAAGATGAACCCGCAAGTTATGCTCCCTCTGCTGACTTTTTCTTCCAGGTTGTATTCGTAGCTACTGCGATGTCGATTGTTTCAGGTGCAGTGGCTGAGCGCATGAAGCTGTGGGCATTTCTGAGTTTTGCTGTGATTATGACAGCCTTTATCTACCCTATGGAAGGCGCATGGACATGGGGCGGACAACCCGTGTTTGGCATGTACACCTTGGGTGAATTAGGCTTCTCAGACTTCGCAGGTTCAGGCATTGTGCATATGGCAGGTGCAGCGGCAGCGCTTGCAGGTGTATTAGTACTTGGCCCGCGCAAGGGAAAGTACAGTGCAGACGGACGCATTAACGCGATTCCAGGCTCTAACTTACCCTTGGCGACACTAGGCACTTTCATTTTATGGATGGGCTGGTTTGGATTTAACGGCGGCTCGGTATTGGCAACCGCGTCTGTCGAAAGTGCAAACAGTGTGGCCGTGGTATTTATGAATACTAATGCGGCAGCAGCAGGCGGATTAATCGCTGCGTTATTGCTCGCTAGAGTGATGTTCGGCAAAGCTGATTTGACGATGGCGTTGAATGGCGCGCTTGCTGGTCTGGTTGCGATTACCGCTGAGCCTTCGACACCAACGCCTGCGATTGCAACATTATTCGGAGCGATTGGCGGTATTCTGGTTGTGTTTAGCATTGTCACCTTTGATAAGCTGAAAATTGATGATCCGGTTGGCGCAATCTCTGTTCACGGTGTGGTTGGATTGCTCGGTTTATTGCTTGTGCCAATCACTAATCCACTGACAGAAGATGGTGGTGCATCGTTCGTCGGACAGCTAATTGGTGCAGCCACCATTTTTGTTTGGGTATTCGTGACTAGCATCATTGTTTGGCTAGCATTGAAAACCATTATGGGTATTCGCGTAAGTGAAGAGGAAGAGTTTGAAGGCGTTGATATGAGTGAGTGCGGCCTTGAAGCTTACCCAGACTTCACTGGTGGACGCCAGTAATAACGACAGAGCAAAGGGAAAGACGTACCACTAACAAAAGAATAAAGGTATGTTGATGGAGCCCCAGCATTGCTGGGGTTTCTTTTATGGTTCGTCTTGCTTTACGTGAGCAAGAGTGGTTTTTTCGAACGTAAGCCAGAGTGACAAGCTTAGCTTTATTGGAGCTTCGACGGTAACCAAAGATCCACTTTCTTATTTTACTTCAATGAATTATATAGTCGGGTTATGCTTGTCATCTCACTCGCTTAATCGGTTCAATGACAATGAAAATCTACAGACTTTGTTTCCTGTTCTTATGTGCAATTCACACTTCTGCAGTACATAGCTATGACCGCATTACGGGCGAGATGTTTGCTAGCCGTTCTGAGGTGATAGCAGCAAATGGCATGGCTGCTACTAGCCAACCATTGGCGACTCAGGTAGCGCTCGATATTTTAAAGCAAGGCGGAAATGCAATAGATGCTGCCATTGCAGCGAATGCCATGCTAGGGCTCGTTGAACCCACGGGAAATGGTATTGGTGGTGATCTGTTTGCCATGGTCTGGGATGCTGAAACACAAAAGCTCTATGGTCTCAATGCGTCAGGTCGTTCTCCTAAATCACTCACGATAGATTACTTCAAAGAAAATGGATTATCGCGAATACCCGCATACGGCCCATTGCCGGTTTCTGTACCGGGCGCTGTAGATGGCTGGTTCGAACTTCATAAGAAGTTTGGTAGCTTACCTATGTCGGCTTTACTTGCGCCCGCCATTCAGTATGCAAAGGAAGGGTTTCCGGTGAGTGAACTTATCGCCTACTATATGCAGCGCAGTGTGCCCAAGTTGAGTCAATATAAAGGTTTCAAAGAAACCTTTATGCCAAATGGTAGAGCGCCTGAAAAAGGCCAAATATTCAAAAATCCAGATTTAGCCGCTACCTACGAAAAGATTGCCACGGGCGGGCGAGATGCATTTTATAAAGGCGATATAGCACGCACTATCGCTGCGTATATGAAAGAGCAAGGCGGCTTTTTAACCTACGAAGACTTAGCCTCACACACATCGGATTGGGTTGACCCAGTTTCAGCCAATTATCGAGGTTATGATGTTTGGGAGCTTCCGCCAAACGGCCAGGGTATTGCTGCACTACAAATTCTGAATATTCTTGAACAGTTTGATATAGAAGGCATGGGGTTTGGTTCACCTGAATATGTCCACACCTTTGTTGAGGCCAAAAAGCTGGCGTTCGAAGACAGAGCCAAATATTACGCTGATCCCGAATTTAATAAGATTCCAGTCGATTGGCTAATTTCTAAAGAGTACGCCAAGTCGCGCCGTGCACTGATTGAGCCGAATAAAGCGCTAAAAAGAATTGATGCTGGTATTCATCACGGCGATACGATTTACCTGACGGTGGCTGACAAAGCGGGCAACATGGTGTCACTGATTCAATCAAATTTTCGAGGTATGGGCTCAGGCATGACGCCAGATGGTCTCGGTTTTATCCTGCAAGACAGAGGTGAATTGTTTTCTCTTGAAGAAGGGCATGCGAATCAATATGCGCCAAACAAACGTCCATTTCACACTATTATTCCCGCTTTTGTTACCCGTAATGGAAAGCCTTGGCTGAGCTTTGGCGTGATGGGCGGTGGTGCACAGCCACAAATGCATGCACAGATCATTGTGAATTTGATCGACTTTGGAATGAATCTTCAGGAAGCTGGCGATGCACCGCGTATTCTTCATTCAGGCTCGAGCCAACCAACCGGCGAGCATATGGAGGACGGTGGCTTTGTGAGCTTAGAGAGTGGGTACTCTAAACAGGTTCGCCGAGCATTATTAGAAAAGGGGCACACCATTAAAGATGTGTCTGGTTGGTTTGGTGGTTATCAGGCGATTATGCGAGATACCAAAACAGGTGTATATTACGGCGCATCCGAATCCAGAAAAGATGGTCAGGCTGCGGGTTATTAATGCAGCGTGAAATACAGAGATAGACGTATGGCTCAGCCGCAAAAAGGCATATGCGCAGAACCCAATTTGCACGCTCAATATTTGATGTTCAATGTCGTTGATGATGACGATCAAGCTATTCGCGCAAAACTAGCGCGTATCCTTGATATCTTTGAGTATTACGATAACGAGCACTATGAGGCTATGGTGACCGGGGTTGTCGCAGTAGGTAATAATTATTGGATGGAATTGTACCCTGGGCTGTTACCGATTGAGTTGGCCCCGTTTCCTGATATGCAATGTGATGATCGCTGCGCGCCTGTTGTTGCTTGTGATTTATTTATTCAAATTCGCGCTGATCGTGCTGATATTTGTCATGCTATTGGTATAGAGGTTTATGAGCTTTTACGTCTACATGTTGAATTAGTAGAAGAAGTTCGAGGATTCCGATATCTGGATGGCAGAGATTTAACGGGTTTTATTTATGCGCCAGATAATCCAAGAGGGATGAAAAAACTGGATGCGGCCATCGTTGGTGACAATGATCCTGATTTTTCGGGTGGCAGTTATTTACATGTGCAGCGTTTTCGCTATGACATCGCTAGCTGGAATCGATTATCGCAACAACAGCAAGAGATGATCATGGGGCGAAATAAAGAAACGGGTATGCCGTTAGCGTCGGAATTACTTTTGCCTTCTGCACATCTTGCGCGCACGCAGCTAAAAAATGAGCGTGGAGATCTTATTCCCTTACTTAAACAAAGTATGCCTTATGGTGATATGGCGACACAGGGCTTATATTTTGTTTCCTGCTGTTCGAGCCCTAAGCCGTTTAAAAATATGCTATACAGTATGATTTATGGTGATGAATCGGGTCAATATGATGCCTTCCTAGATTATGCAACAGTTGAAACGGGTGCGGCATTTTTCGCTCCATCTGTTACTTTTATAAAACAACAAGCATTAATAGATTAAGAAAAATATGATTTGGTCTGAAAACAGCAACCTTAAGGTTGTAGGCGTATAGTGTCTCACCCCCTTCCACCTTTCGAACGTGCACTTCCCATTGCATCTGGTGTATTGCTATTTGCTTTATTGGCATTGCTGTTTGTGTCTATTTCTGTGGTGTTGGTTGATGATGTGTTTGAAACACAACATATTAGTGCCAAAAAAGGGCAACTCACTCTTAGTGAATCGATGTTTTCGAATTACCATACGATTCCTTTAAAGGGAGAATGGGAGTTTCATTGGGGGGAAACATTAACACCCGAGAGCTATCACATATATCAAGAGCGATTGTATACGGCGGTACCTCACTCATGGGAAAAAAGCACCTATGGCGATCAGCCTATTCCACAATACGGTGTTGCCTCCTATGTATTGCATGTCAATCTGCCAGATTCTCCTGCTGAATACGGCATGTTGCTTCCACAAATAGGCAATAGCTATCGATTGTTTGTTGATAACCAAGAAATTGCATCTGCCGGAAAAGTGGGGGCGACTGCTGACACTTCTGAACCTGCCTATCGCGCGGGGGTGGTAACCTTTAAGGCGTCAACGCAAGCGCGTATTATTTTGCAAGTTGCGAACTTTGATTATTATTGGGGTGGTATTTGGCATAATATTCACTTTGGCAAACGCAGTGATATTGAGCGTAAAAATCTGTTTGGTGTACTTCGCTCTACCATCATTGTAAGTAGTTTCCTTATACTCGCTATTATAAACTTGATTCATTATTCGCTTCGCCCGTCGGTTTTATTACCGTTCGTGATTGCTCTTAGCTGTTTGTTGCTAGGCGGGAGAGAGTTAGAAGATAGCCAGCTGCTGGGAAGAATTGGCTACCACGATATTGATTGGCACACACATGCACGAGCGAGCTTTCTGACCTTTATACTGGCCACTGCGACGTTGACGGCTTCATTCCACTTAATGTTCAAAGACTCTTTCCAGCGCTGGGTAATGCTCGCTATTTATGCGTTCTGCACTTTCTTTGCCTTGCTCACTGTGTTTTTTGAGCCATTGTTTGCAAGCCAGTATATGTATATTTTTCAGTTTGGCGTACTAATCGGCATCGTTTACGTATTGGCCAGATTAATGGTGAATGTTAGAAAAAGGCAACGAGCAGCGGGCATATTATTGGTCGGAACACTCTTTTTATTTGTGCTGGTCGCGAATGATATCCTGTATAACCTGGGATGGGTGAAAACGGGGCATACCGTGAGTTTTGGCTTGCTCGCTTTCGTATTGTGTCAGTTGTATGTTACCTACACGAAATTTATTCACGCTACGGAAGAAAACCAAACCCTGTATACAGTGCTTGAGACCAGAAATCGGGCGCTTGAAGAGCTCAGCCAAAACCTTGAAGCGAAAGTAGAAAAGCGTACAGAGGAGCTTGCCAGCGCGAACAAGAAGTTGAAAAATTTGGCAAATCAAGACCCACTCACATCGTTACCAAATCGAAGAGGGTTGTTGCAGTATATCAATGAATTTATGTCTGGAAATTTATACACAGCCACACCGATGACACTGCTCGTACTCGATTTTGATAACTTCAAACAATTAAACGACGTGCACGGGCATGATGCTGGCGACAAGGTGCTTTTGATGGGAGCGCAGCTAATGCGCGCAGCGCTGAGAAAAAGCGACAGTATTGCCCGTTGGGGAGGAGAGGAGTTTTTAATCTTTCTTCCTGACACAACGCTTGAAGGCGCGAAAATCTTAGCAGATAAACTCAATCAGCTTGCACAAAATGAATTGAGCGAACGGATCAACATTCCTGTTACCGTAACGATTGGCATTGCTGAGTTTCGGCTAGGAGAAACCTTTGACGAGTGCTTCAAACGTGCTGATGATGCGCTGTATCAAGGTAAATCAGCAGGACGAAATACCGTTGTTTTGGCAAAAAGTGCACTGCGTTAACACTACACGTATTACGTTTGCTTATTCAGCCAACGCCAATTTACGGTGATAGTCGATTAGACGATGCATTTTTCCGCTTTTTATCAATTCGTCGATAATGCGGTTAATCTCTGGCATCAGCGGTGCGCAAGGGCTTTTTTGCGAAAGACTCAAGTGAATACCAAAGCGCTTGAGAGGAGTGTTATGAAGTGACAGCGTCTTATCTTGATTTAGGTGTGGTTGAGCTGCTTCTAACGGTGTAATGAGATAATCTACACGACCTAGCCTGAGCATTTCATACATCTGCGCGTGCTCCCGAACTTCTACCACATCTAATTGCGGACGGAGCGCGTCAAATGCTCGTCCCATTTCCATTCCCATTGGCATAACGCCTCTAAGGGGGATAAGGTCTTCAAGCGATTCGTATTTGAATGATGCGTTTTTTAACGCCAACACATGTACTGATTCGAAAGCAAAGGGGGCCGATATGAGCCACCGTTTTTCTCGCTCTTCGCTCCAGTAGTGCCCTGCTACCATATCAATATCGCCAGTTTCTAATAGGATTTCTAACCTTTTCCAAGGCATTTTGGGAATGCGAGTGACGGGAATATGTAATTCATGCGAGATAATATCGATCAAAGAGTGTGCCACACCTCTTACTTGAGGCCGAGGCGTGTAAGCTACGTAGGAATAAGGACGCCATTGTTCTGCCCCAGCAATAATTAGTTGAGAGCAGGTGTCTGCCTTAGCAGGCGAATGGGAAAAAAAGGCTAACAGCGAGAATAAAAAAAATAACTTCAAAATACTAAAGTACAGCGTAGAAGGTTAACTGCATCATAACGAATTTTAGGAGCAGATCAAATCTGCTCCTAATGGGTTGGCGAGATTTGAGGGCTAGCTTCGAATGCCAACCCCGATCACTACCCTTTAGCGTTAGTGCTCTCAAAGATTTTGTCAGCTGATGCTGCAACAAAGCCTTGATATAGTTCACCGCTAGGCGTATTAAAACGTTGAGCGAATTCATAGAAACAACTAGGAATCACTTTTTTCACGTCTTTGAATTGTACTTCGACTTTGTCGGCCATCGTGGAAGATTGTGCTAAATGCACTTCTTCACCACCTTTAATTTCACCGCCAGACGTATTCAGCACAAAGCCTGCATCTTTCAATTTCTGATTTACATCAGCCAACACTTGGAAGTGCTCCATATGGTTCACACTAACGGTAAAGTGGTTTGCTCTGAAGCCCCATGCGCTCATCCATGCTGCGTATTCAGATGCTGCAAGCAATGTTTCATACTCGTCACTTGTGACTTCCCAATGCGTACCCGAGTACAAGAAGTCACGGTGTTGTGCTGCATCGTCAGCAATGCTATCGACCATTTTGTGAATGATCGTTTGAACTTCATCAGAGAATTCTTCAACAAGTAACTCACTGATAAACACCTTCGGCTTGCTGGTGTCAGCGTGTTCGAAATGCTTTGCAGCAAGCTTTTTAGCTTCAAAGTTGTAGCTGCCTTTTTCCTCATAGCCCAGTGCCAAAAAGTGTGCAGCCAGCTTATCAAGGTTTACTTTTTCAATGTTAAACGTGCGAAACGCTACGTGGTCATTGATGATTTCGTCACCAGAATTGCTGCTTAAAAGCTCATGAACTTTTTCTGCTGACGGAGTAATAGAGATGTAATTCTGCCAAAGGTTGGCAAAAAGCGTGTCGATATTGGTATGCATACTGCCTCTCACTGCACAAACTTGTCGAAGTTGACAAGGTTTGTATTCGCTTACATAAAAACCGCGCGCGTATTATACAAAATACGCGCAAAAAGTGAACAAATATTATTCAGAAAAATCCAACCCTGGACTCAATTGCTCGGGCAGAATTGATGTGTCGAGTTCAACTGACGCAACTGGATACGCGCAGTAATCAGCTGCATAGTAGGCACTCGCTCTGTGGTTACCGCTATCCCCTATGCCACCAAATGGTGCCGCGCTGCTTGCGCCAGTAATAGGACGGTTCCAGTTAACGATTCCTGCACGAATACGCTTAAAGAAGTGATTGTACAGGTCTTCGCTGTCAGACAGTAACCCGGCTGACAAGCCGAAGCTGGTGTTATTTGCCATGCGAATAGCGTCATCAAAATCCGTATAGCGAATGATCTTAAGCAAAGGACCGAAGTGCTCTTCATCAGGCATGGTGTCAGCAATTGCAGTAACATCCAAAATGCCTGGTGTGACGAAGCCTGATTCAGTGTCAGTATGCGTGAGCTCTACTAGCGCTTCTGCACCCATGTCCAACAATTGCTTCTGAGCAGAGGCCATCATTGCCGCTGCGTTTTTAGAAATCATAGCGCCCATAAACGGCTGCTTTTCTGCGTCATATTGACCGACTTCAATACGCTTAGTGACATCAACAAGACGTTGAATCAGCGCATCGCCTTGGCTACCAGCTTCAATAAACAGACGTCTAGCACAGGTACAGCGCTGTCCTGAAGTGATAAATGCCGACTGAACAATATCGTGTACAGCAGCATCAATATTTTGAATATCTTTGACGATAAGCGGATTGTTACCCCCCATTTCCAACGCAAGAATTTTGCCGGGATGCCCTGCAAACTGCTCGTGAAGAATTTTTCCTGTACGCGAACTTCCTGTGAAGAATAAGCCATCTAAATCGGCATGAGAGGCAAGGGCTTTGCCGGTTTCCACTTCACCTTGAACTAGGTTTAGTACGCCTTTAGGAAGGCCGGCTTTTTCCCATAGTTGAACGGTTTTCTCTGCTACTAGCGGCGTTAAGTCGCTTGGCTTAAAGATGATGGTGTTGCCAGCTAATAATGCAGGTACAATGTGACCATTGGGTAAGTGACCTGGGAAGTTATAAGGGCCAAATACAGCCACCACACCATGCGCTTTGTGGCGAATGAATGCCTTGCCTACTGGCATTGGGTTTTCAACTAACCCAGTTCGTTCATGGTAGGCACGCTCTGAAATCGCAATTTTACCAATCATTGCGCCCACTTCAGTGGCCGTTTCCCATAACGGCTTGCCAGTTTCTTGAGCAATGGTTTCAGCCAGTGCTTGTTTATTTTCACCGAGCAATTCAGCGAAGCGCTTTACGATGGCTAAACGCGCATTGAATTCAAGATCACTCCAAGCAATAAATGCATCACGGGCTGCGCGTACAGCTTGATCAACTTGCTCAGACGAAGCTGAGTTTGCTTGCCAAATTACTGCTTTTTTAGCGGGGTCAACAGATTCAATCGGATGGCCATTGCCAGCAACCCAATTGCCACCTATAAAATGTGTATGCGTACTCAAGATATTAACTCCTGATATGTGAGGAAGCTGGGCATGCCCAGCTTCTTGTTCACTAAACTTTCTAAAAACGTGTTACTTGCTTTCTATTGCCAAGTGTAAACACATTAAACGACATGATTTACATGTTACTTAACTTTGCTGGCGAAAATCGAATCGGTTCGCCCTCTTTCACGTTTAATGCTTCAGCTGTTGACGAAGAGATAATTGCAATATGGGATTGCTCTTCTATCACAACAGGTGCAGCTGTAGCTCGGAAATTCTGTACTTCAGTGTTAATAATGTAATGGGTTTCACCTTGTAGTGCCATAGCATCATCAATGTGTACATTCATTTTCAAGCTAGCTTGTGCCGTGCGAATGTGTTGAAGATTAGCTTCGACCGTTGGGCCTGCATCAAAAATATCCACGTAGCCTCGGCTACAAAAGCCTTCTTGTTCTAAAAGCTGCAATGCTGGCTTCGTTTTTTCATGGACTTTGCCAATAACAGCTTGTGCTTCTTTACTCAGTAAACTGACATAAATTGGATATTTCGGCATAAGCTCAGCAATAAATACTTTATTACCAATACCCGTTAAATAATCTGCCGTTGGGAAATCCAGTGAGAAAAAGTGTTCTTCGAGCCATTTCCAAAATGGAGACTCGCCATTTTCGTCACTCACACCGCGCATTTCTGCAATGACGGTTTCTGCAAATCTTTCTTGATGTTCCATCATGAACAAGAAGCGAAACTTTGATAGCAGTTTGCCATTGGTGCCTTCACGGGCTTTTTCTTTTAGAAACAACGTACAGATTTCTGATACCCCAGTGTAATCGTTACACAGGGTGAGAATGTCGACGGTGTTGTGAATGTTAAGTTCACGGGATGCGTGTACAACCGTACCTAAATGGTAATGGTAAAACGCATCGTCCATACCAACTGTAGATTCAATACCGCTGGTGCCCACCACTTCTTTTGTCTCTGTATCTTCCATGACAAACAAGTAGCTCTCAGAACCAGGGGCAGTGACACTTGATTGGAAAGACGCTTCCGCAGAAGCAATCTTTCGTTTCAATAGGTCTTCATTGACAGGCAGTGAAGTGAAGCCGATGCCAGACTCCACTGCAATGGTATGAAGCGCAGAATAGTCACTAGAGCGGATTGGGCGAATGATCTTCATACTCGCTTACTCTCGTTATTTAGTGGCGATTAACCGTTTACGACTTTCTCTACTGCACGCTCAAAACGTGCTAAACCTTCTTTGATGTCTTCATCGGTAACCACAAGAGAAGGTGCGAAGCGTACAACGTTAGCGCCCGCGACTAGACACATCAATTTTTGTTCAGTTGCCGCAACTAGGAAGTCGCGCGCGCGGCCTTTGTACTCTTCTTTAAGGGCTGCGCCTAAAAGCAAACCTTTACCGCGAACCTCTTCAAATACATTGTACTTTTCGTTAATAGCTGCAAGGCCGTCACGGAATAGTTGTTCTTTATGTTTTACGCCGTCTAACACTTCTTTTGTGTTAACGATGTCGAAACAACGTTCTGCTACAGCACAGGCTAGCGGGTTACCGCCGTAAGTACTGCCGTGAGTGCCCGGTTTCAGGCTTTCAGCAATTTTCGCTGTAGTCAGCATTGCACCAATAGGGAAACCGCCGCCTAACGCTTTTGCTGTAGACAAAATGTCAGGAGCAACACCTAAACCCATATAAGCATATAGCTCACCTGTACGGCCAATACCTGACTGTACTTCGTCGAAAATAAGGAGTGCGTTGTATTGATCGCAAAGCTCGCGAACACCTTTAACGAACTCAGGTGTTGGGCTGATAATACCGCCTTCACCCTGTAGTGGCTCCATCATGACTGCACATGTTCTGTCAGACATGATCGCTTTTAGGCCTTCTAAGTCATTGTATTCAGCGTGATCAACCGCGCCTGGCTTAGGGCCGAAACCGTCTGAGTATGCAGTTTGACCACCAACAGTAACTGTAAAGAATGTGCGACCGTGGAAACCTTGCTTGAACGAAATAATTTGGTCTTTGTTCTCACCAAAATGATCAAGAGCATAGCGACGGGCAAGTTTTAGTGCCGCTTCGTTAGATTCTGCGCCTGAGTTGGCGAAATAAACACGATCAGCAAAGGTGGCATCTGTTAGTTTTTTCGCTAAACGAATAGCTGGCTCGTTTGTAAATACATTACTTAGGTGCCACAGTTTCTCGCCTTGCTCTTTAAGCGCAGCAACCAGTTCAGGATGGCAATGGCCAAGTGCGTTTACTGCAATACCGCCAGCTAGGTCGATGTATTCATCACCTTTTTGATCCCAAACGCGAGAGCCTTGGCCCTTCACAGGAATAAAAGCCGCAGGATTGTAATTGGGAACCATTACATCATTAAACATTTCGCGAGTAACTTGCATAGTTGCTACCTCAAAATCAGTCAAAATTTGTACATTTAAGGAGAAAGATTATCCCAGAATTCATTGCGAATGTCTTCTATTTGAGACGCGTGAAGCCTTTAATTTCAAGGGGTTCAAGTAAATTTGCAGTTAAAGTGAATAAGTATGTTTAATGTGAAAAATCCAGTAAACTGAGTAAATACGTGGATTAAGTCAGGGTTTATGCGCGAATAAAAATCATCTTATTTGCGCATAATGTATGCATGTTTATGTGAAAAAAAGTTGTAGAAAAGTTGTTAATTTGAGTGAAGTGAAGCGAAAAGTGCTCAACTTTCCTCCATTTTTAGATTCAGATGCTTCAAATCAATCGACTTTAGGGCTGCCAAAGAGCCGTCTGGAAATCTGAAGTGGCGCAAGTAACTTTTGGCTTCATCCATTGAAATCAGACGATGATTTTTTAACACGCGGTAATTTGTGTAAGCGCGAGCTTGGGTGAGCGTTTGCGCAAGTGGAGACATGTCTTTAAACGATATCTTCTTCGCAAACTCTTCCATAGCATTGGCAATAAATACACGTTCAAAGCCCATTCTTCGAATCAAAGCAAGGGTTAATGGATTACCATATTTTTCAATTAATGAAACTAAAAACGCACACGAAGGCTGAATTTTCGATAACGCGGCATGTTCTTCGCGTTTTTTATCGTTGTGGGCTTCGATTAAGGCTTCTTGCTGAACTTGGTCAAAGATTCTGAAGTACAAACGCATTAATACGATGTGTCCGATGTTGTGAAACAGTCCCAATGTAAACGCATGACCACCATCCACCTTATTATGCTCGGCAATTTTTTTACTGGAAATAGCTGTGCCTAATGCAAACTCCCAAATGCGACTTTTTATTTCAGGATAGGGATCGGTAATTTGAGGTATCCAGCGCCTAAATGCGAGCGAAGGTACGACCATTTTCAAGTTTTCGATACCGAAAAAGCCTAGGGCAACCCGCAATGTGTCAACCGTAATCGCCTTGCCCTTGGCATCAGTGCGTCGGTATTTAGGCATATTAACCATCCGCATCATGTCATCGTATAGCCAAGGCATACTGGCTGCGAGAGGTTCAATTTTAGAGATAGAGCTGGCTCTTACAGACAATGCATCAAGTAAAGGAGACAAATTTGCGTCGTAATTTAGTATCTTGGTGAAAATATGTTCCTGATCGCCAAGGGCCTCGGCAATGCGTTGAGAAATCGCTTCTTCAACCATATCGCGTATGCTGTTTACAAATGTTTGTTCAGATCGCTTATTCAATTCTTTGTCGCGTACGGCCTGTTTTTCAACGCGAAGAAGTTGTCGGTTATCTGATTGGGATACACTAGCAACGTCATCTTGTTGTTCATTGCTAAGTATTAAGGTTTGCGCCTCAGACAAACTGATAGTGAGCGTATCAGCCCGGTGCTGAATAATGTGTGAGAGAGGCTGCGTTAAAGGCATTAGGGTACTCGTTAATTGTTATAGTTTATTTATCGTTTAAAAAACGCAATTAAACAGGAATTCTCACAAAAATAACACGATAAAGAGGTATGACTTATTACCGCGTGACCTTAAGAAAGTTATTCAGTACTTCATAGCCATGTGAGGTGAGCAATGACTCTGGATGAAATTGTACGCCCATAACGGGCAGGGTTTGATGTTCAATTGCCATGATTTCTCTTACACCGTCTTCCTCACACCATGCCGTGACTGCAAATTCCTTTGGCAGCGAATTCTCGTTTAAAACTAATGAATGGTAACGCGTTGCAGTAAAAGGGTCGGGAATATCCTTAAACAACAGAGAGTGGTTGTGACGAATCTCAGACGTTTTGCCGTGTAATACCCGCTGTGCGCGAATGACGTCTGCACCGAATGTCTGCCCAATAGCCTGATAGCCTAAGCAGACACCTAAAATCGGTATTTTACCCGCGAAATGCCGAATTGCAGACAAGGTCACTCCCGCTTCATCAGGTGTGCATGGGCCAGGAGAAAATACTAAGTAATCTGGATCAAGCCCTTCAATGTCTTGGCAGGTAAGGGTGTTTCTTTTTACACATACATCTTGGCCCAGCTCAATAAAGTAGCGGGCCAAGTTGTGGGTAAAAGAATCAAAGTTATCAATCAATAACAGCATGTTGATAACATATCGTTACGGTTTTGGAATAAAACCAACAGCCTTATAAACATTGGATAATGTGACGCTCGCTTTTGCGCTTGCCTTTTCCGCTCCTGCTCGCATTACGCTGTCTAAGTACGCTTTGTCATCGCGAATAGCACGATATTTTTCCTGCATTGGCTCTAGAAAGCTAACAACCGCGTCAGCAACATCTGTTTTTAAATGACCGTACATTTTGTCTTCATATTCTGGAACCAACTCGTCAATGCTACGCCCCGTTGCGCATGAAAGAAGCGTTAGTAAATTAGAGACGCCCGGTTTTTCCTCACGATCAAAGTATATGCGCGCTTGCTCATCAGAGTCGGTAACGGCGCGTTTGATTTTCTTAGCGACTTTTTTCGGCTCTTCTAATAAGCCCACAAAATTATTTGGGTTATCGTCAGATTTTGACATCTTCTTGGTGGGATCTTGAAGGCTCATGATACGGGCACCAAACTCGGGAATAAAAGGATCGGGGATGGTGAACAGGTCGTTGCCATAAATATTGTTCATTCGAGTGGCAATATCACGGGTTAGCTCAAGGTGCTGTTTCTGGTCGTCGCCCACAGGTACTTGGTTCGCCTGATACAACAAGATATCTGCCGCCATCAATGTGGGGTATGCGAATAAGCCAACATTGATATTCGAGACATTTTTCGCAGACTTATCTTTGAATTGCGTCATGCGGTTTAGCTCACCCATTTGGGCGTAGCAATTGAGTATCCATGCTAATTGAGCGTGCTCTGGGACGTGAGATTGTACAAATAGGGTACTTTTCTCAGGATCAATACCGCACGCAATATAGAGTGCTAAACCATCTAAACAAGCTTCATAAAGCGCTTTAGGATCTTGTCTTACGGTAATGGCATGAAGATCAACCAGCATATATAAACAGTCGTGGTCATCTTGCATGTTAACCCATTGGCGAAGTGCTCCCATGTAGTTACCAATGGTGAGTTGTCCTGATGGCTGACAGCCACTTAATACAATGGGTTTAGTCATAATTATGTGTGTCCAATAATGCTTATGTATTGAGAATTAAATTTTCTGCGACGCTGCAAGTTCGTTGCGCATTTGCGTGATGACATCACGATAGTTTTGTTGTCCAAAAATCGCTGAGCCTGCTACAAACATGTCTGCGCCAGCTTCGGCAATGGCGCGAATATTATCGACTTTTACGCCACCGTCAATTTCTATTCGGATATCGCGGCCTGATTCTAAGATTTTTTGTTTAGTTTGACGAATTTTATCCAGCGTGGCTGGAATGAATGACTGTCCGCCAAAACCAGGATTCACTGACATGAGTAGCACATAGTCTAAATTATCTAGGGTGTAGTCTAGATAATGAAGGGGCGTAGCTGGATTAAGAACCAAGCCTGCTTTACATCCATTTTGCTTGATAAGCTGAATACTTCTGTCGATATGTTCTGACGCTTCTGGGTGAAAACTGATATAGCTAGCCCCTGCGTCTGCAAAGCGCTGAATGAGATCGTCAACGGGCTTTACCATTAAATGCACATCAATATCTGCTTTAATGCCATATTTACGTAATGACTCACAAATCATCGGGCCAAAGGTCAGATTAGGTACGTAATGGTTATCCATTACGTCAAAATGTATGACATCTGCGCCAGCACTCAGCACATTTTCAACTTCTTCTCCAAGGCGGGCGAAGTCAGCAGATAGAATTGATGGTGCGATTAAATAAGGTTGCATGGTCATCCTCTTTGTTGGCGAATGCTTTGCGCGTCCTAGCAAAGATCAAGTCTTAACGAAACGCAATCCGGCTATTGTAACAAAGTTGGGCATAATTGGTATGTGAAAGCGATGTTGGTTTTCCGAGTAAAATGCGAGTCAGTCGCGCCAAGCCGACAGCTTAACAAACGAATGTAGCGGTAAGTCTCGTTCATTTATCTGATGAACAACAACGTTAAGCTAGATAATTCGTGCATTCCTCACCAAAACGGTGAGGCTGCTCCAATTTAGTGCGTTCATGCTGCACCAATTCTGTCCAAGCGATAAAAGTAAACACACTTTTGAAATTAAAATAGTGATAAAAAACAATTTGTTAGATTAATTTTTTTATGGTTTTACCGCTTTGGTAAATATCGGCATCTGTTTTGCGTATTATTCGAACAATACGGCAAGTCGATCTAGCCATTGGAACACAATAATAACAACGCATATTGCACATAATAACAAAGCGATTCTAGGGAGAGTCATATGAAAAAATCGGTAAAACTTGGCTTAATCGGCCTTTCGTTTATTGCATGCTCAGGCTCGGTTATGGCTGAACTGAGTGCAAACATTGGCTACGTTTCACAGTACCACTTTCGTGGCATTGAACAAACCTCAAGTGGCTCGGCAAGCGCTGGACTAGACCTAGAAAATCAGGGATTTTACTTAGGTACGTGGGCGGCTGATGTAAAGGATGGATTAGAAGTGGATGTCTATGGGGGCTATGGTTTTGAGCTAGAGAATGGACTTTCTCTAGGAATAGGTGCCACTACTTATCAATATACTGGGGATTTTGATTCTGCCTACAATGAAGTGAACCTTTACGCGGGATTTGGCATGTTTAGCCTTGAATACTCTGTGGGTAAACAAGAAGATGACGCGGATTTAGGTATTACTGAAACCGATTATACCTTTCTTGCGTTGACGCTCGAGCATGAAGGGTTTTCTGCTACGGTGGGAAGTTGGGGGGATGAAACCGACGGCGAGTACTTTGAACTTGGTTATGCTACTGAAGTCGGTGGATTTGATGTGGGTATAGGAGTGCTATTTAGCGGCAGCGACTTAGACGATGATGAGTCGATGTTTTTGTCGATTAGTAAAACCTTTGATCTCTAAAGTGTGTATCTTAGCAAGAGAGTGCCTGCTCTCTTGCTGATTATTTGAAACTAGTAGCGCCCTACATGCTAGGTGTTTTAGCGTACTGATCTAAAATTGAATAGAAGATTTCTGCACAAAATTTTTGCAAAACTAGGTACAGATTGTAGATTAATGCCACAAAAATTACGTTAATCTGTACTTGTTGATTTTTCGTCCAGCTGTATAATCAACCATGTGTTCAACGTGGTGGATTGTTAAATGAACAGGGTATCAAAAGGATTGGTAACAACATGCTTTAGCGCATTTCTTGTGGCGGGAATTTATGCAATGGTTCCGACGTCACAAACATATCCGTTTTGTACGGCACACAATCCCGTTGAGTTTGATAAATCACTCCCTATTAGCCACCCGCATAATGTGTGTGCTCTGCAAACTGAGCACTCCGTAAGTTGGGTCTCTTGGATTTCTGGGTCTACTACCCAATCTGGCTTCCACTACCTAGACTTGCTTGAGCTGCTTACTCGTGGCGTAGAAGACGCATCTAAAAGAGGGTAGGCGTTTCTTAATACACGCAATAAGGCGTTACTATGTCTAATTTGGGTCGAGTATTAAAAAGTGTCGCTGCTAGCGCCTTTGGGGTTCAAAGCCAATCGAATTACGAACGTGATTTTAAAGATACTTCTGTAGTGCCTTATGTTGTCGTTGGCGTACTGTTTGTTGCGATATTTGTGATTGGTTTAGCATTATTGGTAAACTGGCTCGTCGCTTAGATTTTATTGTCTATTTTGGCTTGTTTCGCCTTTGTATACCGCAGACAAATGCACCACCGCTAACTGAGATAGTAAGCAGTTTAAAATCGAGAATGTGCGTTATGACCTCGATAAAGGGCGAATAGCTCGCTTACCTTTTTTCTGGTGTGTCCTTTTTGGCTGATGCTTCGGGTTACTTGCAATTCAGATATTTCAGCACCGTGGTAAAACTCCCTCGTATCAGGCGTATCATGGTTACTGACCAACACGGTAATGCCTCTTTTCTTTGCTGTAGATAAAGCGTGTTCGGCTAGCTCCCTTTGATCGTTTAGACCAAACAGATTCCCCGCATATTGGGTGAAATTGGCGGTTTTGCTGATAGGGGCATAAGGCGGATCGCAGTAAATGACATTGTTTGCTCGTGCGCGCGCAAACGTGCTCTTGTAGTTTTCACACGTAAACACTGCCCGTTGCGCTTTCTCCGCGAAATGATAAAGCTCAGCCTTAGGGAAATAGGGTGCTTTATAACGACCAAAGGGAACGTTAAATTCGCCAGACAAGTTATAGCGACATAGCCCATTGTAGCCATGACGATTCAAATATAGAAACAACAAAGAACGGTGATAGATATCTACCGTCTGATTAAACTCTTTGCGAAGCGCATAGTAGGCTTCAGGCGCATTATTCATTGCGTTGAAATAAGCCTGAGCATCATTTATGTATGTGTCGGGCGCGTCGCGTAAAACGGTATATAAATTGATAAGATCAGCATTTATATCGTTTAGAACGTATTTGGGGTAGTCAGTATTCAAAAACACTGATCCAGCACCCACAAAAGGCTCAAGAAGTTTATTCCCTTCAGGTAGGTGTGCTTTGATTTGCTCAATCAAGCTATATTTGCCGCCAGCCCATTTTAAAAAGGCGCGATGTTTATTTTTGTTCTTTCTCATGAAGGCGACAAAAGCTTCTCAATACCGACCAAAGCGTGAAATTGTAACGCTGACTCAGCATATTACCAAGCGAAAAAGCGATATTGTGGCGTAATTTGTCCTGAATGAAGCATTTATGGTTCAGGCTTTAATTGAGAAAAGCGTCTCTGTTCTACCAATAAGAAAGGCGTCCATTTGGACGCCTTATCCCCCGGAATTTATATTATTATTAGTAGAAAGATGCGATCTTGTCTTTTACGGCCATTACCGTTTTATAAGAGTTAGATACGCCTTGAACACCACATGGGTAGCCAGAACACGCATTCCAATCTGGATCTGAGAAGTAGTCTAGGCGTGTAGCACTACCAAATGCTTGTGGGTAAGCCATGATAGTCGAGAATACGTTGTTTACGCCGTGACCAATACCGTCAGTATATACGCCACCTGTAGAGCCTTGCTTTTGAGAGTGACCAAGGCCCATATTATGGCCTAGCTCATGAACAAATGTCGTTGATGCGCAGTCTACGGCTGTGATGCTGTACATCAATTCTTTAGAAGAGCTGTACATGGTACCGTTGTTACCTTGCCCTACATAGCCAATACCACAAACCGTGCCGTCAGGCATTCTGTCAGCAGTACCTAAGAATACCACCATGTCTGCTTTATAAGTACCTCGACGAGAGTTGATACCACTAGAGTTTTTTACTGCTTCTAAATAGCCTTCAGATGGAACCACTGAACTGCTGGTGTAAGAAGAAGATTGTGTACCTACTTCTCGTAGTTGCAATTCTGCGTAGTTGTTCGCATAAATGCGGTTTGAGTGGTCGATATAGTGATCGATTTTGCCCTGAATATCAGACGTAGCGCTTGCTGCGTTGTCAGAGTAAAGAATCATTACATCAATCACTGTATCGGCTGCTGTAGCTGAGAATGCAATAGCTGTTGTCAATGCAAGTGTGCTTAGTTTTAACACTTTTTTCATTTTATTTTCTCCTGTTTTTACTTCATTTTGGGGGATTAGTTGTCAGCAGGTTCCAAAAAGATGGGCTCTGCTTCAGCACTGTGTGAGTTATTGTTATCAGTGCCAGGGATGATTTCGACGTGGTTTGATTCGAGATCACTTCTGGAGGCAATCCATGCATAGTTGCCTACGCCCTCCATAGAATATGTGTCAGACTGCGTGCCTAAAGTGGCATATATTGCGTTGTCTGTTATGGTTATCACCGCGCTGTATAGACGCCCTGCGCCAGGAATTGCCGCTTCTACAGTACGGTTACCGTTTGGTCGAACGCGTACAGCATCTACTTCGCCAGTGTAGCTGCCGCCAATTTGAGGGATATAGAGATCAATAAAGTCTCCTGCTTCCAACGCAACCAGCTCTGCTCGGTCAATTTCCACATAGGCTTCATTTTTGAGGTCTTTAGTGGTGACGCCGAGCTCCTTCAGAACGCGCTCTGCTTCATCGGATTCCTGCCAGACAATAGAGTCTTTTTCAGTTACCGATGCGATTTCTTCGACCTTTTCAGAAGGTGAATCTTCTTTAAACATGTCCACTCCTGTAGAGAGCGGGTCTTCAGGGTTCGGACCGGGTATATAACGTAGTTCTTGCTTTTGGTGATTGTGTGTTTTGTGCTCAGGCTGTTGCGCAGTTTTAGCGGTATCGTCTTGCAAAAATGACCATGCTATTACACCTGCGAAAAAAGTAATAATTATTAAAATTAGGTACGTCTTATTCATTTACTTCCCACTACGTTTACTTGCTCAATGCTTATCTTAAATGCTTTACTTCTGATCGTTTATTATTCAGAGGGAAATGCAATTTAACCTATTTTTGTGGGATAGGCGAATAAATATTACCTATGGTTAATATTTTCTTTACAACTATCTTATTCCAATAAGGAATTGACTAAATGGTCAAGTTTATAGTTCAGTGGGAAAATATTCTGTAAAGCTGAATAAATATTGGGTTTGGTTATTGAAGCTGAGAGACTTTTTTCGCAAAAGGTGGGCTTTGTGTCATCGTGGCTGGCAGAGATTTTATTGCTTCTCTAGCCTCGATAATTGAAGAGAATTCCTGATTAAGTAACACAAGAAACCATAAGTTCCCATTTCGTTGTGTTGGGTAGATCCAAACCTTATCAATTAAATCATTGTCAATTAAATATTCGTGCAATAATTGTTCATTACTAATGCCAGATATTTGAACAATAAATGAGCTGCTTTTTAATTCTGGCATCAATTTCAAATCAGAATTTTTTAATTGTGGCAATGCATTAGCACGATTTTGTGGCGAAAGCAGAGTCGATGGAACCTCGTCGCCTAGTTGTTCAATTGATACCACATCCTCAACAGGATAATCATCGACTTGTTGGTTAATCGTGTCGTTGCTTACATCTGGTAGAGCTGGAGAGGCAATTTTATCCTGAGTTGAGGAAGGTGATGTAGTCGCTGTCGCGGACGCAGTCGGGGTCGAAGACGCGGTAATATTGTTGCTACCTTGGGAATCGGAACCGGCTTTTGTTATGTTTTCTACTGAAATCGGTGTGTCAGGCAACTTTATATGTGCAACCGCCTCTTCCCAACTTCTGACAAGCCCCTGATTTTCTTGATATTCTGCGGCTAAACGGGGCGTTTCTTTAGAGCTTACCTTTTCTAATGCTTGGTCGTTTAACCTTTCACCCTGTTGAGATTGAGATAAGGTCGGCATGTCTACAGTAGGTGATTGGGTCATCTCTTTTGTTGAATCAGGCTGAACCGTTGATAACGCCGCAAAAGAAGCGACGACAGGTACTGTCGATTCAGGTTTTAAAGCGCCACTATTGATCGCTGTACCAGCCGCCGCACTGGCCGTTGCACTGGCCGCCGCACTGGCCGTCGCACTAGCTGCCGCACTAGCCGTCGCACTGGCCGCCGCACTACCCGTTGAATCTGCTACTAATTCGGCTGCATCCGCTTCCAAATGTGTTGATGTACCTTCTTCGTCGTGCACCGTGTCATCTGCCTGCAATGTTTGGTGGTAGAACGCGATTAGAGCGTCCTTGTATAGCATTGCCAAGCCACCGCCAAATAGGCCAATAAAAAGAAATGAGAAGAGAACAATCACCCATATACGTTTCAGTGGGTTACCTGAGGTGACTGCGTCATTTGCCTGAGCTTTCCTTGCTTCTATACGCGCTTCAAATGCCTTGCGCTTTTCTGCAATCACAGCCTCTAACTCCGAAGCAGGAGCTTGCTTCACTACTGATTCAGAGCTAAGTAATAGAGGCTTATTTTTGTTGTTTGCGGGTAACCACGCTTTGGCTTCATCTGTCCACTGTGAATCTCCAAACAAAAGTACATTTAAATGTTTTTGTTTGTTGGCCATGCGACTTTGCAATACCAGTTCCCACAACTCTTGCAATACTGGCCGAGGCAAAAATTCCGCCTGACATACAATAATGAGCACGGGACCCTGCTGTTGTTCGATGGAGGATAGCAGCTCAAAAAGTGGACGAGATGTTCTGGCGCGATTAGGGCCGAGCAATTGAGTCGCAATTTGTTGTCGGTAATCTGCCTGGCTCATCCTCGCTTCTGCGTTGATGAAGGCAATTTCAGCATTGTCTGATTGACGAGATATAAAGGCTTGAAGCGATTGTTGTTGCTCACCTACAGAGTCACCGCTCACAAAAATTAATTGTGAGGAATAGGTAACTAAATGTTCAAGCCTTGATTGTAATTCTGACATTGTCAGCCACGCGATTACTCGTTATGTTAGCGACATTCACCAATTGCTTTATTGATTTCCGATTCATCAACTTCATCTGTTACAACTGCCGAGCCCAAGCTATTTGGAATAATGAAACGTATTTTTCCTGCCTGTACCTTTTTATCATGTTGCATATGCTGCATAAAGGTGTGCAATGACATATTTTTGGGTACGGTAACGGGCAATGAAAATGTTTCAAGCAATGCTTTTACGCGACAAACTTCTGACGCAGTAAGCCAACCTTTAGATTCCGCAATCAGCGAAGCAAGAAGCATACCTGTTGCCACTGCCTCACCATGTAGCCACGTGCCATAGCCCATTTCTGTCTCTATTGCGTGTCCGAAAGTATGGCCTAAATTTAGTAGAGCGCGAATGCCAGATTCCCTCTCGTCTTTGGCTACAATCTCGGCTTTAATCTCGCAGCAACGCGTTATTGCGTACTGTAGTGCTTCGGGAGACAATTGACGAAGTGCTTGATGGTTTGCTTCAAGCCACTCGAAAAAATCTTTGTCGTAAATGATGCCGTATTTAATCACCTCCGCCATACCTGCAGAGAACTCTCTTGCCGGTAAGGTTGATAGCGTATCGATATCAATGAAAACCGCGTTAGGCTGATAAAACGCGCCAATCATATTTTTACCTTTCGGATGATTAACGGCTGTTTTTCCACCTACCGAAGAATCTACTTGCGACAACAAGGTAGTGGGGACTTGAATAAAAGGAATGCCGCGTTGGTAACAGGCTGCTACAAACCCGCATAAATCACCTACCACACCGCCGCCTAAGGCTATCAACGTAGTGTCTCTTCCTGCGTGCATGTCAAGCAACTGGCTGATGACCAAATCGAAAGTGGCAAGAGTTTTAAATGCTTCCCCATCATTGATAGTAATAACTTGTGTGTCAAAAGACACAAGCGCATCTAATAGTGGTTTGATATAAAGAGGCGCGATGGTGTCGTTAGTCACCACAACCACTTTTGAAGTGGTAATAGCACCGCCGACATGACCGGGATTAGATAAGAGGCTAGAACCAATAGTGATGGGATAGCTACGCTCACCCAACTCTACGTTAACTGTTGACATGAGCGAAGTCTCTCCACACTAATTTTGGGGGTCGGATTAAAGTCCGATTTTACTGATTATTTGGTTTGCAACCGCCCGAGCGCTTTGCTCGTCGGTGTCAATAACATAATCTGCAACCTCTTCGTACAAAGGATTGCGGGTGTCTGCAAGTTCTCTCAATACCGCTTCAGGATCATCGTTCTGAAGAAGCGGGCGACGTTTATCACGCTGCGTACGAGCCACTTGTTTGTCGATGGTTGTTTGTAGATAAACCACGATACCTCTTGCAGATAGTCGATTACGAACAGCTTTATTGATCACTGAACCGCCACCAGTAGCAAGCACGATACCTTGTTTATCGGTCAATTCATGAATGACATCTTCTTCGCGTTTGCGGAAACCGTCTTCACCCTCAAGATCAAAAATCCAAGAAATATCTGCACCAGTACGGCGTTCGATTTCTTGATCAGAATCATAAAATTCTAGGTGAAGTTCGTCGGCTAGATGTCTACCGATTGTACTTTTGCCGGCACCCATTGGGCCAACAAGGAAAATATTACGTTTTTCAGCCATTTTTGCTTAATTCACAACTTTTTTAATTTAGGGTGAGCCACCCATTTCTCACAAATGCCAGACCTCGTCGAAATTTCGAGAGCGGGATTATCTCAGTTAATCGACGCGATATGCAAGTTTTGATCGCAGTCAATGCCAGCTTTGTCTAAAAATTAGGGAAGACTCAACGATTTAGGTGTTGAGATTCAATGACGTTTCCCCACAAAATCGTGGCGAAGTCGGCAGGTTATCATACTCATTTGAAAAAATGCTAGCGCAAGTTGCACGATTTTACGCCAGCTCCATTCAGGTAACACGCTATATAATGCGAAATATAGGTTAATGTGTCTCTGATCAGACCAGTGGTGCAGCATCGCTGGTGCACCAATCTCAATGTACTCATCTTATCTCTACTTTTACAAAGCTTCAGTTAATACTTTTGGTGTTACGAAGATAAGTAGCTCGCGCTTTTCACTGACTTCCTGACTTTTCTTAAACATTCGGCCTAAAATAGGCAAATCTCCAAGCAGCGGAACCTTGTTCACATCATCAGTGGACGTTTGTTGAAAAATGCCTCCTAATACGATGGTTTCGCCATTTTCGACCAGAACCTGTGTGCTAATTTCTTGCGTATCGATGGCTACCGCAGGGCCGGTTGAGGTTGAAACAGTTTCACCGCGGGTATCTTGAGTAACAACCAAATCCAAAATAATGCGGTTGTCAGGGGTAATATGTGGTGTAACTTTAAGGCTCAGTACCGCTTTTTTAAATTCTACCGATGTTGCACCGCTAGATGTGGCCTGTACATATGGAATTTCAGTCCCTTGTTCTATATAGGCTTCGCGCTGGTTGGCGACTGTGATGCGCGGGCTAGCGATAATTTCGCCTTTATTTTCCGTTTCTAGGGCAGATAACTCCAAGTCTAGAATTGTCCCGTCGACCAACCGTGCTATCTGGATGCCAATACTGCCTGCCGGATTCGTAACGGGTAAATTAACGTTAAGCCGATCATTTATTACGGGAATGTTGCCGCTGGCGATCGTGTTTGCGCCTTCAAGTGAGCCAGAGATACCATCGGTATCTTGTTGGTCACTGAATCCCCATCTCACACCAAGTTGCTCACCGTAGTTGTCTCTTACCGTTACCATACGAGATTCAATGAGTACTTGACGGATAGGAATATCTAGTTCGGTAATCACCTTACGGGCTTCTTCGATAGATTCGTAAGTGTCTTTAACCAACAGTGTATTTGTACGTTCATCCACTGTTACCGTGCCACGTGTAGTTAAAATGCTTGCGTCACCATTTTTTAGAATATTGGCCATTTCTGCGGCTTTGGCGTAATTGATCTGAATGCTTTGAGAGAGAAGCGGTGCTAAATCGGCTACCTGCTTCTGCGATTGCAGCGTTTGAGTTTCTCTGGCGGTCAACTCTTCACTGGGCGCGATCAAAAGAATGTTACCTTCTACTCGCTTATCTAGGCCTTTAATACGCAAAATCATGTCTAATGCTTGATCCCACGGCACATCGGTCAGGCTAATGGTAACGTTGCCGCTAACGGTGTCGGTGGTGACGAGGTTAAAGCCGTTCACCTGCGCAATAATTTGTAATACTTGGCGAACAGGGACGTCTTGAAAGTCGAGTGAGATAGGCTTTCCCTCGTACTCTTTAGCTTGGTTCTCGGCGTTTTCTTCAGAGGTTGCTGGCTTTTCTGACAATGAAACCACAAGGTGCTCATTGTTGCGCGCATGAGAGACAATGCTAGGTTGATTGACTTCAATAACAATACGGCTGCGATTGTTTTCTGCAAATGATTCAATGGTTTTAACCATCGTGCCAAATTCGGTGACATCAAGCTCTACGAGTTGATCTTCTCCTAACTTTACGTTTGGCAGAATAATTTCGATAATGGCGTCTTTGTTTTCTACATGTAACTGATACTTCTCGTTTGAGAAAAGAAACTGAACCTGAGCTTCATTTTCGGTTCGCGTAAAGTCGATATTCTCTAAGACAGAACCGTTTTGTAGATCAGCCATGTGCATTGGAGCGTTGCTCAGATCGACTTTTGACTGAGCCATACTCTCGTGCCCAAACACTGCAATAGCCAGCATACCAAGCAAGTACCAAACACGGTTGGTGCGGTTTAATTTTTTATTAAATATGTAACGTTCAGACATTGTCGTTTTCTCCTGCCTGGCTAGATTTGCTCAGCTTTGCCTGTTTAGGCTGCCAGCAACCCGCTCCATCCGGCACCATCTCTTTTATCGTTATTCCGTCTGCGGTAATCGACGTAATTTCTCCGAAAAATAAACCAATGCGGTCACCTACTTGTGCTTTGTGGAGTGAACCGTCATTCGCTGTAATGAGTACCCATGTTTGGTTATTTCGGTTGATGGTGCCTGATATAGACAGTGCATCTAATCCGTATTTTTCCAATGCATGGCGCTTACCAGCGAGGTTAGGTTGCTGGCAGTTAGGTTTTGATTCTTGCTTGCGCGCCGTGAGCGATTGCTTAGGACGCTGAAAGGGGCTTCTCATAGACGTCGCGCTGTAGTCGAAAGCCGGTTGCGTTTCAAACGTCGGTAATGGCTCTATGCTCACAGATGTCGACGCTTTGACCTCTGCTGTAAAGCGTTGTAAATCTGAAATGTCGGGTTGACATGCAACTAAGCACGATGTCAGTAAAACAAGTACAGCACTGCGGCGTTTCATGGCTGCGCCCCCTTCTGGTCTGCACTTGTGGCGGTTCGATACGTTTTAGCTTGTAACTTCAACGATAAAGCATCGTTTTCGCGCTGGATTTCAAAATCATGCAGAGTCACGATACGTGGCAGGGCTGCAATACTTGAGACAAATTCACCAAATTCGTGGTAATCGCCACTCACATCCATTTGGATGGGGAGTTCGGTGTAAAATTCTTTGGGAATTTCTTTTTGCCAGTTAATTAACTTAAATGTCAATCCTGCGGTGGTTCCAACAAAGGTAATATCATCTAACAGCCCTGGGGTTTCGTTACTCGTGGGCAACGATTTGAGCATTGAGGAGAATTGATCTTGCAACTGGGCGAGTTGCGCTTCATATGCTTCAAGGTTGACCGCAATGGCGTATTTAGCACGAAACGTTTGCTTCAATTCATTTTCTTTATTTTGAGAGCGTTCGAGTTGAGGTAGTTTATCTTTTACTACAACGTAATAACCTAGAACTAAAACGAGTATTGATGTCACTAATGCAACCACTACTTTGACTTCAAAGGGCCAAATAGCCACTTGCTCAAAGTCTAAATCATTCATTTCTTTGAGTTTATTAACGTCGAATTTCATTTGGCTTTTTCGCTTTCAATGGGGGTAAATTCAGGCGCCACACTTGGGCTGATATTGAATGTGATTTTGAAATCACTAACGGCGTCTGAGGCGCTTGTATCTGCGACGATTGATGACAACTCTTCATTAATAAACACCGGAGATTGCTGAATATTCCGCATAAAGTCAGACAAGCGATTGTTTGATTCACTCGTACCTTCAAGTTCTATTCTGTTACCTTTTCGGCTTAATGAGCGGAAAGAAACACCCGGCGGTACAATCTTTGCCAACTCGTCAAATACTTTAGGTGCAACATTGCGGCTTGCCTGAAGTTGCTCTATCAGTGCCATACGTTGCTCAATGGCATCTTTCTTCTCACGAATATCACGTATTTGCTCTATTTGCTTATCGAGGACCAGAATTTCTCGGCTCAAATAAGCATTACGCTCTTCTTGGTTGATGATGAGCGTGTCAATGATTTCACTCACAGCAAACATTAAGCCGAAAGAGGATAGGGCCACTAAGCCTAAAATAAGCAAATAGTGTTGTTTCTGTCTCGCCCGAAGTTGCTCACGCCACGACAGTAAATTTATATGTGACATGGGTTAAAACTCCTGCTCGCAAGACCGACGGCTACCGCGAATTCTGTTCCATTGGCAGCAAGTGTGGTGTTAATGGTGTCGGCTTTGTCCATATTGGAAAATGGGTCAAATACAACGATTTCAACTGCAAGATCATGTGCCAATTCTTCTGCCAAGCCGTTTAACTTCGCACCGCCACCGGTGAGAACAATTTTTTCTGGTCGGGGAGCGTGTGTTGCGGAAATGTATAACTGCATCGCGCGGGAAATTTGTTGCTGCAAGTTAGCTAAAAAAACTGGGTAGGTTGTGTCTCGCCACGTTTCGGGCAATGCATCTGATAACAGTTGTTTTTCTACGTCATTTCTTTCAATCGAGAAGCCAACGCTAAGATCATCCATCAGAGCATCGAAACCAAAGCTGTGCTCTTTGGCATAGACCACTCTCTCTTTATCTCGCACACACACTTGAAGCATAGAAGCACCTAGGTTTATGCACACCAAATGGTGATCAGACGATGTAGTATAAAAATGTGATAGCGCATTGCTTAACGCGTAGGTTTCGATATCGACGATTTTCGGGTCAAACTCGACTTCACGAAGAAGGGTAATGCGCCCGTCTACCATATCTCTGTGGGCGGCGCTAAGCAGCACGTCTACTTGTCCCGGATGTGTGCGGCTTTGGCCTAATTCTTCAAAGTCTAAATACACCTCTTCAAGTGGATATGGGATAAGTGAATCGGCTTCGATTTCTATTTGACCTTCTAACTCGTGGTCAGTGAGCCCCGGTTCCATTTGAATAATTTTTGAGATAACAGAGCCGCCGGCAATGGCTGTTGCGACGGTTTTAGTTTTAGTCTTTAAGGCTAATACCACTTTTTTAAGTGCGTTACTGACTGCATCAAAGTCTTTAATCTCGCGCTCAGCAAATGCATTTCCAGCTATCGCCTCTTTAGCAATACCTGATAAGGTGACAGCCTCACCTTGTTTCTCAAGCAGCACCGCTTTAACATAGCGTGTACCTATGTCCAAACCGATGTATTGCTGTGTTTTAGGGCGTAATAGTTTACTTAGCACAGTTTTCACTAAACCTTTAATTCCTATCGTTAAAATTCATTATTACGTATTTTTTTAACGATTTTGGTTCTAATAACGGTACATAGGTATAAAATATAAGCCATTTCCTGTTAATTGCTCTGGTATCATTCTGTCTGTGAAGTACATAAAGCATTTATTTATCATTATTTTTTTAGGGCTTACTGTCGGTGCGTCGGCAGTAATTGGTACTTATTTCTATATCAAGCCTGATCTACCCAGTGTAGACGTTCTTAAGGATGTTCGCCTGCAAACACCTATGCGGATTTTTACATCTGACGGGAAGCTGATCTCGCAATATGGTGTGAAACGCCGTATTCCGCTTACCTTAGAGGATGCACCGGAACAATTGATTCAGGCTGTTCTTGCAACAGAAGACAGTCGCTTTTATGAGCACCCAGGTATCGACCCAATCGGTATGACGCGGGCTGTAATGAATCTGATTCTGACCGGTGAAAAAGGGCAAGGCGGTAGTACGCTGACCATGCAATTAGCACGAGGCTTCTTCCTTACGCGTGAGAAAACGTATATTCGTAAACTTCGTGAAATCTTTATCGCGTGGCATATGGAGCAGGTACTGTCTAAAGATGAAATTCTCGAACTGTATTTAAATAAAGTGGAGTTAGGGCATCGTGCTTTTGGCTTTGGTGCAGCCGCGCAGGTGTATTATGGTAAAGATATAAATGAACTCACGTTAGCGCAGATTGCGACTATTGCCGGATTACCAAAAGCGCCGTCTACGCTCAATCCAATTAGTCGACCTGAACGTTCGATCGATCGCCGTCGCGTGGTGTTGGCGCGTATGCTTGATGAAAATTACATCACGCCACAGCAATATCGAGAAGCGGCTGATGCCCCTGTTACTGCGTCTAAACATGGCGCTGAGATTGAATTGGACGCCCCTTATCTCGCTGACCTCATTTACAATGAAATGGTTGAATTGTACGGGAAAGAAGAAGCCGAAACGGGTGGGTATCGTATCTATGCTACTGCATCATCGGAACTACAATATGCAGCCCAACAAGCAGTTAGACAAAATTTACATGATTATGACGAGCGGCACGGATTTCGCGGACCAATAAAGCAGCTTTGGGATGCACCTAGCGCATCGCTTGACGGTGCTAGTCTTACCAATGAACAGAGTAAGTCTAACGATACTATTGCCTCCCCTGTTTGGTCGCATGCAGATATGCTTAATGCGTTAGCCGATATTGATGAGGTAGGTCCTCTTATTCCCGCCGTGGTAACGCGGGTTAGCGAACGTTCCATTATGGTGCTTGAAAAATCAGGTGACTACCGTGTCATTGATTGGGATGGACTGATGTGGGCACGTCCCTATATTAGCGATAGCAAGCAAGGAAAAGATCCTAAATCTGCTGGCGAGATAGTATCTGAAGGTGCTTTGATTTATGTACGTTTTAATGAACAAAAAGACATCTGGCAACTAGCTCAAAAACCAGAAGTCAGTGGTGCTTTTGTTGCGCTCAATCCGACCAATGGCGCTGTTGAAGCTGTGGTTGGCGGATACAGCTTCTATGAGAGTCAGTTTAATCGCGCAACACAGGCCAAACGCCAAGTAGGCTCGAATATAAAGCCATTTATTTATTCAGCAGCATTAGAGCATGGATATACCATTGCAAGTGTTATTAACGATGCGCCAATTAACCAGTGGGATGCGAGATCGGGAGTGGCATGGCGACCGCAAAACTCTCCGCCTCAGTACGACGGCCCTATTCGTATGCGTGTAGCATTGGGTAAATCAAAGAACGTGGTGTCTGTGAGGTTGCTAAGAGCTGTAGGTATCGACAATATGGTTGAGCACCTTATGCAGTTTGGATTTGAGAAAGATGATATTCCCAGAGATGAAACCTTGTCATTGGGTTCTGGCTCTCATACGCCATTAGAAATCGTGACGGCTATGTCTACCATTGCCAATGGTGGTTATGCAATTACGCCTTATTTTATCCAACGCATCGAAGATGAGTTTGGCGACGTATTGTGGCAAGCCAACCCGCCGACTGCATGTGACACTTGCCAGCTGTTTGCGGACGCGTCGGCACAACAGTCTCGTTCAGATGATGCGTTCGCCCCAGTAGCGATGGAAGAACCACCTCAATTAAGTCCGCCAGCTCAACGGGTGATTTCTGCCGAAAACGCGTTTTTAGTGAAAGAAATGATGCGAACTGCCGTACGTGGAAATGGTCGCTGGAGTGACGACAAAGAGCGAAATACGTATTGGCTAGGTACTGGGTGGCGTGCACGAAATATTTTGCAGCGTACAGATCTAGCAGGAAAAACTGGTACTACGAACGATTCTAGAGACGCCTGGTTTAGTGGGTTTGCGCCAGGGTTGGTTGCAACCTCCTGGGTTGGTTTTGATAATATGAGCCGAATGCTTGGGCGTGCGTCAAGAAATCAGAATCTGATTAATGAAAATCCGGAAAAATTCAACTGGATAGGGAATGCCATGATAGGCTCAGAGGATGGTGCAAAAGCTGCCCAGCCTGCTTGGATTCGATTTATGGATAAGGCTTTGGGTGAATTGCCAGAATCGCATCCGCCGATTCCTGAAGGTATTGTAACTGTTAGAATTGATCGTAAGAGCGGTAAATTAACAAAGCGTACCGACAATTCATCTATGTTCGAATATTTTGCAACGGGTACGGAGCCCACAGTGTTTGAAGATAACACTGATTGGATCGATCCATTTGCGACAGAAGACACGCAGCAAGTCAAAGAAGAAGACATTTTCTAGCAAATCTGACCACAAGTGTCGTGAAACTTGGCTAAACTTGCGAGCAAATTAATGTAAAAAGCACAAATTGTGCTGGAAAAGGATTACATGAGTAACAACCAGAACCCACTTTACATCCCCCATGCGGGACCGGCCCTTCTTGAAACGCCGCTATTGAATAAAGGCAGTGCATTTTCTGCAAAAGAACGTGAAACGTTCAACTTAACAGGGCTTCTACCCCCGCGCTACGAAACGATCGAAGAGCAGGTTGAACGTTGTTATATGCAGTATTCGAGTTTTACTGCACCGATCAATAAGCACATTTACTTGCGTTCTATACAAGACAATAACGAAACGCTTTATTACCGTTTGGTTCAGGCGCACATTGATGAAATGATGCCAATCATTTATACGCCTACTGTCGGCGATGCGTGTGAGCAATTCTCAGACATTTATCGTAGTTCGCGCGGCCTGTTCCTGTCTTATACAGACCGTGACCAAATGGATGATATTTTGCGTAATGCCACTAAGCGTAAAGTGAAAGTGATTGTGGTGACTGATGGTGAGCGTATTTTAGGCTTAGGTGACCAAGGCATTGGCGGTATGGGGATTCCTATTGGAAAACTCTCTTTGTACACGGCGTGTGGTGGGATCAGCCCCGCATATACCTTGCCCGTCATGCTTGATGTGGGTACCAACAATGAGAAGTTGCTCAACGACCCAATGTATATGGGCGCACGCCACAAGCGTATTAATCAGCAAGAATATAATGAGTTTGTGAATACTTTTATGGAGTCAGCACAAAAACGTTGGCCGGGTGTCATGATTCAGTTTGAAGATTTCGCGCAACCCAACGCGATGCCATTGCTGAACCGTTATCGTGACAAGGTCTGCTGCTTCAATGATGACATTCAAGGCACGGCTGCTGTGACGGTTGGCTCTATATTGGCTGCCTGTCGCATCAAAGGTGAAAGATTACGAGATCAGAAAGTGGCCTTTGTCGGCGCTGGTTCTGCGGGTTGTGGTATCGCTGAAATGATCATTAAGCAAATGTGCAATGAAGGTTTGTCTGATGAAGAAGCCCGCAAACAGGTCTTCATGGTCGATCGCTTTGGCATGTTAAGTGAAGGCATGGAAGGGCTTCGTGACTTCCAACAAGCTCTGGTGCAAAAACGTGCCGATACTTCGACTTGGCGAATCGCGGGCGAGTATGCGTCGTTATTGGACGTCGTTAGTAATGGAAAGCCTGACATTCTTATTGGTGTTTCTGGCGTGCCGGGGCTATTTACCGAAGACGTTGTGCGTACAATGAAGCAGAACACCACGACGCCAATTATCTTCCCTTTGAGCAACCCTTCCAGACACGTAGAAGCGCGTCCTGAGCAAGTTATTGAGTGGACAGATGGTGACGTTATCATTGCAACGGGCAGTCCATTTAAGCCAGTTGAGTTTGAAGGTAAGGTGTATCCCATCGCGCAGTGCAACAATAGTTATATTTTCCCCGGAATTGGTTTAGGTGTTATTGCGAGTCGTGCCAATCTGATAACGGATGAAATGCTTATGGCAGCCAGTCAGGCATTGGCTGACGCATCACCGTTAGCGAATACAGGTCAAGGTGAACTGCTGCCACCACTAAAAGACATTGCCTCACTTAGCAAAAAGATCGCGTTTGCGGTTGGCAAGATGGCTGAAAAGCAAGGTTTAACGCTAGAGTTACCGGATGACGTATTGCGTGACAGTATAGAAAAGAATTTCTGGACGCCAGATTACCGTCCTTATAAACGCGTTAGTATATAGCCAAGGCTGACTTGATTATCGACAGGGCGCTTTATGCGTCCTTTTTTGTTATCGGGTTTAACTTGTGTATTGCTATGGTTGTGTGTATCACTAGAACGTATCTGTGAGTACGATCCATAGTGTTCAAAACGTGCGTCTTTCATCTACATGAAGGTGAAGCGGTAGTGCTTCACCCAATTTTGTTTTTCACCTTTTAGAAAAGAATGAGTGGGCATTTATAAATGGTACCGTCGCTGGCGACACACTCGTCGAAAAATGCACCGGAATACGCTTGAGAGGTGAAACCCAATAGTGAGATTGCTGCTACAGAAAAAATAACTAACTTCATTTTTTTCATAATTTATTATCCTTAATAAAATGTTATGTCTATTTTTGTTTCTGCATAAAATATGCTCAATCAGATTAGCATTTGAATTTTTATTTAACAATATATTTTGGTGTGAAAATTAACCGGTTTGGTGTTTGGAAAAAGTGAGGAGAGTTGAATGGGGAAGGCTACACTTAACCAACCCTCCTCTAACATCTGTAACGTTAAGTGCAGGAGTGTCATGAAGACCAGAGCATATTACCCTGATAAATTGTTTGATATAACTGACCGAACGTCTAGGTTTTGAGGGGCAATACAAATACCTTTGAGTTACGTTGAAAGTTATAAAGTTGTTGCTTACTTTGAGGAAGTACCGACAGCGGTGCGTCTTCAAAGCCATATTCAATAAACCAATGCGCGGTGACGGTGGTTAGCACAAAAATAGAATCAAGCGCTTGTTCCTGTGCGAGCGCTTTCAAGGCATCCATTAGGCGCTGTCCGCGATTTTTCCCTCGGTAGTCAGGATGCGTCGCGACACAGGCAATTTCACCACAGCGCTCTTCTTTGTAGGGGTACAACGCCGCACAGGCAACAATGGTTCCGTCTCTTTCTATAACGGTAAAGTAGTCTATCTCGGCCTCTAGTCTTTCTCGCGAACGTTTGACTAATACGCCTTGTTCTTCAAGAGGTTTAATTAATTTAAGTATGCCACCGACATCGTCAATGCGAGCCTGACGAAGTTGTTCGTAGTGGCGCTGTGATATCAATGTGCCAGAGCCATCACGACTAAAGAGTTCCTGCAATAGTGCACCATCTTCCTGATAACTCACGTAGTGACAGCGTTCAACGCCTGAGGTTAAGCTAGCTTGAATGGCCTCCAGCAGTAACTGTTGATGTTGCACATGAGGTGAAGCCATAAGCGTATTCAGGCGATAGAAATCGATATTTCTGAGCATTTGCCCTTTTTCGTCGAATAGGCCTTTTTGCTCCCCAAAGAAAATTAATTTATCAGCGTTCAATGCAATGGCGGTTTCCATTGCGACTTCTTCATGTGACAGATTAAACACCTCACCTGTGGGCGAGTAGCCAATGGGGGAAAGCAGTACAATCGAACCATCGTTAAGGTGATCATTTAACCCTGCAACATCGACTCGCCTCACTCGGCCTGTATGCTCATGATCAATGCCATCTTTTACACCAATGGGCCTGGCGACAACCAAATTACCCGAGCACACTCGAATTTGCGCGCCATGCATGGGAGAATTTGCTAACCCCATTGTTAGCAAAGCTTCTACTTGAGAGCGCACCGAACCCGCCGCATCTTTTACAGATTCAAGCGTGTCTTTATTGGTTAATCGCACGCCTTCATGAAAGCGTCCTTCTAACCCTCGTAACGCTATGCGGTGATCGATCTGGGGTCTAGCGCCGTGAACTAGCACCAGACGTACGCCCAAACTATTTAACAAGGCGATGTCGTGGATGATATTGGCAAAATTATCGCACTCCACTGCTTCACCGCTGCATACTAAAACAAAGGTTTTGCCTCTATGTGCATTAATATATGGCGCGGAGTGCCGAAATAACCTGATACTATCGGAGTGAGCCCAGCTACTAACCATTGATTGCGTCCTTAAATACGCGCAGCGCATTTTCGACAGCTGATAACCCCGTGCCACCTAGAATCTTGCGTTTGTTAACAAGAAAATCAAGGTCAAGAATGTCGTAAACATCATCGGCAATCTCAGGGCTGTGAGATTGCAATTCAGTGAGAGACAGTGATTCAATTGCACAGCCTTTTTCGAGCGCGCAAAGCACTACTTTGCCAGTAATATCGTGTGCCGTTCTAAATGGAATTCCTTTCGCCACTAAATAATCTGCCAGCTCTGTTGCATTGGCATAGCCCTGTTGTGCCGCTTCTCGACAGCGCGCTTTATTAAGGGTCATGCTTTCAATCACTTCTTTGGCTATACAAAGACAAATGTGCCATTGATTCATGGTATCAAATAGGCCCTCTTTATCCTCCTGCATGTCTTTGTTATAAGCGAGTGGAAGCCCTTTCATCGTGACTAATAAACTCTGTAAATGACCAAACACACGTCCGCATTTACCCCGCATGAGTTCGAGGGCATCGGGATTTTTCTTTTGCGGCATAAGAGATGAGCCTGAAGTGACGGCGTCTCCTAATTGAATAAACCCAGCCTCGCCTGAATTAAAGAAAATTAGGTCTTCTGCCATACGCGACATGTGCATCATGCTGGTGCTGGCGATAAACAACGTCTCGAGCACATAATCCCGATCTGAGACTGCATCTAAACTGTTTGCGCAAGGCTGGGAAAAGCCAAGGGCATCTGCAATATCGTGTCTGTCGACTGGAAATGTTGTACCTGCCAGCGCGCCCACACCGAGTGGGCAGTGATTGACACGATTAAGCGTATCGTCGATGCGGCTCATATCTCGTAACAGCATCTCGCCATAGGCTAAACACCAGTGTGCATAACGCACTGGTTGCGCACGTTGAAGGTGCGTGTAGCCTGGCATAATCACATCAATATTAGTGTGAGCAGAGTGTGCCAGAGCATGCGCCAATTGTTGTAAATCTTCACGTATCTTTTTCAAGTGTAACCGACACCAAAGGCGAAGGTCTGTTGCCACCTGATCGTTGCGGCTGCGGCCCGTGTGCAGTTTCTTACCTAATTCCCCGATGGCGGCAATCAATTCGGTTTCTACGAAACTATGGATGTCTTCTTCACTTCGCTGGTGGAAGTCAATCTCACCTGCTTTCACCCGAGATAATATCTGTTCTAAGCCGTGCTCAATATGCGACTGCTCCTGCTCTGTTAATACGCCCGCTTTGTGAAGAGCCTGACTCCACACGATGGAGCCACTAATATCTTGCTCTGCCAAGATATGATCAAAGGGTAACGAGTCATTCACTTGCTTGAACATGCTGCTTGTGCCACCGGTAAACCGTCCACCCCAAAGGCTCATGCTTTGTCTCCTTTTTGCATAGCGGCAATGCGGCTAGACAGGCTATACAAACGAATAAACCCTTCTGCATGGCGTTGGTCGTATACATCGTCTGCGCCAAAGGTTGCAAAGTCTTCAGAATATAAGCTGTTGGGCGAACGGCGCTGTGTGACGGTGGCTTGTCCTTTATATAGTTTGACGACAATGTCGCCGGTCACTTGCTTGGCAAATACTTCTGCGCCGGCCAATAGTGACTGTGCCAGCGGCGTAAACCAACGGCCGTCATACATCACATGAGAAAACTCTAACCCTAATTGCTCACGATGTTTGAGTGAGGCTTTATCTAATATCAGGCTTTCAAGTGCCTTATAAGCAGACATTATAACGGTGCCCCCTGGCGTTTCATAACACCCTCTGGATTTCATGCCAACAAGGCGGTTTTCGACAATATCGATGCGACCTACACCGTGCTTTGCCGCGACAGTATTTAGGGTGACAAGCGCCTGATAGGGAGATAGTGATTCGTTGTTTACCTGTTTGAGCTCGCCAGCTTGAAAAGACAGAGTGACATATTCTGGTTTGTCTGGTGCTTGCTCAGGCGATACGGTCATTGTCCAGACCGCTTCGGTAGGCTCGCACCAAGGGTCTTCTAACTCGCCTCCCTCGTGGGAGATGTGCCAGGCATTGGCATCTCGACTGTAGATTTTTGTTGCCGATGCGGTGGTGGGGATGTCTCTTTCAGCTAAGTAGCTCAATAGATCTTCACGAGACACCATGCTCCATTCACGCCACGGTGCGATAACGGTTAAATCAGGTGCAAGTGCGGCAAACGCACCTTCAAAGCGAACTTGGTCGTTCCCTTTGCCGGTACATCCATGGCATAACGCATCAGCGCCGACTTTTCTGGCAACCTCTACTTGCGCTTTTGCGATAATGGGGCGCGCCATTGATGTACCAAGCAAATATTGACCTTCGTACACTGCACCTGTTTTGATGGTGGGGTAAATGTATTCCTCAACGAATGCGTCCTTCAAATCGACAATGTGACACGCTGAGGCTCCTGAGCGAATCGCTTTGTCGTGCAGCCCTTCCAGCTCTTCCTCACCTTGCCCAACATCGGCAGCAAAGGCAATGACGTCGCAGTCATAATTTTCTTTTAACCAAGGGATAATGGCGGACGTATCTAAACCGCCAGAGTAGGCGAGTACTACTTTATTAATCGAAGATTTAGCCATGAGCAAGTTCCTTAAATTCGTTGTTGAGTAAGTGTAGTAGTACAGCATTTTGGCCATGCATGCGGTTTTCGGCCTGTTGCATTATTCGTGATGCTGGGCTGTCGATTAGCGTGCCTGTGATTTCCAGATCGCGATGGGCGGGTTGGCAATGCATCACAATCGACGCGCCACTATCGCTCATAAGGGCTTCGTTTACCTGAAATGGCATAAACATAGACTTGATTTGTTCTAAAGGTGTGTCGTCGCCCATCGAAATCCATGTGTCGGTGTAAATAGCATCGACGTGTTTTACGTCATGTATATTGTGTGTAACTGTAAGGTGCCCGCCTTTGGTGGCGAGTATGTCTTGCGCCCAATCTACGAGGCGTTTATCAGGCGCACGACCTTCTGGTGTGGCGATAATCATATTAACGCCCATGTGTGCTGCAACGATCATCAATGAATGTGTGACGTTATTACCATCTCCCACATACGCGAGCGTTTTGCCGTGAAGTTCGCCGATACTTTCTTTTAGGGTGATAAAATCTGCCAGTGCCTGACAAGGATGGTATTGATCGCACAGTGCGTTAATTACTGGCACATGAGTATGGCTAGCAAGGGTTTCTAAGGTGCTATGGCGATTTACTCTGGCAATGATACCTTGTGCCCAGCAGCCGAAGTTGGCCGCCATATCTTGTATATCTTCTCGTCCCGCCAGTTTGCCGCCTTGGCTATCTAAATACACCATGTGCCCGCCGAGTTTTTGGATGCCAATATCGAAACTGACTCGCGTGCGCAAAGAGGGTTTTTCGAAAAAGGCAATTAATGCATTTCCCTCCAATGCGTTGGCGTATTTTTGTGGATGATGCTTGGTGTCGATGGCTAAATTAATCAGCCCTTTGACGGTGTCTGTCGACCAGTTTTTAAACGTCAGTAAATCTTGTTTCACGTTCTGTCCTGCTTACCTTAGTGAGGTGAAATGGTGGTACCGGCAGTCTTGTCGAGACTGCGAGAGATAATGTTTGGCGCTTGCCAACTGCCAATAGTGACGGGTTGCCCCAATTGTTTGGCTGCGTTGAGTGCTGCATTGACTTTGACAGCCATGCCATCGCGAATCACGCCTTGTTCAATTAACGTTTGAATATCCGCTTGATTTAATTTGCGTATAGGCATTTTCTGGTTGTCTAATACACCCTCTACATCTGAGAGCAGTAGCAAACGTGCATTGAGTACCGACGCGACAGCGACAGCGGCGTCATCGGCATTGACGTTCAGCAATGCACCATGAGCGCTGCACCCGATAGAGCTAACAATGGGGAAGAAATCGTCGCTACACAGCGTTTGAAGTAATTTCTTATTCCCCGACATAACGGTGCCTACCGCGCCATGTTTATTTGAAAACTGCTGACAGGTTGTCATGTTGCCGTCTGCTAAACTGATTCCAACTGCTGCCATACCCGATTGACGCGCCAATGCCACTAGGCTTTTGTTGGCTGTTCCCGCCAACGCACCCACCACATAAGGGAGGTGTTCTTGTGGGGTAACCCGTAAACCGTCAACCTTTTGTGTGTCTAAATTCAATTCGTCCATGAGTCGTTGCACATGATTACCGCCCCCATGTACCAGCACAATATGATGATCTTGCTGCTGCGCTTTGAGGGCATCAAAAAACAATGCGGCTTTATCAGGAGCATCTATAAATGCGCCGCCAACCTTCACCACAATAACGGGGCGTGAAGGTCGATTTTGTCGTGGTTTAGAGGTATGTGCTATGTCCATAATCCGGTTCCTACGTCAAAGCCAAAGCTATGGTTAGCGCATTGCAGCGCTTGGGTTGCCGCGCCCTTAAGAAGGTTGTCGATGGCGCTTGTTATTACTCCGTAACCCGCCTCTTCATCGATTTGCCAATGAAGCTGGCAAAATGGTGTATTTACAACGTCGTCGAGTCTGGGACTATGGGGCATGCACAATACACCGCGATTATGTTGGTAAGCGTCTTTAAAGGCTTGGTTGACGGCTTCTGAGGTGACGTTGTTGTTAAGCTTGACGGTTACAGTTGCCAATATGCCACGTTTGAAATTGCCCAAATGTGGCGTAAAAATCACATCTGTATGTAAGTGCTCGCTAATTTCGGGCTGATGACGATGGCTCAATATTCCATAAGCTTGCAAGCTGACTTCGCACACGCTGGTGTTTATGTTTGCTTTACGCCCTGCGCCACTCACTCCCGATGTCGCATTAATAATCGGCCTAAAGGCTGCGTCTAACAATTGCTGGTTTTGAAGTGGTTTTAATGCCAATAGTGAGGCTGTTGGGTAGCACCCTGGAACGGCAACAAGCTGACTTTGCGCAATCGCGTGTTGGTTCCAGTCAATGAGTCCGTAAGCCGCAGTTTGCTGAATCTGCTGATGAGCATGTGAAAATCCATAAGCCTGTTCGAAGGTATGCATATTTGAGAGTCTAAACGCGCCAGATAAATCAAACACCTTTGCTCTACCTGAGAGTAATAATGGCATCCAGTCATGGCTGGCTTCATGAGGGGTGGCTAAAAATATCGCATCCATCGTATCGCCAAGTTGACTAAGAAACGATGGAAGTTCTGACGCATCAGGAAGTGGCGTTAATGCCAGCGCGGTTTGCGCTATAAAAGAGGGATGAATGTCTGCCAGTGCCTTATTTGCGTCTTGGCTCCCGTGAGAGACAAATAAATCGGTAACGTCGAAATGAGGATGCAATAAAAGCCAACGAACTAATTCAGCTCCCGTATAGCCACTGGCGCCAATGACGCAGCAACGCATTTTTATCGTCATGTGTGTTATCTCTAATAAAAAAGATTAATAAAAAGATAGTCGAAATAAAAAGCACTCTCCGCCCATGAAAACCCAAATAGCATGAGCTGAGAGTGGGCTATGCAATAAAAATAGACTCGGTTCGTCGCTTTACTGCTTTTGCATAGCAAGGCAGGGAATTCGTGTGTACAGTTAATGAAACTCGGTGCATGTTTTCCAATTTGTGCATAGTGATAAAGTCATTGGTATCTAGCATGCCATGTGATATATAAATATGCAATAAAACTGAATAAATATATTTATTAAATTTTTATGAAAAATTTGTCTTTTATTGATTTGTATAAGCGTATCATTGCAGTCCCATCCATCAGTTCTGAAAAGGAATACTTGGATCAAAGTAATCTGGCAATCATTGATTTACTTAGCCAGCAATTTGCAGAGTATGGGTTTAACATAAGTATTCAAAAGGTGCCAGAGACACGAAGCAAGTACAATATGTTAGCGAGGATAGGAACGGGCGAGGGCGGCCTGTTGCTGTCAGGGCATTCAGACACAGTGCCATTTGATGAGGGCAAGTGGCTGCAAGATCCCTTCATGCTGCGCCACGCAGATAATCGTCTGTATGGATTGGGCGCGTGTGATATGAAAGGGTTCTTTGCATTTATACTTGAAGCGCTGAAAACGGTTCCTTTACATCAATTAAAAAAGCCGTTGTATATATTGGCCACAGCCGACGAAGAAACCTCAATGGCGGGCGCACGCTTTTTTTCAGAGCAGCAGCTTATAAAGCCAGATATGGCAATTATTGGCGAACCCACCGAGTTGAAACCCATCGCTAAACATAAAGGTCATATTGCGCATAGTTTGTCTGTAACGGGACAAGCTGGGCATTCTAGCGACCCCGCAAAGGGAGTGAATGCAATTGAAATCATGCATAAGGCGATTGGCGCGTTGATTGACTTAAAACAGCAGCTTGAGCATGCTGAGCAAGATACTGATTTTACGGTTTCTCACACAACGCTTAACCTTGGACATATTCACGGTGGCGACGGAGAAAACCGTATATGTGGCCATTGCCAGTTAAATTTTGATATGCGTGCTGTTCCCGTTGTCGAAGATGAAGATGCCATATTGCGTGTAGATGATGCATTGAAAGGTGTGGTCGAGCACTATCCCGGACGCATTGAACGACGCCTTATGTACCCAACCGCACCAGCCTTCGCCTGTAAAAACGAATATGGCATTATTGAACTTGCTGAGTCGCTAACAGGGTTCTCTGCAACCAGTGCAAATTATGCGACCGAAGGGCCATTTATTAATCGCTTGGGCTGCGATACGTTAATCTTAGGACCAGGCAGTATTACGCAAGCGCACCAGCCCAATGAATATATTTCATTGTCTTATGTGGATCCGACGGTCACACTGTTGCAAAAGATGATAAAGCGAGTCTGCTTTTAGAAAGGTGTGGCGAGTGTTGACGTAACGAGGCCAAACTAACGCAGAAAATGCTGAGTTGAGTAAATTGATGTAGAGGATGTAGGGATGAAAAAAACGATTGCGCTGGTGGCGCATGATCATAAAAAGCAAGCGCTGTTAAGCTGGATAGAGAACCACAAATCAAAGCTTGAATGTCATGATTTAGTCGCCACAGGGACGACGGGAGGGCTGATTCAGGATAAGCTCAATTTATCGGTTTATCGTTATAAAAGCGGCCCGTTAGGTGGCGACCAGCAAATTGGTGCCCTTATTGCGGAAAATAAACTAGACTGTCTGGTGTTTTTTTGGGACCCGCTTAACCCTGCACCTCATGATCCCGATGTTAAAGCGTTGCTCAGGTTATGTTCTGTGTGGAATGTGCCCGTAGCATGTAATCCATCTACTGCTGATATGTTGATTACATCTCCGCTTTTTAACGACCCAGATTACAAGCGCATACAGCCCAGTTATTAATGGCCAATCAGGTAAAGGATAACTCGAATGGAAATGCTCGCGCCTATTGCAGATAAAATGACCGAAGATGAAATCATCGAGCGTTACGACAATATCATTCAACCGTTTTGGCTTGAGACCGTCAAAACGGGTATGTTTGTCGGTTTGCGCGAGGCCGAAATACATTACGCATACGTGACTCATCCGGCTGCAAGGGGGGCGGTGGCAATATCGAGTGGAAGAATAGAGTCGCTGATCAAATACAAAGAAGTGGTGTATGACTTGTATCAAGCCGGTTATTCGGTGTTTATTCATGATCACCGTGGTCAAGGGCTCTCATCACGACTCACTACCAATCCTCATCAAGGTTATGTTGATAGCTTTAAAGACTATGTGGACGATTTCAATGTGTTCTATGAACGCGTTATTTCGCCTAACACCACAATAAAACCCATGTTGTTGTGTCACTCAATGGGCAGCGCAATCGGCGCGTTATATTTATTGGCCCATCCACAGAATTTCAGTCGCGTTGTCTTTTGTGCACCCATGTTTGGCATTCGTCCCGCGTTACCTCATTGGGTTGCAAAAACGTTGATTCGAAGTCATTTAACCCTGAATAAGATGCTTTCTTCTGACCCATGGTATTTTTGGGGGCAAGGAGATTATCAAGAGCACGATTTTGTGACAAACGTGCTTACTCATAGCGAAAGTCGTTACTGCATTTTTCGTGACGAATACCGTGAAAATCCAAATGTGTTTTTGGGGGGCGTAACCGGCATTTGGTTACGCGAAGCAGTGCATGCGATGAATGCCGTGAAGCGCGACGCGCATCGACTCAAGCTGCCAGTATTATTGCTTCAAGCTGGAGCTGATAAAGTGGTAGATAATCGCGCACAATTACAGGTGGCCAATTCATTACCTCATTGCCAACTGGTCAAAGTAGAAAATGCCCGCCATGAAATACTGATGGAGTCAGAACAATACCGAGCTCCAACATTAAAGCGAATTCTTTCGTTTTTAGCTGAGTAAAAAGGGAATATCTCTACTACTTCACACTAAGCACTGCCTTTTTCCATGGTTTTAGGCGGATCACACTTTCAACCAGTAGCGAGATGAAGATTAGGTTAAATGTCCATTGAATAGGCAAGAATAAATTGTAAACAATGAGTGTATTAAAGTGAAGAATATGACGAACGCCATATTCAATTACCATTAATAAAATCAGCCAGAAGTAACAATAACTATGAAACAGAAAGAATTTATCATAAATACTCAAGCTAATAAAACTATAATGCTTTCCATGTAAAATATTGAGCTTCGTTTTAATTGTTTTAATAATAAGGGTATTTATAAATGCGCAATGAATATACCAAGTTATATCTGGGCGATAAATTTCTTTTAAATACCAGATTATCTCCATTGATATTGCCGAAAAAATGATCATATACATCATTGTCATTACATAATTTTTAGCTAAAAAATGTACGGATATCAAGGCGGAGATATAAAGAGCCATTGAAATTTCAAAAGAACTATCTTTTAAAATTACAAAAGCGAACTCGTTTATTAATAGTGATGCTGAATAAAGTAAGCTGGTAAATACAAGGTCTTTATCTCTTCTTGCAATAAAGGATATACTCAAAACGGCTATCAAATTAAATTTATCGTGATTGTCTGCGTCACTATATAAAACCATAAAAATCGCATACAGGAAGAAAAGCATTCCAATAACAATAAATAGTGAGATAAATGAAACCCCTCTCTCGACACTGGTCGTAATTTTCGGTTTCATTTCTATAGTCTCAGTAGTGCTGCTTTGGCCTGCATTCTGCCAAACTAACATAGCTGATTTCGATAGAGCTTGGTGAGGCGCGGTTTTACCTTCTTCAATCGCCTGAATTAAGTAAACGCCCACATTTAGCCTTTCAGCGAGCGCCTCTTGTGATAACCCTGCATTGATGCGTTTTGCTTTTAGCTCTTCAGATAATAATGTCATAACTACGTGGTACTTGGTTGTGAGAGTGAAAACATGCTATTTCCAGAGTTTGTCTCGAATTATCGCATCTATAATTAATGTAATAAAGATAATTGAAAAAGCTAAATTTATTATCCAGTAGCCAAAGTAAAATATAAATACCTCGTAGCCTATGATATGTCTTACTCCATATTCAAGAGAGCATAACGTCGTCATTACTAATAAAAGGTTAGAAAAGTAAAAGTAAACTTTATCATAAAATCTAAGTTCAGATATGGTCCTATGCTTTTTAAATAATATGTATTCTTTTGTCTTTAAGAAATAAATAGTTGCTAGATTTGATAACGTTATCCAAGTGAACCATGCGATTTTGGGTGAGTCATATTCCGTTATATACCACCAAGATTCTAGACCGATATTAACAAGAAAATGACAGAGCACTAGAAATTTAATTGTATTATTCTTCAATAAAGGAATAACTAATAATGTCAATATATAAATGATAGCGTTAAAGGTAAAGTTTTCCGAATTTAATAAGGCAGAAAACATAATATCATTAGGGGCTAGCGTTAGAGCGTAAAGAGTACATGTGAAAAAAATGCTTTTATTTCTTCGACCTATAACAGCACAGGCTAGAACAGTAATTAGTACCGCTCTGTCCAATTTTATTGCATCATTGTATAAATGATAAAAAATAGAAAAAATAAATAGTATTATAGAAAGTATAAACAGTTTGGAAATCAATGAAATTGGCAGCAATAAACTTTGATGACCCGACGAAAATTCGGAATTATTTGGCAAAGTATACCATGACGAAATTTTTGATTTAGAAAATGCTTGGTGAGGATCGGTTTTACCTTCTTCAATCGCCTGAATTAAGTAAACGCCGACATTTAGCCTTTCAGCGAGCGCCTCTTGTGATAACCCTGCATCAATGCGTTTTGCTTTTAGTTGTTCAGATAATAATGTCATAACTACGTGGTGCTGCTTGGTTGTGAGAGTGAAAACATGCTACTTCCAGAGCTTGTGGCGGATTATACTTTCAACTAGGAGCAAGATGAAGATTAGGCTAAATACTCCTTGTATGTATGGATACGCGTAATGAATATTGAGTGTATGGTAATGAAGAATATGTCGAATACCATACTCAATCACTACTAATAAAATTAGTAGGAAATAGAAATAGTAATGAAATAGAAAAAATTTGTCATACAGTTTTAAATCAGAAAACCTAAAATTCTTTTTGTAAAGGAGTTTAGGCTTTTGTTTAATTAGACTAATAACAATGATATCTATAAATATACAATGTATATACCATGTTATGCTTGGCCTACTATATTCCTCTAAGTACCAATACAGTTCCATTGATACAACTAAAAAAACAGTTAAAAATATTATTTTTTTTAACAGGTTTCTAGTTAAAAAATGTGCCGAAAGTAGCGTAAAAATATAAATGGTTATTGATAACTCCAATGAACTGTTTATTAATATTGGAAAGAGTAAGTCGTTTATAACAAGTAGTGCAGAGCAAAGTAGACATGTGAAAACTAGATCTCGGTCTTTTCTTGCAATAAATCCTAAACTTAATATCGTTATTAGAATAACTCTATCATTATTGACTGGATTACTATGGGATAAAATGAAAACTAAGAGTAGAAAAGCTACTATGCCTACAACAATAAGTGAGCTACAAAAAGAGACTGCCATTGCGATAGTGGAGGTAATATTTGACCTGATCTGCATAACGCCAGACGGGTTCCTTCGGCATGCAGTCCCCCAAACTACCATAGCTGATTTCGATAGTGCTTGGTGAGGAGAGGTTTCACCCTCTTCAATCGCCTGAATTAAGTATACGCCCACATTTAGCCTTTCAGCGAGCGCCTCTTGTGACAAACCCGCATTGATACGCCTTGCTTTTAATTCTTCAGATAACATCTACAGCTCGTCACCTAGTTTTATGTAATACATGGCTAACATACTCAAAATGACCTTTCCCCGAGATTAATACCAATCTCTCGATGAGATTTTTCATATTATGCTGCCCGTTTTGCATACTCAACAGGCGGTAAATAATTCAGTGAACTGTGTGGTCGAATATGGTTGTAATGGTCACGCCACAGATCAATTTCATACTTTGCTTCTTCAATCGTTCTGAACCAGTGTTGATTCAGACATTCATTCCTGAATTTTCCATTGAGACTTTCCACAAAGGCATTTTGTGTTGGTTTACCTGGCTGAATAAACCCAAGCTCTACTCCTGACTCTTTGCTCCAGAAGAACATAGCTATACTAGTGAATTCCGTACCATTGTCGCAAATCACTTTCCTTGGTTTACCACGTTGCTCAATTAACTGACTCAGAAAACGAGCTACCTGCCTGCCGCTGATGGAAACAGAGACTAACTGGCCCACCATCTCTCGCGAGTAATCATCAACCACATTGAGTACGCGGAAACGCCTTCCATTGGCCAATTGGTCGGATACAAAGTCCATCGACCAACGCTCATTCGCTGCGGTTGGCACCTCCATCGGCTGCCTGGGGCGCGTCAACTTCTTACGCTTCTTGGTTCTGACCTGCAATACTTCTTCGGTATACAACCGATAAGTACGCTTCCGGTTGATGACCAAGCCTTCACCTTTGAGCAGGCCATGCAACATCAGATAGCCATACCGTGGATACTGCGACGCAAGCTCCTTGAGCCTTGTTCTGATAGGAACATCGCCCTTGTCCTTACGCTGATAGCGAAACGCTGTCCTACTCACGCCAGCTAGCCTGCACGCAACACGCTCACTCAGTTTGAATGTCTCCATCAAGTGGCGGGCAACGGGCTTTCTTGCAGCTGGCTTCACCACTTTTTTGACAACGCATCCTTCATGGCTTCGACTTCCAACAACTTGTCAGCCAGCATCTTCTTGAACTTATTGTTCTCTGACTCTAGCTCCTTGAGTCGCTTGGCTTCGTTTACCTCAAGTCCCGCGTATTTGCTTCGCCAGTTATAAAACGTGCCGGTGGATATGCCCATATCACGACAGATGTCGTCAACCTTGGCTCCGGCTTCATGCTGCTTGATGGCTTTTATGATTTGTTCTTCGCTGTAACGTTTCTTCATCTTAAGATCTCCATTGTCTCCAGTTTATTGGAAATCTCATCAATGTCATGGTGTTAAATTTGGGGGAAAGGGTCAAAAAGTATCTTGTCTATTTGAAATGCTTATGGTGTTGGCAAATTAAGTATTCTCTCATTGCTAGTTTTAAAATAATTAAATTCAGCGAATAGCTGAAGTTGTAGTGGTCGGGGCATCTTGGTCACTACAAGTAGAAATATTAAAAAATTATAACGCACACTTCAGATTTATCGGATATTGTTATCAACATTTTTTATACCCTCAGCTTGCGCTCCTTTTAGGAAGTTAGGGATAAATACTCTTTTCGCCAGAGCTGGTAAAGATATGTTTTCCTCATAGCTTTTTGTCTTAGAAAAAACGTGATAAAACAGCGCCGCTATAAATGAAAATAGATAAAGACTTGCAACGTAACTATATGATGTGTGTAAAAATACCGAATCTATTTTTCCAATATGTCTCAATATATATTCTATTATCACAATGAAAATTAGAGGTTGATAAAATGCCATAAACCTTAATATTATTTTATCAAATACGTGTTTTTCAACCCTTCCTTGGGGGGTGATGGATATATATTTTCTTTCAATTAAAGTGGTGACAATTAAACATTCAGCTGATACATAAAGATACCAAGATATAAAAGGCGACGGATATTCATTCAAATACCAGTAAGTCTCAGTAGTAAGAGCGGTTAGTAGCGTAATGAGGTAAATTGGCGAATAACGGCATTTTCTACATAAAATGTAGGCAAGCATGCTTATCACGTAAAGCAAAATTTTAGGAAGATAATTTCTAAAATTGTCCACATAATCTACCACTAAAAAAGAAAAGATAATATCATTGATTACTTTAATGATAATGATTATAAATGCGGTGGCTATAAAGTGTGGGTCTTTTCGTCCTACGTAGGCTAAAACCATAACTAATAATAGGCTTACACGATCGGGATTTATACGAAAGTTGTACTCTGATGTAACATCATATGCCTGTATATGTGAAAAAAAAGCCAAAAAAAAGAATAAGAATAGAAGCAACCAAACGCTAAAATTTATGGCCTTTGTTAAAGCATTTGAATTGCGTGTTGATTGATGGGATAAACTTAACCAGAGAGTTAAGGTCTTTGATGGTAATGCGGCTTTGGCATCTATAGTGCCTACCTCTATGCTTTCAATCAGATAAATACTGATATTAAGTCGGTCTGCCAGTTCTTTTTGTGATAATCCTGCATTCTTTCTTATATTTTTCAGCGTTAAGTGAGAAGCGTTACGGCTATTCAATGTTTTCTGGTCCTGTTTCCTTGGCGTTTTGTCCAATACTCAATGCTGTATGTCGAGGGGTTTTATATTATCACCATAGTATAAGAAATGTACCTGAACGAGAAGTAGTGAAGCAACAAATATCACGTAAACATAAGAATAGATTTCGTAAATCACGAACACCTCAATCTGGAACATATGCCGTGCGATAAATTCAATGATATTAAGCAGAATTATGTATTGATAGAATGATGCGAATATATGAATGATACGATCATAATTTTGAGTTCTTTTATTTTCATTACTGGCAACGCGTGCGCTCTTAAATGCGATGCATTGGCTGAGTAAGAGATATTGACATCCAATATATAAATACCAACTTATAAATGGTGCGGGTAGCCCTTGATGGGCCCAGTATAAGTCGGCGCTTAAACAAGTGAAGAAAGCCACTACGCTCGCCCTTATGTGCTTGTGGTTTCTAGCGAATATTAAACAGATGACGCTTGTGGCATATAAAAGTAAGCTAATTAAAAGCTTTTCATTAGTTAGGGTGGAATAATAAACATTTATAATTAAAGAATAGAAGAATTCCTCTGCTAGCATGAAAGCGATGATTAATACCGAGCTAAGGAAGAAATCTACATGCCTTCTTCCCACTAAAGCGAGCATTAGTAGGAATGCTAAGGCAATTCTTGATGCATTCACACCCGAATCAAATGCATTTGGAAATCCCAATGAGTACACTTGAGCGAGCGCGCAAATCGTGCATAAGACTAAAATAATGGAGAATGAGAATAACTTATATATCTGGGCATAGGTTGACTGGCGTTTATGTTTTTCCGTGTTGTGGTCTAGCCAACGTTTGAAGGCGCTGCGATTCAGCGCTTTTTTCGCATTCACATCGCCGCGTTCGATTGCTTCTAGTAGAAATTGTCCCACACCAACATGTTGAGCGATTTTGGCATCGGAATTATCTTGCTTGTGGAGCATTCTGCTTTCCATATTAAAATGCATTAGCTACGAATGGAGTTTTTCGATTCTAAAGCGATAATATATAATTGATAGTAAAAAACTGAAAAAATATATTGTCGAAAACAGTAAGTAACCATCATAAATTAATCTTATATTTAAATTAAATTCATATCGTAGTACGTATTCTAGTATCATGAACAATATAAGATATTGATATAGTTCCATATATTTTTTTATAACCATGTCATAAACTTTGTATTTTCCTTTAAAATTATTTAATTTTCGATGTTTAACTTTTAATAGGGCTAAGATCAATAGACACTGTGACCCATTGTACATATACCAGGCTATTTTAGGTGCATCGACTTGTGTAATCGTCCAGTAAACTTCTAGGCTGATTGCTAATAGCAAACTCGATAAGAATATTATTCGACACCTTTCTTTTTTGCATAAAAAGTAGGTGATAATACTAAAAATATATATTAATACATCGTAGCCTGTGTCTACTTTTACAAAAGTATCTGGGGATGTTTGTACGGCGCTGATATAGTCTCCGTATAGGACAGAGTAAACTAATTCTGCAGCAATTTTGAAGATAATAAGAATGACTATAGATAAGAATAGGTCTTTGTAATTTCTATTTATGATAGCGGCTATAAATAGAATCAGAATTCCCACTTTATCAGCATTAGAGCCAGGTTCAAAGTCCGCACTCAGGTCAAAAGTACCGATAAAAGAAGTCACTGCAACAAGATAAAGGCCGGCTAACAAAAATATGCTAAACAGAGGAGTGGTATTTTTTTTAATTTTGGTTAACAGGCTTTTAGGTTCTCCTTTTGATAAGTTTATCCATCCCTGACGAGCTTCATCGGGGATGTGTGATATCGGAATGTTTCCTTCTTCTACTTTTTTTATTAGAAACGCGCCAATCCTTAACCTCGTAGCTAGTTCATCTTGGCTAAGGTTTGCTGAGGTGCGAATCGATTTCAACGTTTCGCTTGAAATACTATCCATTCCGTATCACTGACTGTCTTTACTGCAATTAATGTGCACAATATGTTTGAGCGTGTTATTTATTACAGCGTTGGCAAATCAATTTCAAGAATTATTGTGTGCAGATCCTGAATCGCACTTTTGGTAAACTGCACGGAATGTTTTACATGACTAGAGCTACATGATGCTTGATATCGTTTTATTTCAGCCTGAAATTCCTCCTAATACTGGTAATATCATTCGTTTGTGCGCAAACACAGGGTTCAATCTTCATTTAATTGAGCCTCTTGGTTTTGATTGGGACGATAAGCGGGTGAGGCGAGCAGGGCTTGATTATCATGAATTTGCGGACGTGATCCGTCATCAAGATTTACAAGCCTACATAGATGCCCGCCAGCCGAAAAGAATATTTGCTTGCACAACCAAAGGGAAGGCTTACCACGCTGATGTATCTTATGAGCAGGGAGATGCATTGCTATTTGGGCCAGAAACGCGTGGTTTGCCTGATGATATTATTCAATCATTGCCTCCTGAGCAGCGAGTGAGAATTCCAATGTTGCCTCAAAGCCGCAGTATGAACTTGTCGAACGCTGTGTCGGTATTCGTATATGAAGCATGGAGACAGTTTGATTTCTCTGGCTCGATATAATTTGAAACTTGAAGGTGAGCGTAGATTCCGCCTTCTTGTATTGAATTAATAGAAGGTATTAGTTCCCATCAGCATGAAGGTACCCCAGTTGCGCCACCTTGTTTTTGGGTGGCTCACTGGATTGCATTAATGATGAGCGTATCTGTTCAACATCAAACAATAAAATTATTCGGTTGTTTGCGCACGCCCAAGCAGAGTTAAAGCGGCCTCTTTTGGGGCTTTACCTTCATAAAGCACCGCATAAATTTGCTCGCAAATAGGCATCTCTACGTTTTGCTGCTTCGCAAGAGCGTGTACTTCATCTGTGTTTCGGTAACCTTCAACCACTTGTCCAATGCTGTCCATGGCTTCTTTGACTTGCATGCCTTTGCCCAGTGCTAATCCAAATCGTCTGTTACGAGATTGATTGTCTGTACACGTCAGGACGAGATCGCCAAGACCAGCCATGCCCATGAAAGTTTCTGGCTTCGCGCCAAGCTTCATACCCAGTCGTGTTAACTCCGCCAAGCCACGAGTAATGAGAGCCGTCCGTGCGTTAGCACCGAATCCTAAGCCGTCAGCCAAGCCTGCACCTATTGCTATGACATTCTTCACTGCGCCGCCGAGTTGTACACCAATAAAATCGTTATTGCGATACACTCTAAATGTTTTCGCACAGTGAAGTTTGCTTGCAAATTCATCAGCGAGTTGGTCGTTCGTCGAAGACAACGAAATTGCAGTGGGTAACCCTGCTGCCATTTCTTTGGCAAATGTCGGACCTGATAGTACCGCCAGAGGAATGTCTTCGCCCAATATGTCACGAGCAACATCTTGCAGAAGTCTCCCCGTTTTGGGTTGTAGCCCTTTGGTTGCCCACAACACTCTGTGGTTCTTCGTCAGTAGAGGTTTTACTTGCTCTAACATTTCCTCGAAGGCATGGCTTGGCGTTACCACCAATATGTCATCACTATGAGCAACTGCTGCTTTGAGATTGGGCTCAATGTGCAACGCGTCAGGAAAGGTGAAATCGGGAAGATAACGCGTATTGCATCGTTGTGTTGCCATTTCTTGCATTTGTGACGAGTCACGTCCCCAAAGAAAGGTTTCGATGCCATTACGCGCTAAACAAAAAGCAAGGGCGGTGCCATACGACCCCGCCCCGAGTACAGTCACAGACTGATTCATAAATTATGCGTCTAGCTTAGGTGCCTGCTCTTGATCCTTTTGAGCACGCTGCTGCATGTATGCGGCAAAGATCGCGTCAAAATTCACTGGCGCAAGGTTTAGCGCAGGGAACGTGCCGCGGTTAACTAGGTTAGAGATCGCTTCACGCGCATAAGGGAAAAGCACGTTAGGGCAGAAAGAACCTAGCGTATGTGCTTTATTTGCTTCTGGCATATCGCCAATTGCAAAAATACCCGCTTGCTGTACTTCACATAAGAACGCGACTTCTTCGCCTAGTTTTGCTGTTACGGTGACAGCAAGAACCACTTCGTACAAGTTGGCTTCAAGCTCTGTGGTACGTGTGTCGATATCTAGTTTAACTTCAGGCTTCCATTCTTTTTGAAATACCTGTGGAGAATTGGGCGTTTCAAATGAAATGTCTTTTGCATAGATGCGCTGAATTTGAAATTGTGCGCCCTGACCCTGTTGTGCAGCTTCGTTTACTTGATTCTCGTCAGCCATTTTACTTCCTATTATTTTAATTTATTCACTCGTGCAATTATGCTGCGAGCAATTTGTCTAATTCGTTTTTTGCTTCAAGTGCGTACATGTCATCGCAGCCACCAATGTGTTGTTCATTGATGAAGATTTGCGGAACGGTATAACCGCCATTTGCGCGCTCAATCATGGTGTCCCGTAACTCAGGTTTCTGGTCGATGGGAAACTCCTCGTACGCAATGCCTTTACTCTCTAATAAATGCTTTGCTCGATGGCAATAAGGGCAGTATCCCTTAGTATAGATTTCGACTTTTGGCATGTTATACGTTACTCGCTACTATTTGATGACAGGCAAATTCTCACCTTGCCAGGTGCTCATTCCACCTTTAAGTACAGATACCTTGGTAAATCCCGCCTTTAACATCTGCGAGGCAGTGCGTTTAGCCGACATCCCCATGGCGCATACCACTATAATGGGCTTATCCTTATTTTTTTCAAGGGTAGAAAATTCAGCTTTGTTTATCTGTTCCTGTTTTAGGTTCTTCGCACCAATAATATGGCCTTTTCTGAAGTCTGCTTGTGGACGAATATCCACTACAATGGCATCTTCTTTATTCATCAACATGGTTGCATCACGCGTGCTTACTTCTTTCACAGGTGATAGGGCACCACTAATATAGCTGTATACCAGCATCACAAATAAACCCATCCACAGGCCTGCTAGGACGTAGTGATTACTAATAAATTCGACTATTTGCTCCATAACAACATTCAATCAGGTAAAAATAAGTGAGCAAAGTATATAGAAAATCACTTTCAAAACCAGTGCAGATTGGAATAGACGGCGTTAAAACTACGCAAGCCTATGGAATGGCAATATTATTTATTCAAAGATTGACATAAAAATGAAGAAGATACGTACTGGTGCAATGTTTTTAATCTAGGTAAACTGTGATTTTATTACAGATTGTGCGCAGTGCTTTTTTCATTGCCATAGTGGTTTTCTGCTAACTACACTATCGGTTACCGTGAATTAGATGCGTATTGCCATTGTCGTAACTTTTTAACCCATACGGAGTCACCTATGAATCAGGCTAAAAAACCGCTTGCGCTGCTTATTTTAGATGGTTGGGGTCATCGAGAAGACACTGACAACAACGCCATTGCTAATGCCAATACGCCGGTTTTAGATGAACTGGTGCGCGATTATCCAAATACGTTCATTTCTGGCTCTGGCATCGATGTTGGGTTGCCTGCTGGGCAGATGGGAAATTCTGAAGTGGGCCATGTTAATTTGGGTGCCGGTCGGGTTGTTTATCAGGATTTTACTCGAATCAGCAAAGCGATTGACGATGGCGAGTTCAATGCTAACCCAGCGTTAGTGAAAAATGTCACCAAAGCACTGTCACAAAATAAAGCGGTTCATGTGATGGGATTAATGTCGCCGGGTGGTGTGCACAGCCACGAAGATCATATTTTCCAAATGCTCAGATTGGCAGCGAAATTAGGTGTGCGAAAGCTCTATTTGCATGCGTTTCTAGATGGACGTGATACACCGCCTCGCAGCGCAGAATCGTCGCTCCAAAAGGCTGATGCGCTGTTTGCTGATTTGGGGGTAGGACGCACGGTTTCACTTGTCGGCCGATATTACGCGATGGACCGGGACGAACGTTGGGATCGCGTTGAATCTGCCTATAATCTTTTAGTAGACGGTGAGGCGGAATATCAGGCAAACGACGCTGTTTCTGGCCTTCAACAGGCCTACATACGTGATGAAAATGACGAATTTGTGAAGCCTACCTGTATTGGAGACAAAGTCAGCATCGAAGATGGTGATACGGTTATTTTTATGAATTTCCGTGCAGATCGCGCCCGAGAAATTTCACGTGCTTTTGTTGATGACGATTTCTCTGGCTTTGAGCGTACACGCAGACCAAATTTGAGTGGTTTCGTTATGCTTACTGAGTATGCAGATAGTATTGATGCACCTGTGGCTTTTCCGCCAGAGCCCCTTACTAATGTGATGGGAGAATGGTTAGAGAAACACGATAAAACACAACTTCGAATCTCTGAAACTGAGAAATACGCCCATGTCACCTTCTTCTACTCAGGTGGGCGAGAGGCAGAATTTAAAGGCGAAGAACGCATTTTAATACCCTCTCCGAAAGTCGCGACCTACGATCTACAACCAGAAATGAACAGTGAAGCGCTTACAGATAAATTGGTTGACGCAATTGAGTCAGGCAAATTCGATGTCATTGTATGTAACTATCCGAATGGGGATATGGTAGGGCATACTGGTAAATATGATGCGGCTGTTAAAGCTGTAGAAGCTGTAGATACGTGTATTGGTCGTGTCGTCGCTGCGCTGAAAAAGGTAGGCGGAGAATGCTTGATTACAGCCGACCATGGCAACGCAGAGCAAATGGTAAATGAAGAAACAGGACAAGCTCATACTGCACATACCAGCGAACTTGTTCCCTTTATTTATGTTGGGCGTGATGCTTCTACTAGAAACGGCGGCACGTTAAGTGATGTTGCGCCTACGATGTTGCATGTGATGGGCATGGAGCAGCCGAGTGAAATGACCGGTAAACCTATTGTTACCTTAAAAAGCTAATTTGTGATTGTTATTTCTTATCTGATTCAGTCGGCACGATTCGTTAAATTGTGCCGGTTTTATATTGTTGTTTGTTTTTGTATGTTGCCGCTGGTGACAGTGTCTGGATTTGCATTGGCGCAAGATGATCAAGATGCACTTAAAGATATTCAAAGAGAAATAAAACAGAAACAACAGAAAATTGAACAACAATTGCGGCAGGCGCGTGAATTGGAACAGCGCTTGAAAAAAGCCGAGTTGGAGATAGCTGAAACCGCGAAACAACTCAACCGTACACAAGGTCAAATTGCGCAAAATCAAGATGAGAAAAAGTCGCTTGAGAAAAAGCAGCGGGCTTTAATAAAACAGTTGAAGCAACAGGAAGGCATCCTCGCGAAACAAATTCGTTCTGCTTACATGACAGGAAATCATGACTACGCGAAAATGATTTTCAATCAAGAGAATGCAGGTCGTTTTGAAAGAGTGATTACTTACTATAAATATCTTAATGCTGCCCGCCAAAGTGAAATTGAAACATTTAGAGACACAGTAGCGTCGCTAAAAGAGGTTGAAGCGAACATAGCGCAGAAGCTCGACCAGCTTAATAAATTGTTGGAATCACAAACTGAGCAGAAATCTAAGCTGGCGTTACAACAATCTGAGCGCAAAGGTACTCTGAATCAAATCGAAAAAGCAATCGATTCTGAAGCGGCGAAGATTGAGCAGTTACAAATCAACGAGCAAGCTTTAATTAAAGCACTAGAAGCGGCGGCATTAGCAGCACAAAAGGCCAGAGAAGCCAAGGCGATTCCAGAAATGAAAGGATTGGCCTCACTGAAAGGACGCTTGTTAAGACCAACAAGCGGGCGAGTTCAGCGGTTGTATGGAAAACGACGCCAAGGGCAAGTGAGATGGAAAGGCGTGTTGATTAACAGCCAAGCTGGTAACTCTGTTAAGTCTATCCATGATGGTAAGGTGTTATATGCAGATTGGCTAAGAGGATTTGGATTAGTTACAGTGATTGATCATGGGCGCGGTTATATGAGTTTGTACGGCCACAATCAGGCACTGTTGAAGCAAGTGGGCGATTCTGTGCAAGCTGGTGAAACCATTGCTCTGGTGGGGCAAAGCGGTGGCCAAAGCGCACCCAATTTATATTTTGAGATCAGGCACAAAGGAAAAGCCCTCAATCCAAGTGCTTGGGTAAAATAGTGGCTCTACTGCTGTGTTGAGTGTATTGGCAAGTTCAGATTTGCAGAAAACTCGAATCAGATTGCGAAAAGGGTGTATTCGACACATAAAGTCGACGAATCTATACTGACAACGTGGCGTTATACTCGATAAAAATAGTAACGAATAAACGCCCGAATAAGCATAACAATAATAAGTAGTGAACGTGCGCTTAATTAAAAAAACGATAGAACAATTTTGTACAGCGATTCTGTTATTTTTCATCGCAATATCGACGATGTCTTCAGGCAATGCTGCCGAGATCGCGATAATTATTGATGATATGGGTAATGCCAGACGTGATGCGAAGGCCTTTGATTTGCCTAAAGAAGTAACATTATCCATTCTTCCCCATACACCGTTATCACGGCAATTCTCTCAACGCGCGGCTAAACAGCAGCGCGAAGTTATGCTGCATGTGCCTATGGAGTCGTTAGGCAATAATAGGCTTGGGCCGGGCGCGATTACGTCTGATATGCACCCTCAAGCGATTAAGCAAACGCTATCTAGTGCATTGAAAAGTGTTCCGCATGCGATTGGCGTTAACAACCATATGGGAAGTAAACTCACGCAATTAACGCTGCCAATGAAAACCACTATGGAATTTCTGCAGGAAGAAAATCTGTTTTTTGTTGATAGCCGCACGACACGTTTTAGTAAAGCGAGTAAGATCGCACAAGAAGTTGGGATCTTATCAGGTCATCGCAGTGTGTTCATTGATCATGTTATCGATCCTGATCATATTGATCAGCAATTTAAGCGCTTGATCCGTCTGGCAAAAAAGTATAATCAGGTAATTGGTATTGCACATCCTTATCCACAGAGTCTTGCCTATCTTGAAAATGCACTGACTGAGTTGGATGGACAAGGAGTGAGATTGATTCCTGTGAGTGAAATGTTGAAATCTATTGAGTTGAGTCGCAAAGCCCAACACCAACAAAATAATCAACCTACCTCAGTAACTGGTGTGGTTGAGGAAACAAAAACTACACCAGTATCACTGTAAAAGGATTTATTATGGCCGCAGCCAATTTACTTGCGCTTATTGACGACATTGCCACGATTTTAGACGATGTGGCAGTACTTTCAAAAGTGGCAGCAAAAAAGACGGCAGGTGTGTTGGGTGATGATTTGGCGCTCAATGCTCAACAGGTTTCAGGCGTAAAAGCAGACCGCGAACTGCCCGTGGTTTGGGCCGTAGCGAAAGGCTCATTTCTCAACAAATTCATCTTAGTACCGGCCGCATTGTTAATTAGTGCCTTACTGCCACCGCTGATTACCGTGTTAATGATTATTGGTGGTTTGTACTTGTGTTATGAGGGCGCTGAAAAAGTTATCCACAAGCTGATTGATGATAAAAATGAAGCCGATCATCAACATGATCAACGACTTAAAGCGATCGCGGATCCGAGCGTCGATCTGGTTGAAATGGAAAAAGATAAGATCAAAGGGGCTATTCGCACAGACTTTATTTTGTCAGCAGAGATTATTGTGATCGTGTTGGGATCGGTTCAAGCCGCGCCTTTTATGACACAGGTTACGGTTCTGTCGAGTTTGGCGATCGCTTTTACCGTGGGTGTTTACGGTTTAGTTGCCGCCATTGTGAAACTTGATGACGCTGGCTTGTATTTATTAAGGAGCGCGGTCAAGGGTGGGGCTAGTGGGCTCAAGCGTGCGCTGGGAAGAAGCTTGCTGCTTATTGCGCCATTGTTAATGAAGCTACTCGCCATTGTAGGCACATTAGCGATGTTTTTAGTCGGCGGCGGCATATTGTCCCACAGCATTTCCCTGTTTCATCACGTAAGCGAAACTACGACGCAGTTTGCTTCAGGTTTACTTGGGGATTGGTCTGCTTCAATGATGCCGATTTTGTTTGATGGTATACTGGGATTGATAGCGGGCAGCGTTGTATTGGCTATTGTGAGCTTGGTGAGAAGATACAGGGCTGACGATCACGCACTCTAAACGGTTCAGCATTAGTATCGGTGATGCTGTTTATTCTGTGTTAGGATTCATCGCGACATCAATTACCGTAGAAATTCTATTATTTTTCAGCCAGTAAGCTAAATTTCATGATTTAACGACATTTATCATTTTGCAAATTCGTCGAAATGTTATACTATAACGTTGTTGAACATAGAGGTTAGCAATGTCAGATATTCGTAAACAAGCTTTTGTAGATAAACTCGGCATCTGGACGTCAAGTCTTTGTGCTGTGCATTGTTTATTTTTGCCGTTGCTGCTACCTGTCGTTCCTTACCTTGGCGCGAGCTTTTTTGCTCAGGATTGGTTTGAAAAAACAATCCTGACACTGTCTATGATCATGGGCTTTTGGGCGCTGCTTTCTGGATTTTATCGTTATCATCGCCAGCTTTATCCGTTGTATAGCTTACTACTAGGTGGGTTAATTTATTGGAATAAAGATATGTTCGGTGAGCAATACGAGCCCTTCACTATAGGTGTTGGCGCATTTCTGATTATATTTTCTCACTTAATCAACCTACGCTTGTGCAAAAGTTGCCGCACATGCAGCACGTGTCACTCTGAAACCGCTTAACCTGAATTTGTTTTAAACCACTATTGGCTTTGCGCCATGTGCGAGAGCACTGTTTTAGCAAAAGCGGGTTTATTGGTGAAAATGCCATCAACTCCCATGTCATTCATGAGAACGATATCTTCTAGTTCATCAACCGTGTAGACGTATGCCTTCATACCACGCAGATGGATATCATCTACAAATGCTTGCGTGCAAAAGCTGATATCAAGATGCGTGCTATATGCACCCAGCTCACTGGCAAATGCAGCATAATTAAGTGGCACGGACGAAGTTAGCGCACCAATCTTACAGTCAGGTTTAAGTTGCTTGATGTGTTTGATAACGTGGTGATTAAAAGATGAGAATAGAATAGGCGTATTGTCGAAGTGAGTAGGGTGAATATAGTCCAGCAAATGTGCCGTTTGGTGCACGCCTTTTAACTCTATATTAAGTTCACACTTTCCATTTACCATATCTAATACTTGATTAAGGGTTGGAATGGGCTGGCCTAAACCCGCATCAAATTGGCTGAGCTGTGCATAGGTATGGTTTTCTACTTTGCCGTGTCCGGTGGTGGTGCGTTGTAGCCAGCGGTCGTGTATCACCACAAATTCATCTTTGCACTCGAAAACATCAATCTCGATAGCATCCGCTTGCTGTTTTATGGCCTCTTCTATGGCACTTAACGTGTTTTCAGGTTTGTCTTTACTGGCACCGCGATGAGCAAAGATAATCATATTTAGGTTTTTTGATGCAGTTTTTGGGCATTTACAGTTTCGTAGATTGCGGCTGAAATTACCAGTGTGCCGCCCACAAGAGTTTGCCAAGTTGGCGATTCATCAAGAATTAATACTGCTAAAACAACACCGTAGAACGGCTGCATGCATGCTACTAATGAGAAAGTTTTGGCGCGTAAGTGCTTCAAGCTGCTGGCTATCATTGCGTGGGGGAGTGCAGTAAATACCGTACCGAGTAGCAGTAACCATATGTAAGTCTCTGTCGAGGCTGTGAAGATTTCATCAGACGTGAAAAAGTACAGGCTCGCTATAATAACTGCGGTTTGATACGCCATTGCTCGTGCACCTGAATACTGGCAAAAGTAGCGGCGATGGCATAAGTTACGGAAGGCGTACAAAATCGCTGAAGCAACGCCTATGACTATACCCAGTGTCACATCATTTTCTAATGAGATTTCGGGCACCATCAAGACTATGCCCATAAATACCACGAGAGCGCTGACCAAGTCTTGCCAAACGAGTGATATTTTTTCGAAAAAGGGTTCAATCAGAACGGTAATGACCGGAAATGTAAATAGCGCAATCATTCCTACTGATACAGAAGAATATTGCATGGCTGCAAAATAGGTGACCCAGTGTGCGGCCATTAGCATTCCTAGGCCGATAGCAATCACGTAATCGCGTCTGTTTCGGAGTCGCAAACTACCCTCAGTAAACTTGACGACGAGAGCCAGTAAAAGGCATGCCACGACAGAGCGACCGAACGTAATATCGGTAGATGAGAGCGGAATAATCTTAGAAAATAATGCGGTGCCACCCAACAATATCATTGTTAGGTGGAGCATACCTAAACTGCGTTTAACGGGATCCACGCAGTTAGTCTTGTTTCGGGCGAGTAATGTTGGCGAATACGTCGTTAAGTCGCGTGATATCGCCTGGATTTTGCTCTAAAAACTCCACCATGCCAGGTTCAAAACAGGCTACAATTGTGGAACCCAATTTGAATAAGCCCATCTCCTCGCCTTTTTTCAAACTGACTGCGCCTTCACAATCCATTGGATATGACCAATGGGTAACGTTCTTTCCTGCTGGTGGTGTGACGGTGCCTGCCCAGGCCGTTTCGATACTTGCAACAATAGTTGCGCCTACCAATACCATTGCCATCTTTCCATATGGCGTCTCAAAAATACTAACCACTCGCTCGTTACGAGCAAACAGGCCGGGTACATTTTCAGTTGTTAATGGATTGACTGAAAACAACTCACCAGGTACGTAAATCATGTCTGTTAACTTTCCGTCTACAGGCATGTGAATGCGGTGATAGTCCCGTGGTGAAAGATAAATTGTCGCAAACTTACCATTTTTGAATGGCTCAGCAATTTTGTTATCGCCACCTAACAAGGTGGTCAAGCTATAATCGTGTCCCTTCGCCTGAAAAATAGTATCAAATCGAATATCACCTAATTGGCTGATCGTGCCGTCTACCGGGTAGGCCAATTGCTGTTCAGACGCTTTCATGGGACGTGCGTCTTCTTTTAGCTCACGTGTAAAGAAAGCATTGAACGTAGGAAAGTCTTCGGCGTCAGATTGTTTTGCTTCTGACATGTCAACTTTGTAATGCTTAATAAAAATTTTGATTAAGTTCGTTGTAAGTGAACCCGCTTCAGCGGCTGCTAACGCGCCAACCAGACGCGATATTGCATGTTTTGGCATCAAATACTGTAATTTTATTTTTAACCAGTTAAGCAAAAGACATACTCCTCTGTGCTAAGAGCCGTGGATTGTACACGAAAAATGAAGATGGCGTGATACATAGCACTTCTAGCTCATAAGATTTTACGTTAACGCCATCACCGTAAATTAATATAGATGGGTTTTCACCGACGTCGTTTGCATTTACTGCATGCCTGGAGGTCGGCTCCTTGTGGGGCGCTGATCTTCCATGGTATCTAAAATTTTGTGATAACTGTCGAAGCGGGCTTGGCTAATCTCTCCTTTTTCTACCGCCTCGCGCAATAGGCAACCTGGGTCGTCTTTGTGCTTGCAATCTCTAAACTTACATCCACCTAAAAACGCCCTAAACTCAATAAAACCCTCGGTGACTTTTTCAAGTGGAAGATGCCAAAGTGCAAACTCGCGAACTCCGGGAGAATCAATTAAATCACCTCCTGCTGGGAAGTGCAGTAATTTCGCTGCGGTGGTTGTGTGTTGCCCCAAGCCTGATGTATCAGAAATGTCACCTGTTGCTTCCTCAGCCTCAGGTAATAGCTGATTAACCAAGCTAGACTTCCCTACCCCAGACTGACCAACAAATACGCTGATTTTATCTTTTAAAAATTGTTTAAGATTGTCGATGCCTTCGCCACTTTTACAGCTGGTCATTAACACCTGATAACCGATTTTTCGATAAATATTCAGGCTTTGCTTTATTTCTTCTCTTTCGTTGTCCGATAGCAGCTCAATCTTATTAAGCAAAATGACAGGGGTAATGTTGACATCTTCGGCAGCAACCAAGTATCTATCGATGATATTCGGCGAATAAGCGGGCAAAACAGAGCTGACAATTATAATTTGATCGATATTTGCGGCAACGGGTTTAACGCCATCATAAAAGTCAGGACGGGTTAACACCGACGCGCGATCTTTTACAATTTCAATGACGCCACTGACTGCCGCTGAGGTGTCGTCGCCTGGATGGAACTGCACGCTATCACCGCAGACAACGCTGTCGATTGTGCGGCGAATGTGACAGCGGAAAACCTCGCCTTGCGGATTTTCAACGTCTGCATGCTTACCAAAACGCCCGATGACCACCCCTTCTTGTAATTGCGCGACCTGATCTGCCGACAACGAAGGTTGATTTTCTTGTAAACGTTTTTTTCTATTAGCAGAAACCTGACGTTTTTGCTTATGTGTTAATTTTGGTCTTTTAGCCACTTTGAGAGATACTTTGTTTGTTCCTTTTTACTATAACATGGTAACGTCTTGCTTTAAGCAATTATATTAACGATAGGTTATTTTGAGAGTGGCAGGTATATGACGGTAAACAATAGCAATTTAGTTTGGATAGACATGGAAATGACGGGCTTGAACCCTGAAACCGACCGTGTTTTGGAGATCGCGACTATTGTGACCGATGAAAATCTCAATATTCTTGCCGAAGGGCCTGTACTTGCTATTCATCAACCTGACTCTGTGCTTGATAACATGGATCAGTGGTGTATTGACACGCATGGCGAATCTGGGCTCACTAAGCGTTGTCGAGAAAGCAAAACGACAGAAATTGATGCAGCTCGCCAAACTATCGCGTTTTTAAAGCAGTATGTAGATGCAGGAAAAAGCCCATTGTGTGGGAATACAATCGGACAGGATCGTCGCTTTATGGTGAAGTACATGCCTGAGCTACATGACTATTTCCACTATAGAAGTATTGATGTTAGTACGATTAAAGAGTTGGTAAGGCGCTGGCAGCCCGATGTGTTGGCTGGCTTTTCAAAAAAAGGAACGCATTTAGCACTTGATGATATTCGCGAGTCGATCGGCGAACTACAATATTATCGCCAAAATGTGTTCAATATCTGATCGCAAATCGTTAAATTTCATTTTTTTCGACATTATTTTAAAAAAAGGCTTGCGTATACAGCCTATTTTTGTAAAATGCGCACCCGCTTCGACATGAAGCGGTCACATTTTTCGGAATGTACTGGTTTATCCAGTAAGCGTAATAAAAATACGCAACTGTATATGCGGGAATAGCTCAGTTGGTTGTGCACATCCTCGTTACGAAGTAATTGCCAAGGCTTGGCAAGGTCATAACGAAGCACACTACAAGTTATAAGCGCAACAAAATATGCGGGAATAGCTCAGTTGGTAGAGCACAACCTTGCCAAGGTTGGGGTCGCGAGTTCGAGTCTCGTTTCCCGCTCCAATTCCGAACATGTCATGAACACCTATGTGTTCACTATATTGCTAAGAAATTAGTAAATAAGCGG